>NZ_JADEWR010000001.1 GCF_015207525.1 Nodosilinea sp. LEGE 06152
TACGGAGTCACAGGCTCCTGGCGATTTTTCGAGTTTTATCCTTAAAGGTGCGGCGACCCAAGCTACACGCGGTTTGCTTAACCTAGGGTGGGACGGTCTGCCACACTTTTTAAGATACAAGGGTGGGCACTGCCCACCAACCAACTCAGCAGTTGTACAGTCACCCTTTGGCTCGGTCGCTTGCAAGCATCAAGGGGGAGCTGGGCTAAATTAGGTTGTGTATTTTTAAAGCGGGGTGGTGGGCAATGCCCACCCTACGGGTTTCATCCACCCATCACCCACCGACGCGCGCTGCCTCCACGGCACGAGTTTCGCGAAACAGATGGCTCTCCATCTCGGCCTTGAGGCCCTGGTAGGCGGGGTGCTGCTGGATGGTTTCACGATCGCGGGGTCGCGGAAAGGGCACGTCGAGAATCTCATCGATGCGGGCGGCGGGGCCGCGGGTCATCATCACAATGCGATCGCTCAGCAGCAGCGCCTCATCGATGCTGTGGGTAATCATGATCACGGTCTTGCGCTGCTGTTCCCAGATACGCTCCACCTCTTCTTGCAGAAAGCCTCGGGTGAGAGCGTCGAGGGCACCGAAGGGCTCATCCATCAGCAGAATCTGGGGGTTAATGGCGAGCGCCCGGGCGATGCCGACCCGCTGGCGCATGCCACCGGAGAGTTCGTGGGGGTGCTTGCGCTCGGCTCCGGTGAGGCCGACGAGCTGGATGTGCTCTTTGATGATGCGATCGCGCTTTTTTGCCGAAATCTTTGGATCCACGGTTTCCACAGCAAACCGCAGGTTTTCCTCCACCGTCATCCAGGGCATCAGGGCGTAGTTTTGAAAGACCATGCCCCGGTCTGGCCCCGGCCCGGTGATTGGGGCACCATTGAGCAAGATCTCACCACCGGAGATCGGGCTGAGGCCCGCAATCATGTTCAGCAAGGTCGATTTGCCGCAGCCCGAGGGGCCAATAATTGACACAAAGGTGTTGGGCTCGATCTCCAGGTCAATGTTCTGGATGGCGACAAAATCGCGGCGGGCTTTGCCGGTGAGCTTACTAAACAGATCTTTTTTACCAGGGAAGACCTTGGCCACATTGCGAATCGACAGCTGGGCGGTCTGCGATCGCGCTCCTACCGGCTCTATCGTATTTGTGGGCGTATTCATAGGAGTGTTCACGGGGGCAATGCTCATGAGTTTCGACCAAAGGCAACAAATTTTTCGAGGGCAGCAAACAGACTATCGAGCACCAGTCCCGTCAACCCAATGATGAAAATGGCCACCAGAATATTCGGGATTGACAGGTTGTTCCACTCGTTCCAGATGAAGTAGCCCAGACCCGTGCCCAGCAGCATCTCCGCCGCCACAATCACCAGCCAGGCAATGCCCATGCTGATGCGCAGGCCCGACACAATATTCGGCAGCGCCGCCGGAATAATCACCTTGACGATGGTGCGCAGGCGCGAGGCCCCCAGAGTTTTTGAGACATCCAGATACTCCTGGTCAACGTTGGCTACCCCAAAGGTGGTGTTAATCAGCGTCGGCCACATGCTGGAGATAAAAATAATGAAAATGCCGGTTTTCTCGGAATCGCGCAGCAGGTAGAGACCCAGGGGCAGCCAGGCCAGGGGCGAAATCGGCTTGAGCAGCTGGATGTAGGGGTTAAACGCCTTAAAGGCCACGGGCGAAATGCCGATTAAAATGCCCAGGGGCACCGCCACCAGCGACGCCGCAATATAGCCGATCGCCACCCGCCTGAGGCTGATTAGCAAATTCCAACCAATGCCCAGGTCATTGGGGCCGTTGCGGTAGAACGGATTTGTCACCCACCACCAAAACTCTTTAAGGGTTTCGGTGGCGGTGGGCACGCCCCGCACAAACCAGCCAGATTTGGCTCCAATTTCCCAAAACAGCAGAAAAATGCTGAGGGAGACTATAAATAGCGCCAACGCCCTCACATTTTCGTTGTGCCAGAGCGGAGTTTGCCGCTCCGCTATGACCAATCCAGGCGTACTGTGACTCGCCGCCATAATTCGTGCCTCCTAAAAACTGCGCCGACTGCGAATGTTCCAATGACTCAGATCACCCCGTAGGGAGGGGTGGAGCTAGCCTGGGCCACACGGATTCTATTTGCCAAATTGATCAACCTGGCCTTTGACGTAGTCTGCCGAGGCCGCGGGGTCAAAGGTGTCGAAGGCCAGGGTTTCGGTGCGATCGGTCTCGAAGGGGGGCTGTTCGCCCAGTTCTAGAGCCAGCTCTCGGGCCAGGTCAGTTAAAAAGATCTCTTCACCCACCTGGTTGATGTCGCTGTTGCTCACGGTGGCGGCGGTGTTGCCTTCGCCGAGCAGCTCCCAGCGCACCAGCTGCGACGAGATCCACTTGGCGAAGCTCTGCCAGGGGTAGGGGTCAAAGCCAATGCGATCGGGCACCGAAAGCGTGTTGCCCTGGCCATCGTCAAAGTTGCCGGTGAGCACCGCTTCGACCACCTCGGGGGGCTGATTCAAGAAGGCGCGATCGGAAATGGCGGCGGCAATTTCGGGCCGGTTGGCAGGGTCTTGGGCGTAGGCGGCCGCTTCGATGATGGCCTTATTCAAAGACCGGAAGGAGTTGGGGTTGGCGGTAATCCAGTCGTCGCTGGCGGCAAAGGCGCAGCAGGGGTGGCCATCCCACAGGTCTTTGGTCAGCATGTGAATGAATCCGGCCCCTTCGTAGACTGCCCGCTGATTGAACGGATCGGGCATCAGCATGGCGTCGATGTCCCCGGCGATCAGCTGGGCAATGCTGTCTGGGGGCGGTACGGGACGAATCTGCACATCCACATCAGGATCCAACCCACCGGAGGCCAGGTAGTAGCGGAGCAGCAGATTGTGCATGGAGTAGGGGAAGGGCACACCGATCACAAAGCCCTTGAAATCGGCCGGGCCTTCTACGTTGCCTTTGTGGCGCTCGGCCACGGTGATAGCCTGACCATTAATGTTCTCAATGCTGGCCAGCTTGACGCCAAAGGCGGCGGAGCCGAGGCCAAGGGTCATGGCGATGGGCATGGGGGCCAGCATGTGGTAGGCGTCGAGTTCGCCTGCGATCGCAGAATCGCGCACCGCGCCCCAGCTCGGCATTTTCACCACCGAGGCGTTGAAGCCATACTTCTCGTAGAAGCCCAGCGGCTCCGACATAATGATCGGCGTGGCGCAGGTGATAGGAATAAAGCCTACCTGAATGTCGGTTTTCTCCAGGTTGCTGGTGTCGATGGGAGCCGCCTCCGCCTCTTCCGCTACGGGGTCGTCGCTACCGCCAGCGCAGCTTGCCAGGGTGACCAGGGCGGCCCCCAGCGCCATATTCTTGAGAAACTCGCGCCGGGTCGCGCCGCTGTTGCGCACCGAGTCGGCAAAAAACAGTCCCGCCTGAGGGCCAAAGGCAGCGGCAAAGGCATTTTCTAACCCGCCCGCCTGCTTGCACAGCGCCAGAATCAGCTTTTCGCGCTGGGGGTCATTGCGGCCCACCCGCTTGAGAAACAGGGCCTTGCGCAGCTCGTAGGTGTTGACGGTGTCGGCGGCGCACAGCTGGTTTTGCTTATAGACCCCCATTTTCACCAGGTCGTCGACCATATCGACGGGGTCGCTGGGCATCGTTTCCATAAACCGCGAGTGATCACCCGTAAAGTGCATCGTGCCGCAGTCTCGGCAGGGGCGGCCGGGCAACATCAGGGAGGGGGATGTGCAACTCAAACTGCCCCAGTCGTTGAGCGATTTTGCTACTGCTGAAATGACCATAAACGGATAGTTGAATGCGACAAAAACCTTTCCCTAACCAACCTGAGCGCTCGCTCTAGCGAAGTGTAGAGACCGCTCCGCTGCTCAATGGCCTAGACCAATCACCTAAGTTGTGAAGGCTAGCTTACCCAAGCTACTCAGTAAATCTACCAAGCTCAAATCCAAATTGCGTTGGATCATTTTTTGGACATCATAGGACTTTCTTTTGGAGTTGATTTCTAGATCCAAAATCAAGTACTAATTTGTTGTTTCAGCTACAGATTGTTGCCTCCAAACCTGTGGAGAAACACCGTGAAATTGACGAAACTGCCGAGTAAAATAACTTGCATCGCCATAGCCCGTAGTCTCAGCAATGTGTCGCACCGACTGGTCGGTGGTAGCCAGCAGGGTTTTGGCCTGGGCCATGCGCCGCTCAATAATCCACTGTTTGACGGTGCGTCCGGTGTGCGATTGCACCAAGTTGGTCAGGTAGGCGGGGGAGTAGCCCGCTTCCTGGGCCACATCGTTAAGGCTGATGGGCTGGTCGTAGCGGGCCTCAATAAAGCGAAAGACAGCGGCTAGCTTAGGGTCGGTAGGAAAAATATCGTGGAGCGAAGATGGAGACGCAGCCTGATTCTGGACTTCTTGGTGGGGGCCATAAAGTGCCAAAAGCTGCTCCTGACGCTGCAGACGGCTGTTGATGGCCGCTAAAAACTGCTCGACGGTGCAGGGCTTGGTCAGATAGTCGTCGGCCCCGAGTTCCATGCCCCGGCGCAGGTCGTGCATCGCTACCTTGGCGGTGAGAAAGATCAGCGGAATCAGCGCCGTCTGTCGCGCCTTGCGCAGGGCCGAGAGCACCGAGTAGCCATCTAGATCGGGCATCATGATGTCGCAGACCACCAGGTCGGGGTTGTGCTGCTGGGCCATGGCTACACCGGCAGTGCCATCGCTGGCCCCCACTGCGCGAAACCCTTCAAACTCCAGACATTTAAGAAAAATGTTGCGAGTTTGGGCTTCGTCTTCAATGATCAGAATGGTCTTCACAGTGCTGTTAACTCGTATGCCGACGGCTGATGAATTAGCCTTACTCAAGGGTTAGCTGATTGCTAGAAAGGACATGAATATAGAGCTGCTGTTAGCCCAAAAAACAAAAAATAATTTAGGAAATATGTGCCAACTTAGCGCGATTAAATGCTTGGAATCGACGAAAACGTTAGGGCGACAGTAGTGTCGATAGAGCAAGATATTTTGTTAGACTACCGCGTCAGACGTTGAGCTGAGCGGTTACTATTTGAGGGCGATCGCATCCCCTACAATCCTTTAGTAAACCTTAAGTAGACAGGCTGTTGTATAGGTCGATACATTCTGCCTCGACTTAGGGCAAAACAAGGCCCAGAGTGATGGTTTAATTCAGCCGTGATTGAGGCGCTGAGCGCACCAAATTATGCCCGGATTAGCATCAAGATGACCCAAACCTACTGGCTGCCCCCTCGACAGGCTGCTGCCGCCGCTCCCCTGGGGCAGGAGCTAGAGCACCTGCGCCGTCAGCACCAGCTCATTCTCAATGCGGTGGGCGAGGGTATCTACGGGCTCGACCTCGACGGCAACGTCACCTTTGTCAACCCCGCCGCTGCCGCCATGATTGGCTGGTCGACCGAGGAGCTGATTGGGCGATCGATGCATGCGGTCATGCACCATTCCCTGGCGGACGGCAGCCCCTACCAGCGCGAAGCCTGCCCGATCTACGCCGCGTTTCAGGACGGCAGCGTGCGGCGAATAACCAACGAGGTGTTTTGGCGCAAGGACGGCACCAGCTTTCCGGTGGAATATATCAGCACGCCGATGCGCGATGAGGAGGGGCAGCTGATTGGCACGGTGGTCACCTTTCGCGACATTACCCAGCGGCGCTGGGCCGAGCAAGTTTTGCAGCGGGCCAACGAGGAGCTAGAGCAAAAAGTGCAGGAGCGCACCGCCGAGCTACAGGCGGCGAACCAGCAGCTGCGGCAGCTGAGCGACATGCGATCGCGCTTTGTCTCGATGGTCTGCCACGAGTTTCGCAACCCGCTCAACAACATTGCTCTCACCGTGTCGTCGCTCAACCGCTACGACACCCAGCTGCGCCCCGACGAAAAAACCGACTACCTGCTCACCATCAACGCCAACGTCGAGCGCATGACCCAGATGATCGACGACATTCTGGTGATTGGCAAAATTGAGGCCAAGGTGCTGGAGGTCAACCCCAAACCGCTAGATCTGGTGGGCTTCTGCCAGGATCTGCTGGCCGAGGGCGACTATCGCCGGCCCCAGGCTCCGATTCAGTTTGTTTGCCGCAGCCGCCAGGTGCTGGCCTGTCTGGATGAGCGACTGCTGCGATCGATTCTTAGCAACCTGCTCTCCAATGCGATTCGCTACACGCCGAGCGATCGCCCAATCTGGCTCAAGCTGGCCAAGCAGCGGGGGCAGGCCATTCTCAGGGTGCAGGACGAGGGCATTGGCATTCCAGCGGGCGATCGCAAGCAGCTGTTTGAGCCCTTTCACCGGGGGCAGAACGTCAGCAATATTCCCGGCACGGGGCTGGGGCTGAGCATCGTCAAGCAGTTTGTGCAGCTCCAGCAGGGCACCATCAAAGTCACCAGTCGAGTGGGGGCTGGCACCACGTTTACGGTTAGCCTGCCCGCGTAGTGGGTTTACTGAAGGGGTGGTACAGCGCCTGGGCCGAGTGGTGGATTGTGGATCCGCTACTTTTGCTATTTGGCGATCGCTCCTGGGGTCAACGCCAGACGCGCTAGCCTGTGCCACAATTAGCGCCGTGTGATGGAGGGATGACATTGTGACGCAGCGGGTGATGCAGCCGGGCTTTTTACTGATGGCCATCGCAGGGGTAGTCGGGAGTTGGGGCATCCCCAGCGTTCCGCTCTACGCCCAGACCGATGTCCCTGCCCTGGAGCAGCCTGCCGTTGAAGCGCTGGGCGACGACAGCGACCTCCGCTTCGATCCGCCGGAGGGCACTGCGCCTGCCCCCGCTGTACAGGCAAGGCCCGGTCGGCGGCCTGAGCACGTCCCCTCCATACCGCCCCTGCCCCCATCCCAGCGTCTCAGAGTGCTGCCGCCCGCTGACCCAGCCGGTGCTGCCGTAGAGGCGATCGGCCCCGCTGCGGGCGACCCAGCCGAACAGATTGCCCCGGCGGTGATCGAGCTGTCGCCCACCGGACGGCCTCCCAGCCCGGTGGTATTTTTGGCCATGCAGCAGGAGCTTAAGAACCTGATTGGTCGCTTTGAGAGCGCTCTGATTATGGCCAATTCCCTCAATGCATCGACGGTGTTAACCCTGCCCACCGGCCAGCCCGCGCTAAGCGCCGCCAGCCAGGTGAAGCTAGCCGGTCAGGAGACCTTTCTCCACCCCGCCCTGCAAAACGCTCAGCAGCTCTTGAATGAATGGGACGAGCTGCTGGCGGCGGGCAAGCATACGGAGGTGCGCGATCGCTGGCTGGCCGCCCGCACCGCCCTGTGGGACAGCTTTGCCACCGATCGTCCCGTAGACCAGGGCGAAATTCGCGCGGTGTGGCTCGATCGCGGCACCATTGTGCAGGCCAAGTCGCCCCAGGGGCTGAGCGCAATCTTCGACAAGCTGGCCGCCGCTGGTATCAATACCGTCTTCTTTGAGACGGTGAATGCGGGCTACACCATTTACCCCAGCCAGGTCGCCCCTGAGCAAAACCCCCTGACTCGCGGCTGGGATCCGCTGGCTGCTGCTGTGGAGCTGGCCCATCAGCGCGGCATGACCCTGCACGCCTGGGTGTGGGTGTTTGCAGCGGGCAACCAGCGCCACAACCGCCTGCTCAACCAGCCCGCCGACTACCCCGGTCCGGTTATCTCCCAGCACCCCACCTGGGCGGGCTACGACAACAGCGGCAACCGCATTCCTCGCGGGCAAGACAAGCCCTTTCTCGACCCCGCCAACCCCGAGGTGCGCAGCTACCTGACCCGACTGATGACCGAAATTGTCACCCAGTACGAGGTCGATGGCCTGCACCTCGACTACATTCGCTACCCCTTTCAAGACCCTGGGGCCAACCGCACCTACGGCTACGGCGAGGTAGCCCGCCATCGGTTTGAGAGCACCAGCGGGGTGGATCCGTTGACCCTGAACCCCCGCGCCAGCGGACTCGATCGCAATCAAGAGATTCAGCAGCAGGTGCTGTGGCAGCGCTGGACTGAGTTTCGCACTCACCAGGTGACCTCGTTTGTAGAAGGCATCTCCAGCACCCTGCGGCGACAGCGCCCTGGCCTCGTTATGTCAGCAGCGGTGTTTGCCAACCCCGAGCACGATCGCCTTCAGCGCATTCAGCAAGACTGGGGCACCTGGGCGCGAGCCAACTACCTCGACTGGATTGTGCTGATGAGCTACGCGGGCGATACCAGCCGCTTCGAGCGCATTGTCTCCCCCTGGCTGGTGAATGAATCGTTTGGCTCCACCCTGGTTATCCCCGGCATTCGCCTGCTCAACCTGTCGAATGCCGCTACCCTCGACCAGATGCAGGCTAGCCGCGACTTGCCCACCCCCGGCTATGCCCTGTTTGCCACCGCCGACCTGAATGCTGAGCTGAATGCGGTGCTGGCCCAGACCCAGGCCCCAGTCGGCAATAGCAGCCAGCCCGGCCCCACCACCCCCTATGCGATGGCCTTCAGCCGTTATGAAGCGCTCCAGCGCGAGTGGAGCTGGCTGCTCACCCAAGATCGTCTATGGATGGATCGCGGCACTCTAGAACCCTGGGTTGAGGCGGTCAACGCCCTGGGCACCGAGTTTGAAACCCTATCCCAAGAACCATCGCGCCGCCACCTGGCCAACGTGAAAGCCGGACTTGCTAGAGTGCAGGAGCCGCTGAATCAGGGAGTGCTGATCGACACTGCCAACAGCCGCTACCGCCTGCGATCGTGGCAGCATCGGCTGGCTGCGATCGAGCAGCTGCTGTCCTACGGAGAGAGAACTCAACAGCCATAGCTGTCAGGTTTGCTGGGCGATCGCCCCAATCCGCTTTGTGACAGGAAACCTTGATTATGAATGTCCAACTTTGGCAAGAGAAAATCGTAGAAGTATTAAAAGATATAGCTGACGAAGAATTTCAAAGAGAAGCCTGGTTTGAACAAGGTGACAAGGTCTCATCTCCAGAGGAATTATACTGTAATCTTCTTGAAGACTTTGTCTTTGAAGAATTTATTGAGAAGCAGGAAAGTTTGCTTTCCAATATTCAGCTAATTTGGGCAAGAGAACTTATCAGCAAGATGAGAGCCTTTAAAGGCAAAATATTCTCTTGCTCTGACCCTAAAGAAATATTAGATGATGAAAGGTGGAGGGAAATTTCTCAACTTGCAGATCACTTGAAAGCAACTTTTAAGGCGTGAATAAGATGTTTGGAATTTTCATTTCGATCGCAATAAATTTGCGTTAATCGATAGGAGTGACCAGAATATAGACGAAAATATGAAAAATACGAATATTCATGAAAGTGAACTTATTCGATCGTTTTTTGCACCCCAAAAAAGATCTCGATACTCGAATTTGATTTCGAGTTCGAGAGGTAGAAGGAAGTTTAGAGAGTCATTGGCACACTTTCAGGATATTGATCCTAGCTACATCATCCCAATACCTGCAAAGCTTCAAAGCAGCAGATCGATAGAGATTCTTCTTAAAGAAAAGGGATCGCCGGAAATGTGCTACGTGATCTCTGAGAATGGCAAGATTGACGGTGCTTTGATGCGCATCAATGAGGCATTAGATTCAGTTTTAGGTAGAGGAATGGCAACATTTCTGTCATGCCTTCCAGGTGAGCTTATATATTATGAAGGCGATGAAATTGGTCGCAGATTTTTATGTTGCAAACACTCTTTGCAAAAGCATAGATAACGTTTGAACGACTTCCTAAATTCTCTAAGTCTTCTGTATGACGGGTGAAACGAAGTGAAGCCCAACACCAGATTTTGTTTTGTTGGGTTCTGCTAACGCGCCACCCAACCTACATCTGCTAAGCAGCGAGTTTTGCTACCATTTCGGCGCGTGACGACACGTTGAGCTTGCGAAAGATGCGTTTTAGCGCCTGCTTGACAGAGTTTTCGGTAATCCAGAGGGTAGCCCCGATTTCTTTGTTGGTTAGCCCCTGGGCGACGAGTTCAACGATTTCGGCTTCGCGGGGGGTGAGGCGGCTGCGGTCTAACCCCGTCTCAGGCTTGGTCCGCAGTGCCGCCAGCTTGGTCGATAGGTGCAGGCACAGTGCCCCCAGGTCAGCCAGATTCTCAGCATTAAAGGCACCATCGTCGCGGTGGCGGGTAAACGCGATGCCGCCCACCAGCTGCCCCTCACTCACGATTGGCCCTGCCATGACGTGGCCGTGGTCGGCGCGGGGGCACAGAGTTTGCCATACCCCCGGCGGCAGCACCACCTCATCGTGCACGGCGGCATGGCGCTGCACCAGGTAGCGCAACACCGGGTTGTAGTCCAGCGATAGGGCCAGGCGCATTAACCTGGGCGAATTTTGATCGACGGTGGGAAACTCGCTGGCAAAATTTAGGCTCCAGCGGCGGGCTGCGAAGTAGTCGCCCAGCTGCGCCATGATTCGCTGCCTGAGGTCGGCCTCGGTTTGGGTTTGGGCGATCGCACCAAACAGCGCCTGTAGCGAAACAGGTTGACTAGAGATGTCCATAGGTAGCTCCTCAGCGAAGTGTACCCGATCGAGGTCTATTGCTCCGAGCGCAACCTCTCTATTGTGGAATACAGCTGTGGAACGCAGCGTAGTTTGCTCCCTGCCAAATCTATCCCTATTGTGCCGCCAGTGATGACATCTATTTCAAAATCTTCTGAATCTAGCGCAGATCAGCTACTCAATGAAACACCGCTCCTGCCTCGATTGGTCGTGCTTGGGTTTTATGCCGCAGCTATACTTTTCAACCTCTGTTTAGTGGCACAGCTGCTAACCGTTGGCCTGGCCTATTTTAGCGACCCCGCCTGGTGGAACCTTCACGTTTGGCTGGTGCGAGGCTACGGCGGGCTATCGCTCATTCTGCTGATTTGGGCCTGGTGGATGCCGTTTTCTAAACGCATACGAGCCCTGGCCATTAGCCTAGCTGTGCTTTTGGGGCTTCAGTTTGCAACCGTTCACACGCCGCTACCCCTGGCTATTTTTCACCCGCTGATCGGGTTTTCGCTATTTTCGGCATCAACCACGCTGGTGCATCGGATAAGGCCTATGTTGTCGCCTAACCTCGATGCCAATGACGTTTAAACTTACCGAGGAAACTGCCGTGAACCGCTACGCACACCCCGATGTTTTAGTCGATACCCAATGGCTCGAGAACCATCTTCACGATCCAAACCTGCGGATTTTGGAGGTGGATATGAGCCCTGCCCCTTACAAGAAAGCCCACATTCCAGGGGCGATCTTTTTAAATCCTTTAACTGGACTACTGCGGCCAGATCTTCGCCTCAACACTGACCCTAATGCCGTTAATGAGCTGCTGTCGAAAGTTGGAATTAGCCCCGAGACAACGGTGGTCGCCTACGGCAGCGATCCTGGCACAGGAGCCTGGATTTTTTGGTTGCTTCAGGCCGTTGGCCACCGGAACGTGAAAGTTCTCAATGGCGGCTACCAAAGGTGGGTTGCCGAAGGTCGCCCGGTGGCAGATGCGCTGGCAACGGCTTCGCCTACGCAATATTCTGCTCAACCTTTCGACGCCAGTTTTCGAGTGCTTTTAGCAGAGGTTGAGGCGGCGATCGCAAACCCCAATCAGGTTTTACTAGATGTTCGCACCCTGCCTGAATATCAGGGGCAAATATTTTTACTGAAACCGCCCCAAGATACAGAACGGGCGGGGCACATTCCTGGGGCAATTCATTTAGAACACACGCTAACGCTGAACAACGACGGCACTTTTAAGTCAGTCGAAGAATTGCAGGCGTTGTTTCATGAGCAAGGCATTACCGCCGATCGCGAAGTGTTTCCCTATTGCGCGGTCGGGGGGCGGTCGGCCTGTTTGTGGTTTGTCTTGGCCCACCTGCTGGGCTACCCCAAGGTTCGCAACTACGACGGGTCATGGAATGAGTGGGGGCGTTTGCCTCACACCCCCGTCGAGCCTTAAATCAAACCCGAAGCCAAACCAGGGGAGGCTAGTCGCCACCCACGCTGATGGGGGTGCCTACAACTGCGGCTCCGGTCAAGTCGGTATTGAAGAACGAAGCGCCCGTGACTTCGGCAAAGTAGATGGAAGCATCGGTCAGGTTAGCCTCATCAAGCGATGCATTCTCAAGCAGGGCGTTGGTCAAAAAGGCGTTGGTCATATTTGCCCCGGTGAGGTCAGCGCGGCTGAGGTCGGCCCCTTCTAGGTTGGCTTCGACCAGGGTGGCCCCCTGTAAATCGGCATCGCGCAGGTCGGCCCCAATCAGGTGGGCCTGGGTGAGGTCAGCGCCCGATAGATCACAACCCTGGCAGAGGTTGGTTTCGAGCAGCTGCTGCACGTGGGCTGGGTTCTCGGCTTGAGCAGGTACGGCAAAGGCTAAAGGAATAGCCACCGCGGCCCCGGCGAGTAGAGTGAGTTTCATGGAGGTGTCCTCCGGTATGGATGATCAGTGCTAGCTCAACGGTTAAAGGCTCGCTCCTCGGGCGATCGCCCTTTGGGCCTGGCTAGCGTCGGTAGTTTGCTGCGATCGACCTAAGTCTTGCCCCTGAATCTCGCGTGTGCCTCGCCCTAGGGCGAGAAGATGGGCAAGAGCAATTGACGACGCATCTACATTTGAAGTGTATCGGGCTGCCCTGACCCTCAGCATCGGCAGTAAGATAGGTCTTGCGCCTGTGCTGTCCCTCGATCGTAGCTCTTTCTTTTGGCTATTGGGTCAGGATACCCGTACCGTAAAGAATCGGAAATTCCCATGCTGACCCTCATTCACCAGCTCACCCCGACACAGGTTGAGCAACTGCACCAGCTGTATTTGCAAGAGTGGTGGAGCAAAGAACGTGCCCTGGCCGACATACCAACCCTGCTAAACAACAGCGACCTGCTCTTTGGCCTCTGGGATGAGGAAGCGCAGCGGCTAGCGGGCTTTTGCCGAGTGCTGACCGACTGGGTCTACCGAGCGATCGTATTCGATGTGATTGTGGCAGCGGACTATCGCGGCCAAGGCCTAGGGGCTAAGCTAATCGAGCATGTCACGACCCACCACCAGCTGGCTCAGGTAGAGTGCATTCAGCTCTTTTGTACCCCTGAGATGCAGCCGTTTTATGAGAAATATGGCTTTACACAGGCTGAGCAGTTGTTGATGGTGCGACCCTGTGAGGAGTAGGGGAGTGGGCGGGTAGGCGAGTGGGCGGGTGGGCGGTGGCCGTGCTAGTTGAGTACAGGCAGCTCGTATAGGGGCAAACGGCGTTTGCCCAACTAAACTGACGCACTAGCAATTTTTGATTTTGAACCTTGCATTTTGAACTCCGCGCAGCGGTACTAGGCAGAGTTATCCATAACCTAAAACTTTGGCTCAGGAGCCTGTAATGCAGGGGGGGCAGGACAGACGATTTGCAAAGGCTCCTGGGTGCGGGGGTGGGGCAGCTCTAGCCGGTAGGCGTGCAGATGATAGCCAATGTCGCCAGGGACGGGAACTGTGCCATCGGCGGCGGGTTCGACGATGAGGGGAATGCCGCCCACTCCATAGAGGGGGTCGCCCAGTAACGGAAACCCCGCCGTCGCCAGGTGAATGCGAATTTGGTGAGGTCGCCCGGTGCGAATGGTGACTTCTACCAGGGTGGAATCGGTGGTGCGTTGTATAACGATCCCCTCGCTGTAGGCCGGTAGACCAGTGGGTGAGGCTGCATACACATACCCCAGCGCTGGATGATCGACCTTGCCGATAGGGGTTGTGAGAGTGAACGCAGCGGGCAAATTGCTGGCCCCAATCAGCGCCCGGTAGGTTTTACGAATCGGGTGCGCTGCCTGGGGATTGTGGGCAGTGGCAGTAGAATCTCGCAGTTGACGACTGAGCACGGAGCGTGCCAGGGGCGACCTGCCCAGCACCATTACCCCCGATGTGCCCCGCCCCAGCCGATGCACCGGAATGGGCGGGTTCTCTGGATAGCGCAGCCTGAGCTGGTGCAGCAGCGTATGGGCCAGAAAGTTGCCCCCCGGCAGCACCGGCAGACCCGCAGGCTTAGCGATCGCCACCACGTCCCCATCCTCATACAGCACCTCAAACCCCAGCGGCACCTCTGGCTCTTGCCACGGCGGGCGGTGGTAGGTCAGGGTGTGCCCTGCATGAAGATAATCGTCTGGGGAGACAGTGTCACCATTCAGACGAATTTGCCCAGAGAGGATGCGATCGCGCCATTCTGCCCGACTAGAGTGGCGATAGCGATTGCTGTAAAAATCTAGTACCGAAAGATTTGCTTCGGTGGGAGTGATGCGATCGGTGTAAACCCATCCTTGGTTCATATCTGTTTCGTTGTGGCGAATCTCTTGGGATGGTGCATCGCCGAGCGGATGCACCCTACGGGTTGATGGTTAAGGTCGATCGCAGTTACCTACAGACCCATTCGCAGAACAGAGGTTTAAACTGGCCCATCGATCCATCCTTTCCGTTGGGTCCAGGGCGGCGGCACGGCCCTGGTCGAGGGGGTCTGGGGACAATCGAAATGTCCCCAGCGGCAGGTTTGGTTTTGAACACCATCTCCCGCTAATTATCATCTACGCGAGAATGACATTGATGTAGGGCTGGTGGGCAGTGCCCACCCTGCTCCTTACTACCATCCAAGAAGCTGTAGATAGCAACAACCTAGTGAGGGCAAACAACCGTTTGCCCCTACGGGACGTACCCTATACCAACCGCTTCACCCGCTCCTTCGCCTCCGCCCGAATCTGCTTCACCCGCCGAAACAGCTCCGTCCCGGTATGGATGTAGCTCTCCTCATAGCTCATCGTGAAGCGATCCAGCTCATCCAACCCATCCTCCAGCAGCCCCAGACAGTGGTACAAATCAGCCGCCACCCCCGCCGTACTCGCCGGGTTCGCCATCGAATTAAACTTGCCCTGGGCCTGCCCCAACCACGTGCGCCCCTGCTCTAAATACGCCATAAACCCCTCCATCAGCTCATCGTCAAAGGGGTCAGCCGAGAGCTTGCGAATCTCTGCCCTCAGCGGCGACATAATTTTGCCCAGCAGCCTGTCCACCGGGCCATACACTAACTTCAACCAGGCATCTTCTCTCGCCTCAGACGACTGCGTAGCCTCCCGCGCATAGCGATACGCCTCCTGCGCGTCGGCTGTGCGCTTGGCCCGGTTAGCAGCACTCGTTACTGGATCCACCGCCGCCACACCCTGACGCTGCTGGTCATAAACCGTGCGCCGCGACGGGTCACCAATCACCTCATAGGCCGTGTTGATGCGGGCGATGCGATCGTGCGACGCCTGATCGCTCTGACTGTCGGGGTGGTACTGCTTCGCAAGCCGACGATAGGCGCGCTTGATCTCCGCCTGGGTCGCCGTTTCGTTAACGTCGAGGGTTTGGTAGTGGGTCTCTTTTGCCATAGGGTCATTGTAAAAGAGACCGGCAGCAGAGGCGAGGGTGGGAGGGGGTGGGGAAATTGCGGATTTTAGATTTTGGACGGCAGCTTCACGGGACGGTTGGCGATCGCGGTACCCAGCAGCACCAGCCCGCAGCCCAGCCCCATCGAAGCGGTGACCGTTTCGCCCAGCCACAGCACCCCCCACACCATGGCAAATAGCGGAATCAGGTAGCCCACCGTCAGCGCTCGGGTCGAGCCCAGGTGAGCAATCAGCCGAAAGTACAGCAGGTAGGCCAGGGCCGTAGACAGCAGGGCCAAGGCCACGACCGCCGCCACACTCTGGGCCGAGGGCATGGCCTCAGGAGTTGTAAACGGCAGCAGCGGCAGCAGCACTAGCGAGGCCCCTGCCAGGCTGCCAGCCGCAATCACCAGAGACGGCACCTCAGCCAGGTGATGGCGCACGTAGGGAGCCGCGATCGCATAGCAGCAGGCCGCGCTCAGTCCGGCCACCATTGCCAGCCCATAGCCACTGGTATCCAGCGTTGGCTGCCAGCCCAGCAGCACCACTACCCCCACAAACCCAGTCGCTAAGCCTGCGAACTGCGCCACTGAGTAGCGCTCCCGCAGCCAGATCAAGGCGATCGCTGTGCCAAACAGCGGAGCGGTGGCATTCAAAATCGAGGTCAACCCTGCCGGTAGGGTCAGGGTGGCGTAGGCCAGCAGCACAAAGGGCAGCGCCGAGTTAAGCACCCCCACCACCAGTAGAGGCCGCCAGAGGGTCAGACCAACCTGCCATTTTCCCTGCCGCATCACCAAAGGCACCAGCACCGCGCTCGCCAGCACCAGCCGCAGCTCAATTAGCCACACTGGGCCAAACTCCGGAGCCGCCACCCGCATAAACAAAAACGAGCCGCCCCAAACGGCGGCCAGCAAAACAAACTCCGCCACCGCCTGCCACCGTTTCATTCCGCTGCCTCTTTGCTGCAAAACAATGCGAGCCAACTCGCCAATAGTTCGACAAGCTCACTACAAGCCCAAAACCCAAAATTTGCCGCTACCGCCCCGGCAGTTGCCCTGTCCGCTCTAGCTCCAGCAGCAGCCGTTTGCGCCACAGCCCACCCCCATAGCCCGTCAGCGAACCGTCTTTGCCAATTACCCGGTGGCAAGGCACCACAATGCTGATGCGGTTGGTGCCGTTGGCCCGTGCTACCGCCCGCGTGGCCGTGGGCTGGCCAATGCGCCGGGCCAGTTCGTCGTAGGCAATAGTCTCACCGTGGGGAATGCGCTGCAGCTCCTCCCAGACCGTTGTTTGAAACGGAGTGCCCTGGAGGGCGAGGGGCATGGAAAAAACGGTGCGATCGCCCACAAAATACTCCCCTAGCTCGGTTCTTAGCGCGTCTAAATGGGGATGGCTGACCGGCAGTACCGCACTGTCAAACCGCTGGCGCAGGGTGTCATAGTGGCGTTCTAAACTGCGGCGATCGCAGTATTCTAGCAGGCACAGCCCCTCGTCTACGGCTCCCGCTACCATTAGCCCCAACGGCGTTTCGATCAGCTCCACGGCAATATAGCGCTGGCCATCGGTCTGGCCCGGCGGCACCCCAAAGGTCTTGGTAAAGGCGTCTCGAAAGCCGCTGTAGGAGTCGTAGCCGTGGGCAAACACCACCTCATCCAGTGGTTCACCCTCGCGAATTTGGGTGAAGGCCCCAGCCAATCGCCGCGATCGGCACCAGTCGGCAAAGGTCATGCCGTAGTGGTCTTTGAACCACCGCCGCGCCCGCTCGGGGGTAATACCCAGCTGCTGCCAATCCTGCGTCGAAAGCTTTTGACCCGCCTGGGCCTCAACCCGCTCTATCAGCTGACTCACCCAGGCGGGCGGCTGCTCCAGGCTGGCTTCGGGGCGGCAGCGCTTGCAGGGCCGATACCCAGCCACCACAGCCTCCCGCAGCGACAGAAAAAACTCCACATTCTCGCGCTTGGGGCACGACGAGCACGAGGGCCGACAAAAAATGCCGGTGGTGCGTACCGCCACAAAAAACAGGCCGTCGTAGCGACCATCTTTGCTATAAAAGGCCGCCTCCATTTCGGTTGCGGAGGGAACAAAGCTCAAGGTCATTTGCATGGGTAGTGCCCCAATTCATAGGGCCATTGTGTCAACCAGCGTCGCCGTCGTCCACCGAAAAAACGACGGCTAACTAAACCGCCTTCTGCGCCAGCGCCTCGTCAATGAAGGCCTGCCAGGTGGGGTTGGGCTGCCAGATGCGGTGCAGGTCAGCCCGAGCCGTGGGTTCATCTACCCCCTGGCGCAGCACCCGGTACAGGTAGACAAAGGCAGAAACCCGCATATTCAGAGCGCAGTGAACCAGGGTGTTATAGTCGCGGTTGCGCTCCATTACCTTAAAAAATATCTCCAAATCGGTCATGGTCGGCGCTTCCCATACCACCGGAATGTGAAAGTGCGTCATCCCCAAACTTTTGACCAGCTCGGCCTCGTTAGGAATGGCATGGTCAGAGGTCGAGAGGGCCAGGTTGATAACCACCGTATAGCCTGCCTGGGCCAAGGCCTCAAACTGCTCTGGCGTCGGCTGGCCTGCCGTTGCCAGGCTGGGCGAAAGGGCCAGGTAGTTGCGAATGTCGGTTAACTTGGCGGCGGTCATAGCCAGATCTCCCAATGCGATTCAGTACGATAGAGACACGATAAACATTCACCCTGGAGACTCAACCCATGGCTATGGTGGAATCTACCATGCTGCCCCTGGGCACCGCTGCCCCCCACTTTGAACTGACTGATGTAGTCAGCGGCGAAACCATTACCCTGGGCACCTTTGCCGACGCTCCGGCTCTGCTGGTGATGTTTATCTGTCGCCACTGTCCGTTTGTTAAGCATGTGGAGCAGGAGCTGGCCCGCATTGGCAAAGACTACGGCCCCCAGGGCGTGGGTATTGTCGCCATCAGCGCTAACAGTGTGCAAACCCATCCCCAGGATGGCCCTGAGCACCTCAAGGCTCAGGCGCAGGAAGTGGGCTTTACCTTTCCCTACTGCTTTGATGAGACTCAGGCGGTTGCTAAGGCCTACACCGCCGCCTGCACCCCCGATTTCTTCGTGTTCGACCAGGCCAAAACCCTCGCCTACCGGGGTCAGCTCGACGACAGCCGCCCCGGCAACGACGTGCCTGTGACCGGCCAAGATCTGCGCGCCGCACTCGATGCGGTGCTAGCTGCCGAAGCCATGCCCGGTCACCAGAAACCCAGCATTGGCTGCAATATCAAGTGGGCACCGGGCAACGAGCCAGATTACTTTGGCTAATGTCGCACAAACGTCACAGAATACGAAGAAGATCTGGATTGCTTGAGCCGTCGATCTAAGCTGCAAAAACGGGTTTAAGAGGTCTACCCCAAACTCTTGATCGCCCCGTTTGTATAAACTATGAGTCGACTGCGCCGGTTTTTCAAACTCTGCCTGGTGGGCCTGGTAGTGGTCGGGCTGCTCCAGGCTACTGGCTGTGGTGGTAGCACCGGGCCTGAGCAACCCATGCGGCTCACGATCGGGCTGGTGAGCTACGATGACGGCGCTAGCTCGCTGGAGAAATACGAGCGCTTTCAGACCTACCTGGCCGAACAGCTCAAGGCGGTGGTAGAGCTGGAGCCGGTTTTTAATGAAATTCGCGCGGTTGAGCAGGTGAGAGCGGCCAACTGGTCGCTGGTGTTTGCCCCCTCGGGGCTGGCGGCGATCGCGATCGCCGAAGCCAATTACCTGCCCATTTTCCCCACCCTGGGTACCCCCAACCAGCGGTCGATGCTAGTGGTGCGTAGCGATAGCCCGTTTCAAACCCTGGGCGACCTGGCCAACGAAGCGATCGCCCTGGGCGAGCCGGGTTCAGCTACGGGCTACTACCTACCGCTGTACGATCTCTATGGCCTCACCCTAGAAAAAATTGAGTTTGCTCCCACTCCGGCCACCGCCTTAGAGTGGATTGCCAACGGCCAGGTGGCGGCGGGGGCAATATCAGAAGACGACTTTCAGCAGTACCGCAGTGGGTTTGAGGATGGCGTGTTTCGCACGCTGCACGCCAGTCGCGCTGTCCCGCCCGGCGCGGTTTTGATCAGCCCCAGGGTCGATCGCAACCAGCAGCAGTATATCGAGCAGGCCATGCAAAATGCCCCCTCGGCCCTAACGGCTGATGCGGGCTACAGTCCCAATGCCGCGCCGCCCGACTTGACTCAGCTAATCGCCCTGGTCGAAAAAGTGCGCCCGCTAGAAGCTCGCGTTAAGGAGCAGCCAGCGGTGCTGACTATTGAATGAGCCGCCAGGGAACGCGCAAAACTCTCCATAGCGGCTCTTACTTTGGGTGAAGACATTGCGGTGATCCCCTCTAATACCAAATCCGGAATGAATACCCCCGATTTGTAGGGGCGTAGCATGCTACGCCCCTACAGAGTTCCTGATCGTGAACCGGGGCTTACCAAATCGGATTTTGTATAATCCCCCTTAGCAAGGCGGACAGAGTGACCCTTAACCAGTCAGGAACTGGGGGAGCTAGAACTCAGCCGATGCGCACCCCATCCAACCGAGAACCGCATCAAAGCTGAGCGCTTGAACAGTGAGGGAACAATCGGTAGGCTAGAATCAAACCTATGATAGATGTTTTCTGAAACAGCTCGATGGGGTCGCCGCGCTGGGGGCCAATGTCAGGAAATCAAGGGTGTTTGCTACCGCATCGTCAGCCATCAGGGATTACTTCAGGAAACGGCTGTGCACTGGCTGAAAGTAACTGTAGATAACGGGCAGATGGTCATCCGTTATCCACTTCAATGTCCTTAGTACCCCTTGGAGCTGATGAGTGTGACCCACGGACATCGCACCCTGGCTGCGATCATGTTGACCGATGCAGTGGGCTTTAGCGCCCGCATGTCGGTACGCGAAGAGCTAACTCTCTCCCAGCTTCAGCGCGACCAGGCCCTGATGGAAACGCTCTGCGAGCAGTTTGAAGGCAAGGTGCTGAAATCGACCGGCGATGGCTTGCTGATGTATTTCGCCAGCGCGGTGCAGGCCGTCAGCTGCGGGCTAGAAATTCAGAAAGAGCTGGCCCGCATCAACGCCAGTGCGGATGGTGACCTGGCGCTGCTGCATCGGATTGGCATTCACCTGGGCGATGTCTTTTTTAGCCAGTCAGATGTAATGGGCAACGGGGTCAACATTGCCGCTCGCCTGCAAACCGAAGCCCACCCCAGCGGCCTCTGCATTTCAAAAATTGTCTACGACGTGGTCAAGTCGCGGCTCGATTTAGATGTTACCTATGCGGGGCCGCTGCAGCTCAAAAACATTCAAGAACTGGTGCCCGCTTACCACGTTTACGCGTTGCCCAGGGCCAGTCGTGGGGGAACGCTCCCCTCAGCTGACGATGCCCCTGAACCTGGCCTGGATGCAGCGAGCGATCGCAAACTGGTCGCCCCCGGCAGCAAAATTGGCGGCCGCTACATTGTGCAGCGGGTGCTGGGCCAGGGCGGCTTTGGTCGGTCGTATCTGGTCGAAGATTCGCAGCGCTTTGGCGAAGCCTGCGTGCTGAAGGAGTTTTTTCCCACCAAAAAAACGGCTAACAATCTGCAAAAGGCGCTGGATCTCTTTAAGCGAGAAGCTAAAACGCTGTATCAGCTCAACCATCCCCAGGTGCCCAAGTTTTTGGCCTGCTTCACCCAGCGCAATCGCCTGTTTATTGTGCAGGAATACATCGACGGCGTGCCGTATTCGCAGCTGATCAAGCAGCGCCGCCAGCAAGACAGCCAGTTTTCTGAAGCCGAAGTAATCCAGTGGCTGATGCAGATGCTGCAGGTGCTCGACTACCTCCACAGGCTCAACATTGTGCACCGCGATATTTCGCCCGACAACATTATGTACTGCCGCGATCGCAACCTGCCGGTGCTGATCGACTTTGGCCTGGTCAGCGATGCGATCAGCACGCTGCTCTCCGGCGACGCGACTTCCCCCGACGAGGCCCAGCCCGCCACCATGGTGGGCAAATTTGGCTACTCGCCGCCCGAGCAAATTCAGCTGGGCCAGTGCTTTCCGTGCAGCGATCTCTACGCGCTGGGGGTAACTGCGATCGTGCTGCTGACCGGCCGCTACCCCCGCGACTTAATTGACCAAGATTCTCTGGAGTGGCGCTGGCAGTCCTACGTCAGCCCCAGCCCGGCCCTGGCAGACATTCTCACCCAGCTCGTACAGCAAAAACCAAAAGCCCGCTTTCAGTCTGCTGCTGAGGTAGTGCAGCGGTTAACGCCGCTGGCCACCGCCGTTGCCCCTAGCTCGCCCCTGGTGGTGGAGCCAAGCTGGGCGCAGGCCGTCAATCGGTCAGAGTCTCCCACTGCCGCCGATCCTGGCACCGCCTCAGAGCTGCACGATTCCTCATTTATCGAAACCTGCCGCCATGAGCTGGCCCGCTGCATTGGCCCGATGGCCAGCGTAATTGTCGAAGAAATGATCGACCAGTACCCCCAGGCTACCCCCGGCGAGTTTGTCGATATTTTGGCCAGCCAGCTTTCAGACGGACGGCAGGCCACAGACTTTATCAGTCGTCTTCAGGTTGCCGTAGACGGCAGTTCTGTCAGCTCAAACGCCAGCTCTGAAGATTTTCCCGAGCCCGATTCAGCTCGATTTACAGAGCTAACCCTGCCCATCGACGAAGAACGCCCCAGCCCCGAATTCCTCAACCGCTGTCGGCAAACCTTGACCCGCTGTATTGGGCCAATGGCCAATTACCTAATCGACGACACCCTGGCCGATTTTCCCAATCTTGCTCCCCAGGAGCTAGTCAATCGCCTGGCTGCCGAAATTCCCGATCGCAAAAAGGCCGAGGAGTTTTGCCGGCAAATGCAGTAGGGGCATCGCGTGCTGTGGCTCACCCAATGACTGTATCTCATGCAGCAAGGATGTGTTTTAGTGGCCAATCATGAACCTAACCTAAGGGGCGGTAGCGCAATCTCACGGCTCGACTTGATCAAGGGCCTTGTTTTGCGCAGTGCTGCCATCGGCCTAATCGCTGGCGCTGGGTTGGGAGTGCTGTTTGGCAGTACGCTTTTCTTCTTTGTTATTTGGACAGGAATAGTCGGTGCTGGACTAGGGTTAGGGTTGGGACTCATAAACGGACTGCTGACAAGTGCCGTGACATGCCTGTTCTTTTATCCCCTGCGAAATAGATATCGCTATCGCGTAGTGGTCACGGTCGTTAGCGCTCTTACCGCTTGGGGAGGCGTAATTGTCTTTGGGCCCTGGTATTTTTCTGACACAGGTATGACCCCAAGCACAGCCGTGCTGATTGGCTTTAGCTCTGTACTGGCATCGGCTGTTGCTGGGTGGGCAGGCGGGCTGACTGGCCAGCAGCTGGCTCACTGGTATGGCTCCAAATCTGTAGCCGATCGGCTCGATTCAATGGCTCCTCATCCTGCAAACGCCCCCGCACAGCTAGATAAACTGAGGTACTGGCTTTACGGGTGCTTTTCGGCTCAGAAATGGGGTTGGGCGATGGTTGCTTTGTTTGCACTGCTCTCCTATCAAGTAGGAAACCCAATTTTGAAGGTTTTAGTCTGTGGCGATCGAAATGCAGATGTAATCTCATGCCTGCCATCACCTCGCCTTTATACGTCGGTCGCGGCAGGTCTGCGGGTTTCGCTGCCTGTCTTTGTCTGCGTTACGCTGGTGGTTGTGCTGGTGCAAGGTCGCCATCGATTTAGAGGTGGCAGATAGACTAGTTGGACGGCAAACGCTGCGATCGCCCATGCTTTGCCAAAATGTTTTGGTGTCGAACTCAGCACAATACGCAAGACTGATATCGAAAGCGAATGGGGTTAAGGTGCGATGGTCTTTCTAAACGATTTGGCCAGCCGAATAGCTCTGGATGACCCCGAAAAACGGCGGGTTTTGAGTCGAGTGTCGTGGGCACAGTACGAAGCCCTACTGGCGGATCTGGGCGAGGGGTCTGCCTATCGGGTGCATTTTTTAGATGGAGTGCTGGAAATCTTAGCCCCGAGTCGCAATTATGAAAGCGGAAAAACCCGAATTGGCGATTTGCTGCTGCTTTACTTCTTAGAAACCGAGACAGAATACTTCCCCATGGGTTCGACCACGCTAAAGAAGCCCGATCGGCAGGCGGGGGGTGAACCAGACGAGAGCTACTGTATCGGCACAGATAAGGACTTTCCTGATCTGGCGATCGAGGTAATCGTCACCAGTGGCAGCATTAATCGCCTGGAATTGTATCGTCGTCTAGGAGTACGGGAAGTGTGGTTTTGGCAAAAAAATCGCCTGTTTCTCTACCATCAGCGAGAAGAAGCCCTGACTCGGTTTGCTGAAACCGCTGGCTATGAACCCATTCAGCAGAGCGAAGTTTTGCCAAATCTAGATCTTGAGCTGCTGACCCGCTGTTTGCAGAACCCAAACCCACTGGCTGCTGCAAAAGCCTTTCGGCAAGGCCTGAGAGCGGATAGGTGATAGGCCAGAGTAAAAGGTAGGAAGTGTTTGAAGTTTATGGGGTTAGCGGCCTAATCCTGTCAGTATTGTTCGCCAAGGCCTAAGTTTAACCATTGAGAATAGCCTGCAGGACGACTTCTATATCCTCTAACCCGCAGCCGCCTGTGCCCTCGGCCCAGTTCAGCAGCGCGGCGACCCGATCGCCCAGCGGAGCCGATGACCCCGGTATTGAGCCTGCGGGGGGCTGTAGGGCGAAGACGATTTGCTCAAACTGTGGGTTGGGCAGCCCCGAGAGCTGCTGCATCAGCTTCAGCCGCGCCTGTAAATCCCTGGTCGGCTTCTTCTCATCGGTTGAGGCCGGGTTGGGGCGAGGCGGGGGCGCACTGGTCGTACTGTCCGCTGCTGCTGTGTCAAATAGGGGTTCGCCCATCGCCGCTTTCAACCGTTCCAGAGGCGGCACCAGGGGATCTTCGTCGGTGAAGTTGACCCCCACGAGGCTGTACATCCAGGTGGGGCGCTGCACCTCTTCATAGATGAGAGGGATGAAGCGATTGTTGCGATCGCTCATTCCCTGCACCGTCGTAATGGTAGCCTCCATGTCGGTGTTGCCGCTCTCAAAGTAGCGAGGCGAGACCACCGCTAGCACCAGTCGGCTTTCGTGGCAACAGCGCTCCATCTCGTTCAAAAATGTGGACCGAGGCGAAAAATCTACCTCGTCAAAGGCAATGCGATAGCCTGCTGCGGTTAATTCTTTGAGCAGCCAGCGGGCGAAGGTCTTGTCGGGCTCCTGGCGGCGATAGCTAATAAACGCGTCGTACTGATAAGTAGAAGATGTCATAGGGGCCGCAGCGCATCTCTGTAAGCTTCATCGCCGCAACGGGCAACCTGGGTTTGCGTCCAATTGTATCCGGTCTGCACTGCTGGCAGTCGAGACGGCCATCCAGCAAAACCAGGAAAACCCCCGGTTTATATCGAAGCCGCTTCAAGAGATCCCGATTCAAAACAGAGATCGCGTAGGGGCATTGCATGCAATGCCCCTACAAATTGGGCGTGCATAGGCAGAATTTGGTATTAAACGCAGCGTTAGGTTAGTAAATCAGCTATTTATTCGAAAAATCGCCTGAGTTGCGGCGGCCTTCGCGGTAGCGCTCTAGCCGCTGCATGGCCATCTGCAAACTCATCTGCATGCGGTTAAAGGCCTCGGCCAGCTGGCCCACTTCGTCTTTAGAGTTGACGGTGAACTCTGCACTGGGGTCGCCCATGCTGGCCGCCTCTGCCGCCAGGGCCATACGATTGAGGGGGCGCACCACGTAGCGCTTGAGCCAGAGATTGACCAGCACAATGGCGGCTGAAAATGCAATCACAAAAATGCCCAGAATCAGCAGCAGCGACTGACGCGCGCTTTTGAGCACCTTTGCGGCGGGAACGGAGATCATTTGCGCCCCCACAATTTCATCCTGCTGCCAACCAAAGCCATTGCTGCTGCCATAGCGCTCGATCATGCTGGCGGGGGCAGCGGCAGGGGTGCTGTGGCACTCTAAACAGCTCGCCTTGGTAATTTTGATTGGTCGGGCAATGTAGTAGAGGTTGCCCGCCGGGGTGCGCCGAAATCCGCTTGTTTCTTGGGCCGTACTTTGCTGCTTAAACTGCTCGACTAGCTGCGCCTCAAAGCCATCAGCCTTATCTCTCAAGTTGGTGGGGTTGAGCGTGGCTTCTTTGTAAAAGAAATCGGCATAGATGGGGTTGCCGCGAAAGGTTTCAAACACCTCACGGGCCGAGTAGGCGGGCACGGTTTCGGGCAGAAATTCGGTACTGAGGCGATCGGCCAATTCTGGGTTGACCTGGTTGGTGGTGTAGTCGCGCACCGAGTTCATCGTTTCCATCAGCATCAGCGCTTTGGTCGTCAGCTGCGCCTGGGCGTTGTAATTGAGCACAGAGGACAGCGCCATGCTGCTGGCAATAATGCCGCCCAGAAATACGAGCAGCAGCAGCAGGGTAAACTTTTGGCCTAGTTGCAGGTTGGCGAACTTCAGCATAGCGTGGCAGTGGTGGTGAGCTCCGAGATTAAATACACCCCTAAATAGCTCGCTTCCGGAGAGGCCAGAAGTTTTGCAAAGAAGGGCAACAATCAGCGGTCTTCAGGCTGTGTGTCCAAGGTGCTGATAGGCCTGGTAGGGTTCCAGTGGCTATCACGCTTGCTTTTTAGAGTGCCAGTAGCAGAGTCATGCTGGCCTGAGCTACTTGAGCTGAGCCAGCTTTTGATTGGCAGACTTAAGCAAGTCGCTGGCCCTGGAGTAGCTGGTCGTGCCGGGCTGCACGTTCTCCAGGTCGTTGATGATGTCCTGCATCAGGCTGGCGATCTGGTTGCGCTCCATGTCTTCTAGGTTTTGGGCCAGCATGCGGGTGTTCTTCTCGATGGCGCTATCGAGAGCCTGGGCAGAGGTTTCTTCTCTGGCGGCATTTTCTTGAATAATGCCGAGATTGGCCTCGTATTTGGCCAGCAGAACCTGGGCCTGACCATAGCCAGGGTCTTGAACAGGGATCTCGTTGAGGCGGGCGATCGCGGTTTCCCATAGCCCTGCGGCGCGCTCCCAAGTAGCGGCAGGGTGGGGCGGATTTTGGCCAGCGATCGCGGCTTGGTAGGCAAAGGCTTTGGCGGCATCGACGAGGGTGTTCGAGCGATCGCCCCCGGCCACATTCCCGGTTACCTGCTGGTAGTCGCGCTCGTAGGCCTCCAGCTTGGTGGCCGACTGCCGCCCGGCTAGCGTTTCGGGCGGAATTTCGTTCAGCTTATCCATACCCCGCTGCCAGGTGGTCAGGGCGGTGGCGCGATCGGCCCCAGACTGGGCAGTTTGAAAGGCCTGCTGGGCCTCCTCCACAGCCAGGGTGCCTTCCTGCATCAAGTTTTGGGCGTTGCGCTCCTGAAACACCACGGCTTCCATACGACCAATTTCGGAGCGAGCGGTCTCAAATTCGTCTAGGGTAAACTGCCACCGGCAGCCGACAAACCCGCAGTAGGCCGTGGGGTAGTAGCCCAAAAACCACACGGGCAGCCCGTCTAAATGCTCCTGAGCCTGAGTGACTTTTGTGTCACCCAGCTCGATGTCGCTGGCGGAGGTGGCCTGGTTCACCAGCTGGTCGGCCTGGGCAACCAGCGACACCGCCTGCCGATAGTCGTGGTCCATTTTGATGTAGCTGGGCAACAAAATCAGCGGGGCCGTCTTGGCTACGGGCCAGCGAATCATAGGGTAGGGCAGGTTGAGCACCCACGTGAGCCCAGCCAGCCCGGCCACGGTAACCACTGCAGAGCCTAAGCAACCAAATGTGCGAGCCACCATAGCGTTGTATTGCAATCAAATAAGGACGGTCTGGTTTAGGATGCCCAAGGTCGCTTCATGGGGTACAGGCCTGAGTTGGGTTACCGTACCACAGAGTCCTTCAGTGCCACGGGCTGGCTTTCCAGAAAGTCAGGTCAGTTTTCGCCAGTGGTAAGGAGGGCTCTAGCTAAGCAGAGTGTCGGGGTCGATACCGCGATCGCGTAGCCTTGCCTTCAGGTTCTCCAGCTCGCGCTCTGCCGCCGCCGCCCGCTGTTCAGCCTGCTGTCGCCGCAGGGCCTCCTGCTTGAGAGCTACAGCCAATTCGTCAGGAATCAACAGCTTTTCGCCGGTATCCTGCCGGTAGAAGGCAATCAACCCGCCGTCGATCTGCAATCGCAGGCCCAGGGGTTCGCTACAGCTGTCCACAATTGGCTCGTAGACCTCGTCTCGCAGGCGATAGCCCTTGAGCTGCTCGGCAATCCATTCGCCCTTGGGGTCGAAGAGCCAGTATTCTTGCACCCCCAGCCCTTCGTAGAGAGTCTTTTTCTCAACTTCGTCTTGGCGACGAGTGCTAGCGGAGGTCATTTCAAAAATGACTTCCGGAACCTGACCCTCCTCCCAAATTTTGTAGTTGTCGCGTCCGCCGGGTTCGACCTCAAAAATTACCATCACATCGGGGGCCACCCGCAGTTTAGGAAAGCCCTGGGCATAGTACAAAAACTGGTTACCCAGCACCGTGGCGCGTCGCCCAGCAACGTACTGACGTAGCACCTCTAGCGTGACCAACAGGGCGTAGAGATGGGCGTAGGTTTCGGCCACGGGTTCACCGTCGGAGCTGGGATAGGTGAGGGTGGCCTGGGGCCAAAGGGCGGTCATAGGTGCCTCCGGGGAGAGGGGCTTATGTGTAGAATAGCCCGCTGAAGAAACCTGTGCCCATTGGGGATTTTGAATTGGGTGTCCCTGGAATCACCTTGGGCATGGTGCATTGCTGCGCGAATGCACCCTACGAGCATCCTATCCATCCTAGAAATGTCACTAAGGATGAATGTTGAGTCTTATTGAGAGGCCGACTCAATCAAGACGGCGGCGGCGGCTTTGGCCTGGCCAGCGGCGTTGGGGCAGCCATGCATCATGGCGACGACGGTGGCCCCCTGGATCAAAATCAGTAGCTGATTGGCTAGATCGTCGGGGTTGGGCAGGTTGGCATCTTTGACTAGGGTGAGAATGTAGTCGGCGACGGCCTGCTGGTGGGCGAGGGTGATCTGATAGCCGGGGTGCTCGGCATCGACCAGTTCTACCGCCGAGTTGATAAAGGCGCAGCCGCGAAAGTTGGGTTTCTCAATCCACTCGCGCAGGGCGTCGAAAATGGCGAGCAGCGGTGACTCGCCGGAGGCAGCGGCGTGGCGGGCGATCGCAGCCTGAAACCACTCGCGCCAGCTGTGGTGCTGCTCGTCGAGCCAGGCGGCGATCAGGGCGTCTTTTGACTTGAAGTGGTTGTAGAGCGACATTTTGGCCACCCCCGACTCGGCAATGATGCGATCGATGCCGACGCTGTGGACGCCCTCTTTGTAGAACAGCTCAGAGGCCGCCGCCATGATGCGATCGCGGGCGCAGGGGCGTGAAGCAGATGAGCGAGTCATGGCGTGCACGATATACAGGTCTGTCTGTATAGTATAGCACTGGCAACAGCCCTTACCTCAACACTGTTACACCGCTAAACCATCTGTTTTGACGCCTACAGAATCTCTCTGGCCGTTGCAGCAAGATAGTTGGGCTGCTTTACCGCGAGGCCCAACCCAGGCACCCCAATCAAATTTTCCCTAAGCAGGGATTGACAATAGACAGACCTGTCTACATAATCAAAATAGACAGACCGTTCTACTTAAGTTTGTTCTACAACACAGCTCGAACCGCAGCCTTTAAGGAGGCTCCTGCATGATTACCCTTGCTCCGTCGTCCAGCTCAGAACGTTTGGCCGCCGTGCCCCAAAGGCTCCCTGCTTTTGGTCCATACTCAGGCCAGCTAGCTCTCCCCACAAAAGAGGCCTCCCCACAAACCTCTGCTGCCATTGTGGGCTGGGCTGCCGATACCTTTGGCTCCGGGCTGGTAATGAGTACCAGCTTTGGTATTCAGGCGGCAGTAATGCTGCACCTGGTGACTCAGGTGGTGCCTGAGATTCCCGTCATTTGGGTTGATACAGGCTATTTGCCTGAGGAAACCTACCGTTTTGCTGACCAGCTCACCCAGCGGCTTAACCTAAACCTCAAGCTCTACCAATCGCCCCTCAGCCCCGCCCACATGGAGGCTCTCTACGGCAAACTGTGGGCCGAGGGGAGCGTTGAGGCACTCAACCAATACGACCAGATCCGCAAGGTTGAGCCTATGCAGCGGGCATTACGAGAACTGGGGGCGACGGCCTGGCTGGCGGGGCTGCGATCGCAGCAAACTGACCACCGCAAAACGCTCGATGTGGTGGGTCAGCAGCACGGCATCCACAAAATTCTGCCCATTCTGCACTGGACTTCCAAAGACATCTACGAATACCTGCAGGCCCACGACCTGCCCTACCATCCGTTCTTTGAGCAGGGTTACGCTACCGTCGGCGATTGGCACTCTAGCCGCCCGCTGATGGCCAGCGATCGGGATGAACGCGACACCCGCTTCCACGGGCTGAAGCAAGAGTGCGGTATTCATCTGGCGTAATTGCGGCTGGTTTGGCCTGGGATCTAGATTTGCCTAATTTTCGGCCTAAATTTGGCTAGGGCAAACGACCGTTTGCCCCTAAGAGCAACACTACCTCTGGAGCTAACTTCAATGATTGACCTGTATACCTTTACCACTCCTAACGGGCGAAAACCCGCAATTTTGCTCGAAGAATTGCAAATGCCCTACACCGTTCACTCGGTAAACATTACTAAGAACGAGCAGTTTGCCCCTGAATTTTTGGCCATTAGCCCCAACAACAAAATTCCGGCTATTGTCGATCGCGACAACGACCTGGCGATCTTTGAGTCGGGAGCGATCTTAATTTACCTGGCGGAGAAGGCGGGTAAGCTGCTGCCGAGTGACACGACGGCGCGGATCAAGACCATCGAGTGGCTGATGTTTCAAATGGCGAGCGTTGGCCCCATGTTTGGCCAGCTGGGCCACTTTCGCAACTTTGCCCCCGAAAAGCTGCCCTACGCCATCAACCGCTACGAAAAAGAGACCCTGCGGCTGCTGGGCGTGATGGAGGGCCAGCTGGCTAAAGCTCCTTACCTGGCAGGCGACTACTCCATTGCTGACATCGCCACCTACCCCTGGGTGAGCGCGGCTACCACCCCCTACATGGGGCTGACCTTCGACGAGTTCCCTAACGTGCAGCGCTGGGTTGAGGCGATCGCGGCGCGTCCGGCAGTGAGCGTTGGTATGGATGTGTTGCAGCCAACCTACAAGAGCCAGTTTGGCACCGTGGCCTAGGCCGTTTCTGGCAGACCCAAAAGTGGCTGCCGCTCTGGTTTGGCCCCAGTGCTCAATTGAGTACTTCTGCAGTGGGATGCTCGCTCGGCAAAGTCTCAGCTTTTGCTGACCTTTCTAAGCCCAATTTCAGCTCCAAGCTTTAAGGTTTTTCCGGTTCCTTGTTCTGATCTTCCTCTCTGGAGTCATTCCCATGTCTTTTGATATAAACGGCAAAGTAGCTTTGGTCACTGGTGCCAACCGCGGCATTGGCAAAGCGATCGCAGAGTCTCTCCTCAAGCACGGGGCCGCCAAGGTCTACGCTGCGGTACGTAACCTCGACTCGGTTCAACCTCTGGTGGAAACCTACGGCGATAGGGTTGTGCCCATCTACATCAACCTGGCTCAGCCTGAAACGATTGTACAAGCGGCCCAAACGGCGACCGATGTGGCAATCGTGGTCAACAATGCTGGGGTGCTGCGCCAGGCAGACCCGCTGGCTGAGGATGCGATCGCCGCCCTGCAATTTGAGGTAGATGTAAACGTCTTCGGCCTGATGCGGATGGCCCAGGCCTTTGCTCCGGTGCTCAAAGCCAACGGTGGCGGTGCCTTTGTGCAGCTTAACTCGGTGGTCTCGCTCAAAAGCTTTGCTAACTTTGCCACCTACGGAGCCTCTAAGGCCGCCGCTTACTCGATGACTCAGTCCCTGCGGGAGGTTTTGGGCGCGCAGGGCACTGTCGTGGTCAGCGTACACCCTGGCCCGATCGCCACCGATATGGCCCACGACGCTGGTATGGGCCAAATTGCTGAGCCACCCTCGTTAGTTGGCGAAGGAATCGTTACCGCCCTGAGAGATGGCAAATTTCACCTGTTTCCCGACAGCGTGGCCCAGCAGCTGGGCGGAGCCTATGCAAGCTTTGCTGCCAACGTGGTTGAGGCCGACCCAGTCGCCGCCTAGCTAGGGTGTTGTAGTTCGTTAGACATAGCCAATCGAGGTTTGGCTTACGCCCCTGATTCCTTTCAGTAAGGACATTCAGGGGTTAACTTTACCGCCAGCAAACTGGTCTAAAGGGGCATTGCCAAAACCGAAAATGCGTTACTTATCGCCGTAGAAGTAAGCAATTTCTTTGTCTTTGAGGGGGGCAAAATCGGCGGCCTCCAGCATGGCGTTGAGGTCATCTTTAGAAAAGTGCTTGGCCCCAATTCTCACAATGCGCGATCGCATTGAGTTAGAGACACCGCTGCGCTGCCGACCGGCTTCCTTAGCCATCACCTGGTGGTAGAGGTCGAGCTTGGCCGTGGGAATGGGGGTGCCGTCGAGATCAATGCCCGCTGCGATCGCGGCATCGACGGCATCGGCTCCGGTGGTAGGAGTCTGAGACATGGCTAAACCTGCTAACGTGAGTAGTCTCAAAATCCTACCAGACCGCGATCCCCGTCGCTGGATGGGTGTGGGGCCGCTAGGATTTAGCCACAGCCACCGGCTGATTGCCCTCGATCTCTTTAACTACACGGGTTTTGCTGGCCCGCAGGTGATCGGTAATAGCCGTCACAGCTACATCCGGGTCGCGGGTGAGAATGGCCTCGTAAATTTGGCGGTGCTCCAGGCGAATATCCAGCACGCTAGGGTTTTGCTGCAGGGTTTGAATGCGCAGCAGGGCCATGGCATCAAACAGCGTATCGAGCAGCGTTACCAGCCGTCGATTGCCTGAGCTTTCGGCAATTAAGTGGTGAAACTGGTAGTCAACATCGAGCAGATTTTCGGGGGAAAGGCTGCCGTGGCTATTGGCGGTGGCCCCCTCAGCCTTAACTACACAGCCTGCGATCGCCTGAAGCTGCTCTGGGGTAGCGTGGGTGCAGGCCCCAGCTACTGCCAGCGCCTCCAGCGCCAGCCGACAGTCGTAGAGATCTTCGGCATCGGCGGCGGTAATGGTGGTTACCCGCAGTCCACCGCTGACATCGGCGGTGACCAGGCCATCTTGCTGCAGCTGGCGCAGGGCCTCGCGCAGGGGGGTACGACTAACCTGCAGCCACTCGGCCAGCTGGGTCTCAACTAGGCGATCGCCAGGGGAGAGGGCACCCGTCAAGATCGCCGATCGCAGCGCGTGGTAGACCTGCTCGTACAGCGACTTGCTGCGGTTGATAGTAGGGGGAGACGATAAAATCACAGGCGGTTGAACCTCTGGCGCAGATGGAGCACTGGCCCATTAAACTGCCGTGACGACGAATGGCTGCCACGACGGCAATACTTCCTAATCATACAAATTCGGTCAGTAAAGAGGCTGAGAAAGTTCTCAAGCCGCAGAAATCCTGCAGGGAACCCGCAATAACTTAAAGAATGGCTCAACTTAGCCTGGCGCTGGTGCCGCCAAGTCTGCCGTCAGAAGCCAGATTGCGCCCGCGCTCAGCTCTTCGGTACTGATGGTTGAGCGCAGCCGTCCGTCCTTCGGACAAGCGTTGCTAACGCGCAGCGTCTCCTGACGGGGGCAAGCCCGATCGGCAGGTCAGTTCTTTTCTGATTGGTTGCTGAGGCCAGCGCCTTGGATCGTCGAGTTCTACGCACGGGTCCTCAGGAGAACCTCAGCCCACTACCGTAAGCTAATAATTAGATGTACATAACGAATAAACGTAACGGTAACCATGCAAACGATGCGCAGACTGCTGTTGGGCCTGCTGATGCTTGCCGCCCTGGGGTTAGCGTGGGATGCTCTGCCCTTCTACGCCACCGCCGATTCAATGCCTGAAGCGGCAGGGGAGGTGAGCGATCCAAACCTGGCTACCGCCACCTTTGCCGGGGGATGTTTCTGGTGCATGGAGGGCCCCTTTGACAAGCTAGACGGCGTGATTGCCACCACCTCGGGTTATACCGGCGGCACCAAGGTTGACCCCACCTATTCTGAAGTTTCTGCTGGGGGAACAGGTCACGTGGAGGCTGTGCAGGTGGTCTATGACCCTTCTAAAGTCAGCTACGACCAGCTACTCCAGGTTTTTTGGAAAAACGTGGATCCGGTCGATAACCGAGGGCAGTTTTGCGACAAAGGTAGCCAGTACCAGGCCAAAATTTTTGTGGATGGCGACGATCAAAGGGCCTTGGCAGAGCAGTCTAAGCAAGCGCTGAGCCGCCAGGCGAAGTTTCGAAAAACTCCCATCGTGACGGCGATCGAACCCGCCCAAACCTTCTACCCCGCCGAAGATTACCACCAGGACTACTACCTCAAGCACCCGGTGCGCTACAAGTACTACCGAACGGCCTGCGGGCGCGATCACCGTCTGGCCGAGGTCTGGGGCAGTGGGGAGTAGGTGGGTAGGCAAGTGGGTGAGTAGGCAAGTGGGTGAGTAGGCAAGTGGGTGAGTAGATGTTTGTAGCCTGCTACAATCGCAAATCCAAAACCCAAAATCTAAAATACACATCAGTGCCGTGCAGGGATTTTTAAACTTTTACAAGCCCCAGGGCATGAGTTCCCACGACTGCGTCGGGGCGGTGCGGCGGCTATTGGGCATTCGCAAAGTGGGCCACGGCGGCACGCTGGATCCGCTGGCGGAGGGGGTGTTGCCGATCGCGGTGGGGCGGGCCACTCGTCTGCTGCCCTACCTGCCCGAGGGCAAGGCCTACCGGGCGGTGATCCGCTTTGGCCTCACCACCACCACCGACGATCTAGAGGGTGAAATTCTTACTCAACAGGCGGCCGATCGCCTGACGGTGGAAGATATCGCAGCGTGCCTACCCGAGTTCGAAGGCACAATCGATCAGGTGCCACCTGCCTTTAGCGCCATTCAAGTGCAGGGGCAGCGGCTCTACGATCTGGCTCGCAAAGGCCGGGCTGTCACCCCGCCTTCCCGCACGGTCGTTGTTCACAACCTCGCGGTGCAGCACTGGCAGCCGGGGGAGCAGCCGGAGCTAACGCTAGATATCGACTGCGGCCCTGGCACCTACATTCGCTCGATCGCGCGGGATTTGGGCGATCGCCTTGGCACCGGAGCCACCCTGGCCCACCTCACCCGCACCCGCAGCGGCGGCTTTAGCCGGGAGCACAGCCTGTCGCTGGAGGCCGTGACCGGTTTGGTTGAAACCCAGTCCCTAGAGCTGGTGGACCCAGCTGCATCACTGGTGCACTTGCCTGCGATCGCCCTCTCCCCAGATCTGGCTCGTCGCTGGCAGCAGGGGCAGAAGTTTCCGCCCCCGGTAGAGATACCGCCCAACGCGCCCTACCGCGTCCTAAACGATGCCAGCAGAGAGTTCTTGGGCATTGCCCAGCTCGAAGACCGGGGCGAAGGCCCCATTCTCAAAGCAAAGATGGTGCTGTAGAAGTAGGTAGGTGCTCACCATTCCCCTCGTCTGAATCATTCTCCGACTGAAGGCTAAAGCTATTGCACTGGGCAGATGCCATTTGCCCCACCCATGCACCCCTTCGACTTCGCTCAGGGACCGCTCCACCCCCTTCGACTTCGCTCAGGGACCGCTCCACCCCCTTCGACTTCGCTTAGGGGACCGCTACCTACTCCTTCGGTACCCACACCGAGACCGACCCCGCCTGACAGCTAAATTCAGCCCAGCCCTCGTCATTGGTGGTGACGGGCTCGCTGATGTGCTCAGTGATGTCGTAGTAGGTGCAGTTGGCTCGGCCCACCTCCATCCACTTGTGGCCGTCGTTGCCGTTGGTGAGCACTACCGCCATGCCGCCGGGGTTGGCTTCGGTGCCAAGCCGGGTCCAGCCGATGGTGCTGGGGTGGTCAAAGTAGTCGTACTGATCGCCAAAGGCGTAGGTGCTGCGGGCATACAAAAACTTATCGATTAACCACTTGTGGCTGTCGAGCCAGATCTCGTATTCACCGCCGTCGTTGCCGGTGTCTTTGTAGTGAGCCCCGTAGTAGTCAGCGTAGAAAATACAGGGGTAGCCATCCTGCCGCAGCAGAATTAGCGCGTAGGCCAGGGGCTTAAACCAGGGTTCCACCACCGATTCGAGCGACTGCAGCGGCTGCGAGTCGTGGTTGTCGACCAGGGTGACGGCGAGGGCGGGCTGCTCTTTGACCAGGGTATTGTCAAAAATGGTGGTGAGGTCGTAGTCGCCCCCGGCTTTGCTGGCCTCGCTAAAGTTGTAGTGCAGAGGCGCGTCGAACAGGTGCACATCGCCCCCGGTGACATCAATAAAGTGGTGCAGCGCCTCAATTTCGTAAGACCAATACTCGCCCACCGCAAATAGTCTGCGCCCAGCATGCCGCCGACAGTGCTGCAACCACTGCGGAAAAAAGCCCGCCCGTACGTGCTTCACCGCGTCAAACCGAAAGCCATCAACGTCAGTAGTGTCGACATACCAGGCTCCCCAGTCTTGGAGAGCGTTGCGTACCTCATCTGACTCTATGTCGAGGTCGCAGCCCATCAGGTAGTCAAAGGCCCCTTTTTCAAGGTCTACATGTTCATCAAACTGTTTGCCTTCGAATAAGTAAACAGCATCGTAATCGGGGTCATTGGCATCGTAATCTACAGCGTCAAAATGCCACCAGTGCCATTCCATATCAGAATATTTGCCCTGGCGACCGGGAAACTTGAAGTGTGTCCAAACCTTGACCATTCGATCTTCGCCAATTTGCTCATGGCGGTTGTCGTGGCTCATGGGGGTCGCTTGGACCTCTTCTAGCTCATCGCCGCCCATCATGTGATTAAACACCACGTCGGCGTAGACTCGAATGCCCGCTTCTTTGGCCGCTTTTATGCTCTGCAGGTACTCTTCTTTAGTACCGTATTTGGTGCGAACGCTATCCTTTTGATCAAATTCTCCCAGGTCGTACAGGTCGTAAACGCTGTAGCCTACGTCGAGACCACCAGCAGTGCCCTTGTAGGCGGGCGGTAGCCAAAGAGCGGTAATACCAACCTCTGCTAGCTCTTTGGCGTTTTTAGCTAACTCGTTCCACAGGTTGCCGTCGGGTTCAATGTACCAATGAAAATACTGCATCATCACGCCGTTAGGCTCTGGCATACCCGTAGAATCCTTTTGGAAAAATAATAGTGGCTTCGAAATTATGGCAGGTTACTCTAGATTTTTCGGTCTACCTTGCGGCATATTTCAAAATGAGTAGGGTGGACACTGCCCGCCATCAAACCCTCGCTCTCTCACATTCAACCGATTCCCTTATAAACCGCGTCTTTTTAGAGCCGCCAAAAGACCATTGTCAGGGTAAGCAAGACAAAGCCGCAAAGGGTGTAGGTGCGAGAATAGTTGGTTGGGGCAAGGGCTAGGAGAAACAGGTGTAGGGGTTCGGGTTGGTTGCTGAGGGGATGGTGGGCAGTGTCCACCCTACGACTTTCTAAACATCGAATAATCATCCTTTGTCGTATTACTGATAAGCAGCTTTCTTTTGTAGGTAAATGAGTTTAAGGATCGTTAGTTTCAGTCGGTTCGCCTGTAAGGCGACGAGGGATGCGATCGCACCCCTCTAACGTTTCAATCGGCTCTCCCCCGGCAGCCCCCAGCTCTTTGAACTTGCGCGTGGTCACCAGCACCCGGCTCTCTAGACAGCCCGCCGTCTGGTTAAAGGCTTTGACCGAGGCATCGAGCCCGCGCCGCAGCTTGACCATGTGGCTGGTGAGCACGGCCATGCGATCGTACAGTTCGCGGCCCAGGGCGCTGACCATCTGGGCGTTTTCGGCCATTTTTTCGTGCCGCCAGCCGTAGGCGATCGCCTTTAGCAGGGCAATCAGCGTGGTGGGCGTGGCCAAAATTACGCTCTGGCTGACGCCGTACTCGATTAGCTGCGGGTCGTGCTCCAGCGCCGCGCTGAAGAAGGTTTCACCCGGCAAAAACAGCACCGCAAACTCCGGCGAGTCATCAAACTGATCCCAGTAGGCCTTGGCCCCGAGCTGAGTCAGGTGGGTGCGCACTTGACGGGCGTGGGCCACGAGGCGATCGCGTCGGGTTGCCTCATCTGGAGCTTCCAGCGACTCCAAATATCCCTGCAAAGGCGCTTTAGAATCGACAATAATCTGCCGCCCGTTGGGCAGCTTGATCACCATATCGGGGCGCAACCGTCCGCCTTCGGCCTCGACGGTGGGCTGCTCCACAAAGTCGCAGTACTCAATCATGCCCGCCATTTCGACCACCCGGCGCAGCTGCATTTCGCCCCAGCGACCCCGCACCGCCGGTGCCCTCAGCGCCTTGACCAGGTTGGCGGTTTCGCCCTGGAGCTGGTTTTGGCTGATGGCCAGCGATTTGACCTGCTCACTCAGGCTGGCGTAGGCCGAGACGCGATCGCGCTCCAGCGCCTGCAGTTTGCTATCCACCTTCTCTAGGGAATCCCTCAGCGGACCGACGAGGGAGTCGATTGCCTGCTGGCGCAGATTCAGGCTGCCTTCCGCCTGGGTTTGAAAGCTCGATAGGGTAGCCTGGGCCAATTCTAAAAACGACTGGTTGTTGCGCGCCAGGGCGTCGGCAGAGAGGGCCTGAAAGGTGTGGGCCAGCCGCTGCTGGGCCTGGTCGAGCAGGGCAATTTTTTCTTGGGTAGCGCTGTGGGCGTGGGCAAGCTGAGTTTGCAGCTCGGCCAGCTTGGCCCTGAGTAACGAATTTTCCTGCTGGGTTTGGGCCAGGTGGGCAGCGCGATCGCCCAGGGCCTGCTCTAACTCCCCCAGTCGCCCCAGCTGGGCCTCGGCGGTGGCACGGCGGGCCGCTTCGTCGCGCAGCTCGTGGCGGCTGTAGTCGAGCTGGGCCTGCAGATCTCGCTGCACAGTTCGCAGTTCGTCGATGTGCTGGTCTTTGTGATGCAGCCGCTCGATCAGGCCGGCGCGATCGCCCGCCATTTCAGCCTTGGTCCGCTCCCGCACGGTTTGCAGACGGCTGGCCAACAGTAGCCCCGTAATACCCGCTCCAAGCACCAGTCCTAAAATTATGCCGATTGCCGCTGGCATTCCGGTTCTCCTAAACTAGACCGCGCCCCGCAGATCCCAGGCCCTTGGCCATCGGGGTACACGTATACTACACCCATCCACTTGCCCACCCACCCACTCGCCCACTCATCCCCACTATGTCTACCCCATCCACCCTCGCCATCCGCCCCGCCACCCCCGCTGACGTAGCCGCCATAGTGACGCTGATCAAAGCCCTGGCCGACTACGAAAAACTGGCCCACGAAGTGACCGGCAGCCCCGACGACCTGGCCGCTGCCCTGTTTGGCCCTCGCCCCTACGCCGAGGCAGTGCTGGCCTGGGTCGATGACCAGCCGGTGGGCATGGCCCTGTTTTTCCACAACTTTTCGACCTTTTTGATGAAGCCGGGCATCTACCTCGAAGACCTGTTTGTGCAGCCCAACTACCGAGGCCAGGGCATTGGCAAGGCCCTGCTGATCTACCTCGGCAAACTGGCCCTAGAGCGAGGCTGCGGCCGCTTTGAGTGGAGCGTGCTCGACTGGAATGCCCCCGCGATCGCGTTTTACCAGAGCATGGGGGCCGAGATTAAGCCTGAGTGGCAGACCTGCCGGGTGACGGGGGAGACGTTGGAGAGGTTTAGGGAGATGTAGGAGGTGGGAGGGTTGGAGGGTAGGAGCGTGGGAGCGTGGATGGGTGAATGGGTGGATGGGTGGGAGTGCGTTGGATGCTTGTCGGAGGCTCTGCGGGCAGCGGAGCCGCAGAACCAGGGTGCCCAGGCAGAGCTAGGGCACCAGAATGGGGGCTGTCATCTAGATACGGTATAGGTGCTCCAAAAGCGTCAATGCTCAGGGTCTCAGCCTAAATCTACGCTCCTCCGCAACCCCCCGGTCCAACTTGTTCAACCAATCAGACACAGCTTCTTAAACACCCATCCACCCGCCTACCCACCTACCCATCCACCCACCTACCCATCCACCCACCCACCTACCCTCCCACCCCTCCACTTCCCCATTTCCCAGGTATGATTCTGCCCAGAGCGTCTAAGAATTCGGTTCAATATGGCACAGATTTTCATCTCGGCGGGGCATGGGGGCTTTGAAGATGGGGTAGTAGACCCTGGTACCGTGCTGCCTGGCACTACTGAGGCGGCGGAGATGATTCAGATTCGCGACCTGGTAGTGGCTGAGCTCAGGTCACGCAGTTTTGCCGTACTGGCTGTGCCCGACGACCTCAGTGCTGCCCAAACCCTAGCCTGGATCAACGCCCGCTGTCGTCCCCAGGACGTAGCCCTGGAAATTCACGCTGGGGCCTTTAGCGACCCGGCCGTGCGGGGAGCGTCAGTGTTTTATATTGCTAAAAACGACGTGCGCCGCACCCACGCCGAGCTGCTGCTGCTGGCGCTGATTCGGCGGGTGCCTTCGCTGCCTAGCCGGGGCGTCAAGCCCGACACCGAGTCGCCCACGGGTATGCTGCCCTTCTGCCGCAATCTGGGTTGCCCCTCGCTGCTGATGGAGGTGGGCTACCTGAGCAACCCGCAAGACTTAGCCATCATTCAGCGGCAGCGGCGCGACGTGGCCCTCGGTATTGCCGACGGACTGGCCTCCTGGAGTCGGGCGGTGGGTAGCGATATTCCGACTACGCCAGGAGGAAATTTGCCCGAGTTTAGAATTAATCTAAACGGCGGCGTTTACCCAGAAACGGGCATCATTGTGAACAACAATGCCTATATTCCTATTGATATCGCCGATTTGCTAGGGGTAGATGCAACGACCTCCCCCAACATTAACCGTATTCGCTACGCCAATGTGGTCTATATCAAGGCGGTAGACCTGCAAAACTACAACGTGTCGGTGGGGTGGGATGCCGCCACGCGCACCCTGCGGCTGCGATCGCGCACCGGTGTCCAGTTTTGCCCTGGCTCGATCGACCGAATTATGGGTATTGGCAGCACCAACGAGACCCAGCTCAAGCTGTTTCTGCAAAGCGTCAATGCGGCGGCCGCCAATACCTACGGCGATTTGCCCAAGCTCTACCGTGAAGAGGCGGCGATCGAGGGGGTCAACCACGACGTAGCCTTTTGCCAAATGCTGGTCGAAACCAACTCGCTCAACTTTGGCGGCAGCCTCAACCCGGCCCAAAACAATTTTGGCGGCATTGGTTCCCCCACGGGCGGCATGGAGGGGGCCTCGTTCCCCAGTGCACGGGTGGGAGTGCGGGCGCAAATTCAGCACCTCAAGGCCTATGCCAGCCTCGACCCGCTGGTGCAGCGCCAGGTCGATCCGCGCTTTCAGTTTGTGGTGCGAGGCGTAGCGCCCCTGGTCAATCAGCTCAGCGGTCGCTGGAGCGCCGACTCTGAGTATGGTCGCAAAATTATGGCCTTTATGCGGCGGCTCTATGACTCGATTTTGCCGCCCTAAAAGCTGGCGGGAGGGCAGTCCTAACCTGTTGATGGGCAGGCGTAGCGACGCCGATTCCTTAAGCCGTTAGGCCAGCACTGATGGCGCATCCCAAGGCCACTTTAAGAGCTGGCCCTGGGGCGGCAACCCTGGGGGCGGTGGCGCAGTCATAGGTGTAAATATTGGATCCTATTGTTCCGGGCATGGGCATCGGTGATACCGTAAAAAGCGCTGTCCGATGCCCGCAGATCGTTCACTTAAGCTATTCCTCCACCCATGACTCTACTTCGCCAACCTATTGTCTTTGGACTGCTGGTCAGCCGTGCTTTCGTGCTTCTCAAGTGTGGGCTCAAACACGGCCTCAGCCTGTCAGTCGTGTGGTGGTTGATAGCGCTGCCAGCCCTGGCGGTTGAAATGCGGGTGGCCGTGGGCGATCGCCTCAATCAGGCGGTCGTTGGCAGCTCTACCCCAGCGGTGATCAAAAATGGCGCGGGCCAGGGGGTGGGCCAGATTCCCCAGGGGCGATCGGTCACTGTCACGCCTTCGGGGAGCGGGCTACGGTTGGCCGACTGGCAGGGACAGGCCTTTTGGGTAGAGCCTACGGCTGGCGGCTACATTTTTATTAACGACAAATGGTATCGGGGGCGGGTGCTGGTCGTGCCCATCGAGGGCAAAGTAACGGCGGTCAACTGGGTGGATATCGAAGCCTACCTCTACGGTGTTGTCGGTAGTGAAATGCCCGCCAGCTGGCACCAGGAGGCGCTCAAGGCCCAGGCGGTAGCGGCCCGCTCCTACGCGCTGTATCGGCGCAATCGCACCCAAAATGACCTGTTTGACGTGGGGGGCACCACCGCCCACCAGGTGTACCAGGGCCTGGCCTCCGAAACCCCCTCCGTACAGGCTGCCGTCAACGCCACCCAGGGCCAGGTGCTAACCTACGGCGGCCAAGTGATTGAGGCGGTGTTCCACTCCGCTTCGGGCGGTCATACCGAAAATTCTGAAGATATTTGGCAGCGGGCGACCCCCTACCTGCGCGGCGTGGCCGACTATGACCAGGATGCCCCTGTATTTCAATGGTCTGAAACCTTTTCGGCTCAGCAAATTGAACAGCGTATTTCTGGCATTGGTCGCCTGCAGTCGGTTTCTACCGAGCGCGCCACCCCGCGCGGACGCATTGCTTCGATTCGGCTACAGGGCACCCAGGGCACCCGCACCCTGACGGGCACCGAGCTACGCCAGGCCCTGGGTCTGCGCAGCACGCTGTGTTCGCTTACCCTAGCGGGCGATACCCTGCGGGTGGAGGGGCGCGGCTATGGCCACGGCCTGGGCATGAGCCAGTGGGGCGCGCGCGGGCTCGCGACGCGGGGCTACTCCTATCAGCAAATCTTGGCCTACTACTACCAGGGCACGGCGCTCTCCAACGTGCGGGTAGCCGAGCTGCAAAAACAGAACGTGCCGCTGCTGCCCTCACCGGAGGCGCTGCGGCCAGCTCTAGAACAGTAGCAAAAAGAATCTTTGGGTTGCGATCGCGCCGCCCAATATGCTACTTTCTATGTCTGCACGGACGTATAGCTCAGTTGGTTAGAGCACCACGTTGACATCGTGGGGGTCACTGGTTCGAGTCCAGTTACGTCCATCCCTTGATAGGACTTACCAGCTGCCCGAGGCACCGCCACCCGAGGAGTGCCCACCGCCGCTGGAGCTGCTAGAGCTAGGGGGCGTTTTCATGGGAATAGTGCGGGTGTAGTGGTGGGTACGATCGCAGAACCCGCAAACTTCGCTGATCTCGGCTGTGCCCGTGCTGTGGTAGGTGGGGGAGACCAGGGTGTGGCTGCTGACCTTCATGGTTTTGTGGCGGCAGCCAGGGCATTTTTGATAGCCCGAGCCAAAGCTGCTGTAGTCGAAAACCTCGTGGTGGTCGCAGCTGCGGCAGAGCCAAACATCATAGTCGACCGACTTAATCGACTCTTCAGCGCGCTGACCGGCGTTGAGGTAGCGATCGTCGGCCTGCTCGTCGAGGCGCTCCATCTCGACCTGGCACTGGGGGCAGTTGCGCTTGTGGTATCGTTTCCAATGCCCTAGGGCAAAGAGACCCGAAACGGCTCCAACGCCGCCCGCTGCAAGGCCGCCCCCGATCGCTACCTCGGGCGAAACCCAATTGGCTAGCGCGGGCGGAACGTAGGACAGCAACGGATTGACCGCTGGCGGCTGGCTGGGGTCAAAACTTTCGATGATTTCGTTGACGCCGATCGCTGTACCCTGGCTGATATTGCCCTGCCTGAACTGCGGCAGAATGGCGTCGTCGATGATGGCTTGGGCTACCCGGTCGTAGCTGCGATCGTAGCCGCTGCCCAGCTCAATGCGCACCTTGCGATCGCCAGGGGCCACCAGCAGCAAAATGCCGTCGTTGCGGGCGGCATTGCCAATGCCCCAGGTGTTAAACAGGTTGGTGGCAAAGGGCTCGATGGCGTCGTCGCCCGTGCCGTAGTCATAGATTGAGTTCACCGTCAGCAGCACCGCGTGGACCCCGGTGCGACTGCGAAACTGCTCTAGCTGAGCCCTGACCTGGCTCTTGTCGCTGGCGCTCAGCACCTGGCCATAGTCGTTGACGTAGGCATCTTGAAAGGCGGGATAGGCGGCTTGGGCAGGCCCCACGAGCGCAGGCAGCAAAAGGGCGATCGCGCTGACTACGGCCAACAGCCAGTAGCGAACTCGACCCAGTCCCAGAGTCCCAAAGCGGCTGATGGTGACAGACTTGATAGACATGCTTGCAGGGTTCTCAGCAAATGACTGCTCTAAGCATTCCCCAACTGGCGCTGCGGTTGTCAGCGAGTTTATGCCTGGTAGCCTACGTCTTTATCTGGTTCCTTTCCGCTCAGGATGGGGCTAAGGTGTAATTAAATGACTATCGCCGCTATGCTGCAAATTACGCCCCGCACCGCTATTCCCCTCAGCGATATTGAGCTGAGTGCCGTTCGCTCCCAGGGGGCGGGGGGCCAAAACGTAAATAAGGTGTCCACCGCCATTCACCTGCGGTTTGATATCAATGCCTCCTCCCTGTCGCCGCTCTACAAAGAGCGCCTGCTGGCTCTCAACGACAGCCGCATCACCCAGGATGGGGTGATCATCATCAAAGCTCAGCAGCACCGCACCCAGGAGCAAAACAAAGAAGACGCCCTCAATCGCCTCAAGGCTTTGATTCAGAGCGTCACCGTTACCCCCAAAAAGCGTAAGCCTACCAAACCGTCCAAAAGCGCTCAGAGAAAGCGGCTCGACAGCAAAACCAAACGCAGCCAAATTAAGGCCCAGCGCGGCAACGTGCGAGATTAGAACAGTGCGATCGCTCCCGTAGCGCACCTGCGACAAACCTTAATCCAATGATGTTTCCAGCTAATACCAAATCCGAGTCACACAACCCCGATTTGTAACCGGTACCTCGTAGGGAGCATTGCACTGCAATGTCCCTAAAAATCAGGGGTACACAGACAGGACTTGCTCTATAAATAGCCGTCCCTTCGACTTCGCTCAGGGACCGACTATGGCTATTTTTATCGTTGGGGGTGCCGCGCTAGCGGCATGGACGATTGGTATAAGAAACGTCACAAAAAAAAACTAGCGAAAAGCAGTATTAGCTGAGGCTAAAACACCGCTTTTTGCTGTCTCATGCCAAACTTGAGTCGCAAAAAAACCAAATCAAAACAGGTACCTTGTAGGGGAAAACAGACATTTGCCCTTAACCAATGGGGGCAGGCAGCAGCTAGAGTTTGCTGTAAAAATAGCCGTCCCATTGATTTCACTCAGGGAACGGCTATGGCTGTTTGTATTGTTAAGGGTGCCGCACCAGCGACATGGACGAATGGTGCTAAACGCTGAGGCTGGTTTCGTTCTGTTTGCCGGGTACCACAAATGCGAAATACCCCGCAATTAGAGCAGTCAAAGCGTTGAACCAAACGTTGTTGCCAAAAATCGGCATGACACCAAAGGTGGTGTTAGCCAGAGGCAGCAGGCCCATAACGGCAATTAACAGGTAGGAAATAGCAAAGAACCGATTATACAGACGGGCACCGCTGACAGTTTTAGATGCAGCAGCCATGCCTAGAAGGCCAACCGTTAGATGGACCAGGTTGTGCATTAAGTTGGTCGGAAAAAGGCCAAACAGGTAGCCAAACCCTTTCACATAGGCATCGCCAAAATTGGTTGACAGAGGGGCAACACCGGCAACATCGGGCGAGGGCAGGGATACCAGGGCTGGGAAAAAGCCAGCTATACCCAGGGCTGTAAATAAAACGCCCAAAATTAGCGCACAATTGCGTTCGCTCATCACGTTACTATCCTTTGATTTAGAGTTGATTTGGGTTGGACACAGAAGCTTGCTTTAGAGCGACAAAGAACCGTCAAGATGGCCAAAGACTAGACCTGGAGGGGTATCGCAGCTTTGTTAACGGTAAACCCACGACGCTTGGTGGGGTTCCTGCCAAATTACCTAGAAGGGTGAGTAACCAGGGTCGATAAAACAACCTGTTCCAGGCGATATGGCGATCGCTCTACGTTCAAAGTAAACAAACTTTCTCAACCCGGTAATCAACCAGAATATAGAGATATTTCTCTGGCGAATGCTTAAGTTATGCTCCAATTTATTTAAGCTTTTAGCCACGTAGTTTATAAGGGCCTATTTTTTCTAAAAGTACCTATTCTTCTACCCTTCACCAACTGCTAGTAATCTCACGTTCATCAGCTTCGACCATACTCCCTATGACACCAAAAAAAGGCGGATAGCGTAAATGCTATCCGCCTTTCTAGCTAGCCAGAGCAAAGCCGTGGGCTAGACCGCCCAATTAGCTGTTCGAGCCAGGCTCAGAGAACTCAGCATCGATCACATCGTCGCCACCGGAGCTATCGCTGGGGGTAGCGTCGGGGCCGGGGGCTGCACCGGCGTCGCCGCCTGCTTGCTGGTACAGGTTGGTGCTGATGCCGTACAGGGTCTGCTGCAGTTCGCCCGTGAGGGTTTTGATGGTGTCAAAGTCCTCAGCGGCGATCGCATCGCGCAGCGCCTTGATTTGCTCCTCGGCTTTCTCCTTATCGGCAGCGGGCACCTTGTCGCCCATGTCGCTCAGCTGCTTCTCGGCCTGGTAGGCCAGCGAGTCAGCCTGGTTCTTGAGGTCGATGTGCTCCCGACGCTCTTTGTCAGCGGCGGCGTTGGCTTCGGCATCCTTCACCATGCGCTCGACTTCGTTGTCGTCAAGGGTGGAGGCACCCGAGATGGTGATGGTCTGCTCTTTGCCGGTGCCCTTGTCTTTGGCGGTGACATTGAGAATGCCGTTGGCATCGATGTCAAAAATCACCTCGATTTGGGGCACGCCACGGGGAGCGGCAGGAATGCCAGAGAGCTGGAAGGTACCCAGGCTCTTGTTGTCGCTGGCCATTTCGCGCTCGCCCTGGAGCACTTTGATCTCCACGTTGGTCTGGCCGTCTTGGGCAGTCGAGAACACCTCCGACTTCTTGGTGGGAATGGTGGTGTTGCGGGGGATAAGCTTGGTCATCACGCCGCCCAGGGTTTCGACACCCAGCGACAGGGGGGTGACATCCAGCAGCAGAATGTCTTTGACTTCACCAGCCAGCACGCCGCCCTGAATGGCAGCACCGACTGCGACCACCTCATCGGGGTTCACGGTTTCGTTGGGCTCTTTGTCGAGGGTGCGCTTCACCACATCCTTAATCGCAGGAATGCGGGTCGAACCACCTACCAGCACCACCTCGTCGATGGCGCTCTTAGCGATCTTGGCGTCTTTAAGTGCCTGCTCGACCGGAATCCGGCAGCGATCAATCAGATCAGCGCACAGCTCCTCAAACTTACCTCGGGTGAGGGTCATCTCCAGGTGCTTGGGGCCGTCCTGGGTGGCGGTGATGAAGGGCAGGTTAATATCGGCCTGGGTAACGCTGGACAACTCAATTTTGGCTTTTTCAGCGGCCTCGGTCAGGCGCTGCAGGGCCTGCTTGTCTTTGCGCAGGTCGATGCCTTCCATTTTCTGGAACTCACCGGCCAGGTAGTCAACGATCTTCTTGTCGAAGTCGTCGCCGCCTAGGTGGGTGTCGCCCGAGGTGGCCAGCACCTCAAACACGCCGTCGCCCACTTCGAGAATGGAGACGTCGAAGGTACCACCACCGAGGTCAAACACCAGAATGGTTTCGTTGCTCTTGCGATCGAGACCGTAGGCCAGCGATGCAGCGGTCGGCTCGTTGATGATGCGCAGCACTTCGAGACCGGCAATTTTACCGGCATCTTTGGTGGCCTGACGCTGGGAGTCGTTGAAGTAGGCCGGCACGGTGATCACGGCCTGGGTCACTTTTTCGCCCAGATACTTACCGGCGTCGTCGGCTAGCTTGCGCAGAATCTGCGCCGAAATTTCTTCAGGTGAGAACTGCTGACCCGCTTGAGGACAGTCAATCTTGACGTTATTGCCTACGTTCATCACTTTGTAGGCGACTTCGGTAGACTCGGTTTTGACCTCGTCAAAGCGACGACCAATGAAGCGCTTGACTGAATAAAAGGTGTTTTCAGTGTTCATTACCGCCTGGCGCTTGGCAATCTGACCCACTAGGCGATCGCCGTTCTTGGCGTAGGCCACGACCGAGGGAGTGGTCCGAAAGCCTTCAGCGTTGGCGATAACGGTGGGTTTGCCCCCTTCCATGACGGCAACCACAGAGTTGGTAGTTCCTAAGTCAATTCCAACTACTTTACCCATGTTTTCTTTCTTTACTCCGGCTTGACAGCTATATCTATAGTGCTTGCAAAGCCTCTTTCTCTGAAGGAGGGGATACCGAACCGCCGAAGGCGGGGTGGAGTAGGGGGAGTGGGGAGGAGGGTAGGAGGGTGGATGGGTAGATGAGTGGTGAAGGATTCCGCTAATTTTTTCTCTGGCGGGTGAGTAGCCAGCGGTCAAAGGAGCGTTGACTTTCGCTGCTGCGTCGGCCAGCTAGCAAGCCTTCTATACCAATATGCTCGTCCAGGTCAGGCCACTCGATCGCGTAGCCATCGCCCAGCAGTTGCCAACGACTTCTTTCCTCAGCGGTGCCGTGCAGCAGACGAGGATACCAAGTTAGAGGCACGGTCAGGCTCCGACCATCGGCCAGTTCAACCATCAGCTTCTCGGAGTCTACAGAAACCGCTGCCGCAAGAGGTTCAGTCTCAAGGGTCAAAGTAGTCATGCCACGCCTCTAAAATTGCGTTTTGGTTATCTTGAATGATCTTGGCAATCGTTGTGAGTTCGTGATCTTTGAAGCCTCGGTTTTTCTCTAATTTAACTGGGCTGAGCCAGAACTTGGCGATCTGGCGATCGCGCTTAGCGTGAATGTGGGCAGGTTCGCCTCGATCAGAGCTGAAGAAGATAAAACTGTAGGGGCCAACTTGGAGCACTGTAGGCATTGCGACGAACTAGACACACCCAAACGTTAATCACTGGTTAGACGTGAAAGGTTAACCGTTTTTCACCAGGTCATGCTCGCCTAGAGCGGTGAGGCGCAGGTTGGCGATCGCGCGCTTATACACAACAATTAACCCCTGCTCGGCCAGTCGCTCCAGCAATCGCTGGCGATCGTACGCGGGCACCCGGCGGTGAATTTGGTCGGGGTGAATTCTGCCGCCCAGGCACGACCTGAGAATCAGCAGTTCGTCGGGGGTGACGGGCCACACTGAAAGGCTGAGCCTGAGCAGGGTTTTGCCCGTCAGCGTCAGGCCGAACTGGGCGATGGCGTGGTCGTAGTCAAGCCAGCCGCGATCGCGCAGAGTGTGGCAGGCCCGCTCGCGCTGGCGCAGAGAGCTTTTTCGCTCGATGGGCAGTGCGGTGAGGGCGGTGCAACTGCCGCCAGCGGCTTTGAGTTGCTGCAAAAGAGCCAGCTCAAGGGAGGATGGGGCTAGAGAGGTCGTCTGGGTCGCACTCATCAGGGCTGAAAATGATTGGGTTGTCCTGAAACGATTGGCGTGGTGGTGAAGTCTAATGGAAGGGGGCGGAGCAATAGCACCTGGAGCTAAACCCAGCCAATGGTGTGCTAGTTGCGTGCTAGTTCATAGTAACTAGTTTTACCATGCCGTCTGCATCTTACCCACTGTGACCGCTGCTGTGTCTTTGAATTCTCAAACCTACCTGGGGCACAACCAGGAAGCCTACCAGGAGCTGCGACTGGCGCTGCAACTCAATCTGCGACGCCAGCTGCTGATTGCGGTCTGCGACGATGTGGCTCTGCAAGAACAGCTGGCCCAGCGTCTGGAGGCCAACTTTAGCCCCCTGCCCGAGACGGTACCCCTGGCTCCAGAGGTGCGGGCGCGGCAGTTTACCCTAGTCACGCTGCGGCTCGGCGGCGATCGCCCCGACCTGGTGCGAGAGGTGCTGCTGTGGCTGAAGCAGCAGCGTCGGCTCCAGAGCAGCTTGCCGACCACGCCCGTGTTTCAAATTGTGGGCATTGACCAACTCACGCGCCAGTCGCCCACGGTGCAAAATCGGTTTTTGGCCTCGCTGATTCGCGTCGATGCCCTGCTTACCCAGCTCGATTGTCGTCTTTTGGTGTGGGTACCGCGCCCCTGGCTGGGCAAAATTCGCCAGTCGGTGCCGGGCTTTTGGCGATCGCGCAGCGGTCTGTTTGAGTTCGCAGGTGAACCTAGCCCCCTGCCGGCTCCGATCGCAGCCCCGGCGACTAAACTCAATGCAACCCCAGCTACAGCCAGCCCGGCAACCGAGTCTCCCGGCCTCTGGCGAGTGCTGCGCGACGATCTCTCCACCTTTGAGCCGCCTATTGCGCCTGCCGCAGAGGAAACACCCCCGGCTCCTGCCCCTCAGCACAAGCCCGTTACCCCGCCCAATCTCCCCACACTCTTAGATGCGGCGGCCAGAGCGCTAGAGCCGCCTCAGTCAGCCCAGCCCCAGCGCGACACTGTTTCTCAAGGTGACAATGTCTCCCAGGGCTACGTCGTGCATACGCACGGGACATCGGAGCAGGGCGTACTTTCAAGCGTCATTATGCCGCCTGTGGGGGCCACCGCCGCTGAAACCCTGGCAGCGCTGCAGCGGGTAGAGCCCATTTTGCCTGCGCCAGCCGCCGCCGAGGCTGCCCCCTCTAACCCTGAAGGTCGGTCACCGGCGGCTGCCCTGCAGCTGCCTCCAGACCTGGCCCAGGATGCCGAACTGGTGAACCTGTGGCGCTACGTGCAGGGTTTAATTGATCAGCAGGCGGGGCCAATGACCCTGGCGCGGGCCTACCTGGCGCTGGGTCAGATGGGGCGCGATCGCCTGGCGGTAGATGCCCCGGCCGCTAGCGTGCTGGACTTTGCGATGGCCGTGTACGATCGCGCGATCGCAGGCCTGCCTGAGGGCAGCACCGACTGGTGCGATGCCCTCAACGACCTGGCCAGCCTCTACTGGCTCCAGGGGCAGCAGGCGGGCATGATCGACCCCGCCCCCTGGCTGCGGCGCAGTGCTCAAACCTATGAAAAAGCCCTCCAGGATGGTCGGGCTATCCCCGCCGATACGCTGGGGCGGATTGCTGGCAACCTGGGCACAGTCTACGGCCTCTTGGCCAACCTCGAAGATCCGGTACCGTGCCTGGAAAAGGCGGTAACGGCCTATCAAACAGCCCTGGAGCACAGCCCGGCGGCACTATCGCCCATCGACTACGCCAACCTGCAAAACAGCCTGGGCGCGATTCACTGGCGGCTGGCTCAGCACGATGACCCCCAGCACCACCTGCCCCTGGCGATCGCGGCCTACAGCGAGGCCCTGGCCCACCGCACCGCCGCCGAAGCCCCGATCGAGTACGCCATGGTTCAAAACAACCTGGGCATTGCCTACTGGAGTTTGGCCCAGCACCAGCAGCCGGTATTTTTGCTCGAACGGGCGATCGTCGCCTACCGAGCTGCCCTTCAGTACCGCACCCCTGCTGCCGCCCCCGCTGGCTGTGCCGCCACCGCCAACAACCTGGGCACCGCCTACTGGGACTTGGCCCAGCAGGTAGATCTAAGAAGTAAGGGGCAAACCTCAGCGGGGGCCGATGGTCAGAGCCATGCCCCAGGCAGCGACGACCGCCTTAACGCTCTTCAGCAGGCCGTAGCCGCCTATGAAATGGCCCTGATGGCCGCCGAAACCGCTCTGCAAGAGTCGCCGCCCCCCACCCTGGGGTTTGATCTGTGGGCCACCTGCCACAGCGCCGGGGTCGTCCACGACCAGCTTGCCCAGGCGCTGCCCGAAGCCCAAACCGAAGCCCGCGAGCATCACCTAGACGCGGCCCTGCGCTACTACCTGCTGGCCTACGAAGGCTGGCGCGATAGCCCCCATCAGCTAGAGGTGCTGCTCACCGCTCTGGTGTACAACGCCCACCTCACCTTTGAGATCTTCGGCATTCCGGGGCAGCAGGCGGTGCTCTCTAAGCTGCCGGGTGAGTTGCTGCCCCAGGTGCTTAGGCGGCTGTAGGGGAATGTGGGTGGGGAGTTGGGTGGGCGGGTAGGTGGGTGGATGTGTGGATGTGTGGATGTGTGGATGTGTGGATGTGTGGGTGTGTGGATGTGTGGGCGGGTAGGTGGGTGGATGTGTGGGCGGGTAGGTGGGTGGGTGCGTGGGTGGCTTCAGAATCACAAATCTAAAATCCAAGATCCAAGATCATTAAGAACCGTCGCGCCTGTCTTCTCAAGGGCAAACCCTTGCATGACAATGGAAAGCGTACTTAACGGTTTGCAACATCCCGTCAGAGCGCTGCTTTCGTCGGGCTGAAGGAAAGACTATGGCCTATTACTGGTTCAAAGCGTTTCACATTATTGGGGTGGTGGTGTGGTTTGCCGGGTTGTTTTACTTGGTGCGCCTGTTCATCTACCACGTTGAGGCCGAGGCTGAGCCAGAACCGGCCCAGGGCATTCTCAAAAAGCAGTACACCCTGATGGAGAAGCGCCTTTACAGCATCATTACTACCCCCGGTATGGTGGTGACGGTGGCCATGGCGGTGGGGCTGCTGGTGCAAATGCCTGAGTACCTCAAAGACGGCTGGATGCACGCCAAGCTTGGCCTGGTAGCCGTGCTGCTGGTTTACCATCACTACTGTGGTCGGCTGATGCGGCAGCTGCATCGGGGCGAGTGTCAGTGGTCGAGTCAGCAGCTGCGGGCTCTCAACGAAGCCCCAACTCTGCTGCTGGTGGCGATCGTTATGCTGGTAATCTTTAAGAACAACTTTCCTACTGGGGTAACGACCTGGTTGATGGTGGGGCTGGTGGTGTTTATGGCCGCAACCATTCAGCTCTACGCCCGTAAACGGCGGCTCGATAAAGAAAAAGAGATTCTGGGTGCTACCCCTGAGCCTCAGGCCCTGCAAAATTCCTGAATGTGTTAATCGTCCCTAGGCCAAGCCGGCAATGCTTGGACGCCACCCCGGTGAGGGTCAATGAGGGAGAGCAATGAGCAAATGGGAGCACTGGCTGTTGCCAGGCATATTGGCCGCTGTTGGGGTTCCTTTTTTAATTGCTGGAGGAGTCATTCGGGTGATTTTGCCCCGGACGATCGCTACTCATGCCCAGGAGGTAGCCCGACTGCGGGTGGCCACCGCTGACACGCTCAATGAGCGGGGGGCGCGGGTGCTGCTGGAGGGCTGGGTCAGCGATCGCACCGCCCCCAGCGATCGCCCGCCCCTGGTGGCCTATAACGAGTACCAGCGGGTGCGCCGCGATGGCGAATGGGAGTGGGACAACGTGCGCAGCTACGCCCCTACCCTGTGGGTGCAAATTCCGGGGGGTGAGGTGGAGATTATGGCGGAATACACCCTGCGCTCTACGGCTTCCAAAGTCGAGGACGGTCGCGATCGCGTCTATGAAGGCTTTCAGGTTGAGGATCCAATTTTGGTGTTGGGCACCCTTACTGTTGTGGGCGATTCGCGAAGCGTTCGGGAACCGACTTGGAACGAGTATCCGTCCCGGAATCAGCCCGTGGTAGGGGAGGCCGAAATTGGGTATGAAACTAAGGCCGACTATTTAGTCACGCTAAAGCGCGAGCAGTTCACCGCTCGCTGGCTGGGGCTGCTGTTTCTGGTGTTGGGCAGTCTGCTTACCCTCAGTGCAGTGGTAACGGCCTACCTAATCTGGCACGGACGCCTTAATCTCTTTGCCGATTCTTAAAAGAACGACCCAGAGTGGGGGCAAGGCCGGGGGGATGGAACAGGCGATCGCAGCCAAACTACACCAAACTTTTATCGGTGTGGCCTCAGCGAAATGCCACATTAGGGCGTAATGACCTTAACTCACCCTGAGAGGCTAGCCCATGCACACCCTGGAGCTGCTGCGATCGCGCCAGCTGACTGACGCTCGGCGGCTGGCGCTGGCGGCCGAGCTAACTGAGTTTCCCGAAGAGATTCTGGAGCTGGCCGATAGCCTCGAAATTCTCGACCTCTCCAACAACGCCCTCACGACCCTGCCCGACGGCTTTGCTCGGCTGCAAAACCTGCGGGTCGTATTCTTCAACAACAACCGCTTTGAGACGGTGCCAGAGGTGCTGTCTCAGTGCCCCAACCTCTCAATGCTTGGCTTTAAGGCCAACCAGATTGCCACCGTACCGGCCGAGGCCCTACCGCCCCAAACCCGTTGGCTAATTCTGACCGACAACCGCCTGCGATCGCTGCCCGAGGCAATTGGTCACCTGCCCCACCTGCAAAAGCTGATGCTGGCGGGCAATCAGCTGCGCGCCCTGCCCGAGGCAATGGCCGCCTGCCAAAACTTAGAACTCATTCGCATTGCCGCCAACCAGCTCGACCATCTGCCCCCGTGGCTGCTCAGCCTGCCCCGCCTCAGCTGGCTGGCCTACGCGGGCAACCCCTTTAGCCAGCGCTTTGCCTCGGCGGGTGCAACCTCCCTGGCCCAGATTCCCTGGGCCGACCTTAGCCTGGGGAATGTGCTGGGCCAGGGGGCTTCTGGCGTCATCTCCGAGGGGCTGTGGTGGCAGCCCCAGGGCAAGCTGCCGGTGGCGGTCAAGCTGTTCAAAGGAGCCATGACCAGCGACGGCCTGCCGGAGGATGAGCTGCGGGCCTGCATTGCGGCAGGCTCGCACCCGCACCTGATTGGCCCTCTGGGGCAGGTTATCGGGCATCCGGAGCACAAAAAAGGGTTGGTGCTGCCCCTGGTGCCACCCACCTACCGAGTGCTGGGCGGCCCCCCCAGCCTAGAAAGCTGTACCCGCGATACCTACCCTGCCGGTACTGAATTTTCGCTGGCCGCTACCCTGGCCATTGCCCGTGGGGTGGCTGCCGCCGCCGCCCACCTGCACCAGCGGGGCATTCTCCACGGCGATTTGTATGCCCATAACACGCTGGTCAACGCGGCGGGAGACGCTCGCCTCAGCGATTTTGGGGCCGCCAGTTTTTATGACCCAGCCAATCGCGCTGTAGCCCCGGCCCTAGAACGGCTAGAGGTGAAAGCCTTTGGCTGCCTGCTCGAAGATCTGTGCGATCGCTGCCCCTCTGCCCACTCCCTCCGCCCGCTCCAGCAGGCCTGCATGCAGCCCGATGTGCTGGCGCGCCCCAGCTTTGCGGAAATTGTGGACGCGCTGACGGCGATCGCGGCTTAGGAACAGAATCAAAACCATCGCCCTCGCTCGGCGGGCGGGGGCAAGAATGTAGCGATCGCTACCGGGGTGAAAGCTACCGCCAGGATAGTTGCCCCCGCCTCTAAAAATGGGTATTCTCATGCCCAAGGCTTAGAGGCATGGGCTTAGGCAGAGAGGTTGATGGGCCTGGTCGTCGTTTGGCCGCACTGCAAGCATGGGTGCAAGTTTTGAACCATTTAAACGCTGATGGTCATCGGCACTCTACAGACCTGACGGCTCAGGTCTTTTTGGCCTATGCTGCCGAAGACGGGCCTGGGGCCACTCGGCCCGAGCTGGTGCCTGCTACCGCTACGTTAAACGCCCTGAGCCAGCTGCTGAACGAGGCCCAGATCACCTACTGGGAATGCCCTCAGCCTTGGCCTAAGAGCGTTGACCCTGAATCGGCCATATCTCGCGCTGCCGAATCGTGTGACAACTACCTGCTAGTGCTCACGCCTCGTTCCTTAGTCGATACGCTTTGCCTACAGGGGCTGCTGTTTGCCCTCAGTATGAACAAGCGCATTGTGCCAGTGTTGGCTGAAACGGTACCGGCCGACCGCCTCCCAGAGCCGCTGCAAACCCTAGAAGCCATTGACCTGCGCAGCAGTGTGTCACCGCTGGCGCAAACTGCTGCGGGCCGTCAGCTGGTGCAAACGCTGCACCACGAGGCCGACAATTACCAAACCCACACGCAGCTTTTGGTCAAAGCCCTGCGGTGGGAGCGGCAGCAGCGCGACCCTACCCTGCTGTTGCAGGGGGAAGACCTGGCGGCATACCAGCGCTGGCTGACCAAGGCAAACCGGCGATCGCAGCCCCAGCCCATTCAGCTACAAACCCTATACGTGGCCGAAAGCGCCCGCTGCTGGGGCGATCGCGGCGATGCCGTCACCCAGGGCACAGGCTGGCTCAAGCGCTGGCTGGCCTAGCCCCTCAGCTCGACGCGCTGGTGTAAAACCGCAGAGCAAAGCGCCAAAAGCGGTTGGCTACCACTACCAGCACCGAGGCCAATAGCGCCGAGGCCAGCAGCCACCAGCGTCCGCCCTGGCCCAACATGGTCTGGGCCGGTACCGTGGTTAAGAATGCCACCGGCACCACAAAGGTAAAAAACACTCGGTAGGCCACCGGGTAAGCCGCGATCGGGAATCGCCCAGCCTCTAACAGTCCCCGCAGCACCTCGGTAACGTTGTAGATTTTGACAAACCAAATACTGGTTGCCCCTAGCATGAACCACAGGCTGTAGAGGGTAATGGCCCCCAGAGTCAGGGGCAAGATGGCCAGCCCGTAGTCGACCCAGCCCAGCCCCAAGCGGCGGCCGCCGTAGCCGATCATCACCAGGCCAAAGATCACGTCGGGCAGCCCCCAGGGCGAAATAATGCGGGTCGAAAGCCAAAACTGCGAGCTAATCGGTTTCAGCAGCACAAAGTCGAGGGTGCCCTGCTGCACCTGGTTGACGATTTTGTTCAGGTTAGGGATCAGCACCATTGCCGAGAACCCTTGCAGCACGGTGAAGAGGCCCAGCACCAGCAGCGCTGCCTCCCAGCTCCAGCCCTCAAACTCGTAGTCGTTGCGGTAGAACAAAGACAGCCCAAATAGACTGCCCGCCAACCCGCCCAGGCTGATTAGCGCAGTGACCAAAAAATTGAGGCGATACTCCAGCTCGGCGGCGATCGCCGTGCTCCAAAACAGCCTCAGCACCTTTAAGTAGCGCTCCATTAGGCCCCCATACCCGAGTATTGCTTTAGCCCCTGTCGCCACAGCCAGCGGTTGAATGCCCAAAACAGGGCTGACCACAAAATCATGGCCATAAACCCCCGCGCCACATGCTCGGGTCGGTTAATCAGCAGACTAGCCGGAAAGTAGATCAGGTAGGGAAAGGGCGTCCACAGCACCACCTCGCGTACCGCATCCGGGAACAGCGACAGCGGAGCAATCATGCCCGAGAGGAAGGTGTAGAGCAAAAACCAAAACTGCTCCAGGGCACTGGCCCGCTCCGTCCAAAAGGCGGCCAGGGCAAAGGTGTACTGCATTAAAAACCGCAGGCAAAAGGCTAGCGCGATCGCCAGCAGCCCCAGCAGCAGGTTGTCAAGCCGGGGCCACCAGGCGGCGTAGGGATAGAGCAGCAAAAACAGCCCCACCAGCAAAAAGGCAAAGGGCAGCCGGGCAAACCGCTCCGATACGTGGCTAAAGAAGTGTCGCCAGGCCGGGTCTACGGGCTGCAGTAGGTAGGGCGACAGCCTGCCCTCCACCACCTCGCGCTCAAACTCCCAGATCACCCAGACCACGGTAAACTGGCGCACCAAAAACACCGCCAGGAAGTACCGCACCAGGTCTGTAGGGCTGAGGTTGAACTGGTCGCCCTGGGCCGCTTCGACCCACAGCCCCATCAAAATCAGCGGAAAGGTGCCCGAGAGCACCCAAAATACTAGCTCCGCCCGGTACTCCACCATGTAGGCGTAGTACACCGACAGCATGATGCGGGACACCTTAAACGCCTTCTGCACCGTAGACCTCTTGGAGATTCAGTCTTTATCCTACCAAGGTGTAATCTTTTCCTTGAGTGCAGGCCAGGTGCAGGCCGGGTGCAGGCCCTTAAAGACGGCCTGAGTCAGTGATTAGGTGCAGCGAAGATCAACGTCAGGGCGCGGCGAACATAGGCCTGCCAAGACTCGGCGGTGGGCGAAAAGACGGTGGCGTAGAGCATGATACCGCTCATGGTGTCGAAGACTAGGCCGGGATCTAGGGCTGCCGACGCTTCGCCTCTGGCCTTAGCTCGCTCAATGACGGTGGTGAAGGCCTGCCGCCGAGGCTCCAGGTATTTATTCCAGTAGATTTTAGCGAAGGTGGGATGGCTGGCCGCGCTGCTGAGGATCATGGCGACACTCTGCCGCCCCAGCGGGGTGAGAGTAATTTGGGCCGCGTTTTCAATTAGCGCTTCCAGGTCAGCCCAGAGGCTGCCTGTGTTGGGCAGCAAAACCTCCTCACGGATGCTTTCGATCGCATCGGCAACCAGCTCGTCTTTGCTGCTGTAGCGGCGGTAGATGGTGGTTTTGCCCACCCCGGCGCGGGCAGCGATCGCCTCAATGCTCATGGCCTCAAAGCCCACCTCGCCCAGCAATGCCAGGGTGGCTTGCAGCATGGCCTGGTGCGCCCTGGCGCTGCGCGGTCTACCGGGAGATTTTTGATTAGCGTCTGTCATGGGTGTTAGTATAAATTACGATACGGTATCGTATTGAAATAGAACGTGTCAGAGTAGAAGCTATGGCCCAGCGTCCCTGTTACCTCAATAAAGACAGCACCCAAACCCTGCGGGAGGGCTTGGCCGAATACTACGCCCTCAATCCGCACATTACGCCCCATGCCACCCAGCCGCCCGAATTCGCCAAAATTTTAGAGGCCCACGATGTTGGCCACGTCATCTACGGCTGCGACACCAGCATGTACGACGAGCTGAAAATCTTGCCCCTGTTTTGGTGGACGAGCGAGTGCACGTTCCAGCGGTTTCGGCAGATGCGCAACACTCCCGCTGTGGATGTCATGTACGACGATATGATTCGGGAAAAGGGCGCGCTCTGGCTCTACGGTGAAATCATCAGGGTGATTCCGCCCCTGATTCCAGAGCTGGTAGCAATTTGGTTTCAAACCCGCGATCGCCAAAAACGACTGCCTTTTCTCGACTTTCAGCCGCTGCTCGATCGCTCGCTGTGGTCGATTCGCCAGGAGTTTGATCTGCTGCCGCTGATCCGATAGCGCCAGCTGACTCAAAAATTAACGTTTTCCCAGCGCAACCTTAACCCCAGAGCCCCCAGGGAAAGGGTATTCTTAAATTGTATTCGGTAACTTTAGATACAGAATTTTTGGGGGATCCGTTATGAATTCTACTCAAGATCAGGCTCGTCGCCTTTTGGTACGCAATCGTCAGCAGCAGCAGAACCGCCGCGCCGCGATGCTAGGACGCTCAACGGAAGAGGTGCTGCCCCCCGAGGCCCAGCGCTAGGTCTAGGGTCAGCCTCAGGCTGCTAAATTAATCTGACATTAACCCAGGCCATTGCTCTGGCCGCCATGATGAAACTAGAACCAGTAAAGCATTTCTGCAGAAATGCGGTTCGCACCTGACTCACATCCACAGCCCGGTTGCACCGGGCTTTTTTTGTAGTTGCCTGTGACCCGGCCTATTGCGTTGGCCTAGCTGCCTGTAAGCACCATCCGGCATCGAAGATTATGCTCCCCAGTTAAGTTCTAAGGTTATGCCCTCTGCTTGGGTCTGCTGGTTAGAGTAAGCAAATCTGCAGAGGTGTTAACCATAGCGCAACCGTCCCTTGATCGGAGTCAAGGGGGCTTATTCGGGTAGGTTTTGGCTTCGCCTTCGCTCAGTCAGCATGGTTCTAAGGACGCCTACACCGCAGCTAATTAAAACTATTAAAAGTATGCTGAGCTGGGGCGTAATATCCCTGCTCAGCTCTCGCGGGCTTGGCCTGCGAGTATGCTGTAAACCTATGCTTTGAGCCTGACGTTGTGCATCACAAATCGGCTCTCTGGCAACGTTGGGATGCGAGACAGCTTGATCTGAAAGTTTTGGGGCGGCACCTCGTACTCAATCTCATTTACTAAAAAGTTCAGTACCTGATTCATGACCTGAATTGTTAGCCATTCTCCGGCACAGCGATGGTTTTTGTAGAAGTCGCCGCCGCCTTGGGGAATAAAGTCGAACGCACTGCCGCTCCAGTGGGTAAATCGCTCGGGCCAAAAGTCTTCTGGCTTTTCCCACAGGTCAGAATCGTGGTTAGTGCCATAGAGATCGAGCAGCACCAGAGTCTCTTGAGGGAAGTGGTAGTCTTGCCAATCAAAGGCCTGCCGAGTGCGTGCCGCCGCAAAGGGAAAGAAGGGGTAAAACCGCCGCACCTCCTGGGTAAAAAGGGTGGTGTAATCTGCCTGATTGGCCTGTAGCTTTTGGCGACAGTCGGGATGCTGGTGCAGGGCCAATGCCGCAAACACAACGTAGCGACCAATGGCGACGGTAGGGCGCAACACGTTGAGCAAATCTACGGCTGCTATAGCAGGGCTGAGCAAATTGCCGTCGCCATCGCGGCTGTGGGCAAAGGCTGCGATCGCCGTATGCTCAGGCGCTTGCAGTCGCCCGGCGCGAATGTCTTCAATCAAATCTGCTAGCCAGGTTTCGAGTCGCTTGCGGGCCTGCACCCCCTGCACGTGCCTAAACCCCAGGGCGGCGGCGCTGTCGATCAGAGCTGCCAGTTCTAAAGTGCGCTGGGCTACTTCTGGTTCGGCCAGCGGCACCCCCGACCAGGCGCAGACGGCCCGACAAAGGATCTCATTGATTTGATCGAACAGTACGACCTGGCTTTGCTGCTCCCAACGTCGGGCGTACTCGCGGCAGTGCTGCAACACTAGTGCGCTGATCTGCTGTAGCCGGTCGGGGGTCATTAGCCCCATAAAGATTTGCTTGCGCTGGCGGTGGGCCTCCCCGTCTAACCCCTGCACGCCGCCTTCACCCAGCAGAGTTTTTTGCATTCGCTTGGGCGCAGCATTTTTGCGAGAAAATTTTTCGGTGTCGTAAAAGATTTCGGCGGCCTCTTTGCCGCGCATACAAATCGCTCTCTCTAGCCGCAGACGGGTCTGAAAAATGTCGGTATGCAGGCGATCGCAACGTTTAGAAATAAACTCATAGCCGTCGAACAGCAGCCCCAGCGTACTATCGATAACCGGCTCAGCGGGAATATTAGCCATGAGTTTAATCTCAGTGGAGTCTACAGGGCAGGATCATGCGATCGCTGCTTCAAACAACGCCATTTAGGCGAGCCAGTACATAGAAGACAGAGTGAAACGCAGGAGTTATAGCCCTAGATGACCGCCGTGGGGCGAGATCGCGGGCTATAACTCCTTTGGGTCTATGCGTTAATCACAACGCCGCCGTTGGGGTGCAGCACCTGTCCCGCCATGTATGACGCATCTTCAGAAGCCAAAAAGACAAAGCTTGGCGCAACTTCCTTGGGCTGCCCTGGGCGCTGCATGGGCACCTGCTTGCCAAAGTTCGACACGTCTTCACCATCAAACGCATCGGGAATAAACGGTGTCCAAATGGGGCCAGGAGCCACGCCATTGACGCGAATGCCCTTCTCTAGCATGGGTTCTGCCAGCGAGCGGGTAAAGGCCAAAATGGCACCCTTTGTGGTGGAGTAGCTGAGCAGGCTAGAGTTGCCCTTGTAGGCATTGATCGAGGTGGTGTTGATCATGGCGCTGCCCGGCTTCATGTGGGGAGTAGCCGCCTTGGCAAAGTAAAACATTGAAAAGATATTGGTGGCGAACACCTCGCCGAGCCGAGCCGCATCGATCTCTTCTAGGCTGGGCTCCTGGTACTGCACCGCCGCATTGTTGACTAAAATATCGAGCTTGCCAAACTCCTGCACCGTTTTTTGCACGGCCTCGTGGCAAAACTGCTCGTTGCGAATGTCTCCTGGAATTAGCAGACAGCGGCGTCCGTACTCCTCAACCGCCTGCTGAGTTTCCTGGGCATCGCCGTGCTCGTCGAGGTAGACAATAGCCACATCGGCCCCTTCTTTAGCGTAGTAAACCGCCACCGAGCGACCAATACCGCTGTCGCCACCGGTAATCAACGCTACTTTATCTTGAAGTTTGCCGCTGCCTTTGTAGTTGGGGTCGTCGTACTGAGGTTTGGGCTCCATTTCCGACTCTAGGGCAGGGGTGCGCTTTTGGGTTTGAGCCGGAATTTGATCGGGGGTAATCGACATGGGTTATCTCGGTTTGGGGATCGTAATTAGAGCGAGTGGTTCAAAAGCTTTGGCAACGCTAGCCATAGCTAGCGGGGTAGTAGGCTAAGTGGCCGACTCAGGAGAAATCTTTGCAGTAGAAATCCTGACCAAAACACGCCTGCATTCCTCAGTCATATCTGAAGAATCTGCCCTAATGTAACGACTGAAAATATGCTGGGTTATCTTCCCTTGGGGTGAACCCATTCTTTAATTTGCAACTGTTCTAATAACCATTTCTTAGCTTGCAACTAGAGCCTACACTGCGCTTGGAGAGCCCTTGGAAAGCAGCTTGGCTCTTGGTAAGGATAGGTTGGGGATGTGTAATAAATCGTTATTAACCAAACCTGGCGATCGCCCCAAAGCCCTCAGAATATACGTCTAAAGACACAGGACTATGGGAGGTTATCTGTCTTAAGATATAAATTGATTAAGCGTAGTCATGCTACGTTCAAGTGCTGAGCATTTTTGAGAGTAAGCCGCGAGCTAAGAGCAACATGTTCTAAGTGCAAGATTAAGCGCAAGGTTATTTCCAGACGCTGCTGACCTTAGACTGCGATGAAGTTATATCTGTCTTACTTACAACCTAAGACGTATGGCGTAGCGTTTCTCAGCGTCGGGCTGGCTCTGCTGCTGATGTGGGCCCTCGACCCCATCGCCGACATGGTCATGACCCCGTTTTTACTATTTTTGGGGGCCGTGGTGGCAGCTGCCTGGTGGGGCGGCGTAGCTTGTGGCCTGTTGACCACGGCGCTGGCCGCTGTGAGCAGCACCTATTTCTTCATCGTGCCCGAGTACACCTTCAGCCTGGACGCTGCGACCGTTGTTCGCCTCACCGTCTTCGGTATTCAGGGTAGCGCCATCAGCGTGATCGGCGGTTCGCTCCGCAGGGCTCGGCAGCGACTGGAGCGCAGCTTGCTCAAGCTGCAGGAGAGTGAAGCTTCTTTGGGCCACACCAACCAGTGGGTAACGGCCATTTTAGAGAGCATTACCGAAGGGTTTTACGCCCTCGACATGCAGTGGCGGTTTGTCTACGTCAATCCCCAGGCGCTGCGTCTGTTTAAGCGCCCCCTCGATGATTTGTTGGGCCATTCTATTTGGGAGGTGCTGCCCGACCTAGAGGGCAGCGCTATGGGCAAAGCCTTTCGGCAGGTGATGGCCACGCGGCGATCGCAGGTGGTTGAAGCCCCAGGCATAGTCCACCCCGATCGTCTGTTTGAGATGCACATGAATCCGCTGGTCAACGGGCTGGCGGTTTATTTTCGCGACCTGACCGATCGCCGCCAGGATGAGCGGCAGCTCCGGCAGCAAATGCAGATGCTGGACCTGGCCAACGACAGCATCATGATTCGGGAGCTAGACAGCGCCATCATCACCTACTGGAACCAGGGGGCGGCGCGCTGCTACGGCTGGTCGGCGGCGGAGGCGATTGGTCAGTCGGCAGCGGCACTGCTGAAGACCGTTCTGCCGGAGCCGATTGACACTATTCGCGCGGCCATTTTGCAGGAGGGGCACTGGATAGGAGAGCTGATTCAGACTACCCGCAGCGGCCGCACGGTGATTATGAGCAGCCGCTGGACCCTACAGCAGACTCCGGTGGGCCAACCCAACGCCATTCTCGAAATTAACTACGACGTCACCGAGCAGAAGCACACAGAGGCGGCCCTGCGCAAGAGCGAACTGCACTTTCGCACCCTGGCCAACTCGATGCCGCAAATGTTTTGGACGGCCCAGCCCAATGGTCAGCTAGAGTACTGCAACCAGCGCTGGTACAACTACACCGGGCTGAGCGCGGCTCAAAGTTTTGACCAGGGCTGGCTTGCGGTGCTGCACCCCGATGACCAAAAGCGCTGCCAGTCCGCCTGGACGGAGGCCCTCCAGGTGGGGCAGCCGCTGGCGCTCGAAGCCAGACCGCTGCGGGCGGTGGATGGCCAGTACCGCTGGCACCTGGTGCGAGCGTTTCCGCTTCAGGGAGAGGGGGGCGAAGTGCTGCGCTGGTTTGGCTCCTTGACGGACATTCACGACCAAAAGCTGGCTCTGGCAGAGCGCGATCGCGCCCTGGCCCAGGAGCGCGTGGCCCGCACCGAGGCGGAGTCTGCCAACCGCATCAAAGACGAGTTTTTGGCCATGCTCTCCCACGAGCTGCGTACACCCCTCAACCCCATTTTGGGCTGGGTGTCGCTGCTGCGATCGCGCTCCCTCAACGCAATCACCCAGGCCCGCGCCCTCGAAACCATTGAGCGCAACGCCAAAATTCAGGCCGAGCTGATTGAAGACCTGCTAGATGTATCGCGCATTCTGCGAGGCAAGCTGACGTTGGATATTACCACCGTCGATTTGGCCAGCGTGATCAACGCGGCCCTGGAGACGGTGCAGCTGTCGGCCCAGGCCAAAGCCATTGCCCTGTATACCGACCTTGACCCGGCAGTGAAGTCTGTCTCAGGAGACCGCAACCGACTACAGCAAATTGTGTGGAACCTGCTCTCCAATGCGATTAAGTTCACTCCCCAGGGGGGTGAGGTCACCATTAGGCTCTGGCAGGATGGCACCTACGCCACCATCGAAGTGCAGGATACGGGTCAGGGCATTAGCGCCGACTTTCTGCCCCACGTGTTTGAGCAGTTTCGCCAGGCTGACAGCAGCAGCACCCGCGCCTTTGGCGGTCTGGGCCTGGGCCTGGCGATCGTGCGCTACCTGAGCGAGCAGCACGGCGGCCAGGTGTCGGTGGCCAGCCCCGGTGAGGGGTTGGGGGCCACTTTTACGGTGCGGCTGCCCCAGCACGATGGCGCGGCGCTGATCCTGGCTCCGGCGGCTGCTCAAGACCGGTCGAGCCTGGCTGGGCGGCGGATTTTGGTGATTGATGACGACTTCGATTCGCTGCATCTGCTATCGGCGCTGCTCGAAGGCTGTGCCATGGAGGTGTTGACCGCCTGCTCAGCCGAGGCGGGTCTGCAGCTGGTCACCCAGCACCATCCCGATGTGCTGATTAGCGACATTGGCATGCCCGGCCAGGACGGCTTTATGCTGATTCGCGCCCTGCGGCAGCGGCCCGAGGCCGAGGGGGGCAGCATTCCGGCGATCGCCCTCACTGCCTATGCCGGTGCTCAAAACTGCGATCGCGCCCTGGCCGCTGGCTTTCAGCGCCATTTGACCAAACCCATCGATCTAGACGAGCTGATTCGCACCCTGATCGAGCTGCTCCACAGCGGCGCGGCTCAGGGCTAGGCCATCAGCAGCGGCTGACCTAGCCGACCTCTGCCTCAACTTCCTGGTTAGTCTTTTAGTTTTAAGGAAATCCCATGAAAATTTTGATGGTTCTCACCTCCCACGACCAGCTGGGCGATAGCGGCCAAAAAACCGGCTTCTGGCTGGAAGAATTTGCTGCCCCCTACTACGTGTTTAAAGATGCCGGGGCCGACATCACCCTGGCTTCGCCCCAGGGCGGCCAGCCGCCCCTCGACCCTAAAAGCGATGCCCCCGATGCCCAAACCGCAGCGACCCAGCGCTTTCGGCAAGATGCCGAGGCCCAGGCGGCCCTGGCCCACACGGCGCAGCTAGCGACCATCGCCGCCGATGACTACGATGCGGTGTTTTACCCCGGTGGCCACGGCCCCCTGTGGGATTTAGCCAACGACACCCACTCGATCGTGCTGATCGAGGCCTTCTACGGCGCGGGCAAGCCTGTCGCCGCTGTCTGCCATGCGCCTGGGGTGCTGCGCCATGCCAAAGCGCCCGATGGGTCGCCCCTGGTGCAAAACAAACCCGTGACGGGCTTTGCCAATAGCGAGGAAGCCGCCGTGGGTCTCACCGATATCGTGCCTTTTTTGGTCGAAGACATGCTGACTCAAAACGGCGGTCAGTACTCCAAAGCCGACGACTGGCAGCCCCATGTGGTGCGCGATCGCAACCTGATTACTGGCCAAAACCCCGCGTCCTCAGAGGCCGCTGCCCATGCTCTGCTAGAACAGCTCAGCCCAACGGGGCAGCGGGTATAGACGTTACGATCGCCCCCGCGTCAGCTCAATGATCGCCTGCACCAACTTCTCTAAATCGAGGGGTTTGGTCAGGTGCCGCTGGTAGCCGCTGGCCAGCGACTGCTGCTGATCTTCGTAGCGAGCGTAGGCGGTGAGGGCGATCGCCGGAATGTTGCCCCCCTGGTCACTGGGCAGCGCCCGAATTTGCTGAATCAGGCTATAGCCGTCGATTTCGGGCATGCCGATGTCGCTAATTAGCACGTCGGCAGGCCAGGTCTTGATCTTCTCCAGCGCTTCGGTGGCCGAGCCCACCGTGACCACCTCGGCCCCGTACTGCCCCAGCAGCACCGTCAAGAACTCGCGGGTGTCGGCCGAGTCATCGACCGAAAACACGCGAATGCCGCTCAGGTCGAGGGCGGGCTGGGGCAGAGCAGCGGCGGGGTCGTCTTCGACCTCAGGGGCCAGCTGAGGCAGGCGTACGCTAAAGGTAGCCCCCTGCCCCTCGCCCAAACTGTGCGCCGTAATCGTGCCGCCGTGAATATCGACCAGCTGCCGCACGATCGCGAGTCCTAGCCCCAGTCCGCCGTGCTTGCGGGTAATTGAAATGTCTTCCTGGCGAAACGACTCAAACAGATGGGGCAGAAAGTTTGGGCTAATGCCAATGCCGGTATCCTGCACGCTGATTTCGGCCTGGTCGCGCAGCGATCGCAGCATGACCGTAATTTGACCCGCATCGGGCGTAAACTTGACCGCGTTGGAGAGCAAGTTGCCCACAATCTGCTGCAGGCGGGCGGCATCTCCGGCAACGCGCACCGTGCGATCAAGGTCGAGCTGTAGGGCAATCGACTTCGCCGCTGCGGCGGTTTTCACCGTTTCTAAGGCTGACTCCACTACCCCGGCCAGGTTGATGGTCATGGGGGTGAGGTGCAGCTTGCCGCGCAAAATTCTGGCCAAATCGAGCAGGTCATCCACCAGCTGAGCCTGCAGCTGGGCATTGCGCTCAATGGTAGCCAGAGCGCGCTTGGTTTTCTCGCTGTCAAAGCTGCGGGTTTGCAAAAGCTTTGACCAGCCCAAAATGGGGTTGAGGGGCGACCTCAGCTCGTGGGAGAGCACCGCCAAAAACTGATCCTTCAGGCGGTTGGCCTGCTCGGCCTCTTCGCGGGCCACGCGCTCGCGCTGCAGCAGCTGTTCGCGCTCTTGCTCGCTCTGCTTCAACGACGTGATCTCGGTAAACCCGCCGATCGCGCCGCGCGCTACCCCATTGGGGCCAAACAGAGGCACCGCCTTGCCGTAGATAGAGCGCACCGTGCCGTCGAGATAAACAAACTCAATTTGATCGGTCACCTCCTGCCCGGTGCGAATCGCTTTTTGCATCGGCAGGTCCTGGGGCGGCACTTCCTGGCCCTGCCTGCACTGCTTAAACGGCAGCGTTACGGTTCCCGGTGGGGGAGTAGCCGTGGTCAGCGACCCCGGTTCGGTTTGCATCAGCTCGTGGGCCATGCGGTTGGCCGTTATTTGGTGGCAGTTGGCATCGTGGGCAATCCAAATTGCGGCGGGGGCGGTTTCCATCAGTGTGGCCAGTTCTTCGGCCCGGGTGCGGGCGATCGCCTCGCTTTCAATCAGCGCCTGCTCAAAACGCTTTTGCTCGGTAATGTTGATGGCAATCCCCGCCATCCGAATGGGTGAATGGTCGGCGTCGTAAAAGGTCTGCCCTCGCACCATAATCCAGCGCTGGCCCTCGTCAGGGTGGTCAATGCGAAAATTCACCTTTAGGTTTTTGCCCTGCTCAATGGCCGCCTGAACCTCTTGCCCAACCCGCGATCGGTCGATCGGCAAAACACAGGCCAGCCAGTTCTCGTAGGACGGCACGACATCGGGCTCGATGCCGTAGAGGTTGTAGTATTCCTCTGACCAGGTCACCTCGTTCGCGACCATATCCCAATCCCACAGGCCGACTCCGGCGGCCCGCTGGGCCAGGCGCAGCTGTTCTTCGCTCTTGCGCAGGGTAGCCGCAGCCTGTTTGTGCTCGGCTTCGAGGCGGGCGCGATCGCTGATGTCTACCGCTGCCCCAGTCAGGCCGACAATGCGATCGTGGCGATCGCGAATCGGGTCAATGGTGAGATCAAAGATAGCTTGGTCCACCTCCACAGCGGCCCGCAGCCCCACTCCGGTATCGAGCACCTGCTGCTTGAGCTGCCTGAGCCGAGCCGCCGCATGACCAGACACCAGGTCGTCATCGCGCCGACCCAGCATTTGGCTAGGCGTGTAGTTGTGGGTGGGGTTGTACACCCAGGTGTAGCGTAGCTGGTGGTCTTGGCTAAACAGCGTAATGGGGACGCTCTTGAGGGCAACATTCAGGCGCTTGGTGGTCTGCTCGAGGGCCTTTTCGGTGTGTCTCAGTTCGGTAATGTCGGTGTTGGTGCCCACCCACCGCAGCACCCGCCCACGGTCGTCGCGCACCGGAATAGCGCGGGAGAGAAACCAGCGATACTGACCGTTTTTGCCCCGGAGCGGAAAGGTGTCTTCCCACACTTCGCCAGTGGCAAAGCAGTGGCTAACTTTTTCGACCACTCGATCGATGTGGTTAGGATGATGAATCTGCCGCCAGCCCCAGCCCTGCATTTGCTCTAGGGTGGTGCCAGTAAAGTCAAACCAGCGCTGGTTGTACCAAAAAACTGAGCCGTTAGCATCCGCCATCCAGGCCAGCTGCGAAATGTTGTTGGCCAGGTGACGAAAGCGTTCCTCACTCTCGCGCAAAGCCGCATGGCCCTGGCCAGAAGCCCCGTTCTTGGCCGATGCTTTGGTGTCAAAATCCCTGGTCTCAAGCATGGCCTCAAGCTGCCCAGAGCGAAGATCGACCCCAATATCCCTGGCCCCGACCTGCTGAGTAGGAGGATTGCCAACCCCAGGCTCCTTAGTCCTAGGTATGGCGATCGCAAGCACCCCGCCGACCTGGTCAGTCTCAGTCCAAACCGCACTACAGGCCCAGCTATGGTTCGCCATCAAAGGGTTAGCCGTCCAAGGGTTGGCGTTCTGTGGGGTCTCTGGAGCCGCCTCCAAGGCGTGCGATCGCCCCGTTGCAAAGACCTGCTCCACCGTCGCCCCAAGCACCGCCCAGCCCTCAGCCTCGCCCAGGGGCTGCCCCATCGCTGCCTGTGCGGGCAGCAGCGCCGCACAGGCCTCGTTATAAAACACCCTGCGATCGCGGCCCCACACGCAGCCCATCGGCGTTTCTGCACTGAGCAAAATGCCCAGCGTAGTCTTGATCGCCCCAGGCCAGCTAGCAGCCTCGCCCAGGGAGGTCTGTGACCAGTCGCGCGATCGCATCAGCGCCGCCACTGGGTTCTCGGCCACAAATACATCCTGAGCTACCCCTTGGGGAGTCATACCATCCTTCAATTTTCGATCGCAGCTCTTAATTGCAGTTCTCAGTTGGTGATGCTCTATAGCTTATGACCAATAATCTGCCGGTTTATAGAAAGCGAGATCTATCTTGAGATAGAAAAAACATTTACTTTTATTGATGTACTTTTGTTAAAGTTAAACGGCTTAAGTGGCGTGCTTTGCTATTGGGCTCTAAAGGTCGCAGGCCCATTTATCTATTTAGACAGAAGCCATCGCTTTTTTAAGCAGATAGCCTAAACATACCCAGGTGTGCATCTACAACTGGTTGGCACTAAACCCCTAGGCGTTAAACCTTATGTTTGTTAAAAGCACTCAAGATGAAACCTTAATTAAGGTGATTGACGTTAACGAACTGTTCGATCCGCTGCACGACCAGGTGCAGGGGCAGGATCAGTCTGGCCAAGAAGAACAGTCCCCTCAGGCTTTTCCCAAATCGCAGCTGCGGTTCCCCTCAGGTGAGGCACTGCCCAAGTGTTGGGTTGATCCAAACTATCAATTGAACTAAGCGGCTGCGTTAGAAGCGACCCTTTTTCCTCTAGTACAATATGTCCGTCTACTTAGGCAGACATTTTGATCGGCAGCATTTGATTTTGGTGTAGTCCCTCGAGGGTCTTTGCTCAAGCTTATGTTTTTTTGACGCGCCCGCCAATAGATACATCTTCTGATAGAGACCCGGCGACAAACAGAACTATAAGCTCACGTTTATCGACTTTTAGAGGAACTTTCATGAAAGTATCGCGCTTAATGGTGCTGCCCCTTTTGCTTGGTCTCTCTGCCCTAAGCGTGGCCTGCGACACCGCCCAAGAGCCCGAGGTAAACGAGCCCCTTGAAGGTGAGCAGCTAGAAAGCGAGCCCCTCGAGGGAGCCCCGGTCGAAGGCGAAGAAGTGGAAGAACCTCAAGGAACTGAAGGCTCAAATTAGGGTTGCTAGGGCCAAACAAATTCAGCACTTCCCACACTCGTCTAGCGCGCGGGTGTGGGAAGTGCTATAGGATGTTGGTCTAGGTGTTAATCCTAAGGATTCTCTAAACCAGCCTGTTAGGCCTTAAAAGGGTGACTCAAGTTTTGCCAGTCGGGTATACACAGCAGAAGTAAATCACATCCAAGACCAGAAGCGGCGTTTTGCCGCTGAGAAAGCGCAAGATCCAAATCTGAACTTGGTATAAAAGCTATTTTTTTGAGGCTTAACATGCAATCGCGGCAAAGGCCAAATTCTGACGACTGGACCAAAGGGTCGAAGGGCATCCTGAGCTTTTTCGTTCTTTTTCTGGCACTAGGCTTTTTGCTGTACCAGCTCTTCTCTAGCGTCTTTCTTTCCTTCAACTATTCTTTTGGGGTTGGGGCACGGGGCGTTGCCGCTGCGCTTTTCCCGTTCATCGTTTTAATCTACCTGGGGTTCATTGCTCGGCTGCAGATTCCCAGTAGAGAGAGCCGAGCCCCAATTATCAATAGCTTCATCATTTTTCTCTTTTGGACTATGCTCGTCATTGGCATTGACATTACCAAGGAGACAGCCTATTTTCCGGTTGAAGAGTTGCTCTATTCGTCTACCCTATCGGCGATGCTTTGGCGCTACAAATACCGGGGCTCTTTTAAGGCGCTGCTGGCCTGCTGCTATGGCGTTTTGGCTGGCGGGTTGGCGGCACTGATAATTTTCTAGCACAGCGGCAGCAACCCAGAAAGCGGATCCCCCTGGCTCTTGTAATTGGAGCGCCAGGGGGATTTTGTGTATATCGCCCGCAGGGGCACACACCGCCCAAGCTGCCACTTCCGGCAGCCTTACCTTTGCTCTCCCCAAAAGCCATCGGGTATTAATTCAGACATCTTGCGATCGCCACTTGTCCCTATGATGAAATTTATCCGTTAGGGACACCAGGGTTATGGACTACAAACAAGAGCTCATCACCACCATCCACGATTTGAGTTACCAGACCGATCGCCTAGAGCAACGCCTGACCGAGCTCAGCCAGACCCATCCCACAGCCGTCCTGATTCCGTCGCTCTATGAGGAGCTAGGACGCCCGGCCCTGGCCACTATTCGCGACCATCTCAGCCACTGCTCCTTCGTCAACAACGTTGTCGTCTGCCTCTATGCCGATACCTTCGAGCAGTACCAGCACGCGGTGCAGTTCTTTGAGCCGCTGCCCCAGCCCACCTTTGTGCTCTGGGAGAATGGTCCTTGCATTACCGGCATTCTGCAAACGCTTAAAGACAAGGGGCTAGACCTGCTGCGGTTTAAGGGTAAGGGGCGGGCCGTGTGGCTGGGGCTGGGGGTGGCCTCGCTGCACGCCGCCGCGATCGCCCTCCACGATGCCGACATTGTCACCTACGATCGCTCTTACCCGCTCAAACTGCTCTACCCCTTACTGGAGCAGGAGTTTGGCATTGCCTTTAGCAAGGCCTACTATGCCCGCATCGGCGATCGCCCTCGCAGTCTACACGGGCGCGTCACCCGGCTGTTTGTCACGCCGCTAATCACCTCGCTGATGGAGCTATTTGGCTACAGCGACTACCTGCGCTACCTCGACGCCTACCGCTACCCCCTCTCCGGCGAGTTTGCCCTCTCCAGCGACCTGGCTCTCAACACCCGCATTCCCGGCAACTGGGGGCTAGAAGTGGGGCTACTGGCCGAGGTCTACCGCAACGTAGCCCTCAAGCGCATCGCTCAAATCGACCTGGGCATTTTCGAGCACAAGCACCAGACCCTGGGTAGCTCAACCAACTCAGGCCTGCAAAAGATGTGCCGCGATATTCTGCAATCGGTATTTAGAACCCTGACCGAAACCGAGCAGGTGGTCATCGGCCACGACCACATTCGCGCCCTGCGGATTAAGTACCGCCGTGAGGCCCAAAACCTAGCCCGCCAGTACTTTGTCGATGCCCGCTTCAACGGTCTAGAGTACGATCGCCACCAGGAGGAAATGACCATCGAAACCTTCGAACAGGTCATTTTAGAAGCGGGTAACCAGTACCTAGACGACCCCACCGGCACCCAAATTCCTGACTGGACGCGCGCTCTGGCGGTCATTCCCGACCTGCGCGAGCAGCTGCTCGACGCCATTCTCTCCGATATGGCCGAGGCGCGATCGGCTCCGGCGGCACCAGCAGATGTTGCCGCTATGGCCACGGCAGCCGTTTAACTATCCATTGTGTCCACTGTCTCTACGCTGGCTTTTTCTCAGAGGTAGGCTGAGATTTGGACTTGGACTTAGGCTCAGTACTAGAGCTGTTGAGCAGCGTGTTGCGGCTGCGGAGGGTGACGTTCACCCCCTCGCCAGACTGTTCAATCACCAGCAGGGGGGTGGGCTTGGCTTTTTGATCCCAGTGCATGTTGGCAATGCGGCCTTGAATGGTGGGCTGCCAATGGGTTTCTTCGGCATCGGGGCTCATGAAGTTTTCGATGCAGTCAACTAGCTGGCCAATGGTTGAAGAGGTTGCCTGGGTCGGCAGCTTAGCCAGCCGAATTTGAATGCGAAACAGCACCCGCTTTTTCGCTAGGGGGTTGTCGTGGGGAGCATACTCGACATCAAAAATTTCATCCACAACGCGAGGCTTACTGGCAATGCCAATCATGCCTTCCTCAGCCTGGCGGGGTCGCAGGGCAACGCTGATTTTTTGCTTCACTTTCACTTTGAGCTGGTTAACAATCGCGGTGTGAAAATGCTCTTCGTCCATGCGCATGCGCAGGTAGTCAAGGTTAAACTCGCGCGAGTGAATTAGGTCTGGGTTTTGCTCCATCTTGCTGATGGTTTTAAGCGCCAGTTTGACCTTCTTTTGCAGCTCTTGATTTTTGTAGGTTTCAAACTTAAGCTGTTTGACCAAGCGGCGGGTTTGAAAGTGGGAATACACCCCTAGCCCTAGTAGCACCAGCAGCAGCCCGCCAGAGGTCAGCATCCAAGGGTTGTCAACCGTCAGCCGACTGGCGGTGGGCGCTTGGGCAAGGGTTGAGGACACCAGAACTGTAGAGGTTTTCATAGCCGGTGAAAAGAAGGGTGGAGTTGCATTTATAGTTCCCTCAAAAAGGGGATGGCATCCGGACTAATCTGAAATTCAGTAATATCTCGGTCATACCTTCAAGAAATAGTCTGTCTTAGCTCCTAAATTGTGCAGCGGAGACTTAGCACACGGGCTACCACCCGTCGCAAGCCGTGTCTTTAGAAAACACCCTGCTGCCGTGTCCTAAAGATTTTAAGACTACCGCAACCCCCTCTTCTGCTCAGTAAAACTCGCCACTTCTGTCACCGAATGCGGTGCTGGCCCAACCCTCGGCCACCCAATTCAGCCGTGCGGCGTAATCCGGCGGCAGAGGGTTCTTCCGTGGGTGGGTGTGCCGGCGATCGCTAGCCTGCAACCTGCACTGCTAGGCTAGTTAGCTGTTATTGGGGCGCTGTTTATTTTTGGTTGGCCGACTTAAAGCGGCCTAGGGCAAAGTCGCGTTTGTGCTGGTGCTTGGTTTTGCGACCTGTTACCCGCTTGCGCCACATGCGAAAACTGGAGGGCTGCATAAAGCGGCGCATGATGGCAATCACCTGCTTTTCAGTCAGCCCAAACTGGGTCTCAATTGCCTCAAAGGGGGTGCGGTCTTCCCACGCCATTTCAATGACGCGATCGATGGTCTGAGGGTCAAGCTTGGGTAGCGCCATGGGCTTTAGAAAACAGCGGTGGTTCTATGCTGTTTAACCTAACGAACCCACCCAGCCTGGCGCAACGCTTTTCCAATTCGACTGCAACAGCCCCAGCTGAGAACGGATCGCTGCCGTAGGGGCAAACACCTTTTGCCCCTACCAAATCAGGGATTAACCCAATTGGCTGCGGTATCAGGCGGTTGGGCTTGGAAGTGAACCCGAGACAATCGGAAGTTTGTGCAACTCATCCTCAAAACCTGCAAGACGAACTGGGCAACCCGAATAATACTGGCACCATGCCTTTTGAAACTGGAGCCTGAGCGATGGTGAAGCTCGAAACTCGAACCGACCCGATGGTGATCAACTTTGGCCCTCACCATCCCTCAATGCACGGCTGCTTTCGCATTATGGTTACCCTCGATGGCGAGGATGTGATCGACTGCGAGCCGGTGATCGGCTATCTGCACCGGGGTATGGAGAAAATTGCCGAGAGCCGAACCTCAACTATGTTCATTCCTTATACCAGCCGGTGGGACTACTATGGTGGGTTATTTAATGAAGCGGTGACCGTCAACGCGGTTGAAAAATTGGCGGATATCGAGGTGCCCAAGCGAGCTAGCTATATCCGAGTGATTTTGCTGGAGCTGACTCGGCTGGTTAACCATCTGCTGTGGGTAGGGCCGTTTGTCATGGATATGGGGGCGCAAACGCTGTTTTTTTACAGCCTGCGCGATCGCGAACCCATTCTCGACCTGTTTGAAGCCGTAAGCGGCTACCGCATGGTCAACCACAACTACTTTCGCGTTGGTGGGGTGGCCGCTGATCTGCCCTACGGTTGGGTCGAAAAATGTCGAGATTTCGTTAACTACCTGGCCCCAAAACTGGATGAGTACGAGCGCCTAGTTACTGACAACCCCGTGTTTCGTCGCCGCTGTGAAGGGCTGGGGGTGCTCACCCGCAGCGATGCAATCAACTGGGGCTGTTCAGGTCCCATGCTGCGGGCTTCGGGGGTAAAGTGGGATCTGCGCAAGGTCGATCACTACGAGTGCTACGACGACTTGGACTGGCAGGTGGCGTGGCAGCCCGAGGGCGACTGCCTGGCTCGCTACCGGGTGCGGCTAGACGAGATGCGCCAGTCGCTCCGCATCATTCACCAGGCTCTTGACGGGCTACCCGGCGGCCCCTGGGAAAACCTGGAGGCCAAGCGCCTCACCGAAGGTCCAAAATCACTGTGGGATGGTTTTGACTATCAGTTCATTGCCAAAAAAATTGCCCCTACCTTCAAAATTCCGGCGGGAGAGCACTACGTGCGGGTCGAGTCGGGCCGGGGTGAGCTGGGCATTTTTATGATCGGCAACGATAGCCCGATGCCCTGGCGCTGGAAAATTCGCCCGGCCGACTTCAACAACCTGCAACTGCTGCCCAACTTGATCAAGGGCCAAAAGGTGGCGGATATTTTTGTGATTTTGGGCAGCATTGACGTGGTCATGGGGTCGGTCGATCGTTAGCGATCGCCTACTTCAAGCGCTAGCGATCGCCTGCCGAGCGGCCTCAGTAGATGGCGGGTCCAGGTTGATGCTCAGCTTTTGCGGCATGATAAAGAGTCAGATGGCTTACTCCTGAGATTCTGTCGCGCGCCTCCATGAAACCTGGCAGCAAGTATCATCCTTTACATGACCATCTCAAGCACTCTGACCAGACCGAAGTGGTGCTGACCTTTGCCGAGGTTGAGGCTCTGCTGGGCAGCGCCCTGCCCCATTCAGCAGTTGAGCGCAAAAACTGGTGGAGCAACCGCGAAACCCCCGCCGCCCTGCAATCTAGCGCCTGGGTAAGGGCAGGCTATCACGTCCACGCCATCGATATAGACAGTAAAGTCGTTACCTTCTGTAAGGTTGAGGCTCAGTACAACATCCAAACCAGAGACGGCAAAATCATCTGGCAGCAAGACGCCATACGCGCCCTGCGCAAGCACATGAATCTAACCCAAATGGAGTTCGCCGAACAGATGGGCGTGCGCCGCCAAACCATCAGCGAGTGGGAAAATGGCGTCTATGAACCCGATCGCAGCACCGCTAAGTTTTTAGAGCTGATTGCCAAGCACGCCAACTTCGAGGCTCCTGCAGCAGAAAACCCATAGCTGACGCAGATTGGCCACAGCTACAGCGAGCTAGAGTCTAGGCTGGCTGCTTCTTCGGGCGACTGGGGCAGATGTAGGCCGCACTCCTGCTTTAGCCCTTTAAACCGGGTGTCACGCTCGTTGTCGTCGGCTGCAGTAATGGGACGGCTGGAGTGCCAGTCGCCCACGGTCACATAGCCTTTATCAAACAACGGGTGGTAGGGCAGGCCGTGAGCCACCAGGTAGTCATACACGTCCTTAGAGGTCCACTTGAGAATGGGCAGTAGCTTGTAGCGGCCCCCCTGCTGACCCACCCGCCCCAGCGACTTGCGGTGGTCGGTCTGGTCAGAGCGCAGCCCCGTTAGCCAGGCCGTGGCGTTTAGCTCGCTTAAGGCCCGCTGCATTGGCTCTACTTTGCGAATTTTGTCGTAGCGGTTGAAGGCTTCTACGTCGTGCTGCTCCCACAGCCGGCCGTAGAGCGCCTCCATGCGGGCCGGGCTGAGATGCGATTGATAAACCTTGAGATTGAGGTTGAGCCGAGCCGACAACTCGTCGGCAAAGCGATAGGTTTCGACCGGTAGGTAGCCCGTATCGACCCAAATTACCGGAATGTTGGGCACCACCTGAATGACTAGGTGCAGCATAACCGCCGACTGAATGCCAAAGCTAGTGCTTAAAACCAGACCGTCGCCGAAGGTTTCGTGACCCCACTGCACCAGACTAGTCGCGTCAGCCTCCCCCCATTCCCGGTTGACAGTATCCAGGTCTAGAACGGGGGCGACCCGCATCTTGCTCGGCAAGAGCGCGGTATCTGACATGGGTTTACTCCTTCCGTTCAACAAAGTCGTAGCTCCAGCGCCACAATTCTGTGGTGGTTATGCTGTCAGTCAGACCGCCAGCAGAGTGATTGATGTTTAAGAACACAAAGTTCATGCTACACCGTAGCTTAGTCCACTGTATTCTTATCCGCCTTTAGCCGTATTTCGACATTAGCCGATCTATAGATCATAAACGAGCGTATAAAGGATAATTCGTGAACTGAGACCTTTTTTTGATGGGAATGCGAACTTGGGGGATCCCTTTTTTACTAAGGAATTGGGAGTTGGCGTGGTGCTGGGCTAGACCCAGGCGTGATTTACCCTCTAAAATCCAGCCTAATCTCGCTGCAAACCCGATTTCACATCTCCCATGGCAATTACTCCTTCCTACCCTCGTGACTTGGTGGGCTACGGCCGCACTCCGCCCCACGCTCAGTGGCCTGACAATGCCAGGATTGCGGTGCAGTTTGTGATCAACTACGAGGAGGGGGGTGAAAACTGCATTCTCCACGGCGATGCAGCCTCCGAGGCGTTTTTGTCGGAGAGCGTGGGGGCCACGCCACTGGCCGGGGTGCGCAACATGAATATGGAGTCAATGTATGAGTATGGTAGCCGGGCCGGGTTTTGGCGGCTGCACCGATTGTTTACTGGCCGGGGTTTGCCGCTAACGGTGTATGCCGTAGCGATGGCGATGGCCCGTAACCCCGAAGCGATCGCGGCTATGACCGAGGCCGACTGGGAAATTGCCAGCCACGGCTACCGCTGGATTGACTACCAATACTTCGGCCTTGAGGCCGAGCGCGAGCACATTCGCAAAGCTGTTGAAATTCACACCCAGGTGGCGGGCAGTCGCCCCCTGGGCTTTTACCAGGGCCGCAATAGCCCCAGCACCCGCGCTCTAGTGGTCGAGGAGGGCGGCTTTCTCTACGACGCCGACAGCTACGCCGACGATCTGCCCTACTGGAATACCGAGTACGGTAGACCGCACCTGGTGATTCCCTACACCCTCGACAACAACGACATGCGCTTTGCCACCTACGCGGGCTTTAACTCGGGAGATCAGTTTTTTGCCTACCTGCGCGATGCCTTTGACACCCTCTACGCCGAGGGCGACGAGTGCCCCAAAATGATGAGCATTGGCCTGCACTGCCGATTGGCTGGGCGACCAGGGCGCACGGCGGCGCTGGCCAGGTTTTTGGACTATGTGCAGGGGCGCGATCGCGTCTGGATCTGCCGCCGCATCGACATCGCTCGCCACTGGCACGAGCACCATAAACCCGCTTGATGCAATTTTGGATTTTGGATTGGTGATTTTGGATTGAGCAATCCGGCTGTGTAGGCTACGTGCCCTGTTGCCCTGGGTTTGTTGAAGGTTGGGGAGTATACCCTAGGGATACTGACATTCCTCAGCCGACTTCCCATGCACCTCCCCGACACCCGCTGGGTTCAGCGATTTGCTAACTTCGAGCGCACGTTTTTGCTGCTGCGCGATGCCCTCGACATTGAGTCACCTTCCCTAGTGGAGCGGGCGGGGATCATTCAGTTTTTTGAGCTGGCTTTCGAGCTGGCGTGGAGGGTGATGAAAGACTACGAGGAAGCCGAGGGGATTGTGGTTAAAACGCCTAGGGAGGCGATTAAGCAGGGGTTTCAGATCGGTCTGATTGCCCAAGGGCACAGCTGGATGAACGCGCTGCAAGACCGTCTGACTATGCGTACCTACGATGAAGCTACGGCGATCGCCGTTGAAACCAGCATCCGCAACGACTACTTCCCGCTGCTGGCCGAACTGTACCAGGTGCTCAAGGTCAAAGCTGATGGCTAACGCCTACGGTTTAACAGAAAGCGATATGACTCATATCCTCGGAGCCTGCCGTCAGTTTGAGGAGATCGCAACGGTAGTGCTGTTTGGCTCGCGAGCCAAGGGCAACTACAAGCAGGGGTCAGACGTGGATCTGGCGGTGAAGGGCGATCGCGTTACCCACCGCACCGTCGCTCACCTCGCCGATGTGCTCAACGAAGATTTACCGCTGCCCTATTTTTTCGACATCGTTCACTACAACAGCCTGGCGAGCCAACCGTTGTTAGAGCACATCGATCGCGTTGGCGTGGTTCTTTACGACCGGGCAAGCGAGTTGACTGCCATCTAGCCCATTCCATTAGGCGGTATTATCAACTCCAACGCGAGTCGGCGGGGGAGCTAAGAGTGCTGAGTCCTAGACTGATTGGACGGCTGTTGCGGGTGGCTGAAGCCGTCGATACCTTGAGCGAGTGGATTGGCAAGAGTCTGAGCTGGCTGGTGCTGCTCACCGTTGCCGTGGGCTTTTACAACGTCATGGCTCGGTACATTGGCCGTTTTTTGGGGCTACAGCTGGCCTCGAACGGGCTGCTTGAGTGGCAGTGGTACCTGTTTTCGATCACGTTCTTGCTCAGCTTCCCCTACATCCTTCAGCAGGGGGCAAATGTACGGGTCGATTTTTTGGAGGCGGGCTGGAGCGATCGCCGCAAGGCCATGATTAGCTTCTGGGGCACGGTGCTGTTCCTGATTCCCTTCTGCGTGCTGGGGCTGTGGGTGACCGTGAACCCGGTGATGCAGTCGTGGGGGCTGCTGCCCGACGGCACCTGGGGCCGCTGGGAAATTTCCTCCGACGCGAGCGGGCTGCCCAGGGCACCGATTAAATCGATGGTGCTAGTGGGCTTTGGGCTGCTGCTGCTGCAAGCTGTGGCCCAGGCGATTAAATATTGGGCAGTGTGGTGCGGCTATATCGAGGGCAGGCTGCTGCCGGAGGCCGAGGCGGAACTGCCGCCCCTGGAGTGAGCGGTGACAGGCAATTTGACGGTTTTCAAGGTTCAGATTCAAGTTCTTTAAGTCCCCTTTGTAAGGAGCGCCATGGGCTACGAGTGGTTAGCGATCGCGATGTTCGTTGGCTTCTTTTTGATTTTGATCAGCGGCTACCCCGTGGCGTTTTCCTTTGCGGGTACGGGGCTGGTATTTGGCCTGGTGGGCTGCCTGCTGGGGGCCTTTGAGCCCGCCCGACTCTTGCTGCTGCCCAACATCTGGTTTGGCACCATGGCCAACTTCACCCTGCTGGCGATACCGTATTTTGTGTTTTTGGGCGCGGTGCTCGAAAAGTCGGGCCTGGCGGAGGAGCTGCTGGAAACCATCGGCCTGGTGCTCGGCCCCCTGCGCGGCGGCATGGCCCTGGCGGTGGTGCTGGTCGGCACCCTGCTGGCGGCGGCAACTGGGGTAGTGGCCGCCACGGTCATTTTGATGGGGCTAATTTCGCTGCCAATTATGCTGCGCCACGGCTACGACAAAGAGCTGGCCGCCGGGGCGATTATTGCCTCGGGCACCCTGGCGCAGCTGATTCCACCCAGCCTGGTGCTGGTGGTGCTGAGCGACCAGCTGGGGGTGTCGGTGGGCGATCTATTTTTGGGGGCGCTGATTCCGGGGCTGATGCTGGCCGGAGCCTATGCGGTCTATGTGCTGGTGGTGGCCTACTTTAAGCCCAATGCCGCGCCGCCGCTGCCCCTGGCCATGCGCCAGATCAGCCGCTGGGAGCTGCTCAAGCGGGCGGTGAAGGCGATCGTGCCGCCGGTGCTGCTGATTTTTGTGGTGCTGGGCAGTATTTTCTTTGGCATTGCCACCCCCACCGAGGCGGGGGCGGTGGGGGCGGTGGGGGCCTGCGCGCTAGCGGCCCTCAACGGACGGTTGACGCTCAAGCTACTGCAAGAGGCCGCCCACGCCACGGCGATCGTGACCGGGGTGGTGCTGATCATTCTATTTTGCTCGTCATTTTTTGGCCTGGTGTTTGATGCCCTGGGGGGCAAAACCCTGATTACCAATCTGCTGGTGAATCTGCCAGGGGGCTATCTGACTTTTTTGCTGGTGGCCAACCTGGTGATTTTTGCCATGGGGGTGTTTTTAGAATTTATTGAAATTTGCTTTATCGCCATGCCGCTGCTGGTGCCCGCCGCCCAGGCGCTAGGCATCGACATGGTGTGGTTTGGGGTGGTGATGGCGCTGAATTTGCAGACGGCCTTTATTTCGCCGCCCGTGGGGTTCTCGCTGTTTTATTTGCAGAGCGTGGCTCCTAAGACCATCAGCACTAAAGAGATTCACCGCAGCGCGCTGCCGTTTATGGCCATTCAGCTGGTGGTGCTGGTGGTCGTGATGGTGTTTCCCCAAACGGTGAGCTGGCTGGTGGAGCGATCGCTCCAATAGGCCAGCCGGTTCACCTACCTAGGCGGGCGGCTCGCCCCCGGCCCTGAGATTGCTGTAGACAAAGCGCTCAAAGGCTCCCTGGTTGAGCTGGCTCCAGGCATAGATGCGATCGCGAAACCCGCGCCAGTCGTCATAGATCGCCTTGAAGTCGGCATCGCTGGCGGCAAACTCGTCGTAGAGGTCAAAGGTGGCCTCCTGGGCGGCGGTCATAATCTCGGCGCTGTATTCCCGCAGCTGCACGCCGCCGTCAACCAGGCGTTGCAAAGCTTCGTTGTTGCGGGTTTCGTAGCGCGACAGCATCTCCAGGTTGGCCTCAAAGGCCGCCGTGCGCACAATCTGCTGATAGACCTCGGGCAGCTGATTCCACTGATCGAGGTTGATCTGCACCTCCAGGGTGCTACCCGGCTCCCACCAGCCGGGGTAGTAGTAGTACTGGGCCACCTTGTTTAACCCCAGTTTTTCGTCGTCGTAGGGGCCGACCCACTCGGCGGCATCGATCGCCCCGGTTTGCAGCGCCTGAAAAATCTCGCCCCCCGGCAGCGTCTGCACCGTCACCCCCAGCTTGCTCATCACCTGGCCCCCCAGACCGGGGATGCGCATCTTGAGCCCCGCCAGGTCGCTGACGCTGGCGATCTCGCGGCGAAACCACCCCCCCATCTGTGCCCCGGTATTGCCCGCCGGAAACTGAATTACGTTGAACTGGCGGGCATAAAACTCCTGGAGCTGGTCTAGCCCGCCCCCCTCGTAAAGCCAGGCGTTTTGCTGCTGGGGGGTGAGGCCAAAGGGCAGGCTAGCCCCAAAGCCCATCACTGGGCTGCGCCCAACGTAGTAGTAAGAGGCCGTGTGGCCGCAGGGCACCGCCCCCTGGGAGACCACGTTGAGCACTTCTAGCGGAGGCGCAATTTCGCCGGCGGAGCGGGGTGAAATGGTGAATTGTCCACCGCTCATAGCACTGACGCGATCGGCAAAGGTCTGTGCCCCACCCAAAATTGTGTCAAGAGCGGCAGGCCAACTGGTAGCCATTTGCCAGTCAATGCGAGGCAGACCCTCAGCGGTGCCCTCGGCCACGGGGGAAGAGGCCCCTGTGCAGGCCGCTACACTCGCGGTTGTGGCCGCCGCCACGCCCAGGGTTGTCGTTCTAACTAACTGCCGACGCTTCATGGCACCTCAACGTAGGAAAACCTCAAAATGAACCTGAGCCGCAGCGATAACTAGCGGCTACCACAGGTTCAAACTGAGGTCGATTGTCCTATAGGTTGAGATCTGTCGGTGGTATCGGTAGGAAATCGTAAAAAAACGAGTTCTTCTCAAGGCACAGTGAGCTAAGCGGCGATTAATGCTGAATTAGCTGAGCCTAAACTCAGCCCTACTCGCTTAAAATCTTGGGCACCTTGAAGAAGCCGTCTTCGCGATCGGGGGCGCAGTCGAGAATGGCATCGCGTTCGCCAAAGGTCTGGAGACTGTCGGTGCGGGTGATGTTGCTAAGCTCGATGGCACGGGTGGTGGGCTCTACGTCGTCGGTGTTGAGTTCCTTGAGCTGCTCCACATAGTCCAGAATGCCGCTGAGCTGCCCGGTAAACTGCTCTTCTTCTTCAGCAGTCAGCTCCAGGCGGGCCAGCAGAGCAACTTTACGAACCTGTTCGAGATCGATCATAAAAACGTCATCCAAAAAGGGGAGTTGAATCTCATCAGCTGTAAGTTGGGTGAAATGCAATGGAACCCAGCGCACCAGTTTGGGGAACCAGGGCGAGATTCACCTGCATAGCGACGGCGGTGGTGGGCACTGCCCACCCTACGGGTTACAGAGCTGGCTTTAGAAAAAGATGTCGTTCTTCATGCGGCCGGTGTTCTTCATCCAGTTTTGGGCTTCGATGTAGTTGTTGGGGGCAATGGTGATCGCCTCTAGCCAGTAGCGGGCCGCTTCGTCGAACAGGTTTTCGGCGGTGTCGGTGTCGCCGCTGGCCTCAGCCTGCTCGCCCTTATAGTGGTAAATTACCGCAATGTTGTTGAGAGCTTGGCACAGGCGAGGGTTGAGATCCAGCGCCTCTTTGTACTTTTCTAGGGCGATTTCATGTTCGCCGTTGCTGGCATGAATCAGGCCCATATTGTAGAGAATGAAGCTCTTATCGTAAGGTTCTTCTTCAAGCAGGAGGGCTTCGCGGTAGTTTTCCATAGCTTCGGCGTATTCTCCATCGGCCTGGGCCGACATGCCGTCGCGGTAGTAGGCGAAAGCCTCTTTCTCGCTCTTTTTGGCGGGCATCATCTTCAAGATCATGTCGGCCATAACGGTGAAAGATTTGTCGATGAAGTTGTCGTTGCGTTGGGTTCTTGGCATGGGTAGCGACGCGCAAATGAGGGACTTAACGCTTACCTAACCCGGATGGCGGTGTTGCCGCCGCAAAGGCTCGGGGGCTAGGCTAGACAAATATATAAATTACACTAGCAAACCCTGACGGTTTAATGCAGTGGCCTTGGCACCACCTGCCGGTAGAGGGCATTTTTGGGTAGAACTAGAGTTAGCCCAATTTGGCCCTAGGAGTGAAGCCACTGGCCGTGAACCACTTCTAGCTCAGGGATTCGAGGGTTATAGCCACAGCTACGTTATGCCGCTGGAATGGATTTATCTTTTTTACTGGCGATCGCATTCATCATCGCGCTCATTGTCTGGCTCAATCGCCGCCAGAGCCGCCGCCGACCCGCTGCCTACCGCTCTCCCACCGCCACCGCCCCAAGTCGGTCGGTGCGGGGCCAAACCCAGCGGCAGCTCCTGCGTTTGGTGGGGGGAAACCAGGCCGTGGCCGAGCGCCTGGTTGAGCAGGTGCAGCTGCGCAACCCCGGCCAGAGCGAGCAGTGGTGCTGGGAAAAAGCGATCTATGACATTCACCGCGATCGCCACAGCTCCTAGGGAAAAACAGAAAGTTGCCTAGTTTCTGTGATTGTTCACGTAGTTAACTCGCGTACCGGCCCAGTTGAGCTTATTGCGCAGAGTACCGTAGTAGGAGTGGTCCTGCCGCAGAATAATAAAATGGGCCATAGCCTCGGCGCTGCGCACATCTACCCGCTGGCCGGGCCAGATGGCGGTGCCCAGTATGCCATCGGTCCACAGTTTGGTGGTGAGGTCGGGGTCGGCCAGGGGCCACACGCTGACCACCGAGCCGGGCGGTAGCACAATCGGGCGACTCGACAGGCTGAGGGGACAAATCGGCGTCACCACGATCGCATCCATGCCGGGGTGAATAATTGGGCCACCCGCCGCCACGGTGTAGCCGGTGGAGCCAGTGGGGGTGCTAATCAGCAGACCATCCCCCTGGTACTGATCGACCACCTCGCCGTCGATCTCCATTTCGAGCATGGAGGTGATCATGCGATCGGGGGAGGCGGGCTTGATCGACATTTCATTGAGGGCCAGGTAGACCTCGCTGAGCGGATCGAGGTTGGTGCGGTGGCCTTCGTAGATGCGGGCTTGCAGCATCATGCGGCGCTGCACAGCAAAGCGATCGCTCAGCAGCCGTTCCCACACCGCCTCGGTGTCATCCATCTCCTCAGAGCTTTCGGTCAAAAACCCCAGGTGACCGCCAATGTTGACCGCCAAAATCGGAATATTCTCGGCGGCTAAATTGCGGGCTGCCGTAAGGGCAGTGCCGTCGCCGCCAAACACAATCGCTAGATTGATCGGTTGACTAACCGAGGCCAAAAAAACCGGGTAGGGGTTGTCTTTGGGGCCGCTGGGACCACGCAGAACCTTGCTGCCTAGGGCTTCTAGCTCGTGGGCACATTTTTCGGCCCACTTCTGGCTCAGCCGATTGCCGGCTTTGTGAACGATGATGACTTGCTCAAGTTGCACAACAAGAGGCCGTAGATAGATGGGGCAGGGGTACCAACTCAAGGCCGCCCAAAAAGCGGTGGCTAGTCTACCCCAGTATTTTTAGGTAGTTCTAGAACCGTATGCCTAGAGCATAGCAACATCGTCGATGTCTAAAACAGCTGTAGGGGAAGCGATCGCCCCCCCTACAGCCCAAAATTCTGCGGTCTCAACGGTCTTAGCCTACCATTTCAGCAAATTAAACTGCTCCATGTCTACTGTGTCGCGGTTGCGATAGATCGACAGCACAATGGCTAGCCCTACCGCCGCCTCTGCCGCCGCAATGCTAATAACGAACACCGCAAACACCTGACCATTGATGCCCACTGGATCCAGGTAGTTGGAAAATGCCATCAAATTTAGGTTGACCGCGTTGAGCATCAGCTCAATGGACATCAGCACCCGAATTACGTTGCGGCTGGTTACCAGGCCGTAGATACCAATGCAGAAGAGAGCAGCGGCAGTCAGCAAAAAATACTCAAGTTGCATAGCTTACCAAAAACCTGTTCTAAACTAACCAGCGACAGTCACAACGCCAATACTAACAATGCCAAGTTTGCCAGCCTAAGCCCAACCGGCAGGCTAGTCCGGTTCTGAAGCCGACACCGACGACACCAACTCACGCGGGCGCTCCGGCAGCTGCAGTGCTTCGGAAGCAAGATCCCCAGGAGCCACATCGGGGATAAACTCCCGCCGAGCCAGCACGATCGCCCCAATCAGCGCAATCAGCAGCAGTACCGAAGCCAGCTCAAAGGGCAGCAAATAGTCGGTAAAGAAGTGGATGCCGATGGCCGCCGTGGCCATATCTCCGGTGGGCACCTCGCTAGAGATGGCCCAGGGCGTATTGAGGGTGGAGGCGGCCAGCAGGGCAAATAGTCCTACACAGACCCCGCCCGTAGCGGCTTTGCCCAGCCAGGCCCGCCTCATCGGTACAAAGGGCTGCTCCTTATTCACCAGCATGATCCCAAACAGAATCAGCACGCTGACGGCACCTACATAAACCAGTACCTGGGCGGCAGCCACAAACCCAGCGTTGAGCAGAATATACAGGCCCGCCATGCTGGTGAATACGCCCCCCAGCAAAAACGCTGAGTAGACGATGTTATCTAACAGCACAACTCCTAGGGCACCCCCCAGCGTCATCGCGACCAGTAGGCCAAAGGCAACGAGTTGTACCCCTTCCGCTAGCGTCACAGTTCTAATCTCCTGGTGATAAATCGAGCGGTTGTAACAGCAATAACTTAGGCGAATGTACCACGGAACTCCAACAGGCGCATTAGCCCTCGGTCTTAGGGGCCGCGGAGTTTTTGGCCTCGGCTTCAGCCTGGGCCGCCTCTAAAATCTCCTGGGGCATCTGGCCCGCCCGCCGCGCATTGGCCGGCAGGTCATGGGGATCCATCACGCCCTGGGGCAGATAGGCGAGCTCGCGTAGGGGAGTAACCATCGGATCTTGGGTGACTTTGTAGGGCAAGCGTCCTAGGGCCACGTTGTCATAGTTCAGCTGGTGGCGATCGTAGCTGGCTAGCTCGTACTCCTCGGTCATAGAGAGGCAGTTGGTGGGGCAATACTCTACACAGTTACCGCAAAAGATGCAGACCCCGAAGTCAATGCTGTAGTGCTTCAGGTCTTTCTTTTTGGTGGCTTTGTCAAACTCCCAGTCAACCACGGGTAGGTTGATGGGGCATACCCGCACGCACACTTCGCAGGCGATGCACTTGTCAAACTCAAAGTGAATCCGCCCCCGAAACCGCTCAGACGGGATCAGTTTCTCGTAAGGATACTGCACCGTCACCGGACGACGGCTCATGTGGTCAAAGGTTACAGACAGCCCCTGGCCAATGTATTTGGCCGCCTGTAAGCTTTCTTTGGCATAGTCGCCGACTTGTTTCAGAAAACCCAGCATGGGGGAGCCTCCAGAGTTTTACAGGGTAGTTGGTGAGATATGGCAGAAACAGCGCTAGGGCCTCGCCAGAGAAAACTACCTACCCACTTATAGGGTAGAGCAGCAGCCCTGAGCTAGCCACCAAAGGCGACGGGAAAGGCGAGCTTGAGGGCAGCGGTGAGCAGCAGATTGACCAGCGACACCGGCAGCAAAAACTTCCAGCCAAAGTCAAGCAGCTGGTCAATACGAATGCGGGGCACAGTCCAACGCAGCAGCACCGCAATAAAGACCAGGGCATAGGCCTTAAATAGGGTCATCATGATGCCGACCGAGGCGGTAATGACCTGGAGCCAAGGGGTGGTTTCGCTAACCCCAAGCAGGCCAGCCAGCCAGCTCACCGAGATGGGAAACTCCCAGCCGCCTAGGTAGAGAATGGAGACAATCAGCGCCGACAGCACCAGGTTGACGTAGGAGCCGACATAGAACAAACCAAATTTCATGCCGGTGTATTCGGTCTGGTAGCCGGCCACCAACTCCTCCTCCGCTTCGGGCAGGTCAAAGGGCAAACGCTCGCACTCCGCCAGAGCCGCAATCCAAAAGATTAGAAACCCGGCGGGCTGCCGCCAAATATTCCAGCCCAAAATGCCGTAGCCCGACTGCTGGTTGACGATGTCGATCGTGCTCAGGCTGTTGGACATCAGCACCACTGCCAGCACCGCCAATGCCATAGGAATTTCGTAGCTGATCGACTGGGCCGCCGCCCGCAGCCCGCCCAACAGCGAGTACTTGTTGTTGGAGGAATAGCCCGACATCAGCAGACCAATGGGGGCAATGCTGGAGAGGGCAATCCAGAGGAAAATACCGACACCGATGTCGGTAATTACCAGATTTTGGCCAAAGGGCACAATCAGGTACGACAAAAAAACCGGAATCACCACGATCGCAGGCCCCAGCGTAAACAGCAGCGGGTCGGCCTTCGCGGGGGTGATGTCTTCTTTGAAGATGAGCTTGATGCCGTCGGCGGCGGCCTGCAAAGTGCCTAGAGGCCCAGCAAACTCGGGACCAATCCGCTGCTGGGCTGCGGCAGAAATCTTCCGCTCAAGCCACACCGTCACAAAAATGCTCACGGTGGCCCCTACCAAAATGACCACCATTGGCAGAGGCAGCCACAGGGCTTTAGCCGCTCCAGCGGGCAACCCCAGGTCAACTAGGGCGTTGACGAAGCTACCCTGTAGGTCAATTCCTTGGTTCATTAGCCAGTCCTTAGCAACGGTACGGTTGACTCTAGCGAGGAAAAAACAGTTTTTTAGATTCTACCGTCATCTCCCCCGACTTACCGGAGCTGTAGCGCACGGATTCATAAGAAATCCTGGGCAATGCTATTGGGAAGGCGGGTGGTGGATGGGTAGGTGGGTAGGTGGGTAGGTGGGTGGATGAGTAGGTGGGTAGTACTTCTCCTCATCCCCTCCGCCCTCCCCTTTACAATCCTGACAGCACTCCACCCTACGACGCCCAATGCTGACCTTTCTCATCGCCCTGCTGCCGATCGCGACGGTGTTTTTGCTGCTGGTGGTGGCGCGGCGGCCAGCCAGTCAGGCGATGCCGGGGGCGCTGGTGGTGACAACGCTGGTGGCGGGGCTGGTGTGGCAGGTGCCACTCAACTACATTGCGGCTGCGGTGGTGCAGGGGTTGGTGATTGCCGCCGAGATTTTATTCATTGTGTTTGGGGCCATTCTGCTGCTGAATGTGCTGCAGGCTTCGGGGGCGATTAGCGTCATTCGCCAGAGCCTGCTGGCCCTCTCGCCCGATCGCCGCGTGCAGATGATTATTATTGCCTGGCTGTTTGGCAGCTTTATTGAGGGGGCGTCAGGGTTTGGTACTCCGGCGGTGATCTGCGTGCCGCTGCTGGTGGCGGTGGGGTTTCCGGCGATGGCGGCGGTGCTGGCGGCGCTGATTATTCAGAGCACGCCCTCGACGTTTGGAGCGGTGGGCACGCCACTGCTGTTTGGCATGGATGCGGGCCTCGGTGGGGCGACAGCGGTGGATGCGGCCCTGACCGCCCAGGACCTCGGCCTGACAGATTTTATTGCTCAGGTGGGCAGCCGGGCAGCCCTGATCCATGCCGCGATCGGCACGTTTATTCCGCTAGTGCTGGTGGCGCTTGTCACCCGCATTTTTGGCGATGGTCGGGCCGGGCTGGGGCTGTGGAAGTTTGCCCTGGTGGCGGGGCTGGCCTTCACGGTGCCCTACAGCTTGACGGCGGTGTTTCTGGGGCCAGAGTTTCCGTCGATGCTGGGCGGGCTGGTGGGGCTGGCGATTGTGGTGGCGATCGCCCGACGAGGCTGGCTGCAACCCGATCAGCCCTGGGATTTTCCGCCCGCAGAAACCTGGCCAGAGACCTGGTCGGGCAGCGTAACACCAGCACTCCCGGTTCCGCCAGCGGGGATGACGGTGATAAAAGCGTGGCTGCCCTACATGCTGCTCGGGGGGCTGCTGGTGCTCTCAAGGCTGTCGCAGCTGCCGCTCAAGGGTTGGCTACAGGGGGCCAGAGCCGCATGGACGGGGATTTTTGGCACCACCGTTGCGGTGGCCTCTACCCCGCTCTATTTGCCGGGCACGATGTTTTTGCTGGTGGTGGCCATCACTTACGGACTGCACCAGATGAAGCCCAGCGATTTGGGCCAGGCGGTGGGGCGATCGCGGCCCGTGCTGCAAAAAACCGCCCTGGCGCTGGGGTCGGCGGTGCTGATGGCGCGGGTATTCATCAACTCTGACGTGAACAGTGCCGGGCTGCCCAGCATGCCCCTGGCCCTGGCGGAAGGGATGTCGGCCCTGGCAGGCGGCACCTGGCCGCTGTTTGCCGCTGGGGTGGGCCTGATCGGAGCCTTTGTGGCGGGCAGCGTCACTGTCAGTAACATGATGTTTTCGCTGTTTCAGTTTGGGGTGGCGGAAAATATCGGCACGCCGCCAGCCCTGATTTTGGCCCTGCAAACGGTGGGAGCCTCAGCGGGCAACGTCATTTGCGTGTCTAACGTGGTGGCCGCCGCCGCCACCGTGGGGCTGCTGGGGCGCGAGGGGCTGCTGATGCGCCAGCTCCTGCCGGTGGTGGCCTATTACCTGGGCTTTGCCGGCTTGTTAGGGATTTTGTGGGCAACGTTTGGGGTTTTATACTGAATTCGCTTTGGCTAGCCCCGGTTGGGCTGGGCAAACACCGTTTGCCCCTACGCAAGTCGCCTGTTTGGAATCGGGGTTATGTAATTTAGATTTGTTATTAGATACAGGAATCCCGTAGGGGCAAATGGCTGTTTGCCCTTACAGGGATCTTGTCAGTCAGATTCGGTCCTAAAACCCAAAATTCTTTTCAAACAAAAGCCCCCCGACGCAAGCGCCAGAGGGGCAGGAGTTCCTGAAAATCGTCACTAAACTAATGATCGGCGCTTATGGAGAGGGTGCCCAGAGGGGTCTGACCCATCAGGAGGTCGCCAAGGTTTGGCGACCGTATTTGGCTACGGAGTCTCATAGGAGGGCAAAGACACTGAAAATTCCTGCTTATCCCAGATTTGAGGCCGATTGACGAGGTCAACGTAGGTCTGCTTGCGAGGGCCGGTGTAGATCTGGGTGGGCCTAAAGATGCGGTTTTCGCCCAGTTGTTCCTTCCAGTGGGCGAGCCAGCCTGCCACTCGGGCGATCGCAAAGATCGGCGTAAACAGATCGGTGGGAATGCCCAGCTTGCGGTAAACCAGCCCCGAGTAGAAGTCAACGTTGGGGTAGATGCCCTTCGTACCCAGCTTCTCGGAGACGGCCTGCTCCATCTCCAGGGCGATCGCGTAGTACTCATCCTGGCCAAATTTGGCAAACAGCTGCTCAGCTAGCCCCTGCAAGATGGTGGCGCGGGGGTCTTTGACCTTATAGACCCGGTGGCCAAAGCCCATAATTTTAGACTTTTCGGCAATGCAGCGCTCCACGTAGGGGCGCACGTTTTCGACCGAGCCAATCTGCTCTAGCATGTCGATTACCTCCTCGTTGGCCCCGCCGTGGAGTGGCCCCGCCAGGGTACCCACCGCTGAAGCTACCACCGCGTAGGGGTCGGTGAGGGTCGAGGCCGTCACCATGGCCGAAAAGGTCGAGGCATTGATGGTGTGCTCGGCGTGCAGCGTCAGGCAAATGTCAAAGATCCGCGCCGCCAAAGGGTCAGGCTCGCGCTCGTTAAGCATGTAGAGAAAGTTGGCGGAGTAGTTGAGGTCGTCCCTGGGCTGCACCGGGTCGTTGCCCTTGCGCATGAGCTGAAACGCCGCCACCATGGTGGGAATTTTGGCCAGCAGCCGCACCACTGCCTGCTGAATGTAGACAGGGTTGTCGAGAGCGCGGCGCGAGTAGAACAGGCCCAAGGCCGCTGCACAGGCCTGGAGGGCATCCATGGGGTGACCGCTCTCAGGGAAGCACTTCATCATGTCGCGAATGCGGTACTTGAGGCGGCGATGGTAGCGAATTTCGTACTCAAAAGCTTCTAGCTCACTTTTTGAGGGCAGACCACCCCAAATCAATAGGTAGGCCGTTTCTAGAAACGTGCCGCGCTGAGCCAGTTCTTCGATGGGAATACCGCGATACTCCAAAACTCCCGCCTGGCCATCCACAAAGCTAATGCTCGACTGGGTGGCCGGTACACCCTCTAAACCGGGCCTGTACTCACATACGGTCATATAGTTGTTACTCCCGTTCGCTGACCTATGATTCCAAGGGGCATAAACGCCCGCCGTCATCAACGCTACCAAATCATTTGATCAACGCTGGCCTCGCTGTCAACTGCCTTAGCTATTCAGAAGGCGGGCTATATGGTGCAGACCTAGGGGTTGCCACGTCTACCACCCGTCTTGTTGCCGCCGATCGCTGGGCGCAGGTCGCCACCTGTAGCGTGTACAGGCTGGCCTCTGGGGTGCAGTACAGGGCCTGCCCCGTCAGCAAGTGATCGATGACTTGAGCGGTGTCGGCGGCAAATAGCCCCCGGCGCGACCCTACCTCTAGGGGGCGAGAGCCTTGGGCATCGGTAATGATACCGCGATCGCCCTCAAAGCAGAGATACCCCTCGCTGCCTGTTACCTCTAGCCGCCGCGTCGCCTCCCACAGCGTCTCGCCCTTGCCGTAAACCACCTCGGCTATTAGCCCCGAGGCGAAGGTGAGCTGGGCGGTGCAGAGACAGGTGCTGTAGCAGGCCATGCCCTCTGGGCTTTGGGTAGGGCCGCCGTAGTGGTTTTGGCAGTAGACCCGCGCCACCGGGCCAAAGCAGTCGATCAGCCGGTGCAGTCGCGACAGCGCCCCCACCAGGGGGAACCCAAACAGCTGGGGGCAGTAGGTCCAGGTGCGGGGGACGGGGCGGCGGGGGGCCAGCGTGCAGTAGCGGGCGTAGAAGGGCTGACCCACCAGTTCCAAATTTTCCTTCAAGGCGCGGTGGGTGCCCCCCAAAAGCTCGATATGTTCTACATGTAAAAGCCGCTGGTTTTCCTCCGCCAGGGCCAACAGGGATTGGGCCGTCGCTAGATCCAGGGCCAGGGGATACTCGACGACTACGTGACGACCGGCTACCAGCGAGGCCCGTGCCACCTCAGCATGACCACTGTTGATGTGGCAGACCACGATCAGATCCACATCGGCCTGGTTGACCAACGTCTGCCAGTCGGGGTAGGCGATCGCCCCATAGGGCTCGGCAAAGATCTGGGCCTCCACAGGATCGCGGCCAGCGATCGCCACCAGTTGAGCCGATGCCATCCCCCGCAAGGCATCGGCCCGCAGCCGAGCCACAAACCCAGTGCCTACCATACCCACTCGCACCACATCGCTCTGAATTTTGGGGGCGGTCATTCGCCTTTCCTCGACAGGGTAGCCATCATCGTACGTTTTTCTTCGGTGGGGGGATGGTGCCCAACGGATTTCTCTGGAATGCTAGGAGCAGTCTTTGCGCAACCCTATGCCGCCCTTTGTGCCCCCCTGGTTTCTGCAAAATGGCCTGGCCATGACCCTCTATACAGCCCTAGTGGCCAACCAGTCCTGGTCCCACAATATGGATCTGTTGCCGGTCAGCTGCCAAGACCACGTCTTTAAAGGCTACGGAGATGTGCCCATTTTTGGTCGCTGGGCGGTTCCTGAGCGGTCTAGGGGCACCGTTGTTGCTACCTACGGTATTACCGGCAGCTTAGATGACCAGTGGCAGCTAGAGGTGTTAGGTCGCAATGCCTATCAACGGGGCTACGGCCTGGTGATGTTTGACTGGCGCGCCCACGGCAAAACGGCCGAACTCTCACCAACCCTGACCTCCGATGGTATCTATGAAGGCCATGACTACATTGCTCTAGCCTCGCAAGCCAAAGCGCTGGGCTGTGCGCCACCATTTTGGTTGATGGGCTACTCGCTGAGTGGGCAGCTGGCGCTGTGGGGGGCTAAGGCCGCGATGGATTTGCCCTCCGACAGTGGGTTAGTACCAGGCGACATTGGTGGCGTGGTGGTGGTGTGCCCTAGCCTCGACTCGAATCGATCGCTGCGCTACCTGACCGCAGACCCGCTGGGCAAATACCTGGAGCGATCGATCGCACGCGAACTCAAGCGGCTGGCCCAGCGGCTGCACCAGCTGCACCCCAACCACTTCGACCTGGCGGCGATCGATCGCGCCAACAGCATTTGGGGCTTTGACCACGAACTGGTGATTGGTCGGCTGGGGTTCGCCAGCGTAGAAGAGTACTACGACGCCAGCAGCCCCCTGCCCTTTATGGCCGACCTGAGCATTCCCACGCTGATTCTCTACGCCGCCGATGACCCGCTGTTTAGCCCCGAGATTATTCCCGACTTAAAGAAAGTTTGTGCGGCCAACCCCAAAATCGACCTGGTGCTTACCGACCACGGCGGCCACGTGGGCTACTACAGCGGCAGCGCCGGGCAACGCCTGGCCGGGGATAGCGACCCCTGGTGGGCGTGGAACCGAGCGCTGGACTGGGTGGAGAAAGTCGGTGGGTAAACGCAAACATGGCGTAGGGGCATCGCATGCAATGCCCCACAGGACAATATAGGGTTACCCTCCACACTACAGGATGCTACAAAGCCTAGAAGCTAGCTCTGAAGGCTTACAGATACCCCAGGCTTTCGTTGATTAACCAGCACCACGGCAGCGAATAGCAACGGACAGCAGCTTTGTGGGATGGTTTCATCTTTTGAAACCACCGAATACGGCTGATCTACTTTCTGCCTATGATGTTTGGAGCTACACCCATTTCACTAGCTTGTTGAGTGCGCAATGCCTGCTCCGAAACTACTTTGCTCTTTTGCTCTTTCAGCGATCGCAACTGCCACCTGGGCTTTAAACCCTTCCAACGCCCTTGCTTTTTCAGATACTCAATCTCACTGGGCCGCTACCTGCATCGACCAATTAGCGGCCACAGGACTGGTGAACGGTTATCCGGAGGGCACGTTTCGGCCCCAGGCGACCCTCACGCGCACCGAATTTGCCGTGCTCATGCTCAACTCGTTTGGCAGTGTTGAACCCACTCGTCAGGCTCCGGCGTTTCGAGATGTGCCCGCCGACTTCTGGGGCTATCGCGCCATCCGAGAGGCTTACGCGCGGGAGTTTTTCTCGGGCTATCCCGATAGCCTGTTTAAACCTGCAGAGGCCATTCCTCGGGTGCAGGCGATCGCAATTTTGGCAAATGCCACTCACATGAGCAGTGGAGAGCCGCCGGAAACGGTTTTGCAGCGGTACTTTGACGATGCCCAGCAGGTGCCAGCGTATGCCAGAAGGGCAGTCGCAGCCGGAACGGTTGGGCGATTGGTCGTGAACTATCCCAACCTGCGGCAGCTACAGCCCAATCGAGCCATCACTCGGGGCGAGGTGGCCGCTGTGCTATGCCAGTCTCTAAACCTCGCTCGAACGGTGCCCTTGGAGTATGTCGCAGGCGATCGCACGGTGTTTGCTATTCCCCCCGAAATGGGTGGGTACAACCGCTTTTCAGAGGGATTAGTGCCCTTTGCCTTCAATGGCAAAACCGGGTATATGAATCAACAGGGGGCAACTGTCATTGCGCCACAGTTTGACGAAGCCTGGGCGTTTTCAGACGGATTAGCGGCGGTGCGCGTCGGTTCCCAATGGGGCTTTATCGATCGCACCGGGGCCTATGCCATTCCCCTGCAGTTTACGACCCAACCTGGCGACTTTTCGGATGGGTTAGCCGCGATTCGTTCTGCAAATGGGCAGACCAGCTTTATTGATAAAACGGGTGCTCTGGCGATTCAGCTCCAGCCCGCCTACGTGAGCTCTTTTTCAGAAGGGTTAGCTGCGATCGCAGGAAATCGAGGTTACGGCTTTATCGACAAAACGGGGGCGATCGTGATTCAGTCCCAGTTTGAGGAAGTTAGGGCCTTTTCAGACGGGCTGGCCGCCGTGAAGGTGCGGCCAACCCCCACAGATACGGCTCGCTGGGGCTACATCGATCGCACGGGAGCCTTTGTCATTGAGCCGCAGTTTTATGAGGCGCAGCCTTTCTCCGAAGGGTTAGCAGCGGTGCGAGGCCCCGCTGGTGACGGAACTATGTGGGGTTATATCAACCGTGCTGGTGAAGTTGCCATTCAGCCTCAATTTTTTGCCCAACGGGAATATCAAGGCCCGGTGGCAACACCCTTTTCGGGGGGCTTTGCCATGGTGCGACAAGGTGAGCAGGCTGGGTTTATCGACCGCACAGGAAAGTGGGCGATCGCACCTCGGTTTGTAGATGCCGACAACGTCTCAAACGGCATGGCCCGAGTGAATGTGGGCGGCACCTGGAGGCGGGTACAGACGGGCTGCACCCACAGTGACGGCTGCTTTTACGCCAGCCAGCTCCAGGGTGGCAAGTGGGGCTACATTCAGATGCCTCGCATGGCTAATCCATAGATAAAGCTACAGATTCCAAATGACATAACCCCACTCGAAACCGATACCTCGTAGGGGCATTGCACTGCAATGCCCCTACAAACTGGGGATATACAAATCGAATTTGCTCTATAAATAGCCGTCCCTTCGACTTCGCTCAGGGACCGGCTATGGCTATTTTTATCGTTGGGGGTGCCGCGCTAGCGGCATGGACGATTGGTATTACACCTATTTGCCTGGACTGCTATCGTACGACTCGCACGCAGCACAATCCTAGAAGCCCAGCAGCCGTCGTAAGCCGCTACCGATGACGCCGCGTGAGTGCCAAGATCGCCAACTTAGGAACCTCGCTAGAACAAACGTAGAATCAGCGGATAGCGAAACGCTACGTTGGGCTTAGTGAGGCTGTGAACAATGGCGAGAATCGGCATGATGAGGTTCACAATGCCCAGCACAACCAGGAGCGGAATGCCGATTAGCACCCAGGCTAAAACGCCTGCAACAGCCCACCAAAACCACATATTGATGTGAAAGTTGATCGCTTCTTTGGCGCTCTCTTTGATGACTGAATCGGTGGAAATTAGCAGAATGGCGATGGGAACGCCAACGGACAGCACCAGGGCGTTGAAAAAAATGGAGCCGTGGCTAACGGCAGAGAGAATTTTGCGGGTACCGGTATCTTCAGTGGAATGCATGGGGAATCTCCTAGAAATGTTGAATTTACAATTTTGAAGTCTGGGTAGTCGCTCAGGACCAAATCACTCGGCCTGCTCACGCAGTTCGGCCGTCTTGACCTGCACGGTCATGGGGCGATCGCCGCGCTGAATTTGAAGCTCTAAGGCATCGCCAATTTTGGTATTCTCGACCTTGATTTGCAGCCCGTCGGCACTGCGGATGGGGGTGCCATTCACCTGCAAAATCACGTCGCCTCGACGCAGGCCCGCCGCAGCGGCAGGGGTACCTTCCAGCACCCGAATCACCAGCACCCCATTCACTTCGGGTAAATACATCCCGGAGTTGATGTCGGCGTTGTTGAGCTTGGCCTGCTCGGGGGTGAGGTTAGCAATCTGCACGCCGATGTAGGGGTGGGCCACGGTTTCGCCCCGGGCCAGCATGTCTTTAATTTCCTTAGCTTTGTTGATGGGGATGGCAAAGCCAATGCCCATGGCGTCGGCACGAATGGCGGTATTAATGCCGATCACTTCGCCCCGCTGGTTGACCAGCGGCCCGCCGGAGTTGCCGGGGTTGATGGCGGCATCGGTTTGAATAAACTCCAGCCGCTTGCCGGGAATGCCCACTGAGCTGCTGGTGCGCTTGAGGGTGCTAACAATGCCCAATGTAACGGTGTTGTCGAGGCCCAGGGGGTTGCCCACGGCGATCGCCCAGTCGCCCACTTCGACCCGATCCGAGTCGCCCAGGGTAGCCACGGGCAAAACGTCGTCTTCGCCATCGTCAATTTTGACTACGGCCAGGTCGGTGACTTCGTCAAATCCTTCGACCACGGCGTCAAAGCTGCGGCCATCTTTGAGGGTGACCACCACTCGATCAGCGCCGTTGACTACGTGGGCATTGGTCAAGATATTGCCGGTGTTGTCGATAATGAACCCCGACCCCTGCCCCCGCAGCAGTTCTTCCTGGGGCTGACGAGGAAAGCCACCGCCGCCAAAGAAATCGCGCAAAAAGGGATCTTCGTAGATTGGATCTCGAGCCTGGCGAGTAATGGTTTTTTCGGTGTCAATGCGAACCACCGCCGGACCTACCTGTCGCACGGCAGCGGCCACAAAACTTTCGCTACCAATCGCCTCTGCTGCCGGAGATTGGGCATAGGCCGGAGGTGCGATCGCCGTAGCAAATACCGTTACGGCAGTAAGCATCATCACCAATAGACGCTTCAGGGGAATCCAGAGTCCTTTCAAGGGAGCAAGCCTCATAACGCAACTTCAACGCGCAACAGCAGGGGGGTAGTATCCCGTGAGTTACTCAAAATTGTTTCACACCAGCCTGCCGACGGGGAGAGGGGGATACCGAACTCTCGAGTGGGCTAGGCCGAAGGCTAGCAAGCATGATGAGTGGATGTCAGCCTGGAACGCGGACCTTCGTTTAACTTCAGAATCGCCAGGTCTAAAGCCAGCCTGTTCTCTAGGATCTTTCGTGGGGATGAGGCGTGATTTGGCATGATTTGCTACGCTTTTGGCGCTGCAAACATACCGAACTAATGACTGCCAACTACATCATGGCCCTAGACCTGGGCACCACCGGCAACCGGGCGATTGTCTTTGACCGGGAGGGGGCGATCGCAGGTCAGGCCTACCGTGAGTTGACCCAGTACTACCCGCAGCCAGGTTGGGTTGAGCACAACGCTCGCGAGATTTGGGAAGAAATTGAGTGGGCGATCGGGGCTGCCATCTCTAAAGCCGGGCTCAAGCCTACCGATATTGCCGCCATTGGCCTGACTGTACAGCGTGAAACCTGTCTGCTATGGGACAGCAGCACGGGGCGGCCTCTGGCCAACGCAATTGTCTGGCAGGACCGCCGCACCGCACCCCTGTGCAACCAGCTGCGCGAGGCGGGCAAAGCCGAGGAAATCTACGATCGCACCGGCCTAGTTCTCGATGCCTACTTCTCGGCCACCAAGCTGGCCTGGTTGCTGGAGCAGGCCAAAAAAGAAGTCGATCCGCCGGTTGACTTTGACCAGGTGCTGGCGGGAACGGTGGATAGCTGGGTGCTGTGGAACCTGACCGGGCGGCAGGTGCACGCCACCGACCACAGCAACGCCAGCCGCACCATGCTGCTCAACCTTTCCAGCGGCCAGTGGGATGACACCCTGCTGGAGCTGTTTGGCATTCCGCCCCATATGATGCCTGCGATTCAGCCCAGCGTCGGGGTGTTTGGCCACACCGATCCGTCCATTCTCGGTTGCGAAATACCGATCGCGGCGATTTTTGGCGACCAGCAGGCGGCGCTCTATGGCCACGGCTGCGATCGCCCCGGCCTGCTCAAATGCACCTACGGTACGGGCGCGTTTCTGGTGTCGCACACGGGGGATGAGGTGGCGCGATCGCAGAATCAGCTGCTCTCCACCGTGGCCTGGTCAGAGGTCACGGGCGATGCCAGCCAGCCCCACATTGGCTATGCGATCGAGGGCAGCATGTTTACCGCTGGGGCCTGCATTCAGTGGCTGCGCGACGGTCTACAGGTAATCTCCAGCGCCGCCGAAACCGAAATTTTGGCCCAAAAAGCCCTCACCAACAACGGCGTCTACTTCGTGCCCGCCCTCAGCGGTCTCGGTGCCCCCCACTGGGATATGAGCGCTCGTGGCGCATTCCTTGGCCTCACCGGGGGTGCCCAGCGCGAGCACCTGGTGCGGGCGGTGCTAGAGGCGATCGCCTATGAAGTCAAAGAAGTGGTCGATGCCGTCAACCAGGATGCCGGTACCCCGATTCGCCAGCTCAAGGTTGATGGCGGAGCCTGCAACAACGACTTTCTCATGCAGTTCCAGTCCGACGTGCTGGGCATTCCGGTGGAGCGGCCCCAGGTGCTCGATGTCACGGCCCAGGGGGCTGCCTTTGCAGCGGGGCTGGCCGTGGGTTTTTGGGATGACTACCGCACCTTAGTCGAGAACCGCCCCATCGATCGCGTGTTTGAACCCGGCCCTGGCCAGGCTGAAGCCCAGGACAACTTTGCGATGTGGATGAAAGCCGTCGATCGCGCCAAAAACTGGGCAGTCTAGGCGGTGCTGCTCACCCGTTCCCAAATTGCCGCTACTCTGGAGGAATCTTCTTTTCCCTGCTGCTATGGTTCAGTCCCCCAGTGACCACGGCCTTACTCCCCCTGCGATCGCTCCCCTAGTCGATGCGCCTCCCAACCGCCCCGCAGATGAGGAGATGTGGAACATCGTTGAGCATCACCTGGTGCGCTACGGCGGCAGCTTTGCACCTCGGCTAATTGAGCAGGCACGGGGCAGCTATCTGTACGATCGCCAGGGCCGCAAAATTCTTGACTTTACCTCTGGGCAAATGTGCGCCACCCTGGGCCACAACCACCCCGCCGTGGTGCAGGCCATCCACAAAGCCTGCGAAGACGTGCTGCACCTGTTTAGCGGCATGCTGTCGCCAGCGGTGGTAAACCTTGCCGACGCGCTCTGTCAGCTGTTGCCGCCCCCCCTGCAAAAAGCTCTGTTTCTCAATACCGGCAGCGAGGCCAACGAGGCCGCCCTGCGCATGGCCAAGCTGCACACCGGAGGCTTTGAGGTAGTGGGGTTAAGCACCTCCTGGCACGGCATGACCGCCGGGGCCAGCGCCAGCACCTTTGTCTCGGCCCGCAAGGGCTATGGCCCCGCTATTCCAGGCAACCTGGCGCTGCCCACCCCTAACTGCTACCGCTGCCCCATTCGCCACTGCCAAGACCAGTGCGACATGACCTGTCTGGAAGTGGGGTTTGACCTGGTAGACCGCCAGTCGGTAGGGGCCTACGCTGCCGTGATTGCCGAGCCAGTGCTCAGCGCGGGAGGGGTCGTGGAGCCGCCCGAAGGCTACTTTCAACGGTTGCAGAGCTACTGCCAAGAGCGGGGCATGGTGCTGATTTTAGATGAGGCCCAAACCGCCTTCGGTCGTTTGGGTAGCTTCTTTGCCTTTGAACAGCTGGGCATGGTGCCCGATATTCTCACCCTGTCGAAGACTCTGGGAGGTGGCCTGCCGCTAGCGGCAACCCTCACCAGCGACGCCATTGAGGCCGACTGCTACGAGAAGGGGTTTATCTACTACACCTCCCACGTTTCGGATCCGATGCCCGCGGAGGTGGGGTTGGCGGTGCTGCGGGTGTTGACCAGCCACAACCTGACCGAGCGAGCCGCGACGATGGGGGCCTGCTTGAAAGATGGACTGCTCAAGCTGAAGGATCGCTACGATGCGATCGGCGACGTGCGCGGTCGCGGGCTACTGCTGGGGGTGGAACTGGTGAAGGATCGCACCACCCGCGAACCCGACCCGGAAACCGGAGCCGCCATCACCCGCCGCTGCCTGGAACTGGGGCTGAGTATGAACATTACCGCCCTCCCCGGCATGGGCAGCGTCTGGCGGATTGCCCCACCGTTGACCGTTACCCACGAAGAGCTAGACGAAGGACTAGCTATTTTGGAGCAGGCCATTTGTGACTGTCTGTAGTAGCACTTTAGTAGAACAGTGGGGCAACCACTGTCTGTGTAGCTTAGACTGAACTACTCTTGCACCCGTCCATGCGCCCCCTTACCTACACTGTCTAAACCCCGCGTTACTTGCCTCCGCCATGAAGATTTTGCTGGTTGATGACGAAGTAGAACTGGCCGACCCGCTGAGTCGTTTACTCAACCGCGAGGGTTATGAGGTCGATGTCGCCACCGATGGCGAGTCGGGTTGCGATCTAGCCATCGGTGGCAGCTATGACCTGCTGATTCTCGACTGGATGCTGCCGGGGCTGAGCGGTCTGGAAGTTTGTCGGCGGGTGCGATCGCGCCAAGACGCCACCCCCGTTCTCTTCCTGACCGCCAAAGACACTCTCAACGATCGCGTCGATGGCCTCGATGCCGGAGCCGATGACTATTTGGTCAAACCCTTCGAGCTGCGCGAACTGCTGGCGCGGGTGCGGGCGCTGCTGCGGCGATCGCCCAACCTCGATGCCTCCCCGCCAGCCCGTCTCGCCTACGATGATCTCACCCTCGACGAAACCAACCAGCTCGCCCACCGCCAGGGCCAGCCCGTCGAACTCTCCGAAAAAGAAACCCGCCTGCTGGCCTACCTGCTGCGCCACCCCAACCAGGTACTCACCCATGAGCAAATTTACCAGGGCGTCTGGGATGATCAAGACACTCCCAGCAGCAACGTTGTCGCCGCCCAAATGCGCCTGCTGCGCCGCAAGATCGAACCCAAAGGCACTGCACCTATCATTCATACGGTTTACGGCAAGGGGTATCGGCTGGGCAGCTAACGGCTAACCAATTTTGAACTTTGAATTTTGCCTTGCGTACCTTGCAGTCGACAATTCAAAATTCAGAACCTCGACCCCGGCTGTCGCAAAAACTCAGCTTCCTCGGCTGTCGTTTCTCGCCCCAGCACCTCATTGCGGTGGGGAAAGCGGCCAAACCGCTGAATCACCTCGCGGTGGCGCAGGGCGTAGTCAAGGGTGGATTCAAATTTTTCGGGATCGTGGGCGTGGAGCGATCGCACCAATTCCACACTGCGCTCCTGATCGGCCAAATTCTCGCTGTGCTCTAGCGGCAGGTAAAAAAACATGCGCTCCACCGGCAGCACCTGCTGGTCGTAGCCGTTCTCTAGGGCATGGTAGGCGGTGGCCAGGGCAGCGCGATCGCCCCCAAAGCAGTGGGCATCACCCCGAAACAGATTGCGCGGAAACTGATCCAGCAGCAGCACCAGCGCCAAACAGGAACGAGGCTGCGATCGCCATTCGTCCAACTCACCTGCGATCGCCCGTTCCACATCCCCTAAAAACCGCTGCCGAATCACCTCATCAAAAGCTGGGTCCTTCTTAAACCACACCTTTCGCTGCTGACCATACTCCCCCTCTAGATCCTCCGGATCTCCAAACCAAAACCGCAGAATCCCCTCCGCCCGCTCCATTGCCTAACCCCTACCCGTCTACCCATCCACCCACCTACCCATCCACTCGCCTACCCATCCACCCATGCACCCATCCACCCACCTACTCACCTACCCGCCTACCCATCCACTCCCCTACTCCCTCACTCCCCGCCTAACTCAACACCAACGGATCCATCGCATAATCCTCCCACTTCTGGTGAAAACGCTCCGATATATAGGGCGTTAGCACAAACTGAGGCAATTTATCCCCGGTGACATCGATTCGCACGAACGAATAGGGCCGTCGCCGCTCAGTTTTGTGACCCGTCAGGCCCATATATAGCTGCGACTTGGCCACTAGTCGAAACGCTACCTGCCCGTCAGGATCGGTGCCCAGAGGTTCGTAGAGCATAGTGCCCTCGGGTCGTTGTCGCCTCAGGCTGAGACCGCTACCGCCGCAGACCACACAGTTCATGTGGCTGTCGGCGTAGCCTGTGGCCTCGGTTTTAAGGTACTCAAAGCAGTGGGCATGGCCGTTGAGCACCAGGTTGACCGGGGGGCGATCGGTGCTAATTTCGGGTATAGCCGCCGCCACCTGATCGAGCACCCAGCGCAGGTTTTGGCGAATGGCCATGGTCTGCGCCTGCCCCCACTTGGTCGCCTCCGTGACGTAGGGCGGGTGGTGAAAGAAGAGCACTCGCCCCCGCACCGACTTGTCCTGCCAGGAGGCAATTAGTCCGTCTCGCAGCCACAGCAGCTGCTCGGTATCGACTAGCGTAGTGGGTCCTGGGTTAGCCTGTTTTTCAACATCTAGCAGCATTTCTTCTAGCTGCTCAACCTTGGCCTGGAGGTCGTCTAGGCGCTCCTGAGTGTGGGGGTCGTCAGGCTGTAGGTGGATAGCCTCGTCGCGCACCTGCTGCTGCTCGCGCAGGATGGCCTGCCGCTGGGCCACCAGTCGCTGGTGGTAGTGGCTACTGGTAGCCCGCTGGGGTGACAGCGCCGGGTCGTTGAAGGTGCTGGAGTCGAGGGCAAAGAAGTCGATACCGCCGTAGCGAAAGGTGTAGTAGCGGTTGGGCAGGCGGGTAAACTGCCCCGGCTGGTAGCGCAGCCCCCAGGTTTTGTCATCCCAGGGGCCGTAGTGGCGGTCGAGGTGGGCTGCCAGCTCATCGTCTGACAGCCCCTTTAAGTAATCTAAAAAAGCACGGGCGTAGGCGTCACCCACCCCAGAGCCACGCCAGCCCACATTAGGGTTGAGGTTGAGCCGCAGCAGCTTGCGAATGGGCCGACTCAGCTGCACCACAATGCTGTAGAGCCTGGGCAAATTGTAGTAGTCGTGGTTACCCGGTACCGCCAAAAATGGAAAGCGAAACAGCATCTCGTCGAAGGCTACCTGATTGGGGCGATCGCCCCCCACCAACAACTCCCGGTAGGGCTTGATAAAATTCTCTGGGTACTGCTCGCTAGAGCCAACCTGGTACACCACATCGCCCGTGTGCAGCAGAAAGCGGCAGTCTTGCAGGTGAGGCAGCATCTGCTGAGCCACTCGTCGCTGGGGATGGTGGTCGGGGTGTGGTCCAGAGCCGCTATCGCCAATTACCAGAAACGAAAACTCTTTATCCTCGCTGCGGCCATCGTCTAAAATCAGGCGGGTTTGGTCAATGTGGCGTTCCCTCAGGGCCGGGTGCTGCCAACACACGCGCTCCTTCATTTTGGCGACTTTGAGCAAGATGGGCGGGTCAAGAATGGAAGCCATGGGTCCTGCCAATGATGGTTGCGTGGCGGTGAAGAGCTGCCTAAAGCAAAAGAGCCGTAAACTCAGGGTAAACTGACTTCCTTAAAATTGCTCCTCACCCATGCCCCTCGATTCTATTCACGCCGTTATCTACCAGCTAGAGCAACAGCCTCGCTGGCGCAGTCGGGGGCAGTTTCGGCAGGTGCTCAACCACTGGACTGCTGTGGTTGGCGAAGGGGTAGCCCGACAGGCGGCCCCGGTGCGCCTCGATCAAGACGTGCTGCACGTGGCGGTAGTCAACCCCATGTGGGCGCAAACGCTAACTCTAGAGCGCCTGCGCATTCTTGCCAAGCTCAACGATCGCCTCCATCTCAACCTCAGCGACATTCGTTTTTCTAGCGGCGACTGGTATCGGCAAAAGGCCGGTAAAACCACCGCTGCCCCAGCTTCAGCTTCCGCAGAATTGCCCGAGTGGCTGCGGCAGCACCCCAGCTACGAGCCCCGAGCTATTCCGCGGTTGGCCCAGCGGCCCCAAACGCCCGAAGAAAGCTTTGAGCGTTGGGCAGGCATGACTCAGCAGCTTGCCGCCCAGCAACCCCTTTGCCCCCAGTGCCAGTGCCACTGCCCCATGGGGGAACTCAAGCGCTGGAGACGGTGCAGCATTTGCGCCGTCAAAAGTCTCAAAGGTCCGGTGGGAAGGCATTCTGTATAACGGGCTTAACTCCAAATACCTGAGCAAAGTTAGTGACAACGACTGGACGCACCGCCTCCACCGTAATTCCTGGGCAAAACTGGGCTAGGCTGCCCACGGGTTTGTCGGTAATGCCGCAGGGGGCGATCGCATCAAACCCGCTCAAATTAGGGCATACATTCAGCGCAAAGCCGTGCATGGTCACCCAGCGACTCACCTTAATGCCGATCGCCGCCAGCTTATGGTTGCCCACCCAAACCCCTGTCAGCCCTGGCTGTCGCCCGGCCACCACGCCAAAGGCAGCCAGGGTTTGAATCAGCACTTCTTCAAGCTGGCGCAGGTACCAGTGCAGGTCAGGCCGATGCTGCTTGAGGTTGAGAATGGGGTAGCCCACCAGCTGACCGGGGCAGTGGTGGGTAACCTCGCCGCCCCGCTCGGTGCGAAACAGCGGGTAGGGCAACGCTTCGGGTGGCACCTTGAGATGAGCTAGCGTAGAACCCTGGCCCAGGGTGTACACCCCAGGGTGCTCGACCAGCAGCAGGCGATCGGGCTGAGGTGATTCGCGATGGCTCTGCACTAGGTTCTTTTGCAACGCCCAAATATCGGCAAAGGGTGCTAGCCCCAAGCTATAAACATCGCAGAGAGGCCTTGCTCCCCGGTCGTTTTGGTCCATGCTTGTCAACTGTAAATTAGCGCAAATCGTCTCTTTTTCAGGCGTTGGCAATCAAGAATTATCAACCCATGCAAAGGATTCTAACGGACGCTGTTGTGCAGAATACAAGGTGTTAGGGTGAAACCAAGCCGACGTATCAAGGAGTCCGCTTTATGAAGCTGGTAATCCATGGCAGAAATATTGAGATCACAGACGCGATTCGGGAGCATGTAGAGCAAAAAATCCTCAAGGCGGTGAGCCACTTCAAACACCTCACCAACGAGGTTGATGTCCATCTGTCCGTAGCCAAAAACCCCAGAATTGGGGCCAGTCAGTCCGCCGAGGTCACGCTATTTGTAGACGGTGCCGTTGTGAGAGCCCAGGAAAGCAGCGAAAACCTCTACGCCAGCATCGACCTGGTAGCCGACAAAATCAGCCGCCAGCTGCGCAAGTTCAAAGAAAAGCGCAACAACCGCATGCAGGGCAATTTGGGTAAAACCACCGAAGCCTATCTCAACGAAGCCCCAGCAACCGATGTTACCCATGTGCTCAGCACCAGTGAGCCCCAGCTGCCCGACGAGGTCATTCGCACCAAGTACTTTGCCATGGCCCCGATGACCGTAGCTGAAGCCCTGGAGCAGCTAGCCCTGATTGATCACGATTTCTACATGTTTCTCAACGCAGAAACTCAGGAAATAAACGTGATCTATGAGCGCAACCACGGCGGCTATGGGTTAATCCAGCCCCGCAAGGCCAATCAAAATGGCCACCTCAACGGCAACGGTAGCAAGGCTAAGCACCCTACTGAAGCCACTGTTCACAGCTAGTCCTTGGCGTTTATCGCCAATACCAAGTCCCAGATTTCGCTAAGAAATCTGGGACTTTTGTTGTTGAATGGGAGGCCCCTATACTAATCGTCCATGCTGCTAGCGCGGCACCCTCAACAATAAAAACAGCCAAAGTTGTTCCCTAAGCGAAGTCGAAGGGAATAGCTATTTTTAGGGCAAACCCCAAACGCATACCCCTGATTCCATGAAGGCTGACCTGTAGGGGCGTAGCCGAACCAGAGGACCTATGGCATCCGCTCTGAGGAATTGGGGGTAATCGAACAGGATTTAGTATTAGCTGGCAGAAGTTGCCGACAGCAGGGGTTCTACACCACCCTGGGCATCAAGGGCAAACAGGTCGTCGCAGCCGCCCACATGGTGGTCGTTGATGAAAATTTGCGGCAGCGATCGCCGCCCGTTCGCCCGCTTAGACATTTCGTTGCGGGCGGCTTCATCCCCGTCAATGCAGTATTCGGTGTAGTCAATACCCTTTTGATCGAGCAGGCGCTTCGCTCGAATGCAGAAGGGACAGCTGCTCCAGGTATAGATTTCGACGGTGGGGTTCATGGCACGCCTCCGGGCAATGTTTCAAGTTCTTTACATTATCTTAGTCTTTTACGTTAGTTGGGCGTAAGGGTCGCAGGTTTGAGGTTTTAGGCCAATTCCCCTCGTTCTACCCTGAGAACCCTCAAACCTAAACGCCGCTAGCCGTTCCCTTTTAGCGCATGGGCGATCGCATCTACCACCCGCGACACCGCCACAATCTCCAGCCCGTCCACTTTGACCGATTGCCCCTTGGGCACGATCGCTCGCTTAAAGCCCAGCTTGGCCGCCTCCTTCAGCCGCAGCTCCAGCTGAGAGATGGGCCTCACCTGGCCGCCCAGGCCCACTTCGCCGATCAGCACCAGTTCAGGATCAACCAGGCGATCGCGAAAGCTGGCCACCACCGAAATCGCGATGCCCAAATCCGCCGCCGGTTCACCCACCGCCAGCCCCCCCGACGACGCCACGTAGGCATCCAACTTAGAGAGGGGAATGCCTACCCGCTTCTCTAGCACCGCCAGAATTTGCAGCAGCCGGTTGTACTCAACCCCTGTGGTTGAGCGCCGGGGCGAGCTGTAGCTGGTGGGGCTAACTAGCGATTGCAGTTCTACTACCAGGGGCCGGGTGCCCTCGCAGGCGACGATGGTGGCAATGCCTGGCACCTGCTCATCGCGGTTGCCCAAAAATAGCGCCGAGGGGTTGCTGATCTCGGCTAAACCGCGATCGACCATTTCAAACACGCCCAGCTCGTGGGTAGCCCCAAAGCGATTTTTGACCGACCTGAGCAATCGATGGCTGGCAAAGCGATCGCCCTCGAAGTACAGCACTGTATCCACTAAGTGCTCAAGCACTTTCGGGCCTGCGATCGCCCCCTCCTTGGTCACGTGGCCCACAATAAACAGCGAAATATTCGCCCGCTTCGCCAGCTGCATCAGCGCCGACGTACATTCCCTCACCTGCGACACCGACCCCGGAGCCGAGGTCAGCGCCGCGTAGTACAGCGCCTGAATACTGTCGATAATCGCTACCGTCGGCTTCAGCGACTCCAGCTCCATCAAAATAGTCTCTAGGTCAATCTCCGGCAGCAGAAACAGCTGCGAATCTACCGCCTCCATTCCAGACGGCTCAAACTCCTCCGGCTCCGTCTCTTCTTTTCCGTTTTCCGTTTTCCCTCTTCCCTTTTTGCCCCTACCCCCTACCCCATCACGCTCCACCGGCCCTACCGGCCCCAACCGCTGCCACCGCAGCTTCACCTGCTGGCCCGACTCTTCTGCACAGACGTACAGCACTCGCTGTCGTGCCGCCAGCTGGTTAGCCACCTGCAAGAGTAAGGTCGACTTGCCAATGCCAGGATCGCCCCCCAGCAGCACCAGCGACCCTGGCACAATGCCGCCCCCCAGCACCCGGTCTAGCTCCCCGTAGCCCGAGGGCAGCCGCGCCTGAGGATGGTCCTGGATTTGGTTTAGGGTCATCGCCAGGCGCGGCTGGCTAGCCTTAGTCGCGGTAGACACACCGCGACGCCCCAGAGCCGAAGCCCTTGTCGTGGTTTCCTTGGCCGGTTGGGCCTGCTCTACTAATGAGTTCCAGCTGTTGCAAACCGGGCAGCGACCAAAATACTGAGGCGACTCTGCCCCACATTCATTGCAAACAAAAATTGAGCGCGACTTCGCCATTGCCACCTTTCTACGACTAAGTTAGAACACGCTGAACGTCACCAGCAGTACCGCCAGACCACAACAAACGCAACAAACCTTAAAAAAGCCTGAAGCACAGGTATTTCTGGCATTCAGCATGAATCAATACACAATAGAATAAACAAATGTTTCAGGCCCTGCCTCAGCAGCATTTGGGCCTATTTTGTCAGCGGTGCCTCTGGCCACATAGCGCAATCGACTAATTAGCTTTCAAAAGTTAATCATTAAACGTTGCGATTATTTATAGAATATGACGTTACGTAGGGAGCTTTGAAAGCCTTGGAAAACAACAAAGAAAAAATTCTCGTGGTCGACGATGAAGCCAGCATTCGGCGCATCCTCGAAACTCGCCTATCTATGATTGGCTACGACGTTGTCACCGCTGCCGATGGCGAAGAAGCTCTAGAAACCTTCCGCAATGCCGCCCCTGACCTGGTGGTGCTCGATGTAATGATGCCCAAGCTCGATGGCTACGGCGTTTGCCAAGAGCTGCGCAAAGAATCTGATATTCCTATTATTATGCTCACGGCCTTGGGCGATGTGGCCGATCGCATTACCGGCCTAGAACTCGGGGCCGACGACTATGTGGTCAAGCCCTTCTCGCCCAAAGAGCTAGAGGCCCGCATTCGCTCGGTGCTGCGCCGGGTCGACAAAACCGGCATGACCGGCATCCCTAGCTCCGGTGTCATCTCCGTCAACACCATTCGCATCGACACCAATAAGCGCCAGGTGTACAAGGGCGACGAGCGCATTCGCCTGACTGGCATGGAGTTCAGCCTGCTAGAGCTGCTGGTCAGTCGCTCTGGTGAGCCTTTCTCTCGCTCTGAAATTTTGCAGGAAGTGTGGGGCTACACCCCTGAGCGCCACGTCGATACTCGCGTGGTTGATGTGCACATTTCTCGCCTGCGAGCCAAGCTCGAAGACGACCCCAGTAACCCCGAGCTCATTCTTACGGCCCGAGGTACCGGTTACCTGTTTCAGCGGATAGTGGAACCGGGCGAAGAATAGTCGGTAGGGTAGTCTGCTAGAATTTGCTCAGGTTTTTAACAGATTTAGCAGATGGGTTTTAACCGGGCACGCATTGCCATTGACGCGATGGGCGGCGACTTTGCCCCTGGCGAAATTGTCGCAGGGGCCATTCGCGCCAAGGCCGAGCTAGATGTCGATGTCGCCCTAGTCGGCGATATCGATCGAATTAAAGCTTCCACGGCCAATGTCGATCAGCTCCAGGGTATTGAGCTTGTGCCCGCCGAAGGCAGTATTGAAATGCACGAAGAGCCCCTTAGCGCTCTGCGTCGCAAGCCCCAGGCCTCCATCAATGTGGCGATGGATTTGGTCAAGCGCAACGAGGCCGACGCTGTCGTATCGGCAGGGCACTCGGGGGCGGCGATGGCGGCAGCCCTGCTGCGCCTGGGGCGACTTAAAGGCATCGATCGACCGGCGATCGGGGCGGTGTTTCCGACCGTAGTGGCCAACAAATCGGTGCTGATCTTAGATGTGGGGGCCAATGTAGACTGTCGGCCCAAGTATCTAGAGCAGTTCGCCATGATGGGCACTATCTACTCGCGCTACGTGCTCGGGGTTGAGCACCCCCGCGTCGGGCTGATCAACATTGGCGAAGAGCCCAGCAAAGGCAACGATGCCGCGCTCCGAGCGCACCAGCTTTTAGAAGAAAACCCCAACATTCCCTTTGCTGGCAATGCTGAGGGGCGCGATATTCTCTCGGGTCAGTTCGACGTGGTGGTCTGCGACGGTTTTGTGGGCAACGTGCTGCTCAAGTTTGCCGAAGCCGTAGGCGAGTCGGTGCTGCAAATTTTGCGAGAGGAACTGCCCCAGGGTGTGCGCGGCAAAATTGGCGCTTCTATTCTGAAGCCTAACCTGCGCCGCATTAAGCAGCGGGTAGACCACGCCGAACACGGTGGCGGTCTGCTGCTAGGGGTGGCTGGAGTAACGGTAATTAGCCACGGTAGTTCCCAAGCGCCGTCGGTATTTAACGCCATTCGCCTGGCCAAAGAGGCCGTCGACAACCGCGTTCAAGACCGCATTCAGGCGCAGTACCAGCGGGTTGCCATGCCCGCAGCAGACGGAGAATAACCTGTGGAACAGTTTATGCCCGGCGTGTCACTGGTGGGCAGTGGTTCGGCCTGTTTAAGCGTACAACTCACCAATGACGCTCTCAGCCAGCGCGTCGATACCTCTGACGAATGGATTACGGCGCGCACCGGCATTCGCCAGCGGCACGTCGCTGCGGTTACAGATTCCCTCTCGTCCCTTGCGGCTGAAGCTGCTCGGAATGCGCTGGATATGGCCGATCTAAGCGCCGAGGAGGTAGATCTAATTCTGCTCGCCACCTCCACCCCTGACGATCTGTTCGGCACCGCCTGCCACGTGCAGGCAGCGTTGGGCGCTACCCGGGCCGTAGCCTTTGACCTCACCGCCGCCTGCTCTGGCTTTGTGTTCGCCCTGGTCACAGCGGCACAGTACATTCGCACCGGGGTGTTCAAGAATGTGGTAGTGATTGGAGCCGACGTGCTCTCCCGCTGGACCGACTGGGACGATCGCACCACCTGCGTGCTCTTTGGTGATGGCGCTGGGGCGGTAGTGCTGCGGGCGGCTGATCGCGATCGCCTGCTGGGCTTTGAGCTGTGCAGCGATGGCTCCCTCAATCACTGCCTCAACTTGGCCTACCAACCCGAAACAGCCCCACTGGTGGGAGACATTAACGTGCAGATGGGCACCTTCTCGCCGATTACCATGAACGGGCGCGAGGTCTATAAGTTCGCCGTTAGCCGCGTCCCCGAAGTGATTGAAAAAGCCCTCTTTCGGGCCAGCCTCACCACCACCGATATCGACTGGATGGTGCTGCACCAAGCCAATCAGCGCATTCTCGACGCCGTGGCCGATCGCTTGGGCGTCCCCTCCGATCGCGTGATCAGCAATATGGCCCGCCACGGCAACACCTCTGCCGCTTCCATTCCCCTCGCCCTCAACGAAGCCGTACGGGCGGGTCAGATTCAGCCTGGCGATGTTATTGCCACTGCCGGGTTTGGGGCCGGTCTCACCTGGGGTGCTGCCATTGTTCAGTGGTGTTAATCTTGGCCCTAACCGCACCTGTTTCAGACGAACATTTTGTGAGACAGTATTGCTTTGCAGAGTAAGTAAGGTACTGGCATGGCAAACGCAGCGTGGGTGTTTCCTGGGCAGGGTTCCCAGGCGGTTGGCATGGGAGCAGATTTGGCGACCCTTCCCCTGGCCCAGGAGCGCTTTGCCCAGGCTGAGTCGGTGCTGGGCTGGTCGGTGCTCGACATCGTTCAGGATGCTGACGACAAGGTTTCCAGTACGCTCTATACCCAGCCCTGTCTCTACGTCATCGAAAGCATTTTGGCCGATTTGCTGAAGGCCAAGGGTCACCAGCCCGCTGTCGTGGCAGGCCACAGCCTGGGAGAATACGTGGCCCTCTACGCCGCCGGAGTGTTTGACTTTGCCACTGGCCTAGCCCTAGTGCAGCGCCGTTCCGAGCTGATGGCCGAAGCTTCTGATGGCATGATGGCCGCCCTGCTGGGCTTCGATGCCGACGACCTAGCCGCCAAGATTGAGGCGACACCAGGCGTTGTTCTGGCCAATGACAATAACCCTGGTCAGGTCGTAATCTCGGGCACTCCTGAAGCCGTTACAGCCGTTATGGAAGGCGTAAAAGCTAAGCGCGCCGTGAAGCTTAATGTCAGCGGGGCCTTTCACTCGCCGCTGATGGCCGATGCTGCTGCTACTTTTCAACAGGTGCTGGAGCCAGCGCCCTTTGCTCCAGCGCAGGTGCCAGTGCTCTCCAACGTCGACCCCACCCCCGCTACCGATGGGGCGGTGCTGAAGCAGCGCCTGGTGCAGCAGATGACCGGCTCGGTGCGCTGGCGCGAAATTACGCTGGCGCTGCCAACGTTGGGCATTGACACGGTGGTGGAGGTAGGGCCAGGCAATGTGCTGACGGGGCTGACCAAGCGCACCTGCCGCGATCTGGCTTTGGTAAATGTGGGCAGTATGGAGCAGGTAGACGGGTTTTCGAATTAAGGAAAGCTCTGACGCTATAACCCTGCCATGAATTCAAAATCGCCAATCCAACCTCCAAAATCACGCTGATGAGCCGCGATCGCGAACCCCCCGTCAATTTGCTGTGGTATCACCTGTTTAAGTGGTCGGTGGTGAGCCCTATGTTGGGCCTATATTTTCGGGGACGGGTCTATGGTGCGGATCAGGTGCCCAAAGCTGGCCCGCTAATTGTGGTAGCCAACCACGCCAGCGACTTCGACCCGCCACTGCTCTCCGCCGCCGTGCGCCGTCCGGTTTCCTACATGGCTAAAGAAGAGTTATTTAAGGTGCCCGTGTTAAACCAGGCCATTCGCCTCTACGGGGCCTACCCGGTGAAACGGGGCAGTGCCGATCGCAGTGCCATTCGGGAAGCCCTCAAACAGCTTGAGCAGGGCTGGGCCGTGGGCATCTTTCTTCAGGGCACCCGCACGCCCGATGGCCGCATTCCAGAGCCAAAAATTGGGGCGGCGCTGATTGCTGCTAAAGCGCAAGCACCGCTGCTGCCCGTCAGCCTTTGGGGTACTCAGCACATTTTCAAAAAGGGTTCTGCGATCCCGCGCCCGGTTCCCCTTACCATTCGCATTGGTACCCCGATCGCCCCGCCTCCCTCCAACGACCGCGCCGGCCTAGAGACGATTACGGCAACCTGCGCTGCCGAAATTCACCGCCTCCACGATCTGGGCCGCTAACTCGCTGCTCTTACTCATGGGCTCACCGACTCACCCCCATCTTCATCTGGTAGCCTAAAACAGACCGCGATCGTACCCCCTGCTGCCATGACCCAAGACCTCAAGCACGAACTCGCAGAAATGGTTGCCCCCGCCGACTGGGCCTGGATCAGCCCCCATGCCAACCGAGGGGCCGTAGTGGTAGTCGACAAAAGTTTGGACCTGGTTGAGGTGGGAGTGGCGATCGCTACCGACAATGTCACAGTTGTCAATCGATGGATAGCGGAAGCCCTGCTCATCAAACCCTCACCCTTCCAGCTCGAAATTTGGGATCAAACGGCTAAAAAGCAGTTTCAATCCCTAATTGTTCAACCTTTCGTGCTAGTGCAAGACTGTACGACTGATGAAAACTGAGGAGTCCCAGGGCCAGCCAGCCCAAGGTGCAGAATCTCCTAGCCGAGACAGCCTTTGGGCTGTTTTAGGTACCAAAAATTTAGTCAAATTTCTGCTTTTGTTTGCCAGTGGCTGGGCTGCGATTCAGCTACTGGCCTACTTTGAAGTGCTGGTGGTGGTGTTTGTAACCGCCACTATTCTGGCGTTTTTGCTGAACTACCCTGCTAGCTGGTTAAGCCAGTGGATGCCCCGTGGAGTGGCGGCGATCGCGGTATTTCTGACCTGTTTAGCGGTTGTCACGGGTCTTTCACTCACCCTGGGCATGGCCGTGATATCTCAAGGTCAGCAGCTGGCAGCCAGCATGCAAGATTTTTCTGCCTCAGTCATTCCCTGGCTCAGCAGTTTTGAAGATCTCCTAGAACGGTTAAATCTTCCCATCAACTTGCAGGGTCTAGAACCTCAGCTGCAAAACCAGGCCGTGTCTATCTTGACCACAGGACTGGGGCTACTGCAATCGACTTTGGCTAACCTAGTGCTCGCTATTTTAGTCGCAGTAGTCACCTTGTTTATGATGCTCGATGGAGCCAAGATTTGGTGGTGGCTACTCAACCATTTACCCATCCGCAACAAAATTCGGTTTAACACCGTAATTCAGCACAATCTACTGGGATTTTTTTGGGGGCGTCTGCTGCTAGCCGTATTCTCTATTACCTCTACCTTTGTGGTGTTTGCAGTTTTAGGCATGCCCTTTCCGCTTGTGTTGGCCTTTATCGCAGGTCTGTTTAATCTAATACCAGGCATTGGTGCCACCCTGGGAATAGGAATCGTGACATTGCTGCTGCTGTCTCAAGGCGTGTGGTTGGCCATTCAGGCAGTCGTCATTTGCATTGCCGTAGAGCAAGTTGAGGAGAACCTACTGCTGCCCTACGTTATGAAAGACTCGTTGGACATCAACCCAGTGGTCATGTTTTTTGCGTTAATTGTAGGGGCCACTGTAGCCGGCGTGCTGGGGCTTTTTCTGGCTGTGCCCGTAGCTGGGGTAATTATTACCTGGCTGGATATCGAAGCTATGCGGGGCAAGCCCAGCCAAGAGTAAAAACAGCCGAATCTGGCACAGGTAAGCCAATAAATACGCCATCAGCCGATAAGCTAGAACATTGACCCCCGGTGATTTTCCTCGACTTATGCCCAACGCTGCTCCGCCAGACTCCTCTATTCCTCAGGGGAAGCGGCTGCGCTTTACCCAGGCTCCTCTATCCTGGCTCTACGCCCTCTGGAAGTTTTGGCGACCCCACACCGTCATTGGCACCAGCCTCAGCGTGGTGGGCATTGCCGCTATCGTGCTGGCCGGTCTAGGGAGTAATAATATTGCCGCTGCTGGGCTACTCCTGGAAATACTGGGGCTTACCACAGCGGCCTGCCTGCTGGGCAACCTTTATATTGTCGGGCTTAACCAGCTCGAAGATATTGCTATCGATCGCGTCAATAAACCCCATCTACCCCTGGCCGCTGGAGAATTTTCTGTCGCCGATGGTAGTCTGATTGTCGCCGTAGCGGGCCTGGGAGCCATAGGGCTAGCCCTAATCGGCGGCCCCTGGCTATTGGCCACTGTGGGCCTTAGCCTGGCTATTGGCACCGCCTACTCGCTACCGCCCCTGCGGCTCAAGCGGTTTCCCTTCTGGGCCTCTGCGTGCATTCTGGCGGTCCGGGGCGCGATTGTGAATTTGGGCTTGTTTCTGCACATCAGCGATCGCCTTAACCTTCCTCTCACGGTTCCAGGCACAGTTTGGGCTCTGACGGCGTTTATTCTGCTGTTCAGCATCGCCATCGCCCTGTTCAAAGATATTCCTGACATTGAGGGCGATCGCCGCTACGGTATCAGTACGCTATCGGTCAAGCTGGGGCAACGTACCGTATTCGACCTCGCTAGGGGCATTCTTACCGTCTGCTACTTAGGCATGGTGCTTGTGGCTCCCTGGCTAGCGGGCATCAATCGGCTATTTTTAGCCGGGTCTCACCTGCTGGTGCTAAGCCTGTTGTGGTATGCGAGCCTGCAGGTGCCCCACGGCAATCCGATGGCTACAGGCCAGAGTAAGTTGGCTTACCCTCAGTTTTACCAATTCATTTGGAAGCTGTTCTTTCTGCAATATTTACTATTTCCCCTGGCCTGCTGGCTAGCTTAAGCAACGCGACTGGCGCAAAGGAACCTATAGCCATGTACGACTGCATTATTGTCGGAGCCGGCCCGGCCGGAGCCACCGCCGCCTACCACCTCAGCAAAGCAGGCCATCAGGTACTGCTGCTCGACGCCGCCGAGCTGCCCCGCTATAAGCCCTGCGGTGGCGGCGTGTCGCCCCAGGTGGCGCAGTGGTTCGACTTTGACTTTTCCCCCGCTATCTCTGTCAAGGTGCGCAAGGTACGCTATACCTTTAACCTGGCTGACCCCATAGAGGCCGAACTACCCGCTGAAAAAGCTCTGTGGATGGTGCGACGCGACGAGTTTGACTACTTTATTGTCCAGCAGGCCCAAAAGCAGGGGGCTACTTTGAAGGATAGCACCAAGGTCCAGGGCATCGAAAATCAGGGAGACCATTGGCAGGTCAACACTAGCCAAGGCCCGGTGCAGGGGCGCTTTTTAATTGCGGCAGACGGGGCACGGGGGTCTATGACAAAGTGGCTGGGGTTTCCCCAGCGGCGGTACAAGCTGGCCGCCGCCCTAGAGGCCGAACCCCGGCTGGAGGTTCCCAATGAACCCGTGGTGCATTTTGACCTGGGGCTGATTCAGCAGGGCTACCTCTGGAACTTTCCCAAGGCCGACGGCTACTCCATCGGTGGGGGAGTGTTTCGCTCTGGCCCCCAGCGTAAGCAAGACCTGCGCACTCCGGTAGCCGATTACGCCGCCGCCTTTGATGTCGATGCCAGTACCGTACAGCATTTTGGGCACCCCATCTTTATTTGGGACGGGCCGCAAACCCTGCACACCCATCGGGCGGTGCTGGCAGGCGAGGCCGCCTGCGTCGTCGATCCATTTACAGCGGAAGGCATTCGACCCTCAATATTTAGCGGAATGAAGGCGGCCCAGGCGATCGCCCAAGCGCTTCAGGGCAGCGGTACTGCCCTCGAAGCCTACACCCACACCATGAACCAGGAGTGGGGTGAGGAAATGCGCTGGGCCAGACGCCTTGCCCGTCTGGTTTACCAGGCTCCCGCCCTAGCCTACAAAGCTGGGGTTAAGCGCCCCTCTAGTACCCTCACTATGGTCAAAATCTTTTGTGGCGAGGTCAGTTACGGTGAGGTTGCCCACCGCGCCATTCGCCGCTTGAGTGCTGGCCTGCTGTCCTAGTTCTGCCCCATTCTGCAAGCCTAAACAAAAGCAATAGCCAAGACAGTCTGCCTTGGCTATTAGTTCTTAAGTATGAAAGCTAACGACTGGCACAAAAACGCGATCGCACTTTAGCCAATCGCATCCATAATTTTGAACATCGGCAAGTACATCGAGATCAGAATTGAACCGACCATACCCCCCAGCACAATAATCATAATCGGCTCCATCACGCTGGTCAGGGCTTTCACGGCCTGCTCCACCTCATCCTCATAAAAGTCAGCAACCTTCATCAGCATTGCGTCCAGTTCTCCGGTCTCTTCCCCGATGCTGATCATTTGAATAGCCATGGTCGGAAAGACCGCGTGTTTCTGAAGCGCCAGACTGATCATGCCGCCGCCCTGCACGTCCTTGCGGGCCTCATCGACAGCTTCGGCAATCACCTGGTTGCCCGCCGTATCGCGCACAATTTCTAGGGCCGTTAAAATGGGTACTCCCGACTTAGACAATGAACCAAAGGTGCGGCAGAAACGAGCCGTCGCCGTTTTTTGAATCAAGTCGCCAAACAGGGGCATCTTGAGAGACAGACGGTCGATCACTCGACGCCCGTTTAGGGTGGCGTAGTATCGCCGGTAGGCAAAGCCCGCCGCCGATATCCCCGCTATCATAAAGACCCAGTTTAGAGGCTGGCGCAAAAAGCGGCTGATCATCATCATGACTTGAGTAAAGACCGGCAGATCAGCACCTAGGTCTTCAAACATGTCGGCAAAGATCGGCAGCAAGAACACCGTCATACCGACAAAGATAATCACAGCCAAAAAACCCACCGTAACTGGGTAGGCCATAGCCGACTTGATCTGGTTCTGTAATCGGGCTAGGTCTTCCAGCAGTTTGGCCAGTCGGTTTAGCACCTCATCGAGCACACCACCAACTTCCCCAGCCTGGATGAGAGCCACATAGAGGTTGTCAAAGCAGGCCGGATGCTTGCGCATGGCGTCCGATAGGTTGGTACCCTGCTGCACATCGGCGTTAATCGCCAGCAGCGCCTTCTTAAGTTTGGGGTTAGTGCAGTCGTCCGCCAGTACCCCCAACCCCCGTACCAGGGCCACCCCGGCATTAACTAGGGCCGCAAACTGCCGAGAAAAGATGGCCTTGTCTTTCACGGTCACCTTGGTCATGGAGGTTTTGATACTCTCCAGGTCAAGGTTAAACCCGGCTTCCTCCTTCAGGTCCATCACGTAGAGGCCCTGATCTTTTAGAAGATTACGGGCATCGCTGGGAGTCTCCGCAGAAATGCGCTCTTTGCGCTGGGCTCCGCTGGTATCGCGACCAATGGCAACGTAGGTAGGCATGGCTCAATGGCTCAGTGGCTTAAAGTACTGAAATTATAGCGATGGGTTCGGTTGACCGAACCCGCTAAATCTACCCGAACTCGCGTGCTTTGTGCGTCAAGGCGCTAGTGGCGACCTGCCGCCGCCCCTTGGCGTGCTGCGGCATTGGGCGTTGGTGCTCCCCCAATGAGTCGTTGTAGCTCGTCAGGGCGAGAGGTTTTAGACATGGCTGCCTCAAAGGAAATTGTGCCTGCCTTATACAGGTCGGCCAGCACTTTCTCCAGGGTTTGCATCGCCAGCTTACCCCCAGTTTGAATTGCGCCATAAATTTGAGGGGTTTTGCCCTCTCGAATCATGTTGGCAATAGCGGGGGTGATCACCATAATTTCCTGAGCCATAACGCGACCATACTCGCCGGGTTTGACGTTTGCCTTGGGCACCAGGGTTTGGCTCAGCACCGCCACTAGAGAGCCTGACAGCTGCACCCGAATCTGCTGCTGCTGTTCGGGAGGAAACACGTCGATCATACGGTCAACGGTTTGAGCCGCCGAGCTGGTGTGCAGCGTGCCGAATACAAGGTGGCCCGTTTCTGCAGCTGAAATGGCCAGCGAGATGGTTTCTAGGTCCCGCATCTCACCCACCAGAATGACGTCGGGGTCTTCCCGCAGGGCGGCGCGCAGGGCATTGGCAAAGCTCTTGGTGTCTTCCCCAATCTGGCGCTGGTGAATAAGGCTCTTAATCGGTTCGTAGACAAACTCGATCGGATCTTCAACGGTCAGAATGTGCTCGGGTCGAGTCATATTGATGTTGTTGATCATCGAAGCCAGGGTGGTCGACTTACCAGACCCGGTTGGCCCCGTCACGAGAATAAGCCCACGCGGCTTCTCCGATAGCTCTCGCACAATGTTCGGTAACCCCAGCGTCTCCATGCTGGGAATTTTGGAACTCAGCGCCCGCAAACAGGCCGCGTAAGTGCCTCGGTCTTTGTAGACATTGACCCGAAAGCGAGCTAGACCTTTCACGCCATAGGAGCAGTCAAGCTCCCAGGTTTGCTCTAGCTGCTTGCGCTGAGTGTTGTTGAGCATGCTAAAAATCAACCGCTGACACGACTCAGGGGTCATCGGTTCGTGCTCGGTGGGCGTCAGTTTGCCGCTGATGCGGATGTAGGGGGGCAACCCCGCCGATAGGTGTAGGTCAGAGCCGCCTCGCTCAATGACCTCTTCCATCAAGTCTTCGATCATCAATTCCATAGAATTACCTCATGGGGGGGTAGAGAATGTAGGAGAGTGCAGCGTTAGAGCAGTTTGGGCGAAGTCAAAAAATAGTTAGTGCCCCAAGGCCTGGTGCTGGTAACAAGATTCCCATTTTGAAGCGAAATGCTGTCAAGATCCTTGACAAACGAATCGTTAATCTTGAAAACGAGGAGTGAGACAGTAGGGACAGTCGAGCCAGTCTTGCTGCAGCTCGGCTGCACAGCAGGCGCAGGTTAGAGAAGCCTTGCGCTTGGCCTTGAGTTCGGCCTCTAGTCCTGTATCAGTAAAGGTTACTCGTTCTACCTCATCAAGGGTGGTGTATCCCTGGCGCACCAGGTTTAAGCTGTAGGCCAGCAGAGTCTGCATGCCCTCCTCGACCGCAGCCTCTTTGATCACCTCAGTAGGTGCTCCTTCAGAAATTAGCTTTTGCAGCCGCTCAGTGACTCGCAATACTTCGTATACCCCAACCCGGCCTTTGTAGCCACCGCCCTGGCAGAGCGGGCAAAGCGTGTTGTTTCCTTTGGCGGCGGCAATCTCTTCGGCCGTCAGTGTATTGGCTTTGTAGAAGGTGATGTCGGCCTCGGAGGCGGTCGCTAGGCCAAAGTGAGCTAACTCCTCGTGGCTGGGTGTATAGGCAACACGACACTCAGAGCAGACTTTTCGCACTAGGCGCTGAGCCAGCACCCCAATCAGGGCGCTGGAGACCATGAAGGATTCAACCCCCATTTCATCGAGGCGGGCGATCGCGCCCGCCGCATCGTTCGTGTGCAGGGTCGTCAAAACCAGGTGCCCGGTCAGGGCTGCTTCGATCGCGGTCTTAGCCGTCTCGCGATCGCGGGTCTCACCCACCAGAATGACATCTGGGTCCTGACGCAAAAAGGCGCGCAGAATCGAGGCAAAATCCATTCCTTTTTCCCGAATCACCTGCACCTGAGTTAGACCCGGTAGCGTGTATTCAATCGGGTCCTCAGCGGTGCTGATGTTAATGCCGGGGTCGTTGCGCTCCGAGAGAACTGAGTACAAGGTAGTGGTCTTACCGGAGCCAGTTGGGCCTGTCACTAGCAGCAGGCCGAAGGGGCGGGAGGCCATATCCTGCACAATGCGCAGCGAGTCAGGATCGGTAATCAGCTTGTCAAGGCCGAGTTGAGTGGCAGAGTTGTCGAGAATCCGCAGCACGACCTTCTCACCACAGCGGCTGGGTAGAGTATTGACCCGGAAGTCAACCTTGCGGCCCTGAAACACCCGCCGAATTCGGCCATCCTGGGGAGCTCGACGCTCAGCGATATCTAACTCAGCAATGATCTTAAAGCGAGCGGTAACGGCGGGGATAATCTTTTTGGGCATTTTGGGCAGAGCTTCTGTGAGCACGCCATCTTTGCGAAAGCGCACCCGCAGAAACTCTTCCTGAGGCTCAACGTGAATGTCAGAAACGCCTTCTTGTAGCGCTTTGGCCAGAATTTTGTTGACCAGGGCAATCACCGGAGCTGCACCAGCATCCTTCAGGGCGGCTCCCAGGTCAGCTTCTTCGTCAATAACGTCTTCTAGACTGCCATCGCCAAAGTCGAGTTCTTCTAGGTTGGTGTTGACGTCGACGGCAGCATCTAGCTCTTCTTTTTTCTGTTTGGCGACCGCATCGTCTAAGTAGGTCGACATCAACCGCTGATAGTCTTCAACGGTGATCACCATACGCTTGAGAGCCAGATTTTGGGGCCGCAAAATGCGGTTGAGATCGTCCTGGGCCTCCAGGTTCTCGGGGTCAACCATGGCTACCAGCACTGAGGAGACATCGCCCTCACCCTCATCCTTAGATAGGGGCACTAGACGGTGACGACGGCAGATATCAACCGGCACCAGGGTATCGATCAGGTGGCCAATCTGGGCCGGGGAGATGTTGTCGAGTTCCGGATCGAGCGACTCAACGCCGTAAAGAATTTTAAGCTCGAAGAGCTGCTGCTTTTTATACTGGCGCAGGAGCTCGGGGGAGAGTTGCTGCCCGGTGAGCGATTCAAGGACATCAGTTAGCGACTGCCCACTTTTGCGGCTCTCTGCCAAAGCTTTTTGCATCTGCTCAGAGTCAACATAGCCCGCTTGAATGAGCTTGTTGCCGAAGGGCGAAAAGCTCCGCTGGAGTACCAGAGCTCGTCGGGAGGAGGAGGAATTAGTCATAGCGCTGATGCCAAAATACTGATGTGAAGAAGGCTTGAACCCAATCCTATGCAGGCAGTATGCCCTAAACGGGAGGCTGCACCTACTGGTTAGCGCGATCGCAAGCCCTACCCGCGTTGACCCCGTAGTCTCGATAATACCCTTATCCAATTTATCTGCACCACGGCAGGACCAGGTGGGCTCATCTTGCGGGCCAAGGTTGGCGGAACTTGGAGCGGTGAAACCCGCAATCCACGATAGAATCAGAGGCAGTGCTAAAGGCAAACCACTGCGGCAGGTTTAGTTCCTGTTGGGGTAGGCTTTAAGCCCAGACAAAATTGTTGCATTCACCGTCGGGTTACGTATCAGCATGGTTGACGACATTCACCACCCCGAGAACGATCCAGCTTCTGAACCTGAAGCGATCGAAGAACTCCTTGAAGCAGACGCCGTTGACATCGACTTTGACGAGATGGTTGAGGCGGCGGCAGCTACCGTTGACCCTGTCGAACAACCCGCCACCGAGGGGGGCAGTGCTGATGCTGCCGTTGTGGCCGATTTGGAACGTCAGGTGGCAGGGTTAAAGGCTCAGCTCGAAGACCGGGCCAACCAGTCAATGCGCATTGCTGCCGACTTTGAGAACTACCGCAAGCGCACCAGCAAAGAAAAAGACGAGTTGGCCACTCAGATCAAAGGTGACACTGTTATTGAGTTATTGCCGGTTGTCGATAACTTTGAGCGGGCGCGATCGCAGATCAAGCCCCAAACTGAAGCTGAGATGACCATTCATAAAAGTTATCAGAGCGTCTACAAGCAGCTCGTTGAAACCCTCAAGCGCTTAGGGGTTTCGGCTATGCGTGCTGAGGGCCAGGAATTTGACCCGCTGCTGCACGAGGCCGTGATGCGCGAACCTACCGCCGACCACCCTGAAGGGTCGGTGATTGAGGAGTTTGTGCGGGGCTATCAATTGGGCGATCGCGTGCTGCGTCACGCTATGGTGAAGGTCGCTGCTCCGCCAGAAGATGGCCCCAGTAACATCGATGCTGGAGATGGGAGCGCATCCGAATAGGTCGAGATCGGTCAGTAGTCAGTGTGCTACAGCGCTGATCAAAGTTCTCTAGATAGAGCGTTTTTGCCCCCTATCTGCCCTGGTCCGAGTTACATACCCTGAAAATTGCCGCTGCAAACGATAACTTCCTGAGTGTAAGCGGGCAACCTAGTCACATTAGTCCGGATATAAAGCAATCTGGGCCGATTTTGGAAGGGTATAGCGAACGATTAAGTGAGCACCGTGGGCTATGGGTAAAGTAATCGGTATCGACCTAGGAACGACCAACAGCTGTGTCGCCGTGCTAGAAGGCGGCAAGCCGGCTGTAATTTCCAGCACTGAGGGGGGCCGTACGGTACCCAGCATTGTTGGCTTTGGCAAAAATGGTGAACGACTGGTGGGCCAACTGGCCAAACGCCAGGCGGTTACCAACGCCGAAAATACGGTTTACAGCATCAAGCGATTTATTGGCCGTCGCTGGGAGGATACCGAGGCTGAACGCAGCCGTGTACCCTATGTCTGCGTTAGTGGACGCGACAATACGGTAGACGTGCAGATTCGGGGCAAGGCGTTTACGCCCCAGGAAATTTCGGCCATGATTCTGCAAAAGCTTAAGCAGGATGCTGAAACTTACCTGGGGACAGAAGTGACCCAGGCAGTTATTACTGTTCCGGCCTACTTTACCGACGCCCAGCGGCAGGCTACTAAAGATGCCGGCACTATTGCTGGTTTAGAAGTACTGCGCATCATTAACGAGCCAACGGCAGCCGCCCTATCATACGGCCTTGACAAGCAGGACCAAGACCAGATTGTGCTGGTGTTTGACCTCGGCGGCGGCACGTTTGATGTCTCTATTCTGCAGCTAGGCGACGGCGTTTTTGAGGTTAAGGCCACCGCTGGCAACAACCACCTCGGGGGCGACGACTTCGACAACTGTATTGTTGAGTGGATGACGGCCGCTTTTCGAGAGACCGAGGGTATTGATCTCTCCGCCGATCGCATGGCGCTTCAGCGCATTCGGGAAGCTGCCGAAAAGGCCAAGATCGAGCTGTCGAGCATGCCTTCGACCTCAATTAACCTACCGTTTATCACGGCCGATGAGTCGGGTCCAAAACACTTAGAAATGGCCCTCACTCGCGCTCAGTTTGAGCAGTTTGCCTCAGAACTAATACAGGCTACTCTAGAACCCGTCAAGCAGGCGCTTAAAGATGCAGACCTCAGTCCCGATGCGATCGATCGCATTCTCCTGGTAGGCGGGTCTACTCGCATTCCGGCCGTGCAGCAGGCCATTAGCGCCTATTTCAACGGTAAAGCTCCCGATCGCTCTGTCAATCCTGATGAAGCTGTTGCTCTAGGGGCGTCAATTCAAGCGGGGGTACTGGGGGGCGAGGTCAAAGATCTGCTACTGCTGGATGTTACGCCGCTCTCCCTGGGAATCGAAACCCTAGGGGAGGTGTTTACCAAGATCATTGAGCGCAATACTACTATTCCTACCAGCAAATCTCAGGTATTTTCCACCGCTACTGACGGCCAAACCTCCGTTGAAATCCATGTCCTGCAGGGCGAGCGGGCCATGGCCAAAGACAACAAGAGCCTGGGTAAGTTTGAGTTGACTGGCATTCCTCCGGCTCCGCGGGGGGTGCCGCAAATTGAGGTGTCTTTTGAAATTGACGCCGACGGCATTCTTAAGGTAGCGGCCCTTGATAAGGGAACCGGTCGCGCCCAGAGCATCTGCATTACCAACACGGGTGGCCTTAACGACAGCGAGGTCGAGCGCATGCGCCTGGAAGCCGAAACCTACGCCGATGAAGACGGGCGGCGACGGCAGCTGGCGGAGCTCACGAACCGGGCCGACAACCTGTTCTACAGCTACGAGGCTACCCTGCGCGACCATGGCAGTCTGCTCGACGATCTGGCCAGAGCCGATCTAGAAGAGAAGGCCAATGAGCTGCGGGCAGCTACCCAGTCTCCTAGCATTGACGTTGGCATATTCCAGGGGTGTATTGATGCGCTGCAGTCGGCTATCTTTGCCATTGGTACCAATGTCTACCGCGATGCCGAAGGCAGTGCTGATGTAGACATGGATATCGCGACAGCAGATTTTGCCAACGTTGCGGCCGGAGAGGATGGCTATGATGAGGCGACCTACGATAGTGACTCAGAGCTAGATGCTACCGTCACTGCCGACTACGAAGCCATTGACTAGGGTTGGGGTTGGGGGCGGGTATCACCCCTGGTCAAAGTGGGCACTCCTTTTAAAATGGTTTAATGTTTGATTGTTGCTGGAGTTGTCTAGGTAGCCCCCTATGGCCCGTGATTTCTATGACATTCTAAGTATTTCGCGCAACGCCGACCAGGATGAAATTAAGCGGGCCTATCGTCGATTGGCCCGTAAGTACCACCCGGATGTCAATAAAGATCCTGGGGCTGAAGATACTTTCAAAGAGATTAACCGGGCCTACGAAGTGCTTTCAGAACCCGAGACTCGGGCTCGTTACGATCGCTTTGGAGAAGCTGGGATTGGGGCTGGCGCTGGTGGCTACCAAGACTTTGGTGACATGGGCGGCTTTGCTGATATCTTTGAAAGCTTCTTTAGCGGATTCTCGGGCGGTGCGGGCCAGGGTGGCAGGCGTCGGGGACCAACGCGAGGCGACGACCTCCGCCTCGACTTACGCCTCGACTTTAAAGAGGCTGTATTCGGTGGCGAAAAGGAAATTAAAATCAGCCATTTAGAAACCTGCGGCACCTGCACGGGCAGTGGGGCTAAGCCTGGTACGCGCCCCAGCACCTGCGGTACCTGTAGCGGCACCGGCCAGGTGCGGCGGGCAACCCGTACGCCCTTTGGCAGTTTTACTCAGGTATCGGCCTGCCCCACCTGTAGTGGCACTGGTGAAGTCATTGAGGACCGCTGTGAAGTGTGCGGCGGCAGTGGTCAGACCCAGGAGACCAAGAAGCTGAAGATTACCGTGCCGGCAGGGGTCGATAACGGTACCCGACTGCGGGTTTCGGGGGAAGGCGATGCCGGACTGCGGGGCGGCCCGGCCGGCGACCTGTACGTTTACCTGTTTGTGGCCGAAGACGCAGCCTTTAAGCGTGACGGCATCAATATTCTCTCTGACCTAAAGATTAGTTATCTACAGGCAATTCTGGGCTGCAAGCTTGCTATCGACACTGTTGATGGTCCCGAAGAACTCGACGTGCCGGCGGGTACTCAGCCCGGTACTGTGCTCACCCTTGACAATCGGGGGGTGCCTAAGCTGGGTAATCCAGTCAGCCGGGGAGATCACTTAATTACAGTTCAGGTCGATATTCCGACTCGACTTAAGCCTGAGGAGCGCGAGCTGGTTGAAAAACTGGCGGAGATTCGCGGCGACAAGGTCAATCGAGGCGGCATCGAAGGCTTTTTAGGGGGGCTATTTCGAGGATGAGTCATTCAGCGTCTACCCCTGTGGATAGCCAGTTGGACTTGCGGGGTACCCCCTGCCCAATCAATTTTGTGCGCACCAAGCTACAGCTTGAGAAAATGGCCCCAGGAGCCCTGCTGGAGGTGTGGCTGGACGCTGGCGAACCGGTGGAGCAGGTGCCCGATAGCTTGACGATGGAAGGCTACGCGATCGAACGCCTGGAGCCCTGTGTCGACTATTTTGTTCTGCACGTGCGGCGTCCGGCCTAGGTAATGGCATTGTGCGGCCCCAGCGGCGTTGATAACGCTGGCCCCTGGGGGCTGGTGATTGCAACTCAGGCCAACTATTACCGAGTCAAGTTGGACACAGCTGCGCCCGACGCGGTTATGTCTGATGCGGCTGTGCCCTTCAAGACGTCCGGAGGCGTTTTGCTGTGCACCCGACGAGCACGGCTTAAGAAAACTGGCCAACAGGTGATGGWGRRRKMSCSSSWSTKSCTGNAGGRKMTAGATTGGGCTGGGGGGCGAGCTGCGATCGCAGCCGTGGCCCCTCGGCAAAGCGTACTTGAACGTCCGCCAGTGGCCAATGTCGACCAAATTTTGCTGGTCTTTGCCCTGGCGGAGCCCAATCTAGATCCTCAGCAACTGGGGCGATTTCTAGTTCAGGCTGAATCTACAGGAGTGCCGGTAAGCGTCTTGCTCAATAAGCAGGACCTGGTCAGTGCCGACACTCGATACTATTGGCAAGACCAGCTCAGCCAGTGGGGCTATACGGTCACCCTCATGAGTGTTCAGGAAGAAGATGCTCCCCTTGCAACGCTCCAGCCGCTGCTGCAAGGACATACAACCGTTATTTCTGGGCCGTCTGGGGTAGGCAAATCAAGCTTGATCAATCGGCTCATTCCCCAAGCCAGCCTAAGAACAGGCGCGGTATCGGGCAAGCTGAGTCGAGGGCGGCACACTACCCGCCATGTAGAGCTGTTTGAGCTACCGGGAGGCGGCTTGCTGGCCGATACGCCTGGCTTTAACCAACCTGATTTAGCCCTTACCCCAGCCGCCCTGGGCCAGTGTTTTCCAGAACTGCGGCAGCGACTTGCCCAGGGGCAATGCCAGTTTAGTGACTGCTTGCATCGGGGTGACCCTGGCTGTGCAGTGGATGCTGACTGGCCGCGCTACGACTTCTACCTGATGCTGTTAGAGGAGGCTCTGGCCTACGAGGACAACCTGCAGCGGCAGCGAGACCCCGATGCCGCCCTCAAGCTCAGGGTGGGCGAGAAGGGACGGCAGCACCAGGAACCTAAGCTTCAGGCTAAAAAGTACCGCCGCCCGTCGCGCCGCCAGCAGAAGCAAACCCTTGAGGCGCTATACCAGGACAGCGATGAGCAGACGGATGCTCTGGATCCACAGTTGGAGGATGGGGAGTTGAGCTGATGCGTCAATACCTGGAGAAGGAGGTATTTGGTAGGGCTCACGCAATCTAGGCGCAAGTGAAATTAGGCGAATTATTAAAAAACTGAAACTCAGCTGGATTTTATATTTTCTTCTTTTTCTAGCAGGGTTTTCCCCAGGGTTTTCCCCAGTTACGCCCAGGTTTTCCCCAGGCGCGAACGGTATTACAACCGTTTGAGCTAGAACTGAACGTTGAAGTTGTCCACAGGTACGCCCGATCTATTGTGTAGCTGTAGCTACAGTTGAATTTGGCGGGGATCGCTGAAACCCTTAAAGCCTCGTCTAGGGCCAATTTGGGATAGCGGATTAGGGAGCGGTTGGCAAGATTGACATCCCCCGGCCATCTGGTGACAATGATGCGACCAGCTTACACAGCGCTTCTGTTCCAACCTCGCGAGTGGCCTCCAAATTCCCTACCAGTAAGGGATCCAGTCGCCGAAGGATGTTGGCAGGGGCAGTATTTTGGCGTCTAGTTTCAGATTGGGGAAGTGGAGATGAGTGAACAATCAATGACGGCAATGGCATCGAGAATTAGTTTGAGCGTGGAAGTGCCGGAGGAACTGTTTGAGGCCATGCGCGACTACGTGGAGACCCACCCGTCCTGGAGCCAGCATCGGGTGTTTTGCGCGGCACTGTCACTATTTTTGATGCAGAACGGCATCAGCGATCGCCGCATTAACCGCCTTTATCTCGATGCCGTGTTTGATTACGCGGCCTAACCTAGTCGCAGCCTGAAATATCTCAATCTTGAGCCATTTCTAAAGCAAGGAAGTTCTAAAGCAAGGAAGTTTCAGGGCCGAGCCACTTAGGGAGAATTTTGGCGCACTGCCCCTCCCAATGCCGTTACCAAAGCATTTCATTGTTCTATTCAGGGTCGTTTTGAAGGCTGAGACCCAGTAGGCAAAGGGCACCTCCACTCAGTGGAAGTGCCCTTTGCTTTTTTAGGGATAGTTATGGATAGACCACAGACAAACGTTTAGGACGCTGGCTCAAGGCGAATCAGCCGTCCGTTGGAGTCATCGGTGAGTACGTAGAGAAAGCCGTCTGGACCCTGGCTAACCGACCGCACCCGCTGGCCAATGGGAATTGAGGTTTCGTTGACCACGCTGCCGCTGCTGGGGTCTAGCTCAATACGTTTCACGTCTTGCGACACTAGCCCACCCGCAAACAGATGGCCCTGCCACTGGGGATAGCGATCGCCCCGATACACCGCCAGTCCCGACGGTGCAATGGACGGTGTCCAGTAGGTGACGGGGTCGACCATGCCGGGGCGCGACTGTTCGGTAGAAACGGGGCCGCCAGAATATTCTTCGCTGTAGGTGACCACCGGCCAGCCGTAGTTTTCGCCCGGTTCTAATCGGTTGAGTTCGTCGCCGCCCCGAGAGCCGTGCTCGGTAGACCAAACTTGATCAGTCTCCGGATCTAGGGCCAGGCCCTGAATATTGCGGTGACCGTAGCTCCAAATTAACGGGTTGGCGTCGGCCTCGTCGAGAAAGGGGTTGTCGGCGGGGGCATTGCCCTCGTCGGTAATGCGCACGACCGAACCAAGGAGCGACTGACGATTTTGGGCCTGGTTACGGATCAGCTCGCCCTCGAGTTGTAGGGGCGGGTTGCCGCCATCGCCCAGGGCCACCAGCAGTGTGTCGTCGGGCAGCCACAGCAGACGAGAGCCAAAGTGCTGCCCGCCAGACTTGTCGCGATTGTTGGTAAAGATGACCGTCCAGTCGGTGAGGGTGTTGCCATCTAGGCGAGCGCGGGCGACCTGAGTGCGGTTAGTTTGCTGATTGCCGTCGGCGTAGGCAAAGTAGATTAAGCCGTTAGTTTCGAACTGGGGGTGCAGGGCGAGGTCTAACAGCCCGCCCTGGCTCAGGGCCAGCACGTTGGGAACGCCAGCGATGGGGGTAGGGTCTAGTTCGCCATTACTGACCCGGCGCAGACGACCTGGACGCTCGGTAATCAGCATGTCGCCGTTGGGTAGCCAGACCATGCTCCAGGGGTGCTCTAGCCCCTCAATTAGGGTGACAGGCTCTACTGACTCGACCACGGGAGGAGGTGAGGATTGGGCAGTTTCTTGAGCCGGTTCCGGGGCGGTTTCGCTAGCGGGGCCACTCTGTGGGGCAGAGGCGGCGCAGCTAACTAGAGCAAAACTCACAATTAGGGGAGCAAAAAGGGGTTTATACCAGTGAGAACCCATAGTCAGGTAGGTGTATTAAAGGTCGTAACGGTTGAATCAATCGGGGCTGAATTGAGCTAGAGGGGGCACGGTTACCCTGGGCAACAATCAACCCTAGAAACCAATAAGCAGCCACCCTCGGTAGGATGGCTGCTTTTACCATAGCGAGGATGGCTAGAGGGTGGCTAGGCTGCCTCCGATCGCGGCGCAGATGGCCGATATCGTGGCGGTGCCAAAAATCCACCAGGAGGCAGCGGCGGCGGTTTTGCGGGTGTCTTCCACCTGCTTCTCAACCTGGTAGCGCATTTCGTTGAGGCGTTTCTCAACTTCGTGCTCCAGCTGTTCGGCTTTGCTGAGAGCTGTAGTCCGCACATCTTCTATCTGGGCAATGACGCGCTGGGCATCGGCCTCGGAGATGGCGTCGTGGGAGCTCAGCAGAGCCACCAGGGTATCGCGATCGACTTGGCTGAGGCGAGTGCGCAGGGCATCAACACCAGCTTTCGGGTCGGCCATGAGCTGCTGTAGGTCGCGCTTGATGCCGAAGTAGTCTAGCTCGGGGCGATCGAGGGAGTCGAGGTACTGGCGAATGCGGCCGAGAATGCCATCGATAACACCCTGCACCCGGTCTTGCACCTGGCGAATCTGAGCCACAAACTGGTGCCGAATGTCCAGTACCCGGTCGACAGCGGCCTCGGCCTCGGCCTGGGTCATGTCGGGGCGTTGCGCAAGCAGGGCCACCACGGTATCGCGATCGATTCTAGACAGCCGAGTCTGCAGCCGGTCGGCCCCTAGCCGGGGGTCTTGCAGCAGTAGCTTCAGGTCGCGCTTAATACCTTCGGGATTGAGGGCGTCCTTGTCGGTGTTGCGCAGGTAGTCTTCTAGCGCCGTCTCGAAGGAAATCGCCTGGGTCTTGGCCCGACGGGCTAAGCGCTGGGGCAGCTTGAGCAAGTCGTTGACAGCCCCCTGCAGGTCGTCAATGGTCTGGTTGACCTCAGCCTCGGTTAAATCGCCGCGCTGGCTGAGCAGCTTCACCAGGGTGTCGCGGTCCATATCGGATAGACGCCCCTGCACGGCCTGGAGCCCCAGTCGGGGGTCGTGCACCAGCAGCTCAAGGTCGCGCTTGATACCAGCAGGGTTGAGTTCGGGCTTGCCGGTCTTCAGCAGGTAGTTTTCGATCGCCGTAGTCGCTTCGTTGTACTTAGCTTTAGCCTGGGCATTCAGAGCGGCCGGAGCGTGAATGGTCTGGTACCAGTTGGCCTCAACCTGATCGATGGTTTGCTGAACCTGCTCTTCGCTCATATCGTTGCGCTGGCTCAGCAGCTGCACCAAGGTGTCGCGATCGAACTGAGCGAGCCGCTGTCGCACCTGGTGCAGGCCCGCATCGGGCTCAGCGAGCAGGGTTTGAAGGTCGGCCTTAATGCCCTCGGGGTTGAGTTCAGACTTACCTGTAGAGCGCAGGTAGTCTTGCAGCCCCTGCCACTGGTTGTCGATGCGGGCGGTGGCCGCAGCCTGCAGCCCGGCGGCATCGGCCGCAGCGTTGTTCATCGATCGCTCTAGGGTGTGGGCCACCTGATCGACCTCGGCTTCGCTGAGATCACCCCGTGCCTGCAGGGCATCGCGGAAGGTGGCGTAGCCAAAGATGGCGTAGCGATCGCGCAGATCTTCAGCCTTGGCGTAGGGGTCTTCGATGACGCGAGTAAACCGATCGCCGCTGTCGCTAGCCAGCAGCTCATCGCGGGTAGACCGCTGCAAGAAGGTGTAGACCCGAGTTTGCAGAGTCTTGGCGGCTTCTAGACGATAGCGCTCAGAGACCTCTGCCAGCACATGCCGACGGACATCCTCAAGCTGGGCCGACACCCGAGAAATTTCTTGCTGGGTGAGCAGACCCCGCTGGGACAGAATATCGGTAAAGAACGCGCGATTGAGGGGCAGCAGCGCCTGACGCAGCTGACCGGGGTCGGCAAAGGGGTCGTAGATGACCTGCCAGAAGTCCTGCTTCATGCGCTCGGGCTGGAGCTGCCAGGGATAGGCGCTAGAGAGATAGGCTTCAACGTCGGCTTTGACAACGTTATAGGATTCCTTGTTTTCGTTGCTCGATGAGCTCGATGCGATCGCAGTTGCGGCACCACTCACCTTGCTCTGCGCTTGCTTGAGCTGGCTCAGAATATCGGACATGTCCATGTCATTGAGGTCAAGGCGCTGCATGGCAACGCCCATCAGCATGCCCATTCCCTGCTGCAGCCATCCCGGTGTTTGCCCGGAGTCTGACTGATCTTTACTGTTGCTCGACAGCAGCTGGTCGAGGCGATCGCGCAGCTGGCCCGACATCAGCTCATCGCGCTGGGCCGACTTCAGGTAGTCGGTAAGCTCGGCCATAGAATTGCGGTCTGGGGTTTGACCCACAGCTCGGCACCAGCTCTGGTACAGGCGATCGGCAATCCGGCGAGTTTCCTGGGCCGACAGATCGGTGCGGCGGCTGACCAGTTGCTCAAAGGCGCTGCGATCGATCTGAGCCAGAGCCTCGCGATCGGCGCGGGCCACACCGGATTCCTGCAGCAGGCGCTCAAACTCAGATTCTAGAGCAGCCGTATCAATACTCGGCGATCGCAGGGTCGAGATGTAGTCGCGCAGCGTATCTTTTATATCAGTGTTGTCCCAGCCAGACATTAGCTCCTGACGCACGGCAGCGGCGGTAGCCTCAGCGGTGGCCACAACCTGGTTGCTAGCGGCTCGAGCACCTAAAGCAGAGGTTGCAGTACCCATCAGGGACTGAAAACTAGACGTGGCCGTTTTTACCACCGAACCGATTAAGGAACCAACCGTGGTAGAACTGACCCAAAATAGTAGACAAAAATAGGTGCCCCAAATTACCAAGCCGGTAATAGCTCCCAGTAGGGCACTGTTAAGGAGGCTTAGCTTAACCGCTAGCAGACATGCGAAAAACAGAGCCAGACTTACCGTAATGATGGTCCAAAGCCCCACAGCAGTGGTAATAGGCGGGCTGCTGCCGTTATCGCTAGAGTGTTTGCCAGAGCTGCTACGCCCAAGGGCAGAAATGCCAACGGCCACCGACAGGTTAGTCAGCAGCAGCTGAAACCCAAAGGCCAGCACCAGCCCCGATACCAGGGCAATAAAAAACTGCGGCCCCGAAAAAATGAGGGCAGCATCCTCTGGGGTTACGACTGGTGACCCTGGCGCTACTGGTGCTACTGGCACCTGAGCCAGAGGCAGCCACCCCATATCATGTGTTTGTATCCCGCTCAACCATCCAATCATGTTGGGTCATCCCTTTGCTCTGCTCCTTAATCAGACCCGTTTTTCCTGGGGCTGACATCTGGCAGGGGGGATATTTCATTGGGTAGAGGCTGAAATTGGGTGAAATTAGCTATCTGAGCCATTGCCGGCCCAGGGGCGACGCAGGTGTAGAGGTAGGTGTGAACGGTCGTTGAGCTGGCGCACAAAGGGGCCGTAGTCCATCAGTTCAACCAGGGAGACGGAGGTGACGGGCATGGCCAGGCGATCGCGGTAGCGCCCCACATCAATGCCCAGCAGAGTACACAGCATGATTCGCAGGGTGGCTTTGTGGGAAACCACCAGCACATTGCCATCGGGGTAAGTTTCTTCGATTTCGGCCAGCACGTCGGAGCTGCGGCGGGCTACCTGAATGCCCTTTTCGCCATCGGTAGGCGTATTCCAGGCCGGGTCGGCCAGCCAGCGAATGTAGTCGTCGTGAAAGGTGGTATTGACCGTAGCGGGGGCCATACCCTCCCACCGACCAAAGGACAGCTCGCGCAGGTTAGCTCGGCGCTGCACGGCCATACCCGTAATCTGGCACAGGGGCTGTACGGTGGCAGCGGCATGGCTGAGGGGGCTACAGAAAATCGCCTTCCAGTCTAGATGGTGGTAGGCCTTAGCGAAATAGTCAGCCATCTGTTGGCCCTGCGCCGACAGCGGCACCCCATCCTGGCTGCAGTAGCGGCCCGTGCGGCAGTACTCGGTTTCGGCGTTGCGGAGCAGGTAAAGCCTCAGGGGCATAGGGCACGGTTCCTCAGGTGCAGGGGAGCGATCGCAGCTCGTCGCTCAGGTGCGAGCGATCGGCAATGGTGTGAAATAGGGGTCCCCGCTGGCCCAGCTCGACAACGCTGACGGCGGCTACAGGCATATCCATGCGATCGCGGTAGCGGCCCACATCAATGCCCAACAGCGTGCACAGCATAATGCGAATTGTGGCCTTGTGAGACACCATCAAAATATGACCACTGGTGTGAGTGCGCTCAATCTCGTCGAGCACCTGAGCCGACCTGCGCGCAATATCTACGGCCCGCTCGCCCCCCACCGGAGCGTACCAGGCCGGGTCGGTGAGCCAGGCCACGTACTCGTCGTGGTGCTCGCGATCGACCGCTGTGGGGTGCATGCCCTCCCAACGACCGTACATTACCTCGCGCAACCCATCGCGCAGCTGCATCTCCAAGCCCACCAACTCACACAGAGGACGAGCCGTTTCCACAGCCCGCCGCAGAGGGCTGATATAGGCGGCTGTCCAGGGCAAGTGGGCGTAGGTCGCGGCAAACTCCTTAGCCATCAGCACCCCCTCCGGGGTCAGCCCAGGGTCATTTTCGGGCATGCCGCAGTAGCCACCCGTGAGGCTGTAGGCCGTCTGGCCATGGCGCAAAAAATAGAGAAAAACTCCCATCGGTGCCTGACGGTAACCACAGTGTGACGCCTGCTCAGCCCTGGTCTACAACCATTGCCTTCTCAGCAGCAGCCCTTAGCGAGGGCCATTCATCCCTAATCTAACCTACGCGCCAGGCAACCCAAAACAGGTTCAAAATTGTATATGACCTAGCCAAAGATCCCAGCTAAATTTTGTCTCACCCAAGACAAACCCACAGCCCAAGCAAACCTGGCACACCTAAATATTGAAGATCGGCGCAAAGCCCAAAACCGCGTTCTAAGCCCGCAAGTTAAATGGTTCGAGTATTCAAACCGTTTAGCCAAAAAGCAAGCGCTCCAACCTTAGGAACTGAGTTTATGAAGCGATTTCAAGATCGCTAGGCAAACCCCATTTGCCCCTACATCAGCGATCGGCTCTCAATAGAAGATTGCTGAAGTCTAACTCCAYCCAYCCACCCATCCACCCATCCACCCATCCANMCWKSSRCMSMKCMACSMAKCCRCSNATCSMSYCWWCCACCCATCCACCCGCCTACCTGTCTACCCACCCACTCGCCTACTCCAAATCCCGCCGCCCCTCCAACGCTCGGGCCAGGGTGACTTCATCCGCATACTCCAAATCGCCCCCCATGGGTAGGCCAAAGGCAATGCGGGTGACCCGCGTAAAGGGCTTGAGCAACTGGCCCACGTAAAGGGTAGTGGTATCGCCCTCAATGCTGGGGCTAATGGCCATAATCACTTCCTGGGTGCTCTCCTTGTTCACCCGGTGTACCAGAGGGCCAATGTTGAGCTGTTCTGGGCCAATGCCATCCATGGGCGAAATCAGGCCGCCCAGCACGTGGTAGCGGCCGCGATACTCGCGGGTTTTTTCAATGGCAATCACATCGCGCGAGTCAGCCACCACGCAGAGGGTGTTGGGGTCGCGGTTGGTTGCCCGGCAAATGTCGCACACGGTGTCGGCTGAGAGATGAAAACACACCGAGCACTGCCCGACCTGGGCTTTGGCTTCAAGCAGCGCCTGGGCCAGGGCTTGGACTTCGCTTTGGGGGCGCTTGAGAATGTGCAGCGCCAGCCGCTGAGCCGACTTGGGACCCACGCCCGGCAGTCGCTGAAATTCTTCGATTAATCGCGCCAGGGGACGAGTATAGATGGGGCCAGGCTCCTTGCACCGCTCAGAATTGGTTTACTTGAAGAGATACTGCGCAGTATCTCTCTAAATTGTACAAATTGTACGTGTAAGGTTGGGCGTGTAAGGTAGGCCTATGGCAGATTTAAGCGGCATGTGGCTGGGCACCTACTGGCAGCGGGATACTCCTACCCGCTTTGAGGCTACCCTGGTGCAGGGGGGTAACACGCTGAGCGGCAGCATTCTAGACGATGGCTACCTGGGCGAGGCCCAGATTAGCGGCACGGTTTCGGGTCGCCAGGTGCGGTTTGTGAAGCGATACATTACCTCGAACCAGACCACGATTGATTACACCGGCACCGTCTCAGAGGATGGCAATCATATAACCGGGCAGTGGAGCATCGCGGGCTTCGATGCTGGCCCCTGGGAAGCCCACCGCAGCGAGGATGAGTTAAACGCGAGCTGGCAAACGTTGCTAGAGCAAACCTTTGAGCGAAAATTGGCGACAACAGCCCGTTAAGGCGCAAAAGCTGCGGTTTTGTGCCCTGGCTGGCATTTTTTCTGAAGCCCAGCGATTACATTTCTTAACACTGGGTTGCCCTGGGGCAGCGGTCGTTCTACCCAGCGGGAGGAGTATGCAGGCTTGCTGGTTGCAGGCGCTTAAGCCGATGGTGGTAGTTGGTGTTTTGGCGGCCAATGTGGTGTTGCCTAAGTTTCCGGTGGCTGCTCCAGAGCGGGGGCACAACCCCACCGCTGCCGTGCCTCAAGTCGAAACCCTGACAGACCTCTACCATCTGCGCGATCGCCTGGGCGGCGAGCTGCATCAGACGGCTACCGTGATGGTGGCCACTCGCTCAGGGGTAGGTGTGGCCCCGGCGGCAACCTTAGACCAGCTGTGGGCCATCGACCGTCGTCTGCAGCAGGAAGACGCTGCTCGTCGGCTGTGGCACCGGGCCGAAAAGGCGGCGGCGGCGGCGATCGCCCTGGGCAATCCGGCGACATTACCCCCAGAGTCGGTGGCAGCAGCCTACACCCACTGGAATACGGCCATCGTCGCCCTGAGCCAGATTGCGCCTGAGACGCTAGGGGCCACCCAGGCCGTTACCCGGCGGCAGCAGTACGAGCAGCAGCGGGCGATCGCCGCCTACTACTACGACACCGCCCGCTCCGAGTTTTTGGTACCAATTGTGGAGCAAACCGGGATGGCCTCGCGGGTGCGGCTAACGGTGTGCAATCTGGCCCGCGAATGTCGTCGCTGGCGGGGTAACCAGCCCCCCGCTAACCCCGCCAGCTTGATCAAAGTGCCGGTGGCGATCGCGCTGATGACCCACCTCCATCAAGCAGGCATCGACCCCGCCGCGCCAGTCTGGGTAGACCCAAGCAACTGGACCGAGGACATTGGTACCACCTGGGTGAGAACCGAGTATCCTCTGGCGCAAATCATGACGGATATGGTGAGCGCCAGCAGCAACATTGCCACCAACCAGCTGATCGACTACCTGGGTTGGGAAGGCGTTAACCAGAGACTGTACAGTCGAGGGTATCGGGCCACCCGCATCAGCACCAAGCTGGTTGGCGAGTCCACCTATCCGGCCAACGTGGGCACCGACCCCAACCGACTGACCACCGACGAACTCACCGACATGATGGTGGCCATCTATAACCATGAGGTTCCCCACGCCGAGCTGATTCAGGCCGCCTTGGCTGAGCAGCGCGATCGCAACCTGGGCTATGCTGCTGTGCGCCCTCCGGTCACCTGGCTGGGTGAGAAAACGGGCCGAAATTCTAAGGTGCTGGGCACTACCACAGCGATCAGCGTTGGCGGCCAGCGCTACATCATTACCGTTACCCTCGATCGCAGTGCTAACGAAGCGGTCGTGCGATCGATCGTGACCGAGGTCATTCAACACCTGCTCACCCACAACGGCTTTGAGCTAGCGGTCTCCCCCACCGAGGCGTTGGTTCTGCCTCCCCCCAGGAGACTCGCCACCCGTCCCCAGACCTTTTTGCCCTAGCCACGATCGCGGCTGCCGTTGGTCAGACCGCCTTTTTCTCCAGCCATTCCACCAGCGCCTGGCGCATAGTCGCCACGGGTACAGGCCGCTGTAGCCAAATTTCTAAGGCTACAGCCCCCTGCTGCACCAGCATTTCTAACCCGTCAACGGTGTCTAAGCCCCGTTGGGCGGCCAGGGCTAGCAGCCGCGTGGGGCGTGGGGTATAGATGAGGTCATAGACCACAGCGGTATCTAGAGCCAGATCAAGCTGATCGGCGGCTAACGGAGTCTGGTCGGCGGTGGTGTGCATGCCGATGGGAGTCGTGTTAACGATCAGATCAGCGGTGGGCAGCAGGGTGGGCAGATCAGCCCAGCTGTGGGTGGTAAGGGAGGCTTGCAGGGGTGAGTCAACCCAGCTTTTCTTAAAGTCAGCCAGTTTTTGAATACTGCGGCCCACAACCTGGACAACGGCAAAGCCAAGCTGCCCGCAGCCTGCCACCACCGCTCGGGCTGCCCCGCCGTTGCCCAACACCAGCGCCGTCTTGCCAGACCAGTCCTGCCGTTTGAGCGGAGCCACAAACCCAGCCACATCGGTATTGGTGCCCGCCCAACCCCGCTCGGTGCGCCACACGGTGTTGACCGCTCCTATCATCTGAGCCTCAGTCGTTAACTCCGCCAGCAGCGGCACGATCGCCTGCTTGTGGGGAATGGTGACGCTAAACCCCTGCACCCCGGTGGCCGTAAACCCCGCGATCGCCGTCTCAAGCACGTCTACCGCCACCGGAAACGCCACATACACATAGTCGGCCCCTAGCTCTGCCAGCGCCGCATTGTGCATAACAGGCGACAGCGAATGGGCGATCGGGTCGCCGATAACGCCGAGGAGTTGAGTGGATCCAGTGATAGGCATAGAAAAAAATAGTGATTAGCAAGTTACGAACATCACTTGCTAATCACTTTCTCATTAAATAACTGCACGATCTTCTCGACGACATCATCAATCGAGAGGCCATCGGTGATCAGGGCGATCGCGTCATCGGCCTGCCGCAGGGGTGATACCAATCGGCTGCTGTCTTTGCGATCGCGCTCGTCGATCGCCAGCTCTAGCTCGTCGAGCGGTACCGCTGGCTGCTGCTGGGCCGCCAGGTCGCGCTGGCGGCGGCGAGCCCGCTCTGCTACAGAGGCCGTCAGAAAGATTTTGAGCTCTGCCTGGGGAAACACCTGGGTACCGATATCACGGCCTTCCATCACCACCCCCCCGGTGACGCCATACTGCTGCTGCTGGCGCAGAAGGGTTTGGCGCACGGTGGGCTGGGCCGATACCAGCGAGACCTGCTCGGTAACCGCCGGGCCGCGAATCAGCTGAGTCACCTCCTGCCCATTGATCCAGATGCGGCTGGGGAACGCGGCAAAGGCGGGGTCGTCGCCCGAGGCTGCCAGGTGAATGTCGCAGTCGCTGACCAACTCTGCGATCGCCACCTCGTCGTGTAGATCGACCCCTCGCTCCAGGGCCAGCCAGGTGACCGCCCGGTACATAGCGCCGCTATCGAGGTAGAGCAGGTTGAGCCGCTGGGCCACCCGCCGCGCCACCGTCGACTTGCCTGCCCCCGCTGGGCCATCAATGGCCACAATGGGCTGGCGATCGCGCAGCAGCAGGTTGTCGATTAGCCGGGTGGTGCCCAGGTAGGCCGCTACCGCAACCATACCCAGGGTCTCTACCTGCTCCAGCGGTTCTAGCGTTTCAGGGTGCACCAGATCTACATACTGCGGCTGCAGGCTGGGCTCTTGGGCTAGCTCCTGGTGCACGGCAGCAACCAGGGCCGTGTGGTGGCGATCGCCTGCCTTAAATCGGCTGTGGGCCGCCATCAGGCTCCGGTAGAGGGCCGCGGCCTGCTGACGTTCGGCGGCACTTAGGTAAACATTGCGCGAGCTGAGCGCCAAACCGCTGACCTCGCGCACCGTGGGGCAGCCCACAATCTGGCCCGGCAGGTTCAAATCACGGGCCAGGCGTTTGAGAATGGCCAACTGTTGGGCGTCTTTGTAGCCAAAGTAGGCGCGATCGGGGGCCACCAGACTCAGCAGCTTGGTCACCACTGTAGCTACCCCCTCAAAGTGTCCCGGCCGATGGGGACCGCAGAGCACGGCCACCATGCCCTTGGGCGGCACAACCTGGGTCAGGTCACTTGCCTGTGGGTCAGCCGTGCCGTAGAACGCCGCAGGAGTAGGCATAAAAACGGCATCCACCCCGGCCTGCTCACACAGGTGTAGGTCCTGGTCGGGGGTATGGGGGTAGCGGGCCAGGTCTTCCTGGGGGCCAAACTGCAGCGGATTGACAAAAATGCTGACCACCACTAAAGCATTTTCTCGCCGGGCTCGCTCGATCAGGCTGAGGTGGCCCCGGTGCAGATTGCCCATCGTGGGCACTAGCCCTACCTCCATGCGGTCAGTTGACCTCAGCCCCCTGCCACTGGCGCGCACGCTGCCGTGGCTCTGACGTGCCTGTACTAAGTAACGTGTTAAGCCTTCAACCGCCTTGAGTACCCGCACAGTGTTCTACCCTTTGCCGCATGAGCGTATGTGACAGCTAAACTTCTGGCCACCCCTTTTCAAAGGTATTACCGTACCAGATTTAAAGTCAGGAGCATATCGCCCCGCCCTCCGCTTTTCCATGACCCTATCCCTACCCCACTGCGGTCCTGGCCCTACAGCTAGAGTACCCCACCAAAAACCCTCTCCAGTCTGGGCGATGGAGAGGGTTGAGCTGGGCCTTAGCAGAGCGTTGGCAAAGGCGTCTATCAGGGGCTACTGGGCCTGGGCCGCGAGAACGTCGACCTGCACCCGACCAACACCACTGGCTCTAAGGCCAATTTGGGCCGCTGCTGCCGCCGACAGATCAATCACTCGACCATGGCCAAAGGGGCCGCGATCGTTAATTCGCACCACCACCGACTGCCCTGTAGACAGGTTTGTAACGCGGACCTGGGTGCCAAAGGGCAGGGTACGGTGGGCCGCCGTCAACGCGTTTTGGTTAAACACCTCACCGCTAGCGCTCCGGCGACCGTGGAAGCCAGGGCCATACCAGGAGGCCATGCCGGTCAGGCTAGAGGCGACTACGCCCACCTGGTTTGCTGCCGCTGCTGGCTCTGGCAAACCTTCAACCCGAGCCAGCGGAGGAGCATCGCCCAGCAACCGTCGCAGCCGGTTAGCCATTTGAAGCGCGTCTTCGCCGGGGTTAGCGGTGGTGTCAGGCAGAATGGCTTTGTCGTCGATAGTAAGCAGGGTTTCATCGCCCCAGGCCACTACAAACGCTTCTGGTTCGTCTTCCCAACGAGCTTCGATCGCAGTGGCATCGCCATCGGCAGCCAGCGTTTGCAGGCGAGCAACGATGTCATTGGCCCGCTGCACGGGCTCCTGAGCATTAGGGGGAGCAGCAACCGTGCCCTGGCTGGCACTTAGGGTTTCGAGCTCACCCCCCACCAGGGTAATTACCGGTATTGAGCGAATGTAGACCGTGGCGGCCTGGCGAGCATCGAGGGCGTGGGGAAGGACTGTAGCTGTATCTAGGGCTTTGTTCGGTTCGCCAGAGGTGTCAGAGGGCTGAATAAGTAAGGCTGATTCAGGTTCGGCAGGCTCAGTAGGCTCAAAAGTTGAAGGGTTAGAGTCAGAGTCGGCAGGTTGACCTGCATCAGGGTGGTTGGTAAGCGACAGAGCTTCGGCATGAAGCTCTGCTTCGGGATCCAGAGAAAGACCGCTATTGCTGCTGTCCTGGGCGTGGCTGGGCAGAGGTGCTCCAAAGACGGACATCGCGACGGCAACCGTCAGTCCGCCTAATACGGAATGTTTCATGTACACCAAAAGAATTCAACAGAAAGAGCAGGGAATAAATTCTGGGCCTAGTAAACATGACCTAGAACAGGCGACACAGGAATCACCTTAAAGTCCGTGCTCGTTGCAAATTGGCCTTCGGTTTTTTTGACGAAACGTAACTTAGCACGTTCAGCCAGGCTTGCGAATCCGGGGAGATACAGGCAAGTTATGCCTCCACCGCAAAATAAAAAAGTATCCCGCCCTACATGAATGGCTGAATTGACTGCTACGACTGGGCTTGCTTGTTCTACGAGAGTCTCCGTTAAATTTCGAATTATTTATGAGTACAGTCAACTGAGTTATGTAAAAATAATCAGTCTGCTCATCATTTAGGCAGAGTTTTGTCAGCAAAGGGTGAAGTTTGCGGAACAGGGATTGTGTTTTCTGATACAAATCTTGTCGGCGATCGCAGCTCGACGGCACGCCACTCAGCGCCCTAACGGCTCGAAAAGACTCCTGATTATATCGCTGTTAGGATCCAACTCTTGAAAAAATAGATGCGTTAAACCAGGCGATCGCCGCTACTAGTGACCTGGCCCATTGACGAAGCTCACCCCCGTTTTTAAGGTAAGAGACTGGCCCACACGCAAGGACATTTGAAACCCCATGGACTATCGGGATGCCGGTGTAGACGTAGAGGCAGGGCGCGGCTTTGTGCAGCGCATCCGCAGCCTGGTAGACAGCACCCGTCGACCTGAGGTGCTGGGGAGTTTAGGGGGGTTTAGCGGTCTCTGCGAACTCCCTGCTGGCTACCGCGAACCGGTGCTGGTATCGGGCACCGACGGGGTTGGCACCAAGCTCAAAATTGCCCAGATGACTCAGCGCCACAGCACCGTCGGCATTGACCTGGTGGCGATGTGCGTCAACGACATTCTCACCAGCGGGGCTGAGCCGCTGTTTTTTCTCGACTATTTAGCCACGGGCAAGCTAGAACCCGCTGCCCTGGCGGAGGTGGTCGAGGGCATTGCGGCGGGATGCCGCCAGGCCGGATGCGCCCTGCTGGGCGGTGAAACCGCTGAAATGCCAGGTTTCTATGGCCCTGGCGAATATGACCTAGCAGGATTTTGCGTAGGCATAGTTGAAAAGTCCCAAATTTTGGATGGTAGCCAGATAGAGGTGGGCGATCGCGTCATTGGCTTAGCCAGCAGCGGCGTGCACAGCAATGGCTTTAGCCTGGTGCGTAAAGTCGTCGCCGAGGGCCAGCACCCCAGCGGTGGTACCGGCTACCGCTGGGACGAGGTCGTTCCCACCCTCGGCGACCTGAGCCTGGCCGAAGTTTTGCTCACTCCCACCCGCATTTACGTAGAGCCCGTGCTAAAGGCCCGACGAGAGGGGTTGGCCATTCACGGTATGGCCCACATTACCGGCGGCGGCCTACCCGAAAACTTACCTCGCTGCCTGGGGCCAGGCCAGAGCATTCAGCTTGAAGTTGGCAGCTGGCCTGTGCCACCCGTGTTTAGCTGGCTGGCACAGGCGGGCGATGTGCCCGAAAACGCGCTCTACAACACCTTCAACATGGGGATTGGGTTTGCTCTGGTCGTCCCCGCTAACCATGTCGATTCAACCCTGGCCTGGCTAGCTCAGCACCAGGTGGCGGCCTATTCTATTGGCGAAGTGGTTGCCGGTTCGGGCCAGGTAACGGGCCTACCCGACTAGCCCAGCCTGGGGCTTAGCAGGTACCTCGACTACGTCGCGTCAGCTGAGCCGAAGCCTTTAATCCACAGCTTTTAATCCGAAGCCTTGCTGAAGAACCTCGCCGCTCGGCTGAATAGCCGATACCGTAGAAAGGAAGCGTGATTAGGATTAGGAACTGCCGTTGAAATCTTCGACTTTAAACTGGCCGCCAGTGGTGCTGAGTTTTCTCGCCATCGTTGGTTTGGCCCTGCTAACCAGCAGCTTTGTCATTATTAACCCTGGTCAGGCTGGCGTGCTCAGCGTTCTGGGTAAGTCTCAGGACGGCGCCCTGCTAGAGGGCATTCACCTGAAGCCGCCCCTGGTCTCTACGGTCGATGTCTATGACGTCACCGTGCAGAAGTTTGAGGTACCCGCCCAGAGCTCAACCAAAGACCTGCAGGACCTATCGGGTCGTTTTGCCATCAACTTTCGCCTTGACCCCACCGAGGTTGTCAACATTCGCCGTACTCAGGGCACGTTGGAAAACCTAGTCTCTAAAATTGTGGCCCCTCAAACCCAGGAGTCTTTCAAGATTGCTGCTGCCCGCCGCACGGTAGAAGAGGCGATTACCCAGCGGGCGGAGCTAAAGCAAGACTTTGACGATGCCCTGACCACGCGCTTGGCTAAGTACGGCATCCTAGTGCTGGATACGAGCGTGGTCGATCTCACCTTCTCGACTGATTTTGCCAAGGCCGTAGAAGATAAGCAAATTGCCGAGCAGCGCGCTCGCCGGGCTGTTTACATTGCCCAGGAAGCCGAGCAGGAAGCCCAGGCTGAAATTAACCGAGCCAAGGGTCGGGCCGAAGCCCAGCGGCTGATTGCCGAAACCCTAAAGGCCAAGGGTGGATCTCTGGTGCTGCAAAAAGAGGCGATCGAGGCGTGGAAAGACGGTGGTGCCCAGGTCCCCCGAGTGCTGGTGGTCGGCTCAGGCAGCAACGTACCCTTTATTCTGGATATGCAGCAGGCCGCAGAGGATGAGGTAGCGATCGCCCAACCCGGCTAGCAGGCACCGGACCATCGATCTGCCAGCATCCGTCTGCCAAAGCTACAGGTAGCTCGGTGGTTGAAACGTCAAAGGTAGGCGGGTTGAACACGCTCTAATCCGCTTACCTTCAATGTTTAAGCTATTCGGGCAAAAGGGTGATCTGTGGCGATCGTTCAAAAGCCCTAAAAAGCACTAGGCTGAGTGGCCAACTACCAGGCTAAACTAACCGCTTCTGCAGGCGAATAGGTGATCTCTCGTACCATACCCGGCTGACCAAGGGCTTCGGCCTGGCGATCGTTGTAGCTGACCATGACGGCACCGGCATTGCCAGCCCGAATAGTGAGCGCCTGATCTGCGGTCCACATGCGGCTATCCCCCGGCTGCAGAATGCCCTCAAACTCGGTTTGACCATCGGAGGTGATGCGCAACCAAGACTGAGCCGTTAGGGTCATTTTGACCTGAATCGGAGATTGGGGGTCGGTGGGCTGAGGAGCCTGATCGGCAGGAACATCGCCAGCACTGGGTCTGACTTCGGCTCCGGTTTGCGTGCCGTCGAGAGGATTTAGGGGCGGCAGCACTGTTACCTCTGGAGCGGTTTGCCGCAGCAGGTAGGAGAGCCCGCTAATCGCCGCTACCAGCAGCATAAAGTAGGCCCCGTAGAGGTGAAGGGGCCGCAGCTGGGCCGCTGGAGTCTCTTTCCAGGAGCGGCGCTGAATGCGGGGCGGGGTGAAGAACTGGCTGGCTAAGGTTTCACCGTCGAGCTGCAGGGCATCGCCATAGCGACGGATCAGGCCGCGAATGTAGACGGGCTCTGGCAAACCATCTAAGTCACCCTGCTCAATGGCCGCAATGAGGGTGGGCCGAATCAGGGTTGTTTCAGCCAGAGATTCTAGGGTTAGCCCCTGCTGCTGGCGAGCGGCCCGCAGTAGGGTACCCAGTTCTACAAGCTGCTCTCGATAGACGGCATTAGGGTCAACCAACTCTTTTGTCTTCATACAGGGAAAAATCTAGCTCAAGACGGCGAATGGCTTACTGATGGAGGAGGCAGCTTAGCAAAGGGGGCTGATTGAACCGATGACTCTGCTAATAATGCCTCAATTTCGGCAGATGATAAAGCCCTATAGGACCCCTCAGTTAGGTTGCCCAACCTGACTGAGCCCACCGCAGTCCGGTGTAAGTCTAGCACCCGGTAGCCCAGGGCCTGGGCCACCCGACGGATTTGTCGGTTGCGCCCCTCCTGCAGTACGACCTCGATCTGGGTTTGGTTTCGGCCTTGGGCAATCACCGTTACCCGGGCGGGGCGAGTGGGCCGATTGTCGAGATCGATGCCTTTGCGCCAGGCCTCAAGCGCCTCGGGCGGCACCTGCCCCTCAAGACATACCCGATAGGTTTTGGGAATGTCGTGGCGGGGATGGGTGAGCCGGAAGGTGAAGTCACCATCGTTGGTGAGCAGCAGCGCCCCGGTACTGTAGGCATCGAGTCGACCCACGGGATGAATACCCACGGTGTGAAGGTCGGGCGGTAGCACAGACAGCACGGTCGGTCGTCCCTGGGGGTCGGCACAGGTAGAGACCATACCCAAAGGTTTGTGCAGCAGCAGGTAGTGCTGGGTAGGCCGATCCTGGGCCTGGAGGGGTTGCTGATTGACCTCAATGCGATCGCAGGTGGGATCGGCCCGCTGACCGAGGTGAGCGACTTCCCCGTTTACCCGCACCTGGCCAGATTCAATCATCTGTTCGGCCTGCCGCCGGGAGGCTAGGCCATACTGAGACAAAATTTTCTGCAGCCGCTCTGCCATGGCGTGGGAAATAGGGCAGGGTGTGCCCAGCAGGATTACGTAACCAACTTAACAAGTATGCCAGCAATTTAGGTTGCCTGAGTATAAACTCTCAGTCTCTAGGCCTAAATTTCGATGTTATTCCTGTTAAATTTCGGTCTTTATTTGACCTGAAGTCAGTGGACCTGGGCGGTGGCCGGCAGCTGCAGTCGTAGCCAGCCACCGCCCAAATCGGGGTGGTTGGCGGCGGTAATAATGCCGTTGTGAGCTTCTACAATTTGGCTGACGATCGCTAGGCCCAGGCCGGTACCTCGGCTTACCTCAGTGGCCACCCCAGGGTCAACCGCGGGCAGATCAACCAGCGGATCGCTGCGGCTGCGCGACAGGTCGGCTCGGTAAAAGCGATCGAATATGTGGGGTAGATCTTTGTCGCTAAAGCCTGAGCCCATGTCCATTACCTCAAGGGTAAGGGAGCCAGACTGGCGATCGCTAACCTGAGCACCGCGATCGGGCTCAGTCAGGTGCACAAAGATAGTGGCGCGGTTGGGGCTGTGTTTGATGGCGTTGTCAATCAGGTTGAGCAGCACCCGATGAAACAGGGTCTCGTCTAGATTGACTAAACAGTGGGTGGGGCCGTCGTAGGTGAGGGACAACCCCTTGACCTGGGCCAGGGGTTCCAGGCTGACCCAGGATCGTTGAATTAGCTGGGGCAAATCGACTGGCTCTAGGGTCAATCCCTGAAATTGGTCGCCCTGGAGCCGACTGAGGTTGAGCAGGTCTTCGACCAGATTGCTGAGGCGAATGGTTTCGTTGATCAGGCGATCGAGCCAGCGGCGCTGGCCGTCGTCGACGCGGGGCTGAAGGGTTTCGGCCACGAGCCGAATCGAGGTGAGGGGGGTTTTGAGCTCATGGGCCACGTCTGAGGTCCAGCGATCGCGCTGCTGCACCAGCAGGGCCGCCTCCTGGCGATTCTCTAGAAACACGCCCACTTCGCCGTTGTCGAGGGGAAGGGCGTAGCCCCGCAGGGGATAGGTCGGCTCTTCTTTGGGGTACAGCGGATCGGGAGAAATCTGGTAGAGCATCCACTCCTGCTGGCAGCAGGTTTGCTTTTCGCGGGCTTCTTCGATTAGGGCATCGAGTTCGTAGGAGCGGGCCACTTCTAGCAGCAGTCGCCGCCGCTGCACCGGCCCGGTTAGCGGCTGATTCATTTTGAGTAGCCGGTTGGCCTGCTCATTGCACCAAATTAACTGATTTTCTTCATCGACCTGGAGGTAACCAATGGGAGCCGTTTGCAGAATGCGCTCTAGGGTGTCGCGGCTGGTGCCTAGCGATCGCAGCTGCCGCTGCTGCTGGGGCTGAGTTTGAACCATTCGCTCAACCTGACCCAGGGCGGTGGGCCAATCGGTTGTCTTTAGGGTTCTCATCAGTCGCTGCTCGCGGCGACTCTGTCGCTGCTGCTGCCAGATCAGCAGCAGTACCCCGGTAGCTAGCCCCAATAGATACGCAAAAATACCCAACGATTCTCCCGAATGACATAGACGCAGTAGTGATATTGTCCAAGCCTACCGCACAAAAAAGCACCCCCCTTGGAGGTGCTTTAGCTAAATGCTGCGTTGACCATCAATTCGGAACCTTAGGAGTAGGGCTGTTGCTCAACCCACGGCTTGTAGACTGATATTCCACCTGCTCGCCAACAGCTGAGATAGCTATCCCACGCTGTTGCCTTTCTACGCCTAAGCTAACGGCCAGAGCCCAACCCCACTGCGCTACTCGGCGAGGCGCTTTAAATAAACCAACGTCTGCTACAGCGATTACAACGCTTCAGGATCTCCACCGCCCTTTAAAAAGCGCTGGCTCCAGCAGGGGCCAAAACCCACCGCCGGAGCCAGCGCTTAGCCTAACCGGGCAAACTTAGCTTAGCGAACCGCGGCCCCACGGTACTTGAGGCCTTGGGGATGGTCAGCCTTGGCTTGCTTAGCAACGTGGCGGGTGGCAACCGCACCACGATAGCGGCCAATAACTTCTTCAGAGATAGCCACCTGAGGGGTAGCCGGTTCGTAATCAACGCCGCGATATTTCAAGGACATCTTTCGCCTCTCCTTAAATGAGTGAAGGTGTATAAACAGAGGCGCGTTCCTTCGAGCCTAAGCTCTACTTCCGTCTCTAAACCTAGAGATGAACGATTTGTTTCTGTATTCATTGTTACCGTTCAGCCCGTGACTGTCAAGGCATTCCATCCAGGAACCATGACATTGCCCCATTTACCTCATCCCTTCTTATGCATCACGCCATTCCGCCCCAGCGCTACTTCCCCTACCTGACCTGGACTGAGATCGACGCCATGCCCGATCGCGAGCAGGTGGTAATCGTGCAGCCGATGGGGGCGATCGAACAGCATGGCCCCCATCTGCCGCTGGTGGTCGATAGCGCCATCTGCACAGCGGTTTTGGGGCAGGCTCTGACCCAGCTCGATGCGGCCATACCGGCCTATAGCCTGCCGCCGCTCTACTACGGCAAATCGAATGAACACTGGCACTTTTCGGGCACCATCACTCTCTCGGCGGACACCCTGCTGCGGGTGATTAGCGATATTGCCGAAAGCGTCTACCGGGCCGGGTTTCGCAAGCTGGTGCTGCTCAACGCCCACGGCGGCCAGCCCCAGGTGCTCGAGATTGCCGCCCGCGATCTGCACCTGGCCCACCCCGACTTGATGGTGTTTCCACTGTTTGTATGGGCGGTGCCCAACTGCGCCGGGGATTTGCTCACCGCTAAGGAAATGGAGTTGGGCATTCACGCCGGGGATGCCGAAACTAGCCTAATGCTGTCTATCCTGCCCGAGCAGGTGCGGATGGAGCAGGCTAAGGCCGAGTTTCCCCAAAATTTGCCTACCGATAGCTGGCTGACGATGGAGGGGGCTTTGCCCTTTGCCTGGGTGACCCGCGACCTCAGCGCCAGCGGTGTTTTGGGAGACCCAACTCTGGCTACGGTGGAAAAGGGCAATCGCTTATTGGCCTCTTTGGCCACCAGCTGGGCGATCGCGATCGAGGATATCTACCGCTTTCGCCAGCCCAGCCCAGCGAGCGAGTGAGCCGCTGGAGTTGGGGTTACCCTCTCCGATCGCGGCTCACTCGCCACAGGACTTAGGAAAGAGCCGCCGTCACGGCGTTGAGAATTGGGCTCCAGAGCAGCCCGACCATGACGTAGGGGGCGTAGCGCAAGAGGGGATGATGGTCGTAGCCAAGGCTGTTGGGCAAAATTTTCTCAATCGTCAGGGGGCCAACCATGGTGAGCCCGTAGGCCAGCACCAGGGCTGCCAGCAGCGACAGTTCTTCTTGCTCAATACCCAACGGATTCCACACAATGCCCGTCCAGATTGCCCCAATGATCAGCAGCTGCTCAGCAATCCGCTCGCCCTGGTAGCTGAGGCGACTCCAGGGCCACAGGTTGGGCTGGGGCACCAGGCGCTGGCCTAGCATCATCGTCCAGGTGACGGGGCCGCATACGCCATCGGCCCGCAGACCGTAGTAGCGCTGAAACCGGCGCAGGGCTTTGTCTGTCGCTCGATCAAACTCTCCGGTGATCTCAGCCTGAAAGCCCTCTTTGACCAGAATTTTTTGTAACCGCAGAACATCGGCACTGTAGTCTTGCTCATCGGCCGTTTTGAGCGCCAGGGTGGGGTAGCAGAGGGCGGCCCAGGTGAGCGGACCGACTACGCCGTCAACCTTGAGCCCGTTGCTGCGCTGAAATGCCTCGACTGCAAGCTGGGTGGGCTGGTCAAACTGCCCGCTGATTTGGTCACGGGTCAAAAACCCTTTGGCCACTAGCTTTGACTGCAGGTCGTAGGTGGCTTGTTGCAGCAGCGCGGGGGTGCGCTTGCTGTGCAAAACGGGGCGAATGCTGAGATCGTTCTCCCAGGCGATCGCCGCCGGGATTGACTTGGGAGAGGAGAAAAGCGCCTCAAAAACGTTCCATACCATAATCGACACTCCAGTTTAGGGGGCGAGCTAGACAACGACTTGCTATGACTTGCTATTAAGACGTTTCAGCGCTGCACGTGTGACGCATTTAGGGGCGACGTTGACTAGCGCTGCCCCTAGTGGCTTACGCTTGGGCGGGAGCAATAATGGGGCTAAAACTCTTGCGGCCTAAACCTGCCAACATTGCAATTTGATTGCACCCCTGAGTTTGCTATACTCAAAAACTGACAAGGCGGCGACATAGCCAAGTGGTAAGGCAGAGGTCTGCAAAACCTCCACCCCCGGTTCGAATCCGGGTGTCGCCTTAGTTTACTGCGCCCATTTTTGGGCTAGAAGCACCGTAGACAGGGCATCACAGCTCTGTTACGGTTTATGTATTGTTGCTAGTTGTAGCTAGTTGTAGCCAATCGAGCCTCTATTTTTAGGCAAATTTTAGGCATGGAATTTGAGGAGCGGTTGAACCGGGCTAACGGTCGATTGAAGGCAGCTAAAATTCCCGTGCGGTTGCAGGCGCTCAACCAGAAGCTTTATGCCCGTGGCACGTTCCCGCCTGCCCCAGGCAGCACGAAAGAGGCTCCATACCAGCAACGGATCGCATTGGGGTTACCAGCTAACCCTAGGGGCCTCTCCCTGGCCGAGGAACAGGCCAAGGCTATAGGGGTGGTTTTAGAGGCTGGCAAATTCGATTGGGAGCCGTACCGGGGCAGCCGAGCCGAAACGGTGGGCGATTGGATAGAGCGGTTTCGTCGCCGGTGGCGAGGTGCGCCTATCACTTGGCAAACCGATTACCAGCAGCCGTTTAATAAGCTGCCCCAGGATGCGCCGTTGACATTGGCTCTACTGGAGCAAACCGCCGAGAAGAAGACCGAGGAAAATTCGCGCAGCCGCCTGCGGTCCTGCAATGCCTACCGGCAGCTAGCCGAGTTTGCCGGGTTGCCGGTGGATGGGTTTGCCACGCTCAAGGGCAGCTACGGCGCGTCAGCGGTTGACCCACGCTCGCTTCCCACTGACGAACAGATCGCCGGTTGGCGGGGCACCATTGCCGAGCCTGGTTGGCGGTGGCTATTTGGAATGCTGGCCACCTATGGGTTGAGGCCGCATGAGGCCTACACGGCTGACCTGGCCGACTTTCCCACGGTGCGGGTGCATGCCGACACGAAGACGGGGGCGCGGTTTGTGTGGCCTCTCTACCCAGAGTGGGCCAGCACCTGGGATCTGTCGGCGGTGACCATGCCACCGCTGGCCGACATCGCCGGGTACAGCAATGCCCAACTGGGTACAAAGACCGCTAGAGCCTTTAACCGACTGGGTTTCTGCCAGGCCTACGATTTACGGCACTGCTTTGCCCGGCGCTGCCTTGAGTTTGGCTACAGCCCAGAGTTTGGGGCCAAGCTGATGGGCCACAGCCCAGAGACACACTGCAAGGTGTATCGCCGGTGGATTGATGAGGGAACCTACTGGGCTATCTATCAGGCGGGTTTGCAGCGGGGCGATCGGCCTCAAGCGCCGGGCTGAGTCTTTACCTGGCTTTGCCACTTTTCTAAGCGATCGACGTGCCACAGGTAGGTTAACCGAGCAGCGTGGGGGTTCTTCACTTTCCAGTGGTAGCCCTTGCGGAGCTGGCGACTATCACGGGCAGTGGCCAGCACCCACCGGCTCACGTCCAGGCGCTGACAGGCGGCGGCGGTGCTGAGCCAGGGAGAGGGTTTATTTGCCATGCTTGTTCACCCCTGGAGCATTGAACATGTGTTTTAGTCGCTCCTTAGCGTCAGCAGTGGAGAAGGCCCAGGCGGTGCGCTTGTTGGCCTCGCTCATGCGGCAGAGGATGTGCAGGTGATGCATGGAGCCATGGGCGGCCAGGCGGGCGATGTTGACCAACTGTTTGTTGCGCTGGTATTCGCTGGGGCCTTCGAGCCGTGGGGTGATAGGAACCCTCGATCGCAGCGCCTCAATAAACTTCTCGCGGCTATTCATCGGCTTCACCTCCCAGTTCAACAGAGGGGGTTTCTAGTGGTTGCAAGAATTCGTTGTTGAACTGCTGTGATCCGAGGCCAGGGACGTAGACCGTAGAGGCGTGAATCCCTCTCTTATCAAGCCTTACAGCGGTTTCGAGTTCAGTGCAGTAGACCCATGTTGGCTCAGGTCGTTGAACTCGTGTTGAACTCGTGTTGAACTTCTGTTGAACTTGCAAACCCTTGTCCTGTAAGGGTTTCGGCTCTGAGTTCAACAAATCTACGGGTGTGGGGGGTACCCCCTCTTCAGAAAAGTGATCATTTTTTTGATCACTTTTCTCTAAATTGATCACTTTTTCTGGAGAATTGGCGCTTATAGGAAGTTGTTGAACTTCTACCTTAGCCCTTACGCCGTCTGGGTTTTGGCTGTTCAACACGAGTTCAACATGTTGAACTTGTTGAACTGGGGCCTGTGTGACGATTTGGGCACTTAGTGTGCCAATTTGAGCACCTCCTTCTGGGGGCTGTTGAACTGGGTCTTCGGGGTCGACATCGAGGGCGACCGTCTTCTCTAACAGCTCGATTTGGGTGGCCGTGCTGCGCACGTAGACGGCGGCTCGCTGCTCACCACGCTTTTCGATCAGGTCTTCGCACTGAAGGCGCTTCAGCACCTCATAGAGCGACTTTTTGGGTAGGTTAGTTGCCTCGGCTATCTGGTCGATGCTGGCGCTGGCGACCTGGTTCATGAAGGCCAGCACGCGGTCTTTTTGGTTGAGGTCTACGTTTGGCCCCATCCAATTGCCCAGCAGTCGCCACTCCAGCGTGTTGGCGTCGAGGATGATCTGAAGGTCGAGCTTGCCCCAGCCGTTCTCTACGGCCAGGCGGTAATTGCGCTCGTCGGCGGCGAGAATGAGGGTGCCCCGGCAGGTGGCCCTGATGGCGCTGCTGCCTCGGATGGTGTCGAACACATCTACATCGCCAGCGTTCTGTAGGTTGACCTTGCCTGTGTGGTGCACCAGCAGCCCGGCGCAGCGCTGGCGCTTGCACATCTCCTGCAGCGGCTCCAGCAGCTGGCTCATCTCGGCTGAGGACTCGCTGATCGCACTGTCTCGGATGCGGCTCAAGGTGTCCAGTACCACCAGGCGCACGCCCAGCTCCTCGACCAGCTCCTCCAGGTGGGCCAGCTCTGAGAGTTTGAATTTGTCGAGCCAGTAGACCGGCAGACCGGCTTCCCACCCCTGCTTTATCTCTCGCTCCTTCGTTTTGGTCTCGGAGTCTTCACAGCGAATGTAGAGCACGGCCCCCTTCGACACAGGACGGCCCAGGAACCTGCCGCCGGTGGCGACGGCCTTGGCCAGTGTCATCGCTAGTAGCGACTTACCGGCCCTGGGGCTGGCGGCCAGCAGGAATAGCTCGTCGGCGGTCAGCAGGTCGTCTACCAGCCAGTCGGTGTAGTCGGGGGCTCGCTTCAGCAACTCATCGTTGGTAATGAGTCTGGAGCGCAGCGGGTTGTTGCCAGGAGGAGCCTGCCAGGGGGTGGCGTTGGTGGCCGCCGTGATGACCTGGTCGAAAAGGCCAGCGGATAAGGCATCGCTGATGTCCCAGCCTTCAGGAATGTCCTCGCCGGTGGCGGGGACGGTAGCCACCCGGCAGCGGTCTTTGAGTCGGGCGGCTACCTTGGCCGCTCCCTTCTCCCCGGGGGCGTCGTGGTCATAGAACACCACCACGTCGCCGGCGAGCCGTTCTAGCTCAGGCTCTGGGGGCACGTTGCCAGCGCCACAGGTGAAGCACGATACCTGTATGTCATTTTTGAGTGAGGAATGACGTACAGCCCACCCAAGTGCGATCGCATCCCATTCGCCTTCACACAACCAGGTCTCGCTGGGTTGCTCGGGCTGGTGGGTGGTGTAGACCATCTGAGGAATGCCGTACTGGCTCCAGGCTTGGTAACCATCGGGGCGATCGCCCTCGTCGAGCCAGGGGGCCACCCGCTTTTTCTGAAAGTAGGCGGTGCCGTCGGCATTAGGAATGGGGATGCTCACGGCGTGGAGGTGGCAAGACTTGCTGGGCTTGCTGCTGTCGCCCACTTTGCAGCGGGCCACCCCCAGGCGGTAGTGAGCGATCATCTCTGGGGTAATGCCGCGATCTGCTAGCCACCGTAGGGCGTGGGTGCTCTGGTTGAGTAAGCTTTCGCTGGCCTGCTTCACCTTTGCCGGTGACACCAGCACTTTGGCCGCTGGTGCTGATGGTTGGGTCTGCGGCGGTGGTGAGCTGGGCTTCTCGGCCCCGATCGCCCCGCGTATCTGCTCGGGGTTGCAACCGCGATGGCATTTGTACGCGCCGGTGGCCAGCACCGATAGGTTCTTTTTGGTGGTTTTGCCATCTAGCGCGCAGCTGGGGCAGACTGCTCTACCGCTAGTGTCGAACTCTACAAAATCTGTGATTTGGAATGGCATACTGTTCACTCGGGTAGCATTCGGCATTAAAAAAGGGGCCTAGGCCCCTAAACGACAAACGGCGGTCGCTCTGTGGGGGGCGATCGCCGTTTTTTAGGCTTCTCCTGGTGCCAGGGTGATGGCAACACACTGGACGGTGTTGCCATCAATGCGGAAATTGGCTGTCTGGCCATCCCCAGGCATGTCTGGGCTGACCACAACTTCAAGTGGGGATTCGTTGACGACTCTGATTGAGAAGTCTTGGCCCCAACGGCGAATGAAGTCTTCGAGGGTTTCTGGCATACAAACTCCTAGGTAACGACAACGGCGATCGCCCCTCAGAGCGATCGCCGTTTTTTTGTGCTCAAGATTTGTCTGAAATTCGCTGAATCACAGGTCTGTCACGTGTTGTGGGGATAATTGGGCAACCAAGTAAGGGGAATGCTTGGCCGCGCCCCCTCACCTGGCTATTGCAAATACGAAGTGGACTTCGCTACAGTATTCTACACGAAGTCCACTTCGCCGTAGTGGACTTCGTAAAATGTCTAAAGGTCACCCGTTTATGAAAAGACGCAAGGCCCTCGAACTCACTCAGGCTGAGGTGGCAAAATCAATTGGCCTATCTACCAGAGCGATTCAGCTCTGGGAATCTGGTACGCACGAACCTCGCTTGACTCTCCGTCAGGTTGTGGATTTATGCCGACTGATGCAATGCGGGCCAGAAGATTTAGCCTCTGATTTTGAGGAGATTCACAAAACGACATAGCAAACGCGGGGGTCGCCGTCCAAAGCAATACCCCCGCGCCTGTCCACTGTTCATCTAGAAGCAGGAACAACTTAATGCTAACCAATGCAGCCGCCCCCGCACCGGGGGCCGAATCCGTGCGCCCATGCAAGCCCTGGCAGATTTACATGCTCAGGGGACAGCAGTGGGTGCCCGTCGGCGCGTGTGGCGATCGTGCCCTGGCCGAGAACCACATTCGCAGCCTGCGCAAGCTGATGCGCGGCTACCAGTTCGATCTGGCCTGGGAGGGTGAAGGCGATGCCGCCTGAAGAACCCAGGCTGCGCAGCTACAACGAGCGCCTACTGCACAAAGCCGCCGTGCAGGCTATGGCCGCGCTCATTCAGGCCCATCCCGACTGGAACAGCACCGCGATCGCCGGTTGGGCGGTCGATCAGGCCCAGGCCCTGGTTAAAGAACTGTCCTTTATTGAGATTTCCGAAAATGACTAATCCTAACGAACTCCCCCCCTTCACCGACTACGATCGCCGCACCTTCGAGCATGCCGCCGAAGATGCTGGTTACGACAACGCTCGTGTTGTAGACGTTGACGACGATGAAGGCACCTGCACCATTGAGAGCGACCAGGGCAGCCACCGCTGGACCGCTGACGACGATGGGTTCCCTACCGTAGTCAAGGATTGAGCTATGCCGCGCGATCTACTCGCAGAGGTCAACGGCCTCTCAACCCCCAACCTACTCGCAGGGCTGCTCATCCTCTCCGCCCTGCTCAACGCCTGCATGGAACCCGTCTATGCGCCAGAACGTGGCTCATTGCCCGGTGAGTTTGCCCCCGGCGCTCACCCCTACGGCATCGACGGCACCGTTAACGACGAGCAAGCCCTCACCGTCGAGTCGCTGGCCTGGCCCCAAGACCATGAGGCCATGACCACTCTGCTGGGCTTCCCCATGCACTTTAGCGGCTCCTATGACTACTACCAGTACGGCGATCGCTGGCTGGTCATTCGCAACGACGGCCCTATGGCCGTTGGCTACCACTACGAGGAGAGAAGGTAATGCCTTGGCCTTTTTGGGGAACGGATGACACTGCCGACGATGAGGAGCGCGATTACCTCAATAACCATTGCAGGGAAGGCGTTGACCCTCGGTCTGTCTGGGATGACTTTGGCGACTCAGAAGTCGATCACAAGGTCGAAGCCCGCGACGACGTTCACTGCTCGACAGAGGAGGAGAACGAAGACTACTATAACCAGAACCGGCCCTCGGGCTGGTGGCCACTCTAGCTAGGTGGAATGATGATCATCATCGAGTTTCTAAAGGGGGACGCCCCTGATTTCAGTCAATGCACAACGGCACAGGCCGAAACCTACCGCGTAGCCAGGGAGCTGGTGCGACCTGGTCAACGGGCAAAGACGGCAGACATACTTGCTCGTCTCGGACTCAAAGACCCCCGGCCTTACTACTCCCGACTTGATCACCTTCAAGAAAAAGGGTATCTACGCTGGGTAAAGTCCCAGACGGCAACTGCTTAAACGATGACTCGGCTCCTTAGCCAACACCATGTAGCCTCCGGTCTCTCAGCCGGGGGTTTTTTAGTGCGCATTATGCAGAGTTGACTACCAGGACTTGAACTCTTGGTCAGACTTCATTTCTGCAACTTCTTCTTTCTGGCCACGGCGGTAGACCAAGTAAGCGTCAAAGCAGTTTATTTCTCTCCCTTCCCCCATGCTCTCAGCCATTGAACCGATGCTGGCCAAGGCGTCTAATTGAGTAGTTTCGTAGTCCAACTCTTTCCACTTCTCAACTAGCGTAAATGCCATTAAAGCGACTTGTTCCCGACTCTCAGTGCAAATCTTTTCGAGGTCGGCAAATGTAGCTTCATAAGTGGGCACATCTTCTGGTGCTGCACCATCTGCACGGGCGATTTTAGCAGGCAGATCGGGTATGGGCTCCATCTCGGGAAAAGCTTCCGCCGTCGTTGACGAGGATGAACTACATCCAGTCACCGCGACCGCCGCCAACAAACCAGTCAAGCAAATCCTCTTTTTCATCTCATCAACTTGCAGCGCTACCTATTAAACATGCCCATTATTCGAGACTGCTCTAATGGGCAATTTCGTACAAAACCTACAGTTAGGCCAAATCAACTAGGCCTTCGGTCGCACCGCCGCCCGAATCGTAAAATCGGTCGTCTTGTCTAAATAGCTCTCAATATCCTTAATTCGCTGCCTCAAATCGTCATGCACTCGGCTCAGCTCAGTCGTAAACCGGCTAGTGCGATGTTCTATCAACTCTTTGTTGGCATTGATGCGGTAGTCGGCCATCTCCCAGTGAGCCGCCTCTCGTGTCGCCTGCCGTTCATCCCCCCTGGCCAGCTGCTCAGTCGCCAGTGCTAAACGCCCCTCTAGGTCAGTAATTTGTGCCCTCGCCATAGCAAAGCGAGCATCGATCGACCGCACAACGGTAATTAGCACCGTCGAAATAGCCAGAATAGAACCAATCAGGGTAAACACAACCGGGTCAATGGTCATCAGAATTTCACGGGTATTCGGTTCTCGTTAGCGATCTGCTGCCACCCTGATGCGGCCATGTGGCCCGGTAGATTTAGAGTTTTGCAATAGCCATAAATGCTCTGCAGCGCCTCAGCATTGGCCGTTATGGCCGCCAGCTTGAGATCTTCGCGCCAGCTGTCGGGCAGTGCCTCTGACCACGTTCTAAACGATTCCGACTGAAGCAGCGCCAGCCGGAAAGCTGGCCAGTCAGGGGGCAGTGGCTCCGGACTGGCCTGGGGCAGCTCGTAGGGCTCCCAGTTTCCTGAATCGTAGGCCGCTTGCAAGGCGTTCTGTGTAGCGGCACTGTTTGAGTATGCCGCAAGCTCTGGAACGCTATTTACTACTTCGATTGGGCCATGAGTGATGCCGTCAACGGTCTGGATGGTTATGCTATTCATCGAATTTTTCTGTAGGAATAAACTGCTGCACCTCTTACTAATTGGCTAGGACTGCCGAACGTGGACGTTTCTGTCCAGACAAAAAGAGGAGTATTCCCACCCACTAATGGGTTAAATACAGACTCAAGATTTATGCCTACTTCAAAAGTCGTTCCTGAAGGGGTTGCAAGGATTTGAGTTGTGTTTGCGGCAAAAGAGGAACCTATAGAAATCGTTGTCGATGGCCCCACTCCTCTAACTTGAAAATTGTAGTAACTATTGCTGTTGTAAGTTGAGGGGCGACCTACACGCAATACGGCGCGTTTAAGCAAGCAGTTAAAAGGCAGTGCGGCCCTAAATATAGTGCTATTCGCAATGTTGCCAAATTCAGGAACCCCCCCGGAATCATATTCAGAGACACTTAACCATAAACTCCCAGACCATTCCCATTCACCTAAAATTAGCCCTCCGGCACTGCGCTCGCGCCACGTGGCCCCAGCCGCTGGAGTAGTGGGTTCTGTCTGCTGGTCGTAGGTAAAGCCGTACGTGAGGGGTCGGGTTTGGAGGGTGGCGATCGCGGTATTTTGGGCCGTCTGGCTGGTGTTGAGGGCGGCGATCGCCTGGGCCTGGTCGCCGGTGGTGGTGGCCAGGGTGGCGATCGCGGCGTTTTGTGCGTCCTCGTCTGCCTCTATCGCCGCGATGGCGAGGTCTTGAGTCGTTTGGCTACTGTCGAGCAGGGCAATATCAGCCGCCAGACCATCGATCGCGGTACCCTGGGCGGCGTCGCTGCTGGTGAGGGCGGCGATCGCCGGGCCGTAGTCGGGGGGCGCGTCGTTAAGGTCGGAGTAGTCCCCTGAAAAGGCTACAGTCGCCAGGGGTGCCTCAGTAGCCCCAAAGGTAGAAGGGGGTAACGCGGGGTTTGCCCGCCCAACGTAGAACTGCTGGTCAGCGTCGCTATAGGCCACCTCGCCAAACTCGAGTTCAGCCGGAGGGCCGCTGGCGGTGGTTCGCTTGGCCTGTACTCTAAATGCCGTCATAGGTGCCCCCATCAATCATCTGAGCTGCCGCGCCATCGGGGTACCAGACCTCAATGTTTATCGTCCAGTTCGCCTCCGCAACCACGCCATAGGCATTATGCTTGACCGCAAAATGGCGCAGGATGTACCCGGCTTCCTCAAGCACCGGGGGCACCGTAAAGCTGTAGAGCCTGGGCAGAGTGCTGGGGTAGATGGTCCTCAGAAACCTGTGGCCGCCGTTGGCATAAAACTCGCCCAGGTGAATTTTATTGAGGAACGTAACTTCCTTCGGTTGGTAGGTTTGGGTAATCCTAACCGCCGCGTCACCAATCACCGGGAAATCAAACTCTTCCCACTCAAAACCCGGCTGTTTAGTGCCTAGGGATGACCAAGCCACTCTCTAAAAACTCCAGCGAATCAGGCACAATCCCAGCTTGAATAAAGGCATCTACAGCGCCTTCGGCATCGATCCAAAACTCGTCAGGGTCCCAGTCCTCCGAGCGTAGGAGGTCGTTAAAATCGTCCTCACCGCGCTTGCCCTGAAGCACTTCGTCGAGAACGGTAGCCCGTAGCAAAGCCTTATCAACCGCCTTTGCTAACTCTGCCGGAGTCATTCCCTCGGCAGAGTTAACGACGGGCAGCAGTGGTTCTAAATAGTCCACTATGCCGTTGCTCCTTATGTACGCTCTGGAGTGATGCGGGCGCTAAAACCAGTGGTGGCATAGGCCGCAATCAGGGTAGCTCCCACAGATGCAACCGTATCGTTGGCCAGGTTCTTCCCGAACGGAATAGAACGAGATCGGTTGTTATAGGGGCGGTAGGGAAGGCCGGTAATGTCAGAGCGCTTTTGGGCTTGCCGCGGACCTTTCTGAGTCCGAATGATGCGGGCGGGCTTATAGCTCCTAATGGTGATTGCGGTATCATCGCCCAGAGCGGCGGTAACGAACTGCTGGGTGGGGGCGATGTTTCTGCAATGTTCCCACGAGGGCGACAATGCCGACTCTCGCAGCACGTGGCTAGCAGGCAGCGGAAACGCGAACGGTTTTACGTACAGAGCGACCGATTCAGGCCGATCCTCGCCCACGCCAGGGTCAAGCGCCCGCTCTTGCGCCCCAGCCAAAAAGTCTAAATATTTTTGCCGGGCAGTAATGCCACGCGCCCCAGTTAAAACCCGATAGTAACGAGGTACAGCCATACGGCCCCCTACAGTAGTGATTTCATCCCCGTTTTAGCCTGCACAATCAGCACTTACCGATTCTTGGAACCCCTAAAGGGTTCCAGGCAGAATTCAGGAGTGGCCCTAGGTGGCCAACGCGACCGCGTAGGTATAACTACGGTCATAAAGGACGATTGGCGCAGCGACTCCATGTATGTGGAGCAAAGCGTACTGAAACCTTACGTTGGCAATGGGGCGCTTGCGGGGTAAACGCCGAAGCTCTCCATAAATCGTGTCTCGGTCGGGAATGGTGGGGTAGGCTTCCATGGGCTCTTCGTTCTCGGAGTAGTTCATATTGGCCCAATTAGGATTGTGGTTTTGGACATCTAGCACCTTCCCGATTAATTCTCGCGCCTCAGACTTGCTACGGGTCAAAATTTGCAGCGCGTACCCTTTCTTCCAGTCGTTATAGGTAGCCATGTCTTTGCCTCTTCGCCATATGTAACCCGATCCACCATTGCCGAAGGCAAGCTTCACTCGATTAGCCAACGTTGCGGCCTGGGCCTTGGTGATAGAAGCGCTGCCCATCAGCCTAAACCCTATTTCTCCAGCAATCGGGCAATAATCTGGATCAACATCCTCTAAGTCTTCCTGAAAAAACAGCTTAATTTGGGGTTGGAATTTGCGGCTTTCCTGAAAACTAGTTACCGGAATCCCGTAGTAAGGAACGCGGTGCGCCTGACCTCTAATCTCATTAAATAGCTCTAAGCGTAGATGAGTTGTTGCCAGGTTGTCAGTGTCTAAGTGTAAGCAGGCTCTAGCTAAATTTTCCCTAGGCACATTCAGGTTAGGGCTCCAATTATCATCAATGTTTAAGTCTCTAAAATAATTCCTCACCTCTCTGTTGTACCAGCGCCTAACACAGGCTTGTAAATGTTCAACACTATTGAACTCAGGCGTTGCGCTGACGGCCATTAGCTTGCGCTCCTTTGACTAGATTCGACGGTTGGCTCTGCCCCTATGCTCTCTTCTTTATTCTCTGCTTGCACCGTCGCTATTGGCTCATTCTGCGGGTAGTCGATAGGCTCTCCGTCACTAATTGTTGTTCTCAAATCGGCTCTTTGCTCTTGAATCTCCCCTAGTTCGCTGGCTATTTCTAATGGGGCTTGAGTTACAAATTCAACGGTATCGGCAACATTCTCTATGGTTTCTAGCCCGTCTTGGTATCTATCTATTGTTCTGCGCCACTTATTTTGTGCTCTAGCAGACTCGGACATGTCAGGGAAAGCATTCTCACCGATCACCCCAAAGCGTTTCAAACTATTACCGATCTTGCCGGTATTGTTGGCGATATACTCTGCCAACTCAAGGCTAGTATCCATAATGCTGCGAACACTCCAAACTATGTTGGAGCCAATTTGCACAATCCTATTAGCCTTTTGCCAAGTCTTACTTGTATCGTTATAGACTTCTTCTCCCAGGACATTCTTTAATAAATTCTCGACGGACTTACCCAGCATGGCGTTTAGGTCTAACCTATTTCCCTCTTCGTCATCCACTCCAAACAGGTCTAAGGCCCCACTAAGGGCGTCTAGTAATGTCTGTCCAGTGAATCGTGACAACATTGCTGCGTTATGAATGGCTGTGATTAGAGTCAACGCATTAATTACTTTTTGGATGCGGGTAGTCTCCCACGCTTTACGCATGAAAGTATTCACGTTCCCTAGCAAGTCAAACGTCTCGCCCAGCTTTAAACGCGATTCAATACCAATGCCATACAGGCCAGGAAATCCGCTCACCGGGTTAGCGGCTCGCTGCTGGGTGTCGGTCGCCTTGCTTTGGATGTCCATCACCCGCTGTTGTTCGTAGATGCAGGTTGGCGGCTGGGGTAGATTTGCCGTTTGTACTGGCTGCGGTTTGACCACCTGCACGCTGGGGTTGGGCTGGGTGCGATTGGTTAGATCGGCGGTGGGAGTGTTGACCTTCTGCCTCAGCCCTTCGAGTAGTACCACAGGGATAGCCACTGCCAAAGGCGAAGTAGAGGAGCCGCTGAACGTACCTGGAAGGCCGCCCAGAATAGGCGACCGCCCACCTGTAGGTTTTGTTTTGTCCACTGGCGTCAGCGGGTCTTCTGCGGGCGGCGTCAGCGGGTTCTCGGCCAGATTGGACGGGGTTTCGCTAGGGGCTTCGAGGTCGGTGGGCTGAGGAGCTGGCTCCGGCGTGGTGGTGGTGGTTGGCTCTTCTGTGGGCGTAGGCGAAAAGTTGGGAACCGGAGCCGGAGAAGCCAGTGGCGTGGTATCGGGCACGTCCTGGGGCGCGGTCTCTGGCCAAGAGGTATCGCTTGGCGTAGGTTGCGGTGCCGGTGACGGCAGAGTGCGCGGGGCAGCGCCAGGCGTAGCCTGCCTTGCTGGGTTGGGAGCACGTACCGCATCTACTCCACCCGGTGGATCGCCCCCGGTGTCTGGTTCACCATACCAAGGTGTGACGGTTAAGCCTGTGACGGAAAACGCGCTTTCCCCGTTGACAGAATTGATCCATCGGAATGAGGCTCCGCCCAAATTCAAAAAAACTTGAACAGAGGTTCCAGCAGAGGTTCTTACTGTGCCGGGGTAGCTAATGCCATAAGATTCACCAAAAGGACCGGGACCGGGCGTCTCTTGCCGCGTTAGGCCGGAGACAGGGCCGTAGACGTCCATGGTGGGGATCACCCCTTCGCGTGGAACCCCTCCCACGCTGTAGCGGATTCGATAGTTGACACCCGGACTTTGGCCGCCAGTAAAGGGTGGAGCTATCCCAGGGTCTATGAGCGCGCCCTCGTACATCGCGAAGGGATTGAGTTCGTTGGGGTACTCGTCGGAGCCGCCAAAGAAGTCGGGAACCAGATCGTCAACGAAACGGCCCAACCCGCTGCCTAGAGACGAACCAATACCACCTAGAATGCCTGTGCCTATGGCTCCGCCGATGTAGCCCCCAACGGCTGCACCGCTAACGGTGCCCACCACAGGAAGCGAAGCGGTTCCCAACGGAGTCCCTGCAGCACTGCCCGCGGCAGCTCCTACCAGTCCTCCGGTTCCGCCACCTATACCACCACCAATGCCAGCGCCAACACCCTCCCAAAAGCCAGCACCACCAGCCCAGGCCGCCGCCGCCGCTGCACCGCCGTAGAGAACACCTCCCCCGGCGCTGGCTAAAACCTCTGGCTTGGCTAGCAGGGGCTGAGCTGGTGGCTTGACCGCAAGATTTAGCGGTCGCCGAAGGGCCTCCCCCCGAGGGGCCACAGTTTGAGTCGCTACCGCCGCACCACTTCCAGCAGGCAGCATATCGGGAGTGACCCCGCGGGGTAGGGGGGTGTCCCAGGCTGAGCCAACGTTAGCCATACGRCGYTGCGCCGCAGCRTCATAGTCAGCCCTGGCYTGAGCATTAATTCGACTATGTTCAGCCAAAAACTGACTGCGGGGAACAACCTGGCCTGTGGATGGAGACTTGAATAGTTGRTYGTCGCGAGCTACCTGCCTCTGAACAGCCTCACTTGGGGCAGACGGATTATACCGATCGATCGCCTCAGAAACCGCCTGCCGATTCAGGGCAGACTGACGGCTTCGATAATTTTCATAGTTCAGTACGGTGCCGTCGCCCATACGAACGTAATCTTGACCCTGGTAGCGAAARYWTTCGGGCCTGGCTGCAGGCGATCGGGTAGGAGAACTTAGGTTAAGCGGCTGGCCTAGGCTCATRARAATATTTCCCTAGGGCAAGAATGATGTCGGGAGAGGAGTATTACCAGGGAACTCCTGAACTTCTTGCCAAATTTTTGTAGTTTGAGAGCGCCAATCGTCGGAGAGTATAAAGGAAACCCTAAAAATTACGTGCTCTTTTTTGTCAGCGGCCAAACCATCTTGGGATGTGATCACGGGAATCACAGGGGCCGCTTCGCTCTCTTGATAGCGATCATTCTTCCGAAGCGAGTACAAAGCCCCAAGAGACCAGACGGCCAACTTTTCTAGCGAGTCCACGCTGGGAGGCAGGTTAGCTGGTGCAAAAGCGGTCATAGATTTGCCACCTAAAAATAAGCCAAATTACTACTCAAATCTTGCCTTATCCGACAGGGTATTACTAACAGCTTAAGTGGCAGTCTAGGCCGCAAATTAGGCGCAAGCGGGAACATGGGCTATCAACCCCCTGCTATACTTGACCCTGAGGAGCGATGCCAGGGGACTCATAAGCCCTTGGTCGCGTGTTCAAATCACGCCTGAGCCATTTTTACCGCTCCTCGAGGGGGTAAGTTGATGAATGATGCGAAAGACGGCTGTTTGCGGGTTGGGCAAATGGCCCCCGATTTCAGCGCCACCGCCGTGGTCAATCAGGATTTTAAGATAGTTAAACTGTCTGAGTATCGGGGTAAGTACGTTGTGCTGTTTTTTTACCCCCTCGACTTTACCTTTGTGTGCCCAACCGAAATTGCGGCCTTCAGCGATCGCTACAGCGAGTTTGAGGCCCTCAATGCCGAGATTTTGGGCATCTCTGTAGACAGCGAGTTTGCCCATTTGGCCTGGATTCAGACCGAGCGCAAAATGGGTGGTGTGGGCGACCTCAACTACCCCCTAATATCTGATATCAAGAAAGATATTAGCACCGCCTATAACGTGCTCGACCCCGATAGTGGAGTGGCCTTGCGAGGGCTGTTTATCATCGATCGGGACGGGGTATTGCAGCACGCTACCATCAACAACCTGGCCTTTGGTCGCAAAGTGGATGAAACCCTGCGGGTGCTGCAGGCTATTCAGCACGTACAGACGAACCCGGATGAGGTCTGCCCCGTCGACTGGCAGCCCGGCGATAGAACCATGACCCCCGACCCGGTCAAGGCGCGGGAGTTTTTTGCCGAGGTTTAGTTGCGCTGCAATTGGTAACGCTGGTCCGCTTGCCTAGGACAAAGGTGATTGTTTTCGAAAGACTGAGATAGCGTATGGGCTATACCAAAATGGTCTCTAGATAGCTTCTGGAGAGTTTTGACGCAGTTTTGGATGGCCTCTATGCTGACTTCGTCGTCGATAACCTGGGCTAGATGGCGCTACTGGTTGCCGTTGCCACCGCGTTTAGAACTGCCTCTGGGCCAAATTCCCCCTGATTTTGCCCTGTGGGATGTGACCCACGGACGCACCGTGCGGCTGGCCAATTGGCGGGGCAAACAGCCTGTGGTGCTGGTGTTTTGCCGCATTGCGACGGCGATCGCCTACAGCCCTCAGCGCTATGCTCATCTGGTGGCTATAAACGAAACCTATGCTCAGTTCCGCAATGCCGGGGCGGAGGTGCTAGCGATTAGTCCTCAGCCCCAGCGCCAGACCCAGGCGGTGATAGACGACCTTGGCCTGAACTTACCGCTGCTCAGCGACCCGACTGGTGATGTCTTTCGAGCCTACTATACGGGGCAGGCTATGGGTGCACCGCTACCGGCTCAGTTTCTGCTCGATGCCCAGGGGCGACTGCGCTACGGTCATCTATTTTCGCTGCTGCATCCGGTGGCTCTACCCGCCGCCCTGCTGGCGGCGCTAGAGCAGCTGTAGGCTAACTATTTAGCCCTAAATGGCATTTGGTTTAGCGCGGTTTAGCTGGGCAAGGTGGTCGCGGCTAGGGGCTGTTCAACGGCAATGCGAGGCAGTCGGTGCTTAAAGCCGCACAGAATTTCCCAGCTGATGGTGCCAGCCATGGTGGCCCAATCGTCAGGACCAATGGCGTGACTGCCGTCACAGCCGAGCAGGGTAACCACATCGCCTTCCTGCAGGTCGGGAACGTGGCTGACATCCAGCATGAGCTGATCCATCGTGATCGCGCCAATTTGCTGGGCCAGGCGGCCTTTGACCATGACCTGAAGCCGATTAGAGAGGACGCGGGGCACGCCGTCGGCATAGCCAATCCCTACTACGGCCAGGCGAATGGGGCGATCGCACAGGTATTGGTGACCGTAGCTGATACCCGTGCCAGCCGATACATCTTTAAGATGGGTGATGCGAGCCTTAACCTGCATCACCGACTGCAGGTTAACCTGGGCCTGCAGGTGGTGAGCTGGGTAAAGGCCGTAGAGACCCAGCCCCACCCGCACCAGGTCGTAGTGCAGGGCGGGGTCGGCCAGGGTGGCTGCCGTATTGGCCAAATGCAGCCGAGGTGGGAGCAACTGCTGCTGCTGAAGCTGCCCCAGCGCCGATCTAAACCGCTGGTGCTGCTGCGCCATGATAGTCGGGTCGGGGCTGTCGGCGGTGGCCAGATGGGAATAGAGGCTGTCAATTTTGAGGTGAGGAAGCTGCCGCACAAACCGGACGAAATCGACGGCGTCTGCCCAGGGAAACCCCAGCCGAGCCATACCGGTATCGATTTTGAGGTGCACTCCTACCGGGCGGGCCGCTGCCAGCCCCGAGAGCGTGTCAGAAAACACCAGCGCCTGCTTGGGGTTGACCAGGGTGGGTTGGAGCCGCCAGTGGGCGATCGCCTGCATTTCTTCGGGGCTATTGACCGCTCCCATGACCAAAATGGGAGCCTGAATGCCCGCTGCCCGTAGCTCAATGCCCTCGGGGACGGTGGCTACCCCCAGCCAAGCGGCTCCGGCCTGGAGTGCCGTCTGGGCTACGGTGACGGCTCCATGGCCGTAGGCATCGGCTTTGACCACCGCCATCAGCTGGGTGGCGGCAGGCAGTATTCCCCTGAGCTGGCGCACGTTGTGCCGCAGCGCGGCCAGGTTAATCTCAACCCAGGCTCGGCAGCAGCGCATAGGTTCTAGGCTGGGGGCCAGACTTGGGGTTTGTTCCCAACTCAGCATCGTTACTCCTCCTTCACCGTAGGCTTATTTCTGGGATTTCTTTTGAGGGGCTTGTTGTTAGCCTATGGGAACTAGCGACCCATCATAGCGCTAGATCTCGGCTGGCCAACCACGGACATGACCCGAGGGCAGTGTATCAGGGCCAAACCCCTTATTTAGCTTCTGTGCTACCATCGGTCTAATATTCTTTAGCTAATTAACCACGCAAAAGAATGAGTAAGGTTCTGGTGCTCAATGCCTCCTATGAACCGCTCAATATTACGAGCTGGCGTCGGGCTGTTGTGCTTGTAATTAAGGGGAAGGCCGAGCGGGTTGAGCATAACGGTAAGTTGGTCTATGCTGACTTTCCGCTGCCAACGGTCATTCGCCTACGCCATTACGTACGGGTGCCCTACAAAGATATTCCCCTCACTCGGCGAAACCTGCTGCAGCGGGACAATCACACCTGCCAGTATTGCAGCTACAGCGGCGACGGTTTGACCCTCGACCACGTGGTGCCGCGATCGCGCGGCGGCGGTGATACCTGGGAGAATATGGTAACAGCTTGCGTGCGCTGCAACGTCAAAAAGGGCAACCGCACCCCCCGAGAGGCCAACATGCCGCTGTTTAGCCAGCCCCGTAAGCCCCACAGCAGTCTCTACTTCGAAGTGACTCGACAGATTCACAGCGGGGTGCATCAGGAATGGAAAAAATACGTGATTGGTATTTCGTAGGGCTCAGCTATGCCTTAAGGCTGAGATCTGGCTCTGGTTAGCATTAAACTGTCGGTTCCACGGCAAATTGTAATAATAGGCATAGAGCTACAGCGCTGTTGACTCTCTAGGGGGTGCTTCGGTAGGGCCTTTCACGTCGAAAGCAGTCGCGTGAAGATAGGTCCGATCGTGACGATAACGCAGTCTGCCTGGGTGGCGTCTTTAGCTCTAGGGTGAGGAAAGTTAGCTCAGTTGAATACCAGGTGCGCTGTCACACAGGATAATGTCTATGATGACGTTTAACTCCGACTCCGAGGTTTCAGAGGTAGCCTTGCCCAACGGCAACAGCGCTATCTCTCTGGTGCCAAGGCCCGAACCAGACAGCGATTCCGACGATCCGGTACAGGCGGTGCGCCGCCTGCTGGAGGCCCATCGAGAAGATCGACATCTGGTGCTGCTGCAAGACTTTCCTGACCCCGACGCGCTGTCGTCGGCTTGGGCTTACAAGCTGATTGCCGCCAACTACAAGATTGAGTGCGACATTATTTACGCTGGCACCCTCAGCCACCAGGAAAACATTGCCCTGGTGCGCCTGACTGGCTTGCCTGCCCGCCGCTGGTTAAACGCCGCCGATAGCGCTCACCTGGCCGACTACCAGGGGCTGGTGCTGGTGGATAACCAGGGCACTACCAGCCAGCTCTACGAGCATCTGCGCGAGGCGGGGCTGCCCCTGGTGCTGGTGATCGACCACCATGCTCCCCAGTCTAAGCTCGATGCTGAGTACATCGACCTGCGACCTCACATTCGGGCTACGGCGACGATCTTGACCCAGTACCTGCAGCAGGGCTTGCTCAACCTCGATCGCAACAACAGCAAGCACACCAAGTGCGCCACTGCCCTCATGCACGGCCTGCGGGCCGATACTAACCAGCTCATGCACGCCGGGGCCAGCGACTTTATGGCGGCGGCCTACCTGAGCCAGTTTTACGACGGGCAGCTGCTCAGCGCAGTGCTGCAGGCCTCGCGCTCAAAGCGGGTGATGGATGTGATCGAGCGATCGCTGCGCAACCGCAAGGTACAAAACAACGTGTCGATTGCCGGGGTCGGCTATCTGCGCTACGACGATCGCGACGCCATTCCCCAGGCGGCTGACTTTTTAGTCACCGAAGAGAACGTACACACCGCCGTGGTCTACGGCATCGTCCACGACGAAGACGAGGAGCGCGAGGTGGTGATTGGCTCGCTGCGCACCAGCAAAATTACCCTCGACCCCGACGAGTTCATTAAAGAGGCCTTTGGTCAGGACAGCGAGGGCCGCTTCTTTGGCGGCGGGCGATCGATGGCGGGCGGGTTTGAAATTCCGGTGGGCTTTTTGTCAGGCTTCTACGAAAACTCCGAGTACAACCGCCTCAAGTGGGAAGTGTTTGACACCCAGATCAAGCAGAAACTCTGGCGACTGGTCAACCCTGAAGAAGGCATGATCAACACCGATTAAGGCGCTTTAGCTCAGGCCAGGAATCAGGCCTTGATTCCGGTCGGCCATGCCGCTAGGGCCACATTCTCAACAGTAAAAACAGCCATAGCCGCCCCTAGCCCCTTTGGGGCGGCTTCACCAACGACTTCGCTCAGAGAACGGCTATAGTCAGGGCAAGTCCGAGTTCAAAAGCCTTGGATTAGGACAAGGAGCGTGCTGCCAGGGCGAGGAAGAAGTTGGGGTGTCTCGCCAAGCTTTGCCATTCCTAACCCTCCAGTGCCTTGATATAGGATTGCGCTCTAGGATTGCGCTACCTCTGATGCATCGACCGACTCGGACAGGTCGTCGGTGGCGATCGCCCGCCGTTTTTTGCCGCCGCCCAGGCCGCCGTGTAGCAGGGTATAGAAGCACGGAATGATAAACAGCGTTAGCACTGTGGCCAGCGACAGCCCTGAAAACACCACTACGCCTAGGGGTTGCAGGAACTCAGACCCCTCACCAATGCCCAGCGCTAGGGGAAACAGGCCCAGCACCGTGGTAAACGTGGTCATCAAAATAGGTCGCAGGCGACGGGGGGCCGCACGCAGCATGGCCTCCCGTCGAGAGCAGTCTGTGGCCTCGTAGATCTGGTTGGCCAGCTCCACCATAATGATGGCGTTGTTGACTACGATACCGACCAACAATACTGCGCCCACGACGACGGTAGCCCCGATCGCTGTCTGGGTCAGAAACAAACCTAGAATTCCCCCTGCCAGGGCCAAGGGCACCGTCAGCATAATAATCAGCGGGTCGATCAGCGAGTTATACTGCACCGCCATCACCACAAACACCAGAAAGGCTGCCAGTGCCCCTAAAACTTTGAGGGAATCTTGCAGATCTTGGTTGGTGGCAGCGGCGGAGCTAGGCAGCCGGGTCACACCCTCGGGCAGGTCTAGCCCTGCGATGATCTCGTCTGCCTCGGCCAGCGCTTCGCCCAGGCTAGCCCCATCTGCCAGGTCGCCCGAGATTAAAAAGACCTGCCGCTGGTTGATGCGCTGAATTTGGCCAGGGGCGGGGCCGAGCCCTACCTGAGCAATGTCGCCGAGCTGCACCAGTGCCCCGTCTTCTGTAAACAGGGGAATATCTAAAAGTTGAGACGCTCGCTGCACGCTGCCCGGCTCTAGCTGCACGTTCACATCCACCAGGCGACTGCCGCGCTGAAGCTGGGTGGGCACCGAACCGTTTAGAGCCGTTTGAATGGTGTTGCCAATATCCACCGACGAAAGACCCAGGTCGGTGGCTCTCGCCCAGTCGGGTAAAATTCGTACTTCTTCCTGAGGGGGTTCGCCATCGGGGCGGTAGCGGGCCAGCGTCGCCTGCTCACCTAAGGCCGCGAGCACCTGCTCTCCAGCTTCGAAGAGGGCATCGACATCTTCCCCCTGCAGGCCCAGATCTAGATCGGCCCGCACTGGGGAGTTGGTTAGATTGAGGCCCCGCACCGACTCCGGACTTACGTTGATGCGGGTCTCTAGAAGGGGTAGTCGACTGAGTTCGGCATTCACGCGATCGACGTAGGCAACCGTGTCGGTACCAGGTTTGAGGGTAATGGTGCTGCTGCCCCGCAGGGTGTTTTCGTTGGTGCTGGTGCCGAACAGAGACCCCCCGGCGGTGGTGAAGACGTAGTCGGTTTCGGGCTGGGCTAGCAGCACCTCGTCAATGGCCCGCATGACCCGCTGGTTGGCCTCCACAGTAGTGCCCGGAGGAAGGTTTACGTTCACCCGAGCTTGGCCGGTGCTAATGCGGGGCAAAATTTCCTGGGGAATCTGACCCACCATGAAATAGCTACCGCCGCCAAACACTAGCAGGGCCAGGGCAATGACCAGCAGCCGCTGTCGCAATACCTGGTTTAGGAGCCGACCGTAGCCCAGGGTGATGCCCTCCAGGCGATTGTTGAACCAGCGAAAGGGCCCCCGGCTTTGCAGCGATCGCGTACTGCGTCCCATAATCAGCCGCGAGGCTAGCGTTGGCACAACCGTGAGGGCTACCACCAGCGACGCCGCCACCGAAAAGCTAATTGTCAAGATAAGCTCGTTAAACACCAGCGAGACAATGCCGCCAATGAACAAAAAGGGAAGTACGGCCACTAGGTTGGTCGTGGTCGAGGCCAGTAGGGCGCTCTCTAGCTCCTGGCTGCTCGCTTCGGCTTGAAAAATGGCCTCTTGAATGTTGTGCCGCCCTTCCTGGCGCGATCGCTCCATCTCTTCGGCCCGATTGGCCATGTTCTCTAGCATCACAATGGAGTTGTCTACTACGATGCCCACGCCCAAGGCTAGACCGCCGAGGCTAAAGATATTGAGCGATAGACCAAACAGCCCCATCAAGACCAGAGCAACCAGGGTGGCGAGGGGAATCGCGGTGACGATGATAAACGTCTGCCGCAGCGATCCCAAAAAGAGCAGTACGACAATGCCGGCCAGAGCTGCCCCGGTCAGACCAGCGATGGCCACATTTTGAATCGAGTTGTTGATAAACCTCGACTCGTCAAGGGTGGCGGTCATGTCGAGCCCTTCGGGCATCAGCCCCGACTGGCGCATTTCGTCAAGTTTGGCCTTGACACCGTTGACCACGTCAATGGTGTTGGCGTCGGGCTGCTTTTGAATGCTCACTTTGACCGCTGGCTGCCCGTTGAGACTGACGGCAATGCGCTGCTCCTCAGTGCCGTCAACAACCGTGGCCACATCGCGCAGGTAGACCTGCTGGGGTGGGGTGGTGCCAGGCACCGTAATCGCCAGGTTTTGAATCTCGTCCGCCGACTGAAATCGGCCTACCAGACGGGTCAGGGTTTCCTCTTGACCACCGCGCAGGCGACCGCCTGACACGTCCTGGTTGCGATCGCGCAGGGCATCCAGCACATTGGTCACACCAATACCGGCAGCCTGCAAACGGCGCAGGTCAAGGTTGACCTGCACCTCCTCGTTAACCCCCCCAGACACGTCGGCACTGGCTACCCCAGGCACCTGTTGGAGTTCTCGCTCCAGTTCTTCTTCAGCGAAAATCCGCAGTTCTTGGGGGCTGAGGTCAGCGGATGTCAGAGCCATTTCGTAGACCGGCAGCTGGGAGGGATCGGCCTTGAACAGTCGAGGGGTCTCGATCGTCTCGGGCAGGGAGCTGCGGGCGCGGTTGAGGGCGGCGGTCGCATCGTTGAGCGCCTGGTCAATGTTGCCACCGGGCTCAAAAAATAAGTCAATGCTGATCTGCCCTTCCCGCGTTTGAGAAAATACCTGAATCACCCCTTCGGTGGCCGATAGCGCCTCTTCGAGGGGACGGGTGATTTCGTCTACGGCGACCTCTGGCGACAACCCTGGGGCATCGCCTCGAACACCGATGCGGGGGTAGGTGATGGAGGGCAGCAGGTCAACGGGCAACTGAGTGGTGATGAAAAAGCCCATCACCAGCACCGTCAGCCCCAGCATGAGGGTGCCAATGTGCCTTCGAATGGCCAAGCCGCTGATGCTGAAGCGGTTGTTGGGGTAGGAGGAGGGGGTCATGGGTAGGAGGTGTGGGAGTGGATGGGCGGGGGGGTGGATGGGTAGGCGGGTGGATGGGTAGGCGGGTGGATGGGTAGGCGGGTGGATGAGCGGGCGGGTGGATGGGTAGCGGGTGGATGGGTATGGGACTCACCTACTCGCCTACTTGCCTACTCGCCTACCCTTCAGAGGTGAGACTTAGCTCTACGGTTTGCCCCGACTCCAGGGGCTGGTTGCTGCGGACGACATACTGCTCGCCGGGGGTGAGGCCCGAGAGAATGGTGACTTGACCATCGGCGCGATCGCCCACCTGCACCGTTCTGGCTTCGACGGCGAGGCTGCCGTCGGCTTCGTTAATCACAAAAATTTGACTATCGCTGGTTTCAGCGGTCTCTAGAGCGCTCTCCGGCACGACAACCGCACTAGACTGACTGCCCACGCTGGTAACGCGGGCCAGCAGACCGCTGCCGATGCGGCCACCGGGGTTGGCGACGGTGATTTCTATGGGCAGCAGGCGGGAGGTGCTGTCGGCCACTGGCGAAATGCGTGTCACCTGGCCGGTGAAGGTTTCGTCGGGGAAGGCATCAATGGTTAACTCTACCGACTGCCCCAGGCTAAATTCGCTGAGGTTACTATCCGCGACCTCAATCACCACCAGCACCCGTGACAGGTCGCCCAGGGTCAAGATCGGTTCGCCGGGCAGTACCAGGTCGCCAGGTTCAGCGATGCGCTCTAGCACCACCCCAGAAAGGGATGCGGTGAGGTTGGCAAAGGAGAGCCGCTGCTGGGTTTCGCGCAGAATAGACCGCTGGGCCTCGACCCGCTGCTGGGCGGCTGACACCGCCTGCTGCCGGGTGCGCACCTGTTCCTGAGACGATTGCAGGGCCTGTTCGGCGGCGACCAGGGTGGTTTGAGCCTGTTCGGCCTCCTGGGTAGAAACGGCCCCCTGACTGGCCAGGGTTTGGAGCCGTTGGGCATCGTTGCTGGCCTGCTGAAACCTGACCCGCGACTCCTCGATGGAGGTGCGAATATCAGCCAGTTCGGCCTCGGCCTGAGTGACCTCAAACTGGCGGGCGGCCAGCTCGGCCTGGGCTTCACCCACGGCGGTCTGTAACAGCACATTGTCGAGGTTGCCCACCACCTGGCCCTGCTGCACCCGATCGCCCACATCGGCCGTTAGGCCCAGCAGTCGCCCTTCGGCCTGCGATCGCAGCGACACTTGCCTCGCTGGACGGGTTGTGCCGGGGTAAATACGGCTCGCATCTTCGGCGGCTTTGGCCTCGGCTACATCGACCACGACAGGCCCTTCTTCCTCTTGCTCAGGCTGGGCCTGGGCTGTGGGTTCTGCTGGCCCACCACAGGCAACGGTCGCGATCGCAATGCCACCCACCAACAAAAAACCTGCTACCCCTATGGGGATGCGCCTTGCCTTTCGAAGCTGCCCAAACGCCATGTCTTAACCCCTAAACCGCTGCGTTCACTTTACTTTACATTTTTTATTCTGAGCTTCTACCTTTCAGTAGAGGCTATCCCTACGGGTGGAGAGGCAACCTGCTTTGGGCCGGTAAGCGATGTCAAAGGGGCTGCAAAGCAGTTGCAGCCCCCAATCGTTTCTGTACCTAAATTTTTTTGCTAACTCTGCCCGCCGCAAACGGCCTGTTTAAAATCTTTTCCGGCAGCATTCAATTTAATTTAAATTGCCATAGAAAACAGCCGCCATGGCCGTTTATGAGAACACTCTTACTTTTGTAAGCGGGCTCTTATACCAATCGTCCATGCCGCTAGCGCGGCACCCCCAACGATAAAAACAGCCATAGCCGGTCCCTGAGCGAAGTCGAAGGGATGGCTATTTATAGAGCAATTCCATGCTGCTGATGTGGCACCCCCAACGATAACAACGGCCATAGCCGTTCTCTAAGATAAGTCGTTGGTGAAGCCGCCCCAAAGGGTCTGGGGACGGCTGTTTTAGGGCAAGTCCAAGTTCAAAAACCACGCATCAAAACAGGTATGCCGCAGGGCCAAGCGACCATTTGCCCTCAGCCGATCAGGGTGAGGCAACCAAGGTTTAGGAGTACTTGGTATAAACCAACTTTTAATGAGTAAATTGAGTCATTCTGGCGCTTTACTCCCATTTCAGCGGAAAAACTGGAGTTTTCCTGCCGACAAAACTTCAGTTCTAAGCTTGGATTTTGGTTTAATCCAAAATTTTCCTAAATTCTCTAAGGGAATTATGACTATGCTGGCGAAGGGTGCAATAGTTCACTTCCAACGGCACCCTTCCCCCTGCCCAATCTCTAGACTGCTCCGTCATGTCGCCAAGTTTGGGTGGCTTTTAACCCCGCAATGACTCCACGGGGGCAGTACCCCAGGGCAAAGGCCCGCTCGCTATTAGTAGACACATCGGGGGGGCGAGCGGCAGGCATGGCGACATCGGCTTGTTTGCAGGGCATAATCAGGTCTTGCTTGAGCCCAAAGACTTCGGCCATGCGACGGCCAAAATCGTAGCGGCTGAGCCGTTCGGGGCCGCCCAGGTGCAGTAGGCCGGTAGTTTCAAGGGCGAGCAGCAGACCGGTGGCGGCATCTTCGACGTAGGCGGGGGTGCGAAACTCGTCGGTAAACAAGTGCAGCGGCTGCCCTGCCTCCAGGGTGCGCACAAAACCCTGCAAAAAGCACTCGGCCCTTGGGCTAGGGGGGCCGTAGAGCAGCGGCATGCGGCAGACCACAGCGCTGGGGTGCAGCGCTTGAATCAGGGTTTCGGCCTCGACCTTGTGCCGCCCGTACAGGCTGATGGGGTTGGGGATGGAGGCTTCGCTGTAGGGGGGAGCTTGACCGTCGAACACCTGGTCGGTGGAGGTAAAGACAAAGGGAATGTTGCGATTCGCGCTGCGACCCGTCCCGGAAGCGCCGCACACCTGGGCCAGCACCCGCGTTGCCTCTACATTGATGGCGTAGGAGAGGTCGGGCGCTTGCTCACAGCGATTGGGCTGCGACAGGGCGGCGGTGTGGATGACGGCATCGGGCGCTAGTTCGCTCAGCCAGGACGCTACCCGTCTGAGGTCGTTGAGGTCAATGGCGTGCAGCGTTACCCCCGGCAGGGGCGGCAGATGGCGATGGTAGGTGCCCTCCACCTGCCAGGTGGCCTGGGCGGCGCGGCACAGGTGCCAGCCCAAAAAACCGCTAGCGCCAGTCACCAAAAGCCGTCGCCGGACGGGGCTGGCGGCGACGGCAGAACGGGTCGCATTGGAGGGGTGGTTTTCCATAGGGCCAGATATGGGATTGAATGGAAACGTTCTAGCTGGCTGGTGGGTATGGCTCGATGTCTGCGGTGGTTGGGGGGTAGACGGCCTCGGCAATGGGCGCTCTGCGGGAAGGTCTACTCAAGGCGAGTAGTCCCCTGGCCAGGGCGGCTGGGGCGGCTGGTTTTGGGGCTGGGGCTGTTTTTAGGGCTCATAGGGGGGCTATGTCTCCACTCTGGCAGCGTGGCGATCGCCCAGACAACACCCGACGCTGAAGCAGCCTTTTTCGCCGATGTAGTGGTGCGGGGGCAGCCGGTGTTTCAGGTGGGGGGACTGCCCGATATTAGCGCCGTTGAACGGGCCGAGCAAATTAACCGCCGCATTGCCGCCCTGCTTAACCAAGATACCGACTTAGCGCCTGTGACGGTCAATCTAGACCACGGTTCCAGGATGGATAGTGATCCTGAGGCGGTTCCTGTGCCTTCGGTGAATCGCGGCCTGGCCACCCTGCAGGTCAACCAGCGGCTGATCATGACCGTCACCGCCCAAGATGCCCTCGACTTTGACACCGATATTGCCACCCTGGCCCAGCGCTGGGCCGATTTGCTCAACCAGGCAATGGCCCGCACCAACCTGGCGGTGGCGGTGACCTACCGCATTCGGCGCACGGCCCAGGACCTCTTGCGCAATACGGTGGACAACCTGCCCGCCGTGCTGGGGGCGCTGGTAATTTTGGTGCTGACCTGGCTGCTGGCGGCAGCGGTGCGCCATGCCGTGCTGGTATGGGCCCAAAAAACCGAGGGCGATCGCACCACCGAAGAGTTGATCAGCCGCCTCTGCTACGGCGGCGTGTGGACCCTGGGCGCAGTCGTGGCGCTGGGGGTGATGGGGCTAAATTTTGCCGCCCTGCTCGGCACCCTGGGCCTGACCAGCGTAGCGATCGGCTTTAGCCTGCGCGACGTGCTGAGCAACTACATCTCGGGGGTCATTTTGCTGGCCACGCGGCCCTTTTGCATTGGCGACCAGGTGGTGATCAACAGCTACGAGGGCACCGTCACCCAAATTCAGCTGCGGGCGACCACGGTGCAAACCTATGACGGTCGCCTGGTGTACATTCCCAATCAGGAGGTGTTTCAGAGCAGCATCACCAACAACACCGCCTCGCCAATTCGCCTCAGCAGCGTCACCGTGGGTATTGATCACAATGCCGACTTGCCCGACCTGTTTCACCGCATTCAGCAGCAGATGAGGCAGGTCGAGGGGGTTGAGCTTGACCCCGAACCGATCGTGCTCGTGCGTGAACTGACCCCATCTACTGTGAACCTAGAGGCGCAGTTTTGGGTTAACTCGCGCAAACAGTCGTTTTTGCAGGTCACCTCTCGGGTGCTGGCCGCCATCAAGCTCACTCTGCAAGAGGCCCAGTTTGCCGAAGCGATTCCGGCTAGCGCCGCCGCCTCTGAAACCCTGTCCCCCGAAGCTGATATGAAACTGCACTCTGAAACCAATTTGCCCTGAGCCATAGAGTGAGGTCGGGGCTGGTTATCACCATGTGCTCTCTACTAACGCAACGGGGCTATTCTTAAACGCACTCCCCTTTTGCCACCGCTATGGAACGCAACCAGTTTCGCATCGGCACGTTCAACCTCAACAATCTAATGCTGCCCGATCGCGAGTTTTACCCCGGCGAGGCTCACTCCCAGGCCGACTACCTCAAAAAGCTGGCCTGGATTGGGGCACAGCTCGATCGCATGACGGTAGATATCTGCGGCTTTCAGGAGGTGTTTCACCGGGGGGCGCTCAAAGAAGCGCTGCACCGCAGCGAGTACCACCAGCAGCACGAAATCGTTATGGCCGACGGGTTTGGGCGGGGGCCGGGGGTGGCGCTGGCGACGCGGTTCCCGATTTTGGGGCAGCGGGTGTACGACGAGTTTCCGCCCGAGAGCATTTTGGATTTAGACGGCGCTGAGATTCCGGTCCGGCGGTTTTCGCATCCGGTGCTGGCGGTAGATCTGGCCCTGACGGAGGCCATTCAGTGCACGGTGTTTGTGGTGCACCTGAAGTCGAAGCGGCCCATGATGAGCAATGGCGTCGATCGCAGCGACCCGGTCGAAATTGCCAAGGGCCACGCCCGCTCGCTGATTCGCCGCACCGCCGAGGCCACTGCCCTCAGGTTTTTGCTGATGGAAGGACTGCGCGATCGCAACTACCCGGTCATTGTCGTGGGCGATGTCAACGACAACCACACCGCCGTCACCACGCAAATTGTGACTGGGCAGCCGCCGTGGGAATGCTGGCCCTACCGCAAAAAAGCCCCCGTGTGGGACGTGCTGCTGTACCAGGTCAAAGACATTCAGGCCCGGCTGGGCTACGGCGACCACTACTACACCCACATCCACAACGGCCACTACGACAGCCTCGACCACATCATGGTGAGCGAAGAATTTTCGGCTCAAAACCGCGATCGCATCGGCCGCGTTACCTACGTCTCGGTTTTTAACGACCACATCTTTGATCAAACCCTGCTGGAAGACAGCATCGAACCCTGGCAGTCTGACCACGGCCAGGTGGTGGCCACCATCGAACTCAACCCGCCCCTGTCGAGCCGCCCCCAGCTGGTCGGTCGGCTGGGACCATGACCACCACCGTTAACCCACTCACCCTAGCGCAGGGGCTGGTGCTGGTGCTCAGCTACCTGAGTTTGGCCCTGGGCTACGTGCCGGGGCTGCGCATGAACCGAGCCACCATTGCCCTGGTCAGCGCGGCGGTGCTGGTGGCCCTGGGCACGCTGCCCCTAGAGGCCGCCTGGGCCGCCATCGATGCCAACACCATCGTGTTTTTGCTCAGCATGATGGTGGTCAATGCCTACCTCTCCTACGCTGGGTTCTTTCAGCTCGCCCTGGTGCAGCTGCTGCGCCTGACTCGCAGCCCCCTGGGTCTGCTGGTGCTGCTCACTCTGGGGACAGGGGCACTGTCGGCGGTATTTCTCAACGACACCCTGGCCCTGGTGAGCACGCCGCTGACCCTGCAGCTCACCCGTGCCCTGCAGCTCAACCCGGTGCCCTACCTGTTGGCGATCGCGGGGGCGACTAATCTTGGCTCCCTCGCCACCCTCAGCGGTAATCCTCAAAACATCTTGGTGGGGTCGTTTTCGGGGATTGGCTACCTGGCCTTTGCCCAGGCGCTGCTGCCGGTGGCGCTGGTGGGGCTGGTGCTTCAGGTGGGGCTGCTGTGGTGGCTATACCCAGAGCTGCGATCGCTGGCCCCCTGCCCGCCCCCCCAGTTGCCTCGACTGCGCCTGCACCGCCCCCTACTGGTTAAAACCCTGGTGGTTTCTACCCTGCTGCTGGCCGCCTTTGTGGTGGGTCTGCCCCTGGCCGAGTCGGCGTTTTTAGCGGCGGCTGCCCTGTTGATTACTCGCCGCATTAAGCCCCAGCGGGTGCTGGCAGCGGTCGACTGGTCGCTGCTGGTGCTGTTCTCGGGGCTGTTTGTGCTGACCGAGGCAGTGCAGTCGCTTCAGGTGCTCGACCGAGTGGCCCCCTGGGTGACCCACCCTGCCGGACTGCTGGCGGTAACGGCCGTGCTGTCGAACCTGATTTCTAACGTTCCAGCCGTCTTACTAATTCAAACGCTGATTGCCCCCGGCGATACCCAGGGCTGGCTGCTGCTAGCGGCGGGCTCTACCCTGGCGGGCAACCTCACCCTGTTTGGCTCGGTGGCCAACCTGATTATGGTCGAAGCCGCTGCCGCTGAGGGTTACCCCCTCACCTTTGGCCAGCACCTGCGCTTTGGCCTGCCCCTGACGCTGCTAACTCTGGCCATCACCTACGTTTGGGTCGCGTTGCTCTGACCGCTGTTCTGGCGACTCCGCTGAGGCGCACCTGGCGGACTGCCGCCCAGATCACCAAACCGATCGGCCGCAGGCGGTATTCTGAGAACAAAGACCTGTTGGAGGCAGTCCAGCGGTGCGCACATTTTTTGACTTTGTAGTAGGCGGTATTGCGGCCCTGTTTCCGGTCGTAGACCCGATTGGCAGCGTGCCAATTTTTTTGGTGCTGACCACGGGCGTGCCCGCTAGCCTGCGCCATCACTACGCCCTGCGCATTGCCCGCAATGTGGTGCTGCTGCTGGTGGGCACCCTGCTGGTAGGGGGCAGCGTGCTGCGCTTTTTTGGCGTTTCCCTGGCGGTGGTGCGCATCGCCGGGGGCATCGTGGTATTCCACGCGGCCTGGCGGGCGATGAATTCCGACCCCAAGCTCACCAATGTCGATAGCCAGGAGGCCGTCCAACGGGTTGACGAGCACAAAGATATCGCCTTTATGCCCATGACCATTCCGCTGCTGGGGGGGCCAGGGGCGATCGCGGTAACCCTTGGCCTGGCCGCCCAGGCTGGCGGCGATTTTTCGGTGGCCACGGCGCTGAACCTGCTGGCGATTGCCGCCGCGATCGGGCTAATTGGGCTGGCCATTTTTCTGTCGCTGCGATCGTCTACGCTGCTGCTCAAGGTGCTGGGGGCCAGCGGCATTCAGGCCATGAGCCGCCTGCTGGGGCTGTTTGTGATGGCGATTGGGGTGCAGCTCATTCTCAACGGCCTGGCCGACTGGATGGCCTCCCTCGGCTGGGTCGCTCCCTAAACCCGGCTGGCCGACTGGAGCTAGAGAGATGCGGCTTGCCACGTCTCGCCGCCCTGGTTTTGGCTTAAACTTGGGATGTTCTCTGAAAACATAGCATTGGCCAACTAGCGCAGGACGGATTTACTCAGCAGCTGGCTGAGACCGGGTAATTACTTGGTTTACAACTGCCTAAACCACCTTTATAGGGGTCCTTTAACCCGGAGGGCGGTTGCTATACTAACCACTGGCTCCACTGATTCGGCAACCAGGTTGGGTGCAGGCTAAGGGCTATGGCCCTGTGTCTAGGGTGGCTTAGCCACGTTAGGGTTACAGCTAGAGGTTTTTTGCCCCTAGTGCCCTAAGTAGTCTGCAACGCTCCATCTAGCGGTGTTTCATTCTGTTTGCCGCCGGCCTTCTCAGGGAACCCTTGACCCATGAGCTACCCCAGCTTTCACAGCTTTATTAAGTTACTGCGCAGTCTGCTCAAGCGCAGGCAGCCCTGGCTGTTTGAAGAATCAATCTTTTTAGCGGATTTGTGTCTGGCCTACGGCACCATTGCCGGTCTGGGCGATCGCGACAAAAAAACCCTATTTCTCGCCGCCCACTTTAAAAACCTGGGGGCCATCTACCTCGACGACCAGAGCCTCAAGCAGGAATACCGCGACCACAGTGCCGCCGTGGCTCAAATGGAGGTGCTGTTTAGGGAGAGTGCTCAGCTAGCCCGAGATGCGGGCCTTGAGGAAGTCGCCGATGTGCTAGAGCAGTACCACCTGCGGGCGATTCCGCAAAATTCCCTGGCCCGCATTTTTCAGGTGCTCAACGCCTGGGTGTCGTGTCGTCAGCGCAAGGGGTGGCGTAGCTCCATGAGCGACAAAGAGGCGCTGATTATTCTCAAGCAGCGGGCCGAAATGAAATGGTCTGACCCCAAGGTGGTGTTTCACTTTATTGAGCACCTCTGTCGCTACTCGTCGCGGGCCGAGCGCCGTCAAGCCTGCACCCTGACTGGGTTTGAGGTGCCGCCCGAGGTGCCCGAAGTGAGAGACTATAGCTTTGACACCCTCGAAGACCAGTTTCAGGAGCAGGTGGAAGCGGCCGGATAGCCGCGGCAATCTCCCGGATAGGAGGTTGTTTCTAGGCCAGTTAGCCCTAGAATTTGGAAATTATCGGGTCATGCTGCGCTTTGCGGGCTGGCCCTCAGATAGGTTGATTTGGCAGTAGCTACCAAGGGTTTGTCATGGCTAATGACGCGATCGATATGGAACAGTCCTACGTCAATTCGCTAACCGAGAAAGACATTGATGCCGTGCCTTGTTTGGATACCATTGAGGCAGTAATTGCCAGTCTCGATCAGGGCGATGGGGCAATGGTTAGCCAAACCACCGAGGGGCACCTGTGGCGGTTTAAGTATGGCAGCGTAGACGTGTACGTGCAGCTAACTGGTGAAACCGAGACCGATACGCTGACGGCGTGGTCGCCCGTGCTCAGCCTGCCCGCCAAAGACGAGCCCAAGCTCATGAAGCAGCTGCTCGAGAAAAACTGCAACGAAACCCTAGAAGCCCGCTTTGGCATCTCTGGCGATCAGGTGCTAGTGATCTCAAGCCGCATTCTCAAGGATATTTCGCCTGCTGAAATCTCTCGGCTGCTGACCATTGTGGCCACCATCGCCGATGATTCGGATGAGGCGTTAGTATCGGAATTCGGTATGAGCTAAATCTTTTGGGTGGCTCTCTCCGCTGGTAGCTTCGACTCCGCTCAGCTACCGAAGATGCTGGCAGCTAAGCAGAACCGTTTACGCAGGATGCCCGACGGGAAAAGCTAGGATAGATATCCTAAGCCCGCGCCTCTTCGATCACCGCCTTGGCGATCGAGGGCAGCTGTAGCCCCGGCGGGTATTGCCCTTCGTCTTTAATGCGCTGAATCATGGCGGGGGAAACGCGCAGACCCAAATGGTCAGCGATCGCGCGCACCACATCGCCCCGATCAATTGTGCCTGCGACGGCATCGGCGGGGGTAAGCACCGTGAGCCTGGGGATCTGGAGCGCTTCGAGCTGATCGATGGCCTCGGTCAGTGGTGTGCCCTCCCGCACCGAAGGAATGTCGAGTAGGGGTTTAGCGATGTGGGCCAGGGGCAGGGTTTCCCACTGGCTGCGCTCGATTGCCCGCATGTCGTCAACGCTGACCAGACCCCGGTAGCGCCCGTCAGAGGCGGCGAAGTAAGCGGGGGCGCGGTTTTCTTCAAGCAGGTAGGTGTCGGCAAACTGCCGCAGCGAAATATTGGCATCAACCACCTTGAAGTCGCGGGTCATAGCATCGGCGGTGGTAAGCGCCAGCATGGCCTCTTGTAGGTTAGTCACCTGGTTGTAGGCGGCGGCGTTGCGCAGGGCAAACCAGCCAATGGCGGCAATCCAAAAACCCGAAAATGCGTGATAAGCCAGAGCCATGACCAGCCCAAAGGTAATCGCCAACCAGCCCAAGAGCTGACCAGACCGGGCCGCCCAGCGAATGCCCTTGATGCGGCTACCGGTTCCCTTCCAGACCAGGGCTTTGAGCACCTGGCCACCGTCCAGCGGCAGTCCGGGAATCATGTTGAAGAGCGTCAGCACCAGGTTGATCTGGGCCACGCTGCCGGTAATTACCGATACCGGGGTCGGCAGGGCCGGAATTAGGGAAACGGCAGTGAGCAGCAAAAACAGCCCAAAGCTGACCAGGGGGCCTGCGATCGCCACCTTAAGCGCGTCTTCAGGGGTCTTCGACTCTTTGTCGATGGAGGCAATGCCGCCAAACAAAAATAGCGTGATCGAGTTAACCGCAATGCCCTGGCCCTTAGCGGCCATACTGTGGCCCAGCTCGTGGAGCAGCACCGAGGCAAACAGCAGCAGCGCCAGGGCAAACCCCATTACCCAGGCCAGGTTGCCCCAGGCCGAGTGCCAGCTAGGCTCTAGCCCGTAGGACACGGTGACCAGCAGCAAAATAATAAACCAGGAGCTATCGATAAACAGGGGAATACCCAAAATAGCCCCAATTCGCCAGCTAGATTGCATTGCCTACCCCCTAATTAACAGTCTCAAATGCTAAACCAGACCCGGTGCCCCATTGAAGACTTGGGCACTTGGGTCTGGGCTATGGCTTTATTCTATCAATTGGCCCATCGCCCCGCTGGGCGGTGCAGGGGGGGATACTACAACAAACCGGCGTTGCCCAGGCCCAGTATCATCCCCGCGCCGAGAATGTGGCCAAAGCTGGCGATCGCCAGCAGCTCGGGCAGGCCAAAGCCTTCAAACACCATTGGTAGGCCTACGGGCAGCGCTGGACCCGCCCCAGGCTTGCGAATGGCATACTTGCCAATGGCCAGCACAAACAGATTGCAGGTAATCATGATCAGCGCCACTTTGTACGACCATTCGGGCGTGGTGGGTACGGTGTAGGCGGCAAGCAGTAGGTTAGAAAACAGCAATGTTATTTCTCCGCTAGAGGTCTAAAATTGGGGCTTGAGAAACAGAATTTAACGGCGATCGCTTAACGCTTAGCTTAGATATGGCCTTAGCATGGGCATTTAGGCCTAGTTGGATTATAAAAATCCGGCGACACCCCCTCAGCGAAATGTTCAATAGAGTTAACATGCGGGTCAAGATTTGTGGCATTACTCAAGCAGAGCAGGCGATCACGATCGCTCGCCACGGTGCCACCCACCTGGGTTTTATCTGCGTGCCCCAGTCGCCCCGCTACTTGGCCCCCGCCGCCATTGCTAACATCACCCAGGCGCTTGATGCCGCTGGCGTCGTGACCAAAACCGTGGGCGTGTTTGCCAATGCACCTCTGGCAGAGATGGCTGCGATCGCCCGTCAGGCCAACCTCAGCCATATCCAACTCCACGGCCGGGAAAGCCCCGAACACTGCCAGCAGCTTTTGTCCGAGCTACCCGGCATCTTTCTAATCAAAGCCATTCGAGTTCGCACCGCCGCCGACCTGCTGCGGGCCGAAACCTACGCTCCCTACGTCGATGCGCTGCTGCTCGATGCCTACCATCCCCAACAGCTGGGCGGCACCGGGCTAACGCTCGATTGGGACGCTTTGGTATCGTTTCGACCCGCCTGCCCCTGGATGCTGGCGGGCGGGCTAACTCCCGAGAATATTCCTACGGCGCTTGCGACTCTCAACCCCGACGGCATTGACCTTTCTAGCGGCGTTGAACATCAGCCCGGCGTGAAGGATTTGGTTTTGGTTAAACACCTGTTTGAACAATTACAGCCCTGGCTGCATTCCACGGTTTAGGGTTTTATGGCACACCATACCCATCCTGCCAAGAATCAATTTTGGTCGGCTTTGGGTGCGAGTGACGTGTCTGAGGAGGAGGAGCTGATGGCGGCGATCGCGAGATCTTTACTCTCTGCTTTGACGTGGGTGGTGTCTTTGGCCAGCACCTCGATCGCATCGGGTTGGTAGGCAGCGACATCAAACCAGAAGGTGGTGCCGACGCCGACTTCGCTAACCAGGTGCACCTGGCTGCTGTGCTTTTCGATGATATTTTTGACGATCGAGAGGCCCAGGCCGGTGCCCTCCAGCGTGTGGACGCGGTTCTCAACGCGGAAGAAGCGATCGAAAATGGCCTGCTGGTCTTCGGGAGCAATGCCAATGCCGGTGTCTGAAATCTCGATACGAACGTAGCCCCCGTCGTCGGGACCATCCCCAGGTGGCACAATCTGGTGCGCCCGCAGCATCACCTGACCACCGGGTTCGGTGAACTTGAGCGCGTTGCCGACCAGGTTGCTAAAGACTTGCAGCAGCAGATCGTAGTTGCCAATCACCGGGGCCAGGTTGGGTTCGACATCCTGCCGCAGCTCGATCTTTTTGTCTTTGGCATTGAGACGGTGGGTACGCAGGGTTTGCTCGATGGGCTGAATGATATCTACCGCTTCGAGCTGGTACTGGCGGCTCGACTCCAGGCGCGACAGATCGAGCACATCGTTGACTAGGCGGGTGAGGCGATCGGTCTCGTGGTTGGCGGTTTCGAGAAATTCTTTGCGCTCGCCGTCGCTGAGGTCTTCGCCGTACTCGTGCAGGGTTTCGATAAACGACTTGATGTTAAACAGCGGCGTGCGCAGCTCGTGGGAGACATTGCTGATGAACTGAGCCTTGGCCTCGTTGAGGGCCACTTCGCGGGTGATATCCTGCACGGTAATGGCCAGACCCTTAACGTTTTCTTTGGCCTGGTCAAGCACCGTGTTGAGCAAAATGCGCAAAGTGCGGTGGCTGGGCTCGGTGATCGGCACCCGAAACTCCATCGCCTCTGATTCGCCCTTGACCGCCTGAAACAGGGGGCGAGTGAGCTGCACCCGCACCGGGGCAGGGAAGTGACCCAGAATGTTTTCGCCGTCTAGGGTCTGGTGCTCCCAGCCGAAGATGCGGCGGGCGGTGGGGTTAACCAGCACCGCGTGCATGTCGCTATCGAGCAAAATAGCGCCGTCGGCAATGGTCGAAACTAGGGTTTCGAGCTTGGCTTTTTCGGCGGTGAGTTCTTCAATGTTTTGCTCTTCGTAGCTTTCCAGGCGCTCGGCCATATCATTAAAGCTGTAGATCAGCTCGCCCAACTCACCGCCTAGGGGCAGATCAATGCGCTGGTTGAAGTTGCCAGCGGCAATGTTTTTGACCCCCACCACCAGTTCTTTAATGGGCTGGGTAATGGTGAGGGCGTTGAAGACTGCCCCCAAAATCACCATCACCCAGATCGAGACAAATACCGCAACGGTGACATCGCGGGTCAGGTGGGACGAGGCAACTACAGTGGGGTTGGGGTTAATGCCCAGGGCCAGAACGCCCAAATGCTGACCGTTGTAATTGAGCGGCACAAACACATCGGTAACTTCACCCACGGGGGTGAGGTGCTGGCGTACCAGGGGGCGATCGGTGTTTTGGGCATAGCCCTCGGGCAGCTGCATGCGCCGCCTCAGGGTGAGGGAGCTTTGGACCGATGCCTCTGAGAAAGGAATGCCGAAGAAAATATCGCCGTTTTCGTCGGCGTAGAGCATGTAGCGCACGCTAGAGGTGCTCTGGTAAAAGCTGTAGGAAAAACGGGCCAGTTCGGTGCGATCGGCCTCGTTGACCAAGGGAGCAACATTGGCGGCCAGCAGCAGGCCCAGGTCGCGGGCAAAGCGGGTGTCGTTGAGGCGGGCATCCATTTGGATAGTGTTGACGGCCCAAAAGGTAAGGGCGCTGGTAATCAGCGACACCACCAGGGTTGCCCCCGCCATCAGTCGGGTTTGAAGGGTGAAGTCGCCCCACCAGCGCAGGAAGATATCGCGAGTTTTTACCAGAAGCCTGATCAACGGAACCTATCGAATGCTGGATGTTAAATTCAGCCTTTATTCTGGCATGTTCTTCGCGTCTTAGCCGTCAAACAGGGTTTCAAACTCGTGGCGCAGGCTGTCGTAATTGATGACGCGAGCCACAATTAAGTTCTGGTCGCCCAGGTTTGGGTCGTCTTGGGCGGCGGCAAACTGCTGCTTCCAGTGGAGAACGTCTTTTTCCTGGCTGAGCCAGAAGTTGACGATGGTGCTGACGATCGCATCCCAGTCCCAATCGGGCCTGCGGTGTACGACCTCAGTGGCGCTGATAAAAGCGTCGAGGGTGCAGCAGTAGCTGCCGAGGTAGGCCTGAGCGCGATCGCGCTTTGCCTCCACCTGCTGCTGGTGGTTAAAGAATTGCAGCACTGGAGTAATACCAATGATGTCAAAGCTATAGCTCATGGTTAAACGGATATAAAAACGAGGGTTTGTTGCTCACTCGCTTCACCGCTAGCGACATCCCCATAAGCCAAACGCCCTGGGCAAACCAGGGCAACGACAAGGCAGAGGTTATCTACCCATGGAATAGCTATAAATTGGGGAAACGCCCAGGAGATTGGGCTGAAGTCGGTGACGAATCACGGTCAAAATCACGATCGGTGGCGCAAGTTAGTGAATAGTTTAGACAGTTCACTCCGTAGAGTTGTTCGCCTGCAACGGTTTTTGACGATTTTCACACCATAGACGAGTCGCTACCATAGAAGGCACTGCCCCCAGTTAGAGATCGCCCACTCCCCCTGGAGCATCCTATGACCACCCTGGATTTGCCCCTCGAAATTAACCTTAAAGCTGTTCATCTTACTGATGAGCAGTTTTACCAGCTCTGCATCCATAACCCAGAGATGGCGATCGAGCAAAATGCCCAAGGAGTACTGATAGTTATGCCCCCTGTTGGCGGCGAGAGCGGCAACCAAGAAATGGAGTTGGGGACCGATTTAGCCCTGTGGAACCGACAAACCAAGCTAGGTGTGGTGTTTAGCTCGTCCACTGTTTTCCAGCTGCCGATCGGCAGCAAGCGCTCCCCCGATGCCGCCTGGGTCGAACAATCCCGCTGGGAGGCGCTGACCCCTGATCAACGGCGCAAGTTTCCCCCCATCGCGCCAGATTTTGTCATGGAAGTGCGATCGTCTACTGACAGCCTGGAGCTGTTGCAAGCCAAAATGCACGAGTACATGGTCAGCGGCGTCCGTTTGGGCTGGCTGTTTGACCCTAAAGGGCAGCGGGTAGAGGTTTATCGACCTGGGCAAGCGGCGGCGGTGAGACGGTTGCCTACCCAGCTTTCCGGAGAATCCGTGCTACCGGGTTTCATCTTAAACGTTTCCTCGTTTGCCTAGCCGTGGAAAAATTGCCTATCGCGCAGCTAAGCTTTGTAACATCGGCTTAGGAAACCCTGTAAGTGATAGAGGTCACAGTTCGCCAAACTCTTGAGAACCTTTAAACCTCGACTAACCTGCCGTAAAGATGGCACATTAGGGGTGACCTAACGCTGGCTATAGGGCATTCTAAGTACAGATACGACAGACCTACGCAATCTATAGCTAAATCCCTATACTAAGCAGCCCCCGGAGCCTTGGCCTCGGGGGCTATTTAATGGTTTTTTAGCTAGATCAGGGCCGATCGGGCTCGCTATTGACGCAGGTTAACACCCCTTCCCCCTGGGGAGAGTTGCCGCCCATAGGGCGCACGGCAATGGACGGCTCAAAGCCAGGGTAGCAGCGCACCAGCACCGTATCGCTGCTGCGGGTTACGTACAGCACACTGATGGGGTTGCCGTTGAGGATGGCGGGCACCAGGCGGGGGGCTTCAGCTACGGTCGAGAGCGCTGGGCTAACTCTAAAGAGGTTGAAAATAATCACCCCTAGCGCTGCGCCGAGGGCAACAGCGGCCCACAATTTGGAAAATAGTTTGGTCATGGATGTAGATATACAGAACTCTGCCATCCAGACCATACCCATAAAGCCTAAGGAGGGGATAAAGGCGTAACCTCTATCCCCCCCACAGCATTACAACAGCAACCAGAATTTCTCTGGTCTAGTACTAGGTGCCTACAGTCCAGGAGTTGATGTAGATTTCCTGCTCAGGCGTCAGGCTATCGACCTCGATGCCCATGGCGACCAGCTTGAGGCGGGCAATCTCCTTATCTACCGCTTCCGGGATGGAGTGCAGACCGGGCTCAAGGGAACCTTTGTTTTTCACCAGGTATTCGCAGGCCAGGGCCTGGTTGGCAAAGCTCATGTCCATCACGGCGCTGGGGTGGCCTTCGGCGGCGGCTAGATTGACCAGGCGGCCTTCGCCCAGCACAATCACCGACTTGCCGCTGGTGAGCAGGTACTGCTGAGTGAAGTTGCGCACCTGCTTAACTTCGCTGGCCATTTCGCCCAGAGACTTGAGGTCAATTTCAATGTCGAAGTGGCCTGAGTTGCAAACCATCGCACCGTCTTTCATGGCCTCGAAGTGCTCGCGGCGAATGACGTGCTTGTTGCCGGTCACGGTGATGAACAGGTCACCCAGAGGAGCGGCTTTAGTCATCGGCATGACGCGGAAGCCATCCATGACGGCCTCGATCGCCCGAATCGGGTCAATCTCGGTGACGATCACGTTGGCCCCCATGCCCCGAGCGCGCATGGCGGTACCTTTGCCACACCAGCCGTAGCCAGCCACCACTACGTTTTTACCCGCCAGCAGCACGTTGGTGGCGCGAATAATGCCGTCGAGGGTCGACTGGCCGGTGCCGTAGCGGTTGTCAAAGAAGTGCTTGGTGTCGGCATCGTTGACGTTCATGGCGGGGAAGCTGAGCACCCCGTCGTTGAACATGGCCCGCAGGCGCACGATGCCGGTCGTGGTCTCTTCGGTGGTGCCGATGATGTCAGACAGCTGGGCCTGGCGCTCTTTGACCAGGGTTGCCACCACGTCGCTGCCGTCGTCGATGATGATGTTGGGGCGGTGGTCGAGGGCGGTTTCGACGTGGCGGTGGTAGGTGTCGCTGTCTTCACCGCGCAGGGCAAATACGGGAATGCCGTAGTCAGCAACCAGGCTGGCGGCCACATCGTCTTGGGTGGAAAGGGGGTTGCTGGCAATCAGTACGGCATCGGCACCGCCAGCTTTGAGGGCGATCGCCAGGTGAGCCGTCTCAGTGGTGACGTGGCAGCAGGCCGAAATCCGAATGCCCGCTAAAGGCTTTTCCTGGGCGAAGCGGTCTTGAATCTGGCGCAGCACAGGCATCTCGCGCCCGGCCCACTCAATTCGCTGTTTGCCCTGGGCTGCCAGGGAAATGTCTTTGACGTCGTACTTAAATTGGAGTGTTGTGGTCATAGCGAGGGTATCAACCGTAATAAATCGTGTCTGTGTCAATTGCCAGCGTTCTTAGCTTAACGGAATTTCATGCGGGGTACTGCCCCGATATATCATACGGAGAACTTTCCCGATCGCACCTCTCCACAAAATTGTTGGGCTGCCTCGATCGCCTGCTGCCTCAGGTTGGCGTAGACCTTGGCAAAGGGCGGCTGCCAGGCCGAGAGCCCCAGCACATCGGCCGTCACCAATACTTGCCCGTCGCAGTGGCCTCCCGCGCCAATGCCAATGGTGGGAATGGCCAGCGCCTTGGTAATGTCGCGGGCCAGCTCTGGGGGAATGTGCTCTAGCACAATGGAAAACGCCCCCGCCTGCTCTAGGGCTTTGGCCTCGGCCAGAATGCGATCGCCCTCCGTCTGCGTTTTGCCCTGCTTGCGAAAGCCGCCAAACTGGTTCACCGACTGCGGCGTCAGCCCTACGTGGCCCATCACCGGAATGCCCCACTGCACAAGGCGACGCACCGTTTCAACCACCTCCCTGTGGCCCCCTTCCAGCTTCACGGCTTGGGCACCGATCTTGAGCATCTGACCCGCAGCGCGAATGGCGTCCTCCCCGCTGGCTTGGTAGCTGAGAAAGGGCAGATCTACCACCACCAGCGCGTTCGTCACCCCGCGCCGCACCGCCCTGGCGCAGATCAGCATGTCCTCCAGGGTTAGCGGTAGGGTGGTGTCGTAACCTAGGGCCACCATCGCTAGCGAGTCGCCCACCAGCACAATGTCGGCCCCTGCCGCATCGACAATCTGCGCCGACATCACATCCCAGGCGGTGAGTACGGCGATCGGCTGGGCCGGTGCGCCCGTCTGCTTCCACCGCAAAATTCGATCAACGCTAACGGCCATGGCTGCGCCTGGGGAAGGGGTATGGTTGCCAGAATAGCAAACTACGATTCGGCTATCCCTCCATGTTGCCGTCCCTTTGGAGAACACAACTCGCTAGAATCAGGTAAACCCGTACGAAGTGGCTTATCACGATGATCCCAACCGTTATTGAGCAATCCGGGCGTGGCGAGCGCGCGTTTGACATTTATTCCCGGCTTTTGCGGGAGCGCATTATCTTTCTCGGTCAAGAAGTCACTGCCGACTCGGCCAACCTGATTGTGGCCCAAATGCTGTTTCTTGAAGCCGAGGATCCTGACAAAGACATCTACCTGTACATCAATTCCCCTGGTGGGTCGGTGAGTGCGGGCCTGGGCATCTACGACACCATGAAACACATTCGCCCGCAGGTGTGCACCATCTGTTTGGGCCTGGCAGCCAGCATGGGGGCATTTTTGCTCACTGCAGGCGAAAAGGGCAAGCGCATGAGCCTGCCCAACTCCCGCATCATGATTCACCAGCCCCTCGGTGGTGCCCAGGGTCAGGCCACCGACATTGAAATTCAGGCTAAAGAAATTCTTTACCTGAAAAAGCAGTTGAATGAGGCGATCGCTAACAACACCGGCCAGCCCTACGACAAAATTGCCGAAGACACCGAGCGCGACTTTTTTATGAGCCCTCACGAGGCGGTGGAATACGGCCTGATCGACCAGGTGATCGATCGCACTTCTGTAGGGTCTCGCCCGCNNTSRCGKTSATGKNNCCGNAGMCGANTNCGSGCRGCRYSTYKMGSMCKWTGMMSYCSGSAYNNTKCTKSKKGRWWKYNTMGWYSRKGGGMGSSKYRSSGGCWSCNCGGNGGGTSKKSWGSRYKTYYARSMACWKTMNGGAASTSMRGYMGKKMKTCKKCKSTGASSYCGWSNGMGCRAWYKCYTKCYKKAKGWTKYTTYKRRWRASNCRCGRMCCWGGWWKAMWCSYMANCCNRGTCGMWNGAANTKCKWYNTCRGTSTSGRCARYGNTGTCSRANCNMGGNCAWNGSARRKSGCWGSKWNNCGCTGSYCNGAKMNCRTMRAWYCRNCRTGSWCNATSRMCSCKRYMGRMYANCGRMNNCCSTGGNNTMGGGNNAGWYYGGMGSCSNAGWWSCGRMCKYSSKCMGKGKMGKGCYANCNANGNGGTSGGSGKYNGRTNGASGGYCGSSSCKGTWNCNTGNGCNNTGGCNCRSSWTGSGCCMGKSGANAKGGTSWGRKWMRCSGGYKMCSRKGGKKYKMGKNCGSYGGGCMRAGMCKRKCYKYRGGSSNGYTGGCRCGCWMNAGWTSGRRMTYNGCYGYSGAWYYSRCYYKAGGYGNTGAGSASGKNCGGGSYGGRGMNGTKSGARTGCGSSGGCSMYGNNGCRYCMGGRKYGCTGGSCGNGCWNGACSGTCGANCSGWWSGMKARSSNNGMYGGNAACGMYSGKCRSSGCGMCKWWGRYGSYSASGMGMYSKMKKGCMYGGNGNYRGTGGCGGCATCCTCCGCTGCCTCTAGGGCGGTGTTGGCCCCCAAGGCGCTGGCCAGGGTAATACCATCTACGCCAGCGTAGACCCGCACCACGTACAGCCCGTCGTGGATGGTTAGCAGATCAGAGGTCAGGCTGCCCTGGGGATACCGTTGTCGAAATTGACTCAGCAGCGAACTTAGCACTCCGGATGTCTCCCCTGCGGGCGGATGGTAACCGTACTATTCTAGGGAAGTGGGGCACGTTAGACTGAAGCCATTACGCCGCTGACCGAATCGGACGCAGGCTGGGAAACTTTCTGGCCCAGTTGCGCCCTCTGGGTCGCGCCCTTGGGGTTTACGCCCACAGGATTGTACCTGTGGCGTTTGCGCCCGGAGCCAGTCGAGCGTTATGCCTTTACCCTAGCCCTTTACTGTTGCTGCCCTAGGTGGCTGACCTGAGCTAATGCTAGATCGCCTGCTGGATATCTCTAACAACTTTGGGGTCGATACCCTGCTGCTGCTGCCGGTGCTGATTGCCCTGGAGGCGGTGCTGTCGGCCGACAATGCGATCGCCCTGGCGGCGATCGCCCAAGGGCTAGACAGCGAAGCGATGCAGCGTCGAGCCTTGAACCTGGGTTTGGTGATGGCTTTTGTGCTGCGGGTAGGGCTGATCTTGACAGCGGGCTGGGTGCTGCAATTTTGGCAGTTTGAGGTGATGGGGGCAGCCTACCTGCTGTGGCTGGTGTTTAAGCACTTTACGGCGGTCACCGATGCCGACGCTCAGCACCATGAGCCTCGATTTGCCAGTGTTTTGCAGGCCATTCCGGTAATTGCGTTTACCGATTTGGCCTTTTCCCTCGATAGCGTCACCACGGCTCTGGCCCTTTCGAAAGATGTGGTGGTGATTCTGCTGGGCGGCACCATAGGCATTATCACTCTGCGATTTATGGCGGGGCTGTTTATTCGCTGGCTAGAAGAATTTGAGCACTTAGAAGACGCCGGATTTATTACCGTGGCGTTCGTCGGTATTCGTCTGCTGGTGCGGGTGATTGACCCCACCCTGGTACCTCCCGAATGGGTGATGGTGCTGGTGATTGCCCTGGTCTTTGCCTGGGGGTTTTCAAAACGTACGCCTGTGGTTGCCAGCGCAGACTCAACCCATCTAGGGCAGGACAACGTGCCTACGATTGCAGAGCTAGAGGCCCAGGGCAGCACCCCGGCAGAGGCTTCTTCTAACCAAGAGGACCCCACTCCAGCCTTGCCTCTCCACCAGGATTAGCGGTAGGCGTTACTGATAAGAGCACCAATCGCTCCAGCCGCCTGGGTACAGCTTGGCCATGGGTCGCCCGGCCAGGGTTTGGGCCAGCAGGTTGACGCAGGCGGTGACGCCCGAACCGCAGTAGACAATGATTTCATCGGCGGCATCCAGGGTAGCCCAATGTTGGGCCAGGGTCTGGGGAGACTGGATCTCGCCGTTCGGGTGGGAAACATCCTGCCAAAAGTAGTTCACCGCACCCGGAATGCTGCCCGCGACGGGGTCGATGGGTTCGACTTCGCCCCGGTAGCGTTCGGGCGATCGCGAGTCGATCAGCACCGTTTCTTTGCCGAGTTGGCGCACGGCCCCAATATCGACTATCCAGTCGGGGCGGGGCGCAGGGGCAAAGTGACCGGGCTGCGGCGTAGGCAATTCTGTCGTTGTCGGCTGGCCTGCCTGCATCCAGCCCGACCAACCGCCGTCTAAAACCGCTACCTGGTCGTGGCCCAGATAGCGCAGCAGCCACCAGAGGCGGGCGGCAAAGGCAAAGCGCGCATCGTCGTAGGCCACCACCAGGGTGGGCGGGGTAGACCTTACCCCGATCGCTGAGAGCTTTTGGCTAAAAGCCTCAGGGTCGGGCAGGGGATGACGACCGCCGTGGGTTTGCACCGGGCTAGACAGGTCCTGGTTGAGATCCAGGTACCAGGCCCCAGGAATGTGGCCAGCGGCATACTGCTGCTGGCCCTGCCGAGGGTCGGCCAGGGCAAAGCGACAGTCGACCACCACCACATTGGGGTCGTTGAGGTGCTGGGCCAGCCAGTCGGCGGTTACCAAATTGCAGGGGTAGGTCATGGGTACAAAACGTTGCGGTTAGGGCACGGTAGCTATCTCCTCCAGGGGATAGCGCTGCATTATAAAAGTAGGGTATAAGGTTGCTGAACTGGCGACACGAGACCAGATTCAAGGTCAGAAGAGGAGGTTTGCCGGTAGGAAAACTCCACTTCTCGAGCTGGACTTGGTGTAGCTGCTGCGGTGCATCGATATTTGGGAGTTGCTAAGCACAGGTATGAATCAGATGGCCTGGTTCGTCTATGCCCCTACCTAAATTCATGCCTCAAGTCAGCAACGCCGATATTCGCTTCGAATCAACTACGTTCACGGGCTGAACTAGCCAACTATTCCATCAGCAGATCCTATTCATCGAGGTGCTGTCATGACTATGGAACCTCCCCCGAGTACTGAGAGTATTGAGATTAGGGCGACCAACGCGGCAACGGGCTTGGTAATTGCCCTCAGCGTAGGGCTAATTTTTTTAGGGGTTTTGGCTATTTTAATGCCCGCCGTCGCCTCGGTTGCTTTTACCTCAGCTATCGGGTGGATAGCGCTGGTCGGCGGGGTTTTTCAGGTTGTGCAGTCGTCTCAGTCAAGGGCATTTAAGGGACAGGGGTTGAGCCTGGGGGTGGGCATTCTCTACGCGATCGCAGGGCTGTATATCTTGTTTAACCCCGACAAAGCCACAGCGCTGCTCGCCCTGGCTTTGGGGCTGCTATTTATGGCCGAGGGCGTGCTTACCATTGCCATGGCGTTTAGCCATCGGGCCGGGGGCAGCATGTCGTGGTTTGTGGCCATCAATGGCATTGTTACGCTAATTTTGGGAATTTTAGCGATCAATCGCTGGCCCTTCAACGCTCTATGGCTGATTGGCTTATACATGGGTATTAGCCTACTATTGAGTGGATCTTCGCTGCTGGGGGCTGCCCTTGCCCTTCGCAAAGAAAGGGCCTAGAGCCGCTTAAAGAATGCCTGAACCCTACATTCTCTTTGCTCAGCACGGCTGGGCCGACACCAACCAGTCAATGATGACCCTGGCCGAGGCGCTGGTTGCAGGCGAGCCAGCTACAGGGGAGGCGCAAATTGTGGCCCCCTGCCTGAACTACGCCATGACCTGGCTGCGGATAACTCCTTTGATAGATGAGGTAGACGCTCTGGCCACGGCTACCCTGGTGCGGCAGCCCAGCTTGTCCGTGCGCATTGTGGGCCACTCCATGGGCGGGCTGATTTGGCTGGAGGTGCTGAACCGGCACCCTGAATGGTGGCCGCGAGTCAACTTTTTGGTGCTGGTGGGCTCTCCGGTCGGCGGGTCAGATCTGGGCCGCATTCTCGACCCGCTGCAGGTGGGGGTAGGCATTGCCGCCGACCTGGGCCGCGATCGCCGCCCGCTAGCGGCCCGTGTCGCCGCCGCTATTCCTACTCTAGTGATTGCCGGCGATGTCGATGGCGGCAGTGATGGCACCATTACCGTCGAGAGTACGCGGGTGCCCAATGGGCAGTTTGTCTGCCTAGGGGGCATTAGCCATGCCGCGTTGCGCTGTCACCCTCGGGTAATCGAGCAGATTCAGCAGTTTTGGAGTAGCAGCAGTCTCAGCGCGCCGCTGCTGCTCCACGCTCTGGTAGACCAGCTGCGCCAGATACCGGGCATGACCGATGCCCATCGGCGCGATTTTGCCCGCGCTGTGCCCTGGCACACCTTTGCCGATGGCACCAGCATTCGCCTGTGGCGCAGCCCTATGGGCATTCACCACGTGTTCTTGGCTTCAGCTGAGGGCGACTGTCTGTACTCAGGCTACGTGGGGTGGCTGCACACAGGCGATCTGTGGCAAAGCCTGGAGGCGCTGCGGGCCGAGGCTAAACTATTCGAGAGCGGGGAAGTCTGAGGGGGGGCGATCGCTCAGGCGGCGGGTGGAGGTAAAGGGGCTGGAGATCGAGAGCCCATCGTCGGTGACCAGACCAGCCGTGACATCGACACTGCCCTCGCGGTTTTGGCGGTAGTGCTCGACGGCAGTGCTGACCTGGTTTGCGATCGCCTCGGCGGCCTTGGTAGGGGACGGCGACTGCCGCAAAATATTGAGCTGAAAGCTCACCTGCTCAATCAGCAAGGCCTGATCGATGACGGCGAGCTCAACGTCGAAGTCGAAATCGACCTGGTTTTGAAGCACGGCGCTGAGAGCCATGGCGATTAAGTCAGAGCCAATGGTGACAAGGCCGGGGGCGTACTTTTCAACGTAGGCGGTGACGGTTTCGCCGACGGCTTCGGCCATGGGTTTTTGGCTCAGGATGACGGCAAGAGTTTGAGCCAGCGCAGCGAAGGCATTGTCGACTACGGCGGCCAGCTCTGCCGAAACGCCTCCGCGTATTGCACTCTCTAAATCAAAGGTTTCTACTACCAGGCTCACCAGCCCGATCGCCTCTGAGCGAGTGATTTTGCCATCGCTCACCAGCGGTATTACCGAGGTGGCCATACTGCTTAAGGCGTCTGGGGTTGCGGTGGGTCTGTAGCGCTGCACGTAGGCGGTTAAGACGCCCTTGGCCTGGTCGCTCAGGTGTTGCTGCCAGCGGCGGGCGGCTTTGGCCAGGGCGCTGCTGGCGCGATTGACAATGGCATTTTTGAGGGCGTCAGGGGTGAGGCCGTCAAGCACCTGCTGAGCTAGGGCATCGACGAGGGCAGCGGGCAGGTCGGGCTGGTAAAGCCGCAACAGAGTGCCCAGAATACCCTGCACCTGCTCTGGGGAGTTGGGCAGCCCGTAGAGCCTGCCGTAGGCGCTGAGGCTGCTAATCATCGTGGTCGCGATCTCGGGGGCAGGGGCAGCAGAGGTCAGATCCTCAGGTGGCATCGTCAACCTCCTCGGTAGGGAAAGAGAAACCTATCTACGCTTGCGGCACCCTCCCCAATCCTAGTCGCAGACTGGCCCCTGTACCCTCACCCTGACGGGTACGTTTACCCGGCCCTTTCTGGCCCACCTTCTGGTTTACTTTTGGGGCCGCCGTTATAGCCTCGGGGGGTGATCAGCCAGGGGCCGTGGCGCTGGGTGCTCTGGTTGCCGATTAATACCAAGGTCAGCATGTCGATAGGGGCTTCTAGCAGATCTGCCAGGGTGGTGCGGTGAATGACTTCGTCGGGGCGATAGACCGACTTGACTACCGCCACGGGGGTATCGGGCGATCGCTGGGCCATAAAAATGCGGTGGGCGATCGCAATCTGCTCGGTGCGTGTCTTCGATTTGGGGTTGTAGAGCGCCACCACAAAATCGGCGGCGGCGGCGGCCTCCAGCCGCTTCACAATCACCTCCCAGGGGGTGAGCAGGTCGCTGAGGCTAATGGCGCAGAAGTCGTGCATTAGCGGTGCCCCTACCCGTGCCGCCGCCGCCTGGAGGGCCGAAATGCCAGGAAACACCTCCACCGAGGGCGTTTCACCATCCCAGCCGCTGCCCTGGAGCTGTTCGAGCACCAGCCCGGCCATGCCGTAGATACCGCAGTCGCCCGACGACACGACAGCTACGCTCAGGCCCCAGCGGGCCAGGTCAATGGCGCGATCGGCCCGCTGGCGTTCTTGGGTGATGGGCCAGGGTTCGACAATTTGGCCGGGGCGGCAGAGGGGGCGAATTTGGTCGATGTAGAGGCCGTAGCCGATTACGGCGTCGGCACGGGCGATCGCACCCTTCGCAGCCGGGGTAATTTGATTCAGGTCGCCGGGGCCGGTGCCCACCAGCGCCAGGTGGCCGGGGTGGGGAATGTACTCGCGCTCGGCCTGGGCGATCGCCACCGTCACCGCCCCTGGCTGCCCCTCCACGCGCACCACCTGTTTCGCGACCCGCAGCTTGCCGCCTGATGCCAGTGTGGCGGCGGCTTCGGCCACGCTGGGGGTCTGCACCGCCTGTTCCACAACCGTGGACGGATTAGGCACCGGAATCGCCTTTAGCTCCTCGGCGGTGAAACAGCGCAGGGGCCACTGGCGCTCGGCACAGAGGGCTACTAACCCCACTTCATCAGCCTTGAGGTCGAGGCTGGCAATGCCCGCGATCGCCCCCAGGGCAAAATGCCCGGCCCGAAAAATCCGCTCGATCGCCGCCTCGATCACCGCCTGAGGCGTGCCCCGTTCGCAGCCGATGCCTACCCACAGCACGCGCGGGTGCCACTGGGCCTTGGGGAAGCTGCTGTCGGGGTCAAAGCGCCGCTGAATCGGGCTAATCCACAGTCTCGCCGCTGGAGATTTCACCGCCTCAAATACGAAGGGATGGCCTGGAGGCAGGTGTTCTTGCCAGAGAGTAGAACCAGCATCCTGCAAGACCTCGACGGGTTTGCCGTGGGCCACCGCTGCGCTTACCCCTGTCCAGTTGCCGCTGCCCTTGCTCCAGCTAAAGGGCAGCCCCAACACATCCACCCCCGGCAGACCGTGAGACTGGGATGCCCCGGTAATGACTGGATCGGCATTGAGCAGATGGGCGACCTGGCGGGTCAGCTTGTCCCCGCCGCCCTGGTGGCCGCCGCAGAGGCCAATTGCCTGTGCCCCCGATTCACTCACCACGACCACGGCAGGATCGCTGGCCTTATCCATCAGCAGGGGCGCGATCAGCCGTACCACCGCCCCGGTGGCCAGGGCGAAGATGAGGCCGTCGTGGGTGATCCACAGGTCAGCAAGGGTGTCTTTGAGGGAGCGATCGCAGACCTGAACCTCAACATTCCAGGCTTCTGCATCGGCAACCAGGCTCTGGGGAACCCACAGATCGGCGGGGAGACCCGTGACCAGGGGCAGCAGAGCTTTGAGCCCGGCGGGGGTGACAGCGATCGCAGCGAAGGACGACAACAATAAACCTCAAAGAACCTGGAGTACTTCAGTCAAGTACTCCATCTTAGAAGACATCATTGCCCCCAGGCGAACAGCCGGAACGGCTATCCCACAAATCCCTGGACTATCTCACAAATTGTAGGGCACTGCCCACCACCGCCCACTGCTCAGTCAGAGAACTGGGTGCATTCTGCCTGTCTTAGACGATGACGGACCCTACCGATCTCGGCTTAGTAATAGTTGCCCACTTTGCGGTGGTGGACGGCGGTTTGGCCCTCGGGGTCAGACACCTTGCCGTCCTGCACGGTGCAGTAGACGATCCAGTGGTCGCTGACTTCCATGCGGCTGGTGACCTCGCACTCCAGGTAGGCCAGGGCGTCGGCTAGCAGGGGCGAGCCGTTGTTGGCGGGGCGGGTGCGCACGCCAGCAAAGCGATCGGCACCGGGGGCAAACCGTTTCAGAAAGTGCTTCATCAAGCCCAGGTGCTTGCCCTCTTCGAGCACGTTGAGCACGAAGGTGTCGCCTACCTGCATCAGCGACTCAATGGCGCGGTCTTTGGCCACCGCCACCGTAAAGCCCAGGGGCTGAAAGCTGGCCTGGGCTACCCAGGAGGCTAGCATAGCGCTAGACAGCTCGCCCTTTTGGGCGGTGATGATGTAAAGCCCGCTGCTGATGCGGCCCAGGGCTTTTTCCAGGTCAGCATCGAGGGACTTGAGCTTCTTCAGCTTGACGGCCTGGGCTAGCCCCTGGCCCAGGTCAGTACCGGCCTCTTCGCAGGACTGGTAAATTCCTCCGGTGGGGGTGTCTTTGATGCGAATGGGGGCAAAGGCCTGAATTAGCTCCAAATCTTGAAACTTGTTGGCCAGCGGGTCTACCGGCTCGTCGTCGCCGCCGTAGGACTCAAACAGGCCGATGGTTTGCTTGCCGTGCACCGCCGCCAGAATAGTGCCCAGGGTGGCCTGGGTTTCTTTAGCGCCGACCCCAGAGGCAGGGGGCATGCCGATCACCAAGCCCTTGGCCCGACCCACCAGCTCGGTCACCTCCTGGGGGTCGGCCGATCGCATGTCCATCATCTCGACCGCAACGCCGGTTTTGGTAATGCCGCGAGCAATCGATTGGGAGAGGCGATCGCTGTACCCGTAGTCAGACACGTAGAACACCGCTACCAGGTCTTCGGCCTTAGCTTTTTCCTGGCTCCAGCGCTGGTAGCGCCCGGTCAGCTCGGCCACGTTGTAGCGCAGCAGGGGGCCGTGGCCCGTGGCCACCATGTTCACAGGAGGCAGGGCATCCATGCGCTTCATCGCGCCCAGCACCGATCGGGCGTTGGGGGCCATCAGGCACTCGTAGTAGAAGCGAAAATCGGGGGAAATTAGCTCTAAATTTTCGTCGTAGGTGGCATCGCTGCAAAAGTGCAGGCCAAAGGCGTCGCAGGTAAACAGCACGCCGGTTTTGTGGTCGTAGGTAAAGATGGTGTCGGGCCAGTGCAGGTTGGGGGCGCTAATAAACTCCAGGGTGTGGCCGTTGCCCAGCTCAAGAGTGTCGCCGTTTTTGACGACCATGCGCTCAAAGGGGCGGTGCACCAGGTCTTCGAGAAAGGCGATCGCCACCTTAGCGCCCACCACCACCGCCTGGGGGGCCAGTTCTAGCACGTCGCGCACCAGACCACTGTGGTCGGGCTCGGTGTGGCTAATCACCAGGTAGTCGATGGTTTTGGGGTCGATTTCGCCGGTCAGCGTCTTGAGATACAGCTCGCGAAACTTGGCGTGGGAGGTGTCAACTAGGGCCACCTTTTCGCCGCGAATGATGAAGGAGTTGTAGGTGGTGCCGTTTTGCAGGCCAAACTCAATGTCGAAGCGATCGCGATCCCAGTCGAGGGAACGAATGGTGGTGGTGTCTTCGGCTACCGCTTCTACCTGAACGGTGAGGCGCTTTTGCGCTGGTGTCGCTACAACCATGGAGAACCTCCTGCAAACAAAATTAGGTGCTGCCAACCAACCGCGTGCCGAAGGTGTGACTTAGGCCCCAGGTTTAGCAACCAAAACGTTTCTTAACATCCCTATTCTCGCTTTAAACCCGAGGCCTGAGGGTTAAAATCCCTTATCGCTTTAATTGCGATCGGTAACCATTGACAATGGTAAGGCCAAATCTCAAGCCTCCAGCCCTTGGGGCTGTCACAATTAACTGCTAACTGCTGGTGGCTCAAAAATCGGCGGTTTCAGCCTCTGGCCTGTTTTTTGGGTCGGGCGTAGCACTGCTGGTGGAACAAGGGTTGTAGCGAGAATTGATCACACGCCCTCAGACCGCTACCTGAGCCCACGACCTATGCCCACTCCGACCGGAGCCCTGGTTTTAGAACCCACCGCCGATGGGTCAATGACGTTGTTTTCGGAGGACTTTGGCGAGTGGTTTCACAGCCGCCAGGGGGCCTACACCGAAGCCTACGCCACCTACGTCGAGGCTACTGGCCTGGCCAGTTTGGCCCAGGCACCCACCCTGGCTCTGCTGGACGTGTGTTACGGCCTGGGCTACAACACGGCGGCGGCCCTAGACACTATTCTGCGGGTCAACCCGGCCTGCCAAGTGCGGCTGGTGGCGCTGGAGCTAGACCCCCGCGTGCCTCGTCAGGCGGTAGACAGCGGATTAATTAGCGGCTGGCCCGCCCCGGTGCAAGCCTGTCTGCAGGATCTGGCTAGTACCGGACGGGCCCAGCGCCCCTGGCTTGAGGCCACTCTGCTCTGGGGTGATGCTCGGCAGCGCATTCAGGCCGTAGAAACGCTAAACTTTCAGGCTGATGTCATTTTCTTTGACCCCTTTTCGCCGCCCCACTGCCCCGAACTGTGGACAGTAGAATTTATCCAGCGGCTAGCGGCCTGCCTGCACCCCAAGGGAAAACTGGTTACCTACTCCTGTGCGGCGGCGGTGCGAACGGCGTTTCGGCTCGCCGGGCTGTCGGTTGGCCCGGTGAATGCTGCGGGTCGTCGCTGGCCGGGTACTCTTGCTCAAATAGGTTCCGTGGGGCTAGCCCCGCTGTCGCAGCAAGAGCAGGAGCATTTGCTAACTCGGGCGGCGGTGCCCTACCGCGATCTAACTCTCAGGGACAGTGCCGCTGCCATTCATCACCGCCGCCAGCAAGAACAAGCTGTTTCAGACCTAGTACCAACGTCGCGCTGGCGCAAGCGGTGGCTGCCCCTGCACCAAAAAGTCCCCCCTGCTCGATAGGCTAGAGATCTACACCTTGTGCATCTTGTGCCCGGTTGTTGCCACCCTCAGGTTGTTGCTGTGCTTTACCAAACTTCTTTGCCGCCCCGTGTGCTTGTGGTTGACGACCACGCCCCCAGCCGTATGGCCGCCGTAGCGCTGCTGGCGGTGGAGGGCTACCAGGTAGAGCAGGCCCACTGTGGCCAAAATGCCCTTAGCCGCATTTTTCAGCACCAGCCCGACCTAATTTTGCTGGATGTGATGATGCCCGGCCTCGATGGCTTTGAGGTGTGCCGTCAGCTCAAGGAAAACGAAAACACACGGCTGATTCCGGTGGTGTTTGTGACCGCGCTGGGCGATCGCGAGGCCCGCCTGCGCGGCATTGAAGCAGGTGGCGACGACTTTCTCACCAAGCCCTTCGACCAGCTGGAGCTTTCAGCCAGGGTCAAGTCATTGATTCACCAAAAGCGGCTCAACGAGGACCTCGACCACGCCGAGAAGGTGTTGTTCTCCATTGCCCGTACGATCGAGAGCCGTGACCCCAATACCGGCGACCACTGCGATCGCCTGGTCATTCTGGCCCGCAGCTTTGGCGAATACCTGGGCCTCTCCCCGGCTCACATTCGCGATCTGGCCTGGGCGGGCTACCTGCACGACATCGGCAAAGTGGGTATTCCCGACGCGGTACTGCTTAAAACTGGTCCCCTCACCGAGGCCGAACGGGGGGTCATGGAGCAGCACGTCGCCATTGGCGAAAGCATCTGTCAACCGCTGCGCACCATGCAGGGGGTGCTGCCGATCATTCGCCACCACCATGAGCGCTGGAACGGCAGCGGCTATCCCGACGGGCTGGCTGGGGCGGCAATTCCCCGACTGGCACAGATCTTTCAGCTGATCGATATTTTTGATGCCCTCACCCACGATCGCCCCTACAAGCCCGCTTTCTCCCTCGCAGAGTCGCTGGGCATTATGTGGCAGGAGGTGGAGCGGGGCTGGCGCGACCCGGCTTTGATGGCCCAGTTTGAGGCCTTTATTCGCAGCTATCAGCCCGAAGTCGTTGCAGCGGAGGTTGCCGCCAGCGCCCTTGAGCTGCCCCAGCCCGTCAAGCAGCGGTATGCGTAGGCTTGACGACCAAATTGCGGCGGCTTAATCGCGGCTGGGGGCCAGACCTAGCTGCCCCTGAAACTCTATGTAGTTAGGGGTTTGGGCGGTGGTGGCACTGAGGCTGCGCACGCTGCCGAGGTAGGGTTTGGCAAAATCAAAGCTGGGGTCGCCGTGGAGGTCAAACACCTGGTAGGCCAGGGCCAGGGTAGCGCCCACGTTGAGATAAAAGTAGCCGTTGTTGGGGGTGGGAAACGCCGCCGTAGCCTGGTCAAACAAGAAAAAGTCGGCCAAAGGATCGTGGGGCGAGGGGGCCAAAACGCTGGCCATCGGTATTGCCCCGGAGGTGATGGCCAGGGTATCGTCGGTGACCCAGCCGTGGCTGCCCACGCTGAGGTTAGGCAGGTAGTCGCTATTCAAGCTAGAAAATAGCTCCCAACTGGTGGCGGGCTGCCGGTTGACGGTTCTAGAATTGACGGCCAGGCCAACGCTGGGCAGCAGGTCATCCACTGCGGCGAGGGTGCGCTCGGCGGTGGGGCGATCGCTGGTTTGCAGCAGCAGCCCCAGCCCGACGTACCGCAGGGGGCCGCCCTGGGTGGGAAAAGCGGCGATCGCATATTCCCCGTCCATCCAGCCGAAGACATCGTCGTCGAGATCGAGCCCGGTGAAGAGGGTGAACCCAGCGCGCACCGTGGCTAACCCGTCGCGAGTAAAGTCGCTGGCCCGATCTAAAATACTGGTCACAGTGCGCCAAAAGCCCGTGATATTGCGACCGCTCATGACTACAAAGGTCGAGGCGGGCAGCAGTTCCAGGGGACTGTTGGCGTTGGCCACTGCGGGGGTGAGGCCAAAGGTAAAGGGCACCGCATCGTAGTAATAGCGGCCCCGAAACTGCGTGCCGGTCGCCGCAGGGTACACCAGCGCCTCCAGGGTGCCGCCGAAATTGAGCGATCGCAGGGTTTGCAGCGTATCGTCATCCAGGCTGGCCGGAGGGAGCGGCAGCGGCAGCTCGGCGGCGGGTAGTGCCGTCTCCGAGAGGTCGTAGTTTAGCAGCTCCAGAGCGTTGCCGTAGACGGCAAAGAGCGCCTGGGTGCGCTGCCGATTGCTCAGGGTGCGCTGAAATTCTCGGCTATCGGCGAGGGAGTTTTGGGCTTCGCTCTGGCGCAGGCGCAGGTATTGCTCAATGGCGGCGGGGTTTTCTGCTGTAATCAGGGCGTCGGGCAAAAAGGCTACGGCCAGACCGCTAGGCCCAAACTCAGGCAGGGGCACCGGCACCTCGACCTCAAACTCCTCCTCCTCGTGGAAGGGTTTGACGGTAAGGGGGAGCCCCACGGCCTGGTTAAAGCGCAGAATTTGTGCTGGCTCGGGGTGAGCCTTAAGGGGCGAAAATTCGGCCTCTCCGGTATCAGGGGTGGGGTTATCGAGGGCTTCTAGATCCAACTCTGACTCCCAGTTGTCAGATTCCCCATCGCAGAGGTCGGCTTCAGTTTCAGTAGAAGCACAGGTTTCAGGACTGGCTGGCTCAGACCAGTCGTCAACCTCGGGGCCGGGCCAAAAATAAATTTCGGTGCCCAAAGCGGCGGTGATCTCAGGGGCATTCCCCTGCAGCTCAAAAAAAGTGTCGCGAAAGGCGGCAAAGGCCTCAGTGTTAGCGATCGGGGCCACCATAATCGAGGCATCGGCAATGGTCGCAGTCTCCCCAGGCGGCACTGGCAGCAGCGCCACCGCAGCCGTATCGCCTATCCAGGGGGCCACCTCGCTGGCAAAGTCAATTCCGTAGGGCAGGTAGGGCAGCCCCGGCAGGGTCGGGGTCAGTCCCTGTTCTTCAGCCAGCAGCTTAAAGAGTTGGTACTGGCTGAGTTGCCCCCAGGTGTCAGGGGTGGTGTCGAGCAGCAGCACCAGGGCGGTGTTGTGGGGCAAGTGCCGCCAGCTTTCGGTTGCGGCGGCGTGGGTAGCCAGTGGTGGTATGGTGCTCACGGCCAGAGTTGAGCCAATTAAACCCAAGGTTAACCTTCGGCTCACAGGAAGAATCCTCGACCAGCCAGCCCACTCGTTCCACCCCAGTCTCCGGTTGCCAGTACCCATAGCCGCAGCGCTCCAAACAGTCCTTTCTATCAAAACCGAGAGCAGGAGCGATGTCTGTAAAATATGGCGGTTTATTTACGTTGCAGGCGCGACTTCGACCACATCTACGGGCGCTTGGCCCGCCACGTGGGCTCGCAGAGCGTCAATGATGTGGATGTTGGCCTTGGGGAAGGGGTATTCCTCGATCGCATCCAGGCTCACCCAGCGCACCTCGTCGCACTCGATCGGCTGCGGCTCGCCGCTCAGATGGGTGCAGTGGTGCACATTGAGGGTGACTTTGAAGTGCGAGTAGGCGTGGGTGACGGTGCAGAGGCGATCGCCCACCGCAATTTCAATCCCCAGCTCTTCTTGAATTTCTCGGGCAATACAGTCCTCAATCGTTTCGCCCGGCTCGATTTTGCCACCGGGAAACTCCCACAGGCCGCCCAGTAGACCGGTTTGCTTGCGGCGATCGATCAAAATTTGCTGCTGGTCGTTCCAGATCACGGCGACGCCGATTTGCTTGTGGGGCAGGGGCCCTTTGGGTTCTGACATGGGCAACTCCGATTGAATATTGCGATTATAGGCCTGGCAGTGGGCCTGCCAGGGGCAGCGATCGCATGCCGGGTTGCGCCGCGTACAGAGCGTCGCCCCCAAATCCATTAGCGCCTGGTTAAAGTCGCGGGGGCGATCGGGGTCGAGCACGTACTCAGACAGCCGCCACAGGTCGTTGAGGGCACGGGCTGGGGGCACCGGCAGCGCCACCAGCCGGGCCAGCACCCGCTTCACGTTGCCGTCAAGAATGGCGTGGGGCAGGTTAAAGGCCGAGCTAAGAATGCCCCCGGCGGTGGTTTTGCCAATGCCGGGCAGGGCGGTAATGGTGTCAAAATCCCTTGGAATTTCGCTGTTGTGGTCGGCCACAATTTGCTGGGCCGCCCGGTGCAGGTTGCGGGCGCGGGCGTAGTAGCCCAGTCCTTCCCAGGCTTTGAGCACCGTTTGCTGGTCGGCGGCCGCCAGGGTCTCCACCGTTGGGAACTGCTCTAGCCAGCGCTGGTAGTAGGGCAGCACCGTTTTGACCTGGGTCTGCTGCAGCATCATCTCCGACACCCAAATGGCGTAGGGGTTGTCGATATTGCGCCAGGGCAGGGTGCGGCCCCAGTCGCCATACCAGGCCAGCAGTGCCCCTCGCAGCGCCCCCACAGGAAAATCCGGCCAGGGCAAATGCGCCTGGGCCGGATTGGGGGAAAGTCGGGGCTGGTTGAGAACCCTCGCTTTACTCGTTGTGCTCGTTGTGTAGAATCCTTCAGCATCGCGTGCGGTATCACGGCGACGGCCTGAGGAGGAAACGGGGGGAGAGGCTTCCCCCTGGGTTAGTCTTGGACGATCGCTCACTCAGCCTCAAAGGATGACTCTGCCGACAGCAGCGAGTGCTCGAAGGCCATCCGCTGCTCGGCACCGCGCAGAAAATACCCGCTCATCATAGCAGAGGCTAGCAGGCGGCCCAGGCTTTCGCGGTTGGTGGTAATTTCAACGTCAAAGTGCTGAGAGGGCAGCCCGCCCAGCAGCCCAATGATGTTGTGCTCCATCATCTGCTGCACCTCGGTAGAGGCTGGGCTAGAGAGTTGAGAGACAGTCTCTGGACTCATGCTGTGAACGTACTGCATGAGAGAGTTGACCTGATCAGCGTTTTTAAAGCCGTTAAAAAGGTCTTGGGCTTTGTTGGAAGAATTGCTCACGGTGGATACCTCGCTTGGCTGGCAGTAAGTGCGGCCTGGGTTTATCAGATTGAGCTGGATGTGGTTAGTATTCCCTATCAGATGTAGAAGGCTACTATTTGTTGTCTACATCGCTGTTTGCTTCTACATAGGGGAGTGCAGCCATTCCTGAAACCTATGTAACTAAGGTAACAGGCTCCCTTTTGTGGCTGGGTAGGTAGAACCGTACTAGCTGTGGAGAGGTTTTGCCCCCATCATCTCAGCTGAAATGCTGTTCTGTGGATAGATGTCAGTGCCCAAGGGAGGGGTCAAGCTAGGGCGAAGAACTTTCTCAGAAAGGTCTTAGGCAATTTAAGGCAATCATCATCTAGCGATGGGTCTATGTCTGCCACAATTGCCAGCAATGTCCTCAAAAGCTCCAATAAATGACGCTTTCTTCCCCCGTTGCCCCGTCCTCAGCGGCCAATTTAGCTAACCACGACCTGATTACTCAGTACCGGGCTGTGCGCAGCCTCAGTGAGACGCTCTGTCAGCCCCTCGAAACTGAAGACTACGGGGTGCAGGCAATGGCCGATGTTAGCCCCCCCAAGTGGCATTTGGCCCACACTTCCTGGTTCTTTGAGACCTTTCTGCTGCGCCCTTATCTGCCGGGCTACCTGGAGTTTCATCCGGGCTTTGGGTATTTGTTTAATTCCTACTATGAGGCAGTGGGCGATCGCCATCCTCGCCCCGATCGCGGGTTGCTGTCGCGGCCTACAGTGGCCGAGGTCTACCAGTACCGGGCCCACGTCGATGGGGCAATGGCAACGCTTTTGCAGCAGCTCAGTTATCATCCTGCCGTTGGGGAACTGGTCAACCTGGGTCTGCACCACGAGCAGCAGCACCAGGAACTGCTGCTCACCGACCTCAAGTACAACCTGGCCATAAACCCCCTGCGCCCCGCCTACCGCCAGGATGTCGCCGTGGTCGAATGCGCCTGCCCCACACCGCTGGAGTTTGTAGACTTTGCTGGCGGGCTGCACACCATTGGCCACCAAGCCCAGGGCTTTGCCTTTGATAACGAAGGCCCTGCTCACCTGGTTTACCTGCAAGATTTTGCCTTGGCCAACCGCCTGATTACCAACGGTGAATACCTGGAGTTTATGGCTGACCAGGGCTACCAAACCGCCGCCCACTGGCTCGCCGAGGGCTGGGCCATGGTGCAGAGCGAAGGCTGGCAGGCCCCTCTCTACTGGGAGCAGCGCGACGGCCAGTGGTGGATTTTTACTCTAGGCGGCTTACAGCCAGTGAACTTGATGGAGCCCGTGTGCCATCTCAGCTACTTCGAGGCCGATGCTTTTGCCACCTGGCGCGGCTGCCGTCTTCCCACCGAGGCCGAGTGGGAAGTAGCCGCCGCCTATGCCTCTAGCGGGGGTAACCTCCTCGCCGCCGACCACCTGCACCCCCAACCCGCCGATGGCACGCCCAAGCTTCAGCAGCTCTACGGTGATGTTTGGGAATGGACCCAGAGCGCCTACCTACCCTACCCCGGCTTTCGCCCCGCCCCTGGCGCGGTGGGAGAATACAACGGCAAATTTATGTGCAACCAAATGGTGCTGCGAGGCGGCTCCTGCGTAACGCCGCCTGGGCACATTCGCCCCAGCTATCGCAACTTTTTCCCGCCCAGCGCTCGCTGGCAGTTTAGCGGCATTCGGCTAGCGCGGTGACCCAGACCTCGTTGCGCTGTCTCTGGCCCTCTTTCCCTGGGAGAGGGAGTCAGTCGGGGGCTCGGCTGTTCTGCCCCTTGGCGAGTCCCTTTTAATGACGGGCTGGGGAAGCACTTGGCTTGCTGCGCCATGCTCCTTAAACCTGCCGCTCTTCACGCCTGCCGCTATCGGCTGCCGAATTCTACGACTATCGAACTCAAGGAATTTCCTATGACTGCTAGCCCCCGCTTTCAGACCCAGCAGCCCGCCGTTAAGCTGTACGACTTTCACCCGCCGGTAGAAGATTTTCGTAGCGCGGTGCTGCGGGGGCTGAGCCAGAGCCAAAAGACGATTTCTCCTAAATTTCTCTACGACAAGCGAGGATCTGAGCTATTCGATGCCATCTGTGAGCTGCCGGAGTATTACCTGACCCGCACCGAGATGGCGATTCTGCACGCCCATGCCAAAGAAATTGCTGTGGCTCTCGATCGCCGCGCCCTGGTGGAACTGGGCAGCGGCAGCAGCCAGAAAATTCGCATTTTGCTGCATGCGGCCCCCCAGGTGCAAACCTACGTGGGGGTCGACATTTCGCGCCAGCACCTGCAGGAGGCCTGTGCGGCGCTAATGGCTGATTTTGAGGGATTGGATGCGATCGCCGTCTGCGCCGACTACACCCAACCGTTGCCCCTTGCCACGATCCCTGAACTGCGCGATCGCCCCACCATCGGCTTTTTCCCCGGCTCCTCAATTGGCAACCTGGAACCGGCAGAGGTAATCGCTTTTCTCAAAACTGTAGCAGTGCTGGGCGATCTAATTGTTGGGGTAGACCTGAAGAAATCCGCCGCCATTCTAGAACCGGCCTACGACGATGCCCAAGGAGTTTCTGCTGCCTTTGCCCTCAACGTGCTGACACGCATCAACCGCGAACTAGGGGCCAACTTTGACCTGACCCAGTTTGAGTATCGAGCCCACTACAACGAGAAAGCCGGGCGAATTGAGATGGCGATCGCAAGCCTCTGTGATCAAACCGTTCGTCTGGGCGATGCAGAGATTTCGTTCAAAGCGGGCGAAACCCTGCGCACCGAGCACTCCTACAAATACACCGTCAATGAGTTTCAGCTGCTGGCAATGGAGGCCGGATTTCAGCCTGTTCAGGTTTGGACCGATAAGCATCAGCTCTTTAGCCTTCACCATCTAAAGCAGATGTAGGAGAGTTAGGAAACGCAACGAGGGTCTGACTTCATGCCGAAGTTGGTTTACTGATAAACATCGCGACGGTGTCTAACCCGAGTGACAACGATGAGTTGATTGGTGTCATCAATTTCATAGATGACACGGTAGTCGCCCACGCGGATGCGGTAAAGGCTGGCTTCGCCTGCCAATTTCTTCGTGGCAGCAGGTCGAGGTTCAGTTTTGAGCCCATCAATAGCTTTTTGAAGGCGGCCTCTAATGTCTAAGGTGAGCTTACGAAACTCCTTGGCAGCTGAGGCTCTAAACTGAACCTCATACGGTGCCATCGGGTGAAGCTTCCTGTTCGAGCTCAGCTGTGAGATCGCTCCAACTAACGGTTTCTTCCTCTGCCCGCGATCGCGTGACAAGAATATCGTAAAAGTCTTCCCAAAGATCTCCCCATTGCTCAAGATCTAGCAGGACGGCGGTTTTCTCTCCTTTTTCATTGATCAAAAACTGCACACCGTCCATGAAATCACCTCGCGCGAGAAGGGAAATTGGCAAATTTGTAGAGCGATGGCACAACTTGAACCACTCCTCTAATCATGCCATGGCTGATAGGGTCGGTGCTTAGTCTATGGGTGGGCAGCAAACTCTAGGATCGTCTCGGATGCGGTGAATATGGTTTGAGGTTTCCCCAGTGTGAGACGCTAGAAGCCTGTGTTAACTGGACGATCTCCCCATGCAGGTTGACTGGCAAGACGTAAAGCCCTACGAAGACATCATTTACCAAAAGGCCGATGGCATCGCCAAAATCACCATCAATCGGCCCCACAAGCGCAACGCCTTTCGCCCCAAAACCATTGTTGAGCTGTACGAAGCCTTCTCCAACGCCCGCGAGGACAGCCGTATCGGCGTGGTGCTGCTGACCGGGGCAGGCCCCCACACCGACGGCAAGTACGCCTTTTGCTCGGGCGGCGACCAGAGCGTGCGCGGCCACGGCGGCTACGTGGATGAGGGCGGCGTGCCCCGGCTCAACGTGCTCGACTTGCAGCGGCTGATTCGCTCGATGCCTAAGGTAGTGATTGCGCTGGTGGCGGGCTACGCGATCGGGGGTGGCCACGTGCTGCATGTGGTGTGTGACCTCACCATTGCTGCTGACAACGCCATTTTTGGCCAAACTGGCCCCAAGGTGGGCAGCTTTGACGGCGGCTTTGGGGCCAGCTACCTGGCTCGCATTGTCGGCCAAAAGAAAGCCCGCGAAATTTGGTACCTGTGCCGCCAGTACAGCGCCCAGGAGGCGCTCGATATGGGCCTGGTGAACTGCGTGGTGCCCGTGGAGCAGCTGGAAGCCGAGGGGGTGCAGTGGGCCCAGGAAATTCTGCAAAAAAGCCCGATCGCCATTCGCTGTCTCAAGGCCGCCTTTAACGCCGACTGCGACGGCCAGGCGGGGCTGCAAGAACTGGCGGGCAACGCTACTCTGCTCTACTACATGACCGAAGAAGGAGCCGAGGGCAAACAGGCGTTTTTGGAGAAGCGGGAGCCCGATTTTCGGCAATATCCCTGGCTGCCGTAGGGAGTGGATGGGTGGATGGGTAGATGGGTGAGGTGGAATGATGCTTAAAGCAGTTGATCGAGATCTTTGGGTGGTCGAGCAGCCTTTTCGCTACTTTGGCCTGGGCATTGGCACCCGCATGACGGTAGTGCGACTGGCGGGCAATGAGCTGGTGGTGATTTCGCCAATTCAGGTGAGTGATGGGTTGGTGAGCGAGCTGAATGAGCTGGGGACGGTTGCGCACATCATTGCTCCCAACCTGTATCACTATCTGTTCGCGGCTGAGTTCAAAGCGGTGTACCCGGCGGCGACGTTTTGGGCGACGGCGGGGCTAAGGGCAAAAAAGCCAGAGTTAGCGATCGATCGGGCGATTTGCCACAGGCAAGGCTTCGCCAACGCCGACAGCCCAGAACCCCCCTGGCCTGGCCTGGAGTACCTGTTCTTCGACGGCTTTAAAACCCTTGCCCCTAGCGGCCCTGATCCGCTTGAGGAATGGGTATTCTTGCATATCGCTAGCCGCACGCTGATTTTGACGGATACGGCCTTTTGCTTCGACGAAAGCTTTCCGTGGCTGACGCAGCTGGTGACTAAAATTGGTGGCGGCTACAAAAGCCTGAGCCCATCGCTGCTAGAGCGTGTGGCAACGACAGAGAAAGCCAAGGTCAAGGCCTCGGTTGAGCAGGTCTTGCGCTGGGATTTTGAGCGAGTGATTGTGGCCCACGGCAGCATTGTAGAGGGCGACGGCAAAAGTCAGTTCAAGCGCGGGTATGAAACGTTTTTGGGATGCTCACTGTAGTCCACGGGGCATGCTTCGTTGGGTGTGGGATATTACCCTGCCTTGTTTAACCAAGGCTATTTCCCTAACAATGGTCAAGCCCTCTGGGTCTGATGCCGATCGCGCTGGTCGGTGCTACCCTGCGAGAGGTTTGTTGTAACAGATTTGATCTAACACCATGAATCCCCTGCTTGAGCGCGTTCAGACCAGCCTGCTTGATTTGGTGGGGCAGTTTATTCAGCTCTTGCCGGGGTTGCTGATAGGTTTGGTGATAGTGCTGCTGACCGGCTATGCCGCTAAGGTAGCCCAGCGGGTGGTACGCAAAATGACCCAGCGCCTGCTGCCCAGCCGATCGCTGCAACTGCTGGCGGTGCAGGTGACTCGCATCGGCACATGGGCTTTGGGCTTCATTATTGCGGCGGTGGTGGCGTTTCCTGACCTACGCTTGGGCGACATCATTGGGCTGCTGGGGCTTGGCTCGGTGGCGATTGGTTTTGCCTTTCAAGACATCTTTAAAAACTTTTTGGCGGGCATTTTGCTGCTGGTGGAAGAACCCTTTCGCCTGGGTGATCAGGTGATGATGTGCGACTACGAAGGTACGGTAGAGTCGATTAAAATTCGCTCAACCCAGCTGCGCACCTACACCGGAGAAATGGTGGAAATTCCCAATGCGATGGTGTTTACCAACCCGGTGCGGGTGCTGACAGCCTATCGCAGCCGTCGCACCGACTTGGATATCGGGGTCGATTACACTACGCCCCTACCGCTGGCCAAGCAGACCTTTTTGGAGGTTATTGGCCGCGCCGATGGCGTGCTGAGCGACCCAGCGCCGGAAGTAGACGTGGTGGGTTTTGGCGAAAGCTCGATTGATTTTAAGGTGCGCTACTGGACAACGCCGCAGATTGCCGAGGTGCGACGGGTTAAGTCTCAGGTGTCGATGGCGCTAAAGGCGGCCTGCGACGAGGCGGGTATTTCCATTCCCTACCCGATTCGCACATTGCATATGTTTGATCAAACCCAGTTCAGCGAGAGCGAGCGTCTGACCAACGGCGCTGGCTCTAAGGATGCTTCTAGATAGGAAAATCGACTGTGGGTATGGGGCTGAATTTTGCTAATTAGCCCTTGGGTTGGTACCAAACGGCGTTTGCCTCTACACAGATGCTGAACTGCGAATGCAGCGGCCGATGTGGGTGTCGATTTTGAGAATGTGGCTGGTTAGCCAGGCCACCAGTTTTTGGTAGATCTCTAGGGCTACGGCCTCGCTGGCGTCGCTGGCTTTGTACTGCTCGTGCAGGTTGCCAAAGGTTTCAATAAACTGGGCGTGGGCCTGCTGGTTGACCTCGGCGATCGGGCACTGGTGCTTGGCGGCGCAGGCTTCTTCGTGCTCGAAGTGCCACTCGGCGTAGAACTTGAGAAAGGCAAACAGCTTTTTGATGGCGGTAGCGCCTTTGTGGTGAGCGATCGCCAATCCCAAGTCATTCACAGCGGCAATTAGCTCTTTGTGGTGGGCGTCGATCATCGGTACGCCTGTGCTGAGGGAGTCATCCCAGGTGAAGGTTTGAAGGGTGGTGGAGTTCATGGGAAGTGGGGAAGTCGGGGGGTGGATGGTTAGGAGGATAGATGGGTGGGAGGGATCAGTTTTGGGTTTCGGTGCTGGTGTAGGCTACGAAGGGCACCAGGGCGATGAGCCAGAGGGTTAGGGCGGTGTCGTAGGGTAGGGTGAGGTAGAGCCAGAGCCACAGCGTGAGGGCGAGGCCGGGCAGGCTGGTGACCAGATCGGCCAGCTTAAGCAGGCCCAAAAAGCCTTGCAGTAGTCGCAATGTGCCGTGGGTCATGGCTACACCTTGCCTTTGAGAAAACCGACTAGATTTTGCAAAAACGAGTTGCTTACCGGAGCGGCTCCACTGCTAGTTGTGCTGGCAACACCGAGTTCGAGACTTTCGGGGTCGATCAGGTTAGCTGACGAAGTTGGTGGTGTGGCCATCAGCGGCATTTCTTCGGCCAGGCCCGTGACAATTAGGCGAAAGGCGATTTGCTGAGCCTTGGCCACGGGCAGGTTGAGCTGTTTGGCCACGTCGGCCAGCGCCATGGTGCCGTTGGTAAACTCCCACACCTGCCACTCGTTGGGGTTGAGGCGCAGGCTGGGCTTCCCCTCGACGGTGCTGACTAAGGCCGAAGAAGGATCCGGTAGTTTCTCCGCCAGGGCGTTCCAGTCTTTGAGCGCCCGCAGCCCCGCCAGGGTAACATCGGTGGCCGTGGCAATTAGCCCGGTCATTTCGGCCCGTGGGGTGGGTGCTTTGGGGTCAAACTGAAACCAGCCGTCGGGCAGGGCAAACAGGGCGCACACCTGGCGCATGACCTGGGTATAAAACAGCAGTTTGAGCTGTTCAGCGGTCAGCACCCCCTGGTTTTTGAGGCACAGCCCTAGGGGAGTGTTGATCTGGCAGGTCTGGGCCAAGCGGGAGACGGCGTTGTCGCCCATCCAGCCGCGCTGGGCAATCAGCCGCATGAGCCCCCGCTGGTCGAGGGCATTGCCAGCGGCGACAATTTGCCCTTGGCTAAACCAGATATGGTGGTTAAAGCGTTCAGCCGTAAGGGTGTCGGTCAGGGTGCAGATGGTGAGTAACCCAGTTTTGTTGCCCTGTTCCAGCAGCTGAAACAGTTCGGGCAGGGAGAAATCGGCTAGGTATCCGGTAACAGTCATGGTGCTGTTCCTTTTCGGTAAGCAGAGAGAGGGAATGGACGATGGGAGGGGGGCGATTGACCAAAGGCCAGGCTCTGCCAACGCTGCGTCGGACTGGACGTGGGTGGCTACGCGCGTGGTCTCGGTAGCTTCAACACTGCCTCCGTAAATCCCGCACAAAATGGCGAGATTTTCAGCGGGCGGTTGGGCAACGGGTGGCTAGGTGGTGGCCAGACTGCCCGACCAGGTGTGCTGCACTAGGGCAATTACCGCCTGGGCTACTGACGCCGTTTCGTTGGCGTTGACCGTCACCAGCGGCGGACGGCGGTTGGGGTTGGGGTAGCCCAGAGCCAGGGCAATGTTGGCGGCATCCCAGGCGTTGGGGCAGTCGGTGTGGGTGAGGCCGATGATCATAGGCACGGGCGATCGCTGCTGCATGAACATCATGATCCGGCGGGCCTCGCGAAACTCGTGGGGCCGATGGGCTGCCACCAGCAAAATGTAGGCGTGGGCCTTTTGAATCAGAATGTCCCACATGAAGTCGAAGCGCGACTGGCCGGGGGTGCCGTAGAGGTGCAGGGCCATATCGGGGCCAAACTGCAGGCGGCCAAAGTCAAAGGCTACGGTGGTGCGCTTTTTGATCAGCAGGGCCTCGTCGGTGGCGCGGCGATCGGTGTCGACCACCTCAATCTCGCTCACTGACCGAATGAAGGTCGATTTACCGGCCCCCACGGGGCCAGTGACCACTAAACGCATAATTTCCATGGCTGGAGGCGGCAACGAAGGAATAAAGAGAGGGCGGAGCAAACTGCTAAACCGGGGGGGGCAACCCACTCCGCTACCGGCAAAGGGCTACATCAAAACGGCTTTAAGCTCGCTCAGGGTGCGCTTAATTTCGAGCAGCAGCAGGCCCTGTTTTGCTGCCTTGTCGGCCAGAACCAGAAACACGGCATCTTCGCCGCAGCTGGTCAGAATGCCATAGCCTTTATCGCCTTCTACGTAGATGCGATCGATGCCGCCGCGAGCCAGTTCGCTACCAATGCGATCGCCCAGCGAAAGCATAGCCGCCGACATGGCTGAAACCCGTTCTTCATCCATACTGCCGGGCAGGCTGGCGGCCAGGGGCAGACCGTCGGGGGTGACTACCGCAGCCCCTTGAATATCGGTGGTAGACGTAACAAAGCTCTGAAGAATGTGGGTTAGTTTTTCTGTGCTAATCGCCATGGTGAGTCTCTCGGGTTAAGGAAAAAGTTTGAGGAAAAAAGACAGGGACATTCAGTCAGTTAAAAGTTGAGTTGGCGACCGCTACATCGTTGCTGCGCCAGTTGCTACAAGCCGTCTAAAGAGACCTTCAGACCAGCCTGTTTCTTTCAGTACCGCCGCTGACGATACTTCGATGTAGGCCTGCTCGATAAAAGCCAGGTCAACCATGCAAATTTTGCTAAGGGCATCGCACAGCTGCTGGTCTTTGCCGTCGACCTGGGCGCGCTTGCCGGCCTCATGGACGACTACAGCCATCGCCGGTACGACGTGCTGAGGGCCAATACCAATGCGAACGTGGATGAGGCCAATTCGCCAGCGCCGATCGGCGTAGTCAGTGCCCCAGTTATCCATGCCGGTAAACATTTCGTGAAACCAGGCCACAAAGGTTTCGCGCAGTCTGTGAATACGGCCTTCAGACTCATTTAGAATGGCGCTCATTTCGGCATCGCGGCCCATGTAGTCATAGAAATAGTTGGCCATTTCAGGCGCGATTTCTAAACCCCAATTGGCGTTTGTCTGAAGTGTTTTCTGATCGTCTGCGCTGAGGCCAGTACGCGACACCATCTTCGACATGAATTCGGTTGGCTCAAGACTCATTTAACTAATCCTGCAAAAACGATTTCGAATCAACATCCTTGTTTTAGCTTTTGAGCCCTAGGGGTCAACATCGAAGTAACACCTAAAGTTTCGGCAATAGCAGTTTTTGCTGCTATTACGGTCAAAAATGGTAGTCTTTATCGTTTGATGACAGGTTTGGCGGTTGTGCATTAAAACAGGGAGCAGCTTATTTCTTAAGAAACTACCCAAAGCACTCTTGTTGAGGTGAAGTAATGTAAACTAGTTAAACAATATTAACCGTGCTAATGTCGGGCTGACGAATGCTAAAGTTACATTAGAGCGATCGCACTTTAGCAACCCTTCAATTGTTTATTTCGGGATCGCAGTAAGACAGGAATATGTTTATGAATAAGCGTGGCTTTTTCTCAGGCTTAAGCGCTCTAAATTAAGGCTTGGTTAAGTCGCATTCACTCGCCAGAATGAGGCCAATAACGGGCTTCTTTAAGTTGTTTAAAGCAAGTAGCTGAACGGCTCGGCTAAAATCCTCGTGGATCTACGCATCCTTGCGATACATTTCTTCAACTTGGCAGGGCAACCGCAGGGTGAGCTAAGTAACTTTCGGTATGGTGAGCCGCTGGGTGCCATAGTGAGCTAGCGAGCTACAGCTTTGGTGCAGTGCGGTGAATGAGCAAAACTGCGCTGCCAGGCGCTCCAAACTTGCCAATGCACCGCCGAAGCGGGCCTGAATTTCTGGCAACATAATCTTGGCACCTAGAGGCAGTAAGACATGGCCCGACTACCTGCAACCGAAGATGGCATTGATCTGGCTCCTTTAATTGATCACTCGTTGCTGAATCCAGTGGCGACAGCAGAACAAGTGGCCCAGTGGTGTGCTGAGGGCGATCGCTACGGGTTTGCGGCTGTGTGCATTGCGCCCTGCCACGTGGCTCAGGCAGTCGATCTGCTGCACAACAGCAGGGTTAAAGTCTGTACGGTGATTGGTTTTCCCACCGGGGCGACCACCTCGGCTACCAAGCTTTACGAAGCCCAGGAGGCCGCCGAGCGGGGAGCTGACGAATTGGACGTGGTGATCAATTTGGGCTGGCTCAAGGAAGGCAAAACCGAGGCAATCCACCGAGAGATTGCCACCATCTGTGAAGAGACCGGGCTGCTAGTCAAAGCGATTCTCGAAACCGCCGTGCTCAGCCCGTCAGAAATCATCTTGGCTGCCGAAGTCTGTATGGACGCGGGGGCGGCCTTTCTCAAAACCAGCACCGGCTGGCAGGGAGGAGCTACCGTCGAGGTGGTGCGCCAGCTTTGGGAGATTACCCAGGGGCGGGTGGGCATCAAAGCCTCGGGCGGCATTGGTACAGCCGCCCAGGCGGTGGCGCTGGTGCAGGCAGGAGCTACCCGGCTGGGCACCTCGCGGGGCGTTGAGCTGGTGCGTCAGCAACAGCAGGAGCCAGCCGGGTCGTAGAGCCTCCTAGGGTGTGTCATCAATTGCGGCCAAAAGCCCGATATCGCAAGCCTTGCCACGCCCGACCCCAAGAATGGGCTAGGGGCTGTAAACCTTGATTTTGGGCGTTTAGCAGCTACTTGAATGACAGCTCCTAGTAACGACTGATCAAATTGAGGGTGAGGGTAATAAGACCTACCAGGGTCAGCAACCCCAGCGATCGCCGGAAGTAGTTGACTCCGGCAAACAGTTCTTGCCAGGCCCAGGTATACCAGGTGCCAAAGGCAACCAGCGCGGTTACCACCTGCAAATTGCCGCTGGGGAGAACGGCCTGCAAAATGGTTGCCCCCACCGCCACCAGAATTGGCAGGTTGGGCATTTGACCAATGACAATGTTGCCCTCGCGATCGCGGAAGGTGCGATCGACGAGGGTAGGTTGAGTTAGCTCGCGGTTTGCGGAGGACGACATAGGTTTTAACCAAAGTTGTGGACTGTGGTTGTCATGGTAAGGCTGGCTACCAGGGCATTGCCTATGTCGCAGGCTATATTCGTTCTCTGAAGTGAATGGGTCGCAAGGGGCATCAATGGCACAGTCCCAGGCGCTACGGTTGGGACTGGCGGCGGTGGGTTACATCAAGTTCAAGTTCAAAGACATAGCTCAAAATGGCTATCCCATAGGGGCAAACAACCGTTTGCCCTCAACCAATCGGAGATAGACAACTAGGATTTGCCCCAAATAATAGCCGTTCCTATCGACTTTACTCAGGGCACGGCGTCGATGGGAACGGCTACGGCTGTTGTTTTTGTGGAAATGTCGCGCTAGCGGCGCGAAGAATTAGGATTCAGACCGTCACCCCCTGGGCGTTTAGCGCTGGGCGTTGGCTCTGGCCCCAATGTAGCGGTACCGCGCCTGCACAACGAAATAAATGCCGTAGGCCAGCAGCCCCAGGGCAACAACGCCTAGCACCCATGCGCCGTAGGGCTGCTGCTGCAGCGAGCCGAGGGCACCCCCCAAGCCCAGTGCCTGGTCAGGGTTAGACTGCCGCGCCGCTTGAATAAAGAAAAAGCCAATGATGGCAAAGACAACACCCCGAGCCGCAAACCCAAAGCGGCCAGTGCGCGTGATCCACTTCTCTTCGGTGCTGCTCATTTCGCGGAGCTTGAGCTGCCGCTTGAAGGTCGCTTTATAAGCTCTGTAAAATTGGTAAACGCCTAGCCCAATAAAGAGGGCACCAATGGTGCCAACTAGCCACTGGCCAAAGGGCTGAGCCAGCAGTCGCGCGGTCCAATCGCGAGAGGCTGCATCGCTATCGCTAGCGCTGCCAGAGCCCAGGGCAATTTGCGCTGCAGTCAGGGCTAAACCGGCGTAGATCAGTCCGTTGCCGGCGTAGCTACAGCGCTGGAGAAGTCCCTTGATGTCGTGCCCCTTGTGCTCGGGGTCGGCGATCGCCTCCACAAATCGCCACAGGGCATAGCCCAACAAGCCAATCGCCACCAGGCTAAGCAACACCTTACCAAAGGGCTGGGCGACGATAGTCGGCAAGACACCTTGCGTATCGGTAGTTTGACCGCCCGACCCAAGGGCCGCTTGGGCTGCCAGGATGCCAACTAGAGCGTACACAATCCCTTTAGCCGCAAATCCTGCTCGCGCTAGGCCCTCCATCCAGGGGTTTTCGGCAACATCCTTTGCAGTTTGTTCTGCTCGATTTCCAATATTTTTGGCAGAGGAACTTCGCCCTTTCATGGGAATTTTGCCTCGCTAATAATTTAATGGGTTTCACTGAGCTGGCGCATCGGTTTGCGCTCTACCTAGAGGTAGATTAGCAAAGCACCATAGGGTTGAGCGTCTGTCTCAGGTATAAAATGACGGCGAAAAACCGCACGAAAACAGAACCTTTGGAGTTTTTGCGAAGCTTTTTGAAGTGGCAACAATCTCCGGTTTTAGCTATGTAAAATAGTGAGAAGTATTTAGTGAAAACAGCCGTTCGTTCCCGTCTAAAAACGGTTCGAATTAATTCATGTAAGTAGGGTGGAACCCTGACTGTGCAGACAAACGCCTGCCCCTCAGATTTCGCCGTTCACCTGGGGTGCCTGAGCTGGCTGACAAGCTCTGTGGCCTCTCAGCAGTGAAGCGGGGTGGGTGGCGCGTCTACAAAACTCACCCAAGCCCAAACGGATTGGGTGGTAGCCCTGGTGCCGGGGCCGCGATCGCAAACACATCGCCTGAGTAAAACCCCTGCTGAATCTCTTTTTGGCTCAGCCCCACCGAGGCCGTAGTGACGTAGATTGTCGATAGGTCGGGGCCGCCAAAGGTAGGACAGGTAGGCCGCTGCACCGGCAGTTTGATCCGGCCTAGGGCCTCGCCTGTGGGGCTAAAACAGGCCACGCACCAGCCATCCCATAGGGCTGTCCAAATATTGCCCTCGCTGTCAATGGTGAGACCGTCGGGTTCTACCGGCTCATCGCCCAGGTCAACGGCGACGGTGCAATCGCTGATCTCTCCCGTTTCGCCATCAAACCGATAGGCAAAAATCTTGCGCTGGGGCGAATCGGTCAAATAAAAGGTGCCGCCGTCGGGGCTCCAGCCCAGCCCGTTAGAAATCGTCAGGTTAGTTTCCATTGTGCGCACCGAGCCGTCGGGGTCGTAGCGGTAGAGGGCGGCGTGGCCAGGGTTTTCGGGGCTCATCGAGCCGATCCAAAAGCGGCCCTGGGGGTCGCACTTGCCGTCGTTGAAGCGGGTGCCGGGGGCATCAAATTCAAAGGTGTGCAGGGTTTCTACGGCACCAGAGCTGAGATCAAGGCTGGCAATGCGGTTGCCCATCGCCACCAGCAGCCGGTTGCCCCGCATCAGGGCTATGGCGCTGCCCACATCGCCCACGTCCCAGTGGCAGTCATCGCCGCTGCTGGGCTCAAATACGTGGACGCGGTGGTTGAGAATGTCGACCCAGTAGAGCACCTGCTGGTCGCTGTCCCACAGCGGTCCTTCGCCCAGCCGGGCGCGGGCGTAGAGCACGTTTTGGGCCGATAGCTCAGGCAGAGTTGCAGGGGGCATAGTCTCAAAATACCGGGATTGTTAACAGCAGGGTCTCACAGCGTGACCGGCGACATGCCTATCTAAAGGTAGAGGCCAAGCCTTAGTACCACTACCATGGCAGCATTAAGCGAATGTCAAGGGCGCAGAGCCTAGGGTTTAAACTTCAGCCTGTACGTCACCTCTAAACCTGATGCTTCAAACCTCTACAGCCCTGTTGCCTGCCGAATGGTCTCGGTTGCTTCAATCTGCTCTGGGCTAAAACCGGCCTGCCCCAGGTGATCTAAATAGTCTCGGCTGATGTAGCGACCGTCGAGGGCCAGGGCCTGGCGGTAGTTGGCGATCGCTTCGGCATTGTTTTTTGCCGACCAGTGGGCCAGCGCCAGCGCTACCCAGGGGTGAGGGTTGTTGGGCTCTAGCTCAGTGGCGATAATGGCTTCGGCGATCGCCTGCTCGGTTTGCCCCAGCCGCTGGTAGGCCAGGCTGAGATTGTAGTGGGCGATTTCGTTATCCGGTTCGAGGGAGGCCGCCAGAACGTGGGTATCCACCGCCGCATTTAGCTGACCATCTACCAGGTAAACAATGCCCAGGGCGTTGAGGGCGGGCACGTACTCGGGGTTGTAGGTGAGGGCGGCTTGCAGCGCGTCGATGGCGGGGGCAGAGTACCCGGCCAGGTGCTGAGTCCAGCCCAGCAGCACCTGGCCCTCGGGGTTACGGGGGTTGAGGGCGGCGGCAATTTTTAGGGTTGCGATCGCCCGCTCAAAGTCGCCCTGCTGCCGAAACGCCAGCCCCTCCTGTCGGTAGCGAGCGGCCGTTKRNGGMAKYGANCTRARARSSGWGSNGTMRGKNAGGKTMWCYRMCGYSWCYAMMKWSWRMGKCRWMWKSTRNNCNCNANCGGCACYGYSGSCTSYMKCYRSCARCCSRSSAKGSYCAANGCYGTACAAAGTACCCAACCAAAGACTTTTCCCATAAATCTCGTCTGCTACTTGCCTTTTGAACTTTGAATGTTGAATTCCTGATTGTGAGCAAAAACCCCTTGGCTTAACACTCTATCGCCTCTACCACCCCCCTACCCCTCCACCCGGCTACCCGCCCACCCCTCCATCCCCCTCCCCGATGTATTCCACACAGCAAGGCAAACCTCTAGCCCTGCTGTAGCGTGACCTTGGGCCATTCCTGGCCCACCAAAACGCAGTAACTGAGGACAACGCTATGGCATCGACGCAGACATCCACCCCAGGCAATCGCCAGGTTCAACAGGCTCTCCGGCGCGGGGCAAAAGCTGCGCTGGTGGCAGGTGGCATTCAGCCTTCCACCCGGCGCGGCAACAAGGAACTCACCCTGGCCGTGCAGCGGCTCGCCCAACAGCCCTACAGTACGCTAGAAGAAGCTACCCAAGCTGGCGCAGCTTTGGGCCAAAAAATTGTCGAAATTTCCCAAGCCAAAGGGCTAACCGACCTAGATGGCGGCATCGTTCGTCAGCTCATGCTGACCGGCGACATCCCGACCGTGACAAAGGCAACGGCCAAACCCGCCAAGACTACCCCGGTTAGCGTGGTAGCGCCCCAGGCCCCCGCTTCAGTCCCTACTTCCGTCGCTGCAGCAGAGTCTGAAGTGGATGAAGCTAAACCTGCTGAGGCTAAGGCAGAGGCGATCGCTGCCGATGAACCCGTTGAAATCGAAGCAGCAGACTTCATCGAGGCCGAAGCGGATGCGATCGCGGCCAGTGAACCTGCTGGGGCTGATACCAAAGCCAGCGAAGCTGCCACGGCCAAAGTAGAGGCCGATCCTGAGCTTAGAGCGGTGGGCGCAGCCCAGTAGCCTGCGATCGCGATTAACCTTTCCCCAGAGAGTTCTCCATGAACTTTCTGGGGTCGTCACTTCATGGCATACCAGTGCCGATCTGGCAAACCGCAAATCCCAGCAAACGGCTTGAGCATCCCCGGCTGGTGGATGCAGCCCACAGTGCCGTTAGCGATTACCTTTTGCCTTAGAATTTGGTCACGGCGGTTACCCTCCCGACAGCTCGGCTCTCAGTTCACTTCCTTCAACGGCACCCTATGGCTACTGGATATCTCGCGCTCGTACTCCATGCCCATTTGCCCTACGTGCGTCACCCCGAGAGTGATTACGTCCTAGAGGAAGAATGGCTCTACGAGGCGATCATCGAGACCTACGTGCCCCTGCTCACTATGTTTGAGGGGCTCAAGCGCGACGGCGTCGACTTCAAGCTCACCATGAGCATGACCCCGCCCCTGGTCTCCATGTTGCGCGATCCGCTGCTGCAAGAGCGTTTCGATGCCCACCTGGCTATGCTCGAAGAACTCACCGAGCTAGAGGTCGAGCGCCACGTCCACAACGGCCACCTGCAATATTTAGCCGAAACCTACGCCAAAGAGTTCAACCACGTGCGCAACGTGTGGGAGAGCTACAGCGGCGACCTGGTCACCGCCTTTAAGCAGTACCAAGACAGCAACAACCTTGACATCATCACCTGCGGTGCCACCCACGGCTACCTGCCGCTGATGAAAATGTACCCCGAGGCCGTGTGGGCGCAGATTCAGGTAGCTGCCGAGCACTATGCAGATACCTTTGGCCGCGCCCCTAAGGGCATTTGGCTACCCGAGTGCGCTTACTACGAAGGCCTAGAGCGCATGGTGGCCGACGCTGGCCTGCGCTATTTCCTCACCGATGGCCACGGCATTCTCTACGCCCGCCCTCGCCCCCGCTTCGGCAGCTATGCCCCCATCTTTACCGAGAGCGGTGTGGCCGCCTTTGGTCGCGACCACGAGTCGTCGCAGCAGGTGTGGTCGTCGCAGGTTGGCTACCCCGGTGCCCCCGAGTACCGCGAGTTTTACCGCGACCTGGGCTGGGATGCCGAGTACGAGTACATCAAGCCCTACATCATGCCCAACGGCCAGCGCAAGAATGTGGGCATCAAGTACCACAAAATCACCGGCAAGGGCCTGGGCCTGTCAGACAAGCAGCTCTACGACCCCTACTGGGCGCGAGAAAAAGCCGCCGAGCACGCCGCCAACTTTATGTACAACCGCGAGCAACAGATCGGCCACCTCCACGGCCTGATGCAGCGCCCGCCGATTATTGTCTCGCCCTACGACGCCGAGCTGTTTGGCCACTGGTGGTATGAAGGCCCCTGGTTCCTCGACTACCTGTTCCGCAAGAGCTGGTTTGACCAAAACACCTACGAAATGACCCACCTAAGCGACTACCTCCAGGGGCACCCCACCCAGCAGGTCTGCCGCCCCTCCCAGTCGAGCTGGGGCTACAAAGGCTTCCACGAGTACTGGCTGAACGAAACCAACGCCTGGATCTACCCCCACCTGCACAAGGCCGCCGAGCGCATGATCGACCTGGCCCGCCGCGAACCCGCCGATGAGCTAGAGTGGCGCGCCCTCAACCAGGCAGCGCGAGAACTGCTGCTGGCACAATCGTCCGACTGGGCCTTCATCATGCGAACAGGGACGATGGTGCCCTATGCGGTGCGGCGGACGCGATCGCACCTAATGCGCTTCCAGAAGCTCTGGGATGACATCCTACGCGGCAAAATCGACTCTGGCTGGCTAGAAAAAATCGAGGTAGTAGACAACATCTTCCCCAACATCAACTACCGCGTCTATCGCCCCTTGTAGGCTCTCGCCAAGACCCCCGAGTTTTTCAAAAACTCGGGGGTCTGCTTTAGTGCGGCTATGGCCTTAAAAGGCTTGGTTTTCTTAGGGTTTTTAGGGAATCTTATGAAAAAGGAAAAGACCCTCACGATTTCAAGCTATGACATTCTTGCTGTTTTTGATTTCAATCGGCCTTGCCACTGCTACAGCGTTGCTCCATCAGCAGCTACAAAAGAGCAAGGAAGAAAATAAATTAGCGCAGCAGCGCACTCAGGAGGCCAACAAAAGACTGCAAGCTGTAGACGAAAAATATGGAGGATTGATTTCAAAAGAAGAAGAGGTCAAAAAGCTTCAAGGCCAAGCTTCAATTCTTCAAGACCGCATCAAACTTCTCCAGAAACAAGCTGACTCTGAAGAACAAGAGATAACCCACAAAATCAGTGCCCTAAATGTAAAGCTATTTGAACTAGAAGAAAAAGATTTTGTAGAGGATTTTGGTTTTTACGAGTCAAAGTATGACTTTAAGGAAGCAGTAGAGTATAAGAATCGCCTTGACGAGATTCGCTTAAGACAAAAGCAACTTATCAAAAATCGACGCGCAGCAGTATGTGAAACAGAATGGACGGTCTCTGGAAGCAAGAAGGAAGGCCAAAGAATGGTCGAGAGCTTTTTGAAGCTTGTACTTCGAGCATTCAATGGGGAATGTGATGCTGCTGTAAGCAAGGTCAAATACAACAATATTCAAACAATGGAGAAACGAATTCAAAAAGCGTATGAATCTCTAAACAAGCTTTCACAGACTACCCATTGCGAAATTACGCCAGAATATCTTGAGCTGAAAATTCAAGAACTAAGGCTTACGTATGAATATCAGGAGAAGCGGTATCAGGAGCAAGAAGAGCAGCGGCAAATAAGAGAACAGATGCGAGAAGAGGAAAGAGCGCAGAAGGAATTGGAACGCGCAAGACTAGAAGCCGAGAAGGAAGAGCGACAGTATCAAGAGGCACTTGAAAAAGCCAAAAGGGAAGCGGAAAGTGCCACAGGAAAGCTACAGAAAGAACTACAGGCAAGGATTGAGGAGTTGCAAAGAAGAGTTGCTGAAGCTGAAGCTAATAAAGAAAGAGCTATTTCGCAAGCGCAACTGACCAAGTCTGGTCATGTATATATCATTTCAAATATTGGCTCTTTCGGTGAGAATGTTTACAAGATAGGCATGACTAGAAGACTTAACCCAGATGATAGGGTCAAGGAATTAAGCGATGCATCAGTTCCCTTTCCGTTTGACATTCATGCAATGATTTCTTGTAGCAATGCTCCCGAACTAGAATTAAGCCTGCACAGAATGTTTGATGCCAGGCGTGTGAATGCTGTCAACACAAGAAAAGAGTTTTTTAAGGCATCTCTAGAGGAAATCGAAAAAGCTGTGCAGCAAATTGACAAGGAGTTGAACACTTGTACTTCTGAGTTTAGGATTACCAAAATAGCTGAAGCTTCAGAATACAGGCAGTCCCTAGCACAGACTAGGCTCAGGTCTGGCACACAGGTTGCAATGGTAGGATAGTAATTAGGCTGGGTGAATCGAAGTAAAACCAAACAATGAATAGAGATTTGTTCGGTTCCGCTAGCACCTTGCTGAACTGGTATTATTGTTGACTCTAAAAAAACACACGCTAGAATTATTGCAGGCAGGCAATCAAGCTAGGCAATGCCATGACCATTTCCCCTTTAGAGAGTCAGCTCATCATTTCTCCGGAGCAGTTGCAAAGGCTTCTGCGAGAATTTAAAGAGCAGCGGGGAGGAAGCTTTCGACTAACTGCATTGGGTTACTTTGGCTCCTACGCCCGTGGGGAAGCTAGCCCCGACAGCGATGTGGATATTGTATTTCAAACAGATTATCCTAACTTGCTCCTCACTTCACGGCTGCGACTCGACCTAATCGATCTGCTCAATCGCCCTGTAGACGTTGTCCGCTACCGCGAGAATATGAATCCTCGCTTTAAGGCACGGTTAGACAGAGAAGCGATCTATGTCTGATGACGGGCTGCTCCTAGAACGGCTCACACAAATCTTCGAAGCCCTCGAACGGATTCCAAGACGTTTTGAGAATATTACTTCTCTACAAGATTTCTACAGCACATACTCAGGGCTTGAACATCTTGACTCTATCTGCATGGTATTGCTGGCAGTAGGCGAGTCTTTTAAACAAATCAATCAGAAAACAGAGGGAAGCCTTTTAGGTGCCTATCCTCAGATTCCTTGGCAGGAAATTATGGGTTTGAGAAATATCCTTGCTCATGTTTATTTTGAAGTGGATGAACAGCAGATCTACAATATTTGTAGAGATAACATTCCTCAATTGATTAAAACAGTTCGCCAAATGATTCAAGACTTAGATAATTAGGTTGAAGCTAAAGTGCAATCAATGCTGCAAAGCCTGTGGGCCTAGTCGCAAGCGAACAATTAACTTAGCGATAGGCGATCGCAACTCAGCCTGCGATCGCAACATTTGGGCACTCTAAGCGCTATAGCATTCTGTTACACTGCATGGTCCTTAACCTTCGGCAACCGCTGCGCTTCGGTGTTGGGGCTCTTGTGCTCGGCCTGGCTGAGGTTTGTGGGGCGATCGCACACCCCGTACAGGCACAAACAGGGCCTACCGTAGCCATTCCCCAAACTTACTGGGATGCCGTTGAAGATGCCAGAACGCCAGAACCCAACGAAGTCTTTAGAGACTTAACCGCCATTACGCCCCAAAATAGCGCCCTCACCTGGGATGATCAGGGCCATATTTTAGTGGCGACCTGGGCCGACTGGGCGGGCTATACCCAAAACGTGGGAAATCGGCTGATTGCGACCCGCGATGTCTGGGTCACTGCTGTCCCCGACTTGCAAGGCTTCTGCAAAGCCTACACCCCAACTGCCGAAATTTCCCTGGCGGCACGTCTCAGCCAGGTGCTCGGGTTGCCGCCTGAACCTGCTGCCCAATCTGCTAATCGTCAGGTGGTTGAGATCTGGGTTGACCCGCAATTTCTCTTTCGCCCCAGCCCCGACCCAGAAATTACTGACCATGAGGCTGAGCTGACCTTTCGCACTACCAATGAATTTGTTGCGGTGCCTGCTGCCTATCAGCACTGGTTCTATGCCCAGTACGATCAGCGCTATCAATACCAGGGGCAGCCGATCGCATTCAACGGCCTAGAGCCCCCCAGCGCCCTGCCCTACCCCTGGACTCAGCTAGGCTATACCTATGATTGGGGCGATCGCGCCGACTGGGCTACGCTTGATCGCGATCGCCCAGATGACGTGGGCTTGAGCGAGTTTGTGGTTCGCCAATGGTCGCCGATCGCGATCGAGGCTGTGCACTCGACTGACGAGTATTGTCGCTAGGGATGCAAACTCAGTCACCCCGGCGGCGATCGCCACCCAAGAGTCGGCCACACTGGACGAAACGTGGCAGAATTCGTGGAATTGCTTACACCATGCCTAATGGAAATTGACCCAGAGCTTTTAGACCMCTCGACTCGCTAYMAGCTGCTGATTGGCAGCGTCGTGCCCCGCCCGATCGCCTTTGTCTCCAGCCTGTCGCCCGAGGGTGTGACCAACCTGGCCCCCTTCTCCTACTTCAACGCGGCGGGCCACAAACCCCTGGCGCTCATGTTTAGCATTAGCCTTAAGCCCGACGGCAGCGAAAAAGACACCCTGCGCAACGTGCGCCCCCCCAGCGAAGGCGGCACGGGCGAATACGTGATCAACCTGGCCGTTGAGTCCTACGCCCACCAGGTGGCAGAATGCGCCGAGCCGCTGCCCTACGGTGAGTCGGAGTTTGACTATGTGAACCTGTCGCCCGCCCCCAGCCGCGTCGTTCAGCCGCCCCGCGTGGCCGAGTCGCCCGTGGCCTTTGAGTGCCGCACCCTGCAAATTGTGCCGGTGGGCGAGTTCCACATTGTAATTGGCCAGGTGGTGCACCTGTTTGTGCGCGACGATGTGCTGGGCGAAAACAACCGCATCGATGTCGATAAAGTGGGAGCCATCGGGCGGATGGCGGGTTATGAATACTGCCGCACAGGCGATCGCTTTGAGATTCCCAACGGCTTTCCTCAGCAGCCCCAACTCTAGTGGCATGATTGGGTGAGCGATGAAGCGGAGAGCGACCGATGAGCGATGTGAGTGAGCAAGATTTGGGCCACGTGCGGCGGGCGATCGCCCTGTCCCGCAGCGCCCGCGAGGCTGGCAACCGTCCCTTTGGTGCCGTGCTGGCCGATGCCTCGGGCCAGGTGCTGGCCGAAGCCGAAAACAACCAGATCACTGAGCAAGACTGCACTGGCCACGCCGAAACCGTACTGCTACGGCAGATGGACAAAAGCCTTAGCTCAGACACCCTGCAAGACTGCACCCTCTACGCCAGCACCGAGCCCTGCCCCATGTGCGCCGGGGCGATTTTCTGGAGCGGGGTAGGGCGGCTGGTGTACGCCCTGGGCAGCGATCGCCTCTACAGCCTCCAGGGCGAGTCTCCCTTTCAGCTACCGCTGGCCAGTCGCGAGGTGCTCAAGCACGGCAAGCGCCCGGTCGAAGTGGTCGGCCCCGTGCTCGAAGACGAAGCCCTGGAGGTTTTTGAGGGATTTTTCTAAACCTGTCTGCCGTTGATGGCGTTGATTTGGCTGTTCTAGGGTTATGGATTTATTTAAGTTTGCGCTGGGGCCTTACGAGTTTTTTGCCGCCATCCTTGGGGGCGTGCCCCTTGTACTGGCAATCTTTTTGCTCTATAACCCGGCAACTGGCGTGCAAGATTTTGCTGGTTTAATGCAAACCAGTTTCTCGCTTCAGGTGTTGATCGCCTTGGCGTTCGTTAGCTATCTCTTGGGGGGCTTGGCCCAGGGCGTGACCTGGAAGTTTTTTTTGGCCCTCTGTAATATGTTCGATCGCGACCTGCACTATTTTTCCACCGAAGTTCTTTTAGCTCGAGGTGAGTGGCTGCAAGGGCTAGCCAAAGATGTTGACCCCAAAACCCTCGATTTTGAGAGCCGCCTAGTGCTGCTTCTGCACAATAAAGTCGGCATACCAAACAAGATGAATCATCTCTATTCGAGGGTCTGCTCTTATCTAAAAGAGAACAATAGACCCTCTCTAGTCACCGCAGATCTGTACCAGGCCACCCATATCATGTACCGCAACCTCTCATTTGGGTTGCTGATTCTGAGTGGGGTGTTTTTGGTCAACGTTTTCCGCGTTGGAGCGGTGTCCTTTGAGCAGGTGGCGTTATTTTTTGGGGCTTTGGTGCTGGCCTACATTGCGTTTGTTCGCTCGGCGTCGTTTAAGCGGTGGCACTCTAGGGAAGTTTTGCTGGGGTTTTACTTTGCCGCTTGCAACGAGCGATCGCCCTAGGGTGGGTCCTCAGTTCTCGCTACAATCCTGATTTCATCAGCGCTGCCGTGCCCATCCCAAACAACAGGCTAGAGGCTGTAACCGCTTACTCTTAGGTCATCAGCAGTTAATGGATGCTAGCCCCTAGCGCAGCGGGTGGTGTTCGGCCAGCAGTTTTTCGACCTTGGCTTCATCAATGCGGGCGGTGACCTGCTTGGCTTCGTGCAGATCGCGCACCGTTTTAGACAGGCTAGCGGTAGACCCCAGGGCAAACATCGTGCCCATGCCCATGTAGCCCTTTACCCAAGCATCGACCGGCAGGCAAAAAATGCCCAGTGACAGGCTGCCCACCGACAACACAAAGGCTAGCCAGGTCTGCACGACCCACGCCTGACTATGACTAGATGGCGGCTGCACAGAACTCATGATAATTAGCTCCTCAATACAATCGACTGCCTCAACCCTAGGCAAGGCCTTGCCCATAGAGCGTGGACAAGAGACAGTTTTTCAAATGCCCTCAGAAATAGGGTTATCAATACATCCTTGTTTGGCCGGTTTAGGCATTCTGCTGGCCTGATATGGCTTTGGCTAATTCGCTTAGAACAGTTCAACAACCCACTGCAAAACTGGGCAGCGATCTAGCGTATAGCTCTCGCCAACGGACGGCTGCAGGAAATGTCCTAACCCCTATGGCGAGGGCTACAACAGCCGAGCCGATTCCTGATCCTAAGCTTGAACTGTGCGCATAAAAAAGAGCCCAAGCTCAGCTCAGGCTCTCCTTCTGCCAATTGACGCTATCTATACGGCGATTTTGCCGCCGTCATTGCGGGTGATCACCACCGTGGCCGAGCGGGGGCGAGCATTGCCGCCATCGGGCCAGTGGCTGGTGAACTGGGTTGGGTCGGTAGCCGACTCGCTATTTTCGCCCGGGTGCTGAATGTTGACGAAAATGACCGTGCCATCGGGCGACTCGGTGATGCCGGTGATCTCACAGTCGCGGGGGCCAACCAAGAAGCGGCTAAGCACCTGGGGGCTAGCGGCCTGTCCCATGTAGGTTTTCACCTGCTGGTCGCCATCGCTGTTGATCGGTACGGCCTTACTGGTGACCATTTTTTCACCCCCGTCACCTACCGTGCCCGGCAGGGCGGCCAGCATCATGCAGTTGGTGGTGTCGGTGTAGTAGCCGTCGTCGGTTTGCAGCCACAGCAGGCCAGGCACGGCCTCGCTGAACCACAGGCCGTCAGGGCTAGAGAAGTCGTTCTCATCGCTCAGGCCCGAGAGGTTAACATCGGGGGCGGCATCGGCCTGGGCACCAAACAGGTAAACATCCCAGGTGAAGCTGGTGGCGGCGTGGTTGCCCTCGGCTTCGCGCCAGCGAATCACATGGCCGTTGACATTGCCCTTGTTGATGGTTTCGCCCTTGGCTTCGGCGTAGTAACGGGGGTTGGCGGCGTTGAGCGGGGTTTTGACGCCGCGCCCGCCGCTGCTCGACACGTTGTTGGTCAGGGTGAGGTAAACATCGCCATTGACCGGGTTGACGCCGCCCCACTCGGGCCGATCCATCTTGGTGGCACCAGCCGCATCGGCGGCGATGCGGGCGTTGATCAACACGTCGGCTTCGTCGGCAAAGTCGTAGTCGGCGTAGTTGGCGATCGCGGGGTTGGCCAGGGTCAGCGGCAGCCACTCGCCGGTGCCATCGTCGTTAAACTTGGCGGCGTAGAGGGTGCCAGCATCCAGGTACTTGTTCCCGGCGGCCATGCCTCGGCTGGCATCCTGCGGATCCCACTTGGCAGCAGAGACAAACTTATAGGTGTACTCGTTGCGGGCGTCGTCGCCAGAGTAAAACACCAGGGGTTGCCCCGCTACGGCGGCGGCTGGCCAGCACCCTTCGTGGGCAAAACGCCCGATCGCGGTGCGCTTTTGGGGCATGGCACTGGGGTTGAAGGGGTCGATTTCGACCACCCAGCCAAAGGTGTTGGCGACGTTGCGGTAGTCCTGGTTGGCGCGGCTGGCGGTTTTGCTAGCATCCCAACGCTGGTAGAGGTCGGCATTGCCAGTGGCCTCGGCCCGCGACCAGTTGTAGCGGCCCGAGGTTTCGTTGCCAACGCCGTAGCGCTTAAAGGACGCAACTTCCTTCGCGGTGCGGGCGCTGTCGTCTTCGCGCCGGTTGAAGTACCCAGCCCAGTTTTCTTCGCAGGTGAGGTAGGTGCCCCAGGGGGTGTAGCCATTGGCGCAGTTGTTGAGGGTGCCGCGAGTTTGCTCGCCGCTGGGCGAAAAGGCTGTGGCCATCATGGGGCTACGGCTAGCTGGGCCGCTGATTTGGCAGGGGGTGGCGGCGGTAACGCGGTGGTTGTAGCGCGAGTCGCGGTTCACCACATAGGTGCCCCCCTGCTTCACCACTTCCACCACGGTAACGCCGTGGGCAGCGACTTCTTTGTCGATCTCGATCGCCGGGCGGGCCTCGGTGCTCTCGGGGCCGTAGTTAGTGGGGCCGTTGGGGTGGACAAAGCCCAGGTCTTCGCAGACTTCATGGTTGATGGCGAGCAGGGCGCGCTCCGAACCGCTGGGGTCCCAGCCGTTGCCGGCCCGGTTGAGGCCAAAGTAGTGCATGGCGTCGTGGTGGTCACCGGCCCGAACGTCAAAGTCGTTGTCGGTGCCGTCGTTTTTGTAGGGGGTAACGTTGCTTTTGAGCGGGTCACCTGTGGCCAGCAGCACGCGGGCGGTATAGCCCTCGGGCACCACTAGCGCATCGGCAGTGCTCTTGGCCACGGGGCTAAAGCTGAGGCGCAGATCGGTAGCGGCTTTGGCAGTCCGCCCGGTCTGCTTGAGCGAGTCGGCCCCAAAAGCCAGGCCGGTGCCCAGCATAGCGGCCGCCGCCAGGGATGAACTGCCCTTCAGAAAGCTCCGCCGACCCAACTGAGCACGGGATAACACCTGGTCAAAGGAGTCATTGGTAGAGGGGTTATGACTCTCATCCTCAAAGTTGATCACTTTCTTGAGGACGGCGCGAAAATCTTGTTTTGCCATAGCAAAGCCAGCGAGTAGAGCTTTATCAGTTGTCCAAAAGATAATATGAGGCCCAGGTAATGAAAGACTTAATGACGGTTTAGCGATTAATTAAGAGACAGTGAAGGGACGGGGATTGCCGGCACAATTAACTGCCTAGCCGCCTTGGGCAAAAGCGCTGGCATGCCCTTCACCCAACCCAGAGCAAGCCATTGCGTCACGCCTGATCACAGGCATTACCATGGGATAATGGCCTCAGCTCATTGATGAAACTTCATGGTAAACCGCTACAAAATTGGGACGCGAATCGGGGCCGGATTCGCGCTGGGGCTGACGATTTTGACCCTGCTGGGGGCGGTGGCCTACCGAACCACCACTAGCCTGATTCGCAATGCCCAGCGAGAAAAAACGTCCTATCAGATTTTGGGGCACCTCAACGAGCTAGAGTCTGCCCTTGCCAACGCCGAAACCGGGCAGCGGGGCTATCTCATCACTGGCCAAGACGTCTACCTAGAACCCTACAACGAAGCCCTGGCTGAAATCGAGGCAATCTACGATGCGCTGGAGCAGCTTGCCGTTGACGACGCTACGGTCTCCAGTCGCCTCGATGCGCTAGATGCGCTGATTGATGCCCGACTGGTCAGGCTGCGAGAGGGCATTCAGCGGCGCAACACCGGGGGGTTTGCGGCGGCGCAAAACTTTATACTGACCGATCAAGGGCGGCAGCTGATGGAGCAGCTCCGCAACCTAATCGCAGAGATCAAGCTCGAGGAGGAGGCTATCCTGGTGGCGCGGGCTGACCGAGCGCGGCTGTCTGCCCAGCAAACTCTCTACACCATTGCCTTTGGCATTCCGGCCTCGTTTATTTTGCTATCGCTGGTGGGTTGGGCGCTGGCTCGCAATATCTCGCAGCCCCTGCGCCGCCTCTCCGATACCGCTGAGCAGCTGGCCAAGGGCGATCTATCCATCACCCTGCCCGACAGCACCGACACCGACGAGACCGGCATTCTCACCCGCACCTTTAACCTGATGGTGACCAACCTGCGGGAGACCATTCGAGCCAACGAGGAGCAGCGCTGGCTCAAGTCTAACCTGGCCGATTTGTCTCAGCATTTGCAGGGCCAGCGCAGTTTAGAGAGTCTGGCTAACCTGGTACTGACCTCCGTTGCTCCCCTGGTAGAGGCCCAGCAGGGCCTGTTTTACCTGCTCGATACCGCGGATGAAGGGCCTCGGCTCAAGCTGCTCAGCACCTATGCCTACCAGGAGCGCAAACACCTCTCGAACGAGTTTGCCCTGGGGGAAGGGCTGGTGGGACAGTGTGCCCTGGAGCAGCAGCGCATTTTGCTGACCGAGGTGCCGGGAGACTACATTCGCATTCGCTCTGGGCTAGGGGCCGCTCCGCCGCTCAACATTGTGGTGCTGCCCATTTTGTTTGAGCAGGAGGTCAAAGGGGTACTAGAACTGGCCTCGTTTCAGCGGTTTGACGAGCTTCAGCTCACCTTTTTGGAGGAGGCTAGCGCCGTGGCGGGGGTGATGATCAACGCGATCGCGGCCTACCTGCGCACCCAGAACTTGCTAGAGAAATCGCAGGTTTTGACCGAGGAACTGCGCCAGCAGCAGGAGGAACTGCTGCACAGCAACCAGCTGCTCGAAGAACGCACCCAATCGCTGCAAGAGTCGGAGTACATTCTGCAGCAGCAGCAGGAGGAACTGCAGCAGACAAACGAAGAGCTACAGCAGCAGCAGGAAGAACTGCAGCAGTCGAACGAAGAACTGCAGCAGCTCAACGAAGAAATGGAAGAAAAAGCCGAGCTGCTCGAAACTCAAAAACAGCAGGTCGAGCGCAAAAATCAAGAGATCGAGCTGGCCCGCCAGGCCCTAGAAGAGCAGGCCGCTCAGCTGGCCCAGTCGTCGCGCTACAAGTCAGAATTTTTGGCCAACATGTCCCACGAGCTGCGCACGCCGCTCAACAGCCTGCTGATTTTGGCCCAGATGCTCAGCACTAACAGCGACGGCAACCTGACTGAGAAGCAGGTTGAGTACAGCCGCACAATTCATGCGGCCGGGGTCGACCTGCTCGACTTGATCAACGATATTCTCGACATGGCCAAAATCGAGTCGGGCACAATGCAGGTGTCCGTAGAGCCTCTACCCTTTACGGCCATTCAAACAGAGCTAGCGCGCACCTTCGAGCCGCTGGCGGCCAGTAAGGGGCTGCGGTTTGAGATTGTGCTCGATGAGGCGCTGCCCTTCAACCTCTCAACCGACCCCAGGCGACTGCAGCAAATTCTCAAAAACCTGCTCTCTAACGCCATTAAGTTTACCGAACGGGGCGGGGTAACGGTGCATATCTCGCTGGTGGACGATAGCCAGGTGGCCTTTGCGGTCAGCGATACCGGCATTGGCATTGCGCCCGAAAAACAGCAGACTATTTTTGGTGCGTTTCAGCAGGCCGATGGCACCACCAGCCGCAAGTACGGCGGCACCGGCCTGGGGTTGTCGATCAGTCTACAGCTGGCTCAGCTACTGGGCGGTGCCCTGGAGCTGCAGAGCCAGCCCGATCGCGGCAGCACGTTTACCCTCCACCTGCCGCTGCAGTACGTTGCCCCCACCGTCGATGAGACGATACCACTGGTGCCCGTGACTCTGCCCCCCGCCGCCCCCGAACCGCCGCCCGCTGTGACAGGGGTCGACCGCCTGGAGCGATCGCTGCCGTCGCTGCCCGACAGCCTAGCGGATGACCGGACTCGGCTGCAGGCTGAGGGGAACGCCTCTGACCAGGTTCTGCTGGTGATTGAGGATGACCCCAACTTCGCCCGCATTCTGCTCGATATGGCTCGGGGGCAAGGCTTTAAGGTGCTGGTTGCCCTCGAGGGCCAGTCTGGGCTGGCCATGGCCCAGCGGTTTGTGCCCAACGCCATTACCCTCGATATGCACCTGCCCGATATGGACGGTTTGGCCGTGCTGGAGCAGCTGAAGCACGACCCCATGACCCGCCACATTCCGGTGCATGTGATGACGGTAAACGACCAGCAGCAGCGGGAATTTCAGATGGGGGCGATCGCCCATATTCAAAAACCCGTTGCCCCCGAAGTGCTGACGCAAACCCTGATCGACATCAAACAGTTTGTCGAACGGCGGGTGCGCTACCTGCTGGTAATCGAAGACGACCCCAACCAGGCCCAAAGCATCATTGAGCTGATTGGCGGCCCGGAGGTGACCAGCACCGCTGTACACACGGGGGCGGCGGCCCTGGCGGCCCTGCGATCGCAGCCCTGCGACTGTATTGTGCTCGATCTGGGCCTGCCCGATATGAACGGCTTCGACCTGATCGAGCAGATCAAGCAGGACCCGGCCCTGGTGCGGCTGCCGATTATTGTCTACACCGGCAAAGACTTGACCGAGGCCGAAGAGACCCAGCTGCGCCGCCTGGCCGAAACCATCATTATTAAGGATGTGCGATCGCCCGAGCGGTTGCTCGATGAAACCGCCCTGTTTTTGCACCGCGTGCAGGCCAATTTGCCGCCGGGTCAGCAGCAAATGCTAGAGCGACTGCAGCAGAGCGATCCAGCTCTGGCGGGCAAAAAGGTGCTGATTGTCGACGACGATGTGCGCAACGTATTTGCCCTCACCAGTCTGCTCGAACAGTACGACATGGACGTGGTATTTGCCGAAAATGGCCGCGACGGCATTGCCACCCTGCGGGCCAACCCCGATGTCGGCCTGGTGCTGATGGATGTGATGATGCCCGAGCTAGACGGTTACGAAACCACGCGCCTGATTCGCCGACAAGAGCAGTTTCGATCGCTGCCGATTATTGCACTGACGGCCAAGGCTATGCAGGGCGATCGCGAAAAGTGCATCGAGGCCGGGGCCTCGGACTACATTACCAAACCCATCGATACCGAACAGCTGCTGACCCTGCTGCGGCTGTGGCTGTACACCTGATCCTGGCTAAAAAATCCTCTTTTTGGAATATGGCCTGGCCAAAGGATTAGGCGACAATAGATCTTAAGCACGATGGGTTTTGGTTTAAACCTGTGCATAACACTCACGCCTTTAACCGTTGCTCGAACAACCTGTGCAGGATCAGTGGGTATCTTAAAGCCAGACGAAGTGGATATTCACTTGCTAATTGAGGGGCTATATCATCGGTATGGCTACGATTTTCGTAACTATGCCAAGGCATCTCTCAAACGCCGCATTCACAGCTTTTTGAAGGCCGAACAGCTCTCCAGCGTGCCCGAACTACAGGCTCAAATGCTGCGCGATCGCGCCTGCGCCGATCGCTTGCTGCTGGGGCTCACGGTCAACACCACGGCCATGTTTCGTGACCCCAGTTTTTACGTCGCCTTCCGTCAGCAGGTGGTGCCGCTGCTGCGTACCTATCCCTTCTTTAGAATTTGGCACGCAGGCTGCTCCACTGGGCAAGAGGTGTATTCTATGGCCATTCTCCTGCAGGAAGAAGGGCTTTACCACCGCTGTCGCATTTATGCCACCGATGCCAACGACAGGGTTTTACAAACGGCCAGACAGGGCATCTATCCGTACAAGCAGATGCAGGAATATACTCAGCTGTATTTAAAGGCAGGCGGGCGGCGCACCTTCTCCGAGTACTATACGGCCCACTACAACAACGCTATCCTGCGTCCTTTTCTGCGGGAAAGAATTGTCTTCGGTGAGCACAATTTAGTCACCGATGGCTCCTTTAATGAATTTAACGTCATTATCTGCCGCAATGTCCTGATTTACTTCAATCAGACGCTGCAAAACCAGGTGCATGAGCTGTTTTATAACAGTCTGTGTAAATTTGGTATTCTCGGCTTGGGTAAGCAAGAAACCATTCGCTTTACAAAGTATGAAACAGCCTATGAAGATCTGGCAAAAGCTGAAAAGCTTTACAGGAGGCGAAATTAGTGGCCTACGAACTAATCGCCATAGGCACTTCCCTGGGGGGGTTGTCAGCTTTAAAAACTTTGCTAAGATCGCTGCCTACGGCATTCCCGGCTGCTTTAGCGATTGTTCAACACCGCCACAAGGAGTCTGATCAGGGCTTAAGTTCTTTTCTGCAAAAGTTTACGGTTTTGCCTGTGCATGAAGTCGAAGACAAAGAGCGTATCCAGCCCGGTCACGTTTATTTTGCCCCCCCTGACTATCATTTGCTGGTAGAATATGGGTATTTTTCGCTCTCTGTCGATGAGCCAGTTTGCTACGCGCGCCCGTCTATTGATGTGTTGTTAGAGTCGGCATCAGACGTTTATAACGAGCGAGTTATTGGTGTTCTTTTGACCGGGGCCAATCACGATGGGGTGCAGGGTTTGTTGTCGCTTAAGGCACGGGGAGGCACGGCCATTGTGCAAGCGCCAGACACCGCAGAAAGTCCAATTTTGCCCGCCGCTGCGATCGCAGCCGTCGATGTTGACTGGGTTTTGCCGCTGGCTGATATAGCGCCCCGCCTCATTCACCTTTGCGCCGCAGCGGGAGTATAGGCATGACGACCCCATCTCCGGTCAACATTCTGCTAGTGGATGATCAGCCCGAAAACCTGGTGGCGCTGGAGGCTATTTTGGGCGACCTGGGGGTAAATCTAGTCAAATCAACCTCTGGCAAAGAGGCGCTGCGCTGTCTGCTGCAAGATGACTTTGCGCTGATTTTGCTAGATGTGCAAATGCCCCAGATGGACGGTTTTGAGGTGGCTACTCTGATTCGGCAGCGACCGCGATCGCAAGATACCCCAATCATCTTTTTGACCGCCTTTAGCAGCAGCGAACAGTTTATGTTTAAGGGCTATGCCCTGGGCGCGGTTGACTACCTGATCAAGCCCATCGCGCCCAACGTTTTGCTGTCGAAGGTGGCCATTTTTATTGAACTCTTTAAAAAGACCGAGGCGCTGCGGCAAAAAACAGAAACCCTGCAGCAGCAGGCCGCCCAGCTAGAGGCCATCAATACCGAACTGCAGACCAGCGAAGAGCGGTTTCGCCTGCTCAGCACTTGTTCTCCCCTGGGGGTATTTGTCACCGATACCGAGGGCCGCTGCGTCTACACCAATCCGCGTTTTCAGGTTATCTGTGGGAGGGGGCCAGAGCTGGCCCCAGCGGCTCCAGCCGTTCCAGAGTCGGAGTCGGCCAGTGGGGCAGTCCCAGGCCAGAGCTGGTTAGACTCGGTCCATCCCGACGACCTGGCGGCGGCGCGATCGACCTGGGCCGCCTACCTGCAAACTGGGCAAGACTACGTTCAAGAGTTTCGGCTGCGGCCCAGGGGCGAGATAGAGCGCTGGGCTTCTGTTCGCTCAGCCCGCATGGTGTCTGAGCAAAAAAACTTTTTGGGCTACGTGGGCACCGTTGAAGATATTACCGAGCGCAAGCGGGCCGAGGCCGCCAATGCCCAAGTTATTCGCGAGCAGGCAGCCCGCCAAGAAGCCGAGACCGCCAACCGCATGAAGGATGATTTCATTGCGGTGCTATCCCACGAGCTGCGCACGCCGCTAAACTCGATTTTGGGCTGGGCAAACTTGCTGCAGGCTGGCAAGCTAGACTCGCAAAAAGTTGAGTACGCCATCGACACCATTGAGCGCAACGCCCTGGCTCAAAAACAGCTGATTGAAGACATTCTGGATGTTTCACAGATTGTGCGGGGCAAGCTACAGCTGCACCGCCTGCCGGTAAATTTGGTTGCGGTTGCCCAAACGGCCTTAGAAACGGTGAGACCAGCGGCGACGGCCAAGGCGATCGCCCTGACCACCAATTTTCACGACTACGATCGCCTAGAGGTGACAGGCGACGCCCTGCGGCTGCAGCAGGTAATCTGGAATCTGCTTACTAACGCGGTCAAATTTACCCCCGAGCAGGGGCGAGTCGACGTTCATCTATCGGTTGTGACCCGTCTGCCCAAAGAAACGCTGTCTGCCGACCCTTGCCCCGAGAACAGCCCTGAAGATGGCGGCCCCGAGAATGGCTCTCGGGCTCCGGCCTATGCCCAGCTGCGCATTACCGATACCGGGCTGGGCATCGCCGCCGATTTCTTGCCGCACATTTTCGATCGCTTCCGGCAGGCCGACAGCAGCATTACGCGCTCCCAGGGGGGGCTGGGCCTGGGCCTGGCGATCGTTCATCACTTAGTCGAGCAGCACCAGGGCTGTGTTTGGGCCGAGAGCGACGGGCTCAATCAGGGGGCGGCCTTTACCGTTGCCCTGCCGCTGGCGCAGTCTACCTCCCCCCAGCCGCCGTCGGCCCTCGATCGTTTGCCCAATGAACCCCCTACCCGCGCCCTCCGTGGCCTGCCAATTTTGATCGTCGAAGATGACACCGACACCCGCGATTTTTTGGCCTTTTTGCTGCAGACCCAGGGGGCAGTGGTGACGACTACGGCCTCGGCGGAGGAAGGGCTGCGCCTGGTCGACTCGGTGCAGCCCGCCGTTTTGCTGTGCGACATCAGCATGCCCGACATGGACGGCTACACGCTGATTCGAAAAATTAGAAACCAGCTGCCCGCCCCCCAAGCAAACATTCCGGCGATCGCCATTACGGCCCACGCCCGCCTTTCCGACCAGGCCCAGGCGCTCTCTAACGGGTTTCAGAGCCATTTACCCAAGCCCATTGAGGCCGAAACGTTAGTTCGCACGATCCTACAGGTAACCAATTCAGTGCATGACCTCTCCAGGCCCGGACAAAATTGAATCAGCGTCAGTGCATTCAGGCCCGGTGCGTTCAGGCTCGGTGCGTTCAGTGTCGATCGCCGTTCCCCAGGGCAACATTCAGACGCTAGTCGCCCAGGCCGCCCAGAAGACTGCGCTGCCGCCTGTGGTATTTGTTCACGGCATGGGCTGCGCGGCCGATCTGTGGCAGGCACAGCTTAAAACAACCGCCCAGAGTAGAGACGCGATCGCTATTTCTCTGCGGGGTCACGGCACCTCTACCCCTCCTCCAGACGACGACTATTCTCCCGCCGCCTGCGCCGCCGACCTGTTTGCGGTGCTCGATGCCCTTGGGCTAGAGCACATGGCCCTGGTGGGCCACAGCTACGGCACCTGGGTTGCGATCGCGGCCGCCGCTGCCCAGCCCCAGCGCCTGGCTCAGCTCATTTTGGTCGACCCACCCATTGACTGTACCCGTTGCCCGGCCGATGTCTACAAGGCCCAAATTGCTCCCATGCAGGCCGCCATGCTGGGTAAGGGCTGGCGATCGGTGCTGCAGCAGTCCTTTCGCCAGGCGCTAATGGGGGGAACGCCAGAAACCCACCTTGAGATTTTGGCCCGCCTTGATCAAACCCCCGAGGCGGCGCTGCGCGGCACCAGCCGCGAGCTGTTTACCTTCCCGGCCGTCAACGCCCTCGATACCTACCTGGCTGTGCCTGCAGCCGATGTCCACCTTATTCTGGCCGACTTAGAGGCAAGGCCCTTTAGTTTGCACGCTCTGCGTCCGGCTCTGCCGACGACAGCGATTCCCAATACCGGGCACTGGCTGATGCTCGACGCTCCAGAGGCCTTTGCCCAAGCGCTCAACAGCTGCCTGGCAACGGTTTGATCAAAATCCGGACCCTATGGCCCTGATGCCACTGAGGCCCATTCGCTGGGGCCTAGGCATAGCCGAACCAGAGGCTCTATACGCATTCGCCCAGGTAAAGAATTCTCTCAGAGGCCACCATTTCGGTGTCATCTTGGTGAGAATCTAAACCGATGGGTCACCGGCCTGCGCGGCTCAGGGTGTTTCGGCAAACTCACGCTGACCACCGCCACCAAGGAGACTCACCCGATGAAACTGGCCTACTGGATGTATGCCGGCCCGGCGCATATTGGCACCCTGCGCATCGCCAGCTCGTTTAAAAACGTGCACGCGATCATGCACGCGCCCTTGGGAGATGACTATTTCAACGTCATGCGATCGATGCTGGAGCGGGAGCGCGACTTTACCCCCGTCACCGCCAGCATTGTCGATCGCAATGTTTTAGCGCGCGGCTCCCAAGAAAAGGTGGTCGACAACATCGTGCGCAAAGACAAGGAAGAGCGCCCCGACCTGATTGTGCTCACCCCCACCTGCACCTCCAGCATTTTGCAGGAGGATCTGGCCAACTTTGTGCAGCGAGCCAGCCTCGACGCCCAGGGCGATGTGCTGCTGGCCGATGTCAACCACTACCGCGTCAACGAGCTGCAGGCCGCCGATCGCACCCTGCAGCAAATTGTGCAGTTCTACCTGCAAAAAGCCCGCAAGCAGGGCACCCTAGCGGAGGGCAAAACCGAAAAACCCTCGGTCAATATTATCGGCCTCACCACCCTGGGCTTTCACAACAACCACGACTGCCGCGAGCTGCGCACCCTGATGGCCCAGCTCGGCATCGAGGTCAATCTGGTCATGCCCGACGGGGCCAGCGTCCACGATATTCAGAACATGGCTCGGGCCTGGTTTAACCTGGTGCCCTACCGCGAAGTCGGACCGCTGACGGCAGAGTATCTCAAAGATGAGCTGGGCATGCCCTACGTCGACATCACGCCGATGGGCATTGTCGAAACCGCCCGCTGCATTCGCGCCATTCAGGCGGTGCTAAACGAGCAGGGGGCCGACGTTAACTACGACGAATTCATCGACGAACAGACCCGGTTTGTGTCGCAGGCGGCCTGGTTCTCGCGATCGATTGACTGTCAAAACCTGACCGGCAAAAAGGCGGTCGTGTTTGGCGACAGCACCCACGCCGCCGCCATGACCAAAATTTTGGCCCGCGAGATGGGTATTCACGTCGTGCTGGCCGGCACCTACTGCAAGTACGATGCCGACTGGTTCGCCGCCGAGGTGGGTGAGTACTGCGACGAGATTTTGGTTAGCGAAGACAATGGGGCGATCGGCGATCGCATTGCCCAGCTTGAGCCCGCCGCCATCTTCGGCACCCAAATGGAGCGCCACGTGGGCAAGCGGCTGGATATCCCCTGCGGCGTGATTGCTGCCCCCATCCATATTCAAAACTTTCCGGTGGGGTATCGGCCGTTTATGGGCTACGAAGGGGCCAACCAGATCGTCGACCTGGTGTACAACTCCTTCACCCTGGGCATGGAAGACCACCTGCTGGAGTTCTTCGGCGGCCACGACACCAAAGAGGTGCTGACTAAAACCATGAGCGCCGATGCCGCTGTCGATGCTGGTTTTGGCTGGAGCGCCGACGGTCTAGCCGAACTGCAAAAAATCCCCGGCTTTGTGCGCGGCAAGGTGAAGCGCAACACCGAAAAGTTTGCGCGTGAGCAGGGTGTTGCTAGCATCACCGCCGAGGTGCTGTACGCCGCCAAGGAGGCTGTAGGGGCTTAGGGTTCGACTGCGCTCACCCACCTATTGCTGGTAGGTGAGCGGAGTCGAGCGGTAGGTGAGCGGAGTCGAACGGTAGGTGAGCGGAGTCGAACCTAGCTCCCCTGGCAGCCAACCCAGGTGCCCTGGTCTTCATAGACAAAGGGAGAGCCCGTCTCGCAGAGCACCGAAACAGCGCTCTGGGGACCGGGAATGGTCACCTGAGAGACCGTACCGCCCACGGGGCTAGGTACATCAGATAGCTCGGGCTCAGTTAGCGACGACTCGGGGCCAGCGGTGTCGCCGGGGGTGGGTACCTGGCAACCGACCCAGTCCATGCCTGTGTCGCTGTAGGCAAAGGGCACAAACCCCTCCTGGTCGCAGGTCACTAGCACCGCGCTCTCGGGACCGGGCAACCGGAGCTGCTTCACGGTGCCGCCAGCGGGGCTTTGGACGTCGCCAAAAAATACGTCAATAGTAGCGCCAGGCTCTTCGGTGCTTGGAGCTTCGGTCTCAGGGGCGTTGGGGTCAAGCACTTCGACTGGGGTGGTGCAACCCACGGCACCGACTAGGCAGAGCGCAGCGACAACGCCCAGGCGGCCCCAAGCAGCTGCAGAGACTTGAGCACCGGGTAGACGAAAAAAAGCCATAGCAAAACTACCTATCGAAAGAACATTTTTCAGCATTGTGCATTATAAACACTCCTGTGGCGGGTTGCTTAAGTTGCTAAAGGTACATTTTGGGTCAGCTAGGTGCTTTTTTGCTCAAAATCCCCCACCAACCTAACTGTGTTCTCCCCTACTCTGCCCTGCGCTCTCGATCTTGGCAGTGCAAATGTATGCCGGGTTACGGCTAGCTGCTGCTGGGCGATCGCAAAGATTCGTCAGCGGCGGCAGTGGCCCCCACCCGGGCGACCTATGATGGCACTATTGACGGCCCTACTGCCCTTTGCCCAGCGCTTTAGCCATGACCCAAACCGACCCAGCGCCTACCTCATCTACCAGCGGCGGTAGTACTGCCAAGTGGGTAGCGGTGGGCTGTGGCGGTTGCCTGGGGCTGACGGTACTAGCTGGGCTAGCCCTGGCGTTTTTCATCAATCGTGCCCTGCGGTTTGACGTCGGCACCGACCAAGGTCTTGGCGATACCGAAGAGCTGTTTACCTACACCATTCCCGGCGAAAGCCAGAGCATTTTTAACCTGGGCATGTTTGGCTTGCAGATAATTCAGGTGGCCAGTACCGACTCGCCGCCGTCGGTATTGTTGACCATGGGGCAGCTGCCCAGCTACCTGCAAGACCGCGAGGCCCAGCAAACCTTTGTCGAGCAGTTTCAGGCCAGCGTTTCAACCCAGGGCAACTATCAGCTCAGCGAACAGGGGTTTGAAGACCGCACCCTCTGCGGCCAGCCCGTGTCAGTGGGGATACAGTCGGGCAGCTTTACAGACGGCAGTACGACCCATGAAGCCGCTAGCCTGCTGACGTTTGTGGAATACAACAACGATGCTCGTTTTGTGTGGGTCTTGACCCACGGCGACACGCCCCAGGCCACCGCCGATCAGGTGTTTGCTACCCTCGACTGTCGTTGAAGCATGCCGGGGGCCAGGTGTTCGGGTTTCGGGTTTTGGGTTTCGGGTATGAGGCCGACCCCGACATCCTATCCCTGAGCCCTGACACCCTGTACCCTAAACCCTTTATTTCACCTGCGTTACCCGCCAGCTCAGCTTCAGGTTGAGCCAGAAATTCCAGAAGGTGACAATGGCGATCGCTACCAAATTTGCTAGATAGGCCCAGCGCTGGCCAAATACCAGGTTGTAGACCACATTCAGCACCAGCACGTTGAGCACCAGCCCCGCCAGGCAAACCAGGTTGAACTTGAGAAAGCGCTTCAGCCGAGCCGACCAGCCCTGCTGCTGCAGGCTGACATCGGCAAAGGTCCAGGCGTCGTTCCAAATAAAGTTGTTGATGATTGCGACCTCAGCCGCCACAATTTTGCTGCGGGTCAGAGGCAGGCCCAGGGTGCTGTGCAGCAGGTAGAGAATTGCCATATCGACTACCACGCCGCTCAGCCCCACTAGGCCAAAGCGCACAAACCGCTGCATTGGAAACCGCTGGTGCAGCCGTGACAGTCGCCCGCCTAGCCGCAGCCGCAGCAGGTGATGAATGTAGTCGATGTACTGCCTCCAGGTGACCTTACTAGCTCCCTCCTGGCGTTCTTGGAACACGTAGCCCACCTCAGCGATGGTGTCGATAGTGCCGCGCCCCAGCACCTCCAGCAAAATTTTGTAGCCCTTGGGGTTGAGCAGCGGGCCTGCGATCGCCTCTCGCTGCACCACAAAATAGCCGCTCATGGGGTCACTCACTCGCCCCACCACCCGAGGCAGCAGCAGCAGGCCCACCGTTTGTGCCCCCCGCGACAACACCCGCCGGGCTAAGCTCCACTCGCTGACGCCGCCCCCCTCCACGTGACGACTGCCCACCGCCAAATCGGCCCCCTGCTGAATAGCGTCTAATAGCCCCACCAGCACCTCTGGCGGATGCTGCAAATCAGCGTCGATCACTCCCAAACAGCGACCTCGGGCCACCTGCCAACCGCGAATCACCGCCGAGGAGAGACCGCGCTCATCCTGCCGCCGCAGCACTCGCAGCTGAGGGTAAGTCGCCTGTAGCTCCAGGGCCGTATTCCAGGTCAAGTCGGGGCTGTCGTCATCGACTACAATCAGCTCGTAGTCCTGGGGTAGGGCACGGTCGAGCAGCGTGGTCAGCCGTTCGACCAGAGGGCCAATGTTTTGCCCCTCGTTGTACGTCGGTATGGTTAGAGATAGGGCCAGGGTTTGCAGCGCCGGGCTACTGTCTGTAGCGCCAGAGGTAGTCTCAGGTGCCGATACCGCTAGGGGCAAAATCTGCAGTGGGCCGCTGGGGCAAGGCTCAAGCTTTTGCAACTGGGATGGAGGAATTATGGCCACGGCGGTACCAACTATTGCAGTAGCCCGAAGCCTCAAACGCCCAAATGAATTCAGCGCTGCTGCCCAAAGCTAACCGAAATTTTACATAGGCAAACATCCTACAGTAGTCAATCCCCCAGCGTAAATACTGGCGTGCTCAAGCAAAAAGCGCCCCAGGGAACTTTCACAACTTTAAATTCTGTGCTAACGGCCGGTGCAGTCAGTAACCTGAGTCCTTGCTTGCGGGGCTTTAAGTGCTCTCCGACCGATGGCTCAGCCCTACAGCAGCGGCGACGTTGGGCAGCTGGTGCTCCTCTAGCTTAGCCAGCAGCCCTTCCAGCACGCGCCGCACCATCCAGGGGCCTTCGTAAACCCAGCCGGTGTAAACCTGGAGCAGCGTGGCCCCGGCAGTAATTTTTGCCCAGGCGTCAGCGGCGGTAAAAATGCCTCCCACCCCCACAATCGGCAGACTGCCCCCGGTGCGCTGGTAAATGTAGTGAATTACCTCCGTCGATCGCTGGCGCAGGGGAGCACCGCTGATGCCGCCAGCCTCCTCGGCGACCCGGTTGCCGGTCTGTAGCAAGGTTTGGGTCTTTAGCCCCGCACGGGCAATGGTGGTATTGGTCGCAATAATGCCAGCTAGCCCGTGGGCCAGGGCCAGATCGACCACGGCGTCGATGTCGGGCCAGGCCAAATCGGGGGCAATTTTGACCAAAACTGGCTTGTGCTCGCCATTGTTTGCCTGCAGCGCGGCCAGGATGGGCGCAAGCTGATCGGTGGCCTGTAGCGACCTCAGCCCTGGCGTATTGGGCGACGACACATTCACCACAAAGTAGTCCCCGTAGGGGTAAAGCCGCTGAAAGCTAACCCGATAGTCGTCAGCCGCATCGGCTAGCTCCGTGACTTTCGATTTGCCTAAGTTAATACCAATCGGAATGCCAGGGCGATTCGCAAGGCGATCCGTTCCGGAATCGCTGGCCCAGTCGGCGGCCAGGCGATTGGCTAGGGCCGCAGAACCCTGATTGTTAAAGCCCATGCGGTTTAGCACCGCCTCATCCTGTAGCAGGCGAAACAGGCGGGGCTGGGGGTTGCCCGGCTGGGGATGGCACGTAACGGTGCCCAGTTCGGCAAAGCCAAAGCCCAGCAGGGGCCAGGCCAGGGCCGCGGTGCCGTCTTTGTCGAAACCTGCCGCCAGGCCCAGGGGGTTGGCAAAATTTAGCCCCCAGCAAGTCTGTGCCAAACGCGGGTCGCTGAAACAAAACTGCTGCCGCAGCCATAGCCGGGTGCGGGCTGCAATCGGATGCTGGCCCGGCTGCCCCAGCCAGGTCAACAGATCCATGGTGCGGTGGTGAAGAAACTCTGGGTCGAGCGTGACGCCACGAAACAGGAGCGGGCGCACCAGCTGGCGGTAAGGATCTTTCACAGACTGTAGTGGTGAATGCAAACGGCGGTCGGGGTAAACTGATATTCAGGCTAAAGGTACATTCTGGCTGCCAGCGGCCTTTGCGCCTTTGCCAGCGATGGAGCACGCCAGGTGAGCACAACGGTTAGCGGTCTCAGGGGAGGGTGCTGAAATGGTCAAAGACCCGACCCAGGGGCGATGGTCAAAGCCCTGTCCCTAGGGCGAACGCTTGCCATCCTACCCCATTAGAGCAGCCCTCGGGGCTAGCTTAGGGCCGCTTGACAAATTTGGGTGGAGTCTACAGCAATCAAACCGCCATCACCTGGTCAGTCGTAGTTCCAGCTAAGAACTGCCGCCGAGTAGGCAAAGGTCGGTACGATAAGTGCCCTAGGCAACTCTGGGGGGCTGACATTGGGTTAGCTTACCCAGGCCAGCCTTTTTCAAACGGATTTGTTCTCTGCACCCGAAGCGAGTGTTGACGCCAATGGCGCAATCCCAACCCCACGACTCCTCCTACGATCGGCACGACCATCAAATCATGGCGCTGTCGCGCATTCTCAAGGCGCTGCGGGGGGCGATGACGGCAGAGGAAGCCGTGACCCTAGCCATTGACCACGTGCACCAGGAGTTCGCCTTTGAGGTGGCCTGGGTTGGCCTGTACGATCGGGTCAACCATCGCCTGGTGACAAAGGGGTGCCATAGCCCCCGCCAGCTGCGCTCCATTCGCACCATTATCAACCTCACCCCTGGGGATGTGATGGAGCAAGTGGTGGTTCAGCAGCGCCCCCTAATTGTGGCCGACCTGCAAAACGAAATTCGGGCCGGGGAGTGGGGTACTATCGCCAAGCAGCTCGCCCTGCAGAGCGCCATTATTTTTCCGATTAAGCGCCAGGAGGTTTGCTTTGGCCTGCTGGTGCTGGCCTCCCCCGACTGGGGCAAGAGCGCCTCGCTGGGGGAGCGCTCTTATCTGGCGATTGTGATGGGCGAGCTGGCTGAGACCCTGCACCAATTTGAGTCTGAGCAGCAGCGCCTGCAGACCAAGCGCTTGGAGCAACCCCTGCTGGCTTTGATTGGTCGCCTGGGCAACCTGCCGGATATTGACAGTCAGCTCAAGGAGCTTGTGCGCGAAACCCAGCGATTTGTTGCGCCCCAGCGCACCCGCGTTTTTTGGTTTGAGCCTAAGGGCAACTATTTTTGGCAGCGTACGCCGGAGCTAGCGGCGCGATCTGTGAGTACTGAGGACGAGCGATCGCTACACATTGCCGTCGATGAGGTGCGTGGCCTCTATCAGGCGCTGGGCAACCAGCAGCTGGTGGTGGTAGGCGAAAGCCGGGGTGCGCTCAAAACCATTGTCTCCGATCGCCTGATGCAGCAGCTCCAGGCCCAGTCGCTGATGATTGCCCCCATCAGCCGCCAGGGCGACCTGATGGGGTTCGTGTCGGTGGAAGGCACCGCACCACGCATTTGGGAGGAGTCTGAGAAGCAGTTTTTAATTGGTGCGGCCCAGCTGCTGAGCGTAGCCCTACCCGCTGCCGTGGCCAAAGAAACCGGACGCCAAACCGAGCTTGACCAGCACCTCACCACCGGAGTTATTCAGGGTATTCACGGCGATGTCGACTGGCAGCAAACCCTACAAACCTGCTTCACCGTCCTGCAAGATCGGCTGGGCATTCAGCAGTTTTTTGTGCTGTTGTTCAATCCCGATCGCAATGGCTACGACCTCTGCTTTCAAAGTCAGGCCAATCGGCCACGGGGGGTGCCGATGCTGTGGCCCTGCCTCGACGATGTCGATTGGCAAATGCTAGAGCGCAGCCCGTCGGCCATCACCATCGACAATCTCACCCACGAGCTCAAGCTGATGGCCTGGCGACCTCATCTGCTAGAGCTGGGGGCTCAGGCGGTGCTGGTGGGCAACGTCGCCCCCGGCAACGCCCCCGAAGGCATGGTGCTGATCTGCGATAGCATCAGCCGCCAGTGGACCACCACTGAGCAGTCGCTGTTTGAGGGAGTGGCTCGCCAGATCGGCGTCATTCTGCACCAGTGGCAGCTGCAGCGTCAGCTCGATCAGCAGCAGCATATTTACGAGTCGATTCAGTGGGGCCTGCAGGCACTCCACCAGGGGCTAAACCCCGATCAGCTCGAACAAACTACCCTGCAGCACGTTATGCAGCTGCTGCACGGCTCGGCGGTGTTGCTGGTGAGCTGGTCACCGGGCGGCACTACGGCCACCGTGACTCATATGGTGAGCCAAGATACCACCGTTAGCGTCGATACTCACCACTCGATTCCGGTGGGCTCTGATGCGCTAATTAACTGGGCGCTGCAAACCGACGGGTTGCTGCCCCTCTGTGTGGATGAGCTGCCCGCCGATACCAAAGCCTGGCTGAGAACGACTGCGGGCAGGCGGCTTCTAATTACGGCCCTGAGAACGGCTCCGACCCACGCGGTAGCGGGCATAGCCGTGGCGGTGTCTCAGCCCCACCGTCAGTGGGCCAGCCACCACTTCACAATCTTTAAGCTGCTCACCAGCCAGCTGGCCTGGTCGCGGCGACATCTGGCTATGACCGCCATGCTGACCCAGCAGCGCCAGGACCTCGAAAACCTGAACTGGTATAAGCACCACCGTCTCGAAGACCTCTACCGCATGCTGGGCAAGCTAGCCCAGGATCTAGCCCACCTACAGGCTAAGGATACGGCGATCGCAGGCGAGCTACAGCTGCTCCACGGCCAGATTGCTGGCGTCATGGAAAATGCTGAGGCGGTTTTGGTTGGCGAGCGCTGGCAGCTCCACCGTCAGCACCAGACTATGCCGCTGATTAGTCTGCTCAACCGCCTGGTAGAGCGGGTTAACCCTATTTTGGAGGCCCGTCAGCTTTGGTCGAAGGTGCACAACGAGAGCAACGTGGTGCTGGGGGGCGACATGCTCAAGCTCGAACTCATTCTCTATGAGATTATGGCGGCTGCCTGCAACCGATCGCCCATCGGCGGGCGCATTGACCTCTGGTGCCGAGTGCTCAATCTAGACTGGGTTGAGCTTTCGGTGACCGACGACGGGCAGTGTTCGCCTCGACTGCTGGAAGAACTGAGCCAAAGTCAGCCCCTAGACGTGCTGGCCCCCTCGGCCTTAGACGGCCCTCCAGGGCTGCACCTGGCGATTTGCAAACTGCTGATTGACCAGCTTGGGGGCGAAATCAGTTTCTCTACCCTCGACGATGGCCGTACCCACAGCCGGGTGCTGCTGCCCCTGGCCGCCTACCCCGAGCAGTATAAAGTTAAGCCCTTGATGGACTCGGTACTGCCTACCGAAGCCAGCCACCCTAGCCCTACTTAGGCCCCATTTGGGGCGAGGGGAAACAGGACCAAAAAACGATTTAGGACAGGCTTTAAACCTGCCCTAAATCCTAGATACCAGTTCTGACGAATATTAGTTCTGGGGTGTACCTGGACCTGGTCTAACCGCTACTTGGGCGGTGGGGCTTTGCAGCATCGGTGTTTGGGTGACGGCGTTGTTGGCGATCGTAAACAGCGGATTTGAGAGAATGCCCGCTAGCGAGGTGGCCACCACCGCCAGAATCAGGCTGATCTGCATGGGGCGCAGACCGGGCAGATCCCATCGAATGGCAGGGTAGCCCTTGACGGCGTCAGACATTTCCTGCGGCTCTTTGACCACCATCATCTTGATCACACGGATGTAGTAGTAGATCGAGATCACGCTAGTGACCAGGCCCACTAGCACCAGCCCGTAGGCTCCGGCCTGCCAACCGGCCCAGAAAATATAGATTTTGCCAAAGAACCCAGCCATGGGCGGAATACCTCCCAGCGACAGCAGGCAAATGCTGAGGCCCAGGGTGAGCAGCGGGTCTTTTTGATACAGACCGGCGTACTCGCTGATCTGGTCGGTACCCGTGCGCAGCGAGAACAAAATCACGCAGGTAAAGCCGCCCAGGTTCATAAACAGGTAGATGAACAGGTAGAACAGCATGCTGGCATAACCTGCATCGGTGCCGACTACCAGACCAATCATCAAGAACCCGGCCTGACCAATGGAGGAGTAGGCCAGCAGGCGCTTCATGCTGGTCTGAGCCAGGGCCACCACGTTGCCCAGCACCATACTGAGAATAGCCAGGGCGGTAAACACAAAGTGCCACTGCTCCGACACCAGCGGAAAGGCGGTGACCAACAGGCGAATCGCCAGGGCAAAGCCAGCTGTCTTAGAGCCTACAGACAGGAAGGCGACAACCGGAGTGGGCGACCCCTCGTACACATCGGGCGTCCACTGGTGGAAGGGCACGGCGGCAATTTTGAAGGCGATGCCGGCAATCACAAACACCAGGGCCACGACTAGGCCAATGGGGGCATCGGTGCCGTCGCTGACAATGCTGGTGGCGATCGCAGCCAACCTAGTCTCGCCCCCCGACAGCCCGTACAGCAGCGAAGACCCATACAGAAAAATTGCTGAACTAGCGGCCCCAATCAGCAGATACTTAAGCGCGGCCTCGTTGGAGCGGGGGTCGCGCTTCATGTAGCCGGTTAGCAGGTACGACGAAATACTCAGGGTCTCTAGGGAGACAAAAATCATCACCAGCTCGCTGGCCCCCGAGAGAAACATGCCCCCCAGGGTAGCGGTCAGCAAAATCACTAAAAATTCGGCCAGAGACGTGCCCGACTGCTCGACATAGCGAATCGCCATCGGCACTGTGACCACTGCCGACAGGACAATAATGCCGCGAAACACAATGCTCAAGTCGTCGGCGTTAAAGGCTCCTAAAAACCCGACCGGGTTGACCATTGACCACTGCACTACCAGGGCGGCGGTGGCCCCGAGCCCGCCTGCGATCGCCGCGTAGGGCGTCCAGGCTGACGATGAGCGGCCCTGGATCAAGTCGCCCACTAAAATCACCAAAATCGTGGCCAACAGAATGGCCTCCGGCCAGATGGTGCCAGCGTTGAGCTGCGCCCCGAGGTTGACGAGATCCATGGGTACCTTTTCTCTTCTTTGCGAGATTACTAACTAATCTTTGCGAGATTACTACTAACCGTACCAGGTCAAATGTGCAGTGACCAGGGGCAGTCGCGAGGATTGTGAATCGATGCGACAGCCAGGCTATGGCCAGATGGTAGCGCGATCGCCGCCCCTCGACCAGGTCGTTGCTGTCGAAGGACGGCTCACCAGCGGGTTAGCTAGGACAGTGGGCAATATTGAACAGGACTGGACGATAGCTAGCGGAATGATCTATTTATTTAGCGTATAGATCTCTCAGGGAATTTCCAATGGTTAAGTTTTCGTAGTCAAGGACATCAGCAGTTTGGTAAGTGTGCAGTACAGTGTTGATCAACTGGCCCTTACCCCTGCGAACTCTATAGACTCCATAAATGTAAAACTCTATTGGGTTAGTCTCGTAGACTAAAAGAGCCTCATCGCGATTGCTACCGATTATTACCGAAGCGCCAGCAGCCCTATGTCAACCCTTGTTATTGTCGAGTCACCTACCAAGGCCAAGACGATTCGCAACTACCTGCCGTCGGGGTACCGGGTTGAGGCGTCCATGGGCCACGTGCGCGATTTGCCGCGATCGGCGAGCGAAATTCCCGCTAACGTCAAGGGCGAGAAGTGGGCTCAGCTGGGTGTCAATCCAGGGGATAACTTTGCGCCGCTGTACATCGTGCCCAGCGACAAGAAAAAGGTGGTCAAAACCCTCAAAGATGCCCTTAAAGATGCCGACGAACTACTGCTGGCCACTGACGAAGACCGCGAAGGCGAAAGTATTAGCTGGCACCTGCTCCAGGTGCTCAACCCCAAGGTGCCTACCAAGCGCATGGTGTTCCACGAAATTACCCAGGAGGCGATTCAAGCCTCCCTCAACAACTGCCGCGACATCGACAGCCAGCTGGTGCATGCCCAGGAGACCCGCCGCATTTTAGACCGCCTGGTGGGCTACACGCTGTCGCCGCTGCTCTGGAAGAAAATTGCTGGCGGGCTGTCGGCGGGCCGGGTGCAGTCGGTGGCCGTTAAGGTGGTGGTGAAGCGCGAGCAAGAGCGTCGCGCCTTCCGCAAAGGCTCCTACTGGGATCTCAAGGCCACCCTGCTGAAGGATAAGAACGCCTTTGAGGCCAAGCTCTACTCTCTGGGCGGGACTCGCCTGGCCAACGGCAGCGATTTCGATGAAGCGACTGGCCGTGTCGCCGCTGGGCGCGAGGTGGTGCTGCTCGATGAAGCCCAGGCCCAGGATCTGCAGGTCCGCCTACAGGCCGGGGTCTGGACCGTCAGCAACCTGGAAGAGCGCCCCAACACCCGCAAGCCGTCCCCGCCCTTCACCACGTCCACGTTGCAGCAGGAGGCCAACCGTAAGCTGCGGCTGTCGGCACGCGACACTATGCGAGTTGCCCAGAACCTCTACGAGCAGGGCTATATCACCTATATGCGTACCGATTCGGTACACCTGTCGGAGCAGGCGATCTCCGCCGCTCGGGCCTGTGTGACCACCAAGTACGGCACCGACTACCTCAGCCCCAAGCCCCGCCAGTACGCCACCAAATCTAAGGGTGCCCAGGAGGCCCACGAGGCCATTCGCCCTGCCGGTAGCACCTTTAGAACCCCCAAAGAAACCGGACTGACCGGGCGCGAAGCCTCTCTCTACGACCTGATCTGGAAGCGCACCGTCGCCAGTCAGATGGCCGAGGCTCGTCAGACCAACATCACCGCCTCCATCGAGGTCGAGAATGCGATCTTCCGCGCCACCGGCAAGCGGATTGATTTCCCTGGCTTCTTTCGGGCCTACGTTGAGGGCTCTGACGACCCCGAAGCGGCGATCGAAGACCAAGAGGTGCTGCTGCCCGCCCTAGCCCAGGGCGACGCGCTGAGCTGTACAGATCTAGAGGCGATCGGCCACGAAACCCAGCCGCCCGCCCGCTACACCGAGGCCACCCTGGTCAAAACCCTTGAGAGCGAAGGCATTGGTCGCCCCAGTACCTACGCCACCGTAATCAGCACCATCATCGATCGCGGCTACGTCAACCTGGTCAATAACAGCCTGATCCCCACCTTTACTGCCTTTGCGGTCACCGAACTGCTAGAGCAAAACTTCCCCGACCTCGTGGATGTGCACTTTACGGCCCGCATGGAGCAGACCCTCGACGATATCTCCACTGGTGAAGTCGAATGGCTGCCCTACCTGAAAGCCTTTTATTCTGGCGATCAGGGCCTAGAGACCATGGTGCAGGAGCGAGAGACCCAGATCGACCCCACCGCTGCCCGTACCGTCCTGCTCGACGATCTTGAAGCCAAAATTCGCATTGGCCGCTACGGTCCCTACGTAGAAATTGGCACTGGCGAAGAGTCGGTGAAAGCTTCTATCCCAGCGGATGTCCCCCCCGCCGACCTGGATGGGGAGCAGATTGAGCGCATCATCAAGCAAAAGGTCGAAGGTCCCGATAAGGTGGGGCTGCATCCGGATACCGGAGAGCCGATCTTTATGCGGATTGGTCCCTATGGTCCTTACGTGCAGCTAGGCGAACCCACCGACGACAACCCCAACCCCAAACGTGCCTCGCTGCCCAAGGGCACCCAACCGGAGGCCGTCACCCTGGAAATGGCGGTGGGGCTGCTGCAGCTTCCTCGTAACCTGGGTGCTCACCCAGAAACGGGCAAGTCCATTAAAGCCGGGCAAGGCCGTTTTGGGCCATATATTGTCCACGACCAGGGCAAAGAGGGTCGCGACTATCGATCGCTCAAAGGTGACGACGACGTATTAACGGTGACGCTAGAGCGTGCCCTGGAACTGCTGGCCCAGCCTAAGGCCGGTCGCGGGCGCAAAAAGGTTGACCCCCTCAAAGAGCTGGGTGCCCACCCCGAGGACGAAGAGCCAGTGGCGGTGTTTAACGGCCCCTACGGTCTCTACGTTAAGCACGGCAAGGTCAATGCCTCAGTGCCGGAGGGCGTGGAGATCGATGCCGTTACCCTAGAGGAGGCGATCGGCTGGATTAATGCCAAGGCCTCGACTAAAAAGGGCAAAGGCGGCAAGGGCAAATCGACGGCGTCGCGCACCACAAAAACCGCAGCGGCCAGTAAGTCTAGCGGCGCTAAAAAGACCGCCAAAACTACTGCTGCCAAATCTACTGGCACTAAAAAAGCGACTACAAAGACGACGGGTGGGCGATCGACCACCAAATCGACCGCGAAGAAATCTACTGCCAAGAAAGCCAGTGATCCCTCTCCCGACGCCGAAACCTAACGGTTGAAAGTACATAACAACCAAGAGAGGCTAGCCTTACAAAAGGCCGAGCGGTCTACTAACCACTTGAGATACGGCTACCTCTAGCGTGGTTCCTAACGGTGCATTGCTTCGCGAATGCACCAGTGTATATCCCCAAAAATTAGCCTGATAGACCGCTAGCCTCTCTCGCCAAATGCGTCACGTAAGCTACTTCTGGTATGGCGACGCTAGGGCGTTTCATCAATTCGGGCCAAAAGCTCGGTATATCAAACCTTGCCATGCCCAAACCCAAGAACAGGCTAGGGGCTATAAACCTCGATTTTGGGTGTTTAGCCGCTAATTGATGACGGCCCCTAGTACACGACACCTCGGTAGCGACGCACGGTGGTGCCATCGGCCAATTTTTTGTCGGCTGGCTTGGGCAAAGCGCTCGATTTAACCGCTGGCGGTGGAGGTGTAAACGACTCTTTTGCGGCTTTACGAGCTTTGCCGCTGCCCAGAGCTCGTAACCCCGAGGTGACCCAGTCGATGTCGTTGAGAGGGTCTGGAGTAACCGCCTCGGCGGCTGGCTGAGGCTCGACCGAGGCGCTGGGGCGGGCTGCCAGCGATAGCCCAGGCAGTATTCCCTCCTTGGGGGTAGGATCGGGGCGCTTGACCTGCATGGGTGAAGCCGATTGGGTGGTACTTAACTGACGGCGGATGTTGAGCAGCACCGTCAGCAGGGCCTTTTCGTTGAGAAAGGGGTAGTCAAGGTTGGTTAGAATACGTTTGACATTCTCGGTGGCGCTAGACATTAGGGTGTCGCGATCGAAGCCGCTGAGAAAATCGGTGGCCCCCTGCTGTTTGGCCCAGCGCCGTTCGGTATCGGAAACGTGAAGCTGACGGCAGCGGGTCAGAAAAACCTGCATCTTGGGAAACGTAGCACGGCACCAGCGGCAAAATTCGTAGGGGTTCAGCTCTGCCGCTTCGGCATCTAGCACAATCACGTCGGGCAGCGTTAACCCGGCACTGGCAATCTGGCTGATGCAGTCAGCTAGGTCACCCTTGGCAGGCTCTAGAATGACGGCTAGCTTTTGGGACTTGAGCAGCGCTTGCCACATCAACCCCTGTAGACGGTTAGATTGAACAACAAAAGCCAGTTTCTGTGGTGCGTCCACGATGTGTAAAGTCCCCTAACGTGCATCCAAAAAAATATTGCCAAGTCCTGGGTGCGATGCCTGTGAGCTCAAGACTGTCGATACCATCGGTCAACTCAAAGTCAAGCTAGGCCGTCTAACGTCACGTACCGCTGCGGTATCGATCTCAAACCGCGCTCAGCTGGGGCAAACTAGCTAGGTCTTGAGTTCTGAAACGTGCTGCTGAGGCATGCAGGTCAACACCCTGGCCACTGCGGTCCCAAAATCAGCGGTCTCAACTTAGAGCTTAGGTGGCGTAATCAGGAATTAAATAAATGTAAGTGCGATTTGTTTCCTAAAAAAGACAAGCGCGCTACATAAATGAAAAAATTGTGCAGAATAACGCTCAACTGGCCACAATCCTACGTTGTTTTGCTACGCAATTGCTCGTTCACACAGGGTCACTACCATGACAGAGCCAATCTTTGAGGCTAGGCGCATTCTGAGAACCCGCGTGGATGCCACCAGCTACGGTGATGCCTGCGATCGCATCCAAACCTGGGCCGAGACAGGGCGATCGTGCTACGTGGTTGCGGCTAATGTGCATGTGGTAATGACGGCCTATTGGGATGCCCAATACCAGCACATACTCGAAGACGCAGCCCTGGTAACCTCAGATGGCATGCCGCTAGTGATGGGGCTGCGGCTGCTGGGCCTATCTGATCAAAGCAGGGTTTACGGGCCAGATCTAATGCTGGCCTGGTGCGATCGCGCGGCTCAGCTTGGTCTGCCTATCTACCTCTATGGCGGTACCGACCCTATGCTGGAAAAAATGGCGGTCTACCTGCGATCGCAGTTTCCTGGCTTGCCAATCGCGGGTACCTACGCGCCACCCTTTCGCTCCCTCTCACCTGAAGAAGAAGCTGCCGATATTGCGCGAATCAACCAATCGGAGGCCAGGGTGGTGTTTGTGGGCCTGGGCTGCCCCAAGCAGGAGCAGTGGATGCACCGCCACCAGGGGCAAGTGCAGGCCGCCATGATTGGGGTGGGAGCGGCCTTTAGCTTTTTTAGTGGCGATGTTTCCCAGGCCCCGCGCTGGATGATGCGCTTAGGTCTGGAGTGGCTGTACCGCTTTGGCCAGGAACCGCGTCGGCTGTGGCAGCGCTACTTGATCAATAACCCGGTGTTTGTGCTGCTGTTTGGGGCACAGGTAATCAAGTACCGGCTATGGGGAGCGCGGAGTAGGGGTTCAGGGTTTAAGGTTTAGGGGTTGTGTACACCCTTGAACCCGGCACCTTGGACCTTAAACCCGTTCCCAATGATAGTTTCTCAGCACAATTGCGGAATACTAGTGGCAACTGAAGCCCTTGGGTTTGTCCTCTGCTATGGCCCCTGCTATGGATTGCCATCGTGCCGTACCCGCTGTGATGCATCAGCGGCCTCGCCATCGTCAAGATATTCGTGCCCCTCGGGGGCTGCAGCTGCAGCTGCGCGATGCATTTACCGGGCCGGGGCGGCGGGGCCTGGTGCTGCTGGCCACCGATATCTTGGCTCTGGGGTTGTCGTGGCACGTTGCCGGGTCGCTTAATCAATTCTTTTCGCCAATTCCGCCGCAGCTGGTGTGGTGGATCTGGCTGGGGCTGCCCAGCCCCTTTTGGGTGCTGGTGGCCTGTAGCGTGGGGCTATTTGCTTACGGTGGGCTCTACGACACTAAATCGCAGGGGCAAAAGCACCTGCGGGCGGGCAAGCTGCTCAGCCTGGTGTACCTGAGTGCGCTGGTAGTGATGTATTTTTATGACCCTAAGCTCGACTTGCCGCGATCGCTGTTTTTCTCGGCCTGGTTTAGCGGGGTGAGTCTGGTGGTGGGACTGCGGCTGGTGGCGACGCTGCTGCTGCGCCCCCTGGCCCAGGCCAAGGTGCCGTCCTCAGTATTTTTGATTGCCCCTGCGCCTCGGCTCAAGCGCCTGGCCGATGTACTGTCCCAGCGGGCTAACGTGCCGGTGATTGGGGCGGCACTGGCCACCACCGCTAACTCGGCTACCACCTATCAAGCGATTTTGGCCTCGGGGGCAACCCTAGTGCTGGCCGAGAGTATTCCCTCGGCTGACCTGGCTTCGGAGCTGTATTGGAAGCTGCGGCGGGCGGGCATTGGCATGCAGCTACTGCCCACCAGCCGCGATATGCTCTACCGTCGGGGCACCCCTGAAACCGTAGCGGGTCTGCCCACGCTGCGCCTCGATGCGCCCCTGATGGGCGGCTGGGACTACCGCTTCAAGCGCTGGATGGACTATTTAGGAGCCGGGCTCGGCGTTCTAGCGCTAGGCCCGCTGCTGATGGGTATTGCTCTAGCCATTCGGCTCGACTCACCGGGGCCAATTTTCTTTCGCCAGGAGCGGGTGGGGCTGCACGGCAAGCGCTTTCAGGTGTGGAAGTTTCGCACTATGGTGGTCGATGCGCCCCGGCTACAGTTAGCTTTGGAAAAGCACAACGAGTCTGCGGACGGGGTGTTATTTAAGGTCAAGCACGATCCCCGCGTGACCCGGGTGGGTCGGCTGCTGCGCCGCACTAGCTTAGATGAGCTGCCCCAACTCTTTAATGTGCTCTGCGGTCAGATGAGTTTGGTGGGGCCGCGCCCTCTGCCTGTACGCGATGTGGCTAAGTTTGATGGCTGGCACAACATTCGCCACCAGGTGCTGCCGGGGGTGACCGGCCTGTGGCAAATTTCGGGCCGCTCCGATATTGATACCTTTGACGATGTGGCTCGCCTCGACCTGCACTACATTGACAACTGGTCTTTAAATCTAGATTTAGAAATTCTCACCGCTACCCTGGGCATTGTGCTGTGGGGCAAGGGGGCCTATTGACCGCCGATTCTTCCCCAACTCCGGCGGCAAAGTCAGCTAGCGGGGCTGCCTTGAGGGTGAGATTTTTCTCTAAAAGGTTTGTCAGCCTGCCGCTGTGGCTGGCCGGGGTGCTGGTGCTGGTGGGGTTTAGCTGGTTGCCCTTGAGCTACTACCGCATGGTGGGCTGGGCCTGGATTTTGCTATGGCAAGTTGGGGCTGTGACTCTGCTGGTGGCGCTGTGGCGGCAGCTGCGAGGGGCAGGTTCTGCGAACGCTGACCCAAACCAGGCGGTTGGTTCGGACCCGAAAACACCGTTCTACGGCTTGGGCTACGGGCTGGATTGGGTAGCGCTGGGGCTGGGGATTGTTGTGCTGCTGTCGGCGCTGGTGTCGCCCTTTCCCCGCGTGGCGCTGTGGAACGTAAGCCTGGTTGTGACCTACGGCGCGGTGCTGTACGTCTATCGCAATGTGGTCGATACGCCTGGAGCGCGGCCTTGCCAACGCACCTGGTTGACTCGCCTGCGGCTGTGGTGGGGCCTGGTGGTTGTGGCTGCCGGTACGGCGGTGGTCAGCCTGGGGCTGTGGCGACCCGATGGGGCCATGTGGGCCTCAAATAATTTTTTGACGGCCCTGCGCAACCATCAGCCCCTGGGGCACCACAACTTTGTGGGGGGCTATTTTGTCCTGATGGTGCCTCTGGCGGTGGCGGCTGCGATCGCCGACCGAGGCTGGATGCGTGGGGTTTGGATCGCGACCACCGGGCTGCTGCTGGCGGCCCTGTACGTCAGCGGCTCACGTGGGGCTGTTTTAGGCCTGGTGGTGTGGCTGGGTGTGACCTGGCTCAGCCGCCTGAGTCGGGTGAATCCTGCTCACCGCTGGCGCTGGGGTCTGGCTGGGCTGGGTGGTGCGATCGCCGTAGGGCTAATCCTGACCAGCAATCCTCGCATTCGCACCTGGTTTAGCGAGGGTGGCCTGGCCGATAGCCCCACCCTTGATCGCTGGTTTATGCTGCGTTTGGGGGGCAATATTCTGCGCGATCGCCCCCTGTTTGGGGTTGGCCCTGGGGTAATGAGTCGGGTGTCAAACCTCTACCGCCCGCTTGAAGCTGGGGCAGGTCTCGACCACATTCAGCAGCTGCACAACACGCCGGTGCAGATCGCTGGAGAGCTGGGCCTGCTGGGGTTGGGGGTGGTGCTGGTCGGCATGGTGCTGGTGCTGCGCCTGTGGATTCGCCTGTGGCGGCAGCCGTTAGAACCGACCGATCGCGCGCTACTGGGCGGTATTGGCGGCAGCCTGCTGGCCTACGGGGTCTCGGGCCTGACCGACTACCAGCTTGAAAATATTCCTATTGCGGGTGCTTTGCTGGGGCTGGTGGTGCTGTTGCTGGCGTTGGGCGATCGCTATCTTCCTCAAGCGATGCCCGTCGGAGCGGGGGCGCGGCAGCGTAGCTATCTGGCGGTGGCCCTGTGGCTGGGGCTGCTGCTGACGATCTGGCTGCCCTTTACCCTGACGGTGGCCTACGGTGCCCTGGCCGATCGCGCCTTTTACAGCCAGCAGCTCAACCTGGCCGACACCCGCTGGTATAAGGCCTATCGCCTCAGCCCGTGGGACCCGACTGCTTCGGCCGTCGCCACCGAGGCGCTGTGGGGCCTCGACCAGGTGCTGGGCGACTCGGAGGCGCAGGAAAATGTGCGATCGCTCCTGCTTGATTACGCCCAGCAGGCCCAGCAGGCAGCTCCCAACGATGGCTGGTTCAACCACAACCTGGCGGTACTACATCAATCTACCGACCCCGCTACCGCCCTGCCCTACGCTGCCCGCGCCGTGCAGCTCATGCCCCGCCACCACCACTATGGCTACTGGCTGCTGGGCGATCTGCTGCTGAGAGCAGGCGAGTCTGGGCAGGCGATCGCCGCTTTTACCCTAGAGGCTTTGGTCAACCCTGCGGCCCTTACCTATCCCCACTGGCAGGAGGAACCCTACCGGGCTATCTATCCCGCCGTTGCCCAAGCCACCCTGGCAGAATACGACACGCTGCTGGCCGATGTTTCCCCCGACGGCCCTGGCTTTAGCACCCTCTACGAAACCCGTGCCCTGCTGGCCTGGTGGACAGAGCAGCCGGTGGTTGAGGTCGATCCGGCGCTGCTGCGTCCAGTAGTGGCGGCAGTCCTGCTGGCTGACGCCGATCTCAAGGCCGCTCTGGAGGTCGTAGAGCATACCCTCAGCCTGGGGCAAACGTCCCCCGAGCTTCAGCTCCTGGCCACTTGGCTTGACCCTCAGGCCCATCCAGCCGTGCCTCCATCCCAGGATGCACCACCTGACCTCGATGCTTTGCTGATTGAAGAAAGCCTGGCTACCCGTTCCCTGCGCCCTTGGCTAACCTCCATTGTCACCCGCCCCGACGAGGGCTATCGGGGGTCGTTAACCTTTGCCTACCGCAACTACCAGGCCAAGCAAATTACCCTCATGCTGACGCCACAGATTCTTCAGCGCTATACCCTAGTGGCCAGGCTCAACCTCTTTCCGGCCTGGCCGAGAGAATTTCCGGTCCTCGATCGCCGCATTGAGGCCCTGCGTACCACAGCGTTGGACTTGCCCCATCCCACCCACAACCGCTTTCGCCTCTCCGATTTAGATCTGTCCACTTTAGGTTTGTCCACCCCCTGACCCCCGCCGCCATGACCGAGGATGCTCTACCCAAGCCCAAACCTGCCACCCAAGACCCCAGCGATGGCACCCTGCTAGCTCTGCTGCTTGCAGCGTTCTACGTACTCTTTACCCTATTGCCCGGCAGCAGCACCCTGATCGTGGCATGGCCCTGGGTGTTTCTGTGGCAGGTGGGGCTGACGCTGCCCCTGCTCTGGCTACTGTGGCAGCTGTGGCACCGGCCCGTAGAGCGCTTGGGCAATGGCTTTGACTGGGTAGCACTGCTGGCGATCGCAGGACTAATTATCTCCACCCTGGGGGCAGAGTTTCCGGCCCAGGCGCGGTGGTATGGGTGGGCTGCTGTGGGGGCGATCGCCGCAGTCTACGCCCTCGGCAGCTGGCTCCGCTATCCCCAGCGTTTCTACACGCTGCTGCGGTTCCAGGGGTATGTCGCCCTGGCCTTTATCCTGCTCAGTTTGGGGCTGTGGTTGACTCAGATCTATCAGCCGGAGCTAGCTCGGCTGGCCGCGCTGCAGAGCTATGGCGTCGATCAGTCCTTTAGCTTTGCGCTGACCAGCCTGCGCAACTGGCAGCCCATCGGTCACCAAAACTACGTGGCAGGTTATGTGGTGCTGGTTTTGCCCCTGCTGGCCGCCCTGGCCTGGGTGGAGCGGGGCTGGCACCGCTGGCTGTGGCTGGGGGGCCTGGGGCTAGGAGTGTTTAACCTCTATACCACCAGCTCGCGCGGCGGCTGGCTGGCGCTTATGATCACCGGGCTGCTAGCCGTCGGTATTTCCCTGCTTTACAACCGTCTGCCCCGGCCCCTGGCCCTGGCCCTAGGCGGCACGGTGCTGGGCTTGCTGGTGCTGGGCCTGGTGGCCAACTCGCGACTGCGGCAGGTGCTAGGCAGTCTGGCTCAGGGCAATTTTGCGGGCGGCGAGCTGTCTTACCGAGTGGTGACCAATGCCACGGGCTGGCGCATGGGCCTGAGCCATCCCCTAACCGGTGTAGGGCCGGGCAGTGTGCCCCTGGTTTACCAACAGTACCGGCCTCACTGGGCCGGGCGCGATGCCGAGCTGCAGTTTCAGCTCCACAGCACGCCAGCTCAGCTCTGGGGCGAGTTTGGCCTATGGGGCGTGGTGGTACCTCTGGCGCTGGTGCTGGTGCTGGTGGCGCTAATGGTGCGCTGGATGCGACGGGGTGCCCAAGATACCCCTGCCGGACTGCCACCAGTGCTGGTGTGGAGCCTGCTGGCAGGGCTGTTTGCCTTTGGTCTGATGAGCCTGACCGATTATCAGCTCGATATTCCCGCGATCGCCGGTGCGATCGCCCTCTACCTGGCCGTACTCACCCGCAGCTTCAACCCGTCGCCTGTGCCTGCAGCGGCGACCCCTGACCGTCACCGCTGGCTGGCTGGGGTGGGCCTGGGCCTAACCCTGGCGATGACCCTCTGGCTAATTCCCACCCACCGCGCCTGGGGCACCGCCAGCAGCGGCTTCTCGGCCCTGACCGGCGAGCCTGCCAACTTCGATCGCTTTGCCAATCAGGTGGCCCAGGCCCACGAGCTGGCCCCCTGGGAGCCTTACTATCCCTACCAGCTGGGCTACCACCTGGGCGAGTTTGCGCTGCAGTCGAGCGACAACCCGCCCCTGCGCCAGACCTTGCTCACCGACGCGATCGCCTGGTTTGAAACCGGCAACCAGATCGTGCCCTACCAGGAGTTTGGCCAATCTAACCTGGGCTGGCTTCAGATTGAGAACGGCCAACCGGCGGAGGCTGAGGCGTCGTTTGCCAATGCGATCGCCCTGGTGCCCGCCAAACGAGGCGTGTTTTTTGGGCTGGGGGTGGCCTGCCTGCAAACCGGCAAGCTTGACTGTGCCACCGAAGCGCTAAGTCTCGAAATTCTGCGTCATCCCGCCCTGCTAACCAGCTCGCTGTGGCAGCTGCCGCCCTTTGTCACCCTGTACCCGGCGGTGCTCGATCGGCTACAGCAGCGCTACGATGAGCTACTTTCGCAAGCCGACGAGCCTGAATTAGAGCAATTTCTGCACCAGGCTCGGGGCAGCCTGCACTGGTGGCGCGGTGATATTGAGGCTGCCGCCGAAGACTGGCCCTCTGACGACGATCTGCGCCAGGGACTGCTGACCCTGGCCCAAGGCCAAAGCGTCGATGTTGACCCCTGGGCTGAGACCCCGGCTAAGTACGCCATTTTGGCCTGGCAAACCCCCGACCAGCGCCAGGAACTGCTGCAGCGGGCCTGGTTGACCCAGTCTGAGGATCTCGATGACCTGACCCAGGCGCTGCCGTCGCCCCAAATTATCGACCAGCTGACGGCCAGTATGGTGAACGCCAGCAATTTTACCGATTGGCTACAGCGCACCGCCCCAAGCTGGCAACCCCGCAGCGAGCGGCTGGGGTTTGGGGTGCTGAGCCGCCACATTGATGGCCCTAACCCGTCAGACTTTTTGCCCCGAGTTGAAAACATTCCCGTTGTGCAGTTCTTTGAGCCGCTGTTTCCGTCGCCGATTTTTAACCCGGCGCTAGATAATGCTCTGGAACCGTATCGGGCCAGGCTGCGATCGCAGCAGCAATCGCAGCGCCGCTAGAGTGGGCGCTGGGCAAACGCCGTTTGCCCCTACAGAACCTTTGTTTTGATTCAGCAGTTTGATTCAGCAGTTCTGAATTCGGATTTGGTATGAGCCCGCTGCAGGGGCGCAGGGTTTTACCCGAGGCAGGGTTCACAGCCCGCTTGGGAGAATTTTCCTTAGGTGTCGTCGTGGGCGTGGCGGTGATAGAGGAAGTCGAGGGCTTCGTTGCGCAGCTCGTAGAATTTGGGGTCTTCCATCATGCGGGCGCGATCGCGGGGGCGAGCAAAGGGCACCAGCATAACTTCGCCAATTTTGGCGGCGGGGCCGTTGGTCATCATCACAATGCGATCGCTTAAAAACAGCGCCTCGTCGATGTCGTGGGTGATCATCAGCACGGTGATCTGGTGGTCTCGCCAGATGGTCAGCAGCTCCTCCTGGAGTTCTTCCCGAGTAATTGGGTCCAGTGCGCCAAAGGGCTCGTCGAGAATCAGCACCTTGGGCCGCAGGGCCAGAGCACGGGCAATGCAGACCCGCTGCTTCATGCCGCCGGAGAGGGCGCTGGGCTTTTTGTTGGCCACATCGCCCAGGCCCACCATCTCCAGGTGCTCCATCACGATGTGCTTTTTGGCTGCCTCGGGCTTGTTGGGGAAGACCGAGTTTACCCCTAGATAAATATTCTCGTAGGCGGTGAGCCAGGGCAGCAGCGAGTAGTTTTGAAACACCACCATGCGATCGGGGCCGGGCTCGCGGATGGGCAGAGTTTGCAGGCGCACTTCGCCGTGGGTGGGCTGGCGAAACCCGGCCACCATATCGAGCAGGGTCGACTTGCCGCAGCCCGAGTGACCGATGACGCAGACAAATTCGCCTTCGTTCACCGCCAGGTCAATGCCGTCGAGTACGACAAAGTCGCCGGTGGGGGTGGGGTAGACCTTGGAGAGGTTGTCGATCACCAGGAAGGGTTCCTGGGTCTGCTGGTAGGTGGTGGTTTGGGTAGGGGAGTTGAGCACTTGCATGGTCTGGGTGAGTGAGTGGGTAAGGTGTGAGGAGTGGAGCCCTGTGGGGGCTTAGCACTGCTAAGCCCCTACGGGGTTGGGGTGTAGGTTAAGGCAACGTCAGCGCATCCACCGGAATTTCTTCGATGCGGAGGTCGCGCTTGATGGCGAACTGGTCTAGATACTTGAGGGGGTCATCTGGGTTAAAGACTAGGCCATCGAACAGGTGCGTGGTGTGGCGATCGCGACCGATATCCATCAGACCCAGCTCGCGGGCGGCCTGGCCAAAGATGTCTGCCCGCTTTACCCGCTCGGCAATGGCCAGCCAGTTGCGGGGGAAGGGGGTAATGCCCCAGCGCGCCATCTGGGTCATCATCCACACCGCCTCTGAGACATCGGGGTAGTTGGCCTTGCCGGTGAAGAACTGGATGTAGTTGAGCACCTGCTCGGGCTCTTGGCCGTCGCCGCGATTGTAGGGGTCAATGAAACCCTGGCGAATCAAAGCTTCGTCGGAGCCGACGTACTCGGGGCGGCAGAGCAAGTCGGCGATCTCTTCGCGGTTGCGGCGGTCGTCGCAGTACTCGCAGGCTTCGAGCAGGGCTTTGACCAGGGCCACATGGGTTTTGGGATACTGCTCGGCCCAGGCCTCGGTGACGCCCAGCACTTTTTCGATGTGGCCGGGCCAGATGTCGTTGTCGGTGGCCATCACCACGCCTAGCCCTTCGGCCACGGCGCGAGCGTTCCAGGGTTCGCCGACGCAGTAGCCGTCGATGGTGCCCGCCTTCAGATTCGACACCATCTGCGCAGGCGGAATCACCGTAACGCTGACGTCGCGATCGGGGTCGATGCCGCCGGAGGCCAACCAGTAGCGCAGCAGCAGGTTGTGCATGGAGGTGGGGTGTACCGCCGCCAAGGTATGAACGCGGTCGGGGCGGCGTGCGATCGCCGCTTTGAAGTCGGCCAGCGATCGCACGCCCTCATCAAATAGGCGCTTGCTAAAGGTGATGGCGTTGCCGTTGCGGCTCAGGGTGAGGGCGCTGACCATGGGCCGGGGCCGCTGGTTGCCGTAGCCCAGGGTAATGCCCAGGGGCATGCCCGCTACCATCATGGCGGCGTCGAGGCGATTGGTGGTAACGCCGTCGGCGATCGCATTCCAGCTCGGCTCCCGGTTCAGGGTGACATTAGTAAGACCGTGGGCCTCAAACAGGCCTTTTTCTTTGGCCACCACCAGGGGCGCACAGTCGATCAGCGGAATAAAGCCCAGCTCTAGATTCACCTTCTCTAAACCGTTGGCGGCCATGGCCACCACGGGCTTGGCCTTGTGCAGCTTGGCCCGCTTTTGCTGGTTAAGGAAGTAGACAATCTCGTTGCGCAGGCTGTAGTAGTTGGGGTGCTTGACCACCTCCATGCGCTCGCGGGGGCGCGGGAAGGGCACATCGACAATCTGGCCGACGTGGGCCTCGGGGCCGTTGGTCATCAGCACAATGCGATCGCTCAGCAGCAGCGCCTCATCGACATCGTGGGTGACCATGACGCAGGTGACCTCGTTCTCCTGGCAAATCTGCATCAGCTGCTCTTGCAGCCCGCCGCGGGTCAGGGCATCCAGCGCGCCAAAGGGCTCGTCGAGCAGCAGCAGCTTGGGGCGAATAGCCAGGGCGCGGGCGATCGCCACCCGCTGCTTCATGCCGCCGGAGATCTGGCCGGGGCGCTTGTGGGCCGCCTTTTGCAGGCCCACCATCTCAATGTGGTGGTCGATCATGCGATCGCGCACCGGCTGGGGGTGCTTCTTCATTACCCGGTTTACCGCCAGGGCAATGTTTTCGCGCACCGTCAGCCAGGGCAGCAGCGAGTAGTTTTGGAAGACGACCATGCGATCGGGGCCGGGTTCGGTCACCTGCCTGCCTTCGAGCACAATGCCGCCCGCGCTGGGCTGGTCTAGCCCCGAGAGAATGTTTAGCAGGGTCGACTTGCCGCAGCCCGAGTGACCCACCAGAGAGACAAACTCCCCCTTGTGAATTTGCAGGTCGATATTCTTCAGGGCAATGTATTCGCCCCCGGTGGGCAATTTGAATACGCGATCGACGTGGTCAACTTCTACAAATACAGCCATGGTGCTCAGGGAGTGAAGGTGCAGTTCGAGCGGGCGAGCCAGAATTTTGGGAAGCGTAGGGTGCATCCGCGAAGCGATGTACCGCTAGAGAAAGAACAGGTAGGGTGGGCATTGCCCACCACCAACCTTTGGCAGAATCACAGGTTGATTTTTGGGAAAGCGGGGGTGAAATGGTGGGCATTGCCCACCCTACGGGGGAGGGGGCTACTGCTTTTGCTCTTCGGGCAGCACCAGGCCGCCCACAAACACAATCAGGCGATCGAGCAGCAGGCCCACAATGCCCACGTAGACAATGGCGATGATAATGTCGCTAATGCGTGAGCTGTTCCACGCGTCCCAGATAAAGAAGCCGATGCCCACGCCGCCAATCAGCATTTCCGCCGCCACGATCGCCAGCCAGGAGAGGCCAATGCCAATTCTGAGACCGGTGAAAATGTAGGGCACCGTGGCCGGGAACAAAATCTTAAAGAAGTACTGGGTTTTCGAGAGCTGAAGCACCCGCGCCACGTTGTTGTAGTCCTGCGGAATTTGGCGCACGCCCTCGGTGGTGTTGATGATGATGGGCCAGATGGCGGTAATAAAAATCACGAAAATGGCCGAGGGGTTGGCCTGCTGAAACGCCGCCAGGGAAATGGGTAGCCAGGCCAAAGGCGGCACCGTGCGCAAAATCTGAAACAGCGGGTCGAGGGCGCTGTACATTATCGAACTGGTGCCCACCAAAATGCCCAGGGCAATACCGACGATCGCCGCCAGGGTAAAGCCCAGGGCTACCCGTTGCAGACTGCTCCACACCTGCCAAAACAGCCCTCGGTCGGTGCCACCGTAGTCAAAGAAGGGGTTGACGATCAGCTCCCAGGTGTCTTGCACCGTGCGGATAGGGGTGGGCAGGTTGGCGTCTGGCCCCATGGTCATGACTTGCCAGATAGCCAGAAAAATCAGCACGGCCACCAGGGGCGCAATCAGTTCTTTGAGCCAGGTCACGGCCTGACCACTGAGCTTTTGTAGGTCAAAGCGCGATCGCGCCGATCGAATATCGAGGGGTGCCGTCATGGTCGATAGGTCTCCAGGGCGTACAGCAGAGGAATAGTGCGGACTGGGGGACAAAGAAAAGGTTGAAGCAAAAGGCTTTCCGGCTCCCCTCTCCCAGAGGGGTTGGGGAGAGGGGCATTGGGAAATGGCGGGCAGTGCCCACCCTACACGCGCTTAATGGCGAGGCTGTCGAGGTAGGCCTGGGGGTTCTCAGGGTCGAAGGTGATGCCGTCGAAGAAGGTTTCGACGCCGCGCGAGGTGCTCTCAGGAATCATGTCTTCCTGGCCCAGGGCGGTAGCCGCCTCGCGCCAGAGGTCTTCGCGGTTCACGGCCTCGACCCAGGCGTTGATGTCGGTGTCGGCGGGCAGCTTACCCCAGCGAATGTTCTCCACCAGGAACCACAGGTCGTGGCTCTTGAAGGGGTAGGAGGCGTAGTCATCCCAGTACTTTTGCTTCAGGTCGGGCAGTTCTTCGACCCGACCGTTGCCGAAGTCAAACTTACCCTGGGAGCGATCGATGATGTCGTCAAAGGGCACGTTAAACCAGGCCCGCTCGGAGAGAATCTGGCACATCTCTTCTTTGTTTTCGTCTTTGCTGCACCACATGGCGGCTTCGAGCACGCCCATCAGCAGGGCCTTGGTGGCATTGGGGTTGGCATCGACCCAGTCGGCCCGCATGCCCAGGGCTTTCTCGGGGTGGTCTTTCCACATTTCGCCAGTGGTGAGGGCGTTGTAGCCAATCTTCTGGTTCACCGTTTGCAGCGGCCAGGGTTCGCCCACGCAAAAGGCATCCATATTGCCCACCTTGACGTTGGCTACCATCTGCGGCGGTGGCACCACAATGGTCGAGATGTCTTGGTCGGGGTCAATGCCGCCCGCCGCCAGCCAGTAGCGAATCCACAGGTCGTGGGTGCCGCCGGGGAAGGTCATCGCCGCCTTGAGTTCGCTGCCTGCCGACTTGCGCTGGGCAAACACCTCCTTGAGGGGAGAGCTGTCTAGACCAACGTTGGCGTCGAGGTAGTCGTTAGACAGCGAGATGCCCTGGCCGTTGGTGTTGAGGCGAGCCAGGATGTACATTGGCACCTTGCGACCGTCGGTAACGATACCCTCAGAAATCAGGTAGGGCATGGGGGTGAGAATGTGCGCCCCGTCGATGCCGCCGCCGCCCGAACCCAGCACCAGGTTGTCGCGGGTGGTGCCCCAGGAGGCCTGCTTCTCAACTGAGACATCGGTCATGCCGTACTTGTCAAAAAAGCCTTTAACTTTGGCAACAATCAGCGGGGCCGAGTCGGTCAGAGCAATAAAGCCTAGCTTGGCCGTGGTGGTTTCGGGCGGGGCAATGTCAACGTTGGCAGCCACTTCAGTGGGGGCATTTGCGGCCTGGTTAGATCCACCCTGACTGCAGGCGTGGAGCAACACAGTACCCACGGCGGCGGTGCCAGCGGTGGTCAAAAATCTGCGGCGATTGAGTCGAGTCATGTTGCATTCACTCCAGAGTTATGCAAAGTGGTAAATACAGAAAGTGATCAGGATATTGGCTGATCGCCGTCGGGCTAATTTCTGTGCCAATTCCACAGAAAGTCTGGAACTCACTTAATTGTTTGCTCTGCTACCACCAGCTTTTGGCTTTCTATAAAACCAGAAATTGACCAACTAAAATGTGGCAACGTTGGCAGAACAAATGAAAATTAAGCAATTATAAGGAGCAGGCCCTGGCTTAAGACGGGCCTTCAAACACCACCGCTCTCAGAACGTTGCTGAACCAAGAGGTAGATTTTTCAAGGGGTTTAACCCTATCGGCCAGGTAAAGTCGGAATTTTACAAAATCAAAGCTCCGCAATCTTTTACTGATTTGTATTCTTGAACTGCCCTGTTAAAGTCAGCATTTCTGTGCTTTTGCACTACGACATTTGAGATTAAGTTATTCAAACTTTGTGACGGGTTTTGTATTTATGGTTACGCTTTGCGATTGGCCATCCATTTATCGCATGAGCAACATGTAGGATTTGCATAATTAGTTTGAAAGGGTGCGATCGCAGCGTATCGAGTACCCCGATCGCAACCCGGCCAAGCCCTAGTGTTGGGGCAATCGCGGCGTTAAGAGAAAAGCAGGGAAAGTGGTGAGTGTTTTGAGCCTGGCTAAATGGCGCATTTTGCTGACGGTGCTGCCGCTAACGGGGCTATACGGGGCGGCTAAGCTCGCTCTGCATCGTCTGGGGTGGGAGCCCTGGGCCTTTGACTCACTGACCGGGTCGCTATTTGGGGCCGCCACCTTTGTGATCGCCTTTGTGCTCAACGGCACCCTGGGCGACTTTCGCGCCAGCGCCGACATGCCGGTGCAACTGGCCAATGCATTGGAGACGATTCAAGATAGCAACCAGCTGGTGGCGCAGGCGAATGCTGATTACAACCCCCAGCCGCTGAGTCAAGATCTGGTTGCGATCGCCCAGGCAACACTGGACTGGCTCCAGGCCGAAAAACCCCAGGCCGAAACGGCGATCGCCCTTGACCGGCTCAATACCTCCCTGGCTGCCATGCTGCCCTATACCAGTGCCCCGATCGTGGCTCGTGCCCAGGCTGAGCAGGCTAAGATGCGCCTGCTGATTACCCAGATTGGCATTAGCCGCGATACCGATTTTGTGGGGCCAGCCTACGCGCTGCTGGAGGTCTTTTTGATTGGGGTAGTGGGGGCGCTGCTGCTGATTGGGGCCGACAGCTTCAGCGAAAACCTAGTGGTGTCGTGCCTGCTGTTTACCTCGTTTACCTATCTGCTGCTGCTGATTCGCGATCTAGACAACCCCTTTCAGTACAATGGCCGCACCAGCGTTGACGCCGATCTGTCAACACTGGCGGTTTTCTGCGATCGGCTGCGGCAGGTTTAGTCAGCTCAAAAGAAACCGAGTCCCTCGCAATCCGAGGTTGTATAGCGGTGGCCAGTTCGCTTAGAACATCAGTAACCGCCATTGGCGAAAACTGGGGCGGCGAACTGGCGTATAGCCATCGCTCCAGAAGCTCTGGCACGTCCTAACTGTCCTGACGATGGCTATAAATCCCGATTCATGGCTAGAAACCCCGTAGGGGCGTAGCATGCTACGCCCCTACCAATTGCGGGGATTCATTCCAAATTTGGGATGAGTCTACAAAAACTTGTTGGCCATGCCGATCAGCCCCGCCATCTGGCCCAGGTCAACCTCGCCGGAGAGCACTTTTTGCAGCAGTCCGCCGCCTCTGGCGTTCGACCCCTTGACTAGAAACTGAGCGATCAGCGGGGTCACGCTTCTGACCATGCTGGGGTCGGCCCCGACTCGCTGGGCGATCGCGCTAATTTGCTCATTGGCCAGCAGCTGTTCCACTGCGCCGGTCGCCGCTACCGTTTGCAGCGTCCCCATCAGCCCCCCCGGATTGCCCCGGCCCTTGGCCTGCAGCACGCCCTGGAGACCGCTGGCAATGCCGCCAATTTTGTTGTTTTCCACGGGGGCGTTGTTGAGATTGCCCAAAATTGACCCAATTAGGCCGCCGTTGGCTTCGGTATCCTGGCTGGCGATCGCCTGGTTGACCATGCCCATTAAATCCATCACGTCACCCTCTAAATAACGTTTCTCGAATAGGCTAAGCGCTTTCCCCCTGGGCGACAAGGTCAGAACGATAGAGAACTCAGCTCATACGCGGCATAGGCGGCGGGCTAGTTCATATCTAGCAGACTGAGCTGGTGAATGGTGGGGTCAGCGGCGGCCGCCCTGGGCTTTCGCCGCCGCGATCGCGGTGGTTGAATGGCGACGTGGGCCACAAACCAGGTGCGCAGGGCGGCCGCTTGCTCAGGGCTTAGGGCGGCCAGGGGCAGCGCCGCCGGAAACAGCTCGTCGAGGGGGGCTGCGGCCCAGGCCACCTCACCGCCGTAGAGCTCAGTGCCAAAGGGGGTGAGATCTGGGGGCATGGGGGCTAGAAACGGCAGCAGGTTGCTGGCATTGAGAAACTTGCCCCGCTGGGCTTCGAGCTGTTTGACCCGGCGCTGGCGGGCGGCCTTGTAGTTGAGGATGGGGGCCGGGTAGCCCGAGAGCGTCGGTGGGTTGCCCAGCTGACTGGCGGGCACATCGGCCAGTTCGGGCACCCAGCGCTTGATGAACTCGCCCTCGGGGTCGCAGCGGTCGATCGCTACCTGGCCGGGGTTGTAAATGCGGGTCCAGGTTTTGTCGACGCAGTGGGTGACGCCCGACTGCATGGCCCACTGGTAGTGGTCGATGGGGCAGTCGCCGTCGATTAGGTGGCGCATAAAGTGCAGTGCCCCGTAGCGCCAGTCGATGCCGCCCAGGTTGCTCAAAAAGCTGGCGTAGATGGCCCGGGTGCGAAAATTGAGCGCCAGGTAGCCGCCGGTGGCCTGCAGGCAGCGAGCGGCGGCATCCACAATCGGAAAGCCGGTCTGCCCCATTTGCCATGCCTGGTAGAGGTCGCCGTCAAAGGCCCAGCCCTCGTGGTCAAAGATGCTGTAGAGCGATCGCAGCTCCAGCTGCGGCAGGTAGCGAAACCGCTGCGTAAACCCATTGCCCCAGCGCAGCCGCGAGATCAGCTGCTGGTGGCTGCGGCGCAGGCGGTGGTCGCCCCAGTCGGGGGTCTGGCGAATGGTCTGCACGCACTCCCGCACCGAAATGACGCCAAACTTGATATGGGGGCTGAGGCCCGTGGTGGCCTCGGCACTGGGGTAAGAGAGCTGCCAGTAGTAGCGATCGGCCTTGTCGGTCAAAAAGGCTTGCAGCAGGGTGCGGGCGGCGGCGGTGCTGGCGGGGGGCAGGGGCTTGCCGTCGGCCTGGTGGCCCAGGGCCTCTAGCTCGGGCAGGGGGTCGCTAGCCAAGTTCGGGGGCACCAGCACCTGGGCCGGGGTGGGCACCAGGGGCTGCCCCATCTCGCGGTGCCAAATGTCGCGGTACTCGGGGTAGGGCACCAGGGCGGCGACGCTGGCAGCAGGTTCAAACCAGCGAATTTTCAGGCTCTGCTGGGCCAGCGCCCGGTTGAGGCGGGCATCGCGCACCCGCCCGTAGATGCGCTCGACATCGGTATGGGCGTAGATGCCGTCGGCCCCGGTCTCTCGCAGCAGCTTGGGCAGCACCTCTACCGGGTCGCCCGATCGCACTATCAGTCGCCCGCCCAGCGCTTTCAGGTCTGCGTCTAGCGCGTGCAGGGCCGCCAGCATAAAAGCCACCCGCGCCGGGCCAGTTTCGGGGTGGTGCAGCAGGGCGCGATCGAAGATAAACACAGGCACCACCAAGCCCCGCCGGGCCGCCCGCAGCAGCGGCTCGTGGTCAGATACCCGCAGGTCGCGGCGAAACCAGACAATGGTTGTGTTCATGGCGGTTCAGGCGGAGCGACGGCTGCTCTCGTCCGCTTCGAGGTTGCTTGGGGGGCAAGGGGGCGATCGCGCTTTTCAAACCGTAACAAAAAAATTAGGCCGATTTGGTTTGCTGAATAGTATTTGCGTACTATACTTGTACTCAGAAATTACTCCTGCTCTCTGCGCTGCCCACTGCCGCCCTTATGGATGGTACGCCCCGGCAGACGATCATCCCCCTAGCCCGCAAGCGCTGCTGGCGTTAGATTCTGCTGCCCCAGCTTGCTGACGGGCTCCGTTTCCTGACTGGGGGTAACTTGGCTGGCTCGGATTCAGGTTTCTGAGCCTGGCTGCACCCCCGGCAGAGTTGGGAGCATGCTCGGGTTCCCCTCCCCAACCCTTCCCAATCCGTAGACAGCAAAGGTCAATGCTATGGCTCAACGCTCTTCCTACCCGGTTTCGTCGCACTATCATCGGCCCCAGCAGCCGTCGCCAGGTCAGCCCCAGGGCGCTTCGCCTAAACCGTCGCCCCAGCCTGCGCCCCGGTCGGCCTGGCCTGCGCCCCAGGCTGGCCCTCGGCCCTACCCCCCTACGGCTCAAGTCAATAACAGGGCGGTCTATGGCGAGTCTACACCCCGTCCTCAGCCCCGCCAGGTGCTGGTGGCAGGTGGGTCGGTGCTGGCGCTGGCGGCACTGTTGATCTCCCCCAATATCAATCAAGAGCAGGCCCCGGAGGCCGAGGCTTTTACCTGCATTCGCCAGGAGCAGCCCAAGTCGCTGGTGTCGCGTGACCAGGTCAAAAAATTGCTAGAAACCGATCTCCAAGCCCCCAAAGCAACGGTGCAGGAATTTCTCAACGCGCCCTACTGCGTGCTGTCGCCCGGCAAAACCGAGGCCGGTCTGCCAGCGGAGCGCGAGGCCTACCCCCTAGAGTTTGACCCCCAGACCTGGCTGGTGGTGCTCTACGACGGCGATCGCTACGTTGGCTACGACTTTAGATTTCGCTAGGGGCCGTCTGCAACCGCCGACCGGGGGCTGCTGGTGCCAGGCATACCCTGGCGCGTGGTTCGTCTGAGAAGTTCTTTGCTAAAGTGGCAGGGCAAATTCGCTTAGTCCCCTAGGGGTATTGCCAAAGTGGTGCAAAACAAGCCGCGGCTGAAGAAACCCCCGCTGCCCCTAGTTGTGGCAGCGGCGCTGCTGTTTTTGGGCGGCGGTATTCTCAGCTTTTGGGTCGCTGCCCGCCGGGGGCAGCTGGCTAAAACCCTGCCCGCCGGGGCCAATGCCATTCCGGCGGACGCGCTGATGGTGGTGGCTCTCTCCAGCGATGAGGCCCAGTGGCGGCGGCTGCGCCAGTTTGGCACCGAGGCCACTCAGGCCCAGTTTGATCAGCTTTTGGTGGAATGGCGCGATCGCCTGCTGACCGACCAAAACCTCACCTTTGCCCGCGACATTCAGCCCTGGGTTGGCCCTGAAATTACCCTGGCGGTGCTGCCCGATACTGCGCCTGCCACTGACCTGCCCCCCTCGCTACCGGCCCCCGAGCTAGCCCTCAGGTCCAACGTGGTGATGGTGCTGCCCATCGCCGATGCCAACCGCGCCCAAAACGATTTGGGCGAGCGGCTGGGCCAGGCCGAGCAGGCCGAAGATGCCCCTTACCGGGGCGTAACCCTGCAACAGCTGGAGGGCCAGGCCGAAACCCCCCTCTACGCCGCCGTGCTGAGTGCCGAAACAGCGGTGCTCAGCCCCCAGCTGCCCCTGCTCAAACGGGCGATCGATGCCTATCGCGGTGGCGAGTCGTTGGTCAATCGGCCTGGGGTGGGCAAAGCCTTTGAGCAGCTGACCGAAACCCGGCCTTTGGCCCGCTTCTACGTCGATATGCCCGCCCTGGCCAAAACCGTGGCCGAGGCTGCCGATCCGCCCATTGCCCCCAGTCGTTTGCGCGCTTTTCAGGCTCCTCGGGGGCTGGTGGGGGCCGTGGCGGTTAAAAATCGCGGCGTGGCCCTGCAGGGGGTGAGCTGGCTAGAGCCGGGAACCCAGACCTTTGCCACTGGTAACCAGGCCAGCCAGATGCCCCAGCGGCTGCCCACGGGAACGCTGTTAGCCATCTCCGGGGGAGACTTTCAGCAGTTTTGGGAGGATTTCCAGGCAGGGGAGCAGTTCTCGGCGCTGTTTCCGCTGCAGGCCGCCGAGGTGGCCCTGGGGCTACAGTCGGCTACCGGCCTGAGCCTGGAGGAAAACCTGCTGCCCTGGATGGCGGGAGAGTTCGCCGTAGGCGTGCTGTCGCCCCCGGCTGGGCCGAGCAACGCCCCGCCGCTGCCCAACCCGGCCCTGGTGCTTATGGTTAAGGCCAGCGATCGCGAGGCCGCCACGGCTACCTTCGAGCAGCTCGATGCCGTTATGACCAGTCGCTACCGCTTTGCGGTCGATACGGTGGATATGGGCGGCGTGCCCGTCACCCGTTGGACAGCCCCCTTCAACTCGCTGGAGATGGCCTACGGCTGGCTGGAGGGCGATATTGCCTTCTTTACCGTGGGCCAGGGCATAGCCAATCTGGTTGCCCCCTCGCCGGGCCGCCGCCTGGCCGAGAACAACTCGTTTCAGGCCACCACAGGCGAAGCGCCGCGTCCCAACAACGGCCATTTCTTTGCCAACTTAGAGGCCCTCAGCGAGGCGGAGAATAACTTGCTGCTGCCGCCTCTGCCCCAGGAGGGGTTGCTGGGGTCTGAGGCGATCGAGGCGATCGGGGTAACGGCCACAGTGCTCAGCGATCGCCAGGTGCGCTACGACATGACGGCCATTCTAAAGCGGGGCGATCGCCCCGGCGACCTGCCCTCAACTGAGGCTGCCCCCGTCGCCCCTGAGGAAACGCCTGAGCCTGAAGCGACCCCCGCCCCCGAAGCGACGCCCCCGGCCACCAGTGAATAGGTGTCCAGCAGCAACAGCCTGCATTTTTAAGTTCGGTCTAGTCCAACCCTATCTAGGTGGAGCGGTCGCCCCAGTCATTCAACCCACAAAAGTCGGTAGGATAGGACAGGACCATCCTTCCCTCAACCCTCTTTCCTGAACTATGGATTTGATTGCGCTCCAGGGCTGGCTCGACAACGCATCCTTTGCGGTGCTGTTTATCGCGATGTTGCTCTACTGGTGCGGAGTTGCCTTCCCGCGCGCCACACTGCTGCCGTCTCTGGGCACCGGGGCGATCGCCGTGGGCAACCTCACCATTGCCGCCCTGCTCGGTGCCCGCTGGATTGAGGGAGGCTACTTTCCCATGAGCAATCTCTACGAGTCGCTGTTCGCTCTGGCCTGGGGCATTACCGCCATGCACCTGGTGGCTGAGCGCATGAGCCGCAGCCCGCTGGTGGGGGCTGTTACCGCGCCTATTGCTATGGCTATTACAGCCTTTGCCACCCTGTCGCTGCCCGGCACCATGCAGGGGTCAGAGCCGCTGGTGCCCGCCCTCAAGTCGAACTGGTTAATGATGCACGTCAGCGTGATGCTGCTCAGCTACGCGGCGCTGCTGGTGGGGGCTTTGCTGGCGATCGCCTTTCTGTTAGTTACTCGGGGCCAGGCCGTCGAGCTGAAGGGTAGCTCGGTGGGTACCGGCGGCTTTCGCAACGTTAAGCTGCATCGGGCCGAAGCCAAAGCCGCAGCTACAGCCGATCTGCCCCAGCCGCTGTCGATCTCCGCTGGCGGTGCTGCTGTCCTCGAGTCTCCTGCGGCCACCGCCGTCAAACTTTCGCCCCAGCGGCTCACCCTGGCCGATACCCTCGACAACATTAGCTATCGCATGATTGGCCTCGGTTTTCCGCTGCTGACCATCGGCATCATCGCTGGGGCAGTGTGGGCCAACGAGGCCTGGGGCTCTTACTGGAGTTGGGACCCCAAGGAAACCTGGGCGCTGATTACCTGGCTGGTGTTTGCGGCCTACCTCCATGCCCGCATTACCAAAGGCTGGCAGGGGCGTCGCCCGGCTATTTTGGCGGCTACCGGGTTTGTGGTGGTGTGGGTGTGCTACCTGGGCGTCAACATTCTCGGCAAAGGGCTGCACAGCTACGGCTGGTTTTTCTAGCTATTTTTTCTAAATCTTTTTTACACCAGATCAAACGAGCGGGGCGGCTGGTGACCTATCGTTTGGCCACTCCACCGCCTTAAAGGGCTTGATAAGTGGGCAGTTTTTTCAGGTGTAGTCGGGCTCCAGTTGATGAGCTGCCGCGAGGCAGGCCCGGACGATATCTGCCGCCCCTGCTTGGGATGTTGCGTTGGGCAAGTACCACAAACCCATTTATGATGAACCGTCGGGCGGTATAACTTATCCAGCCGTCAAAATGCTAGATCAATTCAGGGCCGCTGTTACTGCTAGCTGTTGCGATCGCGCCTAAGCCATGGTCACACCACAACCCGTATCGATCACCAAGAACCGTCGTCTAGGAAGCTGGGCGCGATCGCTCCTGGGACTGGGGTTGGGGCTTTTGCTCGCCCTCGGCTGGGGCACCCTGGCGATGGCGCAAATTTCTAACCCCTTCGGACCGGGCAACAACAACCTGCCCCCCGCAGGCGTCCAGCGGATTGGCCTGATCGAGGTCACATCGGTTTCCCTCGACGGCGTTTCTTTATTCGATATTGCCTCTCCAGTGGTGTTCAACCGCAACGAAGCCGGTGCTGAGGTGCCGGTCGAGGTCCGCGCCCGCCAAATTGAGACCAATCTCAACCAGGTTGTCAACCGAGCCTTAGATCTGAGCTACACCGATGAGATCCTCGATAGCGCCTCCCTGGATGTCACTATTGAGACCATTAGGGGCCAGCCAGTTCTCTTTGCGGTGGGGGCGGGCCTGGTTGAACCCAGGGTTTTGCTCACCATCACCGACACCGACGCCCAGTACAACGGCGTATCGCAAACAGACCTGGCCGAGCGTTGGCAAGAGGTGCTGCGCGACGCTCTCCGTCAGGCGGTAGACGGGCGTTTGCCCGAGGCTCGGCAGCGGCAAATTCGCAGAACCGTCTGGATTGTGCTGGTCAGCATCTTGCTTACCCTGCTGCTGACTAGCATTTGGCAGGCGCTGGGCTGGCGTAAAAGCTCTCTTGAACGCAAGCAAACCGCCCAGGCGGGCATGGCTGTTCCCCCCGACAACGAGTTTCCTGCCCAGCAGCTGCAGTACCTTTTTCGCTACCAAATCACCTTAGAACAGCGGCTTCAGGTGGTCGCCTTTCTGCGCTGGCTAATGTTTTGGGGCATTGCCTTTGTGTGGATTGCAGGCATTGCTAGCGGGCTCTACATTTTTCCCCAAACCAGAAGCTATGCCTTTGGGCTGTTCTCAATTCCGGTGCTGCTGCTGCTGACCTGGTTTTTTACAGGACTGCTCAACCGGCTCGCCAATCTGACCATAGAGCGGGTGGCCCAGGCCTGGGGCAAAAACGAGCTGGGCGATCTCGATGAAATGCAGCGCAAATCAATGCGCCTTTCTACCATTACTGGGGCGCTCAAGGGTCTCAAAACGGCCGTTATCTACGCCCTGGCTACTCTGCTGGTGCTGCAAACGCTGCGCATTGCCCCGGCCTCTCTGCTGGCCTTTGGAGCCGTAACCGCCCTGGCTATTTCTTTTGCCGCCCAAAGTCTGGTCAAAGACGTGGTCAATGGCTTCTTAATTCTGCTGGAAGACCAGTACGCCATTGGCGATCTGGTCACGACGGGTACCACCACGGGCATTGTCGAAAATCTAAACCTGCGGATTACCCAAATTCGCGGCGAAGATGGCCGCCTGGTCACCCTGCCCAACAGCCTGATTTCCCAGGTCGAAAACCTCAGTCGCAGCTGGTCACGGGCCAATATTCGCATTGACGTGGCCTATGGCACCAATGTCGATGAGGCCCTGTGGGTGGTGCACGAAACGGCCCACGCAATGGCTAGCGACCCCGAGTGGGGCTACGCCATTCTCAACCCAGTCGAAATGCTGGGCATCGACGCCATGACCCATGCGGGGCTCACCATTTTGCTCTGGATTCGCACGCGTCCGCTAAAGCAATTTTTGGTGGGCCGTGAGTTTCGCCGCCGGCTTCGTATTGCCTTTGACAAAGCGGGCATTGCCATTGGGGTGCCGCAGCAGGCCTTTACTGGGCTTAGTAATGGTTCAAACGGTGGTTCAGGCGGCGGTCTTGATCGAGAGAGAGCAAACGGCGGCCACGACGGCGACGGCGCTGCCCATTCCTCAGCAAAAAGCGGGGCTGTTTAACCCCGCTCGTAGTTTCTGTGGTCTGACTGGCTCTGGCCGATTGGGATGCGATCGCCCCAAGCGCACCAGTCCTGAGGGTTACTTCAGCTTTTGCTTGATAAAGGCAAGCATCTTACCGAGCTGGCCCTTGAGCACCGTTACCTCGCCCTGAAGCTGCTTCACCTGGGCCTGGAGAGCCTGGAATTCGGCAGCGCTGACATCGCCACCACCCGTAGCGGTGGGTGCGGCAGCTGTCGCGGCGGCGGCGGGGGCCGTTACTGGTGTACGGCGGGGCTTGCGGGCCTTGACCATCGCCGCTTTGATCGCTTCGATTAATTCTTTTTGCTCGAAGGGCTTTTGAATAAACTCGAAGTACTCAAAGGGCTCAGTAATTTTTTCGGTGACTTCTTCTTTGCGGCCCGACATCAGCACCAGGGGAATGTGCTGCAAGTCAGGATTGGCCTGAATTTCTTGGAACACTTCCCAGCCGCTCATGCGGGGCAGTAAGAAGTCGAGCATGATCAGGTTGGGGCGCTGGCTACGAATAGCATCCATGCCTTCGACACCGTCTTGGGCCTCAACGACTTCAAAATTGCCCTGGGGCAGCATGTCGCGCACGCGCATGCGGATGACCCGGCTATCGTCGATGACCAGAATCTTGTGATTTGTCACGATTGACTCCTCTTACGGTGTCGAAGGGCTTGGTAGACGTGAAATTAGTATAGTTCAGGTTTTTAGAAAGTCCGTGCCAGAAACGAGAATCTCTGGGGACTGGAGTTTTCTCGGCGGTTTGGCCCGCCTGACCTGCTCCAGGGGCTGTTATCGATTGACCACTGAGGGTTCAAGCATCAATGGTCACAGCCCCTAACCGTTTTTGGGGTCGGGCGTGGCAACGCTGGTGCTAGAAGGTCTTTGGTCAAAATTGACGACACGCCCTAAGGCTGGTTAAAGCGTTCCCCTAAACCCTGGCTAAACCGACAGTGCCCTCTAGATTTTTGCCGCCCGAAGCGGTCAAAATATCGGGCGGCAAAAATCTAGGATGGTGGCGTCAGCAACAGGTGGGCGGCCTGCTTCACCTGGTCGAAGGGGTCGGGGCAGGGGGACAGGGCGGCCAGGCGCACTACACACTGGTGCGGAAACAGCTCGGCGGATAGGTCAAGCCCCGACTGATAGCGGTTGTGGACGATGTAGCGCTGGGCAATGCCGCGATCGCCCAGGGTGTGGTTCAGCCGTTTGGCCTCAGCCAAAATGGCCGACTGGTTTTGCACTACACCAATAAATTCGGTGTGCTGGGGGTCTTTGAGTTTTTTCTGGGCGGCCAGCACTCGCTGGCGCAGGGTACGCAGGCGACCCATAAACTCGACTCGGCCCACCACGTCTTTGTACTTAATCCACAGCTTAAAGATCCAGCCCAGCCAGTCGCCCAGGGCGGTGGGCATCTCCAAAAACCGCAGCAGGTGACCGGTCGGGGCGGTGTCGAGCACAATTAGCTGCTGCTCGTTGCGCTCCAGCAGATCCATGACCGTTATCAGCGAGAGCATTTCGTCAATGCCAGGCAGAGCCTGGGCCACCACCTGCCGCCAGGCATCGGGGCCGTAGGCGAGCTGGATGCCGCTGGCAAGGTCGCCGTCGCCCGCCATCATGTCGGCCAACTCCCACAGGTAGTCAGTGCGAAACTGGTCGAGCACTACCTCGGCACTTACCTCCTGGGCCTGCAGGTTGGGGCGCAGTCGGGTGGGTTCGTGGCCGAGGGGCTGGCCAAAGGCATCGCCCAGGGAGTGCGCCGGGTCGATCGACATCACCCGCAGGTTGGCCTCGGGGTGGCGCTCGGCCAGTCCCCAGCTTAGAGCTGCCGATATGGTGGTTTTGCCCACGCCGCCTTTGCCGCCTACCACAATCAGCCGCCTTCCTGCCGCCACCAGGTCTTCTATGCCGGGTGGAATGGGTGTGGGCCACTGGTACACGGCAGCTGTGCCGCTGGCAGGTTCCCCCTTAGCCGTGACTAAATCTAGGGGTTTGACCTGGGGCATCAGGGCATCGAGGGCGGCGGCCCCAACGGGCTCACTCGGTTGAGCAGGCACCCACAGTACCGGCTGCCCCTGGGCGTTGGCCTCGGGCCAGTCGTTGACTATCGCCTCAAACTCGGCCAGCACCAGTTGATGGCGATCGAGAATGCGGCCCGATTCCTCAAGCACGCGGTTGACCACCAGGCCGCCGAGGGGAATGCCCAAGCGCCTCAGGGCAGTGATAAAGCGATCGCTCTCTGCCCAGCTCATCGGTTCCGGAATGCCCACCACCCAGCAGGCGGTCCGCTCGTGGTCCTGAAGTAGCCCTCGCCCCTGCTCCAGATCGCGGTGCATATCGGCAATGAACTGGTCGGCTTCATCGGGGGTATAGCGACCGGCCAGGGTTTCGGTCAGGGTGCGGTGTTTCTGCTGAAATTGGCCCAGGGCCGCCAGCAGCGTATCGAGAAAATCCATCAGGGCAAACAGGCTGAGGGTATGGCCGCTGGGAGCCATATCGACCACCACGCGATCGGCCTCGCGATCGCGCAAAATCCGCTGAATTTCCAGCAGCGCCATCAGCTCGTCGAGGCCGGGCCAGCCCATGTCCCACACGGGGCTGAGGTCGTCGCCTTCGACAAAGCTGCCCCGCTCGACTAAAAGCTCTAGCACGGTGCCGTAGTCGGCTCGAAACTGCTCTAGCAGTGCCGCCGCATCGAGCGCGCGCACCCGCAGGTTGGGCCGATCGGGCAGGGGCATAGGCGTGTTGTCAACAGCTACTAGCAGCACATCCCCCASRKMKTSMRMWGRRWMGSNTAGMGMNCWGSNGCWYNNTTTYGWTGRWSTGCWSCTGGKSYANCKGCCKSRSRWRSSYRMWRGMRRKMGYCGTTKTNGCCNCRCKCMGMSCTTRSYRSKMACCATAAATAACTGATGGGGCGATGATGTCAGCATTGGCTAACCTTACTAACTGCTGAACCTAGAGTGCCCAGGGCTACTGCCAACGCTGGCCGCAGCATGAAACTTAGGAATAGGGCTGTTACTTAGTTGATGTGGGGCGTGGGGAAGGGGGTAGGCGAGGGGAGACTGGACCCTGTAGTGAGCTAGAGGGTTTAGGATGAAGGTGTCTAGGTTGGAGGCTGACTATGGCTGTGGCAACTCGGCTCAAAATTGGTGATGTGGCTAAGCAGACTGGCGTTGCGGTGGGGGCACTGCGCTACTACGAAAGCCTTGGCCTACTAAGCTCTGAGCGCGGCGACAACGGCTACCGCTATTACCCACCTGAGGCCGTACACCAGGTGCAGTTCATCAAAAAAGCCCAGGCGCTAGGCTTTTCTTTGGAAGATGTGGGGGATGTGCTCACTGTGCACCAGCGGGGGGATTTGCCCTGCGGGTTTGTGCGATCGCTGCTGCAGGACAAAATTCAGCAGCTGGAAGACCAGATCCAGCAGATGACGGCCTTTAAGGCCGACCTGGAGCAGTACCGCGATCGCTGGGCCGAGTCACAGCCGCGTCCGCAATCGGGGGATATTTGCCCGCTGATTGAAACGGTGCCGTTGACGGTCTAGGTCTGGGAGGCGATCGCGCTATAGGACCGGAACCCGTGAGCTAGAATAGGACACTGGATCAAGTCCCTGTAATCAAGATTTCTGCAATTTCAGGGATGCGATCATCCCTTTAGCTCTCATCAGCGGTTTCAACGCAGCACTAGGCACAGCATTTTAGCCATGGAAAGAATTGTAGTCGGGCTCTCCGGCGGTGTAGACAGTTCAGTAGCGGCGGCGACCCTGCACCAGCAGGGTTACGACGTGGTGGGCCTCACCCTGTGGCTGATGAAGGGTAAGGGCCAGTGCTGCTCAGAGGGCATGGTCGATGCGGCTAAGCTCTGCGAAGACTTGGGCATTCCTTACCACGTGGTCGATAGCCGCGAGGTGTTTGAGCGCGAAATTATTAATTACTTAGTTGAAGGCTATGGCAGCGGCATTACACCCCTGCCCTGCTCCCAGTGCAACCGGGCGGTGAAGTTTGGGCCAATGTTGCAGTACGCCAAAGAGGAATTGGGCGCAAATCGCATTGCCACGGGACACTACGCCCGCATCACCCAGAATGTCGAGACGGGCCGCTACGAGCTGCGCCGCGCCGTTGACCCGGCCAAAGATCAGTCCTACTTTCTCTACGACCTAACCCAAGATTTGCTGGCCGCCTGCGAGTTCCCGCTAGGCCACCAGACCAAGACCGAAACCCGCCGTATGGCCGCCGAGCTTGGCCTGCACACCGCCGCCAAGCCCGACAGCCAAGACCTGTGCTTGATCGAGCACCACGGCTCGATGCAGACCTTTTTGGACAAGTACCTGGCCCCCAAACCCGGCGATATCGTTGATACCGAAGGCCGCATTCTGGGTCAGCACACCGGCATTCACCACTACACCATTGGCCAGCGCAAAGGCCTGGGCATTGCCGCGCCCAACCCGCTCTACGTGGTGGGCTTTGACATGGGCAAAAACCACGTGATTGTGGCCGATCGCAGCGATGCCCACTGGCCTGACTGCACCGTGCAGCGGGTGAACTGGGTCTCAGTCGCCGCACCCCAGGAGCCCATGCCGGTATCGGTGCAGATTCGCTATCGCAGCGAGACGGTGGGAGCGACACTGGTACCCCTACCGGCTGGGGATGGCACGGGCGATCGCGTGCGAATTGTGTTCGACGAGCCGCAGTTTGGCGTTACCCCCGGTCAGGCAGCGGTGTGGTACGACGGCGACCGGGTGCTGGGCGGCGGGCTGATCGAGGCGGCGGCTGCCCTTGAGGCGGCTGCAACGACCTCTAATGCCCGTGTTTTAAGTCATTAAGCGATCGCCATGGCAGACATTACCAAAGACCAGCAGCACCCCCAGTACAAGACCGATCGCCAGGTGGTGAGCCAGCTTTTGGCAGGCGAAGCCAACGACTTGAACCTGGTCGAGCTGGCCCGGCTGATGATTCGCTACGACGGGTTTCCCGGTGCCCGCGACATTCAAACTGACCTTAAAAAAGCCCTGAGTCGTTGGCAGCTCACCGAAAGCGAGCTGTTCGAAAAAACCCGTGCCATTCACCAAGAGGGCGAGGTCTATAAAGGGCTAGGCCGAGGCCGCGAAGACTGGAGCTAGAGGTAAGGCAGAAGTCAGAGCTTCAGCTCTTGAGAAGAGTTAGATGTGGCAAAGTTAGGGAAATGCGGAACAACTCTATGACCCCATCCACCGCAACAGCACTTTGTACGTTTGAAGACTACCTTGCCTATGATGACGGCTCTGAGAATCGCTACGAGCTAGTTGATGGGGAGCTAGTTGCAATGTCACCGCCTGTTATGGAGCATTTTTTAATTGCCAAATTCCTAGAACAGGCATTAGATATCGAAATTAGGAGACTTCAGCGTCCTTGGCTATGTTTTCGTGAATCAGGTGTAAGGACTGGGCTGCGAAAATCACGGCTCACTGATGTGTCTGTGGTCACACTCGATCAGGCTCAAGAACTAAAAGGCAGATCGGTTGTTTTTTCAACTTCCCCCCTGCTGGTAATAGAAGTCGTTAGCCCCGATTCTGTTACCCGCGACTACCGCTACAAGCGCACCGAATACGCCGCACTGGAAATTCCTGAGTACTGGGTTGTTGACCCGCTGGAATCTAAGGTGACGGTGCTGGTCTTTAACGAGGGGCTTTACGACGAAACCGTATTTGTGGGGGATCAGGTACTGGTATCGCCCACCTTCCCAGAGCTGGCGTTGACGGTAGATCAGATCTTGGCGGCGGGGGAGTTACCTAGGGCGCAGGACTAGAAACCGGGTTTCTGTGGTGAGTCTAGTGTTGGCTGATCAACTGCTGCAAAGAAACCCGGTTTCTCTCCACTGCGAGCCTTATAGCCAGCGGTATACTAGCCTGCTATGAGTAGTCTTAAAGCCAATCGGGGTGCGGTCGCGGCGGGCCATGCCCTCACCGCCGAAGCCGGGGCCGAGATGCTGCGCCAGGGGGGCAATGCCTTTGATGCAGCGATCGCCGCTGCCTTTACCGCCTGCGTGGTGGAATCGTCGTTGACCTCCCTGGCGGGGGGCGGGTTTTTGCTAGCCCATACGGCGGTGGGCGAGAACCGGCTGTTCGATTTTTTTTGCCAAACGCCAAGGTCGAAGGGCCTGGGGCGATCGCTCGACTTCTACCCCATTCACGCCAACTTTGGCGACACCACCCAGGAGTTTCACATTGGTTTGGCGTCGATGGCGGTACCGGGGGCGATCGCCGGGCTGCTGCACGTTCACCAAAAGCTGGGGCGACTGCCCCTAGAGCAGGTGGTGGCCCCAGCCCAGCACTGGGCTACCCAGGGGTTCGAGGTCGATGCCTTTCGGGCCTACAGTTTTGAGATTCTAGCGCCTATTCTCACCGCGACCGCTGCCGCCAGGGCGATCTATGCGCCCCAGGGCGACTTGCTGAAGGCGGGCGATCGCCTCTACCTGCCCGACTTTGCGGCCTTTCTGCATGACTTGGTGCGCCACGGAGCCGGCTGGTTTTACCAGGGCGATCTGGCCCATGCGATCGCCCAAGACTGCCAGGCCCACGGCGGCTACCTGAGCCTAGAGGATCTGCAAACCTACAGGGTAATCGAGCGCGAACCCCTAAGCGTAGCCTACGGCGGCGACACGATTCTGACCAACCCGCCCCCCAGTTCTGGCGGCACGCTGATTGCCTTTGCGCTGCACCTGCTGGCAGAGGTAGCGCCAGCCTACACCCCCCACAGCAGCCCCCGCCACGTGGCCATTTTGCGAGAGGTCATGGGCTTGACCAACCTGGCCCGCCAGCAGGGTTACGACGCCCATCTCTACCGCCCCGATATCGCCGAGGAGTTTCTCGGCCCCGCCCACCTGGCTCCCTATCTAGAGCAGCTCCGGGCCACCCTCAGCCAGGGCGGCAGTCGGTGGGGCAGCACTACTCACATCAGCGCGATCGATGGCGAGGGCAACGCGGCCAGCCTCACCACCTCCAACGGCGAAGGCTCGGCGTACATCATCCCCGGTACCGGCATCATGATGAACAATATGCTGGGCGAAGAAGACCTCAGCCCCCAGGGCTTTCACCAGTGGCTGCCCAATCAGCGCATGTCGTCAATGATGGCCCCCACCATCGTGCTAAAAGACGGCAAACCCCACGTCGTGCTGGGCTCAGGCGGGTCTAACCGCATCCGTACCGCCATTTTGCAGGTGATATCCAACGTGCTCGACTTCGACATGGATATTGAAACCGCTGTAAATGCCCCCCGCCTGCACTGGGAGCGCGGGGCACTGCATTTAGAACCCGGCTACGACCGGGAGAAGATCGAATCTTCAGGCATTCCCTGCGATGACAGTTGCACTTGGTGGCAGAGCCACAGCATGTTCTTTGGCGGTGTCCATGCGGTAGCTGTTGGCCCGGATGGCGCTTTGTCGGGAGTGGGTGATGGGCGGCGGGGTGGAGCTTGTGTGGTGGTGGATGGKTAGATGGGTGATGGGGTAGATGGGTGGATGGGTGGATGGGTAGATGGGTAGGTGGGTTGGATTCTCTTGGGGTGTGGATGGGTTCAAAATTCAAAATTGAAAGTTCAAAATTTTGCACTTCTTAAAGGGTAGAAATGAGGAAATGCTCCCTGAGCGGAGTCGAAGGGAAGTTGAAGGATTGGTCCCTGAGCGGAGTCGAAGGGAGGTTAAAGGATTGGTCCCTAAGCGGTATCTGTCCCCCCTGGTTTTCTGAACTGGTTCACAATAAAAGGAGTATTGATTTTCTCTTAACCTATGGCCCCTTCGGCACCACCTAAAGCGCAACCCGCAGCGACACCTACGGCCCTATGGACTGCCGCGATCGCCCAGCCCGCCACAGAATTTGCCGCTACCGCGTTACCTGTATTAGACGGGCAACTGCCCGCCGACCTGCGCGGCACCCTCTACCGCAACGGCCCGGCTCGCCTGGAGCGGGGGGGAGTTCAATTCAACCACTGGTTTGATGGCGATGGGGCGGTGCTGCGGGTGCAGTTTGACGGGTCTACCGCTGTGGCCAACTATCGCTACGTGCGCTCTGCCGGGTTTGTGGAGGAGGAAGAGGCTGAACAATGCCTGTATCGAGGCTATGGCACGCTGCCGCCTGTTTCTATCTGGCAACGCTGGCAGACTCAAATGAAAAATGCTGCCAATACCTCGGTGCTGGCCCTGCCCGACCGCTTGCTAGCCCTGTGGGAAGGGGGCTTGCCCCACCGCCTCGATCTCGAAACCCTGGAGACCCTGGGGCCAGATAACCTGGACGGGCTCAGGCCCAGCGATACCTTTACGGCCCACCCCAAGCGCCACCCTCGCACGGGTAAGATCTTCAGCTTTGGCACCATACCGGGGGGCAACGCTACCCTCAAGCTCTACCGCCTTAGTGCTACCGGAGTCGTAGAGAAAACTGGCACTATTCCCCTCAGCGGCATTCCCCTGATTCACGACTTTGTGCTGGCCGATCGCTACCTGGTGTTTTGTGTGTCGCCCGTGCGCCTTAGCCCGCTACCTGCTCTGTTTGCTCTGTCTAGCTTTAGCGATGCGCTGCAGTGGCAGCCCCAGCAGGGCACCCAAATTATTGTGGTCGATGCGGATAGTCTGGAGCCGATCGCCCTGGAAGCTGCAGACCCCTGGTACCAGTGGCACTTTGGCCACAGTTATCTCGACTTTGACGGCTCGGTTGTGTTCGATGTGGTGCGCTACCCCGACTTTGCCACCAACCGGTACCTAAAAGAAGTCGCCTCTGGCCACATGACTACGCCCGCCGAGGCTCAGCTCTGGCAGTATCGTACGGACCCCAAAACTGCGAGAATTCTCGATCAGCAGTGCATAATCGACCGCCACTGCGAGTTTCCGATCGCAATCGGTCAAGACGAGACGGCCATCACCTACCTCAATGTGCACCGCGAAGAGACGGCCCCGCTCAGCGAGCTGTTTAGTGCGATCGCCCGCTTTGACCCCAAAACTGGCCTCACCATCGCCGATGCTGGCGCAGGCTGCTACCCCTCCGAACCCATTCCGGTAGAAAACGCCGCTAACCCTCAGCAGCCCTGGGTGCTCACCGTGGTCTACAACGGCCACCACCACCGCAGCGAGGTGTGGGTTTACGAGGGTCAAGACCTGGAGAGGGGGCCGGTCTGCCGCCTGGAGCTACCTGGCGTAGTACCCCCCAGCTTCCACGGCACCTGGGTGAATATGTAAGTTCCGACAATTCCCTATTCAGGGGTTCCCGCTTTGGAGCGAGATTGAGGGAAGCAGTTTCTCGGCGCAGTCGGGACAGTAGTTTCTAAAATTCCAGGCGATCTTTCCAGTAGTCCGGATCGCGACGGCAACTCATAATTGCGGCAATCACGATGCGATCGGAATAGACACGGTACAAGATGGCATAGGAAAACTTGGGTGTTATAGCCATCGCCAGGACAGTTAGGACATGCCAGAGCTTCTGGAGCGATGGCTATACGCCAGTTCGCCGCCCCAGTTTTCGCCAATGGCGGTTACTGATGTCCTAAGCTAACTGGCCACCGCTATAAATAACGGCGAATTTGTCCTTCAATGATGGGCCAGCGCTCAGGTGCGCCAACAATGCGAAAAATAGATGTTTCAATGGTGTTGATAAAGTCTTGATGATTGTTGTATTGGGCAAAGAACTGCACCGCCTCGGCATATTCTTGCAGGGCGGCTGGATGGAACTCATATTTCATAGATCCATAAGCTGTCGGATTTGGGCCAGGGCCACTTCTCCGGGGATAGCTTGGACTGTGCCGTTTTCAATTTCGGCCAGGCGCTTTTGAGCTTGCTGCACGCCCTCACGCAGCACGTCCTGATCCAGTTGTTCTGCCATGCTCTCTACCAGCTTTTCCAACAGAATCGTTTTGTCGGCATCGGGTAAGGCCGTGGCTTCGGCGATGAGTTGGTCTAGGGTCAGCATGGGTGGGTGTTCCTCTCAGAAACTGGTCTGATGCTAGCATTTGGCACTAAGCAGTCATCTTGGGGCGATCGCCCGCTTCGATCCCAAAACTGGCCTCACCGTCGCCGATGCTGGCGCAGGCTGCTACCCCTCCGAACCCATTCCGGTGGAAAACGCCGCTAACCCTCAGCAGCCCTGGGTGCTAACGGTGGTCTACAACGGCCACCACCACCGCAGTGAGGTGTGGGTTTACGAGGGGCACGACCTGAAGAAAGGGCCAGTCTGCCGCCTGGAGCTGCCTAGCGTGGTTCCCCCCAGCTTCCACGGCACCTGGATGAGTGTGTAAGGTGGGTGAGGTTAGGAGCTGGGTACCCAGGTGCGTAGGACTCGTCCTGGGATGGATTGTCCCAACCAGGGGGTATTGGCTGAGAGCGATCGCAGGGTCGCTGGGCTGACCGTCCAACTTTCTGCTGGGTCAAACAGAATCATCTCGGCGGGCCGCTGGGGCTGAATGGTGGGCGGCGTTTGGTCCCAGCAAGCGGCAGGATTTGTGCTCAGCGCCTGAATCAACGTCAGCGGTGACCAGTCGCCGTTTGTTACGAAGGTATCCCACAAAATCCCCAGGGCCAGCTCCAGGCCGATCGCACCGGGGGGTGCAGAGGGAAAGCCCACAGTTTTGTCTTCGTAGGTGTGTGGGGTGTGGTCGATCGCGATCGCATCCACAACCCCCGCCTTCACACCCTCAATCAGCGCTGCCTGGTCTTCGGGGTTACCCAACGGCGGCGACAGGCGCAGGTTAGGGTCGTAGCCACCCAGATCCTTCGCGCTAAACAGCAGGTGCATCCAGGTGGTGCTGGCGGTGACGGGTAACCCACGTTCTTTGGCCTGCTGCACCAGCTCTACGCCGCGTGCGGTGGAAATTCGCATCAGGTGCACGGGAGTGCCGACTTCAGCAACGGATTCCAGCAACGCCGCCAGGGCAGCGGTCTCAGAGCTGACCGGGTCGCCGACTAGACCGTAGATGAGCGAAAAGGGGCCTTCGCGAGCCACCCCGCTGTCTCGGAGGGTGCGATCGCAGCTCCACAGCGCCACCGGCTTACCCAGGGGCTTTAGGTACTGCAACAAGCGTTGGGTTAGTAACGGATTTTCAATGGCTCGACCGTCGGCAAAGCCTGCGATCGGTGACTCAGACAACTCCACCAATTCGGTCATCTGCTGGCCCTGAGTTGCCTGGGTGAGCGCACCCCAGGGGTAGAGGTGCGGCAGGGATGGATTGGCCAGGGCCAGGGCTTCTCGCCGCAACCGCAGTTTCTCCACCATCGCCGGGTTATCGATCGCAGGCTCGGTATCAGGCAAAATGCCCAGCCGGGTAAAGCCGCCCGCCTGTCCAGCGGCTAGCAACGATTCCAGGGTTTCTCTCGGCTCGTGGCCCGGCTCACCCGAGTGGCTGTAGAGATCGACCAGGCCGGGCAGCAGGATTTTTCCCTGCCCCGTGATCATCTCGGCACTGGCGGGAATAACGGTGATTGACGAGGCTATCTCTGTCACCACCCCGTCCTGCACCAACACATCGACCACCTGATCCGTTTGTGTAACTGCATCCAGCACCCGCACCTGCTGGATCAGCTGCGCCCCAGTTGATTGAACCTCCGTCACAGTGCCCCCGCTGCGGTTTTGTCGAGCACGCTGCCCGACAGGTGAATAGTGATATTAGCCGTCACTAGCACCGGGGCGCTATCGATGCCATCGGGGTAGTCGATCACACTCACGGCTCCATTGCCTTGCTTAAAGCGCCAAAACGACTCTGGCCCCAGACCCAGCACGTGGCACAGCAGCGCTTTATTCACCGCATCGTGGGCCACCACCAGTACCGTTTGCACCGTGTCGCCGCCGCTGTGAGCCGCCACAATTTCTTTCCAGGCCGCGATCGATCGCAGCCATACCTGCTCCAGGTTCTCGCCCCCCGGCATCTGCACAGTTTCGGGCTGGTTCTGCCACTGCTCCAGCATGCCGGGGTAATTGGTTTCGATCTCCGACTCGTACAGCCCTTCCCATTCGCCGTGGCTGATTTCCTGCAGCTCGTTGACCGAGTGCAGCGTCAGCCCAGCGTGGTGCTGAAGAATGATTTCCGCCGTTTCCTTGGGCCGGGCCATAAAGCTGGTGTAGGCCGCATCGATGGTTACAGGTTTGAGAAAGTCTGCCGCCTTGGCACCCTGGGCACGGCCGTTGTCGTTGAGAGGCACATCGATTTGGCCCTGAAACCGGCCCTGGCGGTTCCATTCGGTTTCGCCATGGCGTACCAGCAGCATGCGAGGCCCCCGGTGGCCTCGCCGCATGTCAGGCAGCGGCGCGCCCATGTGGCTGGTCAGGTTCATGGCTTCGACCTGCACTGGGCTGCCCCAGCCGCCAGCAGAATTGAGCACGCTGATGTTGCAGTTGGCCTGGTTGAGGCTGTTAAAGCGCTCTGGCCCCAGCCCAATGGCGGTGCTAATCAGTGCCCGGTTGATGGCGCTGTGGGCGACGATCAAAAGGGTTTGGCCCTGGTGCGCCGCCAGCAGTTCTTGCCAGAACCGGGCAGCCTGTTGATACAGCTCACGAATGGGGTAAAACTCTGCCGTAGAGCCATCGGACTGGGGCACCGCCATAACAAAGTTGGCCGGGTCGGTGCGCCACTGCTCAAAAGCCTGGGGGTATTGTGTTTCGGCATCGCTAAAGGGCATGCCCTCCCACAGGGGCAGGCTGATTTCTTTGAGGTTGTCGGTAAAGTTGGGGGCGGTTAGGGCCGGGGTGCCCTTTTGCAGCTCGGCGGTGATAATTTCGGCGGTTTTGCGGGCGCGCTTGAGAGGGCTGGCCCACACCGCATCAAAGGAAATGCCAGCCAGCGCCTGACCCACCTGAAGCGCCTGGGCTTCCCCACTGGGGGTAAGCTCTGACTCGTCGCAGTGGCCTTGAATACGCTTTTGCTGGTTGTAGGTGCTCTGCCCGTGACGGACGATAATTACGCGGGTTTTCAGGGGTCTGTCCTCTCAGTTGCTCAACCAACGTCAGATTTTACCCTGTTGGGGAGACCCGCCGCAGCCATGCTGGTCACTGGGGGCACGCTACCGCTGTCGCCACTGGCCAGGGGTGATGCCCAGCAAGCGCTTAAAGTGGCGATTCAGATGGCTTTGGTTGGCAAAGCCTGTCTGGTAAGCCACATTGGCGATGGTTAGCTCTGGTCGCGCCAGCAGCGCTTTGGCCTGCTCAACCCGGCAGCGAATGACGTACTGGTGCGGCGCAAACCCGGTGGATTGTTTGAACAGTTGAGCGAAGTAGTGAGCGCTCATGCCCGCGAGGGTGGCCAGCGTATCCAGGCTGAGGTCGGTGTCTAGGTGGCTGTGAATGTAGTCAATCACCCGTCGCAGCTTTGGCTGAGATAGACCATCGCTATAAGTCGTCAGCTGAGGCTTGCGGGTGGCATAGGTTTGCAACAGGTGCACCGCCAGAGTGGTTGTAATCGATTCGGCGTAGAGGCGGTTTTGAGTGCCCGTTTGCAACAGCCGCCGCAGGGCCAGACCCAGCTGTAGCACCAGCAAATCTTGGGTGGAAAAGTGGGGTACCAGCTCGAAGGTGGTGCCATCGGCAGCGTCGTCGAGCGATCGCCCCAGGGCAGCCGGGTCAAACACCAGGCTCATAAACTCGCCGGGCACGTTCCACCGCGATCGCTGCCCCACCCCGGCTGGCAGCACCAAAATGTCGCCCGGATGCACCCGCTCTAGCTTGAACTGGCCATCAATAGAGCGCTCAGCCACCGCCGTATCGGGCAGTTGGGTAAACAGCACCACGGCATGCCAGGGGGTGGCGACTTCGGCGGGGGTTTCCCCCGGCGGCTCCCAGCGGCAGTCGACGTAGGTACCGCGCCAGCAAAAATCTCCGGTAGATAGCAGCGGCGGTGCCGTAAACACGGCGTCTACCTGGTCTGGGGTGGAAAGCAGTTGAGGGGCCATGCTGTAGCTCGATGGGTACACGCTAACCCGGACAAGTCCAGCTTATCCCAATATCTTGAAGGCGGTTCTAAAAGTACTGTTGGGCAGGGGTTTCAGGTATATGGTTTAAGGCCTGCCGTGCACCTGGCACCTTGTACCCCACCAGTCTTTCACCTTTGGTTTAACAGATTATCTACAGCCTATCAAAGCCGTTGAGCTAGGGCGATCGCCAGCGGGCTCAGCAGCAGCGCGGGCAAAAACGAAGCCACCCGCACCTGACCAATCTCCAGCAAGTTTAGACCAAGACCTAAAATCATCAATCCACCCGTTCCGGTAATCAGCAAAACATGGGGGCTGGTGGTGGGGTCTGGAATGATCGCCCCAGAGACACTGGCCAGCAGCGACAGCCCCCCCTGCACCACCAGTACACTCAGGGCCGAAAAGCCAACGCCAACGCCGTAGGTGCCGGTCAGGGCGATCGCAGCCAGCCCGTCCATCGTCGCCTTTAGGGTAAGCAGGGTATTGTCGCCGGTCAGGCCGTTGTTGAGGCTGCCCACAATGGCCATTGGGCCAATGCAAAACAGCAGGCTGGCCGCCACAAACCCCTCGGTAAAGCGCCCACCGCCCCGCACCCTGGCCTTGAGCCAGTCGCCCAGCACCGACAGGCGCTTCTCGATCTGCCACCATTCGCCCAGCAGCCCACCCGCCGCCAGCACCAGCAGCGCCAGAATAATGCCGTCTATGGGGCCAGCGTCGATCGCCGACAGGCCAGTAGCCATCGTCACGCCAATCACTATGGTCATCAACCCCACAGCCTGGGTAATAATCTGCTGCATCGATTTGGGCAAGCGGCTGCGCAGCATCAGGCCCAGAGCTGTGCCCAGCAAAACGGTGGCTACGTTGATCCAGGTGCCGCTGGTGGTTGCCCACAGGTTGAGCATATTAGAGTCCTCATGACGAACTAAATGACGAACTAAATAAAATGCAAAATTCAAAGTTCAAAATTTTGCATTTTGAACTTTGAACCCATCCTCACCCCACAAACATCAACTCCACCCACTCGCCCACCCGCCTACCCATCCGCCCTTCCACCCCTCCTCCATCCACGTTATTCTCCAAACAGACCTATTTCCCCTGGAGACTATCATGGCAGTGCCAGTTAGCCTGATTCGCGCCCAGTCTTACCATCGGGCTGAGCTAGCGCGATCGCTCACCTATGTCCTAGAGCCGCTGGGGGGCATGGCAGCCTTTGTCAAACCCGGCGATCGCGTGCTGCTCAAGCCCAATCTGCTGACCGGTTCTCGCCCTGCCAAAGAATGCACGACCCGGCCTGAGCTAGTCTATGCTGTGGCCCAGCAGGTGCAGGCTGCTGGCGGCAAACCCTTTTTGGGCGACAGCCCCGCCTTTGGCAGCGCCTACGGGGTGGCCAAGGCCAACGGTTTGCTGCCCCTGGCCCAGGACCTCGACCTGCCCATCGTGGAGCTGCACGGTCATCGCTACCCTACAGATAACCCTGGGTTTGACCACCTGCGGGTTTCCAAAGAAGCGATGGAGGCTGATGTGGTGATCAACCTGCCCAAGGTTAAATCCCATGTGCAGCTGACCCTGACCCTGGGGGTGAAGAACCTATTTGGCTGCGTACCCGGCAAAATGAAGGCCTGGTGGCACATGGAGGCGGGTAAAGACGTGCAGCGCTTTGGCACCATGCTGGTTGAAACCGCTCGCCTGATTGCCCCCGAGCTAACCATTGTGGATGGCATTGTGGGTCACGAGGGCAATGGCCCCAGCGGTGGTGAACCTAGGGATTTGGGGGTTCTAGGGGCTTCTAGCAACGTGTTTGCCCTTGATCGCGCCATGGTGGAGCTCTTAGGGGTCGATCCACTCGCGGTGCCCACCGTAGCTCAGTCGCTGCGGCTGGGAGCCTGCCCAGCCTGGGACGAGATCGCTTTTCCGCTGCTTACCCCCAACGACCTGCACGTGGCCGACTGGCAGCTACCTGCCGAACTCATGCCCATCGACTTTGGCCTGCCTCGGGTGGTGCGCTCGACCTTCAAACACCTCTATATTCGCTTCATTAAAGAGCCTGTAACCGCCTACGCCGGACGGCTCTAGCCGCATCTTCGTTTAAACCCCGTAGATTCGCGCGCATTTGTGTAGGGGCATTGCATGCAATGCCCCTACGTCACCTGCTTCTCTGGCTCACCTATTCGGTCGGCGTAACCCGGACCAGGCGGCTGGCTCCGGTGGCAGGCTGACCCTGGCGAGCGAGAATGGTTTGCTCTAGCACCTCGGCAGCGCGCAGATACTGAGCATCGGCCTCGGTGCCCAGCAGGGCAGGGTTGCTAAACAGCTCGCGGCGCTGGCGATCGCTTAGGTCAACCGTTACATCGGGGGTAATGCCCCGGCTGCTGATGTCGGTGCCGTTGGGGGTGTAGTAGTGGGCCACAGTAACGGTAAGGCCAGAGCCATCGGTGAGGCCGTGGAGCGACTGCACCAGGGCTTTGCCATAGGTGGTATTGCCCACTACGGTGGCGCGATTATTATCGCGCAGGGCTCCGGTCAAAATTTCGCTAGAGCTAGCCGATCGCCCGTCTACCAGCACCGTGAGCGGCAGATCGGTCAGCGCGGTGCGGTTGGCCGAAATCGCATTGTCGTTGCCGCTGCGATCGAGGGTGCGCACAATGGGGCCGTGCTGCAGCCACATGCGGCCAATGTCGATGCTAGCCAGCAGCAGCCCGCCGGGGTTGCCGCGCAGATCGAGCACAAACCCTTCAACCCCAGCATCGCTCAAACTACGAATGGCCCCGGCCATCTGCTCGGCGGCGTGGGCGTTGAACTCAATCAGGCGAATGTAGCCAATGGGGCGACCGCCCACCGTTTTTTGGGAGTACTCAACGGTGGGCAGATCCATGAGGGCGCGGGTCAAAATAACGGTGCGTGGCTCACCGCCGCCGCGAGAGATGGTCAGGGTTACTTGAGACCCCTCGTTGCCCCGCAGCTGTTGCAGCACGCCCTCAGCGGTGAGGCGCTCGGTGCTCTGGCCGTCGACCAGCAAAATGCGATCGCCCGTTACAATTCCCGACTGCTCCGCCGGTGAACCGGGAGCCACGCTGGTCACCAGCACCGCCCCAGTTTGACTACTGCGTTCCAGCCGCACCCCAATGCCCGAGATCTCCCCAGAGGTTTGCTCGGTCAGCTCGGCGTACTCGACCGGTGACAGAAAGCGGGTATAGGGGTCGTCGAGCCGCCGCAGCGCTGTTCGCAGTGCGCTATAGGCGGCATCTTTAGAGGTGTACTCCCGGCCCAGCAGGTCTTGGCGCACGGCCTGCCAGTCAACCTGGTTAAAGCTGTTGTCGACATACTCCCGATTGATAATCTGCCAGGCTTCATCAATGACAACCTTAGGACTGTCTTCATACTCCGTCAGTGGTGTGGCGGCTAAGGTCACCTCTGCCGCTACGGTGGCTAAAGCCAGAGGCGCTAGGGCCAGTGCGGAGGGTTGTAGCAAAGATAGAAGCTTGGAGAAAGGGGAAGTTGACATCGTAGGAATACCAGCCTGGACAGGGGAGGGAGGCAAGTCGAAGGCCATGGGCACCGGCCAATCTTGACCTTATTGTGACCGATGCTCTATTGCTTTGGACAGATACAGAGACTACTTTTGGTGATTTTAGGCTTTTCTTTAGTTCAGCTGGGTAAAGAAGGCCAATTTTCAAACTGGCCCCTCTGTGGCTGGTCTAGAGTCGCCCAATCAAATGCGCAGGCTCACCCAATGGCTCCCGCACCTGCTCCTCCTAACCCCCCTTAGGCTCAAACGCTCTGGCAGGCGGACAGCCTTAAGCGGCTTCAAATTTCAACCAAAATTCTCAGGACACCGGCGTTGCCGCGATTGACCATCAACTAGCCTAGGGGCTGTAACGGCTAGTTGATGGCAGCCCCCGGCGCTTTTAGGCCCGGTTGGTAGCGTTGATTTCATCCAAAATGGCCTGTGCTCCTTCCGTTCGCAGGTGTTGGGCTAGCTCAGTTCCTAGCGCCTCTGCTGAGGCCGTCGGCCCCTGCACGGTGTTCTTGATCACCCGCTGACCATCGAGGCTAGCCACCAGCCCGGTTAGGGTCAGGGTGTCGCCCTCCAGGGTTGTATTGACACCGATAGGTACTTGGCAGCCACCCTCTAGCTCCCGCAAAAAGGCTCGTTCGGCCAGGCAGCGGGCGGTGGTGGGCGCGTCGGAGAGCACGCTCAGCAGCTTGAGAATTTCGGCGTCGCCGGTGCGGCACTCAATGCCTAAAGCCCCTTGCCCTACAGCGTGGAGAGAAATATCGGCAGGCAAAATTTCGTGGATGCGATCGCCCATATCCATGCGCTGTAGGCCCGCCACCGCCAGAATGATGCCGTCGTAGCCGCCCTCGTCCAGCTTGCGCAGGCGGGTGTTGAGGTTGCCACGAATGTCTTTAAAGGTGAGGTGGGGGTAGTGGTGGCGCAGCTGGGCCAGCCGCCGCAGCGATGAGGTGCCGATCACCGCGCCCTCGGGCAGGGTGGCCAAGGTTTTGTTTTTATTCTTTTCGTGTACGACCAGGGCATCGGCGGGGTCTTCCCGCTCGGTGATGCAGCCTAGCATCAGCCCCTCGGGCAGGCGGGTGGGCAAGTCTTTGAGCGAGTGCACGGCAAAGTCGCTGTCGCCCCGCAGCATGGTGTCTTCTAGTTCCTGGGTAAACAGGCCCTTGTCGCCAATTTTGGAGAGCGACACGTCGAGCACCTTGTCGCCCTGGGTCTCCATGGTGACAATTTCGAAGGCGAGATCGGGAAAATGCCGCTGGAGTTCATCCCGCACCCAGTGAGTTTGAATCAGCGCCAGCTGGCTCTTGCGAGACACGATCCGAACGGTGCGCTGGGGGGTCGAGACAGTCGGGGATGCGGTGGAGTGCATAGTCTGAAACGAGCTTGCAAAGGGTTTAGGAATGGCTCTAGCCAAGACGGTTTAACCGCCGTCGAATCTCCAGGGTACAGGATGGCGGCTACCTCTATGGTGGGCCTCCTAGAGATGTTAAGGGGTTGTCACATTCGGGCACGGGCGGCGTTTATGATAGGTGGGCAGCTTGGGAAAGATCGTTGCCCCGTCAGTTCTTTAAACACCGATTTTGGTTCAGGAAAGAAAGGCTACAGCGCCCCCTACAGCACTTAACGGTGCCGCTGGCGCTGGCGATCGCCCTCACCCTAGGCACTGCACCTCGGGCCTTGGGGCAGGCCCTGCCGCCCTCGGTTCGCTTTCCCTTTTTAGCCGACCCGCTGCAAGACAACCCCCTTGACCCGCTGCTGCCCCGGCCCATCGTGTCGCGCCCCCTCAGCCCCCTGGAACTCTACGCCGTAGAGCAGGATCTGGACCGGCTGGCGCTAGAGGCCGAGGCCCTGGCCGAGGCGGGGAATTTGGACGTGGCCCGTGACATTTGGCGACGCGAGATTCGCCTGCGCCGTCTGCTGGGGGTTGAGCGCGAGCTGGCCGCTATCGACCGGGTGGGCGAGTGGCTGCGCGACAGCACCGCCACCCAAGACCTGCAGCTCTACGCCTTGCGGCTCGACGAAATTCGCGCCGACCTGGTGCTGCCACAAGATCGCGAGCTGCTGGAGCGTCTGGCCGATACCTACGTGGTGCTGGGTGCGATCGATGCCGCCGCCGACATTCGCCGCGAGCTGGCCGATGCGACCCGCCTTGCCGGGGGGGAAGCCGACTACCGCCGCCAGCTCGAAATTTTGGCGGCCCTGCGAGCCGACTGGTTTTACTTTCCAGAGGCGGCTGAGGCCTACGGTGAGCTGGTGACGCTGAACCAGGTGGAGCTTAACCCCGACGACGAACGGCGCTACCTGATCCTCCAGGCCGAGAATCTGGAGCAGGCCCAGGATTTTGCGGGTGCGATCGCCCTGCAGCAGCGCCTGCTAGTTCTTTACCAGAGCGACGAGAACCTGTGGCCGCAAATTGCCCCGCTGCAGCAGCGAGTTGCCCAAAATTACCTCGCCCTGGGTGATGTGGCCACCGCCGCGCGCCAGTACCAGGTCGCTTACACCAACGCTATTGACTTGGATCAGTTGGAGGTCGCTACCAACGCCATCAATGACCTGGCCGATGTCTATAAAGGTCTGGGCCGCTGGGCCGATGTGGGCTACCTCTACGAACAGCTACTGGTGGTTGCCCAGCAATCCAACAGCGCCTTTACAATGATGGTCGCCTACGACGAGCTGGGCCAGGTGCATGAGCAATTGGGGACGACCTCCTCGGCCCTGGCCGCCTACCGGGAAGGGCTCGTGCTGGCGCGGGTGCTGGGCACTCGCCAGGCCTACTTTGAAGCTCAAATTGCCCGTTTAACCGAAGGTGCAACCTGATGGTGATTGAATGGCTGACCTTTGCGGTCGACCCCCAAAACCGTGAAACCTTTATTCGCTTAGACAACGACATCTGGACGGCGGCCCTGAGTCAGTATCCCGGCTTTATTTCAAAGGAAGTGTGGATCTCGCCCGATTTGCACGATCAGGTGGTGTTTATGGTGCGCTGGCAAACCCGCGAGCAGTGGAAGTCAATTCCCCAGGCTGAGCTCGACGCTGTGGAGCGACGGTTTGACGAGGCGGTTGAGTTTGATTACCGCATGATTGACGCCCGCGAGTACCAGGTGCGGCGCTATCCTAGCCCCCGCTAGTCGGGGCATTTCTATTGAGTGGCGATCGCCGGATATCGCCTTGCCCTAAACCTTTGTCCTCTATGGCCTACAGCTAGACTACGTGAAAGGTTTCTGGCTATCTACTTAGCTCCGAATCATATACGGCAGGGTTTCAGCGCTCTGGCAGAACGTTGTCTGAATAGTGCAGCACAAGGTCTCAAAACGTGGTCAAAAATGTTTATTACAGCAAAATTGCTGATATTTATGATCAGACTCGCTGGTTGACAGAACCAATTGCTGAGGATGTTGCCGATTTTATTCTTACCCTGGTCAAGGCAAATTCTGAAACTACCTTTTTAGAACCTGGTATAGGCACTGGGTTAAACGTGCTTCCTTTAGTCAGACGTGGCTATTCTGTAACTGGCATTGATGTTTCTCAGGAAATGCTGAACCAGTTTCGTCAAAAGCTGCATTCAATTCCTCCGAATTTGAAACTTATTCATGGGGATGCCTCACAACTGCCTTTTGTGGACGCCAGCTTTGACGTTGTGCTAACTGTTCACATGCTCCATGCTGTTTCCAATTTAGGAATATTTTTAGATGAGATCGACCGTATCCTAAAACCAGCAGGCTTTTACCTGAATGCTCAATGGATTACCCCACCGGCACGGCTGGAATTCGAACAGCATTTCAAAACTATTTTGTCAAAGTATCAAGAGCCACAATCCTCACAACGGCCACATAGAGTAATTAACGAAATTAATATAGAGGGGTATTTACGCAATAAAGGGTATCAGTGTAATTATTTGATAGCTAAGGAATGGGAGGTCACCAACCAGATCCAAGAATTGCTCAGTTTTTACAGGTCACGGGCATACGGGTTATGTTGGCTCGCTTCAGATGAAGCATTTCATCTTGCAATAGAAGAGTTTGAAGCACTCTGTCATGACCATTACGGTCCATTGGAGGTGGAGTTGTCATCCCAAGCACGATTTGAAATATGGGCATACACGGCCAGCTAACACTTCACAGCAGCGGACTGCTGAAAGCCGCTTGTGTTTGTTCTAGGTTCTCTGCCGCCACTACGTTTTGCCGTTATCCTGCTCACGTTATCAGTGAAGACATAGCGACTTCACCTATCCCTATGCTTGACCCTATTCAGGCGCTGGCGCAATGCGTTCGCAAAGAGCTGCTGCCAGAGCTGCACCTCGAAAGCATTGATCCCTACAACCCGGTAGTAGTTCATCGGGTGCCGATGCCCTGGCGCTGTTTGGGGGCAGGCAACTACGCTGCGGTGTTTCTGCACCCCGACTATCCCGAACAGGTAGTGAAGGTGTACGCTCCGGGTCGCCCCGGCATTGAAGCCGAGGTTGAGGTCTACCGGCGACTGGCCGACCATCCGGCGTTTTCGCGGTGCTACGTCAGCGAAGCGCCGTTTTTAGTGCTCAAGCGCCTGCACGGGGTAACGCTGTACGACTGTCTCCACCGGGGCATTGCCATTCCGCCCCAGGTGATTCGTGACATCGATGCTGCCCTCGATTATGTGCGCAGTCGGGGCCTGTTTCCCCACGACGTGCACGGCCGCAACGTGATGCAGTACGAAGGGCGTGGCCTGGTGGTAGATGTGTCTGATTTCCTAAATTCTGAGCCCTGCCGGGCCTGGCAGGATGTGAAACGCGCCTACTGGTGGATTTATCGCCCCGTGTTTCTGCCCCTGGGCCTGCCAATACCCTACGCGCTGCTGGACGGGGTGCGGGCCGGGTACCGGCTGTTTCGTCGACTGACGGGTGGTGTGCTGCGCTAGCATACGGCCATAGTCGTTGAATGTATGGCGCTGCCCCGTTGCTATGCTGTCGTGCCCCCGCTGTCAGGCCACCCTCGAACCCACTGCGCTTCAGTGCCCCCGCTGTAGCCTGCCGCTTAAGGCTCACGGGCATCCGGGCATACCGCTGCACCGCACCGAGGGCGACGAGCCGCTGTGCGCCACCTGCCTCTACGACGCCGACGACACCTGCAACTTTCCCCAGCGCCCCCACGCCGAAACCTGTACCCTCTACCGCTCTATTAAGGCAGCTGAGGAGTTGGCAATGCCCCCACTATCGCTAGGTGAGCAAATCGGCTTTTGGCTCAGGAATCATCGTGGGGTGGTGGGGTTGCTAGGGCTACTGTTGCTGAGCCTGGTCGTGGTGCTGGTAAGCTAGGGCCTGTCATCAATTAACTGCTGATGCCCGAGAATCAGCGGTTACAGCCCCTAGCCTGTCTGTTGGGTCGGGCGTGGCAACGCTAATGGGGTAAGGACTGTAGCGAGAATTTATGGCACGCCCTAAACCACCGGCTCCAGGGCGAAGAAATCTGAGAAAATTTTCTCGCTAACAATGTTGAGGCGGGTTTGTAGGTTGTCGAGAAACTCGTGCAGCCCCTGCTGGGTAATTTCCTCGATGGTGAGGTAGTCGAGTTCGGAGCGCAGGCGGCCCAGGGCGCGATCGCTACCTGTGCGCCAGGTGCCCGCTGGGGTGCCCGAGATGCAGTGCAGCGATCGCTCGGCCTCCAGCAAACAAAACTGAATCGATCGCGGAAACTCCCGATTGAGAATCAAAAACTCAGTCACGCCTTTGGGCGTAATCCGGTACTGGCACTTGCGGTACATCTCGTAGGCGCTGGCCGACTTCAGCAGGGCAATCCACTGTAGGTCATCGAGCGGCGAACCGACATCGGTGACCGAGGGCAGCAAAATGTAGTACTTCACGTCGAGAATGCGAGCGGTTTTGTCGGCCCGCTCCAGCAGCCGCCCCAGCTGGCCAAAGTGCCAGCCCTCGGTGTGGGCCATAGTTGCATCCATCACCCCAGCAAACAAGTGGCTGGCCATTTTGACTTCGGGGAAAAAATTGTGCAGCTCCGACAGCAGGCCCACATCTGCCGCCTCGTTCACCATCAGGTAAAACGAATTCACCTGCTCCCACATTTCTGAAGAAATCACCTCGCGTACCGATCGCGCATTCTCCCGTGCTGAGCGCAGACAGGAAATAATCGAGTTCGGGTACTCGCGATCGAAGGTCAAAAACCTCAGAATGTTCTCGGCTGTCGCTTCGTCATAGCGCGCCTGAAACACGGCCTGATCGCCCGTCGTTCTCACCAACGGCTCCCACTGCTGCTCCATGCCCGGGGGTGCGTCTAGCAGCAGATTCAGGTTGACGTCCACAAAGCGGGCCACATTTTCGGCCCGCTCGACGTAGCGGTTGAGCCAGTAGATAGAGTCGGCAACGCGGCTGAGCATAGTGGTAAAGGAGTGGATGGGTAGATGGGTGGGAGGGTAGGAGAGTGGATGGGTAGGAGAGTGGATGGGTGGGAGGGTAAATAAAAAATTGTGAGAGTAGAGATAGTAGTAACTCTTAACTCATCTACCCATCCACCCATCCACCCCCTCTCTATCCTGGAATCGGCAACTGGGCGTTAGGATCAACCGACTTCACCACCCAGGTGTCTTTGCTGCCGCCGCCCTGGGATGAGTTGACCACCAGCGAGCCGCGTTTGAGGGCAACGCGGGTGAGGCCGCCGGGGTTGACGTAGATATCTTGCCCGTAGAGGATATAGGGCCGCAGATCGACGTGGCAACCCTCGAAGGTGTCTTCAATCAGGGTGGGCACCCGCGATAGACAGAGGGTGGGTTGGGCGATGTATCCCCTGGGGTCGGCACGAATGCGATCGCCAAATTCAGCCCGCTGCTCCTCAGTGGCGTGGGGGCCGACCAGCATGCCGTAGCCGCCGGAGGCGTTGGTGGCCTTCACCACTAGCTGATCGAGGTTGGCCAGCACGTGGGCCTGCTGGGTCTCGTCTTCGCACAGGTAGGTGGGCACGTTGGGGATGATTTGGTCTTCGTCGAGGTAGTAGCGAATCATTTGAGGCACGTAGGCATAGACCAGCTTGTCGTCGGCGACGCCGGTACCCAGAGCATTGGCGAGCGCCACGCGCCCCGCCCGGTACACCTCCATTAGCCCCGGCACCCCCAGCAGCGAGTCGGGCCGAAAGGCCAGCGGGTCAATAAAGTCGTCATCGATGCGGCGATACATCACATCAACCCGCTCCAAACCTTTGGTGGTGCGCATTTTCAGGTAGCCGTCTGAGACCACCAGGTCGCGCCCTTCTACCAGTTCGGCCCCCATTTGCTGGGCCAAAAACGAGTGCTCAAAGTAGGCGGAGTTGTACATGCCCGGCGTCAGCACCGCTACCCGAGGGTTGATCAGGGTTTCGGGCACCAGGTTGAGCAGGGTTTCGAGCAGCTGGCTGGCGTAGTCATCTACCGCCGCAATATCCATGGCGGCAAACAGGTGCGGAAAAGTGTTCTTCATCACCCGCCGATTCTCGAGCACGTAGGAGACGCCCGATGGGCAGCGCATGTTGTCTTCGAGCACGTACCAGCGCCCGTCTTTGTCGCGCACCAGGTCGGTGCCAGTAATGTGGCACCAAATGTTGTTGGGTGGGTTCAGCCCCATGCAGGGTTTCAGAAAGCCCGGTGCCGACTCGACCACGTGGCGCGGGATGACGCCATCTTTGAGAATTTTTTGGTCGTTGTAAACGTCGTGAATGAAGCAGTTGATCGCATAGATGCGCTGCTTGAGGCCCTTTTCAATCCAGGTCCACTCGTGGCCGGGCACAATGCGCGGAATGACATCAAAGGGAAAAATTCGCTCGGTGCCCTGGTCGTCGCTGTAGACGTTGAAGGTGACCCCCAGCTTGAACAACGTGTTTTGCACGGCCTTCTGCCGCTGCTGTAGCTCCACCAGCGACATAGCGTTAACCCGCCGCACCAGCAGTTCGGCCTCGGGTCGGGGTTGGCCGGAGCTAACAAACAATTCATCAAAAAAATCGCCGGGGTCGTAGGCGTCAAATAGCACCGAGAGTCTCCCAAACTACAGGGCTTGCGGTATCAACGCTATAGCGAGAGCACCGTAGGCTGATCATTACCGGGGAGAGCCGCTCTAAAGCTGTAGTTTTCGATACAAACTGAGTGCTTCCCCACTCAGGCTTCCTTTTCTGTCACCGTAGCGATTGAGGTTTGCTCGGCGATCGCACTAAGCCTAGCGTCGCCGGGGCAGACTGTTTTCTGTGGTCAAAAGCTTTGTTTTTCTGTACTAATGCGCTCGTTTTTCAATAGCTAGTCAAAGTTGATGCAGAAGCGCTACTTGGGCTAGCCCAATCGCTATATTTATGGCGCTAAAAATATCGGGTTTTAAGGTTGCAAGCCACCCTCAAACCCGATATTTAAACCAAATCTAAATTTTAGAAATGAAGTCTTGCCGGTGGGAAAACTCCAGATCCTAAGCTGGACTTGGTGTAAAACCTAAAACTTACCTACCTAGCCACTTCAAAGGCCGGACCCAGCCCGGCAACAATTTCCGAAGAGGAAAGTTTGCCGTCGTGGTCAAGGTCAAGGGCATCAAACGCGGCGTCGGTACCCAGCCATTCTTCCCGAGTAATAAACCCGTCACCATCGAGGTCGTAGGCTTTGAACAGGTCAAACTGGTCATCGGTCTTGGAGGCCGCGCCCTCGCTCTCGGTTAGCTGGGTCAGACGAGTGGCAAGCAGGTTTTCCAGGGTTTCGAGGGCCTTGCTGAAGCCTTTAATGCCTTCGTCGAGCTTTTCTGTGGCCATGCGATCGCTTTCATGCATCGAGCGGAAGGTGGCTTCATCAATTGTCAGCTTCTCAATGTCTAGGGACTCAGCTTTAGAGGGGTCGAGTTTGCGAGGCAGTTCGCCCTCGGTGCTGTCAAGCTGAGCCAGCAGCTTAGGGGAAATAGTCAGCAAATCACAGCCGGCCAGCTCGGTGATTTCGCCCAAGTTGCGGAAGCTGGCCCCCATCACCTCAGTTTTGTAGCCAAACTTTTTGTAGTAGTTGTAGATCTCTGTTACTGACATGACGCCGGGGTCTTCGGGGGCGGGGTACTCCTCGCGGCCGGTGTCTTTTTTGTACCAGTCGAGAATACGCCCCACGAAGGGAGAGATCAGGGTAGTGCCCGCCTCGGCACAGGCGATCGCCTGATGAATGCCGAACAGCAGCGTCAGGTTGCAGTGAATGCCCTCTTTTTCAAGAATTTCGGCGGCCTTAATGCCCTCCCAGGTAGAGGCAATTTTGATCAGTACGCGATCGGGCGTAATGCCCAGCTTGTCGTACTGCGCGATGATGTCGCGGGCGGTGGCAACGGTCGCCTCGGTGTCGTAGCTGAGGCGGGCATCAACTTCGGTAGAGACGCGGCCAGGGATAATGCTGAGAATCTTGTGGCCAAAGGCTACCGCCAGATTTTTAAAGGCCAGGTTGGCGATGTCTTTGTCAGAGGCCCCTGCCCCCAAATCAGCCTTGGCCTTCAGGAGGGTGTCATCGACAATGGCTTGATACTCAGGCATCTGCGCCGCCGCCGTAATTAGTGAAGGGTTGGTGGTGGCGTCGCGGGGGGTAAATTGCTCAATAGCTTGAATGTCTCCGGTGTCGGCGACAACAACGGTCATTTGCCGAAGCTGCTCTAAGAGGCTGGCCATGGGTTTCTCCTGGAAATCGGGGAGCAAGGGGACTTCTTCTGTTGCTCACATTGTAAACAGGGGATCTGAGGGCATCATTAACCCTTAATTAAAGCTACCAAGCCGTTACGAAACATTGTGTACGCACCAAACATGCCCCAAATCGTAACGGTTTCTTAAGGGTTTCGCCCCCGGCTTCGGCGGGTTGAGGGGGTTCCCAAACCGCAGCCCCCAGCCCCCAGTCCAATTTTTTTTTGTGCTTGAGAGAAATTAATTGGCTGCCCCAACTTGGCCAAAGCTTGGCATGATGGGGAGGATTTAACCGCACCTGCCTACTGCCCTATGCTGACCTCCGTTTGGCAACAGCTCACCCTGTCGACCTTAGCCCTGGAGCAATGGCGCGAGGCCAGCGTCTTGCACCGGCTGCTGGCCCCGCTGCGGCGGTGGCGGCAGGGCAGCTGGCTGCTGCGCTGGGGCGACTGGATTGGTTTGGCCATTGTGGTGGTGCTGTTTGCCCTGGCCCCCTACGTTTCAACCACGCTGATTGGGGTGCTGCTGCTGGCGGCGGCGGCCCTGTGGGCGCTGCTAACCCTCACCGACGAGGCTGGGGCGGGCCTGTCGCCAGTGCACCTGTCGGTAGCAGTCTATTGGGGAGTGATGGTGCTGGCCACGGCCCTTTCGCCTGTGCGGGGGGCGGCAGTCAGCGGGTTGATCAAACTAACGCTGAATATCCTGCTGTTTTTACTGATTGCGCGGGTGGCGCGACAGCCCAGAGCCAGGGGCTTGCTAATTTTGGCCTATATCTTAACTACCCTACCGGTGGCGATCTACGGGTTGCGACAGTATTTCTTTGGGGCGACGGCTCTGGCTACCTGGGTGGACGCCAACTCGGCAGTGGCCGACGTAACGCGGGTGTACAGCTTTTTGGGCAACCCCAACCTGCTGGCGGGCTACCTGATTCCAGGGGTGATGCTGAGCGCGGCGGCGGTGTTTGCCTGGCCCCGCTGGGTGCCCAAAGGCTTGGCCCTGCTGGCGACCCTGCTCAATACCCTCTGCCTAATTTTGACCCTTAGCCGGGGCGGCTGGATCGGCTTCTTGATCGCCGGGTTTGTGCTAATGATCCTGCTGGTACAGTACTGGAGCATTTGGTTTACACCTTTCTGGAAGCGCTGGGCGCTGCCGCTGCTGTTGGGTGGGGCGGTGGCCGTGGTGGTGCTGGGGGTAATCTCGGTCAGCTCACTGCGGGCGCGGGTGCTGAGCATGTTTGTGGGCCGGGCCGACAGCAGCAACAACTTTCGCATGAATGTGTGGGCGGCGGTGATAGATATGATTCGCGCTCGCCCGATTCTGGGTATTGGCCCTGGCAATGATGCCTTTAATGCCGTGTATCCTCTCTTTCAGCGGCCTCGCTACACGGCCTTGAGCGCTTACTCGGTGTTTTTAGAGGTGCTGGTAGAAGGCGGTATTGTGGGGTTGCTGGCCTTTTTGTGGCTGCTGCTGCTGATCTTTCATCAGGGCTGGGTGCAGCTTCAGCGGCTGCGCGACACCCAAGATCAGCAGGGCTACTGGCTGATGGGGGCGATCGCATCGATTACCGGCATTCTCGGCCAGGGCATTGCCGACACGGTGATGTATCGGCCCCAGATCAGTACGCTGTGGTGGATGGCGATCGCGATCGTGGCCAGCTACTACCCGGCCCAGCAGATCTTAGGCAAGCGTTCCTTCAAACTGCGGCAGGAATGACGCGATAGCCAGTTCCCTTCGACTCCGCTCAGGGAACGGTTATTTCAATCTGCTTAGGAATAGCTATTTTGATACTAGGCTGTAGCAGCCAATTAGGCTGAAGCTTGGGCAGTAAGCTTAGTCATCTCCCTGGGTGCCGTCCCAGGTAGCGTGGGGCATGAGCTTGACTTTGCCCTTGAACGGCAGGGTTTGACCAGTGACCAAGGTGCCGCCGTTGAGGGCGAGGTGAGCCTTGAGGCGTTTTTTGGCCTCGGCGATAGAGGCTACCCGCAGGTTGAGAATATAGAGATAGGGCGATGGGCTTTGATCGAGGTCGGTAGCGCTTTCCCAAATGCGCAGCCGAATGCCGTCGGTGTCGTTGATGATTTTATAAAACAATAAATGATCGACGGCTGGGGCATAGTGGCTAAAACTAGCGGAAAACGGAGTGTGCATGTCCCAAACACCAAAAGCAAACGACCGACCGAACAACCTATGCCATCAGCACCTTCCTTGAGATTACCCAGGTGAAGGTATAGAAACTATGAGTCCTTTATGATTTCCTTACATTCGCGGTCGGAATGTTTGGCCAGTAAAGGGTGGGAGAGCACCGCAAACCGAGCGGGGATCAAGAGACACCCGGTAGAGGGCATCCCTTAATCGTTATTCTATGAGTATCTACAGCGTCCGGAAAGGCCCATGAACTGAACCTTTGATTGCTGTACTTCTCTTTAGTATCCGGTAAAGCGCAATTCTGTCTGCGGTTTTTCGGCTAAACCCCGTAAAAATGCCTAAAAATTCATGTTCCCTAAAGATTAGGCGAAGCGGCCCGCCGCTCCATTTCTGCTCGCAGGGCTTTCATAGTGTCGACCAGCCCGGCCTCAAATAGGTTGTAGAACAGCGCTTTGAAGGGGCCGACATCGGCCTCGGCCCGCACCTGCTGCGATAGCAGGCACAGCAGGCCACGTCCCAGGGACGGGGGGGCGGCATCAATGCGCCAGTGGCCGTACATGTATTCGAGATTGCCTTCCAGCAGACGAAAGCTAATCTGCTGCCCGTCTAGCTCCAGGTTTTCGGTTAGCACCTTAGATTCCATCGTGGTGAGCATGATGCGCCGTCGATCGATCTGTTCGACAATGGTGCGATCGCCCTCTGTCTCAACCACCCGGCTTTTGACCACCGTCGGCAAGAATGTCTCAAAGCTGCTGTAGTCGGTTAGCACAGCCCAGGCGGCAGCATGGGAAACCGTGGTCGCAACCATCAGGCCATACTGACCCTGGCCCCCCTTGACCACGACATCGCGCTTGGCCAGGGCTGCCCAATCAGCATCGGTTAGCTTGGCCAGATAGGCCTCAGCCGGCTGAACCTGACGGGATAAACGCGACATAATACCTGAGAACCAGACTTCAAATACTGTAGCGCAACCCGCTCCGGCAGCTACAGTATTCTCGGTTGTATTTGCAGCGGGTCCGCCATCGCCATGCCCAGTTTTGATTCAGTTTTAGCGGCTTACCAGGAGCTACCCACCCGAGTGCACAGCCTGATGCTGAGCACCGTCAACGGTGAGGGCGCACCCCAGGCCAGCTATGCCCCCTACGTTATGGATGACGACTATCGGCTTTATATCTTCACCAGCGGCCTGTCGGCCCATACCCAAAACCTGCAAAATACTGGTTTGGCCGGCGTTTTACTCATCGAAGACGAGGCCGAGGCGGGTCAGGTTTTTGCTCGCCAGCGCATTACCTACGACTGCCGGGCTCAGCTGCTGCCCCGGGGCACCGCCGACTGGGAGACTGTAGCCGATCGCTTTGAGCAGCGCTTTGGGGAGATCATTGCCATGCTGCGATCGCTGGAGGATTTCCAAATTTTTTGCCTTAGCCCCCAAAGTGGGCGCTTTGTGATGGGGTTTGGGGCCGCCTACGCCGTCGATGCTCAAAACCTGAGCCAGCTGGTTGGCCCGCCCCAAACGGGGCCGGATAACTCGTCTGGCCAGTGACAAGAGGGCTAGCCGTTGACCAGAACGGCAATGCCTGCCAGGGCCACCGCCGCCCCGGCTACCGCCCGTAGACTGACGCGATCGCCTAGGGTAGCGGCCAGCGGCAGCACAAACAGCGGGCTGGTGGAGGTCAGCGCCTGGGCTACACCAGCCGCCGTATACTTGAGGGCCATCTGCTGAAGATAAATGGCCATATAGGTGCCCAGCACCGCAGCCAGGGTCACTCCTGCCAGTAGGCGGGGCGATCGCAGCGGCCGCAGTGCCCCTACCACTGGCCCTTGGTAGCGCAAAATACCCAGAATGATCACGCAGCCCCCGGCCAGCCGCAGCAGCGAACTCCACAGCGGGGCGACGGCTGTATCGGCCAGCACCGCCCGCGACATCACGGCCCCTGTGGCCTGACCGAGAGCGGCCAGTACGCCGTAAACAACGCCCTGATAGTCAGCCCTACCGGGGATAGCACCGCCGGGTACCCGCTCGGCAATCACCCACACCACCCCTGCCAGGGTGAGGCCGATCCCCATCCAGGACCGGGCACTCAGCTCCTCCTGCAAAAACACCAGCGCCATCAGGGCGGCGATGGGCGGAGCTAGGGTTTCGAGCAGCAGGGCCCGCCGGGGGCCAAGCCGATTGATGGCGGCAAAGTAGGCCGTGTCGCCCAGGCCAATACCAACTACGCCGCTGAGGGCCAACCAGCCGATCGCCTGTCGGGTTAGGCCAGCGGTGCTCTGCCCCAGCAGCAGCAGGGTAAGGGCCAGCAACATCAGGGCGATCGCCCCCTTAGCCAGGTTGAGCACCAGGGGTGACAGCGCCTTGCCCAACCGCCCAAACATCACCGTGGCCACCGCCCATAGACAGGCCGCCATGAGGGCCGCTAGTTCACCGCGCATAGGCTCTTGGGTCAGCGTTTGCCAACATCCTGCAAAACGTCTTGCAAAACTTAAGTACTGTCACCATAGCGGAATGCAACAGAATCTTTACACTTCTGGTCGGGGATTGTGCTGATTGACCGCCCGGCTGCCGTAGAGAGAACCAAGACAGTCAGACCAATCCTAGGAAATTTGAGTTATGCGTGTCTGGGCTCTAGCATCCTGCAGCGGGCTACTGGCTTTGGCGGCCTGTAGCGCCGAAAAAACTAGCCCTCCAGATTTGGGCACGGCCCCGCCCGAAAGCGATGACGCGGCTGAGGTCAACGCTCAGCCAGGGTTGAGGGCCACCTCCTCTAGCCCCATGGCTCGCCCCGAGCTGCGGCCCAGGCAGGGGGGCCTCGATCGGGCTCGCTTCAGCCCGCGATCGTCTCAGGCTTCACCTGTGGTCAGTCGGTCCAGCGGTGCTGGGCAAACGCTGCCCCAGGCCGATCAGCTGCGCGCACGATTGCAGCGCCTGCGGACACAGCACGGGTCAAGGTTGTCCTCCAATACCCCCCTGGCCACAGCCCCGCTGCCTGCCGCCCTCACCTCCACGCCTCCTCGTCCGGTGCCCGCAGCAGAGCAACCCCTAGAAACGCGTTCTGAAGCGTTGCCTACCCCTCCCAGTGATGTGGGAGTCACCGCTTTGCCTACGCTATCCCAGCCCAATGTGGCACGGCCCAATGTGGCGGCCCCAGAACTGGGGCTGTCTTCGACCGCTAGCACAGCCATCGACCTGGGGCCGGTTGCTTCTGCCCGACCGACCGACAGCTACTCCGTTGCTCCTGCGCGGCATCAGGGCTACAGCGCGCGATCGCAGCAGCCGGCCCCGACAATTACCACCGCAGCCGCCGGGGTGCCCGAGGGGCTAACCGCCCGGCTGCACGGCGCTACGTCACAGGCGATTACGCTGGCCTCCCCAGCAGATGCGCCAGCGGCGGTAGCGGCTCAACCCTCGCCCGCCTCCCCGTCACCCGTCGCTCCGTCCCCCGCTGCTCCCCTACCCGCTGCTCCCCTAGCTACCACCGCTGGGGAGGTTGCTCCTGTTTCAGCAGCGGCTGATTCTGAGCCAGCTACCGCCCATCAGTCGAGTGCCACGCCTGCCCTCACGCTAACGCCCCCGCAGGTAGAGGCATCGGCCCCGACAACCCTTACCCACCACAACCAGGGGCGCACCGCTCAACCTGAGACCGCGATTCGCGAAGCGATCCCCTTGGGAGTCGCACCCTTGGGCCGATCTGCGGCTACTGCGCCCCCCGAAAGCCTGCCCCTCAACCCGGGCACGCCGCGCCTCACCCCCCTGCGCCCAGCCGCCGTAACCTCGTCTGATGCCGCCTTGACTGTGCCTAGAGCCGCTGCACCGCAGGGGTTAGGGGCGCAGCCGCCAGCGATCCAGGCTTCAGAAGCTCCGGTATCTGAAGCCCAAATTCTAGAGGCTCAAACAACTAGCGCGAGCTTCTCAGCGCATCAGGGCCAGTCTCAGCCGGAGTCTCTAAGCCTCAACCCCCAGCCCGAAGCCAGCTCCAAAGACCTGCCGCTTGCCTACTGCTTTCAGGCGAGCGATCGCCCCCTCAACCCCGAAGCTCAGACCGGGACTGATCCGCAGTCGGCTGGTCAGCAGCTCGATCAGCTGTCTATGCTGATCGGCGCTGGCTCGGCCGATGCTGCTCTACGGCCGGGGGAGAGGTTGAGCAAAGCTGAGCCTGCCGCTGCTTGCCTGGAGGCGAACGGGGTTGCCGCTGAACCCGCTGCCGACGACTCTCGCTCTGCCCCACCCTTAAATTAAGCCAACCCGAGTTCGAGATCAGCAAAAACCGTTGGCCGACGGTTCCGGTTTACAGCTTTCGGGGGGAAATCTGCCGATGTTTTGAGGATACCGGCAACTTAATTGCCGAATTCTTACAATAGAGCCGAGAGTACAAGGCCGAACCAAAGCTATGGTTGGGCAGCCACATAGGGTTCAAAACCGGCCACACTATGCGACTTCACTGCGAGATCCGGGGGACTGGCTTTCCCATTCTGTGCCTGCACGGCCACCCTGGATCGGCTAAAACTATGTCGGTGTTTACCGAAAGCCTGAGCGATCGCTACCAAACCCTGGCCCCAGACCTGCGGGGCTACGGCCGCAGCCGGACGCCATTGCCCTTTGAACTCGAGGATAGCCTCAACGACCTGGTTGAACTGCTCGATACCCAGCGGGTAGAGCGCTGCCTGGTGCTCGGCTGGTCGTTAGGCGGAATTTTAGCGATCGAGCTAGCCCTGCGCCACCCCAATCGCGTCGCCGGCCTGATTTTAATTGCGACAGCGGCTCGGCCTGTGGGTGCTCATCCGCCTGTGGCCTGGCCAGAACTCGTCAATACCGGGCTGGCCTCAGTGCTTAATGTTGTGATCCCAGGTCATCCCTGGGTGATGGATGGTCTGGGAAAGCGATCGCTCTACCGATACCTGCTGCGGCAGCATTCGCCCCAGGCCTACCACCGTTTGGCCAAAGAAGGCTTTGGAGCCTACCTGGGCACCTCACCCCAGGCCAATCGCGCCCTCAACAGCGCCCTAGGACGCCGCTACAACCGGCTGCCCGACCTGGGTGCGATCGCGGTTCCTTGCCTGGTGCTCTGTGGGGCCGAGGATTGCCACATTACCGCCCAGGCCAGCCTAGAAACCGCCGCTCACCTGCCCCAGGCCGAGAGCCATTGCTACCCAAACACTGCCCACCTGCTGCCTTGGGAAATTCCGGAGCAGGTGCTGCAGGATATTCACCAATGGTTAGCGCAACACAAACAAGCGCTAGGTCTAGAACACTAGGCCTAGCCAATAATGGCGATGACAGAACTTGGGCTAGGGCCGACCGCTGAAGGCGGGAGTCGAAAACCCACCCACAGGAGTATCCCACTCATCGGTAATGGTCAGCTGCTCAGGACGGCTGCACAGCTGCACCACGGTTTGAATTTTCTGTGCCCCTTCCTGCTCAAGATCTTCAATGTAGCCACCCTTAGCGGCATGAGCCTCAGACTCACTATCAAAGGGGCCAAAGTAGTAGGTGCAGGCGGGTGAATTGGTCTTGATCTCGACCCACCAGGCTTTGTCTTGGCCTAAAACGCTCGCTAAAAAACGACCTAAAAGATGCTTCATAGATCCTGCCTATCTGCCGAGTTCTAAAGATTTTTTATGGGGAAATCACGGTTCTAAACCGTCCTGGGGCAACGCTATCCCATGTTTCGTTATACTGCCTTGCTTTTGATTTTGCAAAGAGGAAATTTGTAGTTGCGCCGTCCATTGATGACGATAGATCTCATAGAGAGCCATGCCTGTAGCCACCGATGCATTTAAGCTAGGAACCGTGCCGCGTAGCGGAATCGATACCAGCGTGTCGCAGCTCTGCTGCACGGTAAGGCTGAGACCACTGCCCTCGGCCCCCACCACAATCACCGTCGGGCGATCAAAGGTGGTGCGGTGTACCGGCTGGCTGGCCTCTGAAGACAGTCCGTAGATCCAAAATCCCTTTTCTTTAAGGGTGTCGAGGGCGCGTTTGAGGTTGACGACTCGCGCCACGGGCAAATGCTCTAGGGCACCTGCGGCGACCTTGGCCACCGTGGCCGTTACCCCCGCCGCCCGCCGCTGGGGGATCACCATTCCCTGGGCACCCAGGGCTTCAGCGGTGCGAATAATGGCCCCCAAATTGTGGGGATCGGTAATGCTGTCGGCCGCGATAATGACCGGTACTTTAGTTGCCCCCAGGGCGGTTTCGATCATCTCGTCGAGGTCGTGATAGGTATGAGCCGCCGCTTGGGCCGCGATCCCCTGGTGGTTGGCTCCGCCGGTAATCTGGTTGAGTCGCTTGGTGTCGACCTCGTCGATGACGGCACCGCTTGCCTTGGCTGCGTCAATCAGCGGCAGAAACCGGGGATCGTAGCGAATGCGATCGTTAACCCAGACTCGGTTGAGGGGGCGCTGAGCCTGCAGAGCGGCCTCGACCGCGTGACGACCGTAGATTAGATCAGTTTCGTCTTGTCTTTCGTTGCCTTCACCGAGCCCTTCGCTACTGACTCCCAGCTGGCGGGGTGGAGCAGAGGTGGAGCGCCGAAACGAATCGCTACGCGAATCGCCGCCCTGGTAGCGGGGCTTTTCATCTCGGCGCGGACTGCCGTCGTAGCGAGGCTGGTCACCCTGGTAGCGCGGCTTACTGTCTTTGTAGCGGGGCTTTTCATCTCGGCGTGGACTGCCGTCGTAGCGAGGCTGGTCGCCCTGCGGGCGGGATTTATCGTCCCTATGGCGGGGTTTGCCGTCGCCGTAGCGCGGTTTATCGTCTTTGTAGCGCGGCTTTTCGTCGCCGTGGCGGGGCTTGGCACCAGCGTAGCGCGGCTTGTCGTCACCGTAGCGAGGCTTGTCGCCCTGGTAGCGGGGTTTGTCGTCACCGTAGCGGGGCTTGTCGCTTTGGCGAGGCCGGTCGTCACCGTAGCGGGGTTTGCCTTCACCCTGGCGGGGTTTACCTCCCCGGTAGCCTTCAGACTGCTGGCGAGGCTTGGCCCCAGAGGGACGGTTGGGGTTGCGAGAAGGCTTTGGGGTCGGCATGGCCACACCTGATACGGGGTTAGGAACCAAAAATAAGCAGAAAACCTAGGCTAGCACGTCCTACTCCCTTACCCCAGCATTCTGGTTTTATTGCCCCACTCTGCCGTAAGAAAAGCAGCAGTGGGCTTGTTGAGCTAGTAGCAGGGCAATAGCAGGGGCGATCGCCCTGTAGTTGAGGAGCCAGGCTAGAAACCTTTCCTTAGTAAGGGTTTTAAACCCTTAAATGCCAGCCGTCTACCTATGCGCTGTCTGTAGATGGCCCCACCTGGTGGAACTAAGCCAGATAGGTTGGGGCTGCAGGCGTTTAGGCTCAGGTTGGAAAAAAAGCTTAAATCTTCAGCATCTGGTGACACATCAGCCACATCCCCAAAATGATCCTTCACAATGGAAAATAACATGCCCATACCGGAGTGATGCCAATGCCTCACCCATCCAACGGTGCGAAGCTCGATTGTCCGGTTCATCTGGTCCTGTCGTACATTGGCAGCAAATGGGCCATCCTCATTCTGCAAGAGCTGTTTCAGGGCAGTCGCCGCACGAACGAGTTTTTGTCGGCGCTGCCTGGTATTAGTACCAAAACTTTAACTGCCCGCCTGCGGGAGCTAGAGAGCTACGGCTTAGTAAAGCGCACTGTTTTTCCGGAGGTGCCCCCACGGGTTGAATACTCGCTCACTGCGAAGGGGCGCGAGGTGCAGCCCATTATGGCTGCTCTCAACCAGGTGGGGCAGCACTGGCTGGTGCATAGCCCTGGCGATTCGCGTAGCGATCCCGCTAAGAATCGCCAGCCTACGCTCTACGGCCCTCGCGGCCGATAGCCGTCCCTGGTCAGTCGTTGCTCCAGGTCTCGTGGGGGATCAAGTCGCCAATGCGATCGCGCAGGCCGTAGTCATTTTTCTCCAGCTCAGCCTCAATGTAGGGCCATTCGCGCGCGGCAATATAGCCGCAAAGGGCGCAAATTGGCTGACAGCGGTCTAGGATGCCGCAGTCTACCAATTGCTTGGCTTCGTCGCGAATGACATCGATTGTGTAGTGCTGACTAAGCCGCGGTCGTGTGGTTGTCGTGGTCATAGCTGTAGCCCTCCTGTACTGGATGGCAATGGGGACATTTACTTACCACCCATATACATAGTGCGACCCTAATTTTGGCAATCAAAGCAGATGATGCGTATCCTTTACCTTTGTTTACCAAGCGCAATATTGTAGCCTAGTACACCGTTTGATGGATGCGATCGCTGGTTCAGGACAATCGCATCCATCCACTTTTGGCAGGCCGCTCTGCGGCCACAGCCCTTTTTCTAAAGCGGTCTACCGAATACCTGTGTCCAATAGATTCGCCCGCTCCCGGTGGCTTGCCCCACCCCCAGCTCGGTAAAGGCCGGGTTGAGAATGTTTTGGCGGTGGCCAGGGCTATTCATCCAGGCGCTCATTACGGCGGCGGCGGTGGGCTGGCCCATAGCAACGTTTTCGCCAATGGTTGACCACCGGTACCCAGTGGCGTCAATGCGCGATCGCATTGTTGAGCCGTCAGAACCGGTGTGGCTCATGCGGCGGCTGGTCGCCATGTCCTGGGCGTGGCGCTGGGCGGCGGCAGTGAGTTTTTCGTTCAGCACCAGGGGCGGTGCATTGACGCGCTGGCGTTCAGCATTGACCAACCGCAGCAGCTCCTGGGCGATCGTGACATCGGCCTGGGCTATTGTTACACCCGATGTTGTGTCGGAGGTCTGGGCGATCCCCTGAGGAATCGCTGCATGAATCGCCGCTGGCATTCCCAACCCCGGCAGCAGCCCCGCCAAAATCGCTGCAAGCAGTACGGCGCTATTAGGTCGAGGGCGTAGCATGTGTTTCCATGGCTGCATGGCTATCTCCTAAAGATGATGGTGCTGTAGACGCCCCTGCCCTCCCCTTTGACGCAGCTCAAAAGGGTCGGTTCCACCGGCTTCACCGACAGTTGCTCAGCTAGTCTTCCCAAACTGCACTTAATCCCTAGCGAGGATGCAGTGCCATGAGCTGCCGCACCGCCTCAGCGTGGTACGAACTGCGCGTCAGCGGTGATGACACCACCTGCAAAAACCCCTTGACCTCGCCTGCCACCCGCCAGGCGTCAAACTGAGCCGGGGTAATAAACTCTGCCACCGGTAAATGCTTTGGCCCCGGCGAAAGGTACTGACCTAGGGTCAGAATGTCGCAGTCTACGGCCCGCAGGTCATCCATCACCTGCTGCACTTCGGCATCGGTTTCGCCCAGCCCCATCATCAAACCCGACTTGGTATAAACCCAGGGAGCCAGCGCTCGACTGCGCCGCAGCAGTTCAAGGGAGCGGGCGTAATTGCCCTGGGGCCGCACCCGCCGGTAGAGGCGGGGCACAGTCTCGGTATTGTGGTTGAGCACGTGGGGGCGCGACGCGAGAATGGTTTCCAGCGCTGACCAGTTGCCGCACAGGTCGGGGATCAACACTTCAATGGTGGTGTCGGGGGTCGTTTGTTTGACCGCCTCAATGCAGGCCACAAACTGGCTAGCGCCGCCGTCGGCCAGATCGTCGCGGTTAACCGACGTAATCACCACGTGGTTGAGCCCCATGCGTCGCACCGACTCGGCCAGGCGCAGAGGTTCGGTAGGGTCGAGCACCTGGGGCTTTTTCTCAAAGTCAATGTCGCAGTAGGGGCAGGCGCGGGTACAGGCTGGTCCCATGATCAAAAACGTAGCTGTACCCGCCTTAAAGCACTCACCAATGTTGGGGCACGAAGCCTCTTCACAAACGGTGTTAAGGCCTAGATCTTGCAGAATTGACTTAACTTCGCCTATCCGTTCCCACTGAGGGGCTTTTACCCGTAACCACTCTGGTTTTACCGCCACAGTTTTTAACCCCGACACTATGTCTGTGACTCAATCATATCAACCCCCGCAGCACTTGCCCTGGGGCACTGCGCTGCAAACAGCCTAGAACCTGGGGATAGCAGTATGCTGGAGTTGGGTGGGATCGATCAAAACGGCCTATGGATGCGCCAGCTCCCCTAAATCGCTGTCTGATGGTGCTGTGCTACGGCGCGGCCGGTCTGCTGGCTGCCGCTACCTGGCAAGACCAGGTAAATTCGCGCTGGCGGTTTGAGGCTCCCTTTGAGCGCACGGGTTTGGTTCGTCTGACGACGATCATTACCCAGGCCCCCGAAACTTTGATCACCGCCAACACCCGCGTGGTGATCAGCCTGAGCCGGCGACGACTTACCCTCTACCAAAACGATGCCGTGCGCGGCGAGTTTGCGGTGGCCATTGGTCAGGATGACTGGCAAACCCCTACGGGCGAATTTGCCGTCCGCGACATGCGTACCAACCCGGTGTGGCAGCACCCCATTACTAAAGAAGCGGTTGGCCCTGGCCCGAGTAACCCCCTCGGCTCCCGCTGGATTGGCTTTGCGCTGCAGGGGCAGTATCACATCGGCATCCACGGCACCAACCAGGAGACGCTAATTGGCGAGGCCGTTTCCCACGGCTGCGTAAGGATGCTGGAAGCAGATATTCACACGCTCTACAGCCACATCAAAATAGGCACCCCCATTCAGGTGGTGCCGTAAAGTTAGGGTTGCGGGGCCTTTGATCAGCGCCTATGGTCGTAAGCCCTAAACCTGCACCGCTACGGGAAGTTCGTTGCCCACAGCAGTCAGGTCGAAGTGGTGCCAGGGTTTGCCGTCTAGGGCCATCTGCTCAATTAGGCTGGCTAGCCTGAGGGCTTTGAGTGCCTGCTCGCCGCCGACGGAGGGTTTTTCGCCGCCGCGCACACAGTTGATAAAGTGCTCTAGCTCGGCATGGAGCGGCTCGATGTTGCTGGTATAGACTTTCTCGATTAAGCCGTCCTGGCGGTAGAGCACCTGGCCGTAGTCGGAGGAGCAGTCGGCGGTGGTCTGCCGGTGAATCAAAATCTCGTTGTTGAGAAAATCGGCGTCGGTGAGGGAGTTTTTGCAGTGGGCCGTAATGCTGCGAATTTTGCGGTGGGTGACCTTGCTGGAAGTCAGCGTAGCCACAATGCCATTGCTAAAGCCCAGGGTGGCGGTGACGTAGTCTAGATACCCAGAGTTAGAGGCCCGGCTGCCGCTGGCGGTGAGGGTGGCTACCGTTGACCCTGCTAGCTCTAGCAGGAGGTCAATGTCGTGGATCATCAGGTCGAGCACCACGGACACGTCGTTGGCCCGCTGGGAGTAGGGGCTCATGCGGCGGGCTTCGAGGGCCAGCAGTTCTTCGGTCTTGAGCACCTTGTGGAGTTCTTGAAAGGCCGGGTTAAACCGCTCGATGTGACCCACCTGCAAAATGCAGTTGGTTGCCGCCGCTGCATTGACCAATGACTCTGCCTCGGCAATGCTGGCGGCAATGGGTTTTTCAATCAAAATATGTACGCCCGCCTGCAAACAGGCCATGCCCACGGCGTGGTGCAGTCGAGTTGGCACCGCTACGCACACGGCATCGACGTGCTTGAGCAGCTCTTGGTAGTCTTCAAAAAACCGAATTCTGTACTTGCCAGCGGTGTCGAGCCCCCGCTCCACGTTGACATCTGACACCCCAACGAGCTCTACATCTTTGAACCGGCTGAGAACGCGGGTATGGTGCTGGCCCATGTTGCCCACGCCAATAACGCCGACACGAATAGGATCTGGTAGGTTGCGAGATAGGTGCATGTCTAAGGCAGATGACAACATGGAGTTTTGCACGCCTGTCCTTCCTAGGGAGACAAAGATACGTCGACAGCGAGTGGGTTGCGAACGTCAGAGCAAGTGGAGAACTGGGACGGCCAGGTAAAATTACTCAGATACTATCACAATGCTTCACACTGTAAAGAATAGCGACATTCCCCACCAGAGAAGCATAGATTTACGACCAGATTCGCAATCTGGCACAGCTCCATGCTCGTTTTCCGAATTTTTGCCTGCTTTTTTATGCTACTGATGGCTGGGTGAGCCGTCGAGCGACCTGTGGCAGTTAAATAGCTGTCTAGGGGGCTGAATCCCTGGTCGATCGCGATCGTCTGCCCCCGACTACTCAAGGCATAATGCTCATCTCCCTAGGGCATAGAAGTCTAATCGGAGTCGGTAGAGGCAGTACCCGCCGCGCCGTCTGACTCATTCCCCAGCGGTAGAGAATCGAGCGATCGCACCAGAATGTCTTGGAGCCGGGGGCCATCGGTCGAGAGCACCACCCACTCGTGGTCGGCGAATATCAGGCGATCGCCCGAGCGCGGAATTTTTTGCATTTGGTAGATTAGAAATCCGCCGAGAGTTTGGTAGTCATCGGCGTAGGGTAGGGCCAGGTTGAGCAGTTCGTTAACCTCTTCAAGGTCGGTGTGAGCCTTGATTCGGTACGACTGATCGGCCAGCAGCTGCACCAGCCGCTCCTGGTCATCGGGCTCGTGAATATCGCCAATAATTTCGGTGGTTAAGTCGTGGAGGGTGAGCAGCCCGGCCGTGCCGCCAAACTCATCAACAACAATGACGAGCTCCTGACCAGTGCGCTGCATAGTAGCCAGCAGCTCGTGCAGGGGGGTGTGCTCAGGCACAAACCGAGCCGGTTTGACCCAGGCCCGCAGGGGAGTCTCGGCATTAATTTGCTGACGGGCCAGGGGCTGCAAAAACTGCTTCAGCTCTACCATGCCCTGGATGTCGTCGAGGGAGTCCCCTATCACCGGGTAGCGGGAGTGCTCGGTGGTGGCCACTACCTCAATCAGCTCCCCAAAGGTGGCGGCTAGGGGAATAGCGTGGATCTGGGTGCGGGGCACCATGATCTCTTCGGCGGTGACGTCGCGAAACTCGAATACGTTGTTGAGCAGCTCGCGCTCTTCGGCCTCCAGTCCCGGAGTTTCGGTCGTGGTGCGAATGATTAGCTGGAGTTCTTCGGGGGTGAGGCGGCTGTAGCTGACCTGGTCGCTGTAGCGAATGTTGACCAGCCGCAGCAGCAGCCGGGTCGACTGAATCAAGATCCAGATGAAGGGGTTAAACAGGCGGGCAATGGTCAGGCTAGGGGGGCCTAAAAATCGAGCCACCTGCTCGGGGTAGAGCATGGCCACCGATTTAGGGCACAGTTCTCCCAGCACAATTTGCAGGTAGGCGACCAAAAAAAACGCGACCGGAATCGCCAGGGCGTGGGCCAAAGCCTCGCTTCGAGCTGGGCTGAGGGGCGTTTGGCTAATCCAGAAGGCCAGGGTGACGGCCATGGTACCTTCGCCCACCCACCCCAGCGCCAGGCTAGAGAGGGTAATGCCCAACTGGGTGGTAGACAGCAGGCGATCGAGGCTGCGCTGGAGCTGCTGCACCGTTTTGGCCTGCACATCGCCCTCAGAGACCAGCTGGCTAATGCGCGATCGCCGCACCGACACCATCGAAAACTCTGCCGCCACAAAAAAAGCGTTGATGCCAATCAGCATTAGCACGGCCAGGAGCCGTGATGCGATCGCGGCTCCTGGCAGCTGTTCGGGAATAACGACGGCTAATACATAGGGAAAAACGCCCATGATCCAGTGCCTAAGAGCTACTGGCCGCCGCTAGTGCGAGCTTTCACCTGCTGCAGAACTTCAGCTTCGTTGACCAACACCACGTCACCCTGACCGGCTGCACCCGCCTCGCGCGCTACGGGAGACCCACTGGTAGGCCGGGTTTCGGGCTGGCGCACACCGGTCAGCGCCTGTCGCCCCAGCGTGAACCCCCACGATGCGCTGACCACCCCCGAACCGATCATCAGCGAGAGCAAAATTAACGTAAACGCTACGGCAGGGTTCATGGCAGGGGTAAAAATGGATAACCTGAGCAATGGAAATACTTTAGACGGTCTGGGTCTAACCCAGGCCTAAACGTTACCCCAATTATAAAGTTTAAGCCTCAAACAAAATTTAAGATTCAGGTTTAGACCTGAGCGTACAATAGGAAGTGCTTCACCGTTGAGGTGGCATCCCAGGGTTGGCCGAGCGGATTAGGCAGCGAACTCATAATTCGCCCCAGGCAGGTTCAACTCCTGCACCCTGGATTTTTCACCACCTGTTTGTCCCAATTCAGAACTCAGGTTAAGGGATTGGAGCTGGACCCACCGGGGCGGCAGGGGCTAGAACGTTTCAAAGATAAACTCTGAGCCGACGTAGGGTACGCTGCTGCTGGGACTGGTCAGCAGGCTGCTGCTGTAGGGGTTGGCCAAATCCGGCACCCGAATTGTGGGGTCGCTGGTGGTCTGCAGCAGCAAAATATCTCTCACGGCAGCGGAGGTGGCGTTGGCATCCCACTCTAGCGCGCGCTCAGGGAAGTCGAGGCCGATAATGCGCTTGCCCTGGCGAACAATGCCTCGGTTTCTGAAGTAGTCGCCCGAGTAGGTGGTACCCAGGTCGTTTAAGGCATCAGGAATGGTCTGGGATGCTGTATCTTGGGCGTGCCCTGCTGGGGCAATGACCGCCGCCGCCAGCAGCGCCAGCGTCAGACCAGAAATATGATTTAATTGAATGCCCATGGCCAAGCCTCCTCAACTCAAGATAAACAGTGCGGGAATTGGTGTGATTCTGGCGGTGCCTGCCCCTGCTCTGACGGTAGGCTTGGGGCAAAAAACTCCCTAGCTTACCTGAAACCCTGCCGAACCGATCACCCAGTGCATGTCCTTTATAGCGCGATCGCAGAAAACTGGAGCATTTTTAAGGAATTAACTACCCATGGACGAGCTACTGCTGAAAATCGCTCCCTCCGAGCTGCTTGATCTAGAAACCGCCGCCCTGCGATCGCCCCTGCTCGACCTGTTCTGTCGTGGAGCTTACCAGGAGGGTGACTTTGTGCTCACCTCAGGCCAGCGCAGCACCTACTACATCAACGGCAAGCTGGTTACCCTCCACCCCCAGGGGGCGCTGCTGGTGGGTCGGCTGTTGCTCGATTTGGTGCCTGCCGAAACGACCGCCGTAGCGGGGCTAACCCTGGGAGCCGACCCGCTGGTAACCGCCGTCAGCCTAGTGGGGCTCTATGGGAGCCGCCATCTGTTTCCGCTGATTATTCGCAAAGAGGCCAAGGGGCACGGCACCCGCGCCTATATTGAAGGCGTCACGCTGCCGCCGGGCAGTGCCGTAACGGTGCTTGAAGACGTGGTCACCACCGGCCAGTCGGCCCTCAAGGCGGTTGACCGTCTCCAGGCAGCGGGGTACCAGGTCAACCAAATTCTGGCCTTAGTCGATCGCCAGCAGGGCGGAGCCGAGCTTTACCAAAGCCACAACCTCCCCTTCAAGGCTCTGTTTACCATTCAAGATATCCAGGCCCACTGGGCTACCCTCAACCCCGCTTGATGGCCGCTCCCCGTCCCGACATTGGCTTTGTGCCCACCCCCGCCGATGCCGCCACCGCCATGCTCAAGCTGGCCGATCTGTCCGCTGCCGATGTGGTCTACGACCTGGGCTGCGGCGACGGTCGGCTGCTGGTCCAGGCGGCCCTCGACTACGGCGTGCAGGGAGTGGGCGTTGACATCGACCCAGTTCTTCTAGAACAGGCCCGCGCCCTTGCCCGTCAGGTTGGGGTTGAGCATCGCCTGAGGTTTATCCAGGGCAACCTGTTTGAGGCCGATCTTCACGACGCCACGGTGGTGCTAATCTACCTGCTGCCGCACCTGAATCTGCGACTGCGATCGCGCCTGCAAACCCAGCTGCGATCGGGCAGCCGCGTTGTCTCGCACATGTTTGACATGGGCGACTGGCTGCCCCACCTCACCCTGCGCCTAGAGCCGTCCGAGGAAGATTCGGTGCTCTATCTATGGCAGATTCCTTAGGCAATATTGCTGAGTCAGCAGCCTCCGGTAATTCACCGGAGGCTGCTAGCTTTTGGTATATGAGCCAGTCGTTTAGGCGGCCGCTGGCTTGCGGCCTACCCAGTACTTGCTCATAAAGTGAACCTGATTACCAATGTCCTCAAAACCAGCATCGCTCAGGCGCTGGTTGAGGTCGTCGGTGGTGTAGTGGCGGTAGTAGGGCTCGTGGAACATCGCTGGGAAGTTCTCCATCGCCGACTCAAACTCAGGCGAATCGAGCCGCTGAATCGAGTCGCACAGTACTACAGTGCCGCCGGGCTTCACAACCCGATACATCTCGTTAATCACGTTCTGCCGCGCCACCGCCGGTAGCTCGTGGAACAGGAAAACGCTCACCACGCCGTCAAAGTAGTTGTCTATAAAGGGCAGGCTCTCACCGTTGGCCTGAATCAGCTGCGGCAGCACACCGGGCTTAGCAGTCAGGGTTTCATTCGCCTTGCGCAGGTAGGTAGGCGACAGGTCAACCCCATACAGCGAGGCCTTGGGCAGGGCATCTCGAACCATGCTCAATGTGCGACCGGTGCCGCAAGCCACATCCAACACCTTGGCCCCTTCGGTCATACCGGCTGCCGCTAAGCCCTGCTTAAGAGGGGCCAGAATGCGCCGTCGCATGGGGTCGGCAGTGCCATTGAAGAGAATTTCTACCTGGAGGTCGTACAGGTTCGCCGACATATCACTCAGGTAGCCGTTGGTTTGGTGGTGAAAGTTTTGCAGGTAGTACTTGGGATAGCCTTTGGTGTCGACGTCCTCGGTGAAGGTGTGGTAGTCGCGCTTGTTGAGCCGATCCCAAATGTTGGGCAGGTCTAGGCATACCAGCGGGTAAAACCGAAAGAAATCGTCCCAGGGGTTGTCGAACAATAGCTCTTTGGGATAGACCTCGGCCTCGGCATCCTGCCAGTCACGCTCCAGCAGAGCATTCATACGCTGCTGAAGCAGCTGCAGATCCTTAATCTCCAGGGGCTTAGTTTGAATGTGTTTGGGCGGATTGACCGCCTGCATGACCTGTGAAGTGACGGTCTTGTGAGCCAGCCCAAAGTAACTCTTGCCCTGTTGAAAGGCTTGGTAAGCCAGTTTTGTGATGGTGTCAGGCATACGACCAGCAATAAGTTATTTATTGAACAAGGGATATTCTGTCATTGTAAAAGATTGTAACGAAATCTTGGAGGCGTGTGGTCTCCCCTCTGAGGGGAATCCCAGAGTCTCAGGAGTGATACCAAATCTGAAGCGCGTACCCCTAGGCGCGAGCGCTCTGAATTTGCTGTAAAAACCCCTCAATATCGCTGAGCAGAGAGGCCTGGGAGAGGCTGGTTTGTTCGCCGGAGAGTAGCCACTTAATCTGCACGGTGCCCTGGGCCGCTTCGTCATCGCCCACGATTAGGCAGGCGGCTGCGCCGCTGCGATCGGCCCGCTTAAACTGCTTGCCAAAGGCTGCGCCGCTGAGGTCAAGCTCTACGGCCAGACCCCGATGGCGTAATTTTTGAGCCAGCTGTAGGGCATTGGCCTCGGCCTGTTCGCCCCGCGACACCAGGTAGAGGTCAGGGGCTACCGTCGCTGCCTGCTGAAGGGTTTCGAGCAGCAGGGTGAGGCGCTCCAGGCCGATCGCCCAGCCCACGGCTGGTGTGGCTGGGCCGCCCAGTTCTTCTACCAGGCCGTCGTAGCGACCGCCGCCGCACACCGTCGCCTGGGCCCCCAAATCTTGAGACTGAATTTCAAAGGCGGTGTGGGTGTAGTAGTCGAGCCCCCGCACCAGGCGCGGGTTGAGTTCGAAGTCGATGCCCAAACCAGTGAGCTGAGCCAGCACCTGGTCAAAATGGCGCTTTGAGTCAGGCCCGAGGTAGTCCAAAATGCTGGGTGCATTGGCGGTAATAGCCTGGGTCTTTTCGTCTTTGCTGTCGAGAATGCGCAGGGGATTGCGGCTGAGCCGATCGCGCGAATCTGCATCTAGATCGGCAGCGTAGGGGCTGAGGTAGTTGACCAGGGCTTCGCGGTAGCGAGTGCGATCGCTTTTGTCGCCCACCGAGTTCAGGTAAAAGGTCAAGTTCTTGAGGCCCAGAGCCTGCAGGAGATCGGTGGCCAGGGCAATCACCTCGACATCAGCGCGGGGGTCGGCGCTGCCCAGCACCTCAACGCCGACCTGGTGAAACTGCCGCTGGCGACCTTTTTGGGGGCGTTCGTAGCGAAACATGGGGCCGGTGTACCAGAGGCGCTGCACGCCGCCCTGGGCGTAGAGGCTGTGCTGAACGTAGGCCCGCACCACCCCGGCGGTGCCCTCAGGGCGCAGGGTACAGCCGCGATCGCCCTTGTCTTTGAAGCTGTACATCTCCTTGCCCACCACATCGGTGGCTTCGCCAATACCCCGCTCAAACAGGGCTGTGGCCTCAAAGGTAGGGGTGCGAATTTCGCGGTAGGCGGCACGGCTCAAAATATCGCGCGCCGTCGCCTCTACCCGCTGCCAGGTCTGAATGTCGGCCACCTTGAGATCTTGGCCTACATACTGTGCCTTCGGCAAAATATCTTCGGTACCCGGCAGGGATTGAATGGGCTCCATAGCTGAACAGGCGCTCTCGTGGGCAATACAGAATCCCCATCATAGCCCGTGTTGGACTCGGGGCCAGCAGCTCAGGCTTCCTGGCTCTCAGCCTTGACCTCGGGCAGCAGGCAGCAGTTGACTTCGTCGATACAGACCTTACCCGACTGCAGCGCCCAGCGAAACAGCGCCACCCGATTGCCGGTCGCCGTTTTCGTCAAAATATTGCTGATGTGGTTGTCCACGGTGCGCTTGCTAATCTCAAGCTTTTCAGAAATTTCCTGATTGGTTAGCCCCGATGCCACTAGCTCTACGATCTGTAGCTCCCGGTCAGAAAGGCTTCCCTGACCGGGCACCGGAGACATCTCATCGCTTGCCATGGCGGTCTGTTCCCTTTGTCGTTATGTATTTATGCTTATGTCTACTACCACTATAGGCGATCTGGTTTCGGCTAGGCTTCTAGAACGCGTTTCCGGCATTGCTGTGATGGATGACTGGTATAGAACGACCGCTATCGATGGACCTTTGAGCAGCGTCAAAAGGGTTAGCCGCCTGCTAGCCCGGTGGATGAGTGGCCTGGTTGGTCTCAGTCTGATCGCCCTGCTCGGTCTGGGCCTGCCTGCGATCGCGGCTCCAGCCGTACCCACCGCCGATGCGGCTCCTCTGGCAACCCCCGCCGCCCCCGATGCCAGCGACATTCCCTCTGAAACCGTTAGCCGCTTTGTCAGGGCCTATATAGCCGTGGTTAGGCTGATCGAGTCGCGTGAACTGAGCCTGCAGCGAACCGAAACCGACACCGAGTCGCGCCAAATGCAGCAGGAGATTCAGGCGGCTGCCCTAGATCTAATTCAGGCCAACGGGTTAACCCTGTCGGCCTACTGGGAACTGCTGGGGCTGGCCAATAGTGACCCAGAATTTCGCGATCGCGTTCTGGCCCAAATTGATGAAGCAGAGCCCTAACCCTTGCGCTGAAGGCGAGTCATCAATTCCGGCCAAAATTCGCAGAATACCGGTGGCCGACCCGAAAACCAGGTCAAGGGCTGTAACGGCTGATTCTGGAATTATCCGACGGCTAACTGCCAACAGCCCCTAGGGCTGCACAAACTCCGAGGGCCGCTTGAAGTTTTCGACCGGCACATTGACCAGCGCCTGCTGCATAAAGTCCTTCCACACCGGGGCGGCGTAGGTGCCCCCCGTTGTGCCCGATCGCATGGGCGTGTAGTTGTCGTTGCCAATCCACACCGCCGTCGAGAGCTGGGGCACGTAGCCCACAAACCACACATCTCGCTGGGAGTCGGTGGTGCCCGTTTTACCAGCGGCGGGTCGCCCAATCTGGGCAGCTGTACCCGTGCCTCGGGCAATTACGCCCTGCAGCACATCGGTGAGCGAAGCAGCGGCCCAGGGGTCGAGCACCAGCTGGGGCTGAGGGGTGTTGTCGAGCAGCACATTACCGCTGCTGTCGCTGACTTGCACAATAAAGGTCGGCTCGGAGTACCAGCCGTTGCTGGCGAAAGTGGCATAGGCTCCGGCCATTTCCATCGGGGTCAGATCTACGGCTCCTAAGGGCAGCGAGGTGACAGGCTGCATTGGGCTGTTAATGCCCAGGGTGCGACACAGCTCGATAATCTGGTTGACCCCTACCGCCTGGCCCAGCTTCACCGCTGGCACGTTGCGCGACATTTCCAGGGCCGTACGAATGGGAATATTGCCCATAAAACTGCTGTCATAGTTTTTGGGGCTGTAGTAGCGATAGCCGTCGGGATAGCTAACGGGAGTATCCGCAATGGAGCTGGCGGGTGTATAGCGGCCGGTGGCAAAGGCCGCGTAGTACACAAAGGGCTTAAAGGCTGACCCCGGCTGCCGATAGGCCTGAACGGCTCGGTTGAACTGGCTTTGCTGATAGTCAACTCCGCCCACCATCGCCTTGACAAAGTGGGTGCGGGGGTCGATGGCCACCAGCGCCATCTGGTCGGCGATGTGGCGAATGCGGGCGTTGTGCCGCTGCACGGTGGCTTCGGCCATTTGCTGCATGCCCAAATCGACGGTGGTCTGCACGCGCATGCCGCCCTTGACCACGGCCTCATTGCCAAAGCGCTGCTTCAGCTCCTGTACCGTCGCCTCGGTCACGTAGGGAGAAATACTGCTGCGAAACGATTTCACTTCACCTATGAGCAGGGGCGCATCGCGGGCCGCCACCTCTTCTTCTGGCGTAATCCAACCCAGCTGGCGCATGCGGTTGAGCACAACCGCCTGGCGCTGCTTGGTGGCCTGGTAGTTGTGGAAGGGGCTGTAGCTTTCTGGAGCCTGGATCAGCCCCGCAACCATCGCCGCTTCGGGCAGGGTTAGATCTCTAGCCGACTTGTTGAAGTAGCTCTGGGCTGCCGTTTCAGCGCCATAGTTGTTGTGTCCCCAGTACACCTGGTTGAGGTACATCTCCAGAATTTCGTCTTTGCTGAAGATTTGCTCTAGGCGCAGGGCGAGCACCGCCTCTGCCACTTTGCGACTAATGGCCCGCTCGGGGGTCAAAAATAGGTTCTTCACCAGCTGCATGGTGATGGTCGAACCACCCTCTACGGCAGACCCAGCCGCTACGTTGGCCATCATAGCTCGGCCTACGCTGCTGGGGTTAATGCCGTTGTGGGAGTAAAAATAGCTGTCTTCTACCGCCAGAACGGCCCGCTTCAGGTGGGGAGACATGTCATCGAGATCGACGACCTCGCGGTTGGCCTCGTCGTGGAGGCTATAGAGCAGGGTGCCGTTGATGTCGTAGATATAGCTGGTTTCGCTAGGAACGTAGTTACGCAGCACTCGAACGTCGGGCAGGTTGCGAAAGCTAATCGCTAGCCCCACCAGCCCGCCGGCCAGCACAGAACTGGCAATCATGGTAGTACCCAGCAGCGCCGCTGCGGCTACCTGGCCCACGTCTTGCACGTATTTGAGTACGTTGGGCGCTCGGCGCAGGGGCTGAGGCTGAGATCGACTTTTGTGGCGAAGGGTGTTGGATGACACGTTGGCTATTAAAGGCTGCTAAAGAGGGTGGTGCTAGGTAACGATAGATGCTGAGGGCTGCTTTGCAAAGGGATGTTTTTCAACGGGGCTGCGCGTCGGTGGGTGACGGTTAGGCCATTATAATGACCCTCTAGATAAGTGAGCCTAACCCTGATAGCTCCAGTCTCAATAACTCCATTAATGGGGCTGATTTGAGGGGCTAATTCAGATGTTATGCGGTGGTGAGGCTGGGAGATCGACTCAAGCGCGATCGCAAGCACGCTTATCCTAGCCTCGCAGATGGTTATAAGGAGAAGCTAAGGGCCAGTTTTGCCAAAATCTATAACATTTGGCCGCGATCGCCTAGGGGCTGCCATCAGTTAGCCGCTGATAGCCCAACAAATAGCCGATTACAGCCTAGGCTAGTTTTTGGGGTCGGGCAGGCAATGCGGTGTCCTAAGGATTTTGGCCAGACCTGACGATACGCCCTAGGCTTTACCGTGACTGTCCCAGCTAAGTTGCCCTACTGTCTACCTATTAACTCCGTTCCTAATTCACTATGCCCCAGGCCAATTCCAGCGCTCCCCCAGCTCAGTTCGAGACCATTTACCGGGGCATTAGCGAGGTCTTTCCTGACCAACCTGACTCCAGCGACCCAGGGCAAAACCTGGTTCAGCGGCTGCTCCAGAGCGATCGCCCGCTGCGGGTCAAGCTGGGCATTGATCCTACTGGGGCCGAAATACACCTGGGCCACAGCATTCCGGTGCGTAAGCTGCGCGCCTTTCAGGATGCAGGTCATACCGCTGTACTCATCATTGGCGACTTCACCGCCCGCATCGGCGACCCCACCGGCAAGTCAGAAGTGCGTCGCCAGCTAACCGAGGCCGACGTCAAGGCCAATGCCGAAACCTACCTTGAGCAGGTGCGCCCCATTCTCGACTTCGATACCCCAGGGCGGCTAGAGGTGCGCTACAACTCGGAGTGGCTGGCTGGCCTCGATCTGGGCAAAATTTTGGAGCTGCTCAGCACTATGACCGTGGGGCAAATGCTGGCCAAAGAGGGCTTCTCCGAGCGCTACGGAAAGGGCGATCCGGTCTTTCTCCACGAGTTTCTCTACCCCATCATGCAGGGCTACGACTCGGTGGCAGTGCAGTCTGACGTGGAGCTGGGCGGCACCGACCAAAAATTCAACATTGCCGTCGGTCGCGACCTGCAGCGGCACTTTGGCCTCAGACCTCAGTTTGGCCTGCTGCTGCCCCTGCTGCTGGGCACCGACGGCAGCCAAAAGATGTCGAAGTCTCTGGGCAACTACGTGGGGCTACAGGAAGACCCGCTCAGCATGTACTCCAAGCTCGAAAAAGTACCCGACACCCTAATTGGCGACTACTTTGAGCTGCTGACGCCCTTTGACCTCGGCACGCTGCCCGAAAAACCGCGCGATCGCCAAAAAATGTTGGCCTTAGAGGTCACCCGTCAGTTTCACGGCGAGGCGGCGGCTCAGCAGGCCCAGCAGGCCGCCATCAGCCTGGTGCAGGGTACCGGCGAGCCAGCGGCAGGCGTGCCCGAGTTTTCCCTGGCCGGGGTTAACTTTCCGGCCAGGCTGTTTTACCTAGTGGGGGCCACCAACCTGTGCGCCAGCAGCAGCGAAGCCCGCCGCCAAATTCAGGGGGGGGCCGTTAAGCTCGATGGCGAAAAGCTGACCGACCCCAACCAGGAATTTGCCAGCGCCGACGAGCTGGTGGGCAAAGTGGTTCAGGTGGGCAAGAAAAAGTTTGCTCGCCTGATTCCTTAAACCCTGGTATAGCCATCGCCAGAACGGTTAGGACATGACTTGTATCCCCTAAAGCGGTGGCTATACGCCATGGCGCTGTCCCAGTTTTTGCCACTGGAAGAGGCCGCTGTCCTAAGCGCGATGGCCATCGCTATCGTTAGTCCCGCCGAGGGTGACAGGTTATTAGAGTTCAGGGTTTAAGGTATGCGGTTCAAGGCCTGCTGTGAACCTAAAACCTCAAGCCTTGAACCCTGAGCCGTTAGAGCCTGAGACAATTAGATTGCTCAAGTGCTAGCGGGCAGGCTGCATCAGCAGGTGACGCAGCTTATCGCGCTCGGTGGCAGAGAGGGTAGAGGCAAACTTTTCTAAATCTTGGGGTTCCATCGTGCTGAGCACCTGGTGCAGAGCGTCGAGCCCTGGGGCCGTCGCCGAGGCCGTTCGGGGGGCGCTGGGTTCGGGCAGGCTGCAGCTACCGCCGTCGCAGTTGAGCTGCAGGTTGTGCCAGATCATGGTCGGTACAATCCAGCCCCGCCGCCCGTGCAGCTCACGAAGCAGCACATCGGTTTCCCAAAACGTTCTGGGTGACGGGTAGTGTGCCTCAGTCCAGGCGTGGGGCACAGTAAAGCAGCCAAAATGCCGCAGGTAGTCTTCAGAATCGAGCAGGGCGGTAATCATCGCCTTGACTCCCTGGCGCATCAGAATATTGCAGTAGATGTGCATTTCTGCTGAGTCACTGGGCGCGCGACCAATAAAGTGCTTAAAGCACAGCTCAATAAATTTAGGATTTGAGGAGTTGTAGTAGAACTCGTTGAGATATACCTCTGAATGGCCCAGCTCACGCAAGAACCGCTTGACGCCAATTTTATTCCTTAAAAATTCTGCCTCGATTTTAGCCAGCTGTTTGCGCTCAAACCCGTAGGGTTGCCGTTCTAAAACTTGAGTATAAATTTGGTGCAGAGCCGCCTGGCGTTCTTCCCCCGCAGACTGCCGACTCACCGTAATTTCTTTAACCGAAAACTCGTCTGTAGACGTCATGGCAAACCTTCCTGCAAGAGAGACTATCAACCATCCTGTGGCTTATGCTCAGACTTCCCAGGGGCGAATTTCAGTCGATGATTTTGATGCTTTTCTTAACCAATACGAATTGACCCTGCCGTCGCAACAGCAGGGTCAATGGGTGTAAAACGCTAATTGTGACTAGACGAGGCGATCGCCCTTTCGTTGTGCCCAATGGGCCGAGCCTGTATGCCCAAGCCCAGCCCGAAGCGATATTCCCTATACCGGAACCGTCGCCCCATCGGTGTAGCGGCGCAGGTTAGCCCCCAGCAGGCGCAGCTTGCCCTCTAGATCGTCGTAGCCGCGATCGAGGTGATGTAGACCCTGAATGGTCGTTGTGCCTTTAGCGGCCAGACCCGCCAGCACCAGAGCCGCCGAGGCCCGCAGGTCGGTGGCTAGCACCGGCGCGCCGGAGAGCTGGTGCACCCCTTTGATGATGGCGCAGTTGCCATTCAGGCGAATATCAGCCCCCATGCGGTTGAGCTCGGCCACGTGGCGCAGGCGATTTTCAAACACCGTCTCGGTGATCAGGCTGCTGCCTTCGCAAACCGCCATCAGCGCCATAAACTGGGCCTGCATGTCGGTGGGGAAGCCAGGGAACGGCCCGGTCTGAATATCGGTTGGCACAATCGTGTGGGAGGGCACGTAGCGCACCCGGTTAGGTCCGTCTATCACCACCTGGCCGCCAATTTCGTGGAGCTTGGCAATGACAGCGGTCAGGTGCTCGGGAATGATGGGTGACAGGCTAATTTCAGAGCGAGTGATGGCTCCGGCCACCAAAAAGGTGCCCGCCTCAATGCGGTCTGGAATAATGCCGTAGTCGGTGCTGTGCAGACTGGGCACGCCCGCAATAGTGATGGTGTTGGTGCCAGCGCCGCGAATACGCGCTCCCATAGCTCGGCAGAAGTTGGCTAGGTCCGTCACCTCAGGCTCTTGGGCCGCGTTTTCAATCGTGGTTTCGCCGTCCGCCAGGGTGGCAGCCATCATCAGGGTCTCGGTAGCTCCCACGCTGGGGTAGTCGAGGTAGATTTTGGCTCCCCTGAGGCGACCACCGCTGCCGGGTACGTAGGCGTGCACGGTGCCGTGCTCAATGTGGACATCGGCTCCCATGGCCTGCAGGCCACGGACGTGTAGCTCGACTGGGCGCGCCCCAATAGCACAGCCGCCGGGTAGGGGAATGCGCGCTACCCCCATGCGGGCGAGCAGGGGGCCGATGACAAAAAAGCTGGCCCGCAGCCGACTGACGACGTCGTAGGGGGCTTTGGTGTGGGCAATAGTGCTGGCATCGACGGTGAGGGCATCGCCCTCGCGCTTGAGCTTGACCCCCAGGGCGGTTAGCACTTCGCCCATCCGCTCAATGTCCATGAGGTTGGGGATATTGCGAATGCGGCAGGGCTGGGAGCAGAGCAAAGTACCTGCCATCACGACGAGGGCAGAGTTTTTGGCTCCGCTGATGGCAACCTGGCCCGCTAAGGGAGTACCGCCAGTGATCTCGAGCACAGCACCGTCCGCTTCGGCAGCGGTCAAAGGGTTGGGCAAACCAATGGATGTAACGATGGCGGTGTCCTCCACAACTGATAACTCCACTTTTTCCCAAATTTTCGTCTAGATTCTACCCGAAACCATCAATTTCGCCATAGCAATCCAGATCCATTTGCCAAACTTGGCCACATCAGGATAGCCGATTCATCCAAAATCACGAAATCTTTTTTCAAACGCTTGACTCTGGGGCTTTATGGGTGCATGATTACAAATCGCGGCGGTAATAACGCCCGGCCAGCGGAACTGGCGGAATTGGTAGACGCGCTAGGTTCAGGTCCTAGTGTTAGCAATAACATCCGGGTTCAAGTCCCGGGTTCCGCATTAAATGTCAACGATCTAACCAGGGGATACAGTCATGCTTACGAGCCTGCAAAATCCTCTGGTGAAATCTATTCGCAAGCTGCACCAGGCCAAGGCGCGGCGATCGCAAGATCAATTTTTGCTCGAAGGCACCCATCTGATTCAGGAGGCCTTGGCCACCCACTATCCCCTTGAGGTTGCCTGCTACACTCCCGCCTGGGCAGCGGCCCATCCCGACTTGGCGCTGTCCCTAAACCAATCGACTGAGCGGGTCGAGCTGGTGTCTGATGCGGTGCTAGAGAGCATGGCGACCACCCAGCATCCCGACGGGGTGGTGGCGATCGCCCCCCAAAGCCACCGTCCCCCAAACTCTACGATTCGGGGCATTGGGCTGGTGGTTGAAACCCTGCAAGACCCCGGCAACCTGGGCACAATCATTCGCACGGCGGTGGCAGCTGGAGCCGAGGGGCTATGGCTCAGCGCCGACAGCGTGGCCCCCGATCACCCCAAGGTGCTGCGGGCCTCGGCGGGCCAGTGGTTTCGACTACCCCTGGCGGTGGTGGATGATTTGGATTCTCTGCTGACGGATTGGGAACGAGACGGCGTACAGCTTGTGGCGGCTAGCTCCTACGCCACGGTGGATTATTGGTCGGTGGACTTTGCCCAGCCCACGGTGATTGTGCTGGGCAACGAGGGGGCGGGGCTGTCGGCAGATTTGCAGCGGCGGGCGGCGGTACAGGTGTGCATTCCCATGGCTGGGGAGGTAGAGTCTTTGAATGTGGGGGTTTCGGCGGCCCTGCTGCTTTACGAGGCGCAGCGGCAGCGGCGGGCCACAGCCCAAAATCAGGCCCAGACTTAGGAGTTGTCTGATTGCTCTCCGTGGTCAAGAATGAAAGGAAACTCTGTTTGTCGTAGTATCCATACCCTGCGACCCCATGTTTTTGGCCCATGTTTGCGGCTAGGCTGAGGGCAGAACCCCTCGAAGGCCTAGTTTGAGCTGGCCTAGCTTGAGTTAACCCTAGTTGGATCACCTGTTCAGGAGCCTGCTGTGAGCGACGCATTTGATTACGACCTGCTGATTATTGGTGCTGGGGTGGGGGGCCACGGAGCCGCCCTGCACGCCGTGAAGCGGGGGCTAAAGACGGCCATTGTGGAGGCCGATGTGATGGGGGGCACCTGCGTCAACCGGGGCTGCATTCCCTCTAAGGCGCTGCTGGCGGCCTCGGGCCGGGTGCGGGAGCTGCGCAACGAGCACCACCTCAAGTCTCTGGGCATTTCGGTGGGCAATGTCACCTACGATCGCGAGGCGATCGCCGACCACGCCAAAACCCTGGTCAGCAAAATTCAGGGCGACATGACCAACAGCCTGACCCGGCTGGGGGTTGACATTATCAAGGGCTGGGCGCGGCTGGCGGGGGAGCAAAAGGTGGCGATCGCCACCTCTGATGGCGAAAAAATGGTTACGGCCCAAGACATTATTCTGTCGCCGGGTTCGGTGCCCTTTGTGCCCCCCGGCATTGAGACCGACGGCAAAACGGTGTTTACCAGCGACGAAGCCCTCAAGCTCGACTGGCTGCCCGACTGGATCGCCATCATCGGCAGTGGCTACATTGGCCTGGAGTTTTCGGATGTGTACACAGCCCTGGGCTGCGAAGTCACCATCATCGAAGCGCTGGATCAGCTGATGCCCACCTTCGATCCTGACATCGCCAAGATTGCCCAGCGCGTGCTAATTGCCCCCCGCGACATTGAGACGAGAGCTGGAGTGATTGCCCAGAAGGTCACCCCCGGCAACCCGGTGGTGATCGAGCTGGCCGATCGCGAAACCCGTGAGGTGGTTGAAACCCTGGAGGTAGACGCCTGCCTGGTGGCCACCGGACGCATCCCCGCCACCAAAGATTTGGGCCTGGAGCGGGTCGGTGTGGAGGCCGATCGCCGAGGCTTTATTCCCGTGGATGACCACCTGCGGGTGCTGCGCAACGGTGAGCCGGTGCCTCACCTGTGGGCAATTGGCGACGCCACCGGCAAAATGATGCTGGCCCACGCTGCCTCAGCCCAGGGCATTCTTACCATCGAAACCATCTGCGGCGAACCCCGCCAGATCAACTACCTCAGCATTCCGGCGGCGGCCTTTACCCACCCCGAGGTGAGCTTTGTGGGACTGACCGAACCCGCTGCCAAGACCCTGGCCGAGGCCGAGGGCTATGCGATCGACACCGTGAAGACCTACTTTAAGGGCAACTCCAAGGCTCTGGCCGAGGGCGAGGGCGACGGTCTAGCCAAGGTGATCTACCGCAAAGATACCGGCGAAATTCTCGGCGCTCACATCATTGGTATGCACGCGGCGGATCTGATTCAGGAGGCGGCCAATGCGATCGCCAACGGCCAAACCGTCACCGAACTGTCGTTCTGCGTCCACACCCACCCCACGCTCTCGGAGGTACTCGACGAGGCCTTTAAGCGAGCTGTGGTTGTCTCCGCCTGATCCCCGTAGGGTGGGCATTGTCCACCTTCCCCCTTGGGGAAGACAGGGAGCACTGCCCTTGCGATCGCCGCCGTGCCCTATTTCCCTGACTCGCTGGTCATTAGCCCAGACAGTGATGGGCAATGCCCACCCTACTAAAATTAAAGATCTAACCTCCCCTATCGATAATGAAAATTCGTCGTCGCCCTCCCAACCCCGCTGTTGCGGTCAAGCACTTGCAATACCAGATCAAAGCCGACGATGCTGAACCCAGGCACATTTTAGAAAAAATTGTTTGGCACAAAGAAACCGAGGTAACGGCCCTGCGGGAGCGTTTGCCCCTGGCCGATCTGCAGCGGCAGGTGCTCGATGCGCCGCCGCCGCGCGACTTTGTGGTTGCCCTACGTGAGGGGCGCACAACCCCAGCCCTCATTGCCGAGGTCAAGAAAGCCTCGCCCAGCCAGGGGGTAATGCGGCCTGACTTTGACCCGGTGGCGATCGCCCAAACCTATGCGGCCCACGGGGCTAGCTGCCTCTCGGTGCTCACCGACAAAGCCTTTTTTCAGGGTGATTTTGAGTACCTGGCCCAAATTCGTCAGGCGGTAGACCTGCCCCTGCTGTGTAAAGAGTTCATCATCTACCCCTACCAGATGTACCTGGCTCGCTCTAAGGGAGCCGACGCGGTGCTGCTGATTGCCGCCATTTTGAGCGACCAGGACCTGACCTACTTTGTGCAGATCGCCAAGGCTCTGGGCATGGCTGTGCTGGTCGAGGTGCACACCTTGGAGGAGCTAGACCGGGTGCTGGCGGTGCCGGGGCTGGCGCTGATTGGCATCAACAATCGCGATTTAGAGACCTTCACCACCCGATTGGAGACCACCGCAGAGCTGATTACGGCCCGCCGCGATCAGCTGGTCGCCAGCGGAGCTGTAGTAGTCAGCGAATCGGGCATTCACACGCCGGCCGATTTGCAGGCGGTGACGGCCGCCGGGGCAACGGCGGTGCTGATTGGCGAGTCGCTGATTCGCCAGCCCGACCCAGGGCAGGCCATCGACCAACTTTACAAAAAAAATACCGTGTAGATACTGAAGTCTTTAAGCACTTCCTGATTTAATCAACAGATCGCACCCTGGGGCACGCAATGGCAAATTTAGGCAAACCGCTCCCGCTACCCTCCCATATTCACTACGAGCTGCTGCTGCGGCTGCTAGAGCAGCAGACCATGTCGGTGGCTTACCAAAACCCCCAGATTCGGATGCAGGTTCAGGAGCTCATTATCGTCATGCGCAAGGCCCTGTCGCAGCAGCGCCAGCTCGAAGAAACCTGCAAACAGGCCAAAATTGAGGTCGAATACCAGTGGTCGACCAATCAGCTGGGCGATCGCTTTTTGCCTGAGGATGTGGCTCCCTAGGGGCAGAACTTGGTTGAATAGTAGTGCTGGTTACTTCCAGGGGCTTTTTTTCTCTGCAAGCTATATTAAGTTCAACCTTGAGGTGAGTCGATCTATCCCTAGCAAGATGCTAGGCAGAGACTATGCCCTTGCCCTAAGGTATGACTTTCGGCTGGGCGGCCCTTGCCCAACCTCCTAATAATTTGTGTGAGGAAAGACCATGAAACGACGCTGGTTTTTGGCATCTACCGCCGCAGTTGCTCTGGCTACTGTGAGCCTTACCGCAGCCTGCGGGGGCGGCCAGTCTGCCGGGGGCGACGGGGCGGCTGGGGGCGACGGRKCGGCYRGGGGYRAMCRSKCSSGCRGSGSCGTTWYMWCSRTKKCTWYSTNNGCCRANNACMMYYYYTWCKARWWTGTNGMMWSSGYTNNCRGCRYYGWMGRMWTYGNTCKGSTNTTGMMRKYGMTNTNGMCCGCCACATTGCCGAAGAGCTGGGCTACGAGCTAGAGATTAGCAATATTGATTTCAACGGCCTAATTCCGGCGCTACAGGCGGGGCGGGCCGACTTTGTGATGGCGGGCATGACCCCCACCGAAGAGCGCAAGCAAAACGTCGATTTTTCTGAGGTCTACTACGAGGCAAAGCAGACTATTGTGTTTCCGTCGGGGAGTGGCATTGCTTCCCCAGCCGACCTAGAAGGCAAAACCGTGGGGGTACAGTTGGGTTCCATTCAAGAAGAGCTTGCCAACAAGCTGGTTGAGGAAACTCCCAGTATCCAGCTGTCGCCCCTCAACCGCATCAATGAAATCGTGCAGGAACTTAAGTCGGGCCGCATTGACGCTGCCATCATCGAAGACACTGTGGCGAAGGGATTTTTGGAGAATAACCCTGACCTAGAGTCGGTCGAAATTCCTGCAGAAGGACCGGTGGGTTCCGCGATCGCGTTTCCCAAAGATTCTGAGCTGGTGAGCGACTTTAACCGGGTACTGGCCGAGATGGAGTCGAGCGGCCTAATGGAGGAACTGATTGTCAAGTGGTTTGGCGACAGGGCTGAGTAGTCGAGCCCTATTAATCCAACCCGATGAACTTAGCCCGATGAACTTAGACTTCGGCCAAATAATTCCATCGCTGCCCTTCATCCTGAACGGCATTCTGGTTACCCTCAGGTTTACGGTGCTGTCTGCCCTGTTTGGGTTTACCCTGGGCACCCTGCTGTCGCTGCTTAAGATCTCTAACATCAAGCCGCTGCGGTGGTTTGCGGAGTTCTACACCTCGATCTTTCGGGGCACGCCGCTGATTTTGCAGCTGGCGCTGGTGTACTTTGCCACCCCCCAGCTGATTGGCTACAAAATTACGCCGATTGAGGCGGGGGTGTTTACCTTCTCGCTCAACTCGGCGGCCTACAGCTCCGAGACCATTCGAGCGGGCATTATGGCGGTGGACAAAGGGCAGCGGGAGGCCTCAATGTCGCTTGGGGTGGCCTATCGGCCCATGATGCTCGACATTATTTTGCCCCAGGCGTTTAAAAACATTCTGCCCGCCCTTGTCAACGAGACCATTGCGCTACTCAAAGATTCGGCTCTGGTATCTACCATTGGAGTACTAGACCTGATGCGGCGGGCCCAGGTAGTGGCGGGGCAGACTTTTCTCTACTTTGAGCCGCTGCTGGTGGTGGGGGTGATTTACTACATCATGGTCATGGGGTTGACCCAGGCCGCCCAAGTTCTTGAGCGGAGGATGCGCCGCAGTGATTAGAATTGAGCACTTAGTCAAATCCTTCGGGCCGCTGGAGGTGCTGAAGGATATTTCTACCGAGGTGGGCAGCGGCGAGGTGGTGGCGATTATTGGCCCCTCGGGGTCGGGTAAATCGACTCTGCTGCGCTGCATCAACCTGCTGGAGGTGCCCACTGCGGGGCACATCTTTGTAGACAAAATCGATATCACTTCGCCCAAGTGCGACATCCTCAAGGTGCGCCAGAACGTGGGCATGGTGTTTCAGCATTTCAACCTGTTTCCCCACAAAACGGTGATGGGCAACCTCACCTACGCACCGATGAAGGTGAAGGGCCTCTCCAAGGCTGACGCCAGCAAAATCGCGCTGGATCTGCTCGACAAAGTGGGGCTTTCTGAGAAGGCCGACCAGTACCCGTCACGGCTGTCGGGGGGGCAAAAGCAGCGGGTAGCGATTGCCCGCGCCCTGGCCATGGAGCCTGCCGTAATGCTGTTCGATGAACCCACCAGCGCCCTCGACCCCGAAATGGTGAAGGAGGTGCTGGAGGTAATGAAGGCCCTGGTCAAAACTGGCATTACCATGTGCATTGTCACCCACGAGATGGGTTTTGCGCGGGAGGTAGCCGATCGCGTGCTGTTTCTCGACGGCGGCTACCTGGTGGAGGATGCGCCGCCGGATATTTTCTTCAGCAGCCCCAAGAGCGATCGCGCCCAGCAGTTCTTAGAGAAAGTGCTGTGAAAAGGTTTTGTAAGTCTGGCCAGGGTTGGTACGGGGCTGGAGCAATTCGTCTAAGCTAGGCAGAGGTTCTACCTAAGTAATCCTATGTCTGTGCTCACGGCCCCCGTTGCTTGGAAAATTCGCGATCGCACCTTTAGCTGGGGCAGCCGCACCTACATTATGGGAGTGCTGAATGTGACCCCAGACAGCTTTAGCGACGGGGGGCAGTTCAACACTGTAGACCAGGCGGTGGCCCAGGCGCGTCACCTGGTGCACCACGGCACTGATATTCTCGACATCGGTGGTCAGTCAACCCGGCCTGGGGCAGGGTCGATTTCCCGTGAGGAGGAACTCAACCGAGTAATTCCGGTGATTAATGCCATTCGCGCCGATGACGATGAGGCGCTGGCCCAGGCGATTATTTCCGTCGATACCACGCGATCGTCGGTGGCACGGGCGGCGGTGCGGGCCGGGGCCGACATTGTTAACGATATTTCGGCCGGTACCTACGATAAGGGTATGCTCTCGACGGTGGCCGATTTGGGCGTGCCAATCGTGATCATGCACCTGCGCGGCACGCCTGCCACCATGCAAAACTACACCGACTATCACGATCTCATTGGCGAGGTCTACGAGTTTTTGCAGCACCAGATCGAGGATGCGATCGCGGTCGGCGTGAAACCCAGCAAAATTGCCGTTGACCCCGGCCTGGGCTTCGCCAAAACCTACGCTCAAAACTTGGAACTGCTGCGTCAGCTCAGTCGGTTTCGCGACCTGGGGCAACCGCTGCTGGTCGGCCCCTCCCGCAAGAGCTTCATTGGGCACATTCTCGATCAGCCTGACCCCCAGCAGCGCGTATGGGGTACCGCTGCGACCTGCTGCGCGGCGATCGCAGGCGGAGCAGACATTCTGCGCGTCCACGACGGGGCGGAGATGCACGATGTGTGCCGGGTGGCCGACGCGATTTGGCGATCGATCCCGTAGAGCTATGACTGATTAAGGCTCTACGGGGTTTGTTAGAAACCCGCAGAGGCGTAGAATACAGACGACTATGTTGAGAGCGCAGAAGGTAACTATGGGACGCTTTAGACCTCTTTTGGGAATTGTGCTGGCGATTGTGGCAACCTGCCTGGTGGCCTGCGGTGGCCCGGCGACTAAAATACCCACTACCTACACCCCAGAAATTTTGCAGCAGGTAGAGCTGTATTCCCCCGGCGTGGCATCCCTGCGCGATCGCTTCCCCGAGCTTCAGGGCTACATTCAAAACCAGGATTGGGTTAATGTGCAGAGCTTTATCCACGGTCCAATGGGCGAACTGCGATCGCGGATGAATCGGCTGGCAGGCACCCTGCTGACCAAAGATAAGCCCCAGGCCCAGTCGCTGGCCAAAGAGCTGTACGTTCACCTGGAGCGGTTAGACGAGGCAGCGGCCAGTGGTCAGCAGGTGGTGGCGGGCCAAGAGTACCGCAACGCCCTGGATGACTTTGACGCGTTCTTGAGTCTGGTGCCGACCTTTCAATAGATTGACCTGAGCCCAATTCAATGCTGGTGCGTCGCGAAAAGACCGACGCACCCATGCTCACTTCACAAAACCGACTGCGGTAGGCTAGCGCGATCGCGCCGTTTAGAATCCTTGAAACAAATCACTATCATCGGCTGCGGCGTGGTGGGGGCCGCGATCGCCTACGAACTGAGCCTCTGTCCGCAGGTTCAGGTCACCGTAGTCGATCGCTCGGTTCCTGCCCGGGGCTCAACTGCCGCTGCTTTGGGGGTAGCGATGGCGGTGATTAGTCACAAGGTCAAGGGCCGCAACTGGAAACTGCGAGAGCGCAGCCTGCACCGCTATCAAACGTTAATTCCCGAACTAGAAGCGCTGACGGGACAAACGATTCAACGCAATACCCAGGGCATTCTTAGCCTGTGCTTTGAATCGGATGACTTGCCCCGGTGGCGATCGCTGCAAGAGATTCGCCAGGGTCAGGGGTACCAGCTAAAGCTGTGGGAGCCGGAGCAGGTGCGCGATCGCTGCCCTCACCTCAGCACTGATAGAGTCGCCGCAGGTATCTATTCTCCCCAAGATTTTCAGGTCAATCCTAAAGAGCTGACTCAGGCATTGGTGGCTGCGGCTCGGCTCAACGGAGTTGAATTTCGTTTCGATCAGTCCGTGGTGGGGTTCGAACAAGCGGAACCAGTTGGGGAAGACGCTTTCTGCACCGCCGTCCACACCGCTAGCCAAACCATTGCCGCCGATAGGGTTATCATTGCCGCCGGGCTAGGTACGCTTCCCCTTACCCAAGCCCTTAACCAGCCCACCGCCGTCGGCCCAGTTTTGGGCCAAGCCCTGCGCCTGCACCTGGATGCACCGCTGGGAAAACCCGAATTTCAGCCTGTGGTCAACGGTCACGACATTCACTTAGTGCCCCTGGGGAGCGGCGACTACTGGGTAGGGGCCACCGTCGAGTTTCCGCCTGAAACTTCTCTGGAAGAGGCCCTGGCGATGCAGCCCGAGGCCGAGCGACTGGAGGATGTACAGCAGGGTGCGATCGCCTACTGTCCGGCCCTAGCAACAGGCACCATTACCCACCGCTGGTCTGGCCTCCGCCCCCGCCCCCAGGGCCAGGCTGCCCCGGTGATTAAGCCCCTGGTGGGGTACAGCAATATTTGGCTAGCCACCGGCCATTACCGCAACGGGGTTTTGCTGGCCCCAGCGACGGCGTTGGCGGTGCGAGATCTGTTGCTGTAGCGCAAGCCTCAGCGATCGCCCGTCGAGCGCCTTACACTAGCAAGGTAATCTTTCCATCCCACCTGCGTATGACTTTGGCTCGCCCCGCTACCACCACCGACTGGGATGCCCTGGCCCAAGCCTTTGGAACCATAGAAACCATTCGTGACCTCAACCAGCGCGAAAAGCTTTCGAAGGATTATTACTATTTCAGCCCGGTGCTGCAGGGGCAGCTGGCCGATTTGGTGGCTGATTTGGTTGTGCGCCCGACCGGTGAGGAGGAGGTGCTGGCGGTAGCTAAGGTATGTGTGGAAGCCCGCGTGCCCGTCACCGTGCGGGGGGCAGGTACCGGCAACTACGGCCAGTGCATTCCCCTGGAAGGTGGCGTGGTGCTGGACTTGAGCAAGATGAACGCGGTGAAGCGAGTCGAGCCGGGGGTGGCCTGGGTGGAGCCGGGAGCGAAGCTCGCCGCTATTGACAAAGTGACTCGCGAAACCGGCTGGGAGCTACGTATGTACCCCTCCACCTACCGGACAGCCACCATCGGCGGGTTTATTGGCGGCGGCAGCGGTGGCATTGGGTCGATTACCTACGGACAGCTGCGCGATCGCGGCAACCTCAACGCCGTGCGCGTAGTCACCTTTGAAGACAATCCCCGCGTCATTGAGCTGCGGGGCGACGAGGTGCACAAGGTCAACCACGCCTACGGCACCAACGGCATTATCACCGAGTTAGAAATTCCTCTCGGCCCCGCCTACCCCTGGGCGGAGGTGATTGTGACCTTCGATGACTTTATGACCGCCGCCCGCTTTGGTCAGGCCCTGGGTGACGCCGACGGGCTGATCAAAAAGCTAATCAGTATTCACGCCTGGCCCATCCCCAGCTATTTTGCCTCCCTACAGCCCTACCTGCCTGAGGGCAAAGCGGCGGCACTGCTAATGGTGGCCGAACCCTCTTTGGAATTATTTAACGAGTTGGTGAAAGAATTCGGCGGCACTATCACCTACAGCAAGTCGGCCCAGGAGGCCAATAAAGGCGCGCCCTTGGCTGAGTTTACTTGGAACCACACCACCCTCCACGCCCGCAGCGTTGACCCGTCGCTTACCTATCTGCAAACCTTGCTTCCCTACGACCCCAAGCTGGAGCGGGTGCAGCACTTCTATGAGCACTTTGGCGACGAGGTGATCATGCACCTAGAGTACCTGCGCATGGGCGGCAACACGATTCCGGCAGCACTGCAAATTGTGCGCTACTCAACCCCCGAACGGCTGGCCGAAATCATTCGTTACCACGAAGATAATGGCGCGCTGATCGCTAACCCCCACACCTACCTGCTTGAAGACGGTGGCATGAAAAAAGTGGACGCGGTGCAGGTGGCTTTCAAAGCTGAGGTAGACCCCTACGGGTTGCTCAACCCCGGCAAAATGCGCGGCTGGCTAGAGCGAGCTGAGGCGTTGACCAATGGCTCTTCCTCCGAATACACCTAATACGAATCGTCCATGCGGCTGGCGCGGCACAACTTTGCCGCTGGCTGTCTTTACCGACCGATTGCTTTTGAAAAATCAGTACTTTTTAGGTTCCCCTGGTCAAACTGAGCATTGGTTAGATTGGCTCCTCGAAAAGAGGTGCCGATCAGCTGGCTGACCCCATGCCCCACAGCCCGTAGCGAGTAGATAGTAAACCCTACATAGACCAGCGACAAAGCGCCCCAGCCAACGCCCCAGATGTATTGCCTAGCGCTTAAATGGGCGATCGCCGCCGTCCATACCAAAAAGGAGAACCCATAGGCCGCAATTGCGCCCATGGCGGGAATGAGAACTCTCATGGGCTGCTTAGCCACCACACTGAAGACGACTGCGAGGGCCGCCCCGGCAACGGCCCCTGCGATCGCAGCCTTCAGGTTTTGGTCAAAGTAGCTGCCAAGGTAGAAAAAACCTACCAGCGCCGCCGAACAAACCCCAGATAGGTACATCCCGGCTCGACCAATGCCACCCCACCCCAATAGASMGCAGCTAGCCGAACCAACCCCCGCCACTCCTGAAAAGATGTGCAGCATGACGACAGACATCCAGGCCGATTGCTCTGGCGTCTGCCCCACAGCGCCAAAAACCATGTGGCTCAGCCCATAGGCAAGCGCTAGAGCAAACGCTCCAGCAGCCACAAGCGGTAGACACAATTGGCGACGGGTTTGTCCTGTTCTAGCGCGCTCAAAATTAGCCCCCACCAGTTGGGCCTGGCCAAAATCACAGCCTCGAATATCAGCACCCCTAAAATCAGCACCACTCAGGTTTCTGCCCCTAAAGGAGCGGTTGCGTAAATCCTGATTGCTAAAATCGAGGGAACCCAAATCACCCATACGCTATCCGTGCTGAAACGAGTAGGACGACAATGGCAGTTAATAGTCGCAACAGTGCTGTTGCTGCCTTTGATTTTATATGCACAGCTCTGTTTTCAGCGGCCCCCCTACACGCCTACTCAGCAAACCCTTTTCCCCGGAATTAGCTATCAGCGAAGCGTGTATTCTTCTCCTCGCCCCTACATCCTTCACCTCATTACCCTTGATTTGACAACCCCTGGCATCCAAGCCTTCACTACTCCGGGCCAATCTGCAGAAAATCGGGGCGAGACCACTGCACGAACGACGTCAGAATTCTTGCAGGAATTCAACCTGCAGCTGGCCATCAATGCCAATTACTTCTATCCATTTCGTGAAAAGGCTCCCTGGGACTTCTACCCCCGCAGAGGCGATCGCGTTAACCTGGTAGGCCAAGCTATTTCCAATGGCAATGCCTTTGCTTCTGCTCAGGCAGATTGGCCAGCCCTCTGTATTTCCCCAGCTAATCGGGCTCAAATTTCGGCGACAGGCGAATGTCCTGTCGGTACCGCCCAGGCCGTTGCGGGCCGAGATCTATTAATCCTTAACAACAACCCGGTTGCCCTTAGTGAGCCCGAGTCGGATCAGCCCTACTCTCGCACGGCAGTTGCTGTGAACGAGACAGGGGAAACGCTATGGTTAGCTATCGTTGATGGCAAGCAGCCTCTCTACAGTGAGGGCATTACCTTGGCAGAGCTAACCGAAGTCTTTAAGCAGCTTGGGGTTGATACGGCGCTCAGTTTAGACGGCGGGGGGTCATCCACCTTAGTCGTTAAAACCGGGTCAAAGCCAACGGTTTTAAATGCTCCTACTCATACCAAAATTTTGATGCGGGAGCGTCCGGTGGCTAACCATTTGGGGTTTTACGCTCAAAAGTGATGTTTCTGCCCCAAACCTGCAGGAAATTTTGGCAGCGGTGCAATCAATCCTGTAGCCTCAATTCTGTTGCCACTTAAACGCACTGTGCCCATAGAACGTCCGTTTACCGATGAAGACCGAATTGAGTCGCTGAAGGCGGCGGTGCTGGCTGGTATCGCGGCTGGCATAGTGGCGGCTGGACTCCTGCTGGCCCACCGCGTGCCATCCCTTGGCTGGGGCGCGGCGCTAGCGTCAGTCGCATCAGGACTCAGTGGCAGCACCTTTTGGATCAGCGCCGCGATCGCGGGCCTCTCTGGCGGCCTCTTCGGCATTACCTACCGCTACGCTGTGCGCCAGGACGAGAACTCTCAGCTCAAAACGGGGGTGGTGCTGGCCTTTAGCCTGGTGCGGGGGCTGGCCCTGGTAAATGTGGCGGCGGCGGTGAGTTTGCGGGGCTGGCCGTTTGCGGTAGCGATCGCCGAAAGCCTGCTGATCTTTGCCACCGCCGCCGTCAGCCTAGAGCTAGCACAGCAGCAGAAATGGATCAAACCTGTGCAATGAGTCAGGAATTTTAGCCGTCCAGGCTCAGAATTTTTTCAGCCAGGCGCAACGCTTGGGGGCGACTGAGTTTGCCCTGGGCGGTTCTAGGTAGGTCACTGACCAGTATCCACTGCTTGGGTAATTTGTAGGGAGCCAACAGCGATCGCAGTCGCTCCGGTAAGTCTTGCAGCAGTGTTGTAGAATCCATCACCACTAGGGCGCAGAGCTGCTGACCCCAGCGATCGCAGGGCAACCCCACCACACAAGCATCCCTCACCCAGCCCGTTGCCAGCACCGCCGCTTCAATGTCTTCAGGAAACACATTCTCGCCGCCGGTAATAATCTTGCTGCTGCTGCGCCCCACAATATGCAAATAGCCCCCGTCATCGAGGTAGCCCATGTCGTCGGTAGCAAACGGCCCCGTAGGGTGGGTACTGCCCACCACCATCCCCTTACCAAGGCTCAAATACGCCTGGGCCAAAGAACTCGCCTGAATCAACACCCGCCCCACTTGCCCCGACGGCTCGGGCTCGCCCTGGTCGCTAAGAATAGTGAGCGTTACGTGGGGCAACGGTCTGCCGCTGCTGCGGTGCCCCGCCAGAAACTCCTTGGGCAGCAGGGTAGCGACCTGGGCGGCGGTTTCGGTCATGCCGTAGGTGAGGGCAACAGGAATTTGGGCCGCCTGGGCCTGATCGAGGAGCGATCGCCCCGCCGGAGCGCCCCCCAGCAGCACCGCTCGAAAGCTCCTTAGCCAGGAAGTATCGCTGTCCAAACTTAGCAAGTCCTGAAGCTGAGTCGGTACCAGAGAGAGAAACCCGCTAGATAGCAAGGCCAATCGTTCGCCAGCCTTGAGATCGCTATAGGGTTGAATGGCCAGTTGTCCACCGGAAGCCAGCACCCGTAGCACCTGCATTAGCCCGCTAACGTGAAACAGCGGCAGCACACAGTAGGCGTGGACGGTCTCAACTTTAAAGTGCGTGCAAAAGCTTTCTACCGAGGCTATTAGCGTTTCCCAGGCATGTACCGCAAACTTGATTTGCCCTGACGACCCACCTGTGGGAATCAGAATTTGCCCCGGCTCTGCGCCGGACACTTGGCAGGCATAAGCACCTAGCCTCGGCGCAAGCGGCGCATTCCAGTTAGGAGCCACCATATCGGTAACCTGCTGCCGCTCCTGCTGGCCCCAGCGAGGATTCGCCAAGACAACAACGCAATTGGTGGACCAGGCAGCAAGGCAGACGACCAAGAATTGCAGCGGGTCAGCCTCGGCAATTAAAACGCCAGTCCCAGGCGCAGCATAGGATGCTCGATAGGCTGCAAAAACGGGAGACAGGTGTTCTAACCGCTGCCAGAAGTCCTCACTGCTGGGGCCAATTAGCCAGTCATCGCCCCGGCGATCGCGCAACACATCCCTCAGAGTCGGTCCCATAGCTCGGCGGGGGGTAGGGTATCCCAATTGTCGGCAAACCAGCCCTGGGTGCCGAATCCTAGCGCTGGGGCTGAAGTTGGAGCGCATCGAGTCGCCAGGGACAGGGCTGCCCGTCGGCCCACAGGGGTTTCAAAGGCCGAGGAGAACACCAGCCGGGGTCGGTGGGTCTGGCAGAACGCTTGCAGCCGCTGGGGCGAGCCCGCGATCGCAGGCTTGACCACAAACACCCCCCGCCAGCCCTTAGCCCAGCAATCCTCCAGCTGAGTTAGCGTCGCCACCGATTCATCCAGGGCGATCGCCGTTTGGTAGCGCCTACCCATCTCCTGCATCGCTGCTAACTGGTTGGGCGGCAGCGGCTGCTCCAGGTGTTCGATCGCAGCTGTCTGAGGCTCCGCATTGATGCGATCGCAGGCCGTCAGCCACTGTTCCGCCTGGCTGATGCTCAGGCCACCGTTGGCATCTAGTCGAAGCTGAACGTGGTTGGGCAGGTTCTCCATCAATCGCTCTAGCCGGCCAATTTCGTCAGCGATAGCGTGCACACCTATCTTCCATTTCAGGGTACGGTGCCCCTGAGCCAACCGTTGGGATGCTATATCTAACGCTGCTTCACCAGCAGGCAGGAGGCCGCAGATGTCTGCGTTAGCAAAGCTATCCGCAGGCATCGCCGGTTCGTACCCAGCAGAATTTTCCTCAACTAACTCAGCTAAGGCGCACCCTACCCCAAACTGGGTCGCAGGCAGCGCATCGGGCACGGTTTCAACCTGCCAGTCTTTGCTCTGAGCATTACAGAACGTCAGCGCATCCTCCAATGTCTCACTGCCAAACCAGGGAATAGGGGCGATCTCGCCGTAGCCCACTCGGCCCAGACTATCTCGCAGTCGAATTAACAACCCCTCCCGCCAGGTCCAAAGCCCGTGGGCAGTGTGTAGAGGCTTCACGAACCGCCGCTGGTAAGGCCGAACCGCTAATTCAATCCCCATCACCCCGCGTTAGCCGAAATCCGACCTAGGAAATCCCGCTTCAAAACAGGTACCCCGTAGGGGCATTGCACTGCAATGCCCCTACCAATCGAGGGTTAGCCAGATAGTATTCGGTATTAGACAACGCGCCAAAATCCAAAATCGCAAATCCAAAATTCTGCATCAGCCACTCCAAGACAGGCATCAAACGCCTAGCCAGGTGCTTAGCCAAAAGCCCAGCGACAGCAGCACCCCGCTCCAAAAGTGAAGGCCAATGGCAAAAAACTTGGCATTGAACACCCTCGTGGGCTGATCGTGGAAGCGGGTGACGTGGCGACTCAGCCGCCAGGCCGAGGGCAGGCTGATAAAGACCAGCGCCGACCAGACGGGAAACAGCCCCAGGGTCAGGCAAATAGCCGCGATCGCAAACACCACCCCACAAGTCCAGGGAATTAGCGCTGCCCCCCGCCTGGTGCCCAGGCGCACGATGGGCGATCGCTTGCCCGCCGCCAGGTCGTCCTCTACTTGGTGAAAGTGCGAGCAAAACAGCACCAGCGTGGTGGTCAGCCCCACGATTACCCCAGCCAGCTGGCTCGCCCACGACCAGCTCTGGGTTTGGCTGTAGTAGGCCGCCCCCATGGCCAGAGGGCCAAAGCTAAAAAAGCACAGCACCTCGCCCAACCCCTGGTAGCCCAGGCGAAAGGGTGGCCCCTGGTAGAGGTAGCCCAGCCCGCAGCACAGCAGAATGAGCACCAGCACCGTGGGGTCTTGCTGAATCAGGGCGATCGCCAAAATACCCGCAATGCCCAGCCCCAAACAGAGGTTAGCCAGGGTGAAAACCAGCCGTCGATTGCGAGTCAAATTGACAACAGAATGCGCTTTATTAACATCGATGCCGGTCTCTGAGTCAAACACATCATTACTGAGGTTTTCCCAGGCCAAAATAAGCACCGCCGCCAGTATAAACAGCGCAAAAATACCGCTGTTAAATTGGCTGGTCTCAGCGTAGGCGATCGCGCTGCCCACCACCATTGGCATAATGGCAACGCTATACATAGGGGGCTTTATAGCTGCCAGCCAGAGCTTGCGGGCAGCGGGGTCTACCGATCGAGTGGTCATGGCACTGCAATTACTCCAGGCCTAGCATATCGCTTAGCCGGACGATGATTGCGACCAATTTTTGCGCCCAAACTCAACCACGCCGCTATAAATACGTAGAGACGAGTCTAAAAAGTTACGTGATTTTCCATAGCGAATTATTAATAAAGCCTGTGCATATTAAAGCCACGGACATCTGCATCGCTGAGCAGGGTCTGGTGCATCTAACCCCAAGGAAACTTTCGCTATGTCTAGCCGCGGCCTGAATCTGTGTACCCTGTCCGGCAATGTTGCCGCCGACCCCGAAATTCGCAACGTTGAGCGCAAGACCGGGGGCAACACCCAGGTTGCCGAACTGACTATCTACGTCGATCGCGTTCCTAGCCGCAAAGACAACGACAGTTTTACTGTCAGCATCAGCGTGTGGGAAGGCTCCCCCGCCTGGCGCAAGCTCACTCACATCAAGAAAGGCTCGCTGATTATTGCCAGCGGCGCGATCGATGCCTCCCCCTACATCAGCAAAGCCGACTCCCAGGCGCGGGCTGGGCTACAGCTCAAAGCCACCGATATTTTCCTAGACACGTCGCCCAGGGTTGAAGAACCTAAGGCCGCGCAAGAGTTCTAGCGATTTTAGCTATTCTGCTGAGTCTCGGTAAGAGGTTGGCCATTCCCTCCACAGGTCGCCGTCGCCGGAGACAGCAGCAGATCCAGTATCCACGGAGAGAGCGCCGTGGGTTGAGAGCGAGGATGCGGTTTTCCGCATCCTTTTCTAATGCTTACCCTCCAAAGGCTAAACTCAAGAACCCGATTGGTCCTGCTGCTTGCGATAGCTGAGTAGCCAGCTCACCATCGTGGCCCGCCGCGTTAGCCGAGGCATGAGCTGGTCAACGGTGTAGCCTTTAAAGCCCAGTTCTTCTTTTAAGAGCTGCTTGTATTCTGACGGAATCGATCGCGTTAGCTGCACCGTGGCTGGGCGACTTTCAATAAAGTTGGGCGGCTCGGGGTACTTTTCTGCCCAGGCGGCATCCACTGTCGAGGCATCCCACCCAGCCGGGGTGGCGCGGTAGCCCAGGCCGTGCCACACCAGCTGGTTCACAGCATCATCCCCCAGTTCGTCGTTGAGGATGGCCCAAAGAGTATCGTCGGTTAGCGGGGGCATGGCGAGTTATCCACCTGGCGATCTGTCACTGGGTTGTGCTAACCCACGCCCATTTTAGAGTTTGGTTGATCAATTTTGAATGCCTTGCTGTGCCTGGGATGCTTCTCAAGGCGCGATCGCCTGCGTCCGTTAGCTCACTTCTGCTTTAGCATCCACTTCACTCTCCCGTCACACTGTGGCCGCAAAGCACACCTAATCTTTAGAAACTATGAGTAGTAACTGCGCTTGTAGGTCATGCTGTCAGCCTGGAGAACTCACTATGCGACGCCCTCACCGCCATAATCAATTGCTCGGCATCACCTTTACCCTCATCAAGTACTTCTTGCTGGGGCTAGCGGGCTGCACCATTGCCTACCTGGCCGCCCTGGTGCTCGACTTACCCCTAGTCGCTGGAGCGATCGCGTTTTTCCTGGAGCAGGTTTTGGCGCGATCGCTGGCTCTGCTGGGCTGCCTGTGGGCGATCGCGGTCATTAACGAATCGGCCCGCTCGTAACAATAGCGCTGCACCAGACCGGCGCTGGCTGAAACTCATCCTTTTCGCTAGGGTTAAGGAGTGTGAAGTAAGCCCGATTTTGAGAGGCAACGCCCGTGTCTACCGTTCTAGCTGCCCCCGCTGTCAAAACTTGGTCGTGGCAGGGGTTGTCCATTCGCTACCAGCAGATTGGCACCACGGGTACTCCGGTGCTGTGTATTCACGGTTTTGGCGCGTCCAGCGATCACTGGCGCAAAAATTTGCCGGTCTACGGCGAGCAGTATCAGGCCTATGCGATCGACCTGCTGGGCTTTGGCCTCTCTGACAAACCTGCCCCCAACGATCCTTTGCCCTACACCTTCGAAACCTGGGGCCAGCAAATTCTCGACTTTTGCCGTGAGGTGATTGGTCAGCCCGCCTACCTGGTGGCCAATTCCATTGGCTGCATCGTGGCGCTCCAGGCTGCGGTCGATGGGCCTGAGTGGGTCAAGGGCGTGGTTATGCTCAACTGCTCGGTGCGGATGCTGCACGAGCGCAGGCGGGCCGAAATTCCCTGGCACCAGCGCCTCAGTACCCCTGTGGTGCAAAACCTGCTGGGCTACGCTCCGGTAGGGCGCTTTTTCTTTTCCCGCATTGCCCAGCGCAAGGTGATTCGTAACCTGCTGAGCCAGGCCTACCACCGCCCCGAAGCCATTACCGACGAGCTGGTCGAAGCCATTCTTACCCCCGCGCTCACCACCGGGGCCGCTGATGTATTTCTGGCCTTTGTGCGCTACTCCCAGGGGCCGCTGCCCGAAGATTTGCTGCCCCAGGCCCACTGCCCGGTGTGGATTATTTGGGGCCAGGACGACCCCTGGGAACCGATCGCCCAGGGCCGCACCCTGGCTAATTTTCCTGCCGTAAAAGCGATGGAAGAACTGGCGGGCGTGGGCCACTGCCCCCAAGATGAAGCCCCTGAATTGGTCAATCCGCTGGTGCTAGGGTGGTTGGCTGAGGCTGAGGCTGCTTGAGCCGCTGCGATCGCATGCTAAACAGGACTAAGGCTAAAACCGACAGGCTTCAGATCTGTTCAGAATCCATCAGAGTTTGATCTCGGCCTGCTAACCAGGCGGGTCAATCGGCCGTAGGTGTCCTCAAGTGCGCCCAGTATACATTGCCTCGATCCCCAGGCGGCGGGCTTTCTGCCAGCGGTGGGCCAGGGGAGGCCGCAAAAGTAGATTGGTGAGGCTACTGCGATCGCCTTCGGCACTGGGCTCAGCCTCCCCTAACCCCTCACCTCAGCTCGCTCTCGGCGCTCTCAGCTGCCCCTCATTTCTAAAGTGTCTCTAAAGGTTGCCATCAAACCCAGTCAGCCTTCTTACCATAAAGACAGATTACAAACGCAACCTATAGACGCAACCTAAGAACTGTCGCCCTCTGGCCGCCGCTACCCTGCCCCTAACAAAGGATCCCTACGATGGCCGACTACCAACCCGCCGATTCTGGCTTTGCCCTCGATCGCGACTGCAAAACCCTTTCCCGCCACGTGCTCGAACAGCTGCACAGCTTTGGCCCCGAGGCCCAAGACCTCAGCGCCCTAATGAACCGCATTGCCCTAGCCGGCAAGCTGATTGCTCGCCACCTTAGCCGCGCCGGACTGATGGAATCGGCCTTGGGCTTTACCGGCGAAACCAACGTCCAGGGCGAAGCTGTCAAAAAAATGGATATCTACGCCAACGACGTTTTTATCTCCGTATTTGAGCAGAGCGGTCTGGTCTGCCGCCTGGCCTCGGAGGAGATGGACAAACCCTACTACATCCCCGAAAACTGCCCGATTGGGCGCTATACCCTGCTCTATGACCCCATCGATGGCTCCTCCAACGTCGATATCAACCTCAACGTAGGCTCTATTTTTTCTATTCGTCGGCAGCAGGGCGACGACCTCGACCACACTGCCGCTGACCTACTCCAAGATGGCCACCAGCAGCTAGCGGCAGGCTACATTCTCTACGGCCCCAGTACGGTGCTGGTGTACTCCATCGGTCGCGGCGTCCACGCCTTTGTGCTCGATCCCAGCCTGGGCGAGTTTATTCTGGCCGCCGAAGACATTCGGGTGCCAGCCCACGGCCCTACCTACAGCGTCAACGAAGGCAACTTCTGGCAGTGGGAAGACGCCATTCGCGACTTTACCCGCTACGTTCATCGCCATGACGGCTACTCCGCTCGCTATACAGGGGCACTGGTGGCCGACTTTCACCGCATCTTGACCCAGGGCGGCGTGTTTCTCTACCCCGGCACGACTAAAAAGCCCGAGGGCAAGCTGCGGCTGCTGTACGAAACGGCACCTCTAGCCTTTTTAATTGAGCAGGCAGGCGGACGGGCCAGCACGGGCCACGAAGACATCATGAGCGTGATGCCCGGCGAGATTCACCAGCGCACTCCCTTTATTGTTGGCAGCACCGATGATGTCGCCCTGGTAGAGTCGTTCATTCAAGACCATAGCCGCCGCCAGAGCACGCTGCTAAGCACTTAAATTACGCTGCGATCGCTCTGTGAGCCATTCGTTAAACCTGGCTTAAGCTTTGTGCTCCAGGCTTGAGTAGTCAAATTTACCGTTAACAGCCGCGCTAGTTACGTTCAATACGCTTTTGGTATTGGTTGATTAAGACGGTCTGTAGTCTCACTAGATTTATGAAATCTGCTGTCAATATAGATTGCGGTTTCTGTTATCTAAAAGTAGTTATGGCGCGGCTTAAGGTGCCCTAGCGGTGCTCCGCAACTCAAATTTAACCTTTGGTTTTAGCACTTACCCCCTTGCCTTTTACCTCGCACGCTTATGGTGTCCCTGCTTGAAAATCCCCTGCGCGTCGGTCTTCAACAAGACCGCATTCCCGAACCGCAGATTTTAGTTATTTTTGGTGCCTCAGGCGACCTGACCCAGCGCAAAATTGTGCCTGCCATTTACCAAATGCGGCGCGAGCGGCGATTGCCCCCCGAGCTCACCATTGTGGGTGTGGCCCGCCGCGAGTGGAGCCACGAGTTTTTCCGCGAGCACCTGCGGGAGGGGGTAGAGGAGTTTGGCAACGGGCTGGGCTATGAAGCCATCTGGCAAGACTTCGCCCGTGGCCTGTTTTACTGCCCCGGCGACATTGATGACCCCGAATTTTATCAGTCGCTCAAGACCTTTTTGGCCGAACTTGACCAAACGCGGGGCACCCAGGGCAACCGGGTGTTTTACCTGTCGGTAGCGCCGCGCTTTTTTGGCGAGGCCACCCAGCAGCTAGGGGCGGCTGGCATGCTCGAAAACCCTGACAAGCAGCGCCTAATTATTGAAAAGCCCTTTGGCAAAGATCTCTCCTCGGCGCGGGTGCTCAACCGGGTGGTTCAAGATGTCTGCAACGAGCGGCAAATCTACCGCATCGACCACTATTTGGGCAAAGAAACCGTTCAAAACCTGATGGTGTTTCGGTTCGCCAACGCCATCTTTGAGCCGCTGTGGAACCGGCAGTTTGTCGACCACGTGCAGATTACCGTAGCCGAGACCGTAGGACTAGAGGGCCGGGCGGGCTACTACGAGACCGCTGGAGCGCTGCGCGACATGGTGCAAAACCACCTGATGCAGCTGTTTTGCCTCACGGCAATGGAGGCCCCTAACTCCCTCGATGCCGACAGCATTCGCAACGAAAAGACCAAGGTGCTCCAGGCTACTCGCCTCAGCGACATCGACGACATTAGTCAGGCGGCGGTGCGCGGTCAGTACTCGGGCGGCTGGATGAAGGGTCAGTCGGTACCGGGCTATCGTGAAGAGGAAGGAGCCAACCCCGAATCGACGGTGCAGACCTTTAGCGCCATCAAGCTCGAAATTGACAACTGGCGTTGGAAGGGGGTGCCCTTCTACATGCGCACCGGCAAGCGCATGCCCAAGAAGGTGAGCGAGATTTCGATTCACTTCAAAGAGGTGCCCCACCTGATGTTTCAGTCGGCGGCGCAGCAGATGAACCACAACGTGCTGGCCCTGCGCATTCAGCCCGACGAGGGCATATCGATGCGGTTTGAGGTGAAAACGCCGGGCAACTCGCTGCGGACGCGATCGGTCGATATGGACTTTCGCTACGACGCTGCCTTTGGCCAGGCCAACACCGATGCCTATGCCCGCCTGATTGTTGACTGCATGCTGGCCGATCAAACCCTGTTTACCCGAGGTGACGAGGTCGAAGCCTCCTGGCGACTGCTAACGCCCCTGCTCGAAGCCTGGGACGCTCCGGCGGATCCTAAGGCGATTCCTATGTACGAGGCGGGCACCTGGGGGCCAGTGGAGGCCGAGTTCTTGCTCAACAAAGACGGTCGTCGCTGGCGACGCCTTTAAAGGGTTTTGAGTTAGAGTTCAATCCCTGAACTTAAACCTCAAACCTCAAAATCTTCTACTCCCTGCCCCCTATTTCACGGCCCTATGACTACTACTCCTATCGTTGCTCTGCAAAAGCCCAAGGATATCTCCCTCGACGAGATTGAGTCAGAGCTGCACAGTATCTGGCGTCAGCAAGATTCGGGGGCAACAGCCCCAATGGCCACCCGGGCCACCACCTTCACCATGGTGATTTATGAGCCGGAGGAGGTGCAGCAGATTTTAGCCGCCCTGGGCTTTTACGGGGGCTACATTGACGGCAACCACGGTCCTCAAACCCGCGAGGCGCTGCGTCAGGCCCAGATTGCCTACGACTTGCGGGTGACTGGTCGGGTTGACCCCCCTACCCTGGCCCGCATTCGCGAGGAGTACGCCAAGCTGTCTACCTCCCAAAAGCTCTACCCCAACCTCGACCAGCGGGGGTTTAGCCTCAGCGAGTCTATTTCAGCCCACAACCCCTGCCGTATTATTAGTCTCTGCCCTACCTTTGGTGAGGATACAGGGGTGACGGCCCAGGTGTCGGTGTACTGTCCGGTACAGAAAAAAGGCTCGGGCAACCTGGTGTGCTGTGAGTACATCAATCTGCGCGGCACCAAAGCTGCTCTAGAGCGCGTTAGCGACCTGGTGGCGTCGTTGATTCTGCCGGAACTGCCCAAGTTTGTGTGGTGGAAGGCCACCCCCAGCCCCGAGCAGCTCATTTTTCAAAACCTGGCTAAGTCGAGCAACTGTATTATTGTTGACTCCAGCTACTTTAGCGATGCCGAGGCCGAGCTGCAAAAGATGCAGGAGTTGATTGAGTCGGGCACCTATATTGCCGACCTCAACTGGCACCGCTTGGCCCCCTGGCAAGAGCTGACCGCCGCCGCCTTTGACCCCCCCGAGCGGCGCGAGTCGCTGATGGATGTAGATCGCATCAGCATTGACTATGAGCAGGGTAACGCTGCCCAGGCGCTGCTGTATCTGGGCTGGTTTGCCAGCCGCCTGGGCTGGGAGCCCACCGGCTACGTGGAAGAGGGGGGCATTTACAACATCAAGCAAGTTCACTTCAAGGGGCCAAACGATTTGGCTATTGAGGCAGAGCTGGCAAGCATTCCAGTAGCCGACTCGGGAGAGGTAATTGGCGACCTGACCGGGCTGCGGGTGCTTTCTACCAACACAAACGCTAACTGCTGCACCATTTTGTGCTCTGAGACCTCGGGCTGCATGCGCATGGAGGCGGGCGGTGGGGCCCAGGCCTGCCAGGTAGAGCAGGTGACGGCGTTGTCTGACCAGAAAGCCGACTTTATGCTGGGGCAGCAGCTGCAGCGCTGGGGCGAAGACATTCTCTACGAAGAGAGCTTGGCTATGGTAGCGAAGATTATGAACTTGCTCTAGGCGGTTGGTAAATCCCTTACAGTGGCAAACAGTCGCTAGGGAAATGCTGTCGATGGTGCCCTCAACGTCTGCCACAGAGACCCTCACCGCTGGCTCGGTTCAGCTACAGCTGCTGCCGGAGCGAGCGGTCTATATCAATGCGTTCAAGGCGCTGCTAGTGTCAGATGTACACCTGGGCAAGGCGGAGACATTTCAGCACTACGGGCTGCCGGTGTCGAGCCAGATCAACCACGCTACGCTGCAGCGATTAGAGGCTTTGTGTACTCAATACCAGCCCGAGCAGCTTTGGATTTTGGGCGACCTGTTCCACGGGCGAGACGGTATGGCCGACGAGGTGATTGATACCTGGCTGAAGTTTTTGCACCGCACTCAGGTGAGCGCCCATCTCATTTTGGGCAACCACGATCGCCGGCTGCAAGACATTCTCAGTCAGCTCTCGGTGGAGTGCTTCGTCGAAGCGGTGGATCTAGGCGGCATTCTGCTCAGCCACGAGCCTGAGATCAGCGAGAACCGCCTAAATATTTGTGGCCACATTCACCCCTGTCTGCGGCTGAAGATGGGCTGCGATCGCCTGCGGTTACCCTGCTTTTACTGGCAGGCTGGGCAGACGCGGCTAACGCTGCCCTCCTTTGGCGAGTTTACCGGCGGCTATGACATTACCCTGGCGGCGGGGGAGGTGGCCTACGTGGTGGCGGAAGGGGCAGTGGTGGGGTTTGGCAAATAGAACAGTTTTGGATTTTAGATTTTGGCTGGTGGGGTTGCTGTAGCCCAGCCACCGCAGGGGAAGGTTGCTCGCCAAATTCCTGTCTAAAACTCCTTGTAGATCGCTCTACTGTGCCAATCTAAAATCCCCCCTTTCAAACCTAAAATCTCTGAGGGCCAAACGCTATGCTAGATCTCTGGTTTTCCTGAGGGGCATAGCTATGACAAAGGCCAACGTATGGATGGCAGTGGCGCTCTGTAGTGTTGTGGTCGCCCTGGCTGCGGTTACCTGCGGACGGCGCAGCGAGACTACTGTGGTGATGCCCACTGAGCAAACTGAGGAGCAGCCAGGGGCGCTAGACCCCACTGGGCCAACCCCAGGAACAGGCCCAGAAACAGCCCCAGGAACAGGAACAGCCCCAGGAACAGGAACAACGCCAGCCCCGAACCCGCCTGAGCCTGGGGTTGGGGGCACGGGGCAAGCGGTTAACCCGCCCCAGGCGGCGCAGCTAATTGCCGCCCAGCCCGAGGCCCAGATTAACCTGCGATCGCAGCCCACTACCTCATCCTCGGCCAAGGGCTATGGCGTGGTGGGCGACCCAGTGCAGCTGCTGCGATCGGCCCAGGCCAGCGACGGCACCTGGTACTTTGTCAAGTTTGACGAATCGGGGGCCGAAGGCTGGATTCGCAGCGACTTTATCAACACCGAAGGACGGGCCAAGCCGCTGTCGCAGCGGGCTGACACCAGCAGCTCCTGCGAAGGCCTGATGGACGGCATGACCGTGACCGCTTTCTACGACGCCAACGGTTTTCACCTGGTGCGGTTTGTAAATATGGAAACCAACAACACCTTCGACGCCACCCTCAATCGCCAGGGCAGCAGCAACCAGGGGCAGCCGCTCTACCAGGGCAGCACCAGCCCGCCCACCAGCGATCGCAGCTATCCGGTATCGCTGGTCGATCTGTCGGGGGGCACCCCGCGCAGCGGCTCGCAAGTGAACCTGAGCTACGCCGGCATTGAGGGTAGCGCCACCTGTGAATAGGTATCAGTTGCCGACCTCTACAGCGGTGGTGCACGAGTGGCTGGTCAGCCGCGCCGGGTCAGAAAAGGTGGTCGAGCAGCTGCTAGCGGTGTGCCCCCAGGCCGATGTGTTTAGCCTGGTCGAGTTTTTAGAACCTGAGGCGATCGCGCTGATTCCTCCCGGCACCCGGGTGCAGACTTCCTTCATTCAAACGTTGCCCTGGGCGCGACGGCACTTTCGCCAGTACCTGCCGCTGATGCCCCTGGCGATTGAGCAGTTTGACCTCTCCGCCTACGACCTGGTGATTTCCAGCAACCACGCTGTAGCTAAGGGGGTGCTGACGCGGCCCCACCAGCTGCATGTGAGCTATGTGCACACTCCCATTCGCTACGCCTGGGACTTGCAGCAGCAGTACCTCCAGCAGGCGGGCCTGACTAGCGGGGCCAAAAGCGCCCTGACCCGGCTCATTTTGCACTACTTGCGGCTGTGGGATTTAGCCGCCGCCCACCGGGTTGACTGTTTTGTGGCCAATTCTCGCTATGTGGCCCGTCGAATTTGGAAAACCTACCGCCGCCCGGCCACGGTAATCTATCCGCCCGTCGCCATCGATCGCTTTCGCTGGCAGCAGCCCCGCGACAACTTTTACCTGACGGTGTCGCGCTGCGTGCCCTACAAGCGAGTCGACCTCACCATAGAGGCCTTTAACCGTTTGGGACTGCCCCTGGTGGTCATCGGCGACGGCCCGGCCCTGGCCTCGCTGCAAAAAACGGCTCAGCAAAACATTACCTTTTTGCGGAACCCGCCCGACGCTGTGGTGTCTGATTATATGGAACGCTGTCGGGGGTTTGTGTTTCCAGCCGAGGAGGATTTTGGCATTACTGTGGTTGAGGCGCAGGCGGCGGGGGCACCTGTGATTGCCTACGGCAAAGGGGGCTGTGCCGAAACGGTGATCGATGGCAAAACCGGCCTGCTGTTTAGACAGCAAACCGTTGATCATTTGGTGCAGGCGGTGCAATATTTTGACGAGCACCGTTCTCAGTTTGAGGCCGAAATCATTCGTAATCAGGCCGAAACATTCTCAGAAGCTCGGTTTCAGCGGGAAATAACCGCCTATTTGCAGCAGAAGTGGCTGAAATTTCAGCAGGGCGATGAATTAGAGTAGTGTCGGTGTTGCAGGAGTATTGGGGAAATTTATGTTTCCTCTGGAGCGTACGGTTCAGCCCGTAATGTTGTCGCTGAGGATGTCAACCCGATCGCTGCCGATGGTTGGCCTGCTGGGTGCGTCTGATCTGCTGGCCTTATTGTTGGCCGGAGTTGCGGGTGTTTATCTACGGTTGGCGTTGGGGGGGGAGTACTCTCCTATCTTATACGGGCAGCTATGGCCTATTTTGGGCGTGTTTTTGCTGGCCTATGCGGCAGCGGGGCTCTACCCAGCGGTGGGACTCAGCCCGGTCGATGAGCTGCGTCGCATTTGCCTGTCGACCAGCTTTACCTACCTGGTGCTGGGGGCAGGGCTATTTTTAACCGGCGAGAGTGAAACCTACTCGCGGGGCGTTTTTTTGATCGCCTGGGTGTTGTCACTGCTGCTGGTGCTGCTGGGACGGCTGCTGGTGCGGCAGGTGTTTGCCCCCTACCCCTGGTGGGGGTATCAGGTGCTCATTTTGGGGGGTGGCCGCACGGGGGAGTTGGTGATTCAAACGCTGAAAAACCAGCCCAACTTTGGCCTGAAGCCCGTGGCGGTGCTCGATGACGATCGCGATCGCAGCGATACCATCTGCGGCGTGCCGGTGGTGGGGCCATTGTCGATCGCGCCCCGCCTGGCCCGCAAGCACGACATCCACTACGCCATTGTGGCCATGCCGGGGGTGCAGCGGGAGAAGCTGCTGAGAATTTTAGAGCGCTACGGCCGCACCTTCCCGCACCTGATGATGATTCCCGACCTGTTTGGGGTGGCCAGCCTGTGGGTCAGCTCAAAGGACTTGGGGGGAGTGCTGGGGTTGGAAATTCGCCAGCAGCTGCTGCTGCCGGGGCCGCGCCTGATTAAGGCACTGCTCGATGTAAGCCTAACGCTGGTCATAGGCGTCGCGGTTCTGCCGCTGCTGGCCCTAATTGCGGTACTGGTTAAGCTCGATTCGCCGGGGCCAATTTTCTACGGCCACCCGCGCCTCGGGCAGAATAGCGTGCCGTTTATGGCCTGGAAATTTCGCTCGATGGTGTCTAACGCCGACCAGGTGCTAGAGCGCTACTTTGAGGCCAACCCAACCCTGCGATCGCAGTGGCAGCGCGACCACAAGCTCCGCTACGATCCTCGCATTACTCGCGTGGGACGCTTTTTGCGGCGCACCAGCCTAGACGAACTGCCCCAGCTGTGGAATGTGCTGCGGGGAGAAATGAGCCTGGTAGGGCCTCGACCCATCGTTAAAGAAGAAATTTTTCGCTATGCCGACAAATACAGCCTCTACACTAAGGTGCTGCCCGGCCTGACGGGGCTGTGGCAGGTGTCGGGGCGCAACGATGTGTCCTACGAGGAGCGGGTCAATCTCGACGCCTACTACGTCAGAAACTGGTCGGTGTGGCTAGATGTCTATATTCTGCTAAAAACAATTTGGGTGGTCATGATTGGCGATGGAGCCTACTAAGGGAAAGGGGTTTGGGGTTAGCAGCTTAGCCCTGGAGCGGCTGGTGTTGGCCAGTTTGGGGGTGCTGCCCTACATCGTCTATGGGGCGATCGCCACGCTAGGCAGCTTTTTAATTGTCAGCCTGGGCCGCTGGCACCGACAGATTTGGCGGCTGCTGTATATTCAGGGCTGGGTGTGGCTGGCCCTGGGGCTTGGCGTTAGCGTTGCGCTATCGCAAGCCCCAGGCGAGTCGGCCCTCCAGGCGCTGAACTTTATTCCATTTTTTGTCCTTTACGCGGCGATTGCCGTCGCCCTACCCACCTTTAGGCAACCCCTAGAAACCCTCCACCGCTGGAGCGTAACGCTGCTGGTGGCTACTATTCCGATCAATCTGGCGGCGGTGGCCGAGTTTTATCTGCGATCGCCCGGTGGCCTCAGCCGCTGGGGCAGCTCGCCCTGGCTACAGTGGCTGTACCTCAAGACCGACTACGGCCAGCGGGCCAGCGCGGTATTTGGCCACCCCAATGCCTTCGCCAACTATATGGTAATTGTGTTTGGTCTGGGGCTGGGCCTTTGCGCCTACTACCTCAGCCGCCGTGACCTCAGGGCTAAGGGCCTGTGGATATGCGGTGCCACAGCCCTGGTACTGGTGGGTATTTTTTGCTCTGGGTCGCGCAATGGGCTGTTAATTGCCGGACTACAGCTGCTGCTGTTTGGCGGTCTGCTGCGGCCCTATCGCTATATTCTTTGGGCTGGGCTGGGGGCGATCGCACTTATGCTCATCAGCGCCCTCCTTTGGGGCGTGGGTGGGCGCTCCCTGCCAGAGGCCTTTGCCACCGTCTCATTGCGCTTTAGCGTCTGGCAGTTGGCCCTAGAGATGATTCCTCACCACCCCTGGTTTGGCAGCGGCCTGGGCACCTTTAAGCTGCTCTACGACCCAGCCGATTTTCCAGTGGCGGGCGATTTTTTGCCCCATGCCCATAACCTGTGGCTCATGCTCGCCGCCGAAGCCGGATTGCCCGTTGCTCTTGGGTTTACCGGGCTAGTGGGATGGGTCGTGGGGCGCAGCACCTACCTGGTGATCTGCACCCCACTCCCGGACGATACTCTGGCTCTGCTCGGCGGCTACCTGGCTGGCTTTGGCGGCACCACAGCCTTCGCCTTTTTTGATTTGGCCTTTTACGATGGCCGCATCAATATTTTGGGCTGGCTGCTGTTGGGCTGCCTACAGGCCGTCACCTACCTGGCACCGGGCTGGATGGCTCAGTCAGCAGCATCTAAATCAGCTTAGTCACTCGCAGGCCAAAGTACAGCCCCAGGGCTGTGCCCACCATGACCGACAAAAATACTACGTAGGCAACTACACCGCCCATAACGCTCTCTCCACAACAGCTACGACTCTATTATTGAACCACGGCGGGGGAAGTGTGGGGAGAGGGGGGTGGGGGGATGGGTGGGCGGGTAGGCGAGTGGATGGGTGGGTGGGTGGATGAATTCAAAGTTCAAAGTTGAGAATTCAAAATTTGTAAGTCCTTCGGACTGGCTTCGCCTACGCGCAGCGTCTTTGAACGAGAAACCTTTGGTTTTGCGCTTTGAATTTTGAATTTTGAATTTTGCACTCTCCCTTCCTCATCCTCTCACCTTCCTTATCTCACCTTCCTTTGCCCAAAGCGGCTAAAGTTTTTAAACAACCCTATCCGTCGCCTGGCTATTTTCATGAAATCTGTCATTCCTGTGCCGCTGCCGAATAACCCCTATGAGGTGGTGGTTGCCACTGGGGGTATTGACCATTTGGGTAGCTGGCTGGCGGGGGGAGCGCCGCTGGTGAAGCCAGGGCAAAAGCTGCTGCTGGTATCTAACCCGGCCATTTTTAAGCAGTATGGCGATCGCGCCCTCGCCTCCCTCACCGAGGCTGGCTACGCCGTCGAGACCTGCCTGCTGCCGGCTGGAGAGCGCTACAAAACCCTGGGGTCGATTCAAAAGATCTACGATGCGGCCCTGGGCTTTCACCTGGAGCGCAAGTCGGCGATGGTAGCCCTGGGCGGCGGCGTGATTGGCGATATGACGGGTTTTGCTGCCGCCACCTGGCTGCGGGGGCTGAGCGTGGTGCAGGTGCCCACCTCGCTGCTGGCGATGGTCGATGCCTCTATTGGCGGCAAAACTGGGGTTAACCATCCCCAGGGCAAAAACCTAATTGGGGCCTTTCACCAGCCCCGCCTGGTCATGATCGACCCGCTGGTGCTCAAGACCCTGCCGGCGCGAGAATTTCGCGCTGGGATGGCCGAGGTGATCAAGTACGGCGTGATTCGCGATCGCGCCCTGTTTGAAACCCTGGAGGCGGCCCCCCGACTGGACCAGTACCGCTACCTGGGCGACGAGCTGCTGCACACTATTCTGACGCGATCGTGCCAGGCTAAGGCTGAGGTAGTCTCTCAGGACGAAAAAGAAGCGGGGCGGCGGGCCATTCTCAACTATGGTCACACCATTGGCCACGCCGTTGAAAGCCTGATGCAGTACCGGGGCGTCAATCACGGTGAAGCGGTGGCGATCGGCATGGTAGCCGCTGGCAAAATTGCTACTGCCCTCAACTACTGGACAGCGGCGGAAGAAGCCCGCCAGCTCAAGCTGATCGAAAAAGCGGGGCTACCTACTCAAATACCCGCGCAGCTAAACGCCGACGATATTCTGGCGCTGCTCCAGGGCGATAAAAAAGTAGAGGACGGTCAGGTGCGCTTTGTTATGCCTAAGGGTCTAGGGGATGCCTTCGTCACGGGCGACATCACCCACGACACCCTTTTAGCTGCCCTGTAGTCGGTCATCCCACGCCGCTGTATCTCCATCGGCTGGTTGTCTTTGCCAGCGATCGCCCTTCGCAAAGCACTGCGGAGCAATAGGGCCGCGCTGCTGCCACGCCGATCGCAGCTTGGGCTACTCATTAAGAAAGATTAATTGATCTTCCTAAAGCAAACTCTTGTCGACGCCCAAAACCCCCACCACGATGGAGCTTAAAGGCTTTGCGGGCCATCTAGACTGAGGGCTTCAAGCGTATACAGAGATACTAATCATGGCCAAGGGCAATTCAGATTTGGGAGAGCAGGCGCTCAGCAAGGCTGTCGAAATGGGGCTATCTACCCAGCTCGACTCAGTGGAAAGCCTGGAAGCCGAAATTCGCACCAACCCAGGGGCGTTGTTGCAGGGGGAAGTGGAGTCGGCAGATATTCAGGGGCAGGGTTTGGTCATCAAGGGTGACCTGCGCACCGAAGAACTGAGGGTGCAAACCGACGGTATGGCCATTGACCCGATCAAAGCGGCCTTTGGCAACATTGAGCTAACCCGCCCCACCAATGCCGCAATGGCCGCCAAGCTAACCGAGGCTGACATTGAGCGGGCCTGCAATTCTGATTACATTCAGCAAAAGCTGCAAAATCTGGAGGTGAAACTGGACGATCGCCCAGTGCAGATGAAAATTCAGCAGGTTCAGGTTTCGCTACCTGGCGAAGGACGAGTGGCGATCGCAACCGACATTCTGAAGCTGGATTCGGGGGAACAGCAGCACGTCGCCTTTAGCGCGGTCCCCGCCGTCGACGCCCAGGGCTACCAGCTGATGCTCAACGATGTGCAGATGGAACCAAACAACACATCGGAACCCCTCACCCAAAGCCTGCTCGCGGCAGCGAATGACCTGCTCGACCTGCGCCAGTTTAGCCTCAGCGGTATGACCTTTCAGGTCGAGCGCATTGACGTGCAGAAAGAGCACATGACCCTGCAAGCCAAGGCCCATTTGAAAACGTTTCCCGGTGGTTAAGGGGGCGTTGGTTTTTGGTAGATGGGTGGACGGGTAGGCGAGTAGGCGGGGTTCCCTGAGCGGGTTCGTTCGCGCTAGCGTCTCCCGTAGGGGGAAATGGGGTGAGTAGAGCAACCGCAGTATGCATAGAGAGGGTGCTGCGGTTGAAATTTTGTGTCGTGCAGGTGGCTATTTCAATGCCCTGGCTGGCTCAGTGGTCGTTTATGATCAGGGGTTTAACCCGTTAAACTGCCATGCAAACCCAAGATCGTCCCCTAGCGGCCTCCGGTGCCAGCCTGACTTACCCCAGCCGCAGCGCCAGCGTCAGCCGCACGACTGGCGAAACCGATGTACAGGTGAGCCTAAATTTAGACGGTACCGGACAGTGCAGCGCCAAAACGGGCATTCCCTTTTTGGATCACATGCTGCACCAGATTGCTTCCCACGGATTGATCGACCTGGAGGTAGCGGCTACGGGGGATATTGAGATTGACGACCACCACACCAATGAGGATGTGGGCATTACCTTAGGGATGGCGCTGCACCAAGCTTTGGGCGATCGCAAGGGCATTACCCGGTTTGGCCATTTCGTTGCCCCCCTTGACGAATCGCTGGTGCAGGTGGCGCTCGACTTTTCGGGCCGCCCCCACCTCAGTTATGGGCTAGAGATTCCGACCCAGCGGGTGGGCACCTACGACACCCAGCTGGTGCGCGAATTTTTTGTTGCCGTGGTCAACCACAGCCAAATGACCCTGCACATTCGCCAGCTCGACGGCATTAACTCACACCACATCATCGAGGCTACCTTCAAAGCTTTTGCCCGAGCTATGCGCATGGCTACCGAGGTCGACCCTCGGCGGGCGCATTTGATTCCTAGCTCCAAGGGGGTAATCTAGCTACCCCAAAATTAACTCGAAAAGTTAAACCCTACAGCGGCAAATCTCCCAACCACCGCTTCCAGGCGCACTGGAAACCAGCTTTTTAAAGAATCTGCCTAGCAGCGGAGTCGTTGTCTACAAATAAACAAGAGGCGCAGCTGGTGCTACGCCTCTTATCGGTTGGGCCTCTTGTTACTTGGTGAGGGTTTGCTGGGGCAGGGTGCCGTGGGTCTAAGCCGCTTCCATCCAGTCATAGATTTGCTCTAGTTGCTCTAGGGTCACTAAACCGTACTGCCAAAGAATCATGGGCAATGGCCCAGGGTCTTGCTCGCTATGCTTTAGGGCAACCTGGATAGAGGCTGCCGAAATAGCTAAATCGTCCTGTAAAAACCGGATCAAACTCGGTTGAACACTAACCGTCATCAAGTCTCACCTCCTTAGGGGCGCTAGGGCACATAGATATTGCTCACGATTTTACACAAGGATGCCTCGGTGACAACATTAATTTCGCGCAGGTTTGAACAAACTTTTGTCACACCCACACGCACAGGCTGACAGCACAATCTTCAAGCATTCTCCCTGCAATTTAGAAAATGGGGGCTTGGGCAAGGCGGTACCGATGCCTACGACTTGAGGGGCGGCTCAGTAGTGGTTTTCGGTGATCGCAATAAAAGATACCCAAGTTTGGCTAAAAATTTCGGGTAACGCTTCATGGAACGTTGGAACCCTTAACATTTGATCAAAAATTGATGTTGCTGAACTGAAGCATAAATTTGGGTAGGGTCTAGGCGCAGCCAAACCGAAGGCTTTACGGCCGTTTACTCCTGCAAAGGACGTTGCAGTTTTAATTCGTACCTGATCCCAGCAACGCCAACGATTTTTGCGTTGTAAAGGCAGGGCTTTGCCCCCAGCTTTTTGGCCTAATCAGAATCGGATAGAGGGCTAACAATATTGAAGAGGGCCGCGTAATCATCGTCGGCAAATCCGGCCTCGACCGCTTGGTCAACGAGCTGTCGCACACTCTCGGCGGGCAGGGCCTGCAGCCCGGCGGCCTCGGCGGCGGCTACAAACAGGCTCATATCCTTCAGCAAGTGCTTGGTAGGGAAGTTGGGGTCGGCGAACTGCCGGGTCTGCATGCGGTGCAGCTTTTTGTCGAAGGTGGGGGCGTAGAGGGCGCTCTGGCGCACCACCGCCATAAAGGTATCGACATCGATGCCAGCGGCCTGAACCAGCCCCAGACTTTGAGCGAAGGCGGCAGTGAGGGAACCAATTAGCTGGTTCATGGCGAGCTTGAGCGTGGCAGCACTGCCCACCGGCCCGACGTGGTAGATGGTGCTGCCCAGGCAGGCCAGCAGGGGCTGCCAGCGCTGGTAAGCCTCAGTTTCGGCCCCCACCATAATGATGAGTTTGCCGTTTTTAGCTTCGGGAATGCTGCCCAGCACCGGTGCCTCTAGGTAGGTGCCTGCTACCTCGGCTACGCTCTGGCCCAGGGCCTGACTTTCGGCGGGGCCAATGGTGCCCATTTGAATGATGGCGCAGGTGCTCAGGGGGGACGGGCGGGACGCCTCGTAATCTTGCAGACCCATGTCGTCGAGGAGCGATCGCACCGCATCGCCATTGGTCACCATAAGAATCACGGCCTCTACCGCCTCTGCCAGGGTGCGGGGGCTGGGGCAGACCGTAACCCCTGCTAGCTCTAGGGGCTTCAGCCGCTCCGGGCTGCGGTTGTACACCCATACGCGGTGGCCTGCCGACAGCAGTCTGAGAGCCATCGGTGACCCCATCAACCCAGTGCCAATTACGCCAATTTTCACCCGTTGTGTTCTCCCTCGTGGTTAGTTGAGCCGTGCTGTGCTAGCCGATTTCGGTCATGGTGGGCGGCTGGCGGTGGTCGGTGGTTGTGCTCTGGCCACTACCCTGGGCTGGACTTTGGGCCGGGCCGGGGGAATGCAGGGGGTGATACTGCCCCCACACTACCTCGGCGTTGCCAGTAACGCCGATCCATTCGGCTAGGAACTGGCGTAACCAGTGCTCCACGGCTGGGCTGTAAAGGCGGTGCTGGCTAATATGGTGGGTTCGCGCCTGGGCCCCTGGGCTGGTGAGATGGTCGGCTCCTTCGGTCGTCCAATGGTTAACTATGGCGGCGGTAGTTTCGGGATGAAACTGGAGACCGTAGGCCCGCCGTCCGTAGCGAAAGGCCTGGTGCGGAAACAGAGAGCCTGTGGCCAGCAGCTGACTGCCCACAGGCAGATTAAACCCCTCCCGGTGCCACTGATAGACCACCAGCGGACCGGGCAAGATTTCTTGACCAGCTGGGGTAGGCACAATGGGATAGTAGCCAATTTCGCGCTGGCCCGTTGGGTGAGACACTACCGATGCCCCCAGGGTGCGGGCCAACAGCTGTGCTCCCAGGCAAATGCCCAGGTAGGGTTTGTCTGAGGCCAGCGCGATCGCAATCCAGTCGAGTTCTTGACGAATGAAGTCTAGGTGGTCGTCGTTGGCACTCATAGGGCCGCCAAAGACCACGACGGCACTATGGCCCTCTAGGGTGGCGGGCAGTGACTGCCCCAGGGCTGGGCAGCGCACGTCGAGGGTAAACCCCAGGGCTTGCAGTACATCCCCCACCCGGCCCGGGTTAGAGGTGGACTGGTGAACAACAATCAAAACGGGTAGGCTAGCACTCACAACGCTTAGCAGTTCTCCTCTAGGCCAAGCCCAGCTTGGGGTTTAGGGTTTTCCTATCGGCTAAACTCCACACGTGGACTTGAATTTGGTTTAGCAAGGCACCGCCAATACACAGAGCGGCAACCTCATCGAGCCGACATGCCTATTACTGTATCGCTTCGGCCCGTCAAGCGGGGCTGAGCCGCCCCTACAGCTGGCGCTCGACCTGCACCATGCGGCGGTACGATAACCAACCAGCCACTACCATAGCCACGGCAAACAGACCCAGAAAGCGCACGTGAGGGCCAACCTCGGCCAGGGTGCTGCCCTCCACGACGACGCCGGAGAGAGCTTCGATCATGTGGTAGATGGGATTGAACTGAGTAAGCTGGGCCAGGGAGTCGGGGAAAAACGCCGTGGGCAAAAAGGTGCCCCCCAAAATCATCAGCGGAATGCCAAAGGCGGCAATCAGGGCGTTGACATCTTCAGTGCGGCGGGCGAGTTGGGTGCCCAGCACAAACCCCACCCCCACGTAGGCGGCAATGCTGAGCAGCACAATCAGCAGGTTGGCCAGCGGGTTGCCGCCCAGACTGGCCCCGTAGAAGAGGGCGATCGCGTAGACCAGCGCCATCTGCCCCAGCCCAATCGCCCCGTAGGCCAAACAAATGCCCAAAAAATACGACACCCCACTTAGGGGCGAGAGAAACAGGCGCTTCAGCGTCTTTTGCTCGCGCTCAGACACGACTGTGGCTACGCTGCCCCCCAGTCCGCTAAAGAATAGCGCTGCCCCGACCAGGGTGGAGGGAGCCGCCTGGGTATAGGCCTCGGCCAGGGAAATTTGCAGCCGCTCCTGCAGGATCAGGCTGTTGAGGATGAGCAGCAGCACCGGAAAAATAGCCCAAAAAATCAGGCTCCGTCGCCGCCGCCCCAGCTCAACCAAGATGCGCTGGGCAACCGCTAGGGTCTCTCGCACGTATTTCATCAAGATGAGTAGACTGTAAAGGCAACTTAATACTACAGTCTTTAACAGGTTTCACGTGGGATCCAACCTCCTCTGGCCGGGAGCCCTGGATGCCCCTCCCCTGGCCGCGAAGCTGTGTTACCGTAATGCCCAAGTCGCTCTCCACACACCCTCGGAAGTACTTCCTAGGCGAGTTTGACCTAAGCAACGCTAAAACCCCAGATGAGTCAATCCTTAGAGGGGCTATTTGCCCAAACCCTGGCCCGTCGTAACGTCCTCAAGCTCTTTGGTGTAGGAGGTATTGCGGCTCTGCTGAGCTATTCGCGCCTCAGCAAGCCCCAGCCCACAGTGTTTCAGCGCGATCGCCTGGAGTTGCCCGCTCAGGTGGGGCGATCGACCTCGGCCATTATTGTGGGTGGCGGGCTGGCGGGGCTGGCGACGGCCTACGAGCTGAGCCAGCGCGGGGTGGCGGTTACGCTGTTAGAGCGATCGCCCCAGCTAGGCGGCAAAATTGCCAGCTGGCCCATCCAGGTGGGCGACGATCACTTCATGATGGAGCACGGCTTCCACGGCTTTTTTCCGCAGTACTACAACCTGTTTAGCCTGGTCGACGAGCTCAGCATTCAGCAAAATTTCAAATCCCTCGACTACTATTCGCTGGTCTACAAAAACCACTACGACCCCGAAGTGTTTCGCCCCAGCAACTCGGCATTTCCGTGGAACATCGTCGATCTGGCCATTTCGTCGTCGAACCGACTGGAGTGGGGCATCAACCTGACGCACCTCAAGCACCTCCAGGTGTTTCGAGAAATTACCGGCTTCCGCAACCCCCAGACCTACCAGCGCCTCGACAACCTGTCGGTGACCGAGTGGGTGGGCAACGACTTTCCCCGCGGGCTGTACGACCTCTACTTTTTGCCCTTCGCCAAGTCGAGTCTCAATGCCCCCGACGTGCTCAGCGCCGGGGAGCTAATGCAGTTCTTTCATTTCTACTTCTTTGGCAACCCCGAGGGGCTGGCTTTTAACGGCACCTGCCAGGATATGGGGCGATCGCTGGTTGACCCCATGGTGGCGGCGATCAAAGCCAATGGTGGTCAGGTGCTGACGGGGGTGACCGTGAGCCAGGTCAACTGGCAGGGCGGCAAAGTGGCCGGGGTCACCTACCAGAATGGCAGCGTTGCGGTTAACCCGGTGCCCTTTTGGGTCGAGCGCAACCCGCTGCTGAGTTCAGAGACAATGGAATACTTTGGGGCCGGAGACAGCGTTTACTCGGTGGCACCGGGGGCTAAAACAGCGCTGTCGCTGACCTGCACCCACCAGGGCTGTAGTGTGCAGCGCCAGGTTACTACCACAGCAGACGGCTACCTCTGCCCCTGCCACGGGGCCGCCTACGCCAGTGATGGTGCCGTGCTGGCTGGTCCAGCGCGGGAAAATCTGACGGCGTTTAAAGTGCTGCAGCGGCAGGGCGATCGCATCCAGCTAGTGGCCACTGACGCCAACGCCGAGGCCAATGTGGCCCACGACCTGACCGCCGACTACTACGTGATGGCCGCCGATATCCCCGGTATTAAGGCCCTATTTGCCCTCTCGGAGGGCGAGGTAGAACCGACCCTGGTGGCCCAGGTGGACGAGCTGCGAGTGGCCGACCCCTTTGCCGTGGCCCGCTTTTGGTTCGATCGCGACTTCGACTGGCAGCACAGCTGGTTTACCTCGCTTTCGGGCTACCAGCTCACCGACAGCATTACCCTCTACCACCGCATTCAAGACGACTATATTGCCTGGAGCGATCGCACCGGGGGCAGCGTCGTCGAGCTACACGCTTACTGCTACAAAGAAAAAGACTTTCCCACCCAGGCCGATATTCTCAGCACCTTTGAGGCCGAGCTGTACGAAGTTGTGCCCGAGCTGAAGGGTGCGACCGTGCTGCACCGGCAGTTAGTCAACCAAAAGAACTTTGCGGGTTTTCCCCCCGGCAGCTTTGCCAACCGGCCCCAAACCACTACCGCCGCCGCCAACCTGCTGTTTGCGGGCGACTGGGTACGGATGCCCTTTCCCTGCGGGCTAATGGAGCGGGCGGTGAGCAGTGGTCTGCTGGCGGCCAACGCGATTTTGCAGCGCGAAGGGGTGCAGCGCCGCCCCATTCTCTCGGTCAACCCCGAAGGGGTGCTAAAAATTTAGGGAGCATTCCCGGCATCGGTAGATTGTCTTCAGCCATAGGGCAGGTGTGAGATGGACGGATTAGAGAGCGCAGCGGTCACAACCCTTGAACAGCCTGATTTGGGCGGCGGTCAAGATTCCTCAGTCCCAGAAACGAGGCTGGCCCCCAAACGATCTTTGCGCGAGCTGGGCATCAACCTCAACCACTGGTACGTGGTGGCCCAGAGTGAGGAGCTGAAGGATAAACCCCTGGCGGTCACTCTGTGGCACCAGCCGATCGCGCTGTACCGCGATCGCGCGGGCACCGCGATCGCCGTCGAAGATCGCTGCCCCCACCGCCAGGTCAAGCTCAGCGAGGGCACCGTGGCGGGCGACAACCTGGTCTGTGCCTACCACGGCTGGCAGTTCGGCCCCGACGGCAGCTGCGCCCACGTGCCCTACCTCGAACCCCAGCAAAAGCTGCCCACCTGCACCCTGCGGCAGTACCCCGTGCAAGAACGGGACGGCTTTATCTGGATCTTCCCCGGCGAAGTGGCTGTGGCCGGGCAGGTTTTGCCCTTGGCTGTACCCGAGTGGGAGCACCTCAACTTCATCGGCTCAGTGGCCACCATCGACGTGCAGGCCCACTACTCATTCTTAATTGAGAATTTGATGGACATGTACCACGGCCACCTGCACGGCGGTGCCCAGGTGTGGGCTAACCCAGTGCTGGCCGGGCTAGAGGCCGACGAGGCCCATGTCCACGCCCACTACGACGCCGAGAGCTACTACCGCATCGACAAAATCTGGTCGGCGTCTCAGCTGATCATTCCATCCCTGCGTAAGCTGCACCCCGAGCCGCTCGATGTCTACTACCACTACCCCCACTGGAAGTCGACCCTGGGCGATGACTTTAAAATCTACTGCCTGTTTTGTCCGGTTAGCGAAACCCACACCCGCGCCTACCTGCTGCACTTTACCTCCCTGGAACGGTTTCCGAGGCTGCATAAAACCCCGCTAGCGGTGCGGCGGTTTGTAAAGCGATCGTTTACCAACTCGGCCAGCTTTGTGCTGCGGCGACTGGTGCGCGAAGACGTGCTGATGCTAGAGCAAGAACAGCAGGCCTTTGAGCAACACCCCACCTACCGAGGCCCAGAGCTGAACCGGGCGCTGACGGCGGTGCAGCAGCTGATTCGTCAGCAGGCGGAGGTGTAGGTGTAGATGGGTGGATGGGTGGATGGGTGGACGGTCCCTGAGCGGAGTCGAAGGGGATGAGTGGATGGTTCCTGAGCGGAGTCGAAGGTGGTCCCTGAGCGAAGTCGAAGGGTTGACGGTCCCTGAGCGAAGTTGTTCGCGCTAGCGTCTCCCATAGGGAGAAAGGGGATAGGTGAGTTTCAGGTTCAAGAGGTGAGGGGTAAGATCTACGGCAGAACCTGACACCTAAAACCCGGCACCTGATACCTTAAACCTGATAGCTGATTCCCTATCCCCTAACCTCCTTCTCCAATGGCTTCCCCCGATATCCTGGCGCTCGATTTTGACGGTGTGGTCTGCGACGGGCTGCGGGAGTATTTTCAAACCGCCTGGCGGGCCTATACCGATGTGTTTGAGCCGAGTGCAGGGGCACCGCCGGAGGGGTTGGCCGAGCGATTTTACCCCCTGCGCCCGGTGGTAGAAACGGGCTGGGAGATGCCGCTGGTGCTCTACGGGCTGATGACGGGTATTGCTGACCAGGAGATTTTGGAGCGCTGGTCTGAGATTGTGCCGCAGCTGCTAGAGCAGGGGAAGGTAGAACCTCAGGCCCTGGGGCAGGCGGTCGATAGCGTGCGCGATCGCTGGATTCATACCAACATTGACGACTGGCTCAGCTACCAGCGGTTTTACCCCGGCGTGGTCGACCGTTTGCAGCAGGCGATCGCAGATGGGGTTGAGCTGGTAATAATTTCTACCAAAGAAGGGCGATTTATTCAGCAATTACTGATCCAGGGGGGCATTGCGCTGCCTGGCGATGGACCGTTGGGGCCGGAGCCGGGCGACCGTATTTTGGGCAAAGAGGTCAAGCGTCCCAAGTACGAAACTCTGCGGCTGATCAAATCTTCTCAGGCTGGGCAAACCATTTGGTTTGTAGAAGACCGGCTCAAGGCTTTGCAGGCGGTTCAGCGCCAGCCAGACCTGGGCGATGTAGGATTGTTTTTGGCCGACTGGGGCTACAATACGGCGGCCGATCGGGCGATGGCGACCCAGGGCATTAGTCGGCTAACTCTGCCTCAGTTTTGCGGTTCCTTTGCAAACTGGCCGTTAAAAACCGAGTAGTGTGAGCCTCAATCATGTAACATACGCTTCACCGTAGATTTACGTAATCTTGACCGCGCTGCCCATTGCTTAAATTGTTCGTGACGCTACCAACCAAAATTTTCCGGATAAATGCGCCAGCGCCAGAATCAGGGATAGAAGCTGGTGCCCATTGTTAAAGCTTTGGTTAACGTCGATGGCCCAGCCCTGAAGCCATGCTGTTTGCCCCTGTGTTGCCATGACTGACCTATTTGTTCCCCCGTCTAAAACTCCCGCCGCACCAGGGCCCGTGATCTCTGACAACCTAGCTTTCGGTCATCTCGATGCCGGTGGTTCAGATACCAGTGAGGCTGAGGATAGTCCTCCGGCAGCACCCTCTAGTGTTGTGGGATCAAGCGGTTCAGTTAAACAGGCCAGCGCTGCTGGGGATACCGTCGGTAGCGCTGCGTATTCTAGTTTGGGCGCAACGGCGCTGTCCGCTGGGGCCACGCTGGCCCCAGTGAGCCAGTCTTCAACCATCGTCACCGTAGACAACGTCTTTTTCTACGGGCGCTCGGCGGGCAGCCCAAGACTGTACCAGGTGAATTTGGCGGAGGGCAGCCTGAGGGCCGTGAGCGAACCCGTAGACCTCTTCTCGACGGCGCTCGACGGACTGTTTACGGCCACACCAGGGGGCCTGGGCGGGCGAGGCACAGCCAGCACCTCGCCCTCCTCGCGCACGTTTGCCCTGGTAGAGGGCACCAGCGGCAAAAACTTTTTGATTGGTACCGCCGCCGACAACGCCCTCCTGGGCTTTGGTGGCGACGACCTGATTTTGACCGGCAGGGGCCACAATCTCGCCTTTGGCGGCTCCGGCAACGATACCCTGGTGGGTGGAGTGGGCAACAACGGCCTGTTTGGGGGTAACGGCGACGATGCGATCGAGGGTGGGGTCGGTGACGACCTGCTGGTCGGCGGCGCAGGCAACGACATTCTCTACGGTGGGGGTGGGGCCAATACGCTGGTGGGCGGAGCGGGGGCCGATGTCTTTCGGCTCAATAGCCCAGGGGCTTACGACCCGCTGGTGGGTGGCGGCACCGACACCGACACCATCCTCGACTTCAATGCGGCCGAGGGCGATCGCCTCGACCTTAGCCTGATTGCCTCCCAGCCCCTGTTTGCGGGTGGCGACCTGCTGCCCTTCTTGAACATTGTGCAGGTAGGGGCCGATACCCACGTGCAGATCACCACGCCCCTGGGTCAGGTTTCTACCGAGGCTATTTTGTTGGGGGTTCAGGCCGATACGATTACCCCCGCCAGCGTTACCTTTACGCCGCCCACGGGGGTGCCCCTGCTCAAGTAAGCCGCCTCAGCTTATAGTGCTGGTCGGCTAGTTGAGGCCGTCATCAGGCACCTCAGCCCAGGCTGGGAGACTAGCTGGAGCGCAACCGCCACTCTAGGTATGCCGCTGTTGTTCTGTCCTAACCCAGGTGGCAATCGCTGTAGCCCCACTTTCCGGTAGCATCAGGGCTGAAGCAATGCAGGCAAAGACTTATGATCGAGGCCCAGCTGCAACCGTTGGCCACCGCCTTAGCCGGAGAGTTTGACAATCGTTCCCAGTCCCTGGCCGACCCGGCCTGGTATTTGCACCTGCGGCTGTGGCTGCGGCCCCTGCCTAAGCCCATCTTTGACGAGGGCTACGGCTTTTTCATCGAGCAGATTGGCGTCACCGCTGGCAAGCCGCCCTACCGGCAGCGCATTCTGCACCTGACGACCAAGGAAAACGGCCTCTGGGGTCAGTACTACGCCCTGCCCGACCCAGGTGCCTACCTGGGTGGTGCTACCCAACCTGAGCGCCTGGCCAGTCTTAGCCGTCAGGAGTTGATCGACCTGCCTACCTGTGGGCTTGCCATTGAGCGCCAGCCCGACGGACAGACCTACAGCGCTCGGCTGCCGGGCGATAGTCTGTGCACCTTTACCGCCAATGGCGTTACCTCCTACGTGCGGCTGGCCTTTGACATTGGTCCCGAGTCGTCGGCCCCCGGTAGCCCGCTGGTGTTCAAAATGAACGATCGCGGCATTGATCCTGAGACCGGCAAAACCACCTGGGGGCCGAAGATGGGGCCGTTTTGTCTGGTGAAGCAAAGCGCCTTTGCCCTACCGGCGTGAGGCGCTGATAAAGGGGGCTTTTTCTCCGCTTGCAGCGCGGCTATCGGTGTTACCCTAAAGCGATGCCTGAGGCTCTGTGGCCTTGTCGCAGGCGAGTTCGCGCAGCGTTTTTGGGAAAATTGCCCCTTTATCGCTAGACTCACCGGCTGCACCCTCTTTTAACCCCGCCCCTTCTGACACCCGTATGGAGATCGATATCCTCATTCTGACTGTGTACTTCATCTGTATAGGCTACGTGGTCTATCAGATGGCGCTGTCCATTGAGGAGGAGTTAGAAGACCAGGTGGTGCTGGTGCCCGATGCCGTCAGCCTGGAGAGCGCAGTGCGATCGCAGATGGTGCGTCAGGGGTTTGACGAAACTTCTGCTGAGGTGCTGGCTGGGGTCGAGCCTTTGGGTAAAGCCGTCTCGCTGCGGCTGGTGCTGCCCGAACCCCGCAGCCTTGCCCCCCCTGAAGACCAGCCCGAGACGCCCCAAATTGGGCAAATTGTGATGCAGGTGCTGCCCCAGGGGCCGCATCCGCTGCAGCCCATCATGGGTCTGACGGTGCAGGTCGTCAACCAAAGCAGTGCCCTTCAGGTGATCATCGACTGGGATCGCAGCTCCATCAGCCGCATGACCAACGAAATTCGCCGGGTGATTCGCCAGACCCCCGGCATGCGCCTCGACCTGGCCCTGCCCCAGGTGGCCAGCGTGGTCAACCCCAACCAGTACCTCAGCACCGTTGTCACCAGCGAAGACTGCTTTGGCCGCAGCGCCGATACCCAGGTGCTGCAGCAGGCCGCCCCGGTGATAGACGTACCGAAAATGGTCAACCTCAAAGCGCCCCTGCGCAACTACGCCCTCGACCTGGTAGTGCAGCTCAAGCCCTTCAGCGATCGCGGCGGTCGGCCCGTCATGCTGCTGCTGCCCTTTCGTTTCGCCATTCAGCCGCTGCCTGCCAAGGCCGCCATTCCCCTGGTGAACTGGATTTTGAAGCGCTAGCGAGGGCGCTTGGGGACGGCCATTGGGGCCACAATCTTAGTTGAACCGCGATCTGCAATGTGTTTAGGTGAACAGTATGAGCCCGTCCCCCTTGAGGTTATTTGTCGACGCTCAGTTCATGAGCCCCTACGCCATGTCGGTGTTTGTGGCTCTCCACGAGAAAGCGTTGCCCCATGAACTAATCGGCGTCGATCTCGCGGCTCAGGAAAACCGCCAGGCCGATTATCAACGGCGTTCCCTCACGGGTCGAGTGCCCATGCTGGAGCATGGTAGTTTTTCCCTATCCGAATCCTCAGCAATTGTGGAGTATTTGGAGGACGTTTTTCCGCCGCCGAACCATGCTGCTCTCTATCCGCAGCAGCCTGGCGATCGGGCCAGGGCGCGACAGGTTCAGGCCTGGCTACGCAGCGATTTACTGCCCCTGCGCGACGAGCGCCCCACAACCGTCATCTTTCAACAGCCCTGCGATACGCCTCTGTCGGATAGCGCCCGCATTGCCGTCGAGCACCTTTTTGAGGCCGCAACGGCCCTGCTTCAAGACTACCACCTGTCGCTTTTTAGCCAGTGGTGTATTGCTGATACCGATTTGGCGCTGATGCTCAATCGCCTGGTCGCCAATGGCGATGAGGTACCCGATCGGCTGGTACAGTATGTTCAGCACCAGTGGCAACGGTCATCGGTGCTTGCTTGGGTAGGGCAAAGTGCAGCGGTGGCCAGTTCGCTTAGGATATAGGTGACTGTCATTGGCGAAAACTTAGGTAGCGAATGGGCATCTAGCCATCGCTCCAGAACCTTTGAAACGTCCTAACTATGCTGGCAATGGCTATGGACCGCAGCCTAATAATTGACCTGAGCTTGAAATGGATCCTTCTCCTCAACCCAAAATGTCTCTAAGGAACCGTTAATGGCTACCCGCCTCTGGAGCTTTCTCACCGCTGACATCTGCGATCTGGCTCCGCCGGAGGGGGCCAAGGGCACTGTGGATGCCGCCGATGCCGTGTTGGGTCTAGCCAAAGTATTTGCAGAAGAAGGCCCCAATCTCCAAAAACTAGCGCCATTGGTGAACCAGCTTGACTCACTGCTGGCCGCGCTTAACTCTCCTCTGGGCAAGCTGATTGGGTCAACTCTACCTTTCCTGCCGATTGGCCCCGGACTGCTGCAGGTTTATCTGGAAACTACCCAGAAAGAACTCACTCTGGCGCAGTCTGTTGCTCTAATCAGCCAGGCCGCATATTTGGAGAGCTTTCGAGAATTTGTTAAGCAGCATCCCAAGGTTGAGCAATGGCTGGCGGCTAAGGACGGTACGCCCCAGGCTAAAACGATTACCCTCGAAATGAAAGCCCTGGGCATCTTTGAGCTGAGCGATCAGGATGCTCGCCTGGCCACGCATCACTTTCAGCAGTCGGCCCTGGCTGCGGCGTTTAACAGCGCCCTGAGGGCACGACTGGTGCAGCTTGGCATTAACGACCTCAAAATGGCTAACCGAATTGTCGAAGTGATTGCTAAAAACACCAGTCGACACATGAAGAAGACGATCGCCGATGCCGAAAATTCTCTCAACTTCAGGGTTGACTAGGCTTACTGATCGTACTTGCGATCGTATTGCAGGTTCAATCAAGTAGTAGCTAAAGGGGAAGTGCCAGCGATAACACCCCCCATCATAAATTGCGGCTACTTACTCACGACTCATTAACTCGTTGGCCATACTCCAGCTTAATCAGCTGATCGGCAAGGTAAAAATAGCGATCGTCATGGCTAATCACTAGGACAGTTTTGCCGCGCTGCTTTAGCTCCAGCAAAATCTGCTTGTAGAATATTTCTCGAAAGGACGGATCTTGATCGGAGGCCCATTCGTCAAAGAGATAAATGGGGCGGTCTTCTAGATAGGCAGTCAGTAAAGCCAGTCGTTTTCGCTGCCCCTGGGACAGGTTCAGCGTTGAAAGCATTCCCTGGCTGACCTCAACTTTGTGTTCAAGCTGAAGTTTCTCTAGGTACTGCTGGGCTTGGGCATCTAGATTATCCATCTGAATGCCGAGCATTCTTTCAAACAGATAAAAATCTGAAAACACGGCAGAGAAAAGCTGGCGATAGGCATTGTTGTCCTGTTCTGTAACGGCACGGCCATCCCAGCGTACCTCTCCGGATTCGGGGGCGTAGAGACCTGCGATGAGCTTGGCCAGGGTCGATTTTCCACTGCCGTTGCCTCCCACAATAAAGACTAGTTCACCGGGTTGAAACGACAAGCTCATTGGGCCGAGGGTAAACTGTCCTGCTCGCTCGGTGTGGTAGGTGTGGGTGATATCGACCAGCTCAATCTGCCGCTGAAATGCGTGCGGAGCCAGCGTTTCTAACGGCAGCCGCTCAGCCTGATGGGCGAGGGATAGTCCCAATTCCTCGATTTTTTTAAGGGCTACGCTACCCCGGCTCAACACTGGCAAAACTGAAATAATGCTTTCGATGGGTCGGGCCAAGTAGGTAATGGTGAGGGCATAGGCCGACAGCACGGGCGTGGTGACAGCGGCAAAGCGCGGCAACCCAAATACCAGCACGCCCAAAATGCCAAAAAACAGCAGTCCGCTGAAGTTCAAGGTAACGGCGGCAATGCTTTCAGCCTGAATTTCATAGTCTCGAAAGGTAGCGGCGGTGGTATGTAAATCCTCATTGAGAAAGGCGTTGCGGCGAGCGGTGTGCAGCTTTAGTTCTTTAATGCCGTCGGTAACGGCGCGAAAGTGCTTAAACAAAAGATCTTGCTGGTTGCGCGCTAGTTTTAGCAGGGCATAGACGTGGTTGAGCATGAGCTGGACGATCGCGATCGCCACCGCAATTACCACCAAAATGGTCAAAAATACCCCGAAGGAGAGCCAGGCCAAATAGCCCAGGCAGCCCAGCACAAGCGCTGCATTGACGCACAGAAAGGGAATGTTGATGACCGTGCTAGAGATCGCTTCAATATCATCCGTCAGCGATGCCAGAAGGCGATTGGCCCCCAGTTCTTCGAGCTGGCGCAGGGGGCAAGCCAAAATCCACTGGCTCAGCTGTAGCCGCATTCTGTAAATAGCCTGCTGCGACAGCCGCGCCAGCAAAATTTGGGAGCCACTGCCCGCGATCAGCGTGAGCACTGCTAACCCCACAAAGCCCAGCAGAAGTTGGTCTGTGTTGTGATCGGGGTTGCTAATGGCGGCGTTAATCGAGGCCAGCATGAGCGCGCTGCCCGCCCCGCTGAGCCCACCAGCGAGAATGGCGATCGCGACCGTTAGCCACGATGACCGAAGCAAAAACGTGATCAGCTGCATTGGTTTTGCTGGAGGTCGTAGGTTTCGGTCACTCCCCGCTGGCAGCCCTGAAATTCATCCCTCAAATGCCGCCGACAAAGCGACCCGGGCTGAGGCGATGGTGGGGGTCAAACTGAGCTTTGATGGCTTTCATAACGCCCAGGGCGTTGCCGCCGTAGCCCCAGACCTCGGCCGACTGCTTTAGGGCGAGGGGGGCCTCAATCAGGGTGAGATAGCCACCGTTGGCGGCGCAGCGCGATCGCAAGGTTTCCACTTCCTCTACCGACGCCTCCGCTAGGCGCAGGGTTCCGAGGCCGCTGCCGGCGTGCAGGCGAGCTAAGCTACCAGAAGCTAGCTGATCGAGCCAGGCTGTAACCTTGGCTGGAGACACCCCCACCTTGGCCACGGTTGCCTGGAATTCTGGGGTTTGGGGTTCTGTGACCTGGGGAAACAAAATATCACGTACCGTAGCCCAAATCTGTTCATCCTCTACGCCCTCCAGCACGATGAGCGAAAGCTCTCCCACCATTTTCGAGAGCGCCCCTACCTGCTCCTCTACCCCCGGCGCAATGGATTGAAATCGGGCCAACAGCGCCAAGGTGTCGCCATAGCCCAGGCGGGCACTTAGGGCGGGCGAGAGGATGTCTAGAGCCACCGGGGTCAGCGACGACAGGCGCAGGGCGGTCACCAGGGATTCCATTTTCCCCGCTGCCCCCGTGACCACCACGGTTTTAGAGGCATCTTGCCTTGGATAAAGGCGAAAGGTGAGCTGAGAAATCACCCCCAGGGTGCCATAGGAGCCAATCAGCAGCTTCATCAGGTCGTAGCCCGCTACATTTTTGACCACTCGCCCGCCCGCCTTGGCCACCTGCCCGTCGTAGCGCACAAAAGAAATGCCAATCAGCATATCTCGCAGGCCACCGTGGCGCTGACGCAGCGAACCAGTATCTGCTGTGGCGACAATGCCGCCCAGAGTGGCCCGGTCAGGGTAGGCCGGGTCGATGGCCAAAAACTGGTTGTGCTGGGCCAGCGTGGGCACTAAATCTGCCAGTTTTGCCCCAGCCTGGGCGGTGAGGGTCATATCGCCCACCGCGTGGTCAATCACCTGGTTGAGCCGGGCGGTGCTGACAATGAGATCAACCCCTGACCCAACGCCGCCCCAGGCCAGCTTGCTGCCGCTGCCGCAGGGTATAACTCGCCAGCGGTGTTTGTTGGCGCAGGCCATCACTGCCGCCAGCTCGGCTTCGGTGGCGGGGCAGACAACGGCTTCGGGGGTTAGGGGTGCGGGTAGATCAAGGGCATCGGGGGAGAAGAGGGCATCGCTGCCCACAACGTGTCCCAAAATCTCAGCAACGTTGGCCATACCCTAGTCAATGCTGATCGGGGTAGGGCCGCTGCCAGGGCTGGCGGGGGGCACATTGGTGCGGGCGGCGCGGAACTCAGCATACAGGCGATCGCGCCACGCAAAGAAGGCTTGATATTCGGGCACGTCCACCAGGCCGGGTACGCCCTTGCCGCCAATGCCGCTGGGCAAATCGACGTACTGGGCACTAGGAAATTTGAGGTACATAGTGGCGGCGGCCACGGCAAAGTCGGCCAGGGTGGGCGAATCGCCCAGTAGGTAGGGGCTGTTTTGCAGCATCAGTACCAGGGCTTCGAGATCCTGACGCAGGCCAGCGGTGGCTACTTTGATATCCTCAGGGCCAAAGCCGACGCCAGTGCCCACCAGGTTCAAAATGTCGCCGGGCAGTGCGCCGACTAGGTCGCGCAGGGGGCCAGGGGTAAAGCTGGGCAGCAGGGCGGTGCGAAAGTTGGGGTGCTGCTTAAAGGCACCGACCATCACAACGCGGGCCTTAGACACGATCGCCTCGTCGGCCCAGCTTTCTAGTGCTAGGCACAGGCCCTTTTGCTTGGGGTCGGTGGGGATCAGGGGGCGATCGRRGWRASMKCTTTCGAGGTGAAGCGCGATCGCGGTCGAGTCGGGAATTACCAACTCACCGTCTTTTAGCACGGGCACCTGGCGCTGGCCCGACATCTGAAACACTTCAACCTGCCCTACACCAGGGGTTACTTCGACTTTGCGGTAGGGCACCTGCTTGTAGTCGAGAATCAGCCGAATCTTTTCGGAGAAAGAGGAGGCTTCAAACTGGTACAGCTCTAGCATGACAATCCTTATTGGCCGGGTTCTGGGGGCGGAGTGGGTACTGCTAAACCCGGTAACACTGTATCGCTATTTGCAGGCGCTGCACAGGCGGAATTAGTCGGTGGCTGGGTGGTGACGGTGACGGTTTCAAACCCAGCGGTGGCAAGCAACTGCCCCACAGTGACCTCGGCACGGCGGTTGGCCTCGGCCAGCAGGCCCTCACTACAGGCAGCTTCTTCTATTTTAATTAGGGCTTCCTGCTGGGCACGCTCTTGCAGCTCGGGGGCCACATCTGGCCCCAGGCCCAAAAAGCCCCGGCTGTAGTCAAACACGTTTGATTTGCTGAGATCAATTTTGCTGTCGAGAATTTTGGGTGGCGGCAGGGTGATCTGAATCGCATCGTCGCCGGTCACCTGCACGTTAGCGGCGGTGAGTTCGGCCAGGTCAACTCCGGCCCGCACCTCGCCGTAGGCAATGTAGAGCAAATTGGTAGAACCAATCACGTAGCCCGCCAGGGTGCGATCGCTCTTGGTTGGCACCACTGCCTCCATGGCAAAAATCGCCGTGGTTAGCTCGCTGGCCCCGCGCAGCTGCTGAACGACGACGGACCGCACATCCACCTGCGGCTCCGCCGGAGCCGGGGTAAGCATAATGCGCACGCCTTCGAGAAAGCGATCGCCCGAGCGCCAAAACCCAACCCCCGCCACAACGCCCACCAGCACCGCGCCACCGAGCAGCGCGTTAAAAACCGTGCGAATGGGCCGAAAGGGCGATCGACGAGGCGGCGGCGGCACGGGCGTGGGGATAGGCCAAGGCTCAGCCGGAACGCTGGGGTCTACAAAGCGCGGCGGCAGCGGGTCGGGCAGTTTGCGATCGGGAGGTGCAGGGCGCATGGGCGGAGAGTAGGTATTAAACGGACAAATGGATGATGTTAAGGAAGGCGAGAAATATAGTTCAAGTGTACTTTCTTTTGCGAGTTATTCTTAGACTTGAGTTTTGGGTAGACAAGATTTAAGGCTGAAAGCGAAGGTTGCGGAGCGGTCTAGCTTGAGCAATGGTTTCAAAATCGCGATCGTTGTGAACTAAAAGTAAATCGTTTTCGATTGCAGATTGAGCAATGCAACAGTCAACTGGGCTGCGAACGGTCAACCCCTGACGGCGTAAATCATAGTAAATACGAGCAGCGGCTTGCCAAGAGGAAGCCGTTAGCTCAACGTAGTCCTGTTCATCGAGATAAGTCGAGAGAATTGTCCACTCTTGCTCATTTAAGCTGCCCTGAAGCAGTTCCAGCTGAGTGAATCGGTTGAGTAAGACCTGGCGAGCGGCAATTAAAGTTTCAAGCTGCTGGCGCACTTGACCGCTGCGATCGCGAAAGACACTAATCCAAACTGATGTATCAATCAGCAGCATGGCGAGTTTCGCGCAGGGCTTTATGGTCAAAATCGGGAGAAAAACGAATTTTCCCTGCTAGGTCGAGCAAGTTCTTCTTACGCCGTGATTTGACAAGTTCCTGCAGGGCAAGACTCAATAACTCTTCCTGGCTGGTGAGCTTTGTGAGCTGCAGCGCTTCCTCAAGCAGTTTTTCGTCGATATTGAGCGTAATTTCCATAGGGAACAGACCTACATGAAAACGATCCAACAGGAAAGCTGCTGCGTCGCCTTCCATCCTAGCCCGACCTAGAAATTCCGACCTGCGGTTAACACAGCGTACAAACCCCAGATCGCCATGGGGCGCATGTAGTGGCAGGCACGGTAGGTCCCCAGGGCGGTAATCGCCTCGGGGGTGCGAAATTGCAGACCGTAAGCGTAGATCTGCTGCACGACGGATTCGGCGATCGCCATGGCCTCTTCCCGCTTGCCCATCTGGGCAAGGAAGGCGGCCAGGCCAAAGTTGATGCCGATCCACACCTCCTGCTGGTGGGTGCTGTCGGGGTCTTCGGGGCTGCCATCGGGCAACACACCATTTGCCGCGCCGATCGCCATTTTCAGCGTCGCGGCGCTAAAGTTGCCCAGCTGTGCTCCCTCAAACTTTTGCTGAGGCGGCCGTTCCTGGCTTTGAACGACCTGGTTAAACTTCACAAAGCAGGCGTCGTAAATAGCATCGAGGGCCGACAGGGTAAATTCGTCCTCAACTAAATCGGCCAGGCCCAGGTGACGCACCATAAACTGGCCGCAGAGCTGGTCGGCCATCACCACATCCGAGCCGCTGCCCGTATCAAGGCGGTAGTAGCGGCCATTCCACAGCTTGGGGTGGTAGGCCTTGAGGCCGTTGTCGAGCCAGCGGCGGTACTGGCTGAGCAAAATTGGGGTGTTGCCGGGGGCCAGACCAGCGGCGGTGAGGATTTCTGCGATCGCGATCGCAGCCTCCATTGCCCCCAGCCACAGCCCGCCGCAGTAGGCGCTAATGCCCTTCAGCTGCCAGTCGTCGAAGGTCTGGTCGGGAGCCCCCTCGTTTTCGGGAATGCCGTCGCCGTCCTTGTCAAACTGCTTGAGGTATTGCAGGGTATCGACCACCGCTGGCCAGCAGTCTTTGAGAAAGGCTACATCTGTCGCCCCAGTGAACTGGTAGGCGCGGTAAACCTGGAGCACAAAGTCGCTGCCCAGGTCTTTCCACAGGTTGCAGTCTTGGTAGCTGGTGTAGTTGGTCTGCGCCCAGGGGTGCTCGTTGGGGGCACCTAGGTCGTGGGGCGTCGCACCTTTCAGCTTGCGCTTCGCCGGAGGCTGCTCTAGCCCCATGGTGACGTAGTAGCCGATGATGCGGGTGCGATCGTCCTGGGCGGGGATGGCGCGAGCAAAGGCGCGCAGCACGGCTTTCTCTAGCTCGGGCCACAGCAGCAGGGTGGCAAAACCGCCGTAGAGGCGCACATCCAGGCTTTCGTACCAGCGGTAGTCGATGCACTCCAGCACCGCAAACTGGCCCACGGGGTCGGCCTCGGTAGCGGCGCTCCACAGGGTGCCGCCGCTGGCCAGGTCGTACAGTTCGTTAAACAGCGCCATTTTGAACCAGTCGGGCAGGTCGAGCCGATCGAGAATCGGCTGCTGCCAGGCGGCGATCGCCTGCTGCCAGGTTTTGTATTCGGTCAGGGCATCGAAGGCGATCGCCCGCGCATTGCGGCCATCGGTGCCAAAGAAATCGGTGTAGCGGCGGTAGTTGTTCACCCCAGTGGCAAATTCTGTCACGGGCAAATCCCATGCCAGGGCAACGGGGATCTGGCGGGTTTCGCCGGGTTGCAGGGTAAAGCGGAGGGCGATCGCACAGCCGATCTGCTCGCCTTCCTCGGCCGGGGACGTATCCAGCAAATTCATCAGCCGACCCAGTTTGGCGAACGAATCCCACAGGTCGCGCCCGTCGCCCGTCGGGTTCCAGCGCAAATCGTAGGAGACCTCTACACCGGGGTCATCCAGCGCGGCGATGCACCACTGGCCATTGCCCTCTTTGGGGTCGCCCTGCCAAGCCCCATTCATTACCAGCGCCTTAAGGCCGTCGGCGTTGATGAATTCGTTGAAGTTGCCTGCACTCTTTCCCAGGGCGGGCACGTAGTCGTAGTAGGGGCTGCCGTCGTCGCGCAGCAGCACCTCCGGAGATTTTTGCGTGTTGGTGAACCAGCCCACCATGTTTTGCCAGCTCACCATCAGGCTCAGGGTGATGGGGGTGGTGGTGGGATTATGGGCCGTCCACTCAAACGCGACGACGGGATAGCTAGCTTCTTTGTAGTTATCGGGCCAGATCGGCGAAATCTGCTCGCAGGTAATTTGGGCGCGAAACACATTCTCGTAGCGGTACCAGCTGCGCGGATACAGCGCGTGGTAGCTGCCCGTAGTGCGAGCCTTGGTCGATGCCGGGTACCACGACCACGACGACAGACTGCCATCCTCGGGTGGCTGGGTGCTGAGAGCGTAGGTCTGGGTTCTGCCGCCCCCCTGCTCCCACAAGCTAAACTGGCATCCCGGAAAGCTGCCGAACACGTGCTCGCCGCCATCTATATGCCAGAGGTTGAAGTCGCCACTGGGCGATCGCCCTACACAGCCAGCCCCCAGCCCGCCCAGGGGTGCTCCGTGGTTGGGGCCATCGTCGAGGTTGCTGGCGTAGCGCACGATGTAGTGGTGCTCCCACGGCTGGCCGAGGGGTCGCTGCCACGCCTGGGACGGAATTTGGGGAAGAGGTAGGGTTTCAGTCATCCCAGAATTTTACCGGAGCGGGTTAATTTATAGAATCTCCCCAAAATTGAACCCGATCACGAATGAGGCCAGCGATCGCAGCTTCATCACCCAACACTTATTAAATTTCGTCGGCAAACCTCAAAATCCTTTGGTACAGCCGATGGCTGATGCGAAAGCCTGCCTGCTCCACCAGCGTATCCATCAACCGCCGCACGCTGGGAATTAGCGCCTTTTTTTTAGCCAGGACAATGATGCCAAAAATACCGATCACCGATAGCTCCAGATCATGGGCAACCTGGCGACCCCGGCGCTCGTTCATCAATAGATCGTCGGCCTTGAGCTGTAAGGCCAGGGCGATCGCGTGGGTTTCGCCCAAATCGAGCTGTTTACCCGGCTGCATAGCCTCAGCGATCGCCAGTTCCGAGGGGGCCTGCACGTGAACCCAGCCAGACGAAAGCACTGCCTGAACACGAGCATTTTTGGCGGTTGCTAAATCGTTAGCCGCGACCTCTGAAATAATGACGGTGCCGTAGATAGATTCCAACAGCCAAAGATAATCAATCAAGGCCAAACTGCCCAAAGACGAGGCGTCGCTTACTAGGATCATAGCCAACCTCGGCTCCACAGGTTTTTCATGTCTTCGTCAAATTCTTGCACGTCGTAGTGAATGCAACCACCGCAATTGCCGACATATTTTTGAAACTCCATCAGGTGCATGTCAGCAATTTGGCTGGCACCCCCCAGCGTGACCTGCTCCTGCTCAAACAGGGCGATCGCAATTTCTCTTAGCCAGTTGGCTCTAGAAAAGGTAGGGTCTTGAGCAATCTCATCTGGAATATTAAGGGCGATTTTCATAGTGGAGAGTTGGCGCAATACTGGTGCTATTTGAAACCGGACTTTTATGGCGTGAATGCAGGTGTTTATCTCTGAAACCTAAGTTTCTTTGGGCTTTTTGTTGGCAAAGCGTTAATGGTCAAATAAATTTGGAATTCATTCAAAAAAACCTGCAACCTTTGATGGTGTGAGCTAAAAAGTGTGGTCACCATACAAGTTCTCGCCGAGGCGAGTTCTGATGACTCCTCTGTCATAGGCCAATAGTGCAGGCTATGTGCTTGTTTTATATGTGTTTTCTCGCCAGATCTATGAAAGCCAACAAATACTTTTATACCCATGCTGCTGCTACAGATATCCTATGACATCACATAAAGATATCCCTCGATGTTTTCCGTGCTCACTTTGGGCAATTGTTTAGGCGCTGTTTCTGGCCTGTCTGCGACGGGAATGCTAGAGAGACTATTCCTTCGAGGTTACCGGTATGTTTACGCAGAACCGCAAGTTTCGTATTGGCGGTTATAAACCGGGTGAAAAGCCAGACAACGTCAAACATCACCAAATCGGTCGGTTTAGGAAGGTGAATCTGCCCCCTCGAGTAGATCTGCGTAAGCATATGACTGAGGTAGAAGCGCAGGTTGGCAACAGCTGCGTAGCCAACGCCTTTGTAGGGGCCTACGAGTATCTGGCCAAGCGCGACCTGGGGGATGCCGCCGACGTTAGTCGCCTGTTTGTGTACTACAACGCGCGATCGCAGACCGGCAGCCACAATGAAGACGGCGGCACTCAGATGTACTGCGCGATCGAAACCCTGATGCAGCACGGTGCCTGTTCCGAAGATCTCTGGCCCAACGACGAAGACCTGATCTTTACTGAACCCGATGCCGATGCCTATGACCACGCCGCCAACTTCAAAATCATTGAGGCCGAGACCATTGACACCGATCTAGACCTCTGGCGGCACACCCTGGCTGAGGGCTACCCCATCGCCTTTGCCCTCAATACCTTTGAGTCGTTTGACGAGGCCACCCGTAATAAAGGCCGGGTGCCTCAGCCCAAGCGCTCCGACAACGTGCGTGAAACTCACGGCTGGCACGCCATGCTGTGCGTGGGCTACTCCGATAAAGACCGCATGTTCATTGTGCGCAATTCCTGGGGGCCGGAGTGGGGCGATCGCGGCTACTGCTACGTTCCCTACGATTACGTCATCCACGACGACTACAACGGTCACGATTCTTGGATCATCAAATCGCTCAGCGACCTAGACTTTAGCACCGAAGTTTGGGAGGACGACGAGTCATTCTTTGCCGACGATAGCTCCCTTTTACTCTACGAGTTCTACATCCACACCGAAGACCCAGAGGGCTTTACAGAGGCACTCGAAGCCCTCTGCCTAAACTACGTTGAAAGCGAGGACGACTACTACTTCGACTACGGGTATGAAGAATCCGAAGGCAGCCCCTACCGGCTAGACATTCTTAACTTTGATCTACCCATCGATGACGCCACCGAATTCATCGAAACCCTTGATGCTCTATGCCAGGACTACGCTGTAGATGATGCCTACAGCTTTAGCTACGGCAATGATTCTGAGGCGGAAGAAACCGAAGAAGACTACTCCGAAGAAGAATCTGAAGCGGAGGAAGACTACTCCGAAGAAGAATTTGAAGCGGAAGAATCTGAGGAAGAAGAACCCGAAGAAGAGGATTATTCTGAGGAAGAGCTTGAGGAAGAAAACGAGGAATCTGAAGCGGAGGAAGATTACTCCGAAGAAGAATAAATAGGGTGAGCTGCGGTGCGTCATTGCCTCACGTGACGCACTCTACAAAAATAGAACTATTCCTGAGCACCCGCGACAAAAAGTTGAGCTGCCGTAAGGTTTAAGTTTGCGAACTGGAGCGATTCTAGCTGCTGATTGCCCGCAAAGGTACCCACAGCTGTGAATCCCTGGCCCTGCTGTGCCAGTACCAGCACCGTCTGGTCTTGAGGGTTAATAATCCAATATTCTGGAATGCCTAAATCTTCATACTGGGCGCGTTTAGCGATGTAGTCGCGCTCCCACTGCAGTTCCCCAGGGCTAACCACCTCGACTACTAGGGTCGGCGGCGGCATCGTCAGGCGAATGGTGTTGCGCTTGGCCAGGAGCTGAATGTGTTCGGGCTGAATTACCGTCAGGTCGGGGTAGCGATTCTTCGGCTCGCCCCTGACCTCAAGCTCTAGGCCGTGACCCCGCACTCGGTCTATTCCTAACAGCAGTGCAAAGATCAGCAGCAAGCGATTGGCAATCTGCACGTTTTGCCCTGACTCTGGCGGCACCTCAATTAACTCTCCATTAAATAGCTCGTAAACGTTCTCTGTGCCGTCGTCATAGGCCAGATAGTCGTCAAAGCTATAGAATCTTGGCCGAGTCTGCACCATAGGACAAACAAATGGAGAACTAACTAGCGCTCAGTATTTGAACGTCTTCTTCAGTCTATCTATAAGCACTAAGCAAATGTCGCTCAACATCTCAAAAATCAAGATTAGCTATCCCTTGTCTTCCTCATCCTCTGCTCCTCAGACCATGCGATAGAATCTAGGCCAGCCTGTGACAAACTATGATTAAGCAAGTCGAGGCAGAAGTGATGCCCTCCCGGTGCTGACCTTCATTGAGCATGCAGTCCGACAGATAAGGAGACGCCAGAGTGAATGGGACAGGCCGAGAAGCGCAACCAGGCCGAAGCACTCACCTTCCAGGCTGAGCGGCTGTTGCGGGAGGTAGCGCTTGATTTTGGTATGCAGTTTGCCCGCGATCGCCGTCGCCGCATCGAAGGGCTGTTACAGGAGCTGCGCGGCTACCTAGAGCAGAACGACCTAGAGCAGAACGACGAACGCGGCATTGACATAGCCCAGGCCAAGCTGCAGGACGAACTCTATGACCTCAACCGTGAGGCCTACCTAGAAGGCGGGATGTAGAATCTAGGCCAGCCCGAGACAGACTATCATTAAGAAAGTTGATGTAAGTAGGTTGGCAGAAGCAACGCCCCCTCGGTGCTAACCTGCATTGAGCACGCAGACAGACAGATAAGGAGACGCCAGAGCGAATGGGAAAAGTAGTTGGCATCGACCTGGGCACGACCAACTCAGTGGTCTCTGTAATGGAGGGTGGCAAGCCGGTGGTGATTGCCAACGCCGAAGGGATGCGGACTACGCCCTCGGTAGTGGCTTTTAGCAAAGAGGGCGAGCGGCTGGTGGGGCAAATGGCCCGACGGCAAGCGGTGCTGAACCCCCAGAACACCTTCTATAGCGTCAAGCGCTATATGGGTCGCCGCTACGCTGAGCTAGACCCATCGTCTAAGCGAGTGCCCTACACCATTCGCCGCGATGATCTAGGCAACGTCAAAGTTCGCTGCCCCCGGCTCGAAAAAGACTTTGCCCCCGAAGAAATTTCGGCCATTGTGCTGCGCAAGCTGGCCGATGAGGCCAGCCGCTACCTGGGTCAGCCGGTGACCGGGGCGGTAATTACTGTACCTGCTTACTTTAATGACGCCCAGCGCCAGGCTACCCGCAATGCCGGGCGCATCGCGGGACTAGAGGTCAAGCGCATTCTCAACGAGCCCACGGCGGCAGCGCTGGCCTACGGTCTCGATCAGGCCCAGAACGAAACTATTTTGGTGTTTGACCTGGGGGGCGGCACCTTCGACGTATCGATTCTGGACGTGGGCGATGGGGTGTTTGAGGTGCGATCGACCTCAGGCGATACCCAGCTGGGGGGCACCAACTTTGACACCAAAATTGTCGACTGGCTGGCCGATGAATTTCTTGAGAAGGAAGGCATTGACCTGCGTAAAGATCGTCAGGCACTCCAGCGTCTGACCGAAGCGGCGGAAAAAGCGAAGATTGAGCTGTCTGGCGTGGCCAGCACCGAGATTAGCCTGCCCTTCATCACCGCTAGCCCCGAGGGCCCCAAGCATATTGAGACACGCTTAAGCCGATCGCAGTTCGAAGGCCTCTGCGGCGATCTGGTCAGCGCCCTGCGCGCGCCCCTCAAGCAGGCCCTCAGCGATGCGGGCCTCACCCCCGATGACATTGACGAGGTGGTGTTGGTGGGCGGCGGCAGCCGGATGCCTATGGTGCAAGATTTGGTACGCGGCCTGATTGGTCTCGAACCCAGCCAGGCGGTCAACCCAGACGAAGCTGTAGCCGTGGGTGCTGCCGTGCAGGCGGGCATCATCACCCAGGAAGTGCAGGATATCATGCTGCTCGATGTCACGTCGCTGTCCCTGGGCCTCGAGACCATCGGCGGCGTGATGAAGAAGGTGATTCCGCGCAACACCACCATTCCGGTGCGGCGATCGGATATTTTCTCCACTTCTGAAAATAACCAGACCTCGGTAGAGGTGCATGTGCTCCAGGGCGAGCGCGAGATGGGGGCCGACAACAAATCCCTAGGTCGTTTCAAGCTGATGGGCATTCCCCCTGCCCCGCGCGGTGTGCCTCAAGTGCTGGTGTCTTTTGATATCGACGCCAACGGCATTCTACAAGTCTCGGCGATGGATAAGACGACCGGGCGCGAGCAGAGTCTGACGGTGCAGGGTGCCTCCAACCTAGAAGAAGGCGAAGTGCAGCGCATGATCCGCGAGGCGGAGGAATTTGCCGAAACCGATCGCCTCCAACGCGAGCGGGTCGAAAAGCGCAACCGAGCCGAAGCGCTGACCTTCCAAGCTGAGCGACTGCTGCGGGAGGTGGCCCTCGACTTTGGTATGCAGTTTGCCCGCGATCGCCGTCGCCGCATTGAGGGGCTAGTGCAAGAGCTGCGCGACTACCTGGAGCAAAGCGACGAGCGCGGCATCGACATTGCCCAGGCTGAACTGCAAGACGAACTCTACGACCTCAACCGCGAGGCCTATCTGTACGAGGCGGACGAGGCTCCCGAAGGCGGAATTTTGGGCCAAATTGGCAGCACTCTAAAGAAAACCTTCTCCTTTGACGACGACTTAGACGCACGGCCCAACTACGGGTACCAGGGCAATGCCTCCTGGGGCAGCTGGGACGACGACTGGGACTACGACAACCGGGGTGGAGCGGGTGGGCCGCGCTACGGCAGTCCAGCCTACGATAACCGCGCCTACGGCACGACCGGGTACAGCGGTCAGGGCTACGGGAGCCAGGGCTATAGTGACCCAGGCTATGGCAGTCAGGGCTATGGCGACAGTCGCGATATTGACCGCGGCTACGACAGCTCTGGCTACGACCGCGCAGCGCCTTCATCGGGCAACCGCCCACCAGAACCCAACCAGCCTCCCGCTTCTGACTATGGTCGTCAGGACTACGGGCAATCGAGCTACGGTCAGCAGGGCTATAGCCAACAGGATTATGGCCGCTCAGACTATGGGCGCTCAGACTATGACCGTCAGGACTATGACCAAAACTATGGTCGCTCAGACTACGGCCAATTCTCCAATGGGGACGCAGCGCGATCGCCCAATTCTGAGCCCTCCCGCCCCAGTTATGACGAATCGGGCTATGGTAGCTCAGGCTACAGCGATCGCTACGATCGTCCCAGTTCACCCAATTCAGGCTACGGCTCAGACTACGGTGCGGCTGATTACCGCAATGATAGTGCTGCTGACGGTCAGAGCTACGACCCGTATGGTCGCCCCAGCCAGTCTCCGGCTACCCCGCCAAACAACTGGGACGACGATCCTTGGGGTCAGTCAGCACCGCCCAGCCGCCCCCCAGAGTCACGGGCTCCGGAAAGCCGCCCCCGACCGCCAGCCGCCCCCGAGCGGGGTGTGCCCAGCGATTTTGAAGCCGAACGCGCTGCAAATCGCCGACCGGCTCCCCGCTATGATGACGACAACTGGAGCGATCGCGACGAATGGCTCTAGTCATCCAACGTTGTCCAGGGGCAACGGGCTAGGGCAGTCAGCCACCCGTTCCCGCAACCATTCCCCTATCCGCCCACCCATCCCCTCCCCATGGAGAACTTTCGGAACTACTACGACATTCTGGGGGTTTCTAGAGAAGCGACCTTTAGCGACATTAAACAGGCCTACCGCAAGCTAGCGCGGCAGTACCACCCCGACCTCAACCCCGGCGACCAGGCCGCAGAGGATCACTTCAAGCTGCTGAGCGAAGCCTACACCGTCCTCTCTGACGACGAAAAGCGGGCCCAGTATGAGAAGTTTAGCGAGTACTGGCAGCAGGAGGGCTTTAAGAAGGGCCAGGGCAAGTCGGTCGTTGGCGATATCTTCGGCGGGCGCATCTCCCTCGAAGACTTTGGCTTTGGTGAATTTCCCGACTTCAATGTTTTTGTCGACCAGCTCCTCAACCGTCGCCCGGCCCGCCGTAGTGCTAGCGACGATGGCTATGCCGCCAACACGGCTACCTACGCACCAACTACCCCCACCGGCCGCCGCGATGCTGAGGCCGACCTCACCGTTCCCCTAGAAAAAGCCTTCCGGGGCGGGCGCGAGCGCATTCGCCTGGAGGACGGGCGATCGCTAGAGGTCAACATGCCCGCTGGTATGGTTACCGGCCAGCGCATTCGCCTGCGGGGCCAGGGCATTGGCGGCGGCAACCTCTACTTGCGCATTCAGGTTGACCCGCACCCCTTCTACACCCTGCGGGGCAACGACGTGTACTGTCGGGTACCCATCACGCCTAGCGAGGCCGCCCTGGGCAGCACCATCGATATTCCCACCCTCGATGGCCCTGTGCGCAGCACTCTGCCTCAGGGGGCGCAAACCGGGCAAATTATTCAGCTGCCGGGGCGAGGCTATTTAGCGGGGCAAGAACGACGCGGCGATCAAATTGTGGAGCTAGAGATTGTGGTGCCGAGGGAATTGAGCGATCGCGAAAAAGCTCTCTACGAGGAACTGCGCCAGACTGAGCGGTTTCGCCCCCGCGCCGACCTGTTCAGCTAGCGCAATTGTTGCGAAGCGTTACAGAGTTTCCTGGGTCGCTCAGGGAAAGAATAGTGAGCAAAAGCGACAAAACTCAGACAAAATAGATGGTTTTGCCTGGTTCCTGACCCCGGCGATCGCCCTAGCCATGCTCAGGCATGGCCAACTAAATGAGAATTTAACTTTCCCTAGCGACCCCCGAGTCGCTAAACTAGCAATGAAAAAGGTCATCCCCGTCATTTTTAACTATGTCTGTTGTTAGCCAAGTTATTTTGAATGCCGACGACGAGCTGCGCTACCCAACCACCGGCGAGCTCAAGGCGATTGAAGACTTTTTGAAAACCGGCGAGCAGCGCACCCGCATTGCCGCAATGCTCTCTGAGAACGAAAAAAAGATTGTTGACCAGGCCAGCAGAGAGCTATGGCGGCGGCGGCCCGACTTTATTGCCCCCGGCGGCAATGCCTACGGCCAGAAGCAGCGCGCCCTCTGTATTCGCGACTACGGCTGGTACCTGCGCTTAGTTACCTACGGTGTGCTGGCTGGCGACCAAACTCCCATTGAAGCCATTGGTATCGTGGGCGTCCGCGAAATGTACAACGCCCTCGATGTCCCTGTGCCCGGTATGGCTGAAGCCATCCGCTGCCTCAAAGACGCCTCGCTAAACCTGCTGTCTGACGAAGACGCCGCCGAAGCGGCCCCCTACTTCGACTACATCATCCAGGCCATGTCGTAGGTATAGAAAATCTAAAAACCCCGGATTCCTCAAGAATCCGGGGTTTCGTTTTAGGTAGGTTAATTTCCTCGGGTGCGTCATTCCAATCGATGACGCACCGACCGAAAGAGATTTACAGAGTTGCTAGTACATCGCGGGCGGCTGCGATCGTGGCGTCAATATCCTCATCGGTGTGGGCCAGGGAGGTAAAGCCCGCCTCGTACTGTGACGGAGCCAGGTACACACCGCGCTCCAGCATGCCCCGGTGAAAGCGGCTAAACTTCTCCAGGTCAGACCCCTTGGCATCTTCAAACTTAGTAATGGGGCCGGGGTGGAAGAACATGCCAAACATGGCGCTGATGTGGCCACCGCAGACCTCATGACCCGTATCCCTAGCGACCTGAAGGAGCCCTTCAATGAGCTTTTTAGTCAGTCGGTCTAGCTCGTCGTAGGTACCCGGTCGCTGCAGCAGCTCCAGGGTTTTGATGCCCGCCGTCATGGCCAAGGGGTTACCCGACAGGGTACCTGCCTGGTACACCGGGCCAGCGGGAGCCACCATTTCCATAATGTCGCGGCGACCACCGTAGGCTCCAACCGGCAGCCCGCCGCCGATTACTTTGCCCAGCGTAGTGAGGTCGGGGGTGATGTTGAACTTAGCCTGGGCACCGCCGTAGGCAATCCGGAAGCCGGTCATGACTTCGTCAAACACCAGCAGGGCATCGTTTTCGCGGGTAATTTCTCGCAGCCCCTCTAAAAAGCCGCCATCGGGGGTAATAAACCCAGCGTTACCTACCACAGGCTCTAGAATCACCCCGGCGATTTCGTCGGGGTTTTGGGCAAAGAGGGCCTTGACCGCTTCAAGGTCGTTGTAGGGGGCGGTGAGGGTGTCGCTGGTGGCCGACTTGGGCACCCCTGGGGAATCGGGCAGGCCCAGGGTAGCGACGCCGGAGCCGGCCTGCACGAGGAACATGTCGGCGTGGCCGTGGTAGCAGCCCGAGAACTTGATGATTTTGTTGCGTCCGGTATAGGCGCGCATCAGCCGCAGCACAGCCATACAGGCCTCGGTGCCGGAGTTGACGAAGCGCACCATTTCAATGCTGGGCACGGCCTGGATCACCATTTCGGCCAGCACGTTTTCGAGATAGCAGGGGGCACCGAAGCTGGTGCCTTTTTCAAGCGCTGCCGACAGGGCTGCCAGTACTTCAGGGTGGGCATGGCCACAGATGGCGGGCCCCCAGGTGCCTACGTAATCGATGTATTGGTTGCCGTCTACATCCCAAATGTAGGCACCCTTGACGCGATCGAACACGATGGGCTGCCCGCCCACCGACTTAAATGCTCGTACCGGAGAGCTAACGCCACCGGGCATGAGGTTTTGGGCGGCGGTAAAAATTTCTTGTGATTTTGCTGTCTTAAACGGGGCTGTACTGACCAAGGCACGTTCCTCTCAGAGTCCAAAATCATCCGACGCCTCAAACTTGTTGGGCCGTCTGAATGTTAGCTCTGATCATTATCCTATTGATTGGATAAGGCGTACCGCTAGATGTTAAGGAATGTAGCGTTAGCGGCGCAGGTGGTGCAGGCGGCCGTTCTTGATCTGCACAACGGGATGGTTGGAGATTCGCACCAGATGTTCGTCGTGGGTGGTGACGATGACGGTAATGCCAATGGAGTTAAGCTTCTTGAGAATCTTGATTACCTGAAGGGAGTTGTCGGCGTCCAGGTTGCCGGTAGGCTCGTCTGCCAGCAGCAGGGGTGGGGTGTTGACCACAGCCCGGGCAATGCTGACCCGCTGCTGCTCGCCCCCAGACAGCTCGTCAGGGAAGCACTGGGCCTTGCCCTGTAGCCCCACCATTTTGAGGGTAGGCCAGAGGCGACGATGAATTTCTTTGCGGGTGAAGCCCTGGGCCCACAGCACAAAGGCCACATTCTCGGCCACGGTGCGCTTGGGAATGAGTTTGTAGTCTTGGAATACCACGCCGATACGGCGACGCATCATGGCCAGGCGATTGCCGCGTAGGTTAGAAATTGGCTCGTCGCTGACCAAAATGTTGCCGTTGGTAGGGCGCTCGTAGCCGTAGAGCAGCTTGAGTAGGGTTGATTTGCCAGAGCCCGACGGGCCGGTAACAAAGAGAAAATCGCCGGGGTTAACCGTTAAATTGACGCCAGTGAGGGCTTTGCTGCCGTTGGTGTAGATTTTTTCTACATTGGTCAGCGAGACAATAGGCTGGACATCGGGATTGTTCGGGGCCTCTTCAATCACGGGAGAGGGGGATGGGTCGGCAGCGGAGCGAGCGGGTACTACAAGCTTGAAGCGGTCTTGCAGTCTGGCTCTGACTTCCTCGGGAAGGCTGGAGAGTTTGGTGTCGTCGGTGGGGCGGTGGAGCACAGAGGTCATGGAACGTCCTAACTGAGGTGGGTTGGGCTGGCTCGGGACTAAGCCTAGCTGAAACGTATGAACTGCGCAGCCAGCGCCGGGGATAGGGCTGACATGGCTTTTGGGTGGCCATTGTACCGGAAAGACTGTGCCCGGCAAAAGGCATATTTGTTTTTTCAATAATCGTTATGTTTTGTTACTCAGGAGACAGCGCTTTGGGGGACTGTTTGAAGACGGGAGGCGATCGCAAACTAGGACTCTAGAAGAGTACCGCAGCGTTTGCAAAACAGGGCATCGTTGTCGTGGGGATTAAGGCCACAGCCGGGGCAGGGCAGGTGCTGGGGCTGCCCCACTTTGCCCAGCTGCCGAATCAGGCTGCTGACCTGGGTGGGAATGAGCGCAATGCCGGTCAGAATCATCATGACTGTTAGCCCTCGCCCGGCTTCGGAGATGGGGGTGACATCGCCATAGCCAACCGTGGTCATGGTGACGACAGCAAAATAGAGCGCATCTAAAAACGTGCCAAAGTCTTCTGGATTACTGGGGTTTTCGACCTGAAAAATGAGGCCAGAGTAAATAAAAATAATCGTGCCCAGGGTCAACAAAATGCGAATTAGGATCAGGCTGTCGGCACTGGTCACTCGGCCAAACCACAGCCGATTATTGAAAATGTGCACCAGGCGTAAAATTCGCAGCGATCTAAAAAAGCGCAAAAAGCGAATGTCAAAGACGCCAATCCAGGAGGGCAGGATGGCAATTAGATCGATTAAACCGTAGAGGCTGAGGGCGTAGTACCAGGGGCGCTTGGCCACCCAAAGTCGCAGCCCATATTCGAGGGTAAAGGCCAGCACAATCACCCAATCGAGGCGATTTAACCAGTTGTCGAGGGTGGGCGGAATTGGGTAGGTTTTGAGGACAAAAATGACGGCAGATAGAAAAATTAGCAGCACGATCGCGCCGTTGATTAGCCGACCCGCCAGGGTGTCGGTAGTGTTCAATTCGCTGCGCAGGCGATCGCGTAGCGCGGGTTTTTGACCATTGCGCCAGGTGTCTTGTTGCTCGTCTAAGATCTCTTCCATGGTGTCAATGCGGTGTTAATGCCCACCCCCAGGATGGTTCTACGCCCTGCCCTGGGCTAAGATAACCAGGCAGACTGATTTTTATCTGGCTGCGTTTTTATGGCAACCATGGTTTTATCTCAGGCTAGTCCGGTGGTGGATTTGGCCTTTAGGTCTGTGCAGGTTTAGGTTAGCGTTGCCCCCTGCCAGGTTGGCTACTGTCCAAATTGTCATTGCCGGTACCTTTTGACTGAGCTGAAGGTTAGATTTATTATCACTGCGGCACGTTAAGTACCTATGGCGATCGCCCCCACTATTACCACTCTGCACGATTTTTCTCCCAGTGCGCCCGATCGCTGGTCGCCCCTGCCCACCCAGCGACCGCTGCTGCTGGTGGGCCACGGCAGCAGGGATACGGAGGGGCGCGATCGCGTGCTTGAATTTGCTTCCGCCTACCAAGCGCTCGACACCTCTCGCCCGGTGATTCCCTGCTTTCTGGAGCTGAGCGAACCCACCATTCAAGATGGCGTCGATCTGTGTGTGGAGAAGGGCTACACCGATATCTCGGTGCTGCCAATTCTGCTGTTTGCGGCCCGCCACAACAAGTTTGACGTCACCAATGAGCTCGATCGCGCTCGTCAGCGCCACCCCCAGGTGACCTTTCACTACGGTCGCCACTTTGGCATTACCCCTGCAATCATTCAGCTCTGGCAAGAGCGCTTGGCAGAGCTAGATACGCCCCGCTTTAACCCCGATGGCATTGGCCGCGAGGATACGGTGCTGCTGTTTGTGGGTCGGGGGGCTAGCGACCCCGACGCCAATGGCGATGTATATAAGCTGGCCCGAATTGTGTGGGAGGGCAGCCGCTACAAAACCGTCGAGATTTGCTTTATTGGCATTACCCACCCCCGTTTAGAAGAAGGCTTTCGCCGCGCCCGACTGTACGACCCCAAGCGCATCATTGTGCTGCCCTATTTTCTCTTTACCGGGGTGCTGGTGAAGAAGATTGTAGATATCACTCAGCAGGAGCAGGCGGCGCATCGCGATCAGCAGGTGGTCTATTTGCCGGAGATGGGCAGCCACCCGCAGCTGATGCAGATTTTGCGCGATCGCGAGCTAGAAACCCATTTGGGTCAGGTAGCGATGAACTGCGAAATGTGCAAGTTTCGTCTGGCTGCTAGGGACGGGCAGCACGGTCATGGGCACGCCCACGGGCACGATCATGGACACGCTCACGATCAGGGACATACCCATGATCACGGGCATGATCATGGGCACGGGCACGGGCATGATCATGGGCACGGGCATCACCACGGTGAACCTGTTGATCTATTTCCAGAACCCGACGACTATCACCAACGGGCCTGGCAAGTTCCCTAGGCTCAGCGACCTGGGAATGTTAAAAACAATGCCCAGCCAGCGCCTGGGTGAGTTTTTAGCACAACCCAGGGGGCAGCCATGTTCAAATCCGTCGGTCGGCAGGTGTGTGCTTTTGATTTGGAGTGGGTGCCCGACCCCGCCTCGGGGCGGCGGGTGTACGGCCTGCCTCAAACGATGCCCGATGCTGACGTTCTCGACGTGATGTGGGCTAAGGCTGGGGCTACGGCAGACAAGCCTCGCCCGCACCTCAAAACGGCGCTGTGTCGCGTGGTCGCTGTCACTGCCGTAATCCGAGAGCAGCAGCCCGATGGCGGCATTCGCCTGCGCTTGACCACCCTGCCGAGGCAGATTGATCAGCTGATGGATAAGGGAGAGCTGATTTCTACCTTTCTGAGCTACCTGGGGCAGCACCATCCTCAGCTGGTGGGCTTTAATTCGCAAACCGCTGACCTGCCGATTTTGCTGCAGCGCGGGCTGGTTTCAGGCATTTCAGCCGCAGAATTTTGCCGCCGGGCCGACAAGGGCTGGGGCAGCGACTACTTTAGCCGCCACGGCGATGCCCACATCGATTTGAAAAGCGTCCTCAGCGGCTGGGGCATTGCGACGCCTACCCTGCACGAACTGGCGGCGGCGATGGGCATTCCCGGCCCGGTGGGGGCAGAGCCACACGATGTGGTGGATTGGTGGGTCGACGGGGATCTGCAATCCATTGTGGTGCAGAGTCAGTACGACGCGTTGAGCACTTACCTGGTATGGCTGCGGGCCGGGCGATTTGCCGGGTTCTTTAGCCCAGAGCAGTATGGCGACGAAGAGGAGCGGGTGCGGGCGGTGGTGCGCGATCGCATCACTGAGGGCGATCGCCACCTCGCGCCATACCTCAACCGGTGGGACAGCTTCACCACCCAGTCCGCCCCTGCCCCAGTCATTCCCCTAGCCCCAACCGCCGAAGCAGAACAGGCGGCCTAGGTTGCCTCCAATACATCTAAAGCCCAACCGCCAAGAGAACCCTCCATCGCCAATGTGCTCGTCGAGCCGGGAAATTGGAGGGCGATGGCTATAAAATTAGCCTTTCTTCGCGGCCAGCCCAATCTCCTGCCCATAGGAGGGTTCCAATGTGTGGCCATCGGGGTCGCGCAAAAAGGCCCAGTAGCCCACCGGGTAGCCAGAATCTTGCGGGTCTTGTAGTAGGCAACCCTCCTGCCGGGCCAGGTTGCACAGGGTATCTACTGCCTCGCGACTTTTGCAGCCGACTCCCAAATGGGCCAAGTGAGTCAGCAGGGGCTGTACCGCCGCTTGCTCGATGAGCACGATCGCAAAGGGGCGCGTGTGGTCAGACAGCCACACAACCTTAACCCCCGTCGCCTGATCGACCCGGTGGTGGATCACCTCCATCGCTGCATAGGTCCTATAGAACGCAATGCTGCGTTCTATGTCAGCAACGGGCAGGGCAATGTGGGTTAACCCCAGATCTACCATGGCGATTTTCTTTCCCAGGGGTGGGGCAATAGTTAGATTGGTTCATCAGGAGTGACTTCGGTGGGTGCCTCGGCAGCCTCCTCGATCGCTTCCACAATCGCTTCTACCGTGTCGTCGAAGGGCTCTTCCTGCAGCGCAGGGGGCACCACGGCCACGGCGGCGATCGCATCTTCGGCATCAAGCCGCTGCAAGCGCACCCCGGTCGCCGGGCGCGACTGAATCGAGATATCGTTCACCCGCTGGCGAATGATGATGCCCCGGTTGGTTACCAGCATGAGTTCGTCGCCCTCGCCCACCACCAGCAGCGAGGCCAGGGTGTCGTCGCGCTTGCGGAACTTGATCGCCATCAGGCCCATACCGGCCCGGTTTTGCAGGCGAAACTTGGCCACCGGCACCCGCTTGCCCAGGCCCGAGGCGGTGATCACCAGCACCCAGGGTCCGCTTTCGCTGCCGTTGGTGATGGTGTCGTCGTCGTCGTCGTCGCCGCCCGCCTCCGTGGCCTGCACCACCGCTTCCACCACCTGGCTGGGCAAAATATCCATGCTGATCAGCTCGTCGCCGTCGCGCAGGGCCATGGCCCGCACGCCGCGAGTGGGCCGGCCCAGGGGCCGCAGCTGGTCGTCGGTGGCCTTAAAGTGAATGGTCATGCCCCGCCGCGAGCCGATCAAAATGCTGTCGGTGTTGCGGGCCAGGCGCACCCACTTGAGGTGGTCTCCCTCTTCGAGGGAAATGGCAATCAGGCCGTTGGTGCGAATGTTGCTGAAGGCCGACAGGGCGGTTTTCTTCACAAAGCCGCCCTGGGTCAGCATTACCAGATAGTCTTCGTCGGTGAACTCGCGCACCGCCAGCACCGAGGTAATCGCCTCTTCTTTAGGGATGGGCAGCATTTGCACGATGGGCATACCGCGAGCGGCGCGGGAGCCCTCGGCGATCTGGTAGGCGCGCAGGGCGTAGGTAACGCCGCGATCGCTAAAGAACAGCAGGTAGTCGTGGGTGTAGCAGGTGATGAAGTGCTGCACGCCGTCGTCTTCCTTCATCTTGGCCCCGGCCTTGCCTCGGGTGGCGCGGCTCTGGGCCTCAAAGGTGGCCACGGGCATGCGCTTGATATAACCCTGGTCGGTGACGAGAATAACCACCTGCTCGTTGGCGATCAGCGAAATGTCGGTGAGTTCCCCGTCGTCCATCTCGATCACGGTGCGGCGGGGGCTGTCGTGCTTGGCCTTGAGTTCGCCCAGCTCGGTGGTGATGATCTCCAGAATGCGCTCGCGGCGGGCCAGAATGTCTTGCAGGTCGGTGATCTTAGCGACCAACTCCTCGTGCTCCTGCTGGATTTTGTCGGCCTCCAGGGCGGTGAGGCGGCGCAGCTGCATTTGCAGAATAGCGTCGGCCTGTAGCTCCGAGAGGCTGTAGGTATCCATCAGCTCCTGCTTGGCGGTCGGGGTGTCTGCCGCGCCGCGAATCAGGGCAATAATGGCATCCAAATTGTCTAGGGCGATCAGGTACCCCTGGAGCAGGTGGTCGCGCTCCTCGGCTTTGCGCAGCTCGTAGCGGGTGCGGCGAACAATGGTTTCTTCACGAAACTCCAGGAACACCTCCAGCATGCGCTTGAGGCCGAGCAGCTGGGGTTCGCCGTTGACCAGGGCCAGCATGTTGACGCCGAAGTTGTTTTGTAAGGGCGTCTGCTTGTAGAGGTTGTTGAGCACCACGCGGGGGTAGGCGTCGCGCTTCAGCTCGATGACGATGCGCATACCGTCGCGATCGCTTTCATCGCGAATATCCGAAATCCCCTCCAGGCGGCGCTCGTTCACCATTTCGGCGATCCGCTCGATCATGCCCGCCTTGTTGGTCTGGTAGGGCAGCTCGGTGATGACAATGGCTTCGCGATCGGGGCGGCCCCGGTGCTCGATGGTTTCCATGCTGGCCACGCCGCGCATGGTGACCGAGCCGCGCCCGGTCATGTAGGCGTCGCGAATGCCGCTGCGACCCAAGATTTGCCCGCCCGTGGGGAAATCGGGGCCGGGGATGATCTCCATCAGCTCGGCGGTAGAGATCTCGGGGTTATTGATCAGCGCGATCACGCCGTCGATCAGCTCGCCGGGGTTGTGGGGCGGAATGTTGGTGGCCATGCCCACGGCAATGCCGGAGGAGCCGTTGAGCAACAGCTGGGGCAGCCGCGAGGGCATCACCACTGGCTCTTGTTGGGAACCGTCAAAGTTATCGGCAAAATCGACGGTGTCTGACTCGATGTCTTGCAGCAGCGAGTCACTGGTCAGCGACTGCAGGCGACACTCGGTGTATCGCATCGCCGCCGGGGGGTCGTTGTCAATGGAGCCAAAGTTGCCGTGGCCGTTGATCAGCGGCATTCGCATGGAGAAGTCTTGGGCCATGCGCACCAGGGCGTCGTACACCGCCGTGTCGCCGTGGGGGTGGTACTTACCCAGCACTTCGCCCACCACACGGGCGCACTTACGAAAGGGGCGATCGGCGGCTAAACCCAGCTCGTGCATGGCATAGAGAATGCGGCGGTGCACCGGCTTGAGCCCATCCCTGGCATCTGGCAGCGCCCGACCCACGATCACGCTCATGGCGTATTCCAGGTAAGAGCTTTGCATTTCAACGCGCAGATCGGTAGGGACGATGCGCTCTTCTGGGGTTGCCATAGGCGGAAAAACTCCGAATTTGCGAACAACAAAGCGCTAGTCAGACCCTCGCACCGAGCGGTGCTGAATAGCGCTTAATCAGTTATGTTTTTGGGGTTGCATACAGGCTATATTTTAGCACGAAATCCCTGGGTCAAATCAGAGGTTGCTATGGTAGAAGGACGGGACATGGAGCCCTGATTCCGCAGTGCTTTGCGGCTTCGTTTAACCCCTCCCACGGGGCCTTCATTCTGATAGTTTGTCCCCTGAGAGTTTGCTGTGCACCACGCCTTCACCATGGCCGATTTTGCTATTATCTATTCGCCAGAATTTTTAAGCCACGACACCGGCCATTTTCATCCTGAAAACGCGGGTCGATTGAAAGCGGTTGTGGCCGCTTTAGAGCAGGCGACCTGGGCCGGACAGCTAGACTGGCGATCGCCCACTCCGGTGCACCAGCGCGATGTCGATACGCGCATTGCCCAAATTCATAACCCTCGCTACGTTGCGGCCCTGCGCGAAATTGCCCATACCGGCGGTGGCCACGTCGATGGCGATACCGTAGTCTCTGAGGAGAGCTATGCCGTGGCGCGGCTGGCGGTGAGCGCCTGGCTAGATGGCGTCGACTACCTGTGCTCAACAGGGCATTCGGCCTTTGTGCTGGCCCGCCCGCCGGGGCACCATGCGGTGCGCGATCGCGGCATGGGCTTTTGTCTGTTCGCCAATGCGGCGATCGCCGCCCACTACGCCCTAGAGCAGCCCGGCATTGCCCGTGTCGCCATTCTCGACTGGGATGTGCACCACGGCAACGGCACCCAGGCGCTGGTGGAGCAGAATGCCGCGATCGCCTACTGCTCGCTGCACCAGCTGCCCGCCTACCCCGGCACCGGCCACAGCAGCGAAACCGGCTTTCACGGCAACGTGCTCAACCTGCCCATGGCCCCCGGCAGCGCCAGCGCCGATTACACCGAGGCATTTGAGCAAAAGGTAGTTCCTTTTCTGACAGACTTCGCTCCCGATCTGCTGATCGTCAGCGCCGGGTACGACGCCAATGCCGCTGACCCCCTAGCCGACATCAACCTACAGCCCCAAGATTACGGTGCATTCACCCAGCATTGCCTGAGCGTCACCGACAGGATTCTGTTTGGCCTTGAGGGCGGCTATGACTACGACGCGCTCAGCCGGTCGGTGCTGGCTACGATCGCAGCGCGGTTAGGAGTGTAAAAGCCGTTTTGGCCAGGTGCGGAAGGCCGACGACTAGGACGGTTGCAATTGGTTATATCGCCCTGGCCAGCTGATTTAGGACAGAATCGAGGATCTCAGCCCAGACCGGGACAGTAGCTGGTTCGCAACCGCCACTCCAACATCTCGCTGGTGTCATGCCTTAACCTAAGTGGCGATTGCTATGTCAGGCCAGGAGAGTTCAGCGCGGTGCACCGAAATACCAGTTACCGAAAGACCAGCACTGGCAAATCGGTGCTGCGCAGCACCTGGGCTGTGGTGCTGCCTATGACCAAGTGGCGCATGCGGCTATAGCCGTAGGCCCCCAGCAGCAGCAGCGTTACGGCGTTAGTTTGGCAATATTGCGCGATCGCCGCCTCAGGGTCCCCCTCTGCCAGGGTGCAAACGGGTGCCCAACCGGTGGCCTGGAGCTGATGCTTGGCCCGCTCCAGGGAGGCTACAGCCGCAGCGTCATCAGCGCCTTTAGCCACGGTAATCACATGTATCTCCAGCCCTTTGACCAAGGGCGATTGAGCGACAAATGTCAGCATTGCTTGACTGCTGAGGCTGCCGTCGTAAGCGATCAGCACCCGCTCAATAGGCTGATAGTGACGCGGGGTGATCAGGCAGGGCCGCTGGCTGGCCCGCACAATGCGCTCCAGATTAGCCCCCAGATGCCCCGCCGCAAACTGGGCCGACTCGCCCCGCTTGCCCATCACAATCAGGTCGGCATCGACCTCCAGCTTCTCCAGGTAGTCCACTAAAAAACCAGTCCTATGAATCAGCTTGACCGATTCGACCCCAGCCGTGGTTAGGATTTGCTCAGCAGCGGCCAAAATCAGCTTGGCCTGCTGGTGGTGGAGTTTTGCCCGCTCGTGTTCTACCTCCACCAGCTTTTTGAGCAGGCTTTCTGAAGCACCTAGGCCAATGCTGCCGCTGAGGTTAGAAGCTTCTGCCGTGATTCGCCCTCGGTCATCGCTAACGTAGAGCACGTCTACACTGGCCCCGAGCCGCTTGGCCAACCACGCCCCGTAGGGGTAGCTGCTTTGGGCAAACGGTGAACCGTCTGTACACAGTAAGATGCGTTGCGCCATATTTTCTCTAGTCAGCGGTGTGTGAACTAACGGGAGGTCGGCTATGGATCGCCAGCTTGTCGACCAAGGTGGCACTCGCGTCATTGAGACCAATGACCTCCACCTCTGCCCCAGCCCGGCGAAACTTATTCACGACTTTATCTAAAGCGGCTACCGCCCCCTGATCCCACAGGTGGGCATGGGTCAGATCGACGGTGATGCGATCGACAAATTCACTGAAATCGAAAGCTTCTAAAAACTCGTCGATCGACACAAAGAAAATTTGCCCCGACACACTGTAAACCCGGTGGCTGCCGTTATCTTTTAGCACACTGTCGACAAACACCAGCCGGGCAATTTTGCGCGAGAAAAACACCGTGCTCATGACAATACCGGTGGCCACCCCTAGCGCAAAGTTACGGGTAAAAATGGTCACCAGCATGGTGGTTAGCATCACCGCCGTTTCGCTGCGGGGAATGCGAGCCATGTCGCGAAAGGAGGCCCACCGAAACGTGCCAATCGAAACCATGATCATGACGGCTACCAGAGCCGCCATGGGCATTTGACGCACCCAGCCGCTGAGGGCGAGGATGGCGAACAACAGAAACACCCCGGCGCACAGAGTAGACAATCGGCCTCGGCCACCCGACTGCACATTAATCACCGATTGGCCAATCATGCCGCAGCCCGCCATACCGCCAAAAAAGCTGGTGATGATGTTGGCAATGCCCTGTCCTTTGGCCTCTCGGTTTTTATCGCTGGGAGTGTCGGTTAGCTCATCTACTAAAGATGCGGTCAGAAACGAAGCCAGTAGCCCCACCACCGCCATGGTTAGGGATGTGGGCAGCACAATACGCAGGGTCTCGAGGGTTAAGGGCACCTGGGGCAGAGCAAAAACAGGCAGGGTTGTGGGCAGTTCTCCCATGTCGCCCACCGTGGGCACGTCAATGCCCAAAGAAATTGCTGCCGTTGTCATCACAAACAGCGCCACCAGGGGCGACGGTACTGCCTTAGTCACCCGAGGCAGGCCGTAGATGATCACCAGGGAAAGGGCGGCCATGACGTATACCGCCGGCGGTACGTTGATAAGCTGGGGCAGCTGCGCTAGAAAAATCAGCACCGCTAGGGCGTTGATATAGCCCACCATTACGGCTCGCGGCACGTAGCGCATTTGGCGGCCTAGCTTAAGCACCCCAAAAATTACCTGAAAAACGCCGGTCAACAGGGTGGCTACCAGCAAATACTCCAGCCCGTAGTCGCGCACTAGGTCAATCATCAGCAGGGCCATGGCCCCGGTGGCGGCGGAGATAGAACCGGGCCTGCCGCCCAGAAACGCGGTGGTAACTGCGATGACAAAAGAGGCATACAGCCCCACCTTGGGGTCGACCCCGGCGATGATCGAAAAGGCGATCGCCTCGGGGATCAGCGCCAGCCCTACCACGGCCCCAGCTAAAATATCGGCCTTGGGGTTAGCCAACCACTCTCGCCTCAGGTGGCTAGGTTTGAGCCGCCGGAGCCTCATCTTATAGGTGTTTAATTTGTAAGTATTCAATGTGCCTCCTAAACGCTCAAATAATCGTTTAACCCTAGAGAACAGCGTCTGATCTTGGCCCCGCACCCCGTTGATTTCCTACCTGTGGGTACCCGAGGACTGGGGGCTAGCCGAGGCAGCTTACTCTGCCCTCAGGTCAACCCAAGAGTTCAGCTAACCAACAGTTCCAGTCAATGTTTGCGGGGCAGTTAGAAGACCCAAGGGTAAGGTTTGACCTGCCTCCAGCGCCCGCGCTGCGTTTGCGTGCCTATACCTAAACCCATCCCCCCACTGTGCCCTTGCTGCTGACTACGATGGTCAGGCTACCTGCCAGTGGTGAAGGCAAAATAAAGCGCGGTGGGCAGCGCGTAAATCTAGGAATAGACCCCTAGCCCATGCCCATGTAAGAGCAAATTAAAGCCAATGTCTAGGCGCTAAACCAAATAAACACACTTTAAGGTTTACAGGAAAGGGCAAAGGCTCTATTGTTTTTATATCGATCGTCCAACATAAATTTTCTAGTGCTTGGGGTATCGTTTCAAAGCTGCTCAGAGGTTAGGCCGCAGCGCCTGAACATGTATGCCCAAGATTGTCGACCACGACCAGTACCGCAAGGAGTTGTTAAACCAATGCTTTGACTTATTTGCTGAAAAGGGCTACGCGGCGCTGACCATGCGCCAAATTGCCCAGGGGCTGGGGGTGTCTACGGGCACGCTTTACCATTACTTTCCTAGTAAAGAAGGTTTGTTTGAGCAACTGGTGCGCGAAACTACGCTGCAAGATATTCAAAATGCGATCGCGGCTGGCCAACATGAGTGTGTGCTGGGGCGCATAGAGGCTGCCCTAGAGTTTGTGGCTCAGAACGAGGACTTTTTGAGAAAGAAAATGCTGATTTGGATTGAGTTCTACCAGCATCAGCACCGGGAAAGTGGCGCACCAGTGGAGGTGTTTCATGACGTTTGGCAGGAGAGCAAGCAGCAGATAGCCGCCCTGCTAGGGTTAGATGACCCGCAGCTCATGGGATTCCTCTGCTGTGCGGTAGACGGCATTTTGCTGCACCGTATCTACGAGCCGCAGAGTTGCTCGTTTCGCGATCGCGCCCGCCTGCTGGTCGATATGGTAAAGCTCTACCTGCTTGATCGCGGTTCATTACCCTCTCTTAATAGTTAACGGCTACGATCTAGGGCTTGGCATAGCGGGCTTTGGCGAGACCTTGGGGCATACCTCTAAAATTCTCTGCATTACCATTAGGCAATGGCATTCATGTCTAACACGCACTCAAAGTCTGGTGATCCTATGCTGCCAGTAACCATTCGTCGATCGGGTCAGGCTTTGGGGGCTGCCCTCGCCCTGTCGCTAGCTGTAGCGGCCTGTAGCCAACCTCAGCCACCAGGGGCGATGGGGCCTCAGGCGGTGCAGGTGCGGGTGCAAGAACTTCAGCCCGGCACCTTTGAGGAAGGCTCTGACTTCGTTGGCTCCCTTGAGGCCGAGCAGCGCATTGAGCTCAAGCCCGAGGTAGAGGGCCGGGTGACTCAGGTGCTGGTTAGCTCTGGTAGCACCGTGGCCCAAGGTCAGCCCGTGGTGCAGCTCAGCCCCGACCAGGTGCAGTCTGAAGTGGCCGCCAATCAAGCGGCCGCCCAGGCCGCTGGCTTTGGGCGCGAGGCCGCCCAGGCCCAGGTCGATGCCGCCCAAGCTCAGCTCACCCGCACCCAGGCCGACGTCGAGCTGGCCTCCGTAGAATTTCGCCGCACCGAGCGGCTCGTGGGGGCAGGGGCACTGAGCCGCCAAGACCTAGACAACGCCCAAAACCAGCTCAATGTCGCCCAGTCCGCCCAGCGCCAGGCCCAAGACAACGTGCGAGCGGCCCAGGCCCAGCTGCAGCAGGCGCTCTCAACCTTTGAGCAGGCCCAGGCCCAGGTCGATGTCAGTCAGGCAGACGTGGGCTTTAAGCAGGTGGTGGCCCCGGTTGCCGGTCGCCTCGGCGATGTGTCGCTCAAGGTGGGCGATTACGTACAGGCGGGGCAAACCCTGGCCACCATCACCCAAAATAGCGAGCTATTTTTACGCATTCAGGTGCCGACTACGCGGGCCAGCCAGCTGCGGACAGGTATTCCGGTAGAGCTGCTGAGCCCTGATACGGGCGAACCTCTGGCCACGGGCAGCGTTAACTTCATTTCGCCGGAGGTCGATGGAGCCGGACAATCGATCTTAGTGAAGGCTCGTTTTCCAAATGAGGCGGGCAACCTGCGGGATGGACAGTTTGTGCGAGCCAGGCTGATCTGGAGCACCACCGCAACGCTGCTGGTGCCCACCGTGGCGGTGACTCGCATCGCCGGACAAAGCTTTGTGTTTGTGGCCACCGACCAGCCCCAGGAAGACGGGCAAACCCTGCGGGTGGCTTCCCAGCGGCCAGTGCAGCTGGGGCAAATGCAGGGGAACAACTATCAGGTGATTGACGGGCTGCAACCCGGAGATGAAGTGATTGTGACCAATATTTTGCAGCTGCAGGACGGCCGTCCGATTGCCCCCGAAGCCCAGGCTTCAGCAACACCTTAGGCCGTGATGCTAGGGCGTGAGTTCCTGCTGCTTTGACGGTTGTGTAGCGTCTGTGTGGCGCGATTCGCAAGGCGATTTCTTTGGAAATCGCGGCCCTCTATCCCTTAAGCCCCGGTATTCTACCTATGGCGCTGTTCTCCATTGCCGATAACTTTATTCGTCGCCCGGTACTGACTACCGTGTGCACGCTGCTGATTGTGCTGGCGGGGGCGGTGGCCATTCCGCTGCTGCCGATTGAGCAACTGCCCGAGATTGCCCCACTGCAGATTCTGGTGGCCTCTAACTATACCGGAGCCGACGCCGAAACCGTTGAGAACAACGTCACTACGGTGCTGGAGCGCGAGATCAACGGCGTGGAGGGGATGGAGTTTATCACCTCTAGCAGCACAAACACTGGCCAGAGCAGCATTAACGTGGTGTTTCAGCCCGGTCGTGGCAAAGACATTGCCCAGGTGGATGTGCAAAATCGGGTGGCCCGAGCCGAGCCGCAGCTGCCGCCGGAGGTAACTCAGCTGGGGGTAACGGTCAACGCTCAGTCGCCCAGCATTTTGCTGGTGTATCGCTTCTTTACCGATGACGATCGCTACGATGCGCTGTTCCTGAGCAACTACGCCGACCTGTTCATTCTCGACGAAATGAAGCAGCTCAACGGCGTGGGCAATGCCGAGGTGTTTGGGGCTGGCCGCTATGCGATGCGCCTGTGGCTCGATCCGGCGGCGCTGGCCAGCCAGGCGCTGACCCCTAACGATGTGGTGGCGGCCCTGCAGGAGCAAAACGTACAGGTGGGGGGTGGCTCGATTGGGGCTCCGCCAGTGGACAGTGGCCAAGCCTACCAGTACACGGTGCGGCTACCCGGTCGCCTACAGGAAGTCGAAGAATTTGAGAACCTGGTAGTTAAAGTAGGCGAAAACGGTGACCTGGTGCGTCTGCAAGACGTGGGTCGAGCCGAACTGGGGGCTCAGGACTACAGCTTTGATGCCAAAACCGAGGGCAAGCTGGCGGCGGGCCTGTTGGTATACCAGCTGCCGGGCAGCAACGCTTTAGAAGTCGCCCGCTCGGTGCGATCGCGAATGGCAGAGTTAGAAGCGTCCTTTCCGCCGGGCTATCGGGCTGAGCTGGTGTTTGACACCACCGATTTTGTGCGGGTGTCGCTAAAGGAGGTGCTGATCACCCTGATCACGGCGATCGTCCTGGTGCTGCTGATTTTGTTCATCTTTCTGCAGGACTGGCGAGCGACCATCGTGCCTGCGGTCGCGATTCCGGTATCGCTGATTGGCACCATGGCGTTTCTGCTGGTGTTTGGGTTTTCCATCAACACGCTGACGCTGTTTGGCTGCATTCTGGCCTCGGGCGTGGTGGTGGATGATGCCATTGTGATTGTGGAGGCCATTGCCGCCAAGATTGACCAGGGCATGCGCCCTCGTCTGGCCGCCCTCGACGCGATGCAGGAACTCTCGGGGGCGGTCATCGCAACGTCGCTGGTGCTGATGGCGGTGTTTATTCCGGTAGCGTTTTTTCCGGGCAGCACCGGCAAAATTTATCAGCAGTTTGCCCTGACCATTGCCTTTGCGATCGTGGTATCGACCTTTAACGCCCTGAGCTTTTCGCCCGCCATGTCGGCCCTGCTGCTGCGCCCGACAACAGCGGTGCGCGGCGGACCCCTGGCCGGGTTCTTTACCTGGTTTAACCGCCAGCTGGTGCGCATCATTGAGCGCTACCGGCAGCTGGTGCGAATGCTGATTCGGCTGCGCTACGGCGTAGTGGCCCTGTTTGTGGTGGGGATACTGCTGATGGTCGGCATGCTGCGAATTGTGCCCACCGGCTTTGTGCCCGAAGAAGACCAGGGCTATTTTCTAGGAATTGTGCAAGCTCCCGACGGCGTGTCGCTGGAGTATACCAAAGGCGTGATGGCCCAGGCCGACGCAATTATCTCGGAGTTTCCGGAGGTGACCAGCACCTTTATGCTGTCGGGCTTTGGCTTTGACGGCCCTTCGCCTAACAAGGGCGTGTTTTTCGCCACCCTGGCCCCCTGGGAAGATCGCCGCGCCCCTGAGTCAACGGTGGCAGGGCTGCTGCCCCAGGTTAATGGTGCTCTCTCGGGCATTCAAGAGGCGCTAGTGATTGCCTTCAACGCGCCGCCCGTGCCGGGCTTTAGCCCCACGGGAGCGCTGGAAATGCAGCTGCAGGACCGCAGCGGTAACCAAATGAGCATCGATCAGTTTTTGGGCAACGCCTACGAAATTATTGGCCTGGCTAACCAGTCGCCCGCTTCGATGGGGGTGTTTACTCAGTTCACTGCCAGCTCGCCCCAGGTGCAGGTTGACGTCAACCGCGATCGCCTCAAGGCCCTCGATATTGACATCAATGAGGCCCTCAGCACCGTGGGCACGTACCTGGGCTCGCGCTACGTCAACGACTTCACTAGCGGCGGACGCAACTACCGCGTCTATGTGCAGGCCGAGGAGGGGTTCCGCAACGAGCCGTCAGACATCAACAGCATTTATGTGCGATCGCGCCAGGGCACGATGGTGCCCCTGGGCGAGGTGGTGAGCCTGAGCGAGGTGGTGGGGCCATCCACCATTAACCACTTCAACCTGCTGCGATCGATCAAGCTGGAGGGCATGCCCGCACCGGGGGCTAGCTCGGGTCAGCTAATTGCGGCCATGAGCGATGCCCACGCCCAGGCGTCGCTGCCGGTGGTGGGGCAGGCCTGGCAGGGCACCGCCCGAGAAGAAATTGCCTCCGGCGGCCTGGCTACTATTATCTTTGGGCTGGGGGTGCTGGTGGTGTTTTTGGTGCTGGCGGCCCAGTACGAAAACTACGTCGACCCAATTATCATTTTGCTGACGGTACCGTTGGCGGTGCTGGGTGCTCTGGTGTTTCTGTTTCTGCGGGGGCTTGACCTCAACATCTACGCCCAGGTGGGTCTGGTAATGCTGATCGGCCTGGCCAGCAAAAACGCCATTCTAATTGTGGAATTTGCCAACCAGGCCCGCGACCAAGGGCTGGGCCTGGTACCCGCCGCGATCGCCGCCGCCGAGCAGCGATTTCGACCGATTATTATGACCGCCATTTCATCGCTGGTGGGGTTCTCGCCGCTGCTGGTGGCGACCGGGGCCGGTAGCGCTAGCCGCTGGGCCGTAGGCTATACGGTGTTTGGCGGGCTGCTGGTGGCCACGGTGCTGAGCTTGCTGGTGGTGCCCGTGCTCTACGTCATTCTCAAAGGCCTGGCCGAGCGGATGTTTGGTGGCCCTGGGGCACCGCCGTCTATCTCAAACAGTTCGCGCAATGGCGATCGCTCCCAGGTTGAAGCAGACGAGGCTCTGGCCCCGTTACGGTCGCAGGGAGAAAACCCCGCCTAGGCAGCGCTAGCTGACACTTGAGCTGGGCCAAGACTAGAATTTATAGCGTTGGCTAAATGGCTCTACGCAGACCGATTGGCCCGATACCGCTGGCCCAAGTCACCGTTTTGGCCCACATTACCTAATAAGGAGTCGATATGGATGGGGAAGGGTCGCAGACCGAACTGGCCGCCCGCTTAGAAGCGCTGGAATCTAGGTTGGAAGGATTTATTCAGCAGGGGTTGACCGAGCGCATTGCCCGCCTTGAGGATGCGCTTACCCTGGTGACCGATGTCGAGCGCTACCAGCCGCTCCAGCGGCTGCTTAAAACGGGCAAGCTGCTGGAGGCCGACGAAGAAACTGTGCGGGTCATCTTGCAGGAGGCGGGCACGCCCGATCGCGAAGATCTCACCCCCGACGCCATTCGCCTGTTTCCCTGTAGCGTTCTGCGGGTGGTCGATCGCTTGTGGACGACCTACACGGGCGGGCGCTTCGGCTTTAGCGTGCAGCTGCAGATTTATCAATCGGTGGGCGGCACCCTGGAGAGCGCGATCGCCCAAGATAGCGCTACCCTCAACCGCCTGGGCGAGCGGGTAGGCTGGCGACAAAACGACCAGTGGAAAACCATCGATCAGGCTCGCCACGACCTAGATGACCCCATCGGCTGCTATCCCGTAGTCTGGTGGGATTCGCCCTACGGGGCCAAAATGGTCAACTACTTTCTCACCCGGCTATTTACCTGCGAACTATAGGGCCTGGCGGCGGCTAGCGGTATGCGGGCTGGCAGCGCGTTATTGCCCCACAACTATAAAAATACGAATACAGAAAGTCCACCTTGAGGAGTCAGGGTGGGCCTTCTGTTAGTTCTTAGATAATACACGTCGAAACGGCCAACCGTCGGACGCGTAACCCTATTCTGCCCCGGTCTCCGGAGCAGCCTCAGGAGCCTCTAAGCCGGGCTGCTGTTGACGCACGGCATTCTGCTGTAGAATCCGAAAATTTTCTGCTGCGGTGTTAATGCGGCCCCGGTGCTGGCGGCTAAAGTCGCTGGAGCTGCGATCGTTCATCAGCACGGCTCGGTGAATCAGATCGAAGGGGCTGGCATTCTCCCCAAATAAACCGGTGTTGGCATCTGTGTTGCCAAACCCCTCGTTAGGATCAACCCGAGGGGCACGGGTAGGATCGGTGCTGGTTGACTGGGCCAGGGCAGCGGGAGCTAAAGACAGTAGACCCAGGGCTGCGATCGCGGCAGCTACCGAACGGGAGACAAAAGTTGGGTAAGCCATAGGAGCACTCCTTGACACCGTAACGACTCAAACTTTATGAACAGGCTTTGGGCACAGGTAAATTGTGCTTCTAAGCCTGTATTGTAGCGGCTAACTCGCTTGCCGCCGACCCTTTTAGCCCAGCTCCACAACTGGCCAGGGCATTCATTTTGCTCACGTCAAACCTAGGCTCAGGCAATGCGGCGGCGCAGCAGCGGCTGAATCAGCCCCAGCGATAGCCCGCAAAAGGCCACTAAAACCGCTAGACAAGCGCCCAATGACACGGCCGCAAAGGGCGTTTGCAGCACCGTGCTGCCCAGACTCCAGCTGGGGTGCAGGTACACGTAGCGAATCGGTTCGATCGCATAGGTCAGAGGGTTGAGGCTGGCCACCACCTGCAGCCAGCCGGGCATAAACTCCAGTGGTACCAGCGCCGTGCTCGAAAATAGCAGCGGTAGGTTGGTGACAAAAATTACCCCAATTAGCTCAATGTGGCCGGGGAGAGCAAAGGTCAGCCCCAGACTGAGCGCCGTTACGCCCAGCACCAGCACCATCACGATAAACAACACCAGCAGCAGCCCTGGCAGACTGGGCAGCCCCGCCCCCAGCACCGCGCTCAACCCCAAAATTGCTGCCGTTTGCACCAGGCTGAGGGCTGCAATAAACAGCGCCGACGCCATCACAATGGAGTAACGGGAGGCCAGAGGCGCGACTAAAAACCGGTTCAAAAAGCCAAACTCGCGGTCAAACATGACCGGCAGCCCGGCGTTGAGAGCACCGCCAAAGGCCGTAAACACAATAATGCCTGCCCCCAAGAACTGCCCGTAGTTGCGGCTTTCGCCAAACAGCCCGGCGGGCACATTTTGAAACAACGCCCCAAACAGCACCAGCCAGATCAGTGGCTGAACTACCCCCGCCACCAGGGTGGTGGGGCGACGCTGTAGCTGAATAAACAGCCGCCGAGTCATGGCCAGGGTCTCCTGCAAAAAGGCTCCAGAAACAACCCCCTGGGCTTTAACGACATCGGCCTTCCAGGCGTTGAGTTCTGAATTTTCGAGGCTAGGGGCAGCCTCGCGGGTGGGGGATGGGGTGGAAATGGTGGTGCTCATGGTCTTATCCTAGCGTCCCTTCATAGCCTGTTTCTTTTCTTTCTTGAGGTCGCGCTGGCCCACGGCGGCCAGTTCGGCATCCATTAGCGTGCGGCCTGTCGCCGCCAGGTACACGTCGTCGAGGCTGGGGCGCGACTGGGCAATGCCAAATATGGGCAGACCAGCCGCTTTAAGCGCCTGCTGCACGGTCAGCAGCACGTCAGGCTGGCGATCGACCACCAGGTTTAAGGAGTTGCCCTGGGCGGCATTGACAATCACTTCGCGCACAAAGGGCAAATCGGCCAGCATCGTGCGCGCGCTTTCGGCCTCGTCGTCGGAGGTAAATTCGCGAATGCGCAGAGTGATGCGATCGCCGCCAATTTTGTCCTTCAAATCGCTGGGGGTACCAGAGGCAATCACCTTGCCCTGGTCGATAATCGCCACGCGATCGGCAAGGGCATCGACTTCTTCTAAATAGTGACTGGTAATCAAAATGGTGGTGCCTGCCGCCCGCAGCTGGCGCAGAAAGCTCCACACCGACGATCGCGTTTCAATATCAAGCCCCACGGTGGGTTCGTCGAGCACCAGCAGGTCGGGCTGGTGCAGCAGACCCAGAGCCAAGTCGAGCCGCTTTCTGAGGCCGCCGGAGTAGGTGCCAGTCTTCTGGTCGGCCCAGTCGCCCAGCTCCAGCAGGTCAATCATCTGGTCGATGCGACGGCCAGAAACCCCCTTGGGCATGTGGTAAATATCCGCCTGGAGCTGCAACAGCTCACGCCCGGTCAGCACCTTGTCGAGGGCGACCTCTTGGGCAATGTAGCCCAGATACTGGCGCACCAGCCGGGGCTGGTCTACTACCGAAACCCCCATCACCTCAAGCGTGCCGCTGTCGGGAGTGGTCAACGTGCAGAGGCAGCGAATGGTGGTGGTTTTGCCCGCCCCGTTTGGCCCCAGCAGACCAAAAATTTCGCCTGGCTCAATGGTGAGCGATACATTGCGCACCGCCGCCACCGCCCCGTAAGACTTCTTCAGGTTTTGAATCGATACCGCCGCGACCATCTGTAGAGCTAACCCCAAACGTATTGGTCCTACACTGGTTATTCTACAGAACTCCACTGAGCGGGGGGAGAACGCCAGATATTGGGTTTGGGTTGGGGATTCCGAACTGGACAGGATCTAGAAAGCCCCTCGCCACCTTGAACGCCCTGGCCGGCACTTGAATCGAGTGCTGGCTAGGACGGGTTGCAGTCAAACTCTAAACTCAAGATTATTTCATCCACCCACTCGTCACCCATGCCTAAAATGGCAGCACGCTAGCCAAAGGCTCCAGGTGACTTGAAAGAGTCGCCACCGCTGCCCGAGTGATTGGCCAGCTATCCACCACCATGCCCGCCGACAGCAGCATCATGTAGAGAATGGAGTATTTGAACAGGTCTTTGGCCAGATCGCGATCGCTCGGTTCTTTGAGCAAGGCCCAGGCTTTTTGAATAAACATGCTGCCCAAACCCAGGGCGATCGCCGCATAGACCACCCCAGTCGCCTTGAGTGGGTAGGTCATCATCAGGGTCAGCGGCACCAGCACCAGGGTGTAGTACCAGATCTGCTGGGCCGTCGCTTTGTCGCCCACCACCACAGGCATCATCGGCACGTTGACCTTGGCGTAGTCGTCCTGAATTAGCATGGCCAGACCCCAGAAGTGGGGCGGTGTCCAAATAAACACAATGGCAAAAAACAGCCAGGCCGCTAGGGGCAGATCGCCTGTAACAGCAGCCCAGCCCACCAGCGGGGGGATCGCTCCCGCTGCCCCGCCAATGACAATATTTTGCGGCGAAGAGCGCTTCAGCCAGTGGGTGTAGACGCCGACGTAGATAGCGATGCCCACCATCGCCAGAACGGCACTCAGCAGGTTTGCAACCAGGGCCTGTAGGCTGAAAGCCAGTACCGCCAACACCCCGGCAAACACCAGCGCATCGCGAATTTGAATGCGCCCCGACGGCAGGGGGCGGTGGCGGGTGCGCTCCATGTCGTAGTCAATGTCGCGATCGTAGACGCAGTTGATGGTTTGGGCCGAAGCTGCCGCCAGGGTTCCGCTCAGCAGCGTCACCATCAGCAGCACCGGGTCTACCTGGCCTTGACCAGCCACCCACATCGCCGCCGCCGTTTCAATCAGCAGGAGGGGAATGATGCGGGGTTTAGTGAGCTGCACGTAGCTGCGCACGACGGCCCCAAACGAGTCGTGATGGCGGGTGGGGGCATTCCAGGTGGTGGTCTGATTCATGCAAAAAATCCTAAATGGTTCTAAAAACCGCAACTGTCAGCAAAAAATGGTGAAAACGACTGCATAACCTCCAAAACAGCTCTGTTGTTCGCTCTAGAGCAGCTGCTCCAGGCCCGTACAACTACTCGGCAGCGCTGGCCAACTCCTGGGCAGACGCCACTTCGTTACTGCGATAGTCGGTTGGGGCAGGCCCGAGGCGATTTTGGGATAAGTCGCTGCGCGAATCGCGCCAGGCCAGCACGGTAAAGCACACCAGCGTACCCACCAGCGCCGCCCCCAGGGTATGGTGAGCCACCGTCAGCGGCTCGACCTGAAGCCTGAGTCGGAAGGTTGCAATGCCCATCACTAGCTGAAACACCAGCAGCATGCTAGCCAGGCCGCCCAGTCGCCGCAGCGGATAGGTGAGCGCCGGGGTGCGCCACACTGTCCAGGTGAGGGCCAGCACCGCAGCGGTCGCGGGCACTATGCCCAACAGGTGACTATTCATGACCTGGCACAGTTCTTTGAGCCCCAGGCACTGGTGAGCCGCCCAGCGCGACCCTACTAGCCCGCCTAGCAAACACTGAACGTAGACGATTGCCGTAGCCCCTAGCCCCAGCCAGGGCAGGCGACCGACAGTGCCGGTGGAGCGGTAGGGCAGCAGGCAACTGGCGATTACGAGCATGGCGCTAAAGAACAGCAGCGCCGTGCCCAGGTGGGCCGTCACAATATCGAAGCGCAGCAGCTGGGTTACGGTTAGCCCGCCCAGCGCTCCCTGAACGCCAATTAGGGCGAGGGCACCCACCGCCGCCCAGGGCAGCCAACCCGGCACCTGTCGCCGGTACCAGGTGCACAGCACTACCAGCCAGAGGGTGCTAAGGCCAATTAACGCGGCATCGAGCCGATGAAACCACTCTAAAAACACCTGTAGGTTCATCTGCTGCTGGGGTACTAGCTGGCCGTAGCATAGGGGCCAGTCGGGGCAGGCCAGGCCTGCGTTCATGACTCGGGTAGCGCTGCCTACCGCCATCAAGGCCAGCGTCGCGAAGGCAATCTTCCAGACCAGGCGGCGAATGCGATCGACGGGGGTAGACGTTGCGGCGGGCCACAGCGATTTACGAGCGATTGTTGGGGGCGAAAGGAAGGGGAAATTTGCGGCCATGCCATCTCCAGCATTCAGCAGTGCAGTTTTAGGGGGGTGGAAGGAGCAGACGTGATGGTGTGAGGGTTAGGCTCGGCTGCCACAGCCGGTGTTAAGACTTTGGCAGGCACACAGGAGTAATTGCTCCACCCACTGATAACAAGCTAATCAGGAATATCAGCGCCGACAATTGTGGTAACTGATTACTACTGTAGGGAGTGAAAACCTTGAATTGGCAAAGCTTTAGGGTTTTCTTTGGGATTCAAACCCGGGGATATGGGCTATACGAAAATTCAAGTCGTGCCGTAGCTAGACACACAACGTAACGTATCGTTACCTTTGGCGATCGCTCCCAGTAGCGGCTGTGACCACAACCGCGCGCAGGGTTGCTGCGATCGCCCCTAACCGGTTTACAGCTCTGGTTCACAACTCTGGTTCACAGAGACCCCAATGCCGTAGGCTGGCTAGCAGGTGCCAGATTTTAAGCCCAGAAAGCTAGCTGACTACCGTCCACCGATCGCGATGAGCACGTTTTTTATGAGCGCCCCCCTTACCCTCAACCTGCCCCAGGGCTCCCTGCAGTTCACCTTTTCTAGTGAGGCAGCCCAGGGCTTAAAAGTTGCCCTAGGCGAGCTGATGACCGCGCTCAAAGCGGCGGCGGCGCAGGGTGGAGAACCGACTCGCCGCACCCCTCAACCGCCGATGGAGTACCGCCATACCGGAGACGTTTTTCTAGAAGTCTTTTGCAACCCCAACATTTGGCCTAGCCCCTTTGCTGCTAAGGCCCTGATAACGCTGCGCGACGATCGCATTCGTGTTACCACCGAAGCTGAGCTGTCGCAGATCTATGAAGACGTGAACGCGTACCTGTCCTAGGCGAACTTGTCGGGGCTGGTAGGCCCAAGTTTGAGTTTACAGGGGGCGAGTGGGGGCTGGCGTTGTAGCCTTAAACCTTGGCAACGCCGGCTATTTTGGCCTGATATCAAACCAGTTTTTTCCCTCTACCCAGAGAAGGATAGTAGCCTGAGATGCTACCTTCCCCAAGGGGAAGACGATAGAATATGAGCGCAAAACGCGGCCGGCGCAGAGCGAAAAGTGCTCGAGGAAGCGATTTGACATGCTTCTGACGGCGGCTGGCGACTGTCTGGCTTTTGAAGGTTCTAATAACGCATTTTTAAGGGATTAAATATGTATTCTGACGATATCTCTCAGACTTTGCAGAAAGGGTTTCGCGTTACCCTCGGGGCCACCGCATCTCTGATTGAGGCTATTCAAGACCCCGAAACCTCTAACCAAAAATTTTCTACCCTGGGCGGTGATGTCAACCGGCTCACCGAAGAACTGGAAGTTAAAGGCGCGACCACCGAGCGTGAAGCCCGGCTGTTTGTAGACTCGTTGCTCAGCCAGGTGCCGAACCCCTTCACCAACTCCGGTGCAGCGACCGACGGGCCAACCATTACCACTGTGGCTAGTCCTGTGGTGGATGCTGCTGTGCAGAGCGATTTAGAATCTCTGACCCAAGAGCTGGCCGCCATTCGCAAAGAGATTGAAGCGCTCAAGGGCCAGCGCTAAGGGCTACCTCTGGGTTTAGGGGCTGTGCCGTAGACCCCAACCCAGACGCCGTAGCTCGCGACCGAGCAGATACATAGAGGCAGGAATGACAGATACGGCAGAGCTACAAATTGAGTCGTTAGGGCCTGAGCTGCAAACCCCAAAGCTGCAGTCGGATGGGGCGATCGCTAAGGGGCTCGACCCATTTGCGGGCGTAGATAAGGCCGATGAGGCCAGCCGCGAGATCTACTTTATCAGCGGGCTTGGGGCCGATTGGCGTGTCTTTCATCGCCTGCAGCTAAAGGGGTACCGCCCGGTTTACATTTGCTGGGAGCGTCCTTGCCGGGGCGAATCGATCGAGCACTACGCCCAGCGCCTGTTAGCCCAGGTCACTACGGAACATCCCATTTTGGTTGGGCTTTCCTTTGGTGGGTTGATGGCTGTGGAAATGGCAAAACTGTGCGACCCAGCCCAGGTCATTGTGATCTCAAGCGCCGTGACTGGGGCACAGGTGCCCAACTACTACAAGCTGTTTCGCTGGCTGCCGCTACAGTTGGTAGTGCCGTTTAAGCGGCTGCTGTGGGCGGTCTATGGGCTCATGACCTGGCTGTTTGGGTTGGATGATCCGGAAGATCGGTCGCTGTTTAGGCAGGTTTTGGTGGATACCGACCCCTTTTTCCTCAAGTGGGCTATCAACCGAGTGGTGGGCTGGCGCAATCAGGTGGTGCCCAAAAACCTGGTGCAAATTCACGGTGGGCGCGATCGCGTCTTCCCCCTGGGCGATCGCAACGTCGATATTGTCCTTCCCGATGGCGGCCACCTGATGGTGCTCAACCGAGCAGAAGAACTGTCTCAGCTGCTGATGGCGACCCTGGCTACTGATCCGGCTCAAGCCTAGAGGGCGGCGGGCCGGGGTCGATTGACCGCAGGAATGGGCAGCGGGCGCGGTGGATCTGCGGCCATCATCAGCTCTAGAGCCTTGGCGCAGGCGGCTTCGTCGACGCCAAGTAGCGAGTCAGCCGAAGCAAGCTGCTGATGCTGAGGATTGGGGAGCAGGCGCAGCCAGGCCTGGGTGAGCTGGTGCGTAACGGGGTCGGCAGCACTAGGCTCTAGCACCAGCGTCGGCAGCCAAAGTTTGCCGAGTCCCTGGTGTAGCAGTTCGCCGTTGATGGCGGCGGTGCGGCGCTGAAAGAGCATCTGGCAGGCGGCGGGGGCCTGGCGCAGACCGCGATGGCGATCGCGCAGTGCCTTTACCCAAGGGGCTTTGCCCAGCCAGGGCAGCACCAGGGGCAGCGGCGACCAGGGGGCAACCAACCAGCGATCGCGCCGCCAGCGACCCCTCAGCTCGCGATCGCGCACCCCCTCGGGGGCGATAACGGCCAAACTCTGCACCTGATCGGGGTAGGTGAGGGCATACTGACCCGCCACCCAGGCTCCTAGCGAATGGGCCACCAGTCGACAGCGACGAATGCGCAGGGCGCTCAACAAACTGTGCAGCGCCTCCACCTGCAGGACCACTGAGTAAGGAGTTTTCTCCTCTCGCCACGATTCGCCAAAGCCCAGCAGGTCAGGGGCGAGGCAGTGGTAGCGGGGAGCCAAATGCTGCATCAGGGGCAGCCACTGGGTACTGTCATGCCACGAGCCGTGGAGAAACACCACCGTTTCGTCCTGGGGTTTGCCGCCCTCATGCCAAAACAAACTCCCCAGCGGAAGCTTGATGCGGCCAGTGCGAATGGGGCTGTCGGTTGGTAACGGCATGGCACTCGGTAAGGTAGATGGCACCAGAGTAACCGGGAAGCCGTGCTCCAGCATCCCAATTCAGCGGTTTACCCAAAAGCTTAGGCTAAAACCGTTTCTCCCTTAAAGAAATCTCGCAAATGCTGGCGGTGGTCGTGGGAAAGGTGATCCCACGGTAGGGTGTCGGCGGTGAAGTGGCGCACGTCTAAAATTTCGCGTGGGTCGGCGGGGTAGGGTTGGCCCGTCACCCGTACCGCCACCGTTATGCACACCGAGTGAAAGCGCGGGTCACGCCCAGGCTGCGAGTAGACCCCCACCAGTCGCTCTAGCCCAACGGTTTCCAGCCCTGCTTCCTCCTTCAGCTCGCGGGCCGCGGCGGTGATCACGTCTTCGCCCCAGTCGACAATGCCGCCGGGCAGACTCCAGAGGCCGTTGTCGCGGCGGCGCACCAGCACAATCGTGCCGTCGGCCATCAGGGGAATAACGCAGGTACCCAAAATGGGGCGGCGCAGCAGCAGCCCCAGCAGAGTGCGCACAATGTGGGCGAAGTAAGCCATAGGCTACAGGGTTTCCAGGTCGGCTAGCACCTGGTCGGCATGGGTCTCGGCTTTGACCTTGAGGTAGACTTTCTCCAGGTTGCCGTCGGGGCCAATGATAAAGGTGCTGCGGGTAATACCCATATATTCCTTGCCCATGAACTTTTTCAGGCCATAAACGCCGTAGCGGCTGGCCACTTCGCCGCCCTCATCCACCAAAAGCGGAAAAGGCAAACTAAACTTGTCGATGAATTTGGTGTGGGACTTGGCGTCGTCGGTGCTCACCCCCAGCACCACTGCGTCTTTGCCCTGGTAGTCGGCGTAGCGATCGCGGAACCCACAGGCCTCTTTGGTGCAGCCAGGGGTGTTGTCGCGAGGGTAAAAATACAGCACCACGCGCTGACCTTTAAGATCCGCCAGGCTGTAGGTTTTGCCGGTGGCATCGGGGAGGCTGAAGTCGGGGGCGGGGTCGCCAACGGAAAGGGTCATAGTCAGTATTCAATAAACGTTACACGCCATCGCCTATTGTATAGCGCTGGCCTTCTATAACGCTGGATTGGGCAGGGTGGGGCTTTTACGCCGTTGGAGTGCTTACTCGGCCCGATGCACATGAAATACCGAGGACTGGTCGGTGGGCAGCAGCAGCACATCGCTAACGTTGACGTGGGCCGGGCGGGTGACGGCAAAGACAATCACGTCGGCTACGTCATCGCCGGTCAGCGGGGTCAGGCCCTGGTAGACTCCCTTGGCGCGATCGGCGTCGCCCCCAAAACGCACTAGGCTAAATTCGGTTTCGACCAGGCCGGGGTCAATGTTCGTCACCCGCACCGGGGTGCCCAGCAGGTCGAGCTTAAGCCCCTCAGAGAGCGACCTGACTGCCGCTTTGCTGGCACAGTAAACGCTGCCGCCGGGGTAGGTCTGCCGCCCCGCGATTGAGCCCACATTCACCACATGGCCCCGACCCTGCGCCACCATGCCCGGCACCACCGCCCGCGTGACGTAGAGCAGGCCTTTGACGTTGGTGTCAATCATAGTTTCCCAGTCGTCCAGGGGGGCTTCGTACTGTTTGTCTAGCCCTCGACTCAGCCCGGCGTTGTTGATCAAAATATCGATCGCCTGCCAGTTATCCGGCAAACCACTAATCGCCTCGCTGACGGCCTCCGGCTGGCGCACGTCCAGCCCTATCGTCAGCACCTCAGAGCTATGCTGCTGCTGAAGATCGTTGGCTAACGCCTGCAAGGGTTCTAACCGGCGGGCAGCCAAAATCAACCTTGCCCCGAGAGCAGCTAGCTGACGGGCGCAGGCGGCCCCGATGCCACTGCTGGCCCCCGTAATCAGGACGGTCTGGTTGGCAAGGGATAGGGTCATAGGGGGGTAAAACTGTGAATAGATCAACGGAGTCTAGCGAGAAAGCAAGGATAGGAGGCCGGATTGCTGGGCGATCGCCGGGCCTCTCAGTCACTGCCAAGTTGAAGCCCGACTCCCTACCGCCCCTTAACCCTGCCCTAGGGGCGGTCATCAATTAGCTGCTCAACACTCAAAATCAAGGTTTACAGCCCCTAGCCTGTTCCTGGGGTTGGGCGTGGCAGGGCTTGATGTATCGGACTTTTGGCCACAATTGCTGACGCGCCCTAAGGCGTTTTCTCCGGCTCAGGATTCTTCACGCTGGACTCGATTTCGTCCAGGGTTTGCAGCACCAGTCGCTTGGCCTGCAGCTCCCAGCCCCACTTCTGTACCTGAAAAGCCACGTAAAAGCCAATTCCCGTCGCAATTAAATCTAGCGGCTGCCGTCCAGAAATACCCAGCAGCAGCCCCAGCCCGCCAATGCCCCAAAAGGGCAGAGCTACTGTCTGTCGGTTTTCTTCCACCAGCTTGGCCAGAAAGTTGTTGGGAATGCTGGCTGCCACCTCGTCGCGCACCGCCTGCTGCTGAGGATAGGGCACCGCAAAGCTAAACTTGCGGCGCAGTTTCTCAACTTTGCGGGCGTCGGTGCTGTACTCCGTCAGCTCGTCTTCTGCCATGCGAATGAGCTGCTCAGCTTGGGTCATAGGGGCTTGTCCGAAATGAGGTCAAAAGTGTTTGGCGGGATGCCTAGAGCCAGTGGCTTTGGCCTTTGGCACCGCGCTAATTATCTCACTGTATTGGCTTAGCCCGTCATGAGAAGCGCTAGACTGCTTGTACTACCGCTGCTCTTACCGGCATTTGCCATGCAGGTCGCCAAATTTTCTAACTATCCTTGCCCAAGGCCCCCGGTGCGCCTGCCAGGGTTCTCTTAGGCGAACAGGTGATGATCATAATCACCAGCGTGAGAATATACGGGGCGGCATTGAACAGGTAGTAGTACGAGTCGATGCCCACCGACTGAAACGCTGGCCCCAGCGCCTGGGCACCGCCAAACAGCAGCGAGGCCCACAGGCACTGCCAGGGCTGCCAGCGGGCAAAAATGACCAGCGCCACCGCCATTAGGCCCTGGCCGCTAGAAATGCGCTCAGTCCACACGCCAGGGTAAAACAGCGACAGGCTGGCTCCGCCAATGCCCGCCAAAAAACTGCCCCCCACGATCGCCGCCATCCGCACCCAAAAAATCGAAATACCCATCGCCCGCGCCGCATCGGGGCTGTCGCCTACGGCTCGCACGTAGAGCCCCCACCGGGTTGACTTAAAAAACCAGCTCATCAGGGGCACGATCGCCACCCCCAGCAAAAATAGCGGGCTAACTTGCAGCGCCGACTGCACCTGGGGTAGGCTACTCCAGCCGCCCGCTGGCAGCGTCGGCAGCTGAGGAGCCTGGGGCTGAATGAAGGGCTTGCCAAAGAAGTTGGCCAGGCCGCCGCCAAAGATAATCATGGCAATGCCCACCGCCACATCGTTGACGCGGGGCTGCTGCGACAGCCAGCCGTGGATGGCCCCCAGCCCCATGCCCGCCAGCCCTGCCGCCAGCACCCCTAACCAGGGAGCTAGCGTAGGCCCGACAATTCCTGAACTCAGGTAGGAAATGGCGTAGGCGCTCATGGCCCCAATCAGCAGGGTGCCCTCCAGACCGAGGTTGATTTTGCCGCTTTTTTCGGTCAGGCATTCGCCCAGGCTGACCAGCAGAAAGGGCACACTCCCCCGCAGAGTACCGGCTAAAATTCCCAGGGGTACACCCCACCAGCCCAGTGCTTCCGTTGCCATTATTCATCCACTCCCCTACTCATCCACCCATCTACCCAGCCACAGCCGCACCTTCAGTCTGAACCTCGCGCTCCTGGAAGATGGGGAAGCGCCCGTAGAGCGACTCGCTGTAAAGCACGCAGAGAAAGACAATGCCCTGGAATACCAGCACTGTGGCATCGGGCAGGTTGTGCGATCGCTGCAAAATGCCGCCGCTGGCCAAAATGCCGCCCAGCAGCACCGACACCAGCACCGTGGCCAGGGGGTTGTGGCGGGCCACAAAGGCCACCAAAATACCCGCGTAGCCGTAGTTTGACACGATCGATTCGTTGAGGCGCTTTTGCACAGCGGCAACCTCGACCATGCCGGCCAGCCCGGCGCAGGAGCCCGCCAAAAAACACACCGCCAGCGTCAGCTTGCCCACCGGCAGTCCGGCGATGCGGGCGGCCCGCACGTTGCCCCCGGCGGTGCGGGCGGCAAAGCCAAAGGTGGTGCGCTGAATTAACACGTAGGCCAGCACCGAAGCCACCAGGCCGTAGATGAGCCCCCAGTGAACTCGGGTGGCGGGCAGGGTGCCCAGCCAGGCCGAGGGGTCAATCTCAAAGCTGGAGGGCTTGCTGACAAAGGCTGGGTCGCGCATAGGCCCCTGCACCAGGTGGTTGAGCAGGGCGATCGCAATATAGTTCAGCAGCAGGCTGCTAATGGTCTCGTTTACCCCCCGGTAGTGGCGCAATGCCCCCGCCACCATAATCCACAGGCCCCCGGCCACCAGGCTGCCCAGCGCCATCGCCAGCAGCACTAGGCCACCGGGCAGAGATCCTCCCAACCCCAACCCGACGCTCACCGCCGCCAGGCCACCCACCACCAGCGCCCCTTCGTTGCCGATGATCACCAGGCCCAGGCGGGCGGGCAGCGCCGTACACAGGGCCGTCAGCATCAGCGGCGAGGCTCGAATCAGGGTGTTTTGCCAGGCGCTCCAGCTGCCAAAGGCGGCCCGATAGATCGAGCCGTACACCGCCAGGGGGTTGGCCCCGGCCAGGGCGCAAAACACCCCAAAGATCATCAGGGCGGCCAGCACTGCCCCGGCGGGCAGTGCGATCGATTCCAGCGATGCCCGCAGAGATTGCCGCGTGAATCGCCGCCAGATCGCCGTCAACTGCATGGCTGTTTCCTAGCTAATGGACCCAATCACGCCCTCAACAAAATAGTCCATTTTCTCCAGCTCGACGTTGTCGGTTTTGAGTTCTTTTCCGGCTGGCAGAATCTCGCTGCCGGTGTTGGTCTGAAGCGGCCCTGCATAGATCACCAGCTCACCCGACTCAATGGCGGCCAGGGCGGCATCTCCGGCAGCCTTAGCCTCATCGCTGACCGCCGGGCCGTAGGGCGACAGCTTACAGAAGTTGTCGGCCAACCCACCCCGCAGAATGTGGGGAATACCCCCTGTCATCAGGGTTTTGCCGTCCACAAAATCCTGGCCCAGGGCGGTGTAAATGCTCGACCAATCCCACTCGGCTCCGGTCAGGTAGCCCTGGGGAGCCAGAGAGCTTTGGTTGGCGTGGTAGCCCGAGGTCATTACTCCGCGCCGCTCGGCGGTTTCCATCACCACTTTGGGGCTGTCCACGTGGCAGGTAATCACCTCAATGCCCTGATCGGCCATGCTGTTGGTGGCCTCGGCCTCTTTTACGGGTTCTGCCCATTCGCCGGTAAAGATCACCTGGGTGGTGGCGGCGGGGTTGACCGACCTGGCCCCCAGCGTAAAGCTGTTGACGTTGCGCAGCAGCTGGGGGATGGGTTTGGCTGCCACAAAGCCCAGCTTGCCCGACTGGCTCATGGTAGCGGCTACCACCCCGGCCACGTACTGGGCCTCGTCAATGTAGCCAAAGTAGCTGCCGACGTTTTTGGGGTGCACCCCGTCCTGGTAGAGGCCTCCGGCGTGGAAAAACTGTACCTCGGGAAATTCTTCGGCCAGGGCCAAAATGTGGGGGTCAAAGTAGCCAAACGAAGTGGGAAACAGGACTTTAGCCCCGTCGATTTCGATCATGCTGCGCATGGTTTCGGCTACAGCGGTGGTTTCGGGCACGCTGGCCTCTTCGACTAAGCGAATGCCGGGCACGCTGGCGGCCATGGCTGCGGCCCCTTCGGCGTGGGCCTGGTTATAGCCAAAGTCGTCCTTGGGGCCGACGTAGATAAAGCCTACGACCAGTTCTTCTGCCGCCCCGCCGTCAGCTGCCGCCCCGCCTCCAGAACCGGGCGACTGAGCACAGCCGGTGCCAAGCTTAGCGGTGAGCCCAAAGGCGGAGGTGGCCAGCAGCCCACGCATCACCTGCCGTCGCGACAGGTGAAAAGAACGGTTGCGATCGCTCATTGTGTAAACTCTCTTAATTCTCTGAATACAGTGGCAGAACAGCTTCAAAATGGCAGCCTAGCGACAAACTGAGTGGGTCTTCAAGTCGGCTCGGTCTGCCAGGGCCGCCTAAGCGTTTAGGTTACCCTCTAAGAATTGGTAAAAGACCCTGAAGTAGTTGTATCAGAAACAACCGTCTACCGTGTTCTTCGCCACTATCGGTAGATAGAGATTCTCTAAAGCAAAGCCCCAGAGCAATTCAACTCCGGGGCCATAATTTTTTTGTTAAAGAATTAATTCGTTAGCGCGTCAACCGGCAGATGGGGTTGCTGAATGCCGGCAGGCATTAAAGGCATTGTCTCTCGCAGGGGCGCAGGGGCAGCTCAGCCAGAGGCTTGGTGCCGTTCACCCTTAAGTGCAGGCTTCAGTTCAGCAGCGCTGACAGATTCCTTTAACGGATTCTTTTAGATGTGCTGCTCTAGCAGTTCGGCGATCGCGCGGTGCTCTACCGGCGGCACCAGGGGAAACTCCTGGCGAGTATCGGTAATCAACCAGTCGAGGGCTGCCGCCTTCATGTCAATGGAGGCTCCGGTCTTGTCGACGCAGTAGCGGCCAAATACCAGCTTATCGACCAGGCGCACGCCGGGGCCAATGCGCGAATACTCAAAGATTACGCTCTTGTCGACGATCGCGCCGCTGCAGATCGAGCAGTTGTTGCCAATGGCGCTGGGGCCAATAATAGTGGCTCCGTCTTCAATGTGGGTCATGCCGCCAATGTAAACCGGGCCTTCGATATTGACCTTGTCCCAGTTGGCCTTGACGTTGAGGCCTACATAAACGCCGGGGCGAATCTCTTCGCCGGGGATATCAACCAGATTGACTACGCCAGTCAGGACGTCCTGGATGGCGCGCCAGTAGTCGGGCACCTTGCCGATGTCGACCCATTCAAACTCCATGGGAATGCCGTAGAAGGGGGCGTTGTTAGCCACCAGCTTGGGCAGCAGATCGCCGCCAATGTCAAACGATACTCCTGAGGGAATGTAGTCGAATACCTCGGGCTCAAAGATGTAGATGCCAGTGTTGATCTCGGTGCTGAGCGCCTCTTCCACCGCCGGTTTTTCCTGGAACGATTTCACCCGTCCTTCGCTGTCGGTGACCACTACCCCGTAGCTGGGCACCTGCTTGAGGGGTACGGTTTTGGTAATGATGGTTGCGATCGAGCCTTTTTCGCGGTGGCGGCGCACGGCCTCGGTGAGGTCGAGGTCAATCAGGGCGTCGCCGCAGAGCACCACAAAGGTGTCGTCAAAGAAGGGCGAAAAGTCTTGGATTTTGCGCATGCCCCCGGCAGACCCAATAGCGTCGCCCACCAGTTCGCCGTTTTCTTCGATGCGGCCCTCAAAGGAGTAGGCCAGCTCAACCCCAAAACGCTGCCCGTCGCGAAAGTAGCCCTCAATTTCGTTGGCCAGGTGGCTCACGTTCACCATGATCTGATCGAAGCCGTGCTGACGCAGCAGTTCAAGCAAGAACTCCATCACCGGCTTCTGCATGATCGGAATCATGGGCTTGGGAATGGTGTAAGTGATGGGCCGAACGCGGGTGCCTTTGCCGGCAGCCAGGATCATGGCTTTCATACAAATAGAATCCTTAATATGTATTGGAGTATAGATCTGCCGCAGAGCAGTTTTTTGAGCGAGGGCCGACCGGCTGTCGAAACCAGCTGGGAATGAATTTGGAGCGGGCGTTGGCCTCGCGCCAGTCCCCGGCCATCGCACTCGGTCATGCTAACAGCGCCCTTAGCCAGAGCATTGGTAAGCCGACTGGCCTTCAAGGAGTTCTTACACTTTCTTTAAAATAGCCCCCCTAACTCTGAAACGGTAGCGATCGCCTGCAACTCCCAAAGCGCATACACGCTAGTTTGGCCTAATCCGGCAGAATAAAGGCCGGTAGTTCGGCGTCTTCAGCCGTCAGAGGGGCGCGATTGAGGTTTCTGACCCGTAAATCGGCGTAGAAGGTGTCTTGGCTCAGTTCTACCTTCGACTGAGCCGAGAGAAACAGCAGTCCCCAAAACACCCCTACCTTCTCGTGCACCTCAGCGGCGTGGGGGGTGTCAAAGTCGTGGGCGTCTTCGAGGTCGGCGGGCTTGAAGCTGGGCCAGTGCTGGAGCAGTAGCTCAAAGTCGATCCACAGGGTGTCTTCGCCCAGTTCGTCCCAGTACTGATCGAGGAAGGCTTCGAGGGCGGCGGCAATTTCAGAGAGGTTTTCCTGGTGAGCGAGCTGGGCGATCGCGCGCACGGCCTGGCGCTGGGGCTGGGGCCTGGCCCGTCTGGCCCGCAGGCGAGGGGTGTGGTCGGCCATCACCGTGGCCATGGTTTCGAGCTGCTGAATTAGCTCGTGCAGAGTGACCTGCCGCCGCTGGGGGGTGGGGGCCACAGCCCGGCGGTGCAGGTGGCGCTCCAGGTTGCGGGGCAGCGGCACTAGGTCGGGAATGTCTTCCTCCCACACCTCTTCGGGGTTGGCTTCGGCCTCGGCTTCGGCTTCGGCCCGCACCATAGTATCGGCCTTGAGCAGCACCAGCATCGAGGCGTAGAGAAACCCCTGGCCCGACTCGGAGAGGTTGGCCTCGTAGGGGGTGCGGCCCTGGCTGGCCAGCGCTTCGGCCTGGGTCTTGAGCAGCGACAAAAAGCGATCGATCACGTCGATCACCTTGACATCCCACGGGTCGATTTCGCCCTGATCGGCCAGGTCGATAAGAAATGCGATCGCGGTTTGAGCCAGAGATGACGACATAAGGTCAGGCAGTGCAGAAAAGCTCGGAGATCGCTAGACAGCCCCCACTGTCTGAGTCGCCACTGGGCCACCACGGCGCGGCAATCGGCCCATGATAGCTCAAAGGCCCGTTTTGGCCAGCGCCTCCATCACCGCATCGATCAGCGCTTGTCCCCAGAGCACGGCCATTGTTCCGCATCCAAAAATCACGAAGCTGACTCTGGCGATTTGCATTGAATCGAGGCTCCATGGAGAGCCGTAGGTGAGCGGCAGCGCTACTAGCAGAATGCCCAGGGCAGCACCTCCAGCAAACCGCAAGCCCCACCTGAGCAGTGGGCGCTGAGTCACCTCAGTAGAGTCACCATCGTCAGGCATGATGAGGCCTTCGCTAGCTCAACGGGTGCATTGGTCAGATTATAACAACTGAGATCGATGGCGATCGGGCTCGCTCCTCAGCCCCACGGGACGCCCTAAGCAACCGCTTCCCCATCTTCGACATTGGCGGCGGGCAGCAGCAGGCTTTGTTCTTCGAGCTTGACCTGGTAGCGCTGCACGTCTTGCTCTAGCTCCTGAATGCGAATTTCGCGCTGCTGCACCTGCTTGCCAAAGGACATATAACCCTGCACCTGAGCCCAGACGCTAAACACCCAGGCAAAAACCGCCCCGATGCCCATGGCCATAATCAGCTCCACGCACAGCGGCGCTTCTACATCCATTCCCGGTGCAAGGTGAATAATAACTGGCTCGGTGTTTTCAATGCCAAATAGCACCAGGGCTAGGGCAATTACAAAAATAACGACGAAATTGATCTGCCGCATGACTCTGGCCTCAAAACGCTTGGTCTAAGTTGCTAGGTTAGCCCTAAGTCCAGCCCAGAATCTATGGTTTCCCCAAAGGGTTTCCCACGGGTCGAAATCAGTAGGGCTTTACAGATGGACTTAGATAACGTTATTTAACCAGGCAGACTTTAACTTTGGCCAAAGGTTTTTGCGGGTTTAAACACTCGATAGCGCAGCCCGTAACCGCCCAGGACCAGCGCGACGATGCCCAGAGTGCCGAGGGCAATCGCGTTGGGCAGCCAAAACACGGCATCAATGCGGGTCATTTGACCGGGCTGCAGTTGCCAAATTGCCCCGGCGGCACCCTGGCTCAGCGGCGGGGTAGCGGTGGGAGAGACCTGGGCCAGCCCCCAGGGCACCTGCAGGCGAAAGCGCAGATCGGCCCAGGCGGGAGTAGCCGCGTCCTCTTCATTGGCAGGAAGATCGCGTAGATCGAGGCTGTAGACGAGGTGGGTGCGGCTGACGAAAACCCAGTTGGTTTGGTCTAGGCTCAGCTCAAAGGGCACCGCCCCCCAGCCGGGCAGCTGGAGATAGGTGGGGTGGGTTCCCTGGTCGAATGCCTCAGCCGGGCCGGGCTCTGTAGACAGCTCTGAGGTCGATTCTGGCGTTGAAAACAACTGCTGAAAGCGATCGCCTAGATCGCGGGCGGTGCTAAAGGGCACAGTGAGCGTGACGGTCTGCGGGCTTTGGCTAAGCTGGCCGCCAAGGGGGCGCGATCGCCCCTTCAGCTCCTCAAGCCAGGGCTCTAGGGTGGGCTGGGCCAGGGCGGCACCGCGATCGCTTAGGTCAATGGTCTGCACAATTTGGCCGTGGGTGTGGTGGTCAAAGCGCAGGGTGAGGTCGTAGCGCAGACAGCCACTCAGCAGTAGCGGCAACCACAGCAGCACCGCCAGCCGCCAGATGAGGCGTCTAGCACGGCCAGGTCCAATCCGCCCCAGAGCCGTCAACCTTTGTACCGCAACGGTCTGCTGTGCCAAAATCTCACCCCTGCCTGTTACCGTAGCTTCGACCAAGGCTATACCATTAGAGCGTGAGATCCAACGGTAGCTAGTAGCGTTGTATGACTGACCTTTCCTCTGCTTCCACGACCGCCTGGCATACGGTTGGCATCGACGCAGCGCTGAGCCAGCTCGACAGCGATGCCAGTACTGGCCTCAGCGCCCAGGCGGTGGTTGATCGTCGCAGCCGGTACGGCCCCAACGAGCTAGAAGAAACCGGGGGCCGCCCCGCCTGGCGTATTCTGCTCGATCAGTTCACCAACATTATGCTGCTGATGCTGATCGCGGTGGCGGTGGTGTCGGGGGTGCTGTCGTTTAGAAACCAGGAATTTCCCAAGGATGCGATCGCGATTTTTGCGATCGTCATTCTCAACGGTGTGCTGGGCTATTTGCAGGAGAGCCGGGCCGAAAAAGCTCTCGCCGCCCTCAAGCAAATGGCGTCCCCCAACGTGCTGGTGCAGCGCGACGACCGTCTACAGGAGGTGCCCTCCCAGGACCTGGTGCCCGGCGACATCATGCTGTTGGAGGCAGGCGATCAGGTGGCCGCCGACGGTCGCCTGCTGGAGGCCAGCAATCTGCAGCTGCGCGAGTCGGCCCTGACCGGCGAAGCCCAGGGCGTTAACAAACAGGCGGCCCCCACCCTGGCGAGCGAGACTGCTCTAGCCGAGCGCAAGAACCTGGTGTTTCAGGGCACTGAGGTGGTGCAGGGCCGAGGCCGCGTGCTGGTCACCGGCACCGGCATGAAGACCGAGCTGGGCCGCATCGCCGCCATGCTGCAGGGGGTCGAAACCGAGCCCACCCCGCTGCAGCAACGCATGACCCAGCTGGGCAACGTGCTGGTCACCGGGTCGCTGACGCTGGTGGCGATTGTCGTCGTTGGGGGCGTGATCTTTGGCGGCTGGGAGGCCTTTGAGCGCCTGTTGGAGGTAGCCCTGAGTATGGCGGTGGCGGTGGTTCCCGAGGGCTTGCCTGCGGTAATTACTGTGACGCTGGCGATTGGTACCCAGCGCATGGTGCGTCGCCACGCCCTGATTCGCCGCCTGCCTGCGGTGGAAACCCTGGGATCAGTCACCACTATTTGCTCTGATAAAACCGGCACCCTGACTCAAAACAAAATGGTGGTGCAGCAGGTGCGCACTCTGGGCGAGACGCTGCACATTACCGGCGAGGGCTACGCCCCCGAAGGCGATTTTTTGAGCGAGAGCCAGTCGATAGACCCCCGACGGAGCACCGACACCGGGCTGCTGCTGGTGGATGGCCTGCTGTGCAACGATTCTGTGCTGCAAAAGGAGATGGGTGACTGGGCAATTATGGGCGACCCCACCGAGGGAGCGCTGGTGGTAATGGCGGCTAAAAGCGGCCTCGATCGTCATCATCTGGGCCATGAGTTGCAGCGGGTGGTGGAGTTTCCGTTTTCCTCAGAGCGCAAGCGCATGAGCGTGGTGCTCAGCGGCGTCGAGGCGCTAGCGGCCGACCTCACCCTGCCTGGGGAAGTGGTGCGGTCTCCTTACCTGATGTTGGCCAAGGGTTCGCCGGAGATGCTGCTGGATTGCTGCACTAGCTGCCTGAAGGGGGCAGACCGGGTGGCAATGGGGGAGGAGACGCGATCGCACATTCTGGCTGATAACGCCGATATGGCCGCTAAGGGAATGCGGGTGCTGGGCTTTGCCTACCGTCCCCTGAGCGAAGTGCCCACCGAGGGCGACCCGGATGGGGCGGAGCAAGACCTGGTGTGGCTGGGCTTGGTGGGCATGATCGATGCCCTGCGCCCGGAGGTGCGCGTGGCGGTAGAACGCTGCCGGGGGGCAGGCATTCGCCCAATGATGATTACCGGCGACCACCAGCTCACCGCCATGGCGATCGCCCAAGACCTGGGCATTGCTGACGCCCAAGCCAAATCGCTCAGCGGCGCTGATCTGGAGAAAATGTCGCAGGCCGAGCTAGAGGCGGCGGTGAAGGAGGTCAATATCTACGCGCGGGTGTCGCCCGAGCACAAGCTGCGCATTGTCAAAGCCCTGCAAAAAGACCACCAGATTGTGGCGATGACCGGCGACGGCGTCAACGATGCCCCGGCCCTCAAACAGGCTGAAATTGGCATCGCCATGGGCATTACCGGCACCGACGTCAGCAAGGAAGCCAGCGATATGGTGCTGCTAGACGACAACTTTGCCACTATCGTCGCTGCCACCGAAGAAGGCCGGGTGGTCTACACCAACATTCGCCGCTTTGTGAAGTACATCCTCGGCTCTAACATTGGTGAACTGCTCACCATTGCCCTGTCGCCGCTGATTTTGCCAATTCTGGATGTGCCTCTGACGCCTTTACAAATTTTGTGGATGAACCTGGTTACCGACGGCTTCCCGGCCCTGGCCCTGGCGGTAGAACCGGCTGAACCCGACGTGATGGAGCGATCGCCCCACGACCCCCAGGAAGGGATTTTTGCCCGTGGCTTGGGAGCCTACATGCTGCGCATCGGCGTGGTGTTTGCCATTATTTCGGTGTCGATGATGGTGTGGGCCTACAACTGGTCACAGCAGGGCGGCGACCCCGATCGCTGGAAGACAATGGTGTTTACCACTCTCTGCCTGGCCCAGATGGGCCACGCGATCGCCGTGCGCTCCAACACTCGCCTCACCGTAGAAATGTCGCCCTGGTCAAACCCGTTTGTGCTGGGGGCGGTGACGTTAACCTGCGTGCTCCAGCTCATGCTGATCTACGTTGAGCCACTGCGAAATTTCTTTGGCACCCACCTGCTCAGCCCCTATGAACTGCTAATCTGTTTTGGTTTTAGTACCCTACTATTTGTCTGGGTCGAAGCCGAAAAAATCTACCGCCGCATCCGAGGCAAAGTCGTGAGGGATTAGCGCGGCTTTGCTCACTAGCGAGGCAGTTGCAAAATGTACGGGGTGCCACCTGATTTACCAGTGAATCTTTTTATTGGACGAGAGTTCAATCAAATCTGCTTAGGCCGCTTTCAAATTCAGTTTCACGCATCTGGTGTAGGTAGCATTTTTGTTGAAGGTCGTTGGAAACTTTTTGACGATAAGGGAATTGTGATTGACGAAGAGCAGGATCACACTGAACGAGAAGCTTTCCGCCTTCACCAGATTATTGATGTGCCCATTCTTCGTACAAGCGTTGAGCCGCCACAAGCATTCTCCCTATTCTTCGAAAACGGCTGTTGTCTAACGATTTTTGATGACACGCCACATTACGAAAGCTTCTCTATTCACATAGATGGTCAACCAAGCTTATTCATTTAATTGAGGTTAGCAGCGCTTGTAAAAAGAGGAAACGGTGTTCCGAAGCTTGATTGTTAATTCGATTGGCTTTGCTAAAGCTCTACTAAAATAGCAGTAAGCCTCCCTTTATCTTTTTCCTATGCTCAGAACCACCGTCACCGATACCGGGCAAATTACCCTGCCAGACGAGATCCGGCAGCACCTTAAGCTTGTCAGTGGTAGTCGGGTCGAGTTTGTCATTGATGAAAACGGCCAGGTCAAAATCTTTCCCCTCACCATTGCCGTAGAAACCTTGTCAGGTATGTTGCATCGGCCCAACCTCTCCCCCGCTACCCAAGATGACATAGATGATGCCATCTCTGAGGGCGCGAATGATTGGGCTTGATACCAATATTCTGGTTCGCTACCTCACCCGCGACGACGAGCAGCAATGGCGGCAAGCCTCTGAGGTGATCCAGCGAAACCAACCCTGCTTTGTTGCCAATATCGTTTTGTGCGAACTGGTTTGGGTGCTCAGAGGTGCCAGCTATCGCTTTCAAAGAGCTGAAGTGATCCACACTTTAAACGCGATGCTCCACAGCGCTGCCTTTGAATTTGAAAGCCGCTCAACGGTTGATCAAGCGCTTCAGCGATACAAACAGGGCAAGGCAGATTTCTCTGACTACCTGATTGGGGCTGTATCTCGGCAAGCAGGTTGCACAGAAACTGTCAGCTTCGATAGCAAGTTGAAGGGGGAGAGAGGATTTTAGTGCCTGGAGTAGTGTCCCTAGCTAGCACCGCGAGTAACGGACGCACAGTCCTGATGTGTTTCCAAGGCTGTCTACTGCCGATAATCTCAGTTATAGCCATCGCCAGGACGGTTAGGACATTCCCTAAACCCCTAAAGCGGTGGCTATACGCCGTTGCGCTGTCCCAGTTCTAGCCAGTGGCAAGGGTCAGTGTCCTAAGCGCAATGGCCATCGCTATATTAATCATCCCTTAAATCGCCAGCACCTTACCCCGTAGCCCCGAAGGTGCGTCAATGTTGTAGCGGTGAAGCAGGGTCGGCACCAGGTCGTAAAGCTGCGCGCCCTCCAGCACCTGCCCATTCTTTGGCGCTTTGGGGTCATGGAAAATCATCAGGCCCAGGGGGGCGTGGTTGGCGTCGTCGGGGCCGGTGTCGTTTTCGACGGTGTAGAGGCTGTTGATGCCCACGCTGCCCACCGATCGCCAGGCTAAATCGTCAAAATACACAATTAAATCTGGTGCCCGCCCCCGCACTTTTTGGTAGATTTCTTGAGGTTTAAACGCCTTGATCGGTAGCGGGTTGCCATCGGGATCGGTAAGTTGCGAGAGCTTCGTCGCCAGCTCGTCGCGCAGGGCTTCGTAGTCGGCCATCGCCACGGTGCCCTGGGGTTCGCGCCCCTTGACGTTGAGAAAAATGCGGGCGTAGTAGCCCCCGGCCCCCCACACCTGGGTGTTCTTCCAGTCCACCTCGACTTTGTCCAGGGGAAGCACCTCGGCGGGGGCTTCCTTCAGCGTCAGGTAGCCGTTGGCGATCAGCCATTCGTTGATGCAGATGCCGCCCATCAGCGGCTGTGCCCCGTGGTCAGACACCACCAGCACGGCGGTATCGGGGTCGCAGACCGCCAGCAGATCCCCCACCCGCTGATCCACATGCACGTAGTAGTCGTGGATGGCAGTGGCAAACGGGGAACCCGCCTCGTACTGAGGATGGCGCGGGTCCATGGGTTTCCAAAAGGCGTGGTGAATGCGATCGACGCCCATATCCACCAGCATGCAGAAGTCGGGGCGATCGCGCGTGATCAACTTTTCGGCCAGGGTAAAGCGCTGGTCGCACAGACTGTAGAGATTGGCCAGAATGCGCTCCTTTTCGTCAGAGCGAAAGTTGGGCACATCCAGCATGAAATCGGGCATCCAGGCGGTGATCTGCTCACCTAGATCGGGGGGATGGGTGAAGGGCACCTCGGTGCTGGGGGTGAGAAAGCAGGAGACTAGCGAGCCGTTGACCGGGTAGGGTGGCGATGTACCCGGCACGCTGAGGGCCGCCACGCTCCACCCGGCCTCGCCCAAAATATCCCACAGGCGCGGAAATTTGACCGCTCGTCCGTCGGAGATGCCCATCGAGTGGTAGTCGCGATCGCGCCGATTGCGAAACCCATAGATGCCCAGCTCGCCGGGGTCGCGCCCGGTCATCATGCAGCTCCAGGCGGGCACGGTGATGGCGGGAATGCTGCTCTCCAGCCTGCCGTAGCTGCCCAACCCCATCAGCCGCGATAGGTTGGGCAAATCGTGCCGCCACTGGTCAAACACCAGGTCGGGGGCCATGCAGTCGAGGCCGATGATCAGCAGGCGAGGGGTGGGCATGGGAAGGCTCAGTAATCAGATCGTTCGTTTCGTAGAGAATCCCCCAGATACTCGCCATCACAAATGCAATTATGTATCCCCTTAAATAAAAGGGGGCAGGGGGGAGCACCCGCGTATCTTCATCATAAGGAATGCCTACAATTAGAAAGCTAAAGCGCCCCTTCGACCTGGGCGTTAAAGCCATACACGCGCCGCTCTCCGGCCAGGGGCACCAGAGTCACGTCGCGCTCGTCGCCCGGCTCAAACCGCACCGCAGTCCCGGCGGGAATGTCGAGCCGCATGCCCCGCGCCGAGTCGCGCTCAAAGCTCAGGGCCGCATTCACCTCAAAAAAATGAAAGTGAGAGCCGACCTGAATGGGGCGATCGCCGGTATTGGCCACCGCTAACGTCACCGTCTCTTTGCCTGCGTTTAGCTCAATCTCGCCCTCAGCGGGCAGCAGTTCTCCAGGGATCATGAGGGGCCTCCTAGGTTGGCGATTAGATCTTGGCGCTTTTGCTGGAGCGATCGCTCGACTCTGGGCAGAGTTTCCTCCAGCTCGCGGCGGGCCACCCCCTCCGGCCCAGCCTCCAGCAGGTGATTGAGGGCCATCAGATGGGCGGTGTCGAGGGCGGTTTCTGCCGGTACCTTCACGGTGGGGATCACACCCGTACCATCCCAGTTTTTGCCGGTGACGGGGTTGATCGCTTGGCCCGTGGGCATAAACACCCAAAAGTGGTTGTGCAGCCGAAAGCCCCGCCCTGGGTTAGCCCCACCCCGCGTAGTTTCGCCGACCACGGCTCCGCGCTTTAGCACTTGCAGGTTGTAGGCAAACTCTTCCGCCGCCGAAAAGGTCTCGGGGCTGGTGAGGGCAAAGACCGGCTTGTCGAGGTAGCGCTGCCCTGGCACGTAAGGCACCGTCCACCACTGGTGGGTTTCGTCGGTCTCGCTCCAGTACAGGTCGTTGAGGTGAATGGGTGGGTGAGGGGGGAGCAGGTAGCTGCACAGCAGCGCCACCATGGCCGGAGAACCCCCCTGGTTGTGGCGCAGGTCAAAGATCAGGGCGTCGGTGTGGGCTACCAGGGTCATGGCAGCCGCCAGGGCATCGCCCGCAAACTCCGGCGGCTCAAAGCTAAACAGCTGAATGTAGCCCACATTGCCCGGCAGACGCTCAACTTTGTTGAAGTCGAAATTGCGGCGGCGGCTGGCCTGGTATTGGCGCTCTATTTCTTCAGCGCTGGGCGTGACATTGGGTTCGATGTGGGGCAGAGGGGCGGGGCTAAAGTGCAGTCGCAGGTTGCGATCGCCGCTCATCTGCTGAAGCTGGGCCGTCAGCGTATCGGCTAGCTGCTGCCCGCCGGTAATGTCGCTGTAGCCCCCCGACTCCAGGCGCTGCTCAATGTCGTCCTGAATTTTTTCCGCCACCTCTGGAAAGACGTAAGCGTCGAGCTGGGTCAGCAGCGCTCCCAGCACGGCCTCGATCGCATCAGCATCCAGCACAATATCCCCTGGGTTAGAGCCTGAGACAGCCATGAATTGCCCTACCGAATGGGTTCGTGAACGGTGACTAGCTTTGTGCCGTCGGGAAAGGTGGCCTCCACCTGCACGTCGTGAATCATCTCGGCGACCCCATCCATAACGTCGGCCCGGCTGAGCAAGGTGGTGCCGTAGCTCATCAGCTCAGCTACGGTGCGCCCATCGCGCGCGCCCTCTAGAATGGCCGCAGAAATGTAGGCGACGGCCTCAGGATGGTTGAGCTTCAGCCCTCGGTCTTTGCGGCGCTCGGCCACCAAAGCAGCGGTAAAAATTAGCAGCTTGTCTTTTTCCTGAGGAGTCAGTTGCATGGGGCGAAGGTAGGAATGACGGGGCACCAGCGGAAGAACTAGGGCTAACCGTAAGCTTTCAAGGTTTTGAGCGGCTTGTCAACCAACGATTGAACCATAAGGCTCTCTGCTTTGAAAGTAAAGCTTAAGCCGCTGTGATTGGCGGCAGAACTGAGCTAGTCTGCTCTATGAAAAGCCCTGCGAAAACTCCTTGGTATAGCAACCGCCACTCGGGTTAGAACATGACAACAGCGGGAAAGCGGCGATCGCGCGCCAGCTCGTGCCTAGCCTAGGCTGAGATGCTCAATCCTGTTCTAACCTAGCTGGTCAGCCCTGTACAAGGCATTCTGGGGTCGTTACCGGTGATTCTACCCATGACTGCCCCCCTGCTTGAAATTTTGCCTGACAAGCCTGCCCTGGTGCAGCGGGCCTTAACCCTGGTGATCGACACTATTCGTAGCGCCGTGGCCGACCACGACTACTGCACCCTGGCCCTGGCTGGGGGCAGCACCCCCAAGCCCCTCTATGCCAGCCTGGCCGAGCAAGACCTGCCCTGGGAAAAGCTCTACATTTTTTGGGGTGACGAGCGCTACGTACCCATCGACCACCCCGACAGCAATGCCGGTATGGCCAAGGCGGCCTGGCTCGATCGCGTACCTATTCCCCCCGACCACATTCTGGTAACGCCTACCCTGGAGGGTGACCCGGCCGCCTCGGCTAGCCTGTACGAGGCGATGGTGAAATCGGTGTTTGGCGGTCTCCAGGGCACTTCCCACGACCAGATCCCTGAGTTTGACCTCATCTTGCTGGGCATGGGCGATGACGGTCACACCGCCTCGCTGTTTCCCCACACGGCAGCGCTAGCGGTGAACGATCATTTGGTGACCGTGGGCAACAAAGGCGACGATCCCCGCATTACCTTTACCGCCCCGCTGATTAACCACAGCCACCAGGTTTTATTTTTGGTGGCCGGGGCCGATAAGCAAGCCGCCCTAGCCCAGGTGTTTGCCCCCGAGGGCGACGACCAAGCCTACCCCTCACGGCTGGTGCGGCCCCAGGGTGAACTGCGCTGGCTGCTCGATCGCCAGGCCGTTGGTGATCTAGATTTAGGATCCGCACCGCGCTCGTGAGTACAGCCGGGAAGAACTAAATAGGGGCTGCACTCCCCCTCTGAATTGCTCTCAACCTAGACTATTATCTAGGCAGTAGATTCCCCTATCTGGCGGCGGTGGCGGCTGGGTCTAAAAGTAGGTCGGGGTCTGCCAGACTCTTCTATGATTGAAACCTACAGGGATCGTTTTTGATTGAGTAATGTGATTACCCTTTCGCTGTTGCACCCTCTCCACAAAACTCCGGTTCAAAGCTGGTCTTTTGATCAAGAGCCTGTGATTTGCATTGGTCGCTCGACCGATAACAATGTGGTTCTCTACAGCGCCGTTGTCTCGCGCCACCACGTCGAAATTCACCGTACCGATAACGGCTGGGCCGTCAAGAGCATTGGCACCAATGGCACATACCTAGACGGTCGCCGCATCACCGAAGTGCCAGTGGAGGACGGCATTGTCATTCGTCTGGCGCGATCGGGGCCAAATATTCAAATACATGTCTCCGAAGAAAAGCGCGACCCTCTCAAAGAGCTGTTAATGAACCGCCGCCGGACCGAAGAAGCTAAGGAGGCCGGGCACGGCACCCACAGCGAATCCCACGATAGCTCAGAGGTTTTGTCTCACCAGACCACGGTTATCAACCCCGAAGACGAGCCCGAGGACGAATGATTGCTCAGGTGCATGCAAAAGGTGCCTACAACCAGTTGCGCACAACGAGCAAAGCCCTGCGATCGCAGGGCTTTGCTGTAAAACTAGGCTAGAGGGCCACCTTGAGCGAGTCGGCCTTGTCGGTTTTCTCCCAGGTAAAGTCGGGCAGCTCGCGGCCAAAGTGGCCATAGGCCGCCGTTTGCTGGTAAATGGGGCGACGCAGATCGAGCATGTCGATTAGCCCCTGGGGCCTGAGGTCGAAGTGCTGGCTCACCAGGTCGGCGATCGCGCTGTCGGCAATCTTGCCCGTGCCAAAGGTGTTGATGGAGATAGAGGTCGGGCGAGCCACCCCAATCGCATAGGACACCTGAATTTCGCAGCGATCGGCCAGGCCCGCTGCCACGATATTTTTGGCCACGTAGCGGCCAGCGTAGGCCGCCGAGCGGTCTACTTTGGTGGGGTCTTTGCCCGAGAACGCACCGCCGCCGTGGCGGGCCATACCGCCATAGGTATCGACAATAATCTTGCGTCCGGTCAGGCCGCAGTCGCCCACGGGGCCACCAATAATAAACTGCCCCGTGGGGTTGATGTGGTACTGGGTATCGGCGTGGAGCCACTCGTTGGGCAGCACCGGCTTAATGATTTCCTCCATCACCGCTTCGCGAATATCGGCCTGGGAAATGTCGGGGTCGTGCTGAGTGGAGAGCACTACCGCTTCAACTGCCACAGGCTTCAGGTTTTCGTAGCGCAGGGTTACTTGGCTCTTGGCATCGGGGCGTAGCCAGGGCAGCACGCCGTGTTTGCGCAGGTGGGCCTGCCGCTCCACCAGCCGGTGCGAGTAGTAGATGGGGGCGGGCATGAGGGTATCGGTTTCGTTGGTGGCGTAGCCAAACATGAGCCCCTGGTCGCCTGCCCCCAGGTCTTTGTCAGTCGCGACATCGACCCCAATGGCAATGTCTGACGACTGCTTGCCAATCGCATTGAGCACCGCGCAGGAGGCTCCGTCAAAGCCCACATCGGAGCTGTCGTAGCCAATACCCAAAATGACGTTGCGAACGATATCTTCTAAATCAACATAGGTGTTGGTGCGCACCTCCCCGGCGATCACGGCCATGCCGGTTTTGACCAGGGTTTCTACCGCCACCCGGGCGTTGAGATCTTCTTTGAGAATGGCGTCTAAGACGGCATCGGAGATCTGATCGGCCATTTTGTCGGGATGGCCCTCAGATACCGACTCGGAAGTAAAAATGCTGTACTCGCTCATGGAATAGGCCCAACCAGTAGCAATAGGAACAGGAGCGGAGTCAGCCGGGGCTGATTCGCATTCCAAAGTTTATCAAAGTTTAGCTAGAGCGCTGGGCTGAGTCGGGCGGTAAGGCGATCGCGCAGCGTCTCCCCTGGCGATTCGCCGCAGTGCCCCCCTCAGGTCGATTAGCTGATCACAGCTCCCGGCGCGGCTCCATCGACTAGGGCCTGAGCTTTTTGCTGCATGGTCTTAAAAATGTTGTAGAACCCGTTGGCCCGCGATGGGGTAAGGCTGACATCGAGCTGGGTGTCTTTAATAAAATCGGGGCTGAGCGCGACAATTTCGGCGGGGCTGAGGCCGTTGAGGGCTTTGATCAACAGCGCCACCAGCCCCTTGGTGATTTGGGCATCGGAGTCGGCCTGGTAGATTACCTGGCCATCGACCAAATCGGCGACTACAAACACCTGCGAAACACAGCCCGGCACCTTGTTCTCGGGAGTTTTGTAGTCCTCAGGCAGCGGATCCAGCTTTTTGGCAAACCACAGCAGCTGCTCGTAGCGACGCTTAGGGTCAGCGGCCTTTTGAAAGCGGGCCACAATTTTTTCAATAGACTCAGGGCGATCGGCGAACATGCGGTGGCTGGGGTAATGACCTGCTAGTAGTCTACCAAGCAAAAGAAGGCGATAGGGTGAGGCCAGGGACAGCAGGGCACGCTGTCGGCTTACAGGATAATGGCGAACGCTCCTGCTCCCTCAGCCGCAACGACCATATCACCCATATCAATTCGTTGCTGCCGTAAGCACGGCATCACGCGGCGCGATGACACACCCTAACCGTCCTAATCCATAGCAGCCCTAACCAAATACCTAGTCTACGGTCAGCAACAATCCCGGAAATGTGGGGGAAACGATGGATTGGCTACCTCGAAACTGCTGTAGCTCAAACTCCCCGTCTACTAAGTGGCAAAGGGTAAAGGTAGGTTGCTTCGGCGAGCCATTATAGCGCCGTCCGCCCAGCCCCAGGTAATCTACAATCCAGTATTCCTGAATGCCAAAGGCTTCGTAATCGGCTAGCTTGAGCAGATAGTCGTCCCGCCAGTTGGTAGACACGACTTCCACCACCAGCTTGATCGACTGGCCCCGAGTAATTACCGATTCTCGCTCCCAGCGGGGCTCGTCGGCGATCGCCGTTTCATCTAAAACGACAATATCTGGTTCATAGCCGATGTCGTTCGAGAGTTTAATCACACATTCTTTGGGAATGAAACTGGAGCGGTTAGCGCTGCGGATGGCCGCACCCAGTTCAAAAGCCAAATCGCCCGCTAGCTTAGAGTACTTTCCCCTTGGTTTGGGCGTCTCGATCACCACCCCCCGCCGCAGTTCGTAGCGATACTCCGAATTTTCTGGATACCACTCCACAAATTCGTCAAAGGTGATGGGGGCTTTGTCCAGTACAGCAATCATGGGCGTTTGTTGAACTGATTGAGGCTACTACCCACCTAGAGCCTATCTAAATACATGGATTCTAGGCTGGTGGGCAATGCCCGCCCTACGGTACATCAAGTCTTTTGACGAGCTACCAGATCGCTTGTTCACGGTTTTTGGATCAACATTTATCCACCCACTCTACCTACGCCTTACCGTCGCTATCCTTGCCGCTGACGAAACGGTGGGCCACGGTTTCGGGTTGAATGGCCGACAAAATGGTGTGGCCTGAGTCGGTGATAATGACGGCGCGCGTGCGGCGACCATAGGTGGCATCGACTAGCTGCCCTCGTTCACGGGCGTCGGAGATGATGCGTTTGATGGGGGCAGACTCGGGGCTAACGATGGCAATCACCCGATTGGCCGATACGATGTTGCCAAAGCCAATATTGATCAGCTTGATGTCCATAATATAAAAGGAGCGATAACGGGAGATTCTGGTACTGACGCCAGGACTAGCCCCGACCGGCCAGAAAACCCAAGGCTTTTTTGGCACAAGGCGCTGCATTTGAGCCGAGATCAGGCCCAAATCACCTTATCTGCCATACTAACGAATCCCTTTAGTGCTGAGGGTTAATTTCAGGCGAAACTTCAGTTTTTTGGCGTTTTCGTACCTTGGGCTACATCTCTCGGCCCCAAGAACCCTCGCTCGGAAGTTCTTGGCGCTTTAAACCGCTTATCCTCCTATGTCTATAGACATAGATTCAGACGTAGTTTAGCCAGAGATCGCCCTACCTTCCCTATTTGTCTCGCCTGGAGAGTGCTACTGTGCAGCCCGTTGACTTTACGACTTTGATGGCTCTGTGCCACAGCCTGCGGGCCGACTGGGTACCCGCTCGCTGCGAGACGGTGGTGCAGCTCGATACCACCACCCTGGCCCTGGCCTTGCGCACCCTCGATCGCCGGGGTTGGCTGACGATTTCGTGGCACCCGCAGGCGGCGAGGCTGCACCTGGGCGATGCTCCCCCCAAGGGGCAAGACACCTTTACCTTTAGTCAGCAGCTCAAGCACCAGCTCAACCAGCTGGCCCTGGTTGCGATCACGCCTGTGGCCCCCTGGGAGCGCGCGATCGATTTGCAGTTTGGCCCTCGCCCTGGCGACCCGCCCCAGTGGCACCTGTATGTCGAAATTATGGGCAAATACAGCAACGTGATTTTGGCGAACGCCCAAAACCAGATCGTGACGGCGGCGCACCAGGTAAGCGATCAGCAGTCGCGGGTGCGGCCGATTCAAACGGGCGACCCCTACGTGCTGCCCCCGGCCATTATGAACACATTGCCGAGCCGAGAAGAATCTCAGGAATCTTGGCAGGAGCGGGTGACGCTGGTGCCAAGCACGCTCAAAAAAATGCTGATGCAGAGCTACGGGGGGCTAAGCTCTTCGCTGGTGCGATCGCTGCTAACCGCCGCCCACCTCGCCCCCGATCAGCCTGCCGATAGCCTTACCCAGACTGACTGGAATCGTCTGTTTGAGGTGTGGCAGCGCTGGCTGCTCTGTTTGGAGAAGGGGGAGTTTTTCCCCGGCTGGGCCGATGGGGGGTATACGGTGCTTGACTGGGAGGGGGTGGCCCCTGTCGCAGACCTGCACACCCTGCTGAATCAGTACTACCGCCGCAAGCTTAGCCTGCAGCAGTTCGATCGCATTCAAAACCAAATTCAACAAAAGCTCAGGGGCGTGCTCGACAAACTGCGGCAAAAGGCTAGCACCTTTGAGCAGCGCCTCGACCAGTCGGCCCAGGCCGACCAGTACCGCCAGCAGGCTGATCTACTAATGACCTACAGCTACCAATGGCAGCCTGGGGTAACCCAGCTTGCGGTGGATGATTTTGAGACGGGTGAGCCCATTATCCTGGCCATTGACCCTGACAAAACCGCCATTCAGCAGGCCCAGCGCCACTACAAGCAGCACCAAAAGCTAAAGCGCGCCAAGGATGCCGTGGTGCCGCTACTGCGGGAGGTACAGGCAGAATTGGCCTATCTAGAGCAGGTGGAGGCGGCCCTGAGCCAGATTCCTACCTACGATGAGCCAGCCGATTTGGAGGCGCTGATTGACATTCGCAATGAGCTCATTCAGCAGGGCTATTTGGCCTCGCCCGACTATCGCCCCAGTGAGCGCAAGGCGAGTGATGAGGGTTTTCGTCAGCTTCAAACGCCCGACGGTCTGCCCGTGCTGGTGGGCCGCAACAACCGCCAGAACGACCTGCTCATCTCTACCGTAGCCACCGACTACGACCTCTGGTTTCACACCCAAGAAATTCCGGGTAGCCACGTGCTGCTGCGGCTGGAAGCGGGGCAGGCACCGAGCGATCGCGATCTGCACTACGTCGCTGACCTGACGGCCTACTTCAGCCGTGCCCGCCAGGCCGACCAGGTGCCTGTCATCTATACTCAGCCCCGGCACGTTTACAAGCCCAAGGGCGCGCGCCCCGGCATGGTGATTTACAAGCACGAAACGGTGATCTGGGGACAGCCTCGCCGGGTAGAACAGACGCAGGCAACTCAGCCCCTGGAGTTGGTTTAAGCAAGGCGCTGTCGTTGGTATGATCGGCAGCAATGCTGAATGCCGAAAGGGTATCTCGGGGGTGTCTTGCGGCCTAAAGACTTGGCCTAAGCAAGTTCTGTCAGAATCTCAGGGCGGACCAGGCGTTTGCTGAGGCATCCGAGAAACTACTGAGTACGTTTGCTCATCAGCTTAAGTTATCGAATCAACACACAACTAGTAGAGATTGTGTTAAAGAAAATCTGTAATTGTTGTTACAATGGAAAACGGAGGAGATGAGAGCCCTCCACGGGAAAACTAGCCAGTCTCCAGCGCTGCCAAAAGCGCTAAATGTTTGGTGGTTTCTTCCAGATTGAGAGAACAACGTTAGATATTTAGTATCACCTGAGTCGGCTTCCCTAGGGAGCCGATTTTTTTATTCTTTACGTTTTTGTCGCAACGCTCCCTTTGGTGGGTTGGTGAAGGTTTTTCCTCTGGCTATCCCTGGCGTGGCGATCGCGCCATCTATCAAGATTAGCGATCGCGCTCTGCCTTTGCATCCCTCGGCAGTTGGATGTAGGAGGGGTATTGGGCTCCGTGGGCAATCGTAAGGGTGATCACGCGATGGTCAATCTGTGGGCAATCGCCGTAGCTAGCCCCAGTGCCGCTGTTGACCGCATAGGCCGGAAAGCAGGCCGCTGCCACGCTCAGCCGCAGTCGATGGCCAGCGGCCAGGGTGCAGGCGGTGGGCTGTAGGGGCAGCGTGACTTGGGGATTGAGATCGGACGAATCGGGGCGATCGACGCGGCAGTGGCCCTGGGTGAGATTTATCACTCTGCCGTCGGCGTGCACCTCAGACAGCACCACGCTGAGGTCGAAGCTAGGGGCATCGGCCTGGCAGTAGAGACGGGCGATGGGGGTGCCAATCAGCGTCAACCCCTCGGGTAGGGGTGCGGTCGTGTAGGTAAGTACGTCGGTGCGGCTGTCAAGGGTCGATCGATCGTAGGGGCCGGGGGGCAGGCCGCAGTGGCCCCCCAGGGAGGGCACCGGTCGCCAGGGGTCGTGCACAATGACATCTTGAGGCTGGGGCCAGCTTTTTGCTTGGGATAGCTCGGGCTGGGGTAGATCAGGGATGAGATGGCCGTCGTCCCAGCGCAGTCCGGCCAGGCCGGTACTGGTGAGGTAAAGGGGTTGGCCTGGGTCAGTGGGCCAGCGATCGCGCCCCTGCCACTGGTTTGCCCCCATCACAAATAGCTGAATCGGCTGAGCTGGGAAAGTTGCGGTGGGCTGGTCCTTTAGAAAACGGTCAAACCAGCTAATCTGGAGGCGATCGATCGCGCTATCAGCCTCGGGACCAAAATCGACGGCCCCCACCCGGCGACCCCAGGGCAGGTGTCCCCAGGGACCAATCCACAGGGCTTGAGGGGCTTTGCTTTGCGCCACCATCTGCTGATACAGCCTTAGGTCGCCGCGCAGGTAAGGGTCGTACCAGCCGCCGATGTGCAGCATGGGCAACTCCACCCCGGTTAAGTCGGGCTGTAGCTCTTGCCAGTAGGTGTCGGGCCTTGGGTGGTCGAGCCACTGGTGAAAAAACGAGTCGGGAGCACAGGTCTTGAGCACCTGGGGCCGGGCGGCGATCGCCTCGTTCAGGGGCAGGGCGTGGGCAGCCTGGTGTAGGGCCTGGTAGGCAACGGTATTCTGCTGAAGTCGGGCGGTTTCGGCGGCGAGCTGGAGCGCCCAGCCCAGCCCAATTTGCAGGGGTAGGGCACCGTTTTCGTAGGCCCAGTCGGCGTAGAGGTCGTAGCCCACCATGGCAGGGGCGATCGCTTTTAGCGCAGGCGGTTTCTGAGTCGCCGCGTAGAGCTGGGTCATGCCCTGGTACGAAAAGCCGTACATGCCCACTGCCCCACTGCTCTGGGGCAGGGCGGCGGCCCACTGCACCGTGGCGTAGCCGTCGCTGGCCTCGTGGCGAAACAGGTCAAATTCGCCGCTAGAGGTGCCCCGCCCTCGCACGTCCTGAATTACCACGATGTAGCCGTGGCTGGCGTACCAGGTGGGATGGGCATAGACCACTGTTGAGGCGATCGCGCGTCCGTAGGGCTGCCGCATTAGCAGTACCGGAAATAGCCCCTCCCCCACTGGATAGTACACATCGGCGTCGAGGTAAACGGCGGCAGCGCTTTGAACCTCGGTCGATCCGCCTGATTGAGCAGAGAGGGGGGGCAAGTCTAGCCTTAGCGTCTGCTTGGGTGCAACGGTGTAGGGACCGAGGGGGGATGTGGGCAAGGGTTGATGGCGTGTGATGGGGGACTGGTGGGCAGTGCCCACCCTACGAGGCGAGGGATAGGGGGTGGCGAGCGTCGTGTCGACCCAGCACGGCCAGGTCTTCGTCGTCAAGCTCGACCGGGGTGCCGCTGCGAATCAGCTCCGCGAAGTCTTCGTTTGGCACCATAATGCACAGGGTATAAAGCCGGGAGGGGCCAGTATTTTCGACGACGTGGATGCCGTTGGGGGGCACCAAAATGCTGTCACCCGCCTGAATGGCCACGGTTTTGCCGTCGCAGGTGGCGCAGCCTTCACCCTTGAGCACAAAGAACATTTCGACGGCGACCTGGTGGCGGTTGGGAGGCGTTTTGCCGCCGACGTCAAAAATCTCAACGCAGTAGGTAAGCGACATATCGGCAATGGTGGGGTCAAACACCAGGGCCAAACGGTTGGAGTCACCAGGGCTGATGCGGTAGGCCTGATAGTCTTTAGGCGATTTGAAAACGGGTACCACGCAGCTTGTGGGCAACGGGCAAGCCACCGTATCCATCACAGGAGCGTCCATAACCAGAGTGTCCATAAAGGTCGACCTAGCGGTTCAGGCTTGACTATGCTTACAGAGTCCCACGGAGATCACAGTAGCTCACTGTACCTTTCATAAAAAGTTGCCTGGCTGGCCAGGGCTGTCCTCAGCTGGTCGAGGGCAGCTGTAATTCCAGGGCTCTTCTGGTGGTGCGGGAGGGTTCCTGCCGCACAGTCGCGTAGGATCTTCATGAAGCTCCTTGACGACGTGGTTTAGGGTTACGCTAAACCTGTGTATACCGCTCACTGGCGATCGCAGGGTTGGTTATCAAAACCCTGTGCCCATTTCCCCGCCATCTGCCTCTCTATGTACTCGCGGTTTTACGGTTAACCCTTTGATCCAAAGCGCAGCATGATCGACATCCTCATCATTGAGCACGATGCCGCTACGGAGCAGTTTTTGGTCAGTGCCCTCAAACAGCAGGGCTATAGCGTGACCACTGCCCGCAGCGGAGCCGAGGGGCTAACCCTGGCCGAAAAGCTGCTGCCGGGGGTAATTATCTGCGACTGGAATATTCCGGGCGACATTGGTGGGCTGGCGATTTGTCAGGCGCTCAAGCACCATCCGGTGCTCTCAATTACCTCGCTGCTGCTGCTGACGGCTCGCTACAGCACCGCCGATCGGGTCAAGGGGTTGGAAATGGGGGCCGACGATCTGCTCTCGAAGCCGGTCGACATCAACGAACTCAATGCGCGGGTGCGGGCGGGGTTGCGCATCTACCAGCTGACCCAAGACCTGCGCCAGCAAAAGCAGCGCATGGAGGCCGAAATGGCCGAGGCCGAAGGCTACGTGCGATCGCTGCTGCCCAACGATCAAACCGGTCGGGTGCCAATTCAGTCGCGGTTTTTGCCCTCTCAGCAGCTCGGTGGCGACTGCTACGACTACTACTGGCTCGACCCCGACTACCTGGTGGTGTACCTGCTCGATGTGTCGGGGCACGGGCTGGGGTCGGCGCTGCTGTCCACCTCGGTGCTGAATGTGCTGCGATCGCAGTCGCTGCCCGATGTAAGCTTCTACCGACCCGAAAAAGTACTGCGAGCGCTCAACGAAACCTTTCAGATGAGCGACCAAAACCAAAAATATTTCACCATCTGGTACGGCGTGCTCAACTGCGCCAACCGCCAGCTGCTCTACGCCAGCGCGGGCCACCCCCCGGCGGTGCTGGTGTCCATCGATGCCGACCAGCAGGTGACCACCACCCGCCTGCGTACCCCCGGCATGCCCGTGGGTATGCTGCCCGATGCCAAATATCAGTGGCAGCGCTGTCAGTTGCCCCCCAACAGCAGCCTCTACCTGTTTAGCGACGGCCTCTACGAGGTGTTGCAACAAAATCAGCAGTACCTCGGCCTCGATGCCTTTGTCGATCTGCTGGCCTTGGCCAAGCGCGAAAAAAGCGTCGACCACATTCTCGATGCGGTGATCAAGCGCCAGGCAGGGGAAATTGCCAGCGACGATATGTCGCTGATGATGGTCAGCCTTGACTAGCGCTACCCCATTCCCTGGCCCCTTTGGGGCGGCTTCGTCAACGACTTGGCTTAGAAAACGGCTGTGGCTATTGTTGTTGGAGGTGCCGTGTTAGCGGCATAGGCGATTGGGATAATTTCTGAAGTCTGATACGAAATCTGCATTGAGAAACCCTGATTCAAAATAGGGATCTCGTAGGGACATTGCACTGCAATGCCCCTACAAACCGGGTGTGACCAGATAGGATTTGCTCTATAAATAGCCATCCCTAGCCCCTTTGGGGCGGCTTCACCAACGACTTCGCTCAGGGACCGGCTATGGCTGTTTTTATCATTGGGGGTGCCGCGCTAGCGGCATGGACGATTGGTATGAGATCTTGCTCTCTAAACGCCAGTCGTGCTGGATGCCCAAGGATGCCTTAGGGCGTGCCATCAACTCTGGCCAGAAACCTTATGTCCCAAGCCTTGCCAAGCCCGACCCCAAAAAAACTAGGGCTGTCATCCTTGATTTGCAGGCATTCAGCAGCTAATTGATGACAGCCCCTAGGACACTGTGAGCTTGGCTGCTTCGAAGGCCTGCCGATCTGCGTAAATTTCAAAGACACGATCCATGCTGGTGAGTTCAAATAGCATTCTCACCTGGTCATTCATGGAGCAAATGCAAAGGGTGCGATCTAACCCTCGAATTTTCTTGAGCAGCACGACCAGCGTGCCCAGACCCGAGCTATCGATGAAGGTAATATCTTTAAGGTCAACTAAAATAACTTCGGCTCCGTTTTGCAGCAGGTCTTCGACCGACTGGCGAAATTCTTCGGCTTTGGTGCTGTCTAAAATACCAGTAGGTTCGATAACTTGAACGTTAGCACTCATAATAAAAGTCGCTATCCTAAACTAAAAACTTGCTCAACAGCACTTGCTTAACAGTTAACCCCTATCTCTACACCTCAGCCATAGCTAAAGCCGGAGAATAAATTGCTCTGGGAGTGCGATCGCGGTCAATTTCTACTACCAGGTTAACGTGTTCGCCGTCCTGCTTGAGGGGGGCAATGAACAGCTCTGGATGCAGCGCCCGCCAAAAATACTCAACAAATTCATCAATAGTGGCGTCGCTCATACCCGCCTTGCCCTGGGCCTTCATCTGGTGCTCGGCGTCTTTGCGCCACTGCTTACTGATGCGGTAGTCGGCCGGGCAGAGCACCATCAGGCGATCGAGGCACTCCCACAGGGGCAGGTAGGTGGCTAGCTGAGCGTTCATATCGCGGGCAAACTGGCGGTCTGCCTCGGTAGAAATCGGCTCTGGTGCCTGGTCAAATTGAGCGGGGTCTGTGGGTCGCGCGCCCAAAAACCAGCCCTCAAACAGCAAAATGTCGACATCTTGCACCCACTCGGGGTCGGTGCGATCGCCTTCGCCACCGTGCAGAGATTTATCAAAGCGGGGCAGGGCAACGGCTTCGCCTGCTTGGGCCGAGCGAATGTGGGCCACTGTAGCCAACCCCAGGTCGATATCGTGGGTACCCGGCGGCCCCCGCCACCGCAGGCGTGGATCGGCTTGAATCAGCTGCTGGCGATCGCGATAGGTTTTGTAGAGGTCGTCGATAGAAAGCCCAACCGCCCTATAGCCCATCACCCCCAACAGCTGCCGCAAAATCAGGGTGAGGGTGGTTTTGCCGGTGCCCTGTCCCCCCAATACTCCCTGAATGAGGGGGGCATTGAGCTGGTCGCGGGCCTGCTTGAGGGTAATCGCCAGGGGCAGCCACAGTCGCCAGTACAGGTTCAGGTACTGCTCCATGGGGGCGGGCGGCAGGGGCAGAGAGCGGTGGTGGGGCTGCACGGCCTGCAGCCAGGCTAAGCGCTCCTGTAGTTGAGCAACGCCATGCTCAGGCGTGATGCCCCAGGCGGCAGCCCGCTGGGGATCGGCCCACTCCCAGTCCAGCAGCTGCTGCAGCTGGGCCGCATTGAGGGGGGTACCCGCCAGGTGGGCAACGAGTAGGGGCGCAATATCAAAATCACCGGATGCAAAATCCATGCCTGTCTCCGCCAGATCTGCCATAGCCATCACTGGTTGCTGAGCTGAACCAAAACGCTGCCGGTCTGCACTGAGTCGCTGCGATCGCCGCTGACCAGCGTAACCTGTTTTAGGTGCCTGAGCGCGGGCTGGGCCACGGTGCCCCACAGTCGCCACTGGGGCAGCTGGGCGACCAACCCAGCCTGCACCTGAGACCAATCGATGTGCACGTAGCCAGTACTGGGGCCAGAAATCTGCGCCACCTGCTGCCACCAGGCCGGCTGCTGCCGGGGGGCGCTGGGGTGAATAACGGCATCCAGCGTGGCGGGAGAGGCCGCCAGCACCTCGTACTGGTCTACCTGGGCCTGCAGCCCGGCCACCTCCGCCACCACCTGCAAGGGCTGTGTACCCCGTTGGGGTAGGGCCAGGCGAGTCCACGCGATCGCCGGAGTGCCCCTCAAATCTAGAGACCCCACGCCCAACCCCTGCTGCCGTGCCAGCTCGGTTAGATCATTTAGGGTTTTGCTCAGCGTCGCACTCTGGGGTGCTACCACCAGCCAGTCAGAAGCCGCTGCCGCCAGCCCTACCCCGTAGGCGCGATCGATGCCGGTCTGCAACAGCGCTGCCGCCCCCGCTCCTAAAGCTTTGTCGAGCGCCGCAGCTAGGGGGGACTCGCCTGCTGGGGAGGTCAGCGCCAGCAGTGGCTTCAAGCGCTGGCCCAAGGCCGTCAAGTCAGACCCTACCGCCGTCACCGCCAGAGAGTCTGGCAGGTAGGGCGCGATCGCCTGCCAATCTGCCGCTGTGGTGGCCTGCTGAGGATGTAGCCGGTGTCCCTGCTCCGCCAGCAGGGCCGTATGGCCCACCAACCCCTGGCGGGTGAGCTGCCACGACATCAGCCCCCAGCCCACCTCATCGTCGGCGGTCTCCAGCGGGTTCAGGCTGATGGCTGCGTCTCGATCGGGGTGCAGCCAGTGATTGACGGCGGGTAGGTTGAGGGCCAGCAGCGCGACGCGGGCCTGGGGCAGCTCTTTCAGGACGGTTTTGTAGCGGCGATCGGCCTGGAGGTTGAGATCGCTGGACTGGGCGGCGGTCAGGGCCTGGCGCAGTACGTCGGGATGGTTGGCCGCCAGCACGTAGCGGTTGGCCACCAGGGTTGTAGCCAGCTGGGCCGTATCTTCGCTGGAGAACCGCTGTGCGCCTCGCTGGGCATAGATCAGCCGGTTGCCCGAAAAGTCTTCAAAGGTGAGGGCATCGCCTGCGATCGCGCGATTTTGCCAGTACAGTTCCAACGCGGCCTGGGCCGCCGCGCTGTCGTTACAGGCTAGGGCCACCAGGTAACCGGGCGTTGCACCGTTGGCAGCATCCTGGTCGAGGTCAGGAGTGATCAGGGCGGCGGTCACCTCTTCCCCCAGCCAGGGCTGAATGTCGCGGCTGTAGCTGAGGCCGGTGTTGGCCAACAGCGCCTGCTCAATCAGCTCCTGATCGCGGCGTGTCTCCTGGCGCAGGCGGGGGGCGGCTAAATAGTCCCACAGATCGGCGAGGCGATCGGGGCGCACCAGCACCGAGGCCACCACCGTTGACTGCTTGGGCACAAACTGTAGCGCCAGCGGCTGGGCCTGACCGCCGCGCTCAATCAGGTACAGCGGGGTATTGAGGGTGAGGCGACCCAGCAGAGCCACACCCAGCACCAGCACCAGCCCAGCGGCGATGGCGAGGGGACGAACAAAGGAGCGAAACTTCATTGACCTCACGCTTGAAACCCCAAAACACCCACAGCGCCATAGCTGCGCTGACTAATTCTTCCTAGTGTATGGCGCTTCGAGACCCGTAACTCCTCGGATGCCAGCGGGCTGTTTAGAAATTAAACAATGTGAATCTTTACTCCCAGTCCACCGGCTGGATGCGCTCGATGTAGTCGAGGTGGGCCAGCTCGATCAAAATGGTGTCGTAGTTAGCCTGATTGGTGTGGCCGATCGCTAGCACCTCACCCTCGCCGCAGCCAATGCGCCCCCGACTCTGGGGAAATAACTGTACCGAAGGGTCGATCGCCCCGACGGCCTGGGCATAGGCGTCGCCCACTGGAATGCAGAACTCATAGTCGAGCGATCGCTTGCCATCGGGCGGGCCGTAGAGGCCATTTTCATCGAGAGTGCTCAGATCGAAGGCAATTTTGTCGCTGGCGCTGCTGCCTGCCGGGGGCACCGCCTGACAGGCGAAGGCAAGGCCAAGCACCACAGCTCCCAAGGGCAAAGCAACAATTGAGCGCAGGCTGGCGAATAGAGTCATTGGGCAAGCTTATCACTGGCGAACTGACGTGTTAAGTTCTCAAGATTCGCGGGGGGAGGTGCCGATAGCCTGACTGACAATAACACTGGCTTGTTTCTCGGTTTCGGCCTTGCGCTCGCTGTAGCGATCGCTCAGGTAATCGACTTGCTCGCGCAGCAGCAGGGTGAATTTGTAGAGTTCTTCCATCACGTCGACAACGCGATCGCGGTAGGGCGAGTCTTTCATCGTACCGTCGTCGTGAAACTCCTGGTAGGCCTTGGGCACCGACGACTGGTTAGGAATCGTAAACATCCGCATCCAGCGGCCCAGCACCCGCAGTGTATTTACCGCATTGAAGGATTGCGACCCGCCGCACACCTGCATCACCGCCAGGGTTTTGCCCTGGGTGGGCCGCACTGCGCCCAAACTCAAAGGAATCCAGTCGATTTGGTGCTTGAGCAAACCGCTGATGTTGCCGTGCAGCTCGGGGCTAGACCACACCTGCCCCTCCGACCAGGTCACCAAATTACGCAATTCCTGCACCTTGGGGTGGTCATCGGGCATACTGCCGTGAATCGGCAGATCGTGGGGATGAAAGAAGCGCGTTTCGGCCCCAAACCCCTCGATTATTCTGGCGGCTTCCTCAGCCAGCAGCCGACTGTAGGAGCGATCGCGCAACGAACCGTAGAGAAACAGAATTCTCGGCCTGTGCTCAAAGCTCATGGATCTTTCTCCTATGGCTGGCTCCAACCCGTCAGCTTACGTATCTAGGCGAGTGCCAATCAGGCAGGCTCCGGTGAGGCTAACGCCGTCGAGTTGGGTACCCGTAAGGTCGGCACAGAGCAGGTTGGCCCCGCCCAGCGTTGCCCCCGACAGATTGGCCTGGCGCAGGTCGGCTTCTTCTAAATTGGCGTTGTCCAGCCGCGCCCCCTGCAGGTCAGTTTGGGAGAGGTCGGCCCCCTTGAGGTTGGTGTCGCTGAGGTTAGCCCCCCGCNASSWMARCYCYMMSCWRRYSYRCCMYCYSTANNNYGRCMCCATCAGATTGCAGCCGCTCAAAAATGCCCCAGCCAGGCTCACTCCACTCAGGCGAGCCCCCATCAAATTGGCCCCGCGCAGGTTGGCCCCGCGCAGATCGGCTCCGGTGAGGTCGCACTGCATCAGGTTGGCCCCCCACAGGTTGGCCCGCAGGTCGGTGCCCACCAGGCTAGCCCCCATCAGGTTGGCTCCTTCCAAGTGCGCTTTGGCGAGGGAGGCTCGGCTCAGGTCGGTGCCCACTAGACTGGCTCCAGCCAGCTGAACGCCTGACAAATCAGCGCCAGAGAGGTCTTCGTCTTCTAAATTGGCCCCAGCCAGGTGACGGAGCTTGCCCGATCGCAGGGCGGCAATATCTACAGAGTCGCTGGGCACAGGTGTCACGATTACAAAATTGGCTATCGAGGGAGCAATTCAGAGGACGAGGGAAAGACCGAGGTTTGGTCAGCGACATCGGGGTTTAGCAGCCCCGACCCCAGGGTAATTTTAGTCGGTATTGAGGGCAAGCTCATGCCCTGCTGCAGGCCCATTACCATCAGACCCAGTATCTCAACCAGTTTTGGGTCCCACTGCTCCCCGGCCTCGGCCTGACAGGTGCCCAGAACTTCACCCAAAATGACTATGTTGTCGGGGTCCTGGTCTTGGCGAGCTTTGGCTACCCGTCGCTGAAACTCGGCCACCAGGCTGAGCATGCGCGACTCTAGCGGTACCGCGTCCCCAGCTAAGCCTGCTGGGTAACCGCTGCCGTCCCAGCGTTCGCCCTGGTGGGCAATAATGGCGGCTACCGCCCGCAGCCGGGGCATCAGCCGCAGGGCCTGCACCTCCGGAATCAGCGGACAGCTAGGCCCGTCGTTGGAGAGGGTGGCCAGGTCGGGGGCGGGGGCAATGCGGTGCAGCATGCCGGCCAGCCGCAGCCGCTGCAGCTGCCAGGCGGGCAGATCGAGCAGCTGACCCATCATCTCTAAAAGAGACACCACTTCGCTGGCGGCTAGGGGGTTGATCGGGTCGCTGAGGTCGACGAGCTGGGCCATTCGCAAGAAGGCCTGGAGCTCGTTAGACACCAGATTTTGCTCCAGGTCTTCGATCAGGCTAAAGGCGAGGTTGCCCTTGAGGTCGTTGCGGCTGTTTTGCAGGTAGTGCACCACCTGGCTTACGGTGTGGCTGACGGCGGCAGGTTCGTCGCCCTGGAGGGAGGGGTTCTGCTGTTTAAGCAGAGCCAGTTGATCGCTCAGCCGTGCTTGCAGGGCAGGGTCGTAGTGACCGACGTGGGCGATCGCCAGCTCGACCGTCTGCCTGACCAGGGCCGCATCAAAGGTCCAAAATCCGTAGAACTTGCGCTCCAGGTCGTGCTCAGGCACCCCGGCTGGGCCGTAGTCTGCTGCCGACAGCTCCTGACACAGCACCATCGCGGTGTAGTCAGGGGAAAGAATCATCAGGTGCCACTCTTCGGCCACGGGGTCATCGCTGGCCAGATCAACCAGAGCCACATTCTCGCGCTGGCTGGTGGGGTGATCGTGAAAACCCGCCTCTGAAGCGGCCATAATCACAATTTGCTGAGCTTTGTCGGCGATCGCGCTATAGCGATCGGCTTCTTCTAGATACCACTTGCCCCGCTGAAAGGCCGTAATCACCAGGGGGGCCGAACCCGACGTCAAAATGCAGTCTTCCAGGGCGTGGCAGAGGGCAACCAGCGTGTTTTTGTAGTACACCCCATAGTTGAGCGGCGTGGTGTCTGGCTCAGCCCGGCCGTCCACCAGCTGCTTTAATATCGACCCCTCCAGCATTGCAATCCCCTATAGTTTTAATTAGCGGTAGCTCCGGTAATCAGGATGATAACGCAGCCAGAGGGCGGCGGTCAGCCTCAATCGGGGCGCTCAAAGCCTCTTCTAAAGGCGCACGACCCAAACGTTCTTCGAGAATATCCATCACCTCGCGGCCAAAGTCATCGGGGTTGCGCTGCCAGGCTTCCAGGCAGACCTCCCCAAAAAACGACCCCAGCGGCTCCGGGTTCCACAGCAGCTTCTTCGACACCCAGGGCAGGTGAATATCGAGGGGGTTGTAGTCGCGCTTGAGAATCTTTTTGTCGAAGGCGTACTCTTCTAGGTGAGTATGGGGCTGCAGGCCAATGAAGAAAATGGCGGGCTCCACTTTGTCACGGCCAAACACCTCCTCTAGCGCCCGGTGGTAGGCGAGGGTCTGGCGAATGGTTTCAGGCCGCTCGTCGATCACATTAAAGGAGTAGTTGACCGATACCAGGTCGTTAAACCCAGCGGCTTTGAGGTCTTTGCAGTTTTGCAGCACCGTGCGCAGGTTATAGCCCATGCGCATTTTGCGGACCAGCTCCTGTGAGCCGCTGGTAATGCCGATTTCGAAGTAGTTCATGCCGGTATCAGCCATCAGCTGAGCCAGCCTGGGCGTCAGGTTGTCGGCGCGAATGTAGGCGGCCCAATGAATATCGGTCATGCCAGCATCAAGAATTTTTTGCAGCAGCTCCTCGGCATCCTGCATGAATCGGCGGGCCGGAATGAACTGGGCATCGGTAAACCAGAAGTTGCGCACGCCCCGCTTATACAGCTGCTGCATTTCGGCCACCACCTCATCGGCGGGGTTAATGCGCACCTGCTTGCCCTCCACGACGGTGTAGACGCAGTAGCAGCAGTTGTGGGGGCAGCCGCGCTTGGTCTGCACGCCAATGTAGAAGTCTTGATCTTGCAGGTAGTAGTCAAACTCGGGCCAAATGGTCTCAATGTAGTCGTAGTTGCAGGCGGTTTTTTCCAGCGGGGCCGGCTCTTCGTGAATCAGGCGATCGCGGGGTGTGGTTTCTCCAGCGATGTAGCAGCGCTGGTCAGAAAAATCTTCGCCGCGCAGGATGCGCTCCAGCAGCATTTCCCCCTCGCCCACAGAAATAATCGTGCCCTTGGGCAGGCGGTTGTGCAGCTGCTCGTAAAATACGCTGACGGCACCGCCACCCACTACGGTGGTCACGTTTGGGTGGTAGCGCCGGGCGCGCCTAAAACCGCGCTTGATCAACCCCTGGTTGCGCCACAGCTCGGCCAGGTAGGTGGTCGCCATACGCAGGCCGCCCAGCGCACCCCTGGCTTTTAAGAGCAGGTTGCGGGCGTAGAAAAACTCGAAGGCGTTTTGCAGCGGGTTGCCGCCGCGACCGCCCACGGGGGCAAAAATTTGAATATCGCGCCAGGAAAATACCAGCAGGGTGGGCTGAAAGGCGTCGATGCAGCGATCGAGGGCCGCCCCATAGTCGAGGGGAGGAACAGCCCCCAGATCGAAAATGCGCTGCTCCACATCGGGGAACAGCTTGTGGACATGATCAGCCAGGTAGACTACCCCAACGGGAAAGATGGGATTGCAGGGCAGCCGCACGTAGAGCACACGGGCCTGGCTAGCGGTGGAGAAAGGCATGCTGATCAGGCTTGATACATATCTTCACGATAACACTGTCCTATCGCTTAGATAGGGTAAAACCACAAATCTCTGCCATCAAACCACTGCATCTATAAATAGGCTTAAATTATGCTGGAGGAGGCTAAGGATTTTCGAACCTCTGCATTCCGCTGCAAAGCCCAGAGCTAGAACGGCAGCAAAACTTGTTGGCTATGTCTTTAGACATATCTAGCCATGGTATAAAGATATAATTAAGTTTTGGGGCTGGTTGCAGAACAAAGACTTCAAATACCTCCTCGCGCCGATGCTAGCGGGGTTCAGCTGGAAAAAGGCCTCAGGCAAGAGCTGTTGCAAAGCTTGAAGCAATGTGTCGGATTGTAGTGAATAGTGACGGTGTTGTAGGGGTTGGTAGTCGCCTTTACAACAGTCGGGGATCGCGAAGTGTTAGGCTTTGCCAGTGATTCTTGCAGTATTGCCGTAAAGCATCAATGGCACAAATCCTTGATCCCCTTCCCTCCGACGGGCAGAGCCAAATTCTCTGCTGCTACGTAAATGCCACCAGTAAGATCCAGGTTGCTCGCATAACAAACGTGCCCGATTGGTACTTTGAGCGGGTGGTTTTTCCGGGGCAGCGACTGCTTTTTGAGACCGTTCCTAAAGCACTCCTAGAGATTCATACCGGCATGATGGCCAGCGCCATTTTATCGGACAGCATTCCCTGCGATCGCCTGCAGGTCGATGCCCCTGAGCCAGCGGGTTTTGACTCGGCCTCAAGTGAGGAACTTGAGGCCAGTCGAGCCAGTGATCCCCTAGCTAGCCCTCTGGCCGAGCCAGCCCCTGCGATTCCGGAACGGATTGCTTCGCAAATCGCCGCTTCGCCTGCCGTTAGCCCAGTGCGTTAGAAGGGCATTAAACTGTGAGTCAGTAGACTGTAGAAATAGCGCAGTCACCCTGGCTTTAGCAGTTAGCCTTCATCGCAATCGAGGGTTAGTTATGCCCCTGCTAAATGTCACCAGGGCAATGCTGATGGTGACAGTTTAGGGGGAGCGGTGAACCTACCTTCATTTTTGTGGTTATGGCGCATTGCCGCCTGGTCTATGGGGCTTACCCTCACAGGCTATGTACTGCTGGCTATGACGGGCGGCGTGCTCTACTACACCCGCTCTAAGCAGCAGCAGCGATCGGCCTGGCTGCGGCCTCTGCACATTGGCCTGGGCACCGCGATCGTGGTGCTGGTGCTGGTGCTGCTTGCCATTGGCATTGTTGGCACCCTGGGGGAATACGGTCGTTTAGGCCATTCCTTTCATCTGCTGTTTGGGCTGTCGGTGGTGGCGCTGGTGCTGGCTTCGGCCTGGAGCGCTAGCCGCATTGCCCCCGAGCGACCCTGGGCGCGTCCGCTACACGTAGGGCTCAACAGCGGGTTGGCTCTAGGACTGGCTGCCGCCGGGCTATCGGGTTGGCAAGTTGTGCAGAAGTATTTACCTTAAACGGGTGTTCAAGGGTAGGGCGATCGGCGATCGCGCTGAGCCAAGTAGCCGCTATTCCTCGTCTTTGGACGCATTATTTTTGTCTCAGGTTGTCGCAGTCGCACTACAGTATCGATGGTTATGGTTGAGTTTTCGCCTCTAGCCCCGGCTACCCTGGCCTCTGGCGATCGCCAGATCTTTCGAATTTCGCCGCTCATTCGCCTGACGCTGCTGCTGCTGTACTTAGCCCTGATGGGGCCACTGCCCTTTTTAGCCCAGGTGACGCAGTCAGACGTTTCTCCTCAGCTTATGGCGGCAGGTATTGGGCTGGGTGGCCTTGGCCTTTACGGTGCTCTGGGCCAGCGGGTTGAGGTAGATGACCAGGGCATTCGAGTTACCTACCCGGCCTGGATTCGCTGGTTGTTTCGCGGCGGCTGGCAGCTGCCGTGGCGTGAAGCTCAAGCCCTTAAGCCTCGTTCGACGGGGCAGGGAGGCATTGTGTATTACTTTGTCGGGGCCAATCAGCAGGTCTATTTGCTGCCCATGCGGGTGGCCGGGTTTGCCCAGCTGGTGCAGCTTGTTGAGACCTATACCGGCATCGATACCCAGGACGTAAAACCCCTGGCTCAGCCCTGGATGTACTTCATTTTGCTGGGGTTTACCCTGCTGCTGCTGCTGGTTGATGCCTGGACGATTACCACGGCGCTGCAGATGGCTTAGCCTGCTGACTCAGACCCAGCTTGGACCTGTAGTGTCAGCAACAGTCAAGATCTAGTTTTAAGTAGAGCAGCGGCAAAGCCTGGGTGAGGCGGGGCTTGCGCTAGCGCAAGCTGCTGCTGTTGCGGCGGCTGGTGAACCTGCGGTTGCCCGGCGAGCGGTATAGTTAATGAACAATATTTTCAATAACGCTTCTGCCCTAGCGATCGGCCCTGCTGCTAGCGGCCCGCCGCCCGTTGTTTTTTGACAGGCTATGACCCTACCGGATATTCTGCGCCTCGATGCCGTTACCAAGTGCTATAGCCCAAAGCTGCCCCCGGCCGTAGACCAGGTCAGCCTGAGTTTGAGGGAAGGGGAAATTTTGGGGCTGCTGGGGCCGTCGGGCTGCGGCAAAACGACGCTGCTGCGGCTCATTGCTGGCTTTGAACGCCCCGATCGCGGCACCCTCTACCTTGGCAACCAGCCGGTGAGTGGCTCTACCTGGCTGCCCCCAGAACGCCGCGACGTGGGCATTGTGTTCCAAGACTATGCGCTGTTTCCGCACCTGACGGTCGAAAAAAACGTGGCCTTTGGTCTACAGCGGCGGGGGGGGAAAGGTCGGCGGTCAGCGGCGGCAGAGCAGGGGTTGTCGTCGACTGATATGGCTAAGCACACGGCGGCGGCGATCGCCCTGGTTGGCCTCGAAGGTTTCAAGCACCGCTTTCCCCACGAGCTGTCGGGGGGGCAGCAGCAGCGAGTGGCCCTAGCCCGCGCCCTGGCTCCACGCCCGGCCATCATTTTGCTCGACGAGCCCTTTAGCAACCTGGATGTGCAGGTTCGACTCTACCTGCGCCAGGAGGTGCGCGATATTTTGCGACAGGTGGGGGCCTCAGGGGTATTTGTCACCCACGACCAGGAAGAAGCCCTGGCCTTAGCCGATCGCGTGGCCGTCATGCACCAGGGCCGCCTGGAGCAGCTCGATATTCCAGAAGTGGTCTACGGCCAGCCCGCATCGCGCTTTGTGGCTGAGTTTGTCACCCAGGCTAACTTTTTACCGGCCCAGGCCAGTCCCCAGGGTTGGCAAACCGAGATCGGCTGCTTTGCTGTTAAGGCCCCAGGATCCGCACTTCCCCAGGCTGACCTGATGGTGCGCCAGGAAGACATGGCGCTGGTAGAAGATGCCGAGGCTGCAGTGGTAGTGCGCGATCGCCAATTTCTGGGCCGCGAGTACAAGTATTGTCTGCAAACGCCCACCGGGCAGCTGATCTACGCTCGGCTGCCGATTGGGCTGACCATTCCCGTCGGCAGTCGGGTCAATGTAACCGTGCCTTCCCAGCGGGTGCGCCTGTACCCAGCCCCGGCCAGAGATACCCCCGTCACGGCTGACCCCCCTAGTCTCTCGGTGCCGTTGGCTCCATAGATGTGGCCCAGGGTCGCCCACCCCGGTATTTTGCAGTAAGGTTACGCTTAGGCACTTTAGAGGGCAGTTTTTGCCCTGGCCCCTTGCTATCCTTGTCACTTCAGGTCGCTGTACTATGAACCGGGTTTCTCAACAAGTTTGCTTGTCGCTTGCCGCTTTGAGCTTGCTTACCGCCCCTGCCTTGGCCGCAGTATCCAACGCCCCTACCCCCCTGGGTACGCTGGTGCAACACCCCCAGCTGGCTCAGGCAAGTACCGTTGAAACGATGCTCTACTTTGAAACCGCATCGATGGTGGTACGCGTCTATCGCGGTGGCTCCAGCCTGTTTATGAACATCTACAACAAGGCAACCGATGTGGTAGAACTCCGGGCTGCCCCCACCCAGCTTGTTCCCAGCACCCGTGACCAAACCGTGTACAGAGCCGGAGGTGAGGCCCAGCGCTTTGCCCGCATTAACGTACAGGGCGAAACCGAACTCGAAATCGTTGCCGCCAACGGCACAGTAGTGCTTAAGGAGTCGGGTTCCAATGCGGTGGTGGAAGTCCCCTCCGGCTCCAGCGACTTTCGCGGCAACAACTTTGCCCCCGGCACGCCAGCCCTGGTGCTATCTGCCGAGGCCGCTCGGCTGCGATCGGGTCCGCGCTTGGGCAGCACTATTGTAGCTACCGCTCCCCGCCGCGCCGTGGTGGATGTGCTGGAGCGGGTGGGCAACCCAGAGGATGGTTTTATTTGGTACCAGGTGACTTATCAGGGCACCACTGGCTGGGTGCGGGGAGACCTGCTCCAGCCCACCTAGGCTCTATCTGAGAAGGCTAATTTTGTTCTGACCGCGCCTTTAGTTACTCAAAGCGCCTGCTGAGGGCTTCCTAACCTGCCGCCAGATCGAGGGTCATGCCCTCGCGGGCCAGGCTGGCGTTGGCAAAGCTAGCCCGCACCTGGCGCTCTAGCTGATCGAGCTGATCGTCACTGTGGCAGGGGTTGTGGTGAAACAGCACCAGATGCTGAATCTGGCTAGCCCGAGCCACTTCAATGCCCAAATGCCACGGCGCTAGCCCAGAACCATTGGGGTCTGAGTAGGCAGTATCGGCGTAGGTGCCGTCAAAGATCAGCACGTCGGCCCCGCTAGCCAGCATCAGCAGGTTCGGATCGAGGCTGGTTTGGGTGGGGTCGGTGTCGGTGGCGTAGACCAGCACCCGGTCTTGCCAGCTGACTCGGTAACCCAGGGCGCTGGTGTGGCGATTGAGGCTCCAGGTTTCGACCACTACATCGCCGAGGGCGATAGAGTCTCCGGCGGCAATGTTGTGAAAACTCATGCTGGCCGACATGGTTTGCAGGGGCTTGAAAAAGTTGGGCCGCAGCATTTGATCCATCAGGCACTGCTTGATAGAGGCCCCGTTGAGGGCCGGAGCCCCATAGATATCGAGCTGAGTCGCAGACGCAAAAGCGGGCGCAAAAAACGGAAAGCCCTGGATGCGGTCCCAGTGGGTGTGGGTAAAAAACAGATGAGCCTTTACGGGCTGTTCTTGATTCATTAAATGGCAACCCAGCACCCGCAGGCCGCTGCCACCGTCAAAAATAAGCCGCTGGTCGCCGACCAAGACTTCTACGCAGGCGGTGTTGCCACCGTAGCGAACTGTATCTGCTCCCGGGGCTGGAATATTGCCGCGTACTCCCCAGAAAGTGAGCATGAAGGTTTGCTCAGGGGTGCTTGGCTCAGGTTGAGCAGTGCCCCCAGCGCGAACCGGAGATAGGGCATCGGAAGAGCTAGCGGTATTGGCCATGAAAGTTAAGCGTTTCACCAAGTTTAGACGGTGTTAGACGGCAGTTAACCGCCATGGGCACCCCTGCGACCAAACTCAAACGATGTCTAATGATCCGGTGTTGAAGGATCCACTCTGGGGTTTCAGTCAAGTTTACTCCCCAGATGGAATTTAGTATTCCCTGATGGGCTCCTCTGGCTGTCTGCCTAACAGTAGTGGTTCAGCCATTCGTCGTAACTGGTTTGGCCCGGAGGCTGTTTTGGGAGGAAGAAGCGGTGAAACCAAGGGTTAATGGCGCGGCTCTCGGCAAGGGTGTGGGCCACTCTATTTTGATCGAAATTCAGGCGAAATTTAATCGGATGAATCTGAGTCGGCGGAATCGGCCTGATTTGAATTGAGAGAATCTGAATCGAGCTGATCGGCAGAATCGGCTTGATCTGAGTTTGAAGGATCCGAATCGAGATGATCAGACAAAGCCTCGGCGAGGCTAGGGGAGCCGGGTTCGCCGTTGAAAATGTGGAAGGCCCGCCGCAGCCGCTCCAGGGCGCGCTGGCCCCGCTTGCGCAGGGTGGCCTGGGAAACGCGGTCTCCTCCGGCGGCGACGAGGCGGGTTTGCACCTGGTGCCAGGTCAGGCCTTCCACCACCTTCCACTGAATCAGGTCGCGATCGCTCGGTGAGAGTGCTTCTAGGGCCTGCAGCACCGCATTGATGGCGTTGTCGATGGCCTCATCGCTTACTGAGCCAGGGGTTGGGCCTTCAGCCTCCGCAGGCCCCTGATCCATCAATTCGTCAAAGGCGGCGGCGGAGTAGCGGAGGCGATCGCGCTTGCACTCGCGAATGATGTTGTAGGCGGTGCGCCGCATCCACGCCTTGGGCTGAAGAATGTGCTCCTGATTTTGCTGGGTGTACCTGACTCCCCGCAGGTAGGCTTCGACAAAAATATCGATTTCGGTGATGTAGACCTCTAGCCCAAACTGATGGATGGTGCGCTTGATGAACGCCAGCAGCGATCGCGCGTGCGGATTGTTGGGCTTGAGCAAAAACTGCACATCGCGGTTGAACTGCTGTGTTTCTGATGGAGGGGGAGACGGCATAACTCTGGGTAGATGACCAGCGGTTAAGTTCTAATGTAGCTGTATCAAGTTTTTGTGAAGTGTGAGATTTGCTAGCCTAACACCGTGATTCTGCGGAAACAACTCTGTGATCCTTGTCACAAGGCCTGAAGCCTGTCTTTGTGTAAAACCCCTTGCTGTGGCCATTGACCAGCATTAGGTACGGTTGAGGCAAGGTATAAAAACGTGAATCAGTTCTGGTGGTAATCGGAGAATTGGTTATGGCAACGGGTTAATTGTTAAGCTTCCATGACATTCGATGGAACGAACTGTTTGGATGAGGTGTGGTGGGTTAGACAACCGCATCTCTGCACCTAGGCCGCCGTTTGCTTCAGGCTATGCGCCTTGACAATGGCCAGTATGCGATCGGCGGCATGGCCGTCACCGAAGGGGTTGACGGCGCGGGCCATGGCCCCGTAGGCGGCATCGTCGGTTAGCAGCTCCAGGGCATGGCGGCTAATGGCCTCGGCGCTTGTGCCAATCAGCCGAGCTGTGCCCGCCTCTATGGCCTCCGGGCGTTCGGTCGTATCGCGCAGCACCAGCACAGGCTTGCCCAGGCCGGGAGCCTCTTCCTGCAGGCCGCCCGAATCGGTCAGCAACAGGTAGCAGCGGCCCATTGCCCCTACCAGGCGGCGGTAGTCAAGCGGTTCACACAAAAACACGCGGGGATGGTCGCCCAGCAGTTTGGTCAGCGGGTCGCGCACGATTGGGTTGCGGTGCAGGGGCAGCAGCAGGGCGGTATCGGGCTGAGCGTTAAGCACGGTGAGAAACCCAGTCGCGATGTCGTTCAGGGGTGCGCCCCAGTTTTCGCGGCGGTGAACGGTGGCCAGCAGCACGCGATAGTTATCCCAATCGAGGCCGTCAATGGGGCAATCGGGGTTTTGGTCTGCCACCGTTAGCAGCGCATCGATGACGGTGTTGCCCGTGTGGTGAATCTCGCCGACCACACCCGCCGCTTTGAGATGCCCCACGGCGGTGGTGGTCGGGGCAAAGTGCAGCGTCGTGAGCTGAGAAATTAGCCGCCGGTTGGCTTCCTCGGGGTAGGGGCTGTAGATGTTGTCAGTGCGCAGGCCCGCTTCGACGTGCCCCACCGGAATCTTTTGATAAAAGGCCGCCAGGGCGGCGGCAAAGGCGGTGGTGGTATCGCCTTGTACGATGACTAAGTCGGGTCGGTGGGCCTGAAAGTGAGACTCTAACCCCTGTAGGCTGCGGCAGGTGATGTTGGTGAGGGTTTGCTGCGGCTGCATAATGGCCAGGTCGGCGTCGGCCTTGAGATCAAACAGGGCCATTACCTGGTCCACCATTTCACGGTGCTGACCGGTGAGCACCACCTGGGTTGCGATCGCTGGGTCGTTCTGGAACGTGCGAATCACCGGAGCTAGCTTGATGGCCTCGGGTCGGGTGCCTAGGATAATGCACACGCGCAGGGGAGAATCAGACATGGGGCCGCCAGAAACGCTACAACAACAGACTTTTAGGCAGATTGGCCACAGGGGCACCGCCCAAAGCGTTATCTATGATGGCACGGCCTCTGCGACAATAGGCACTAGCGCCTGTCATCAAGCTGTTATTGCCCCATGGCCCACACCATTACCCTGCACGAGTCCCATTTTCAAACGCTAGATTTGGCCCCGGCGCAGGAGGTGCTTGAGCCTCTGCTGGCGGAGGGCAAACTGCCCCACGGTGAACTCGGTCTGCGCTTTGAAATTGACATCAGTCGCGACCCCACCGACCCCAGGGAACTGTCGGAACTGCCGGAGGTACGGCTATGGTTTATTCGCCTCGATGCCTGCTACCCCTGGCTGCCCCTGGTGCTCGACTGGGAAGCGGGCGAGCTAGGGCGCTATGCCGCTATGCTGGTGCCCCACCAGTTCAGCCCTACCGAGGGTATTCGCTACAACCCCGAGGCGCTAGAAATTTTTATGATGGCGAAAATTTTTGTCATTGCCCGCTGGCTGCGCTCCCAAAATATCACCAACTACACCCGCCTCAAATTTATGACCCAGATGCTGGGCTACGAGATCGACGACGGGCTGTTTGAGCTGTTGGTTTGAGGGAAAAACGGTATTGGGTTTTAGGGTGTTGGGTTCACGGTTTTGCCTTGCATCTGACACCTTAAACCTTTGATTTACACCACAATTTCTGTGGGGGCCGATCGCTTAGTTTCGTAGTAGCGGCAGGCAAAGTAGCCGACGCTGTAGATCAGCGATGCGTCGGTGGCAATGCCCAGTACGGCCCCCAGACCCGGAATAATTTCCGCAATGCTCAGCCCCGACTTAACCATGCCAGCGGTAGTCGACGACAGCAGCCAGATCGCCAGCACTTCGCCCCGGCGATCGTTGTCGGTGGGCGAGTAGCCGTAGATGGTGGCAATGCGGTAGATCATGCTGGCCTGGAGGGCGGCGACTGCGCCAATGTCAACCAGCGTGAGGGCAAAGGCTACCGGGGGCACAAAGTTGGTAGCCAGACCCACGCTTGCGGCTTTAAGGGCGGTTTCGGCCATCACTCGCTGGGCCAGGGTGCGCTTGTCTTCTAATGGGTACTGCGATCGCAGCTCATCTACCTGCGATCGCACCTCGGTTACATTCACCTGGCCCAGCGCCGCCAGCAGCACCCGTACCCCTGGGACGGCGGTAGCGTACCGCAGCAGGGGCAAATCAGCGATCGGGCCGACCACGCTGCCGACGGTGGCCGTCATCGGCTCTAAAAAGGGCTGAAGCCTCGACAGCATAGCGTTGCCGGTGCTGGCGGTGAGGTTGTCCAACACGGTGACAACGGCCTGCATCACCTGGGTAGCCGCCTGAAAGGTTTCGCGGGTCTGGTCTTTGGCTTCGGTATTGGGGGGTGGGGTCGTAGTCACGGGCTCGCCTCTGGGTCACGTGGGGTTAGATTTCCTTAATACCTAACCCATTTGCCAAAGCGAGGGCATCCATCCCCGGCTAGGTCAGCCGGTAATCAAGAGTTCACCAATTTTACCCCGGCGTCCGGCGCGGGAGTTGATGGCTCGCGCCGCCAGCATGGAGTGCATCGCAAACCCCTGGTATAGTTCGCGGATGAAGTCGCAGTCGGAGTTAGACAGCATCACCCGCTGCCCCTGGGAGGCCAGGGTGCGAAACACCTGCGCCAGCCGCTCCTGGTCGGCCCCGGTAAAGCCGTAGCGGCTGTAGCCCGTAAAGCTGCTGGTGGAGCTAATCGGGTGGTAGGGCGGATCAAAGTAGACAAAATCGCGGGGGGTGAGCGATCGCTCCAGCAGGGTCTCAAACGGGAAGGTCTGAATCTCGGCAATTTGCAGCGCCGCCGAGGCCGCCCGCAGCAGCGACGGGTCGCAGATGGCCGGGTTTTTGTACTTGCCCACTGGCACATTGAAGTGGCCCTGGGAGTTCTCGCGGTAGAGGCCGTTGTAGCAGGTTTTGTTGAGATAGATAAGTCGGGCGGCGCGCTCGACGGGCGATCGCAGCTGCTGCCGCTGGCGCACCTCATAGTAATAGTCGGGGTTGTGGCGACGCTGGTGATCCCACAGGTGGCGAATCAGGGTCTCTACCTGGTCGCGCACGCAGCAGTAAACATTCACTAGCTCGGGGTTGATGTCTCCCAGTACCGCCCGGTTGGCCCGCTCGGCCAGGTGAAAAAACACCGCTCCACCGCCCAAAAATGGCTCGTAGTAGGTGTCTATGCGCTGGGGCAAAAACGGCTCGTACTGGCGGAGCAAGCGCCCCTTGCCCCCGGCCCACTTGAGAAACGGGCGTGGGTAGAGAGAGGTAGAAACCGAAAGTGCCACCGTCACAAAACTGCCCCAAAAACGTCCAAGATCAAATGTACTCTTTAAAGAATGCCCCAACTATAGCAAAGCTCGGCCCGGCCGCAACGTCTGATTGCCGGGCGGGATTGTGGAGCGGTTTACCCTGGCGTTTTGTCGTGGGTTAGGATGTAAAACGAAGGAAACCTTGGGCTGTGCGCTCGGGCCTCACGCGCCCTGGCCCAAACCCTAGCCCCTAACCCCCGACCTGCCGCTATGAAAGATTTTTTTGATAACGTTTCGCGCTATCCCCGCTACTTTATTTCGTTTACCCTGGGCGTGTTCTTTAACGCCGCCCGGCCCCTGGTGCCGCTGTTGCAGCGACCGTCTACGGCGATCGCGCTGATTGGCGCTCTGGTAGCTGGTTTTCTGTTTCTCACCTTTACCCTACGAGCCATGCTGGGCCTGGGTTAATGCCATTACGTTCAGGAGTACAGACCGATGGCCAATAATCGTCGCGTCGAGCGGGTGGCTTCTCTAATCAAACGAGAAGTCAGCCAGATGGTGATGTTAGATATCAAAGACGACCGGGTGGGGGCGGGCATGGTCAGCGTTACCGACGTCGATGTGTCGGGCGACCTGCAGCACGCCAAGGTGTTTGTCAGCATCTACGGCACCGACGAGGCCAGGGCCGAAACCATGGAGGGGTTACAGGCGGCCACAGGCTTTGTGCGCAGCGAGCTGGGCCAGCGGCTGCGGCTGCGGCGTACCCCCGAAATCATCTTTAGAGAAGACCTGGGTATGGAGCGCGGCACCCGCGTGCTGTCGCTCATCAACCAGCTCAGCCAGGAGCGGGCCGAAAAAGGCCTATCCGACGAGTTTGAAGCTGACTCGGAGCACAGCGACTCGGCTATGCCCACGATTCCGGCTGAGGAAGAAGAGTGAGCCAGGCGATTGCCACCGCCCGGCTGCCCGCCCCCGATAGCCTTTCACTGGCGGAGCAGGTGGCTCAGATGGTGGTGGTGCGGGCCTCGGGCCACCTGTTCGACCACGAAATTCGCTACCCTGCCTGGGAGGCTGACCAGGCCACCCTCACCCGCTGTGTAAAGGAACTGGGGGTGGGCGGCGTTATTTTGCTGGGGGGCAGTGCCGCCGAGGTGGGCCTCAAAACCCAGGCGCTCCAGAACCAGGCGCGCATTCCGCTGCTGATTGCCGCCGATGTGGAAGAGGGGGTGGGGCAGCGCTTTAGCGGCGCGACCTGGTTTCCGCCGCCAATGGCGCTGTCGGCGGTGGCCGATCGCAATCTCGATACGGCTCTAGCTGCTGCCGAGGCCTTTGGGGCCGCCACCGCCGCCGAAGCCCTGGCGATTGGCCTCAACTGGGTGCTGGTGCCCACGGTCGACATCAACAACAACCCCGACAATCCGGTGATCAACCTGCGGGCCTTTGGGTCTAGCTTGGAGCGGGTTTGCGCCCTCACCCAGGCCTTTTTGCGCGGGGTGCAAACCCAGCCGGTGCTGAGTGCCGCCAAGCATTTTCCCGGCCACGGTGACACGGCCATCGACTCGCACCTGGAGCTGCCGGTGCTGCCCCACGATCGCGATCGCCTCAGCCAGTTCGAACTGGTGCCCTTTCAGCACGCGATCGCCGCTGGCACAGACGCCATCATCACCGCCCACCTGCGCATTCCCGCCCTCGATGCCCGCCACCCGGCTACCCTCTCGCCCCCCATTCTCACCGGGCTGCTGCGCCAGCAGCTGGGCTTTGACGGGCTAATCGTCACCGATGCCCTGATTATGGGGGCCATTACTAACGCCTACGGCCCCTACGAGGCGGCGGTGCTGGCGGTCGAAGCCGGGGTCGATGTGCTGCTAATGCCCAGCGACCCTGAAGGGGTCATTGCCGCCGTGGTGGAAGCGGTGAACCGGGGTCGCCTTACCCCAGAGCGCATTTTGGCCAGCGTTGAGCGCCTGTGGCGAGCCAAGCAAAAGGCTGCTCCCGCCCTGCTGCCCGATGGCGCAGGCCACGCCTGGGAGCACCTGCCTCCGCCCCCGGTGCAGCTCAATGCCCTAGCCCAGCCTGCCACCCGCCGCCTCGCCGCCGATATTCTCATCGCAGCGATGACGGTGCAGGGGCAGGTGGCTCCCTGCGCGGCTGCCGCCCCCGGCGACAACCTGGTGCTGGTCGATGACATCGTTGGCTGTCGCTTTTTAGACCGCACGGCGGCGGCGATCGCTTGGCCCCAGAGCCATCATTACCAGCTCAAGCTAATCGATACCCAGGGATGCATTCAATGGCCCCAGGCCCAGGGTTTACGGCCCAGCCTGGTGCAAATCTTTGTGCGGGGCAATCCTTTTCGAGGCTCGGCGGCGCTCATACACCTGGCGACGACCTGGCTCGATGCCCTGCGCGAGTCTGATTGCCTATGGGGTGCGATTATCTACGGCAGCCCCTACGCCCTAGAGCAGCTGCGGCCCCACCTGGGCGAAACTCCCTACGGCTTTACCTACGGTCAAATGCCTTTGGCCCAAAGCCTGATTTTACCGGCGCTGCTGCCCGACCTGACGGCAACCCTCAGCCGAGAGTTCACCGATTAAGCCGCCTAACGAGGTGTGTGCTTGGCAGCACGGGAACTGAATTGGCCAGCCTTAAGAATAGCCGAGGGTTGCGGGAGTCGAAGCTAGAGTCGTTTTTATACCGCTGGTCATTCGCTAAGGACTGGCCCGGCCACCTGTAACCGAGACTGGGACGGCGAACAGGCATCCCTAAAGGGGATATTTTTTTAGATGGAATATTCTCAAGACGCTTAGTCCTAGGCGCGACGGCATTTCTATAGCTGTTGTCTGCGCTGGCCGGGTAGGTGAAGACATTCGTTGAGGGCTAAAAAGCTTACCGCTGGGCCGTTATCAGGCGCGCAAGTGTTTTATCAGAGCCACGCTCGCTATATCAGTAAATGTAACGCTTCCTATCAGATTTTTTATACTTTTGTTTCCTCGTATTGAGAAAACTTAGGTGGCTACACGATGCTAAAGGGGTCACTTACCGTCTTTGGGTAAAGTCATGTTCTCTGAGCTGTCTTTAGCGCCCCGCTACCGCCTCGACGACGAATCTCCCTGGTTGAAGGGTATTGACCCTCTGCGCCGCTACTGGATCTGCGTCAACGGGGATCAGCGCGCGATGCGGGTGCTGCCGGGGCTCTCCACTCAGAGCATAGAGGCCTTTAAGCAGGCGATTTGGGGGTTTAGAAGCCTCGCCATTGGCCAAGAGCTGACCCTACCTGCCGGTATGGGCGATCGCATAACTCTCTACTGCGTGGCCGAAAACTGCTACGCGATCGCTGACAACTCCACCGGGGCTGAAGTCTGGCACCTGTTCGATGCCGAATCGCTAGAATCGCTGCTGCTCACCGCCCACCCTGACTGGCAATGTGCCCCTGAGCACCTGAACCTGGGGCGATCGCTGCTGACCGCCGCCTGGGGACAACCCGCCGTGCCCAAGGCCGCCTAGATTGAGAGAATGCCCCTGCATTGGTACCTAAGCATATTGCTGCTAAGGCTGCGATCGCGTCATCCGAGTGGCTAAAAACCGTTGAACCCGGAGTCTCGGGTGTTAGGGATTTCGGATTTGGGAACAGAGTTGCCCTGAAAATAGCCGTCCCTTCGACTCCGCTCAGGGAGCGGCTATGATTTTTTTATTGTTGAGGGTGCCGCGCTAGCGGCATGGCCGTTGCTCTAAAAATAGCCATTCCCTAGCCCCTTTGGGGCGGCTTCACCAACAACTTCGCACAGGGAACGGCTATGGCTGTTTTTGTCGTTGAGGGTGCCCCGCTAGCGACATGGACGATTGGCTTTAAACCCGTTGGGAAGCCGCGATCGCGCCCGTTATTCCTGTAAAAGCATCAATTTTCCTGCTTTTCCTAGCCCCGGTCGATCTGCATCAGTTCTTGCAGCGAGGCCAGCAGCTTGATCTCGGCGGATTGCAGTGTGTCGGCCGCCACCACAAAGGTCCATCGCACATTGACGCTAAATAGCGAGGTCTTTACCCGCCCTTTGACCTCCACCTGTTGGGTGTCGTCTGGACCGGGTGTGGCCTCTACCTCTACTGGCGTGGCTCGCATGTTAACCGCCTCGGCCTGAAGGTAAACATAGATTGCCTCAGGGCCGACAATGGGCTCCTCAAAGGGGGCTAGCAGCACCCCATCAGCCTCAAATAAAGCCGCTACGGCACGGTAGTCTCCAGCGTTGAAGTCCGCAAAGTAGCGATCGACAGCGGCGGAAACCACAGCCAGATCTAGGGTTGCGTCAGCCACATTAGTAGGCATGATCATTCTCTCAAGGTTAAACAGTCTCAGCATACGAGGCTCAGCCTGACTCAGGCTTCTACCCTTTGACAGGACAAGTAAAAACCGGGTTCCTGCTGATCGTCAAACTATAGCTCTGGCCAGTGCACTTGAGAGTGCTGTTATAGAGAACGCCCTAAACCCTTGCGACAACGGCGATCGCTGAGCTAGCTACTGTGCAGAAATCCGGTTTTCACCCGGCCTGTGGTGACCAGCCTTAGGCCATCGGGTCGACACCCATGGCGACCACAGCCTGACGCAGTACCGTGAGCTGCTGGTTGAAGTCGAGCTTAGAGATTTGCCCAAACACCGCCACCGCGTCACTGCCCAACCTGTAATAGTCGGGCACGGCAATGACCGCCCCAGTGCGCATGTCTTCGGCCAGTTGGTACCAGAAAGCTAGCTTGGTGTTGTTGGTCAAAACACCGTAAGCGCGGGTAGCTGAGGTACTTTTGCCCTCGACTAGGTCGCGCATAAACTGCAGCTGCTCAGCGGGTTTCATCGTCCGCACCTGGGTCAGCAGTCCTTCTGCAAACTGCAGGCGGGCGGCACCGGGGGCGGCAGGCGTAATGGCTCGACCCATGTTGTCGTACAGTACCCAAAGCAGACCGAGTTGCTCGTCGGTAGCCAAGCCCTTGAAGGCCGCAATGGCGCTAGAAACTGGCGTTGCAGAACCCATCGAGGCCTTGGCTGAAGTGTTTATTGTGTAGGTCATAAAAACCTCCAGTGGGGGAAACAGGTTGCCTTTACGGCTCCAACGTAACAAAAAATTACAAAATGATTATCGATCGCGCATTTGACAAATTTATGTGCGTCGTCGAGGGCTCTCAATGTTCCCCACCGTTGCCAAGCCTGAAAAGCCCATTGACCCAGGGCTGAGGCCGAGAGCCCTGGGCAACTCAATGCGTACCATTATTTGTTTGTAGGTCGGTAGGTTAAGTGGAGCGTCAGCGGCACCCAGCAAAAGGTTGCTGCCGGTAGGGTTTAAGTCGGATTCCTTAACCCACAGGGCCGCTAACAAAGGGTGAAGCCAGGGATGGTGACTGGTATCCCTGGGGCGATCGCGCCTTAGCCCTGGAGTTCGCGCTCGCGGGGACGTTCTGGGCGAAAATAGGGAGGCTAATTCTAAATTTGTACCCCTACCCAGGAGCCCAAGCCGTGACCCAAGCCATGCCTGCCGCCATTGCCCAAGACTGGTCGGCCCTACTGCAGCGTCTCATCACTGGGGAGTCGCTGAGCCAAGAGCAGGCCGAAACCCTGATGCGTGGCTGGCTGAGTGAAGACATCCCGGAGGCGGTGTCGGGTGGGCTGCTGGCGGCGCTCCAGGCTAAAGGCGTTTCTGCGGCCGAACTGGCGGGCATGGCGCGGGTGTTGCAGGGGCAATCTTTGGGGGGCAAGGGCAAAATTTATCACCCCACCCCCTGTATTGACACCTGTGGCACGGGCGGCGACGGGGCACACACCTTCAACATTTCGACCTGCGTGGCCTTTATAGCGGCGGCGGCGGGGGTGAGGGTAGCCAAGCACGGCAACCGTTCGGCCTCTAGCAAAGTGGGGTCTGCCGATGTGCTTGAAGCCCTGGGCGTTAACCTGGGGGCCGACCCCGAACGGGTCAAGGCCGCACTCGATGAGGTGGGGGTGACGTTTTTGTTTGCGCGGGGCTGGCACCCGGCGATGAAGGCGGTAGCTCCCCTGCGCAGTGCTCTCAAGGTGCGCACGGTGTTCAACCTGCTGGGGCCGCTGGTCAACCCGCTGCAGCCGACCGGCCAGGTGATTGGGGTCTATGATGCGGCAGTGGTGCCTGCGATGGCCGAGGCGCTTAACCAGCTGGGCATTCCCCAGGCGATCGTGCTGCACGGGCGTGAGCGGCTGGATGAAGCGGGTCTGGGCGACAAGACCGACCTGTCGGTAGTCGAAAACGGCCAGGTGACTAGCGCTGTAATCGATCCTCAGGCTTTAGGGCTAGCGGTGGCTCCCCTCAGCGCCCTACGCGGCGGCGAAGTAGAAGAAAATGTGGCGATTATGACGGCAATTCTTCAGGGTAAAGGTACCCAGGCTCAGCAGGATGTGGTGGCCCTGAATGCGGCCCTGGCGCTTAAGGTCGGCGAAAAGGTACAAGCTGATTCTCTGGAAGATTCCATTGCCGAAGGTACTGCCCTGGCCAAAGATATTCTCGCCAGCGGAGCCGCCTGGGAGAAACTGCAGGCCCTGGTGGCATTTCTGGCGTAGGAGACTCGGTGGCTTCGACTCCGCCCTGGCTGATGTTCCCGGTGGCTGAGCGGAGTCGAAGCCACCGAGAACATCAGCCGTCGGGGAACTGCCAGCAGGGGATGTGCTTGACTCGGCGGCTGCCGCAGGCGCAAGCTAGATTTTCGGCGTCGGAGGCCATCCAAGTCTCGTCGCAGTCGCGGCAGTGACAGAGAATGTTGTTGAGGTTCGCCTGAGCCAACCCAAAGCGCCAGCGCTCTAGCTCGTCGGGGGTGAAGTGGGAGGGGGAGTCGGGCATTGGGGTTTTGGGGTGGCGACTGGGGAGCAAAAGACCGGGGGGCGATCGCTAAAAGCCTGAGTTATACCGCACCCATTCGAGCATGATATCTAGCTTGCGGGCTACAATCACGCCCGCTAAAAAGCCCATGCCGTGGCCGACCCACGACTTGCCTCGCTGAAGCGGCAGCAGACCCCACAGGGCGCTGCCGTAGAGTAGCCCTACTACAACCGCCGCTGCGATCGCCGCCGGGCTGCGTTCAAAATAGCCCCGCAGCAAGATATAGCCCAGGTAGCCAAATACCACCCCGCTGGCCCCCAGGTGGCGGGTGCCGGGGCGGCCCAGCAGCCAAATGCCCACGCCGCTAAACAGCCAGCAAAACACCGTCACCAGCGTCAGCACCTCTAACCCCTGAAGCAAAATAATGGTGCCCAAAATCGCCAGGGGACCAGAGTTAGCGGCCAGGTGGCCAAAGCCACCGTGGAGCAGGGGGGCGATCGCAATGCCCGGTATTCCCTCCAGGCTGCGGGGCCGAATGCTGAGCCGATTGAGCAAGCGCCGCCCGGTGACAAAATCGACGATGGCGAGTGCCCACATCAGCACCAGCAGGTAGGCCAGCAGCATAATGCCCTCGCGAAAACCCTCGGGCAGCGTTATGGAGTCAAAGGAAAACAAGGCTAGGGGCGGCTACAGTAAGTACGCTCCTCAGGCTAGCACCTGGGCCAGCACCGGGTTGAGGTATTGGGCCAGCTGGGTGCCATCAACCCCCAAAACTGTGCGATCGGCGGCGGCGGTGCGAGCGGCCAGGCCGTGCCACCAGGCTCCTACCAGGGCCGCATCGCGGGCTAAATCGAGCGGATTGTCTGCTGTATTAGACTCGGTTTGGGCCAGCAGGCCGCCAACTAAGCCCGTCAGCAAGTCGCCGCTGCCGCCTCGGGCCAAGGCCGGGGTGCTCTCAGGTACGTACCACAGCTCGCCGTCGGGATGGGCGATCGCCGTGCAGGCCCCCTTGAGCAGCACCACGGCACCGCTCTGGTGCGCCGCCGCCAGGGCCGCTGCTCCGGCATCGTCACTGGCGGCGAGCTGTTTGGGAAACAGCCGTTTAAACTCGCCCCGGTGCGGCGTGAGAACTGTTGGGGCCGTTCGACTCGATAGGGTATCTACGCCGCCTAGCTCCGCCAGCAGGTTGAGGCCGTCGGCATCGAGCAGCAGGGGGGCAGCGCTGTTTAAAACAGACTGGACAGCGGGCATGGCGCTGCGGCTGAGGCCAGGCCCACAGGCGATCGCATCGTAGTGGCTCAGATCGAGGTCGTTGGGCAGACGGGCGATCGCACCGTCGTTGGTTTCGGGGCAGCCCAGCACCAGCGCCTCGGGCAGTTGAGCCACCACCATCAGCCGTAGCGACTCGGGCACCGCCAGGGTGAGCATGCCCACCCCGCTGGCCCTTGCGCCCAGGGCCGTCAGCAGGGCAGCCCCGGCATAGGGTCGCGAGCCCGCCACCAGCAAGAGATGCCCAACTCGGTACTTGTGGGTATCGGGCTGCCGGGGCAGGGGCAGTTTGGCGCGCAGGTTCGTCAGCGTGGCCCGTCGCACCGGGGGCAAAAGATCTAGGACGGCGGCGATCGCCTGGGGCGGAATGTCGAAGTCAATCAGGTGGGACTGCCCCAGGTAGGTCAGTGCCCCATCCTGGCAGAAGGCCCGCTTCCACAGGCCGAGGCAAAGGGTATGGGTCGCTCGCACCGCCGTCCCTAGCACCGCCCCCGTGTCGGTATGCAGACCCGAGGGCAAATCGATGCTCACCACCGGACAGTCGAGCCCGTTGATGGCAGCTACAACCTCGGCGATCGCCCCTTCGATCGGGCGCTCCAGGCCAAAGCCAAACAGCCCATCGATGAGCAGGTCGCAGGGGGCGATCGCCGCCACAGCTTCGGCGACTGGCATACCCAGGTAATCTAGATACCGCAGATGGTCGGCGGTTAGCGGTTTGAGGCGGCTCACTGGGCTGTACACCTGCACCTCGTAGCCCTGGGTCGCCAGCTCGCGCGCCACCACTAGGGCATCGCCGCCGTTGTGCCCCGGCCCAGCTATAACCCCCACCCGTGGGCAGCGCTGCAGCGGAAAGTGCTGGATAACCCAGGCGGCAATGCGGCCCGCCACCTTTTCCATCAGCGCCGCCACGGGCATACCGGCCGCGAACAGCTGCCCTTCAATGGCCCGCATTTGCTCGGCGGTGACGACTCGATCCAGCGAGCCATCAAAAAGCCCGCCCAACGTGACCTTGACGGTTGCTGTAGCGGGCCGATGGTCAAATTTCATAGATCAGGCCTTCAAAACCGAAGGCAGAGTCTCTACCGTTGCCAGCATTCTACCGCTGCCAGAACTCTAGCGCTGAAAGAAGACTCGGCTGTTGCCGATGCCCGACTCGCGGTAAAAGTCGTTCCAGCGATTGGCTAACCCGCGATCGGTAAAGGGCCCAACCGCCACGTGGGGGCCACGGGGCGACGTGCGCTGCTGCACGCGGTCGGGGGGAGTGCCCAGCTGAATCACCTGGCTGCTCAGGGTGCCCAGATTGCTGGAGTCGGTCGGAATCACCACGTAGTAGGGGGCGCTAAACGACTCAGTAACCGGAGGTGCCCCAGCCGGTGGCGGAATCGCAACCCCAGCACCGGGAGCGGGCGGCACGCCGTAGTTTAGCTCCTGGCCAAACTCCACGTTACCTGGGGTGGATGGCACCTGGGCTACACCAGGCGGCAGCGACGGTACCGGTACCCCTGAGGCATCCGGGGCTTGGGGAAAAGCCGCATCGGGCAGGGGCGGCAGGTCGCCATTGGAGGCGTAGACATTGTTGGGCAGAGCGGCCGTTGGCGCGTAGTAGGGCACCGCAGCGGCCACCTGGGCCATCTCGGCGGTTACCCCCAGCGCACTCAAATCAGTTATTCGCTGTTGGGCGTTGCCGGTCATATTAAACCGCCCGGCCTGAATCACCGATCGCCCCTGGAAAGTCGTGCGAAACGCCGTCGGCTCGACCTGGCGCACCTGGCTCAGCACGGTATCGCTGGTGTCGTTGACATAGATCAAATACTGCTGGCCGCTGGTGGGCACCTGGGGCAGCGCGGCCCCAGACACGGGAGCGGCGGCGGGTACCGGCATCACCCCCGCAGGCAGCGGCGGCACCGCCTCATACCCCTGGCTTAGTCCGTGGGGGGCAACACCTAAAACTGCTATAACAGCGGCGATTCCCGCCGGAATTGCTGTGCGAACTAACCCTTTTGAATTATTCTGCTTTGCCATCACGACTCCTGCCCATTGCTGCTAGGGTGAACCGGCAGACGGTCAAGCATTAACGCCTTATTTGCCCGTCCTCTCATATGTCTTGAGGATGTTAGCGCAGATTTCAAAAACCGCATCGTTTTACTGCCAACTTCGCGCTAGCACAGACCCTACAGCCGCTTTGGTGATCCGCATCACCTGTTACAACCTGCAACATCACCGGGAGAAGGGCCTGTCAGTCACCCGTAGTAAATGTGTCGTTTCTTACCATAGGGTCAGCTCTGCAACAGTAAGTGCTATGGCTAACCCCTGCAGCAAACCCCTCAAAGGCAATCCGTTTACCACTCAGCGCGACCCGCACACTGGGGAGTGGCAGGTGGTAAAGACTCTCCCCAGGAATCGGCAGTAATTCCTGGGGATGTTATATCGAAGGGGTTACGGGTTGGGTGCCAAGGTGCAGCAGCTCTGTCGCTACCCTCCTCAGAGAGAGGTGAAGGACATCTACAGTAGCCATGCTAGAGCCAGGGTAGCTGGGCTATAGTGTGGCTCTCTCCCTGTAGCCTGGACGCATTAAACGACTGCCATGCGCCAACTGTATCCGCCCATTGAGCCTTATCGAGCTGAATATTTGGCTGTATCAGACCAGCATCAGCTCTACGTAGAGCAGGCGGGCAACCCTGAGGGTAAGCCCGTTGTTTTTTTGCACGGAGGGCCAGGGGGCGGCACTAACCCGACCTATCGCCAATTTTTTGACCCCCAGCGCTGGCGCATTGTGCTATTTGACCAGCGGGGCTGCGGCAAAAGCTTTCCCTACGCCAGCCTAGACGACAACACCACCTGGGACCTGGTTGGCGATATCGAAAAAATTCGCGCTCACTTGGGCATCGATCGCTGGACAGTGTTTGGCGGCAGCTGGGGCAGCACCCTGGCCTTGGCCTACGCTCAAACCCACCCCGATCGCTGCGCTGGCCTAATTTTGCGCGGCATTTTTACCCTGCGGCAGCGAGAGATTCGCTGGTTTTACCAGGATGGGGCCAGCTACCTCTACCCCGACGCCTGGGAGCAGTACCTCGCCCCCATTCCAGAGGCAGAGCGCGACGATTTGGTGACCGCCTACTACCGCCGCCTCACCAGCGACAACGCCGAAGAACGCCTGGTTGCCGCTCGCGCCTGGGCCGTGTGGGAGGCCAGCACCAGCAAGCTCGTGCCCGACCCCGGCCTGCTCCACCACTTCAGCGAAGACGAGTTTGCGGTGGCCTTTGCCCGCATCGAGTGCCACTACTTTATCAATCGCGGCTTTTTCGACACCGACGACCACATTCTGCGCCAGGTGCACCGCATTCGCCACATCCCCGGCGTAATTGTGCAGGGCCGCTACGACATCGTCTGCCCCGCCACCACCGCCTGGGAACTGCACCGCGCCTGGCCCGAGGCCCAGTTTGTCATGGTGCCCGCCGCCGGGCATTCCGCCCTGGAGCCTGGCATTACCCATGCGTTGATTGAAGCAACCGATGAGTTTGCTCGCAGGTAGAGGTGAGGGGTGAGAGTGGATAAATTCAAAATTCAAAATTCAAAGTGCAAAATTCAAAGTGCAAAATTTTGAATTCTCAATTTTGAATTTTGAACCTCCACCCTTCTACCCCCTTCGACTTCGCTCAGGGACCGCTACCCATCCACCCGCCTACCCATCCACCCKTCTACCCCAACGCCCGCCGCGCGATCCATCGCTGCACGCTCCACAGCCCCCCGGCAACTACCGCCCCTAGCCACAGGCCTCGGCCCAGCTGGGTGTGGCCGTCGAGCAGGCACCAGCCGCCCAGCAGGCCCAGGCCCAGGGTGCTGGCTGCTACGGCGCTCAGCATGGCCCGTAGGGCACCGTGGGTGGCCACCACTTGCTCGGCTAAGTTGTCGGGGGGGGAGCCCGTGGCCAGGGTTTTGGCTGCCGCCTGAAACGACTCGTAGCGGGCGGGCTCAACTTGGTAGTAGGTGCCTAACTCTTCGTCGCGGAGGGCGGATACGGTATAGAGCCCAAACTGCTTGGCCTGGGCGATCGCGTCGCGAATTTGCTGCCGGGTGGCGACTGGCCCCAGGGCTTCAAACACCGACTGCCGGTATACGCCGGTTTTGGCCATAGTCAGCACGCGATCGGTGAGTTCGAGGGGGGAGAAAGGGGGAGCATTCACGGGTTAGCAACTCCTGCGGCCTGGGTAACCGTGCAATCAGAAAACTTGTACTACCTGATAGTACGAAAAACCAGCGCCGATCGCACCCCTCACCCCATCCACCCCATCAGCGCGTAGGCCAGCGCCGCGCTGCCCAGGGGTACAGTCAGGTTGTCGAGACCGTAGAACGAGAGGGTTTCGAGCAGGGTGGCGGCGATCGCGACCACCAGCGCCGTGCCCCAAACGGCACCTGTAAACCCCGCCGTTGCCCCGAGCACGAGAAAGCACACCAGAAAGCTGGCCAGAGCCATGGTCAAACTGCCTTCCCAGCTTTTTTGGTTGCCCAACAGCTGGTAGGGATGACGGCCAAAGTTTTGGCCGATTAAAGCGGCCATGCCGTCGCCCCAGGTCATCACTAAAATGCCCAGGGCCGCGTACTGGGGCAGGCCCACTGGCCAAAAGGCTGCCGTCAGTATGCCAATGCTGGCTGCGTAAAAAAAAGTACCTAAGCTTTGCCGCCCCACCCCGTTAATACCCGGTAACAGGGGGAATCGGTAGGACAGCAGCGCCACAGCACTGGATACCACTGCTGCCGCTATGCCAATCCAGGCGGGAGTCTGTAGCCACCAGGCCAGCAAAATGACGTGCCCAGCCCCAATGTGAACAATTTTTCGAGTAATTTCGTTGTCAATGGCGGTGGTGCGTCGCAGCCCTTCGGCCACTCCCCCAACTACCGCCAACCAGGCAGCTACCAGTCCAATTTGCACGAGCGCAGTGGCCATCATGGCAGGGGAAGCAAGTATAGTGGGGTGGGACTTCTAGACCTTACTACACCAGCTTCCTATGGATGCAACCTATATGGATAAACCCTATAAGCGCGTACTGCTAAAACTGAGCGGCGAAGCCCTGATGGGCGATATGGACTACGGTATCGATCAGAACATTGTAGAAGCCATTACCACGGAGATTGCTGAGGTCGTTAAAGAAGAGATTGAAATCGCCATTGTCGTTGGTGCGGGCAACATCTTTAGGGGCATCAAAGGCTCGGCCTCGGGCATGGATCGGGCCACCGCCGACTACATCGGCATGATCGCCACCGTGATGAACGCCATGACCCTACAAGACTCGCTGGAGCGCATGGGGGTGCCCACCCGAGTGCAGACCGCGATCGCCATGCAGGAGGTCGCCGAACCCTACATTCGCCGCCGCGCCATTCGCCACCTGGAAAAAAACCGGGTGGTTATTTTTGGAGCCGGTTCCGGCAATCCGTTCTTTACGACCGACACCACAGCGGCTCTGCGGGCGGCGGAAATCAACGCCGAGGTGGTATTCAAAGCGACCAAGGTTGACGGCGTTTACGATTCTGATCCTAAACTAAACCCAGACGCCAAGCGCTACCGCACCCTCACCTACGGCCACGTGCTCAAGCACGACCTCAAAGTGATGGATAGCACCGCGATCGCTCTGTGCAAGGACAACAAGATCCCTATCATGGTATTTGACCTGTCGGTGCCCGGAAACATCAAGCGAGCGCTGATGGGCGAACCTATCGGCACGATTGTAGGAGAAGACTGTGATGTCAGTTGACGATATTTTGCTCGAAACCGAAGACCAGATGCAGAAGTCCATTGAGGCGACTCAGCGCAACTTCAACACCATTCGCACGGGTCGCGCTAACGCCTCTCTGCTCGATCGCATCGAGATCGACTACTACGGCGCGCAGACTCCCCTCAAGCAGATGGCCAACATCTCCACTCCCGATGCCACCACGCTGATGATTCAGCCCTACGATGCCAGCAGCCTGACTACGATCGAGAAGGCGATCTCGATGTCAGACGTAGGCCTCACCCCTAACAACGATGGGCGAGTCATTCGTCTCAACATTCCGCCATTGACCAGCGAGCGCCGTAAAGAGTTTGTCAAAACGGCGGGCAAAGTGGCCGAAGAGGGGCGTGTCTCCATTCGCAACCAGCGGCGCAACGGCATCGACGCTGTGAAAAAGCTAGAGAAAGCTAGCGACATCTCCGAGGACGAGTCGCGCGATGCCCAGGACGAGATTCAGAAGCTGACCGACAAATACATCGCCAAGCTCGACGAAGCCCTAGCCGCCAAAGAAAAAGACATCATGACCGTATGACGCAGGTCACTACGCCAGGGAAGGCGATTGATCTCACCTCTACGCCGCACACCCCGGCCTGACAAAATAGGCTAGATGCATAGGGTAGCCTTCGGCGTAGAGCTTGTCCACCCGGTTTTGAGCTATTTCTAGACTTTGAAATACGTCTAAAACGGTTTCTCTACCGTTGGCATAGCGAACGCAAAGTTCCCAAACCATAGCGATCTCCCTGGTGGCTATCCCCAAAAAAGGCGGGTTTGACTTCATGGCCCCTTCACGGCTGGGCCAGGTGTCTTTATCCTAGGTTTAAGGGCCGGAGATGTACTCCGGGAAATCCATGAATTTGGGCCTTCCGTAGATTTTGGGAGAATGCCCCTGACTGAGTTGGGCAAACGCCGTTTGCCCCTGCAGGTTGACTTGTTTGGGGACTGTTCAAAATTTTGGGCGGGCCTCATCCGTTGGTCTACTCAAGGGCCTGCATACCTTGTTGGATAGGCAGCCTGCCTGTCCAAGGTGGACGGTCGAGACGGCTATCAACCCAAGACTTTGCTCAATTGGGCTTGGACTGGGGCCAGTGTTTGGCCTCGGTTGACGCTTTCCTAAAGCCCTGCTAGATTGCAGATACGTTTTTACTTAACTCACGGCCATGCTGGCGTCAGTACGAGCATTTTATTTTTGGTGGCAGCCCCCGGTTCACAGGTCGTGAGCATCGTTTCTGTTGCCAACCCTGTGAACCGCGGAGCTTAGCCTCTGCGGTTTTGTTTTTTCTGGTTCTATTTCTGCCCTTAACCGATGCAAACCTCTATCCCTTGTTCGGTCATCAGTGTCCCTGGCACTACGTTGGCTGAGCGGAGTCGAAGCCAACGCCCTTCCAATATGTCCCCTTCGACTCCGCTCAGGGGACAGTTATGTTCGGTCTCGTCTAACTGGTACTACGGCTTTTTTTACACCACCGGGTCAGGCTTGTGGTGATAGGTCGTCCTATGCCGCTTACCTGACCCGGAGCCAACCGCTCCGGGTTTTTTGTTTTCTACCGCGATCGCTGTCTTCCTGTTCTTTACCTTAAGTTTTTAGCTATGAAAGACGCTGCTTTGACCCGTAAAGCTGACCCTGACCACCGTTCGGCGATCGCCCTCAGCGACACCGTTAGCGTGGGCGGCGACACCCTGCTGATTGTGGGCGGCCCCTGCGCCGTTGAAAGCGCTGCCCAAATGGAGCAGGTCGCTCAACATCTCTCGTCTACGCCAGTGCAGGCGCTACGGGGTGGGGTGTTCAAGCCGCGCACGTCGCCCTACGCCTTTCAGGGTATGGGAGAGGATGGGCTGCAAATTTTAGCCGATGTGCGCCAGCGGTTTCAGATGCCGGTGATTTCTGAAGTGATGGCGATCGACCAGATTGAGCTGATGGCCGACTATGTAGATGTCTTGCAGGTGGGCAGCCGCAATATGCAAAACTTTGACCTGCTCAAGGCCCTAGGCCGTACCACCAAGCCGGTGCTGCTCAAGCGGGGGCTGGCGGCCACTATCGAAGAGTTTGTGATGGCGGCGGAATACATTCTCAGCCACGGCAACCCCAGTGTGGTGCTCTGCGAGCGGGGCATTCGCAGCTTTGACCCCTACACCCGCAACGTGCTGGACCTGGGGGCCGTGGTGGCGCTGAAGCAGATTACCCACCTGCCGGTGATGGTTGACCCCAGCCACGCCGCTGGCAAACGCGAGCTGGTACCTGCTCTGGCTCGGGCCGCGATCGCCGCCGGGGCCGACGGACTGATTATAGAATGCCATCCGGTGCCCGATGAGTCGGTGTCGGATGCACGCCAGGCCCTTACCCTAGACGAGATGGCCACCCTCGCCCGCAGCCTCGACCCGATCGCGGCCGCGCTGGGTCGCCGTATAGCCTCTGCAGATACAGCTTTGAGGCCAGAGCCAGGGGAGGTCGCAGGGGCGATTCTCTTTCGGGGAGACTCTGCCAACGCGATCGCGGCCTAGGGTGTACCATCAATTCTGGGCAAAACCCTCAGGACATTAGCATGGCAACACTCGAGCCTAAAACTAGGCTCGGGGCTGTAACGGTTATTCCTTGGGCCATCAGCGGCTTATTAATGGCAGCTCCTAAGTTCGGTTATCAGTATCTCCAATGACAGGCATTAGCAATGCTACTGTCATTGGGCTTCATATTTTGTTACAACAGTAGGGGAATTAGGTGGTACTAACCTCTATGTTCGGTGGCTTTACCGGGTTTCAATCCAAAGGGTCCAATGACTTTGGCGAACGGATGATCAACTCTGTGGCTACCCAGTCGCTGCGGCATCTGTTTAGCAGCAGTGATGCTGTGGAGGTGGCGGTGCGCTGCTCCCCTCCCAGCAAGCTGCTGCAGGGCACGATCGACAGCTTTCGAATGGAAGGGCGCGGTCTGATCATTCGCAAAGAGTTTGAGGCCGCTGAGATGATGTTTGAGACCGATGCGGTGTCGATCGACGTTGGCTCGGCCATCAGCGGCAAGATTCGCTTGCGCCAGCCCACCCAGGCCGTGGCCCAGGTGGTGTTAAACGAAGACGCCATCAACCGAGCCTTTGAGGCCGAGCTGGTGCGACAGCATTTGGAGGGGGTCACCGACGATGCGGTAACCTCGCTCTCGGGGGGCGATCCCGTAACGTTTCGCGATGTCTATATCACCCTGATGCCTGAGCAGGCCGTCAAGATTACGGCCAAGACCGACCTGCCCAACCGCAAGGATGTACCCATTCAGCTGTTGGCCAAGGTCACCGTAGAGAAACGGCGGCGGATTATTTTTGCCGATGCCGAATTTTTGCCCGACGGCATTTCTGACGATATGCTCCCGCTTTCGGAGACGCTGACTAAAGGCTTTGCCGAAGTGCTCAATCGGATGGTTGATCTAGAGCGCTTTAATCTCGATGGCGTTTTGCTGCGGGTCAATCGGCTTGAGACCAAAGGCAAGCAGCTCGTGTTCAGCGGCTACGCCCAGATCGAGCACTTTCCTGGCGCAGTGTAGGTACGGAGGGGGTCAAGGGTTCAAGGTGCAGGGTTCAAGCGGTGACCCTGAACCCTGTACCTTGAACCGCAAACCCACCTCGGCCAGTATCATAGTTGGGTTCTTGGGTTTAGGGCAGCGGCACTATGGCTAACTGGTTTGTGGCGGGGGGCATTGTGATGTGGCCGCTGCTGCTGTGCTCGCTGCTGACTCTGACGCTGGCGGTAGAGCGGGGCTGGTTTTGGTTGCAAACCAGTCGCCAGCAGCGGGGGCTGGTGCCCCAGGTGTTGAACGCTTTTGGCCAAAACCCTCAGCGGGCGATCGCCAAGCTCAAGCAGCACCAGCAGCTGCCCATTGCCCGCATCTTCTTGGCGGCGCTGACCATGGGCGACGCCACTCCCGAGGAATTTCGTTTGGCCTTAGAGAGCGCCGCCCAGGCCGAGCTGCCCCTGCTCAAGCGGTTTCAAACCCTGTTTGAGACGGTGGTGGGGGTAGCCCCGCTGCTGGGGTTGTTGGGTACGGTGCTGGGTCTGATGCAGGTCTTCTCGACCCTGCGCCTGGGCGAAACTAGCGGCCCAGCGGCCAGCGGCGTTACCTCGGGGGTAGGCGAGGCGCTGACCTCGACGGCGGCGGGGCTAGTGGTGGCGCTGGTGGCGCTGCTGCTGGCCAACCTGTTTCAGGGGTTGTACCGCCGCCAGCGGGCGTTTATTCAGGAGGCGGGGGGCAAGCTCGAAATTCTCCACCGCCGTGCCCAGCGCCAGGGCCAAAGCAGCACGACGGTTTATCTGCCGGGGCAAGTACCGTGAGCGATCGCCCGTTGCAGCCAGACCAGCCTCGGCACGCCTCGCTGATTGTGATTGGGGCGGGTGCCGCTGGGCTATTTGGGGCGATCGCCTGTGCCGAGGCCAACCCCAACGCCTCCATCCATATTTTTGAGGCGGGCCGCGAAGCCCTGGCCAAGGTGAGAATCTCCGGCGGTGGGCGCTGCAATGTCACCCACGCCTGCTTTGACCCCGCTGTGCTGGTCACCCACTACCCACGCGGTAGCAACGCCCTACGTGGCCCCTTCACTCGTTTTCAGCCCCAGGATACGGTGGCCTGGTTTGAGCAGCGGGGAGTGCGGCTCAAAACCGAGGCCGATGGCCGCATGTTTCCCACCACCGACGACTCGGGCACCATTGTGGACTGCCTGCTGGGGGAAGCCAGGCGGCTGGGCATTCGCATTTATACGGGTCAGGCGATTGCCCAAATTCACCACGATGACGATGGCTTTGGGCTCACCACCCGCGCCGGGGCCGAGTGGCGCTGCGACCAGCTGCTGCTGGCCACCGGCAGCAGCCCCAATGGCTACCGGCTGGCCCTCAAGCTGGGCCACGACCTAGTGCCCCCGGTACCCTCGCTGTTTACCTTTAACCTGCCCGACTCGGCCCTGCGCGAGCTGGCGGGGGTGTCGGTCGACACCGTGCAGCTCCATTTGGCCCTAGAGAATGCTCCGGTGCTCACCCAGAGCGGCCCGCTGCTGATTACCCACTGGGGGGTGAGCGGCCCGGCGGTGCTCAAGCTCTCGGCCTACGGGGCGGAGGGCCTGCACCGCCAGCGCTACCGAGCCACTCTAACGGTGAACTGGCTGCCTGCCCTCAAGCCAGACCAGGTGCGGCAAAAGCTGCTCACCCTCAAGCAGGAGCAGGGCAAGCGCCAGGTGGCGGCGTTTTCGCCGTTTCCAGAGCTGTCGCGGCGGCTGTGGCAGTATTTGGCCCAGCACCGAGCCAACCTGGGCACCAAGCTGAACTGGGCCGACCTGTCGAAGGCACAGCTGCAAACGCTGGTGAACGAGCTGACGCGGGGAGACTACGCGATCGCAGGTAAAGGCGTTTTCAAAGATGAGTTTGTCACCTGCGGCGGCATTCCCCTGGCCGAGGTTAACTTCAAAACTATGGAGAGTCGCCGCTGCCCAGGGCTATATTTTGCGGGCGAAATTCTCAATATCGACGGGATAACCGGCGGTTTTAACTTTCAAAGCGCCTGGACGACGGGCTGGCTGGCTGGGCAGGCGATCGCCGCTCAAGGGCGTGAATAGGGTTGTTATTAAAAAATCCAGGCTAAGCCTGCCCAAGCGAGAGGGCCTGCCCTCGAAAAACTGGCCTATCGATTGGGGCAGTTTTGCCCTGCGACGGAACATTTCATCGGCCAGCCCCCCTACAGTGAAAGCCGTACTGTAAAGGGGTTAGGGAATGGCTATCAACACTCCAGGTGTTTGGTTGGGGGCGATCGCGATCGCCTTGGTATTCGGCCTGCTGTGGTTGGTTCGCCGCTGGCGCGAACAGGGGTATGACCTGCGGGGCAAGGTTGTGTTAATTACCGGCGGCTCCCGCGGGCTGGGGCTGGTGATGGGGCGTCAGCTGGTGGAGGCTGGGGCCAGGCTGGCGATTTGCGCTCGGGATGAGGCCGAACTAGAGCGGGCGCAAACCGACCTGGTGCAGCGGGGCGGGGAGGTTTTAGCGCTGATCTGTGACGTGACCCACCAGACCCAGGTTGAGCAGATGGTGCAGCAGGTTAGCGAGCACTTTGGGACGATCGATGTTCTAATCAACAACGCTGGTACCGACATCGTGGGGCCATTAGAAAACATGACCATGCAGGACTTTGACGACCTGATGCAGCTGCATTTCTGGGCACCGCTCTACACCACCTATGCGGTGTTGCCTGGGATGCGCAATCGCCAGGCTGGGCGCATCGTCAACATATCGTCCGTCGGTGGTAAGGTCGTGTCGCCGCACATGGTGGCCTACTGCGCCAGCAAATTTGCCCTAACCGGGCTGTCAGCCGGTATGCGCGTCGAGCTGGCCAGGGCCGGCATTAGCGTTACCACCGTCTGCCCCGGGTTAATTTACACCGGCGTCAACGATCACGCACTGTTTAAGGGCCAGCGCCGCAAAGAGTACACCTGGTTTAGCATTAGCGAGTCGCTGCCGCTGGTCTCCGCCAGCCCAGAAAAAGTGGCTCGAGAAGCGATCGCCGGACTGCGTCGGGGCGCAGCCGAAGTGGTCGTGCCGCTGTACATTCTGCTTATGGCCCGGTTCTACGGCCTGTTTCCGGGGCTGATGACCAACCTGCTGATCTGGGGGAACTGGCTATTGCCGGGGCCAACTGAAGGCGGTGAGGAAAGGGCCTTTGGCCGAGACAGCCACTCTGGCTGGGCACCGTCTTGGCTGACCTATTTAAGCGATCGCGCCGCCCGACGCAATAACGAGCTGCCCGTCAACGAGCCCAAAGCGACAACCCAGGTAGAGCAAGTTGGCACCCGCGAACAACAGCCCGATGGCCAGACCGTTAATGAAATGTAGGCGGTAGCTGCTAAGGTTGCTTACTATAACTGGATGACATGTCTCAATTTTGTTGGATATGGAGCTTAACGTTCGTGATGGTTTCTACTTGACCAGTATTTGTTCCAACGACAAAGCTGCCTACTTGGAACATCTCAACGATAAAAGTGTTTCCGATGCAATTCCTGTTCTCCCTTACCCATATACCGAAGCTGCGGCAGATTGGTGGATACAACATCGGCTTGAATCTTTAAGTGAGAATGGAAAGGAAATATCTTTTGCACTTCGCAATTCTGAAGGTTATTTGATCGGTTCAATTGGTGTGGATGATTTTAGGATAGGGAGAACACATAGAGCAGAAGTTGGATACTGGCTAGCGACAGCTTACCGAGGTCAAGGGTTAATCAGTGATGCATTAGGGGTTTTTACTCGGTATGCATTTGATAATCTTGAAGTAACTCGTCTTACTGCTCACACTCTTGATTTCAATGCAGCATCAGCAAGAGTTTTGGAGAAAAATAATTTTAGGCTGGAGGGATGTTTAAGGCAGCACACTAAAACCCGAAACGGTGTGTTTGACACGCTCGCTTGGGGATTACTTCAGGGTGAGTGATATGAAAATTTCAGGCGTTGCTAATTCAAGGTATGAACCAATCCCTCTAGGTATTGGAACCCCGTTCAATTTTTTGCAAAATCATACCGCTATTCAGCAACGCCAAATTTCACTCGGGTAAAGGACATCATGAAGATCCTCCCTACCCTTCCCTGTGAGGGGGGTGCCGTAGGAGTTTCGCTCTTAAAAGGGTGCGATCGCCGCACTTGTTGCAACCCTAATTCTGTCTTAGCGCAAGCTGCTCGATTGGCGTGATCACCTTAAACGTTGAGCCTTGCTCGACTAGGAATGACACCAAAATCTACCCCGCATCAACTTCACTAGCTGTGAAACAATTGCCCAGCCCCGTCCCTGATCGGTTGTGGTCGTGGGGCCGTAGTGAATACGCCTCCATCTCCCCCTCGTCTTGCAACCTTTTGCTACCTATAGCGGAACCTTACGATCAGCCGATAAGCTAGAGGGTGCAATCGATTCGCCCCCTTTGGTTTGCTATGAAACGATTCTTTCACGCCCTTACGGCTCCTCTCTTAGCCTCAGCGCTGGTCGCTGGCTCGCTCCCCCTACCCATTGGCAACGCCCGCGCCCAAGAGTCGGTCGCGCCCCGCGTGGCCCAGGTGCCCCGCACCCCTGACCAGGTCGTAGAGTGTGAACTGCTGATTGTCGGCGGCGGTTTGGCGGGTACGGCAACCGCCTACGAGAGCCTGCTGATGGGGCATACCGTCTGTATGACCGAGCTGACCGACTGGGTAGGCGGGCAGATCTCCTCCCAGGGCACCACGGCGCTAGATGAATCGCGGGAGCAGCGGCGGCAGCTGTTTTACTCACGCGGGTATAAAGAGTTGCGCGATCGCGTCGAGCGCAAGTACGGCAAGCTCAACCCCGGCAACTGCTGGGTGAGTGCCACCTGCTTTATGCCTGCCGATGCCAACGCTATTTTGATGGAGATGCTGGCCGAGGCCGAGCGCGAGGGCGGCGGCGAGCTGAAGTGGTTCCCCAATACGGTCGTCAAAGACCTGAGTTTGAATGCTGATGGCACCCATATTGATGAGGTGGTGGCCATTCGCCACAGCCCCGCACCGGGTACGGCACCCCTCAATACCAACTTTCTCTCTGAAATTATTGAAGATGCCTACACCTACGACGACTCGGCCCGTCTGGCGAAGGAGATTATTCAGTTTGTGCCCGCAGGCATTGAGCTAGAGGGCAACGAGACTGCCGCACCTAGCAGAGTTGACTGGTTTGTGGTCGAGGCCACCGAGACTGGGGAACTGATTGTGCTGGCCGATGTGCCCTACGAGCTGGGGCTAGATCCCAAGTCGCCGCTAAACCCATCCTCGCCCGTGGTGGAGCGCGACCCCTACTGCACCCAGGGCTTCACCTACACCTTTGCGATGGAGCGCACCGCCGAGCCCCAGACCTACGAGGTGCCTGAGTTTTACAGTATCTACCAGCCCTACTACAGCTGGGAGCGCGAGCGCGACTCGCTCAAAACCGCCCAGGACCACTTCGACTTTGTGTTTACCTACCGACGGCTGTGGAATGCCTCGCCTCGGGCCGAGGGCAACATTGCCGGGGTGGCGCGCCCCGGAGTCGGCGATATCTCAATGCAGAACTGGACTTGGGGCAACGACTACCGCCCCGGCACCAATTTAGATAACCTGATTTTGACCGAAGACCAGCTGGCGGCCAGCGGTCAGCTAGAGCCCGGTGGCTGGCTGGGGGGCCTGCGGGCCGACACCCTGCGCAAGGGCGAAGAAAATGCGATCGGCTATTTCTACTGGTTGACTACCGGCACCACCGACTCGCAAATTCCCGATACCTACAAAGAGCCCGAACCTTACAACATCTATATGCAAGGGCTAGACTCGCCAATGGGTACCGCCCACGGTCTGTCGAAGTACCCCTACATTCGCGAGGCTCGGCGCATCATTGGTCGCCCCGCCTACGGCTACGAGCAGGGGTTTATGATTAGCGAAATCGACTTTTCGTGGAACGATTTTGCCTCTGACTTCTACCGGCAAAACCTGGACGAGCAAACCTACACCTCGCTGCGGCGCTACCTGGCGGGGCTAGACACGGTTAGCACCTTTGACCCCGATGCCGACCCCAATACGTTCCCCATTCGAGCGCGATCGCGCCTCTACCCCGACACGGTAGGTATTGCCCAGTATGCGATCGACTTTCACCCCTGTATGGCCGAGTACCCTGCCGAACGACCCGGCAACATTGAGCGGCCCGGTGTGCGTCAGGCCCACGGTCAGGCCTACCCGGCCCAGATTCCGCTGCGGGCCATGATTCCCCAGCGGGTCGACAACATGCTGGTGGCCAGCAAGAGCATTGCTGCCAGCTACAGCGCCGCCGCTGCCTACCGGGTGCATTCTTTTGAGTGGTCAGTGGGGGCCGCCGCCGCCCACACCATCGATTTCTCGCTGCGCAACGGGGTGCTGCCCTACGAAATGGTCGATAACTTGCCCAGCCGCGAGCCTCTGCTCGACCAGCTGCGGGCCGAGCTAGACGCCAGCGGCAACCCGACGAAGTTCCCCAATACCTCGATCTTCAACGAGGATTGGGGCAACTGGCGGCCCTGGTAAGTAGGAGGGCCAATTAAACCCAGCTTAGGTTTCCGGGTTTTCTCCCTTGGGGAGACACGTCGTGAACGACTCTGCTTAACCCTCTGCCCAGCAACGGATCGAGCATTGAGCGGAGTCGAAATGCGTCTTGTAGATAATCAGACCTACTTACTTAGGTGCCGAGCCGGTATCCCTCGAACCCTCACTGACAAGCCTCAGGATCCACCGCGATCTTGAGGCCTGTTTCTTACGGTTAGAATTGCTCTATAAATAGCCGTCCCTTCGACTTCGCTCAGGGATCGGCTATCGCTGTTTTTATCGTTGGGGGTGCCGCGCTAGCGGCATGGACGATTGGTATAACCTCTTGGCGAGTGGACTATGGTGCAAACCATAGCGGCAGATACGGCCACCCTACGCGATCTAAAACAGGTGCTGGGGCTACAGCAATCCTTCGATCCCGCCTTTTTTGCGAGTGGCAGCAGGAGATGCCTTCCCTGAGTGAGCCCGAACAGCACCTACTCGATCGCGTCAAAGCCAATTTCACCGCATTGATGGAAGATTCACCAATGCTAGAAAACAGCGTCAAGATGGTGGTGCTATCCCCCCTACTTGATTTAGCTGGGTTCTACCAAAAGCCCTTTCGTATCGAAACTGAAACCAGCATTGGTTTAGAACTCAATGATGACGACACGGTGATTCGTGGACGCATTGATGTGCTGGTCTTGAAGGAGCAGTTTTGGCCAACGAGTTTCTGTTTCTCAAGGCGATTCGGCAGCCCACAGCCCAGTACGCTAACTCTCGGCTGTTTTCGTTGGTGAGTCCTAACAACGATCTTTACGCTGTGCTGCAAGTTCTGAAGCAGTGGGGCCTTAAAGCTGTAGCAACAGAGCCTTAAAGGCGGCATTCCACCTTGGAACAATCGTAAACACCGACCCTGCTTAACGAACACTTCTTCCTACAATGCAACCATACAGAGATTCTATGGAGTAGCCCGGGAGAGCGGAGCCTATGCAACCCACCCAAAATCTATTTACTGAAAAAGCCTGGGATGCCATTGTGCGATCGCAGGATGTGGCCAAGCAGTCGCAGCAGCAGCAGATTGAGAGCGATCACATGCTGCTGGCCCTGCTCGATCAAGACGGCCTGGCCAGCAGCATTTTTGCCAAGCTGGGCGTCAACGGGCAGGTGCTGCGCGATCGCACCGAAGCCTTTATTAACAGTCAGCCCAAGGTGTCAGGCAGCGGCTCGTCAGTGTACTTGGGTAAATCGCTCGATGCCCTGCTCGATCGCGCCGACCGCTACAAAAAAGACTACGGCGACGAGTATATTTCAATTGAGCATCTGATTCTGGCCTATCCTGGCGACACCCGCTTTGGCAAAGCCCTGTTTCAAGATCTGGGGCTGAGCGAAGCCAAGCTCAAGCAGGTGATTCAAGACATTCGAGGCACCCAAAAAGTGACCGACCAAAACCCTGAAGGCAAGTACCAATCGCTCGAAAAGTACGGGCGCGACCTCACCGATGCCGCCCGCCGGGGCAAGCTCGACCCGGTGATTGGCCGTGACGATGAAATTCGCCGCACCATCCAGATTCTCTCGCGGCGCACCAAAAATAACCCAGTGCTGATTGGTGAGCCGGGGGTGGGTAAAACCGCGATCGCAGAAGGCCTGGCCCAGCGCATCGTCAGCGGCGACGTGCCCCAGTCGCTCAAAGATCGCCAGCTAATCGCCCTCGACATGGGCGCGCTGATTGCCGGAGCTAAGTACCGGGGCGAGTTTGAGGAGCGTCTAAAAGCCGTACTTAAAGAAGTCACCGACTCCGAAGGGCAGATTGTTCTGTTTATCGACGAAATTCATACCGTGGTTGGCGCTGGAGCCACCCAGGGGGCGATGGATGCGGGCAACCTGCTCAAGCCCATGCTGGCCCGTGGCGAGCTGCGCTGCATTGGCGCGACCACCCTCGACGAGTACCGCAAATATATTGAGAAAGACGCCGCCCTAGAGCGTCGTTTCCAGCAGGTGTACGTCGATCAGCCCACGGTGCCCGACACGATCTCGATTCTGCGTGGCCTTAAGGAGCGCTACGAAGTACACCACGGGGTGAAAATTTCTGACAGCGCCCTGGTAGCCGCTGCAACGCTCTCGACCCGGTACATCAGCGATCGCTTCCTGCCCGACAAGGCCATCGACCTGGTCGACGAAGCCGCCGCCAAGCTCAAGATGGAGATCACCTCCAAGCCCGAGGAGCTAGACGAGGTCGATCGCAAGATTCTTCAGCTGGAGATGGAGCGCCTGTCGCTTAAAAAAGAAGTTGACGCCGCCTCTATGGAGCGCCTAGAGCGGATCGAGCGCGAGTTGGCTGACCTCAAAGAGCAGCAGAGCGCCCTGAATGCTCAGTGGCAGTCTGAGAAAGATACCATCGACCACATTCAATCAATCAAAGAAGACATTGACCGGGTTAACATCGAGATTCAGCAGGCCGAGCGCGACTACGACCTCAACCGGGCTGCCGAGCTCAAGTACGGCAAGCTCACCGAGCTACAGCGCCGACTCGAAACCGCCGAAACCCAGCTCACTGCCACCCAAACCACCGGCAAAACCCTGCTGCGCGAAGAGGTGACCGAGGAAGACATCGCCGAAATTATCTCCAAGTGGACCGGCATTCCGGTCAGCAAGCTGGTGCAGTCTGAGATGGCGAAGCTGCTGCTGCTCGAAGACGAGCTGCACGAGCGGGTGATTGGCCAAGAAGAAGCGGTGACGGCAGTGGCCGATGCAATCCAGCGATCGCGGGCAGGATTAGCTGACCCCAACCGCCCCACCGCCAGCTTCATCTTCCTCGGCCCCACGGGGGTCGGCAAAACCGAGCTGGCCAAAGCCCTGGCCGCCTACCTGTTTGACACCGAAGAGGCGCTGGTGCGCATTGACATGTCGGAGTACATGGAGAAGCACGCCGTCTCTCGCCTGATCGGTGCCCCTCCGGGCTACGTCGGCTACGACGAGGGCGGTCAGCTCACCGAAGCCATCCGTCGCCGTCCCTTTGCGGTCATTTTGTTTGACGAAATTGAGAAAGCGCACCCCGACGTCTTTAACGTCATGCTGCAAATTCTTGATGATGGCCGCGTTACCGATGCCCAAGGCCACACGGTGGACTTCAAAAACACCATCATCATCATGACCAGCAACATCGGCTCGCAGTTCATTCTCGATGTGGCAGGCGACGACAGCCGCTACGACGAAATGAAGGCTCGCGTGATGGAGGCGCTGCGAGGCAGCTTCCGGCCTGAGTTTCTCAACCGGGTCGATGAGATGATCATCTTCCACGGGCTGCTCAAGTCGCAGCTGCGCCAGATCGTCAAACTGCAGGTCGTCCGCCTCGAAGACCGCCTGGCCGATCGCAAGATGACTGTCAAGCTCAGCGAGTCGGCCCTCGACTTTTTAGCTGAGGTGGGCTACGACCCCGTCTATGGTGCCCGCCCGCTCAAGCGGGCCATTCAGCGAGAGCTGGAAACCCAAATCGCCAAATCCATTCTGCGGGGTGAGTTTGGCGAGGGCGACGCTATCTACGTCGATGTCGAAAATGAGCGGCTTTCGTTCAAGCGACTGCCCGCCGAACTGCTGGCCCTGTAAACCTAGACCCTGGGGGAGGGGGGGATAACCCTTCCTCCCCTAGCCCTAACCCAATGGTATGAAACTTTGACACAAGCCGTTGAAGTTTTAATGACTACGGTTGCGGGGATCCACATTATTTTGTCAGTATAGCTAGATAAGCCAATTAGGCATATTCACCAGGTAAGCTAGTAGCTAGCCCCCAAACGATTTCCGTAAGTTTCCGGAATCCATTTGGGCATACTGTTGTTAAGCCAGTCGCTGCCCCAGCCCCCTCTGACCCGTTTGCCTCTGGTTGTGGTCTTTGAGGTTTGTGGCTGACGCTGTTGGTGACCCATTAGGAGCATTGCTGCGGCGGACCAGTTCTGCCGGAGTTGCGCCAGTTTATTCCATAGAAATGGGGTTGGTTATGAAAGTCGCTCATGATGTTCCAAGACATAGCTACATGAATGTTATGGAACTGCTCGTTACCGAAGAGGTAGACAAACAGGTTAAAACCTTGCACCCCCGCATGCTGAAGTATCTGAAGCGGGTCGAGGTTGAAACCTATGCGCTCAATCGGCTGCCATCGCTGTATGCCTCTAGCGAGAAGGGGTGGCAACATCAGTACGAAAAAGCTAAGCGAGAGCTGCACAACCAAATTAAAAGCGCCGTGCGTCAGGCCTTTGCGGCGGTACAGATAGACCCGATTCGGTCGTCTGAGCCCCTGCGCGGGCAGGATAACGAAGCTGCCAATGTTGCGCTCAACGCCTTGCGGGAAATTCTCAAGCAGCCTGATCTTACCTGGGATGGGGCCATTGCTCGCCTGCGAACGGTGCTGGGTCGCCGGACTGAGCAAGCGGTCCCCACTGCGCCGCCTGAACCCACCGACCCCTCCCACCGCACCCGCTACCGGGGTGGCCCTGCMGWYWMGATRNGMMAGKGSTNNNGRKMGRRCCSASSKMARYCAMGYMSRSSRSNTRGCNACCRSNCAYCTNNACGNCTSTKWYSTRKCRTNGGYRAAWSTYSCAYCANNGCSSTSAAAYNNTGGCTTTGACTGGAATGACGCCCGCTACTCAAAGTAGGCCTGTGATTTCGGCCGCCGCTGTGGGGTACTCAACCCCTGTCTACATCAGCCCTGCTTGAGCCAGCAGGGCTGGGGGAATGCCGAGTTTGGTAATGCCCTGGCGCAGGCTGACAGCGGTAGCCGGATCGATTGCCTCGTAAAGGGCGATCGCCCGCTGAAAGGCCTGCAGCGCTTCGGGTAGTTGACCCAGCTTAAACAGCGCTACGCCCAGGTTTTGGTGCGCCGCAGCGTAGTTGGGGTCGAGGGCGATCGCGCTGCGGTAGGCGGCGATCGCCTCGTCGAGGTAGCCCCGAGCCCGGTGGGCCGTACCGAGGTTGTAGTGGGCGACAGCTAGGGTGGGGTCCGCTGCGATCGCCTGCTGAAATAGGTCAATTGCGGCTTCAAAGTCTCCCTGGGCTTTCTTAAGGCTGCCGTAGTTAACCCATGCGCCTAGCTTGAGCCGGGGCGGTATTGGCTGCGCTAGAGCCGCCTGGTAGTCACTGGTGGCCTGCTCTGGCCGATTAGCGTGGGCCAGGGCGCGGTGGTAGTGCAGCTCGTAGCGAGTCAGCTCGTCTAAAGCCGCCTCCTGGGTTAGGGCGCGATCGAGCAGGGGTAGAGCGGCCTCAGCCTGGTCAGACTCGACGTAGAGGGCGGCCAGCTTATTCAGCAGGTAGCCGTCATTAGGATGGTCGGCCAGGTAGGCCTCCATAATGGTGCGGGCGCGATCGAACTTACCCCGTTGCACAACGACCGTCGGGTCGTAGCCCGTGTGGTGCAGGGCTACCTCGGCCAGGGTAATCACCTGCCAGCGCGGGGCTTGCGCCTGCAGCTCCGCCACGCTGTCGTCCACGGTTTCGTGGTACGGGCGGCTAAAGCTAATTTCGGGTAGGCGGCGAAAGCAGCGGGTAATCAGCGTGTAGGGGGCTTGGGGTGCGCCTAGCTCCAGGCGCAGCAGGTTCAGGGCCAGCACGTCCTCAGCGGCCACATCTCCCAGAGGCTGACCCCGATCGAGGGCCTGAAGCACCTGAGCCGTGGTGGGCAGCAGCACCTCGTCGGCGTCGAGCACCAGCACCCAGTCGCCGGTGGCGTGACGCAGCGACTCATTGCGGGCGGCGGCAAAGTCGTTGGCCCAGTCGAAGCTGTAGACTTTGGCCCCGCTGGACCGGGCGATCGCCGCCGTGTCATCGGTCGAGCCGGTATCGACCACAATGGTTTCACCCACCACCCCCTGCACACTCGCCAGGGTGAGAGCCAGGCTAGCTGCCTCGTCTTTGACAATCATGCAGAGGCTAATCATTACCCTGCTCCCAGCGCTTGCTGAGCCCGCTGCAGGGCCTGGCGCACCTGCTCAAAGCCGGTACCGCCGTAGCTGTTGCGGGCTGCAACCACCTGCTGAGGGGCGATCGCCGCGTAGATATCCGCTTCAAAGGCGGGATGAATGGCCTGCCACTCGTCGAGGGTAAGCTCCTGCAGCAGTTTGCCCGCCGCCAGCGAGGTTTTCACCACCTGACCCACCAGATTGTAGGCCTCGCGGAAGGGAACCCCCTTGGTGGCCAGGTAGTCGGCCACATCGGTGGCGTTGGAGTAGTCTTCGTTGACGGCCTGGCGTAGGCGCGGCACCCGAAAGGTGACCCCCTCAGCCAGCAGAATAGTCATCGCTTCTAAACAACCTTGTACGGTCTGCACCGTGTCGAAGAGGGCTTCTTTATCTTCCTGCAGGTCTTTGTTGTAGGCCAGGGGCAGCCCCTTCATCATCACCAACAGCCCCTGCAGGTGGCCAAACACGCGCCCAGTTTTGCCCCGCACCAGCTCGGGCACATCGGGGTTTTTCTTCTGGGGCATAATGCTGGAGCCGGTGGAGCAGCTGTCGCTGAGGGTGATAAAGCTAAACTCTTCTGAGGCCCAGAGAATCATTTCTTCTGAGAGGCGCGACAGGTGTACCAAAATCAGGCTGGCGGCACAGGCAAATTCGATCGCAAAGTCGCGATCGCTCACCCCATCCAGGCTGTTGCCGTAGACGCGCTCAAACCCCAGCAGCTCGGCTGAATACTGGCGATCGATAGGGAAGGTGGTACCCGCCAGCGCGCCGCTGCCCAGGGGCAAAATATTCACTCGCTTTTGAATGTCGCCCAGCCGCTCCCAGTCGCGCTGGGCCATGTCGAAATAGGCCAGCAGATGGTGGGCCAGGCTAAGGGGCTGCGCCCGCTGCAGGTGCGTATAGCCGGGGATCAGGGTTTCAACATGGGCTTCGGCCAGGCCCAAAAGGGTCTGCTGGTACTGGCGCAGCTGCCCCTGAATTGCCTCAATCTGGGCGCGCAGGTAAAGGCGCACGTCGGTGCCCACCTGGTCGTTGCGGGAACGGGCGGTGTGTAGCTTTTTGCCCACATCGCCAATCAGCTCGGTTAGCCGTCGCTCGACGGCAAAGTGCACGTCCTCGGCCTCAACGCCGGGGGTAAAACTGCCGCAGCGGTACTCCTGGCGAATGGTCTCGAGGCCATTCACAATCTGCTCCCCCTCCTCAGGGCTGAGGATGCCGGTTTTAACCAGCATTTTGGCGTGGGCTTCTGAGCCAGTCAGGTCGTACTCGATCAGCTGAATATCGAAGCCAATGCTGGCGTTAAAGGTCGCGATCGCTGGGTGCAGCGCCGTTTCAAAGCGCTGGCTCCAGGTCTGGGGAGGGGGCGTTTCCATGGGCAGGTGGTGGGGTTTAAAAGGCGGTCAGGTTGCGAATGAAGTAGCCAAGCACAATGCCAAAGAGCAGTGCCCAAAGCTGGCCCGACTCGACAAAGTTGTTCCAAACGCTGACCATATCGCCCAGGATGTCCTGGTCAAACTGCTGCGCCAGCACCGGGGATAATGCCTCAGGTGTTACCGCCACCCCGGTCACGCTGGGTAAATCAACTCCGGTAAAATAACCGCTGAACCCATTTCCTGTGTCTAGCCCTAGGTCTAGACTGACGGGGCGTAGGATCGTGTCTATAGACAGGGGCTGAGCAGCACTTTGAAGCAGAGCGTTGGACAAAGGATAATTGTAAGGCTGGGGCATAACGTCCATGGCACCGTGACGACCTGAACATGGTTGACACCCAACAGACTATCACCATACCGCTGCGGCCGAACCTCTGGAACCCAAAAACAGTCAGCGCTCTAGGGGTTTTGCTCGCCCTGGGTCTGGCCGCTTACCAGGCAGGGCTGGGTCGACCCGGCGCAGAGCTGATTAACTGGGGCGGTTGGCCGCAGCTGCGTGAGTTTTTGGCGGCCAGTCTGCGGCCCGACCTTAGCCCTGAGTTTGTGGCGCTGATGGGCCGCGCGGCCCTGGTTACCCTGGCCTACGCGGTGTTGGGAACTGCCTTTAGCATTGGGCTAGGGCTGGCGGGGGGGCTGCTCTCCTCGGCGGTGTGGTGGCAAACGCTGCTGCCGCAGGATAAATGGGGTCTGCGCCAGAGCCTTTGGCTGGGGGCGCGAGGGCTGCTGGCCTTTCCCCGCGCCATCCACGAGCTGATTTGGGGGCTGGTGCTGTTGCAGGTGCTGGGGCTAAACCCCATGGTGGGGGTGCTGGCGATCGCGATTCCGTTTGGGGCGATCGTCGCCAAGGTTTTTTCAGAAATTCTAGACGAAACGCCTCCCGAACCGCTTAATGCCCTGCTCAACGCCGGTACCCCACCGCTGATTGCCCTGGTCTACGGCCTGCTGCCCCAGGCTCTGCCCAACCTGCTCTCCTATACCTTCTACCGATTTGAATGTTCGCTGCGGGCCTCGGCGGTATTAGGCATAATCGGAGCCGGGGGGCTGGGCTACGAGATTTTCTTGAGTTTGCAATCGCTGCGCTACGAGCAGCTGTGGACCGGGTTTTACGCACTGATCGTACTCAATGGTGCCGTCGATGCCTGGAGCGCTCTGGTGCGTCGCCGCATGGGCTTTACCAGTCGCCTCGACATCAACCGCCAGCCAGGGCGCAAACCGGGAAATACGGCTCGATCTGCATCAAAAGCGCCTAAGCAAGACGGGTTTTTGCGGCTGTCGTGGCTGGGGGCGGTGCTGGCCGTGCCCCTGAGCTGGTGGTGGCTGCAGCTAGATGTGGCGGTGCTGTGGTCGGCGCGCACCCAGCGGCTCTGGGGAGAACTGTGGGGCACCGGCTGGCCACCCCTGCCCTCCTGGGCTGAGCTGGTGAATCTAGCGCAGCTTGCCTGGCTCACGGTGGCGATGTCGATGGTGGCGATCGCCCTGGCTAGCCTTGGCGGTATTCTCGTTTCGCTGCCTGCGGCCCAAAACTTTTGGCTACCGGGGGGGCTGCTGCACCCTGTTGGTCAGCGCGATCGCACGGCCTGGATGGCTTTTGTGGTGCTGGGCCTCAGTCGCCTGGTGCTGCTGGTCAGCCGCGCCGTTCCCGCTCCGATCTGGGCGCTGGTGCTGCTGTTTGTGCTGTTTCCGGGGGTGCTGCCGGGGGCGCTGGCCCTGGCTCTGCACAACTTTGGCATTCTGGGTCGCCTGATGGCCGAGGTCAACGAAAACCTAGACGATCGCCCCGTCCGCGCCCTCAGCGCCCTGGGAGCCGGCCCTAGCGCAGTTGTAGCCTACGGCATTTTGCCCCAAAACCTGGGCCGCTTTCTGGCCTATAGCCTCTACCGCTGGGAGGTATGCCTGCGCGAAACCGTCATCGTGGGCCTGGTTGGGGCCGGTGGTTTAGGTCGCCTGCTCACCGAGCAAATTAGCAGCTTCGACTACAGGGGCGTAATGGTGACGCTGGCGGTTTTTGTGGTGCTTACTTTTGGCGTGGATGCGGTGAGTCAGCGGTTAAGGGCGGTGTTGAGGGAGTGAGGAAGGTGAGGGGGTGGGGAAGGTGAGGAAGGGGGAGTGCAAAATTCAAAGTGCAAAATTTTGAATTCTCAATTTTGAACTCATCCATCCCTCTCCTTCGATAAGCCGCTCCGCGCCTGCCTCCCCCTATCCACCCATCCACCCATCCACCCATCTACCCCTCATCTTGCCAATCAGGACAACCTCCACCCCCTTGCCAGCCGTAGGGGTGCATCGCGCACACTAGGGTGCAGCGCTTAGCCCGACTGGTGCCGTAGGCGATGCCGTGGTAGTTGGTGCAGCCCCGACAGGGTTGGGGCCGAGTTGGCGGCAAGGATGGGAAGCCGGCCTGCGATCGCAAAATTTGCTGTTTGCTTTGCCCTCGATGCCACTGCTCGTAGGCGCGGCGGCGGCACAAATCGTTGGCTCGGTAGAAGAGTTCATTGGTCACGCTCACGACCTGTCCTCCCGACGGGGGTTTACGGCGCTAAGCACGCCGATGGTTAGTGAAGTGAGCCGCTATCAGCCCGCTGGTTTGCCCAACGCCAGCGGTGGCTCTAGCAATAGCCTACCCAGTGGAGCAGGGCCATTCCGTAAAACTTAAAGGGTTGCAACGTCAAGCCTTAGCTCTAAAGCTCCTGGCTCAGCAGCCTCAAACTCCAAATTTAGACGAAAGCGCCCCAAACTGAACGGGTGCTATGCAATAATTGCATAGAGATTGGCAAGGACTGCATGTTGCAGAACCGTAACAGTCAATAGTGTGATATCAGAGCGAAATTACAGCATTTGTTAATGGCATAGCTCAAAGATTAAGGCGAAAATAAGCCAGAGCTGCTAGCCAAACCTTCAAAACTATCAGTAAACTGGGATACGGAATCTAAAGATTCTTGTCTGGCTTATTTGACTTTTGTCTCGTGCAGCTTCTCCGTCGTTACTGGTTTTAGGTATGCTTCAGTCCCTCCACTACTCCATTGACATCATCCGTGACGAAGCTCGACAGCTGGTTCAAAAGGGTGTAGTTAGCCGTCAACAGCCCATTTACACCCTCTGCCGTCACATTCCTGCCCGTGAATGGGCGCTGGTTGAAGCTGAGCTAGAGACATCGGGGTTTCTGCTGCGCGATCGCGTGGGCGATCTCATGGGCCGCGAAGACTGGGAAAACGACTAGGGTTAGCCTGCCGTCGGTGGTACGGCTCTTTTAAGCAAAACCGATTATCCAAATAAACTGAGCTGGGCTGAGGATGTGTCTTCCTCGGCCCTTTGTCGTTCAGCCCTATCCCACAGCAGCTCGGGCAGCTCGACCCCTACCTGCTGCAAGCGATGGTAGACCTCGCGGGCTACCGCCGGAGATTTGGCTTCCTGGGGGCAGTGGGCAAAGAAGTATACGTCCGTACCAGCATCCAGCCACTGGCGCAGCCGGGGCACCCATTCGTCGAAATAGGGCTGGTTGTAGGCGAAATCGGGGTGGCTGATGTAGCGCACGATCGCAAACGAAGCCGTGATCTCGGGCTGGAGGGGCACCCTGGGCTTTTTGCGCTCGGAGCCAATTTGGGGGTCGTCGGCGGGGGTGTTGATGCAGTCGTAGATGGGGCGGGTATCGAGCAGCACGCGACCTGCGCCCAGGCTCTTAAGCATTTGGTTGAGGCGGGTGGCGTGGGGCTCGGCGAACCAGTCGAGGTGGCGCACTTCTACCGCGATCGGATGCTGCTGCCGGGGCCAGCGGGCCAAAAATTCTCGCAGGTCTGACAGGTGCTCGGGGCTGTAGGTGGGCGGCAGCTGAATGAAGATCGGCCCCAGGCGGTCTCCCAGGGGTGCCAGCGTTTGCAGAAATCGGTGGGATGCTTCGACAAAGGGCACCAGCTTGCCCTGGTGCGAGAAGGCGCGGGGCAGTTTGGGGCAAAACCGAAAGCCGGGGGGCATAGTCTCCGCCCAACGATCGATGGTTTTGGTATCGGGCATGGAGTAAAAGGTGGTGTTGCCTTCGACAGCGGTCATGCGATCGCCGTACAGCCGCAAAAAATCCCCTGGCTTGCTGCCCCTAGGGTAGAAGCTGCCCGCCCAATCCTTGAACGCCCACACGGCGCACCCGGTAAAATATGCCCCTGCCATTGCCCTGCCCCTGCATTGCCCTACCCCCCAATTTTGACGCAACAGCAGCCTTCCTTCACGGACTGCCGCCCCCAGGCCACCCTGTAGACCCAGGCCGCCTCAGCGTTGGCGGTGGCTGAGACTGCGGCGTCAAGACGCTGCGATCGTTAAGGGTTGAGACAGATGCAGCCTGGGTCAGGCCAGGGTTAGCTATGCTTGAGACCCCTCAGCATTGGGACTGTTGCCCTCTACCCTTTATCACCCATGGATTCTGCCTCACGTCTCGATATCCTTACCCCAGAGCGAATGGTGGTCAAGCCTGGTACTAGGGTGACGCTCAAAGACTTTGATCCTAACTTTACCGGCAGTTTTAAGAAAAAGCAGGCTAAAGAACTGCTGCAGCAGGGGGTCGAAGAACTGGCCCGCTACCAGGATATGCTTTACGCCCAAAACACCTATGCCATGCTGATCCTGTTTCAGGCCATGGATGCGGCGGGCAAGGATAGCACGATTAAGCACGTCATGTCGGGCATTAACCCCCAGGGTTGTCAGGTGTATAGCTTTAAGCAGCCCTCGCTAGAGGAGCTTGACCACGACTACCTGTGGCGATCGTTCAAAGCCCTGCCCGAGCGCGGCAACATTGGCATTTTTAATCGCTCGTACTACGAGGAAGTACTGGTGGTGCGGGTGCGGCCCGAACTGCTGGCTCAGCAGCAGATTCCCAAAAGTGTCAGGAGCGATCGCATTTGGCAGCAGCGATTTGAAGAGATCAACAACTTTGAAAAATATCTGGTCAACAACGGCATTGTGGTGATGAAGTTCTTTCTCAACGTGTCGAAGGAAGAACAAAAAAACCGCTTTCTCAACCGCATCGATCGCCCTGAAAAAAACTGGAAGTTTTCCCTCGCTGATGTCAGAGAACGGGGCCGTTGGGACGACTACATGGCCGCCTACGAGGATATGTTTAGCCACACCAGTACCGACTGGGCTCCCTGGCACATCATTCCTGCTGACAACAAGTGGTTTACCCGCCTGGCCGTGGCCAACTTTATCGAGCAAAAGTTGAAATCCCTCAACCTCGCCTATCCAGAACTGGAGCGAAACCACCTGGAGCGGCTAAAGGAGGCCAAGGCGATGCTGGAGAGTGAGGAGTAGATAAGTGGATGAGTGGGTCTCCACCTGCTCTACGAGAGACGCTAGCGCGAACGACTTCGCTCAGGGACCGTCACCCGCCTACTCCCCTACCCACCGGCTCCCTTCTCCGCCAACCACGCGGCGACCCGAAACAACTGCGCCTCTTGATACGGTGCGGCAATCAGCTGGATGCCTACGGGGAGCTGGCCAGGACGGTGGATGGGTGCCGAGAGAACCGGCAACCCAATAAACGAAAGAGGCTGGGTGTAGAAGCCCAGGTGGGGCCGTAGGGGATAGGTGACGCCATCAATATCCAGTGTTGTTTGATCGAGGGGCGGGGCGACGCAAGGGGTCGTGGGGGCGATCAATACGTTGTAGTGCTGGAAGACGTCGCGGACGCGATCGCGGTACCACCGCCGCAGCCTTTGGGCCTGCACAAACCAGGCGGCGGGAATCATCGCTCCGGCCAGAAAGCGATCGCGGGTGGCCGGGTCAAACTCCATCGGGCTCTGCCGCAGGCGATCCAGATGGAGCTGGCTGCCTTCACAGGCGGTGATAATGTAGGCCGCTGCTCTGGCCCGATGGGTCTCAGGAAATTCCACCACCTTAGAAACGTCTAACGCTTGGAGTACATCACTTAGAACATCCCGCACCAGAGGCTCCATGCCACGCTCAAAATGGCCGCCCAGTTGAGCAATCCGCAGTCCTKCAAYWSCNCTRMSWSMSRGCASSGSNAGCKGKSMCWGKSSNNGCCRYWGRKYWCMSACSRSKWCSRYYSGGYMYSGCMSCWGCAKRSYGWNGWAGACGRWGSCKRGGYCGGSGMSSGMTNGCGCCMNNGSCSCCRCGKNGRTCNAMGSKGMTGRARRWSMWRMMKSCSCNNCCGCCCGNNCGWCRRCSGWMCRYMGNTSRRCYTSAGMCCNAKRCASCMSMSRYWGMNGSAGCRGNCASGMGMAKCNAGCMRWWGSTNTCRGMASCCRSAGMRMRWGKCRYCMGMCCCKYCGCCRCMGCMKCMGMYGASCSNGCYCGAKGASMMGCYNCGCSATNCGSSWGRRSWWGKSSRRGYWNCGSGRKAGYGSCAAMGNTGKGNGTKGMNTSGYGACRMNAGCNCGYMGGCSTNCTCRYYCAWMKYCAGCGCTCCCACCAGCACCGCCCCGGCCTGCTGTAGGCGAGCGATCGCCGTGGCATCTCTAGCCGCTGGGGGATTGCTCTGGTTAAGCTTGGCTCCTGCCAGGGTGGTGAGGCCCTCGATATCGAACAGGTTTTTGACCGCGAAGGGAACTCCAGCGAGGGGGCCGGAGCCTTGACCTGCGGCTATCGCATCGTCAATGGCCTGGGCCTGCGATCGCGCCCGTTCTGTCGTCACCGCCGTAAAACAATTCAGCGATCGGTTGCGATTGGCGATATCCGCTAGAGTTGCGTCTAGAACCGTGGAGGCAGAAAGGCTCCCGGCTCTAACGGCAGCGGATAGGGTCAGGGCATCGGGCGGTTGGGTCATGGCTCAAAGGTAGCGGCACTTTCCACCGTATCAGGCAGCGGAAAGGTAAGCACGGGCTGGGCGACATCCCAAATGTGCTTCATATTGGCCACCACCCCCGGCTTAATTTCATCGGGAATTGTGAGATCTAGAATCGGGGCGATCGCATCAACATAATCGCTTAGGTCAATTGAGTTAGACGGTTCAGCACTCATATCACTTAGTGACACCTACAACGCAAATCATTATTAATCTAGTTCACCACTTTCTTGCAGAAGCTGATTCAGCAGCGCAGGCGCGATCCAGAAACCGGCTTCTCGCTGCAACCGATCCATAGCAACTTTCATAGAAGCGACAGTACCACCATGCAAGCCTTTCAGCAAAACGCCCAAAATGCCTACTGGGTACAAACCGAGGGCTCTAGCAGATTGTCGAGCTTCTTTTTCGTCAAGCAGAATGCTTTCGGCAGAAATTTCTACAGCTAGGGCAATGGCTTCAGACTCCCCCTGGTGAAGCTGCCTCCGCAGTAGGGCGACGAGGGATATATTGCTAACGGTTTGAGGTACGAGCCAACCTTCATCTATGGCTTTCCGCAGGCGACTAGAACCCGGCAACGCTTTGTCTATTTTTAATTCTGTAAGGACGGCTTGAGGAATCAGAACTTGCCCGAACTGCTGGGGCAGCAGAAATAGATGGTCAATGATCGCCAGATTGAGCAACGGTGATGTGTTACTGACGACGAGCATATTCCATATCTTCTGAAAGTTCGGCTTCAGAATAGTGTCGGGAAAGGCTACGCTCCCCTAAAAGCTGGCTAAATTGCCAATGATCTAGGTTGGCTAGCTCGCGGGCTTTACCGAAGGACAAAAGGTCTTGAGCATAGAGGGCAAGGGCCAATTCTTTAAGTAGCTCTGCTTCGATACGGCTTTCAGGAAGCCGTATCGACTGAATAATAGATTCAGGAATAGAGAGTTGCATGGTTTTATCTTGGGTAAGATGTGCCGCTACAGAAAGCTGTCTGCTTCAGCATAGCTAAGGACTTGTAAGCTAAGGATTTGCAAGGTAAGCCGCCCTGGGGGAGGAACCGTTTTTTTGACCTAATGGAGCACCGCTGCCTCCACTCTCCAAGGCTGACTAAGTCCTGGCTGATAGAACGGTTGGCAGAACAGCCCTAGCCATAAATACTGCTCCTCTAAATTTACCGTTCCTCCGCTGCCCCGCCCAGCACGTTCGAGCTGAACAGCCCCTCTGCCTCTTGCTTGATTGCGGTGTATTGGTCAATCACCGGCTGCACCGCCGCCTCTTCGCGCTCCACGTAATCGTAGAACTGGGTAAAAATGCGCTCGACTTCCTCGTAGATAATCCCAAGTTTTTCGTTGAGGCGACCGGCTACTTCCTCCTGAAAACGGCCCTTCTCGCTGTCGAGCGCCTGCTCAAACTTGGCGATGATGCGGTTGCGCTGCCACAAAATGCCGATCGCCAGCACCACCACCCCCACACCGGCAAAGGCAATGCCGATCGCGCTCAAAATTGCCTCGGCCACCGCAAACTCAATGATGTGCAGAATGGTACCCGCCACCGCCATCACAGCCCCGCCGACAATTTCGTTGGCCATATCACCCGCCTGGGTGACCAGCACATCGCCAAAGCCCTGGTCGGCCATCAGGTTGTTAACCTTGGCTTGCACGCTGTCAATTACCTCCTGGCGGCGCTCCAGCACCTTGAGCGAAATGTGGCTGCTCTCTACCCGGTGGGTTTTGACACTCTCCAAATCCTGGTTGAGCCCGTCAAAGAGTTGGCGAATGCCGTCGACAAAGTGCTGTGCCCCCTCTCGCGAAACCTCTTCGAGCGATTCGCGCAGGTCGCGGGCGCAGCGCTCCTGAAAGTCGTCAACCCAGGCTCGCATAGAGGCATCTTGATTAAACATGCCGACGAACGATCGCCGCACCACCATGGGTACCGTCAGGCTTTCGCGAAAGTCGCGCTTAATGCGAGCCGAGATGATCTCATAGCGGGCGGCCAGGCGATCGGCCAGGGTGTTGACCTCGTAGCGCGATCGCCCCCGCCCGGCGTCAATTTTGCTGCGAATGCTGGCGGCGGTGGCGCGATCGCTGGCCAGCTGTCGGTTTAGCCCCTCCACATCGCCATTCAGCAGGTCAATAATCTGCTGCGTGGTCTGACTCACCGATCGCAGCTTGATCTTGTAGCTCTCCCCAGACGACACCATCGCCTGAATGTACTGACGCACCGGCTCAAAGCCACTGTTCGCCGTATCGCCCTCCTGCTCCAGCGCCGCCGAAGTAGGAAAAATGATCGGGGCTTTGATCTGCTTTTGGTAGGCGTATTCCTTCACCCGCTCCACGTTGGTTTGTAGATCGGCGGGGCGCAGCAGATCCGCCTGCTGCAAAATAAATACCACCTTCTTGCGCCATTCAGCGCTGACAAAATCGAGAAAATCCCAGGCGCTCTTTTGGTATGGGTTTTTGGCAAACAGTACAAAAAATGTCAGGTCGCTGTTGGGTATGTAGCGCTCGGTAATGATTTGGTGCTCGGCAATCACCGTGTTGGTGCCCGGCGTATCTACAATCGAAATGTCCTGCAGAATCGGGATCGGTCGGCCAATTTTGCGCAGGCTCGGCTCCACCTGCTCGACAAACTCTTGCTCGGCGTAGACAATTTGCTGAATTGAGTCGGTGCAGGGCTCAATGTCGGTGGCGCATACTTCAGCGTCGAGCAGAGCGTTCACAAAGCTGCTCTTGCCCGCCTTTACCTCGCCCACCACCACAAACAAAAACGGCTCGTTGATGTTGCGGCGCAGGTTGTGGGTGGTGCGCTGCAAGTTGGGGTTGTTGATGGCGGTGGCTAGGGCCTGCACCCGCTCTAGCAGGCGATCGAGGTCGTCGCGATAGGCGTGGAGCTTTTCGTTAATTATTTGGCTGGCCACGGCATATCTCCTTAAACCTCATTGGGCCGCGACTAGGGCTGGCCTACCCTTAAATTATCGCACGGCCAGATTTTTGGGCATTCCCTCAAAAGGGGACGGGTGCTTTAGGTTGACGACCTATCTCTGCTAAGGAGCAAAAGCACCCGTCCCCTGACCAGGCGTCTTTTACATCGATATCTGCCTGTCGCGCCTCAGCAGACTAAACACCTCGCCCTGCTCCGGGGTAATCAAAATCCCCGATCGCGGTATCGTCACCAACCGGCTCCACTCCCGCTGCTCGGCGTACTGAAGCAGATGCAGGTGGTTAATAGCCCCTCGCACCCCCTCCGACGAGCCAATCACCAAATGGCGCAATCGCTCGCGCCCCGGCTGAGGGATGGGATTTGATAAGCGTAGGGGATTCAGATCTCCGAGTTCTTCAAGAACTCGGAGATCTTGACGGGTAAAACACAACATAATCGGGTTCCTTTCCGATGAAACGACGGGGAAGAAACCCAAAAACTTGGCCGCCCCAGACATGTGCAGTTCAGGGCGGCCAGGTACAATCACCTTAGCCTCCGAGACAGCTCGGTTCTGTCGACGGGGTTAGCCGCTGGTTGGTGTTGGCGCACCTTCCAGTGGCGTTTAGCCAAATTTTTGGGACGTTCAGACTGCACGCACACAACCTTAGCTCAGTAATCTAGTCCAATCTGGCCCTCGGCGCAAGTAAGAATTGTTACCGTCTTCTAGAAACCTTGAGTTTAAAAACTGGGTTTCTTTGCCTGGTTGTATTTACCTATCTTTGTTAGTCGCTGTAGGGTAGCTTTATAGCTATCAACGACCAAAACCGTTTTAATTGTCGTCTTCAAACACGCCTTTAAAGAACTCGATGGTGTCTTTGAGTGCGGCGATAAAGCTGTCGATCTCGGCCTTGGTGTTGTAGAAATACAGGCTAGCCCGCGCCGTAGAGTCTACGCCCAAAATGCGGTGCAATGGCTGGGTGCAGTGGTGCCCCGAGCGAATCGCAATCCCCGACTGGTCGAGCAGGGTCGATAGATCCTGTGCGTGGACGCCCTCGACGGTGAAAGTGACTAACGCCGCCCGTCCGCTGCCGTCCGCTTGGGGGAGCGGGCCGTAGAGTGTAACTTCGGGAACGGTCTGCATTTGCTGGTAGAGGTAGGCCGTTAGCTCGTGCTCGTAGGCGGCAATATTCTCCAAGCCGATCGCACCCAGGTAGTCTACCGCTGCCCCCAGGGCGATCGCCTCAGCAATGGCCGGAGTTCCTGCCTCAAACTTGTGGGGCAGCCCCGCATAGGTAGAGTGATCTAAAAACACATCGGCGATCATTTCGCCGCCGCCCATGAAGGGAGGCATGGCTTCTAGCAGCTCTAACTTGCCGTAGAGAAAGCCAATGCCCGTGGGCGCACACATCTTGTGGCCCGACGCCACGAACCAGTCGCAGCCCATCGCAGGTAAGTCTAGCGCCATGTGGGGCGCGCTCTGGCAGCCGTCGATTAGCACCTTGGCTCCGTGGCGGTGAGCCATTTCAATGATCTCTTCCACTGGGTTAATGCAGCCCAGGGTATTGGAAACGTGGTTGACCGCCACCAGGCGGGTCTTGTCGGTCACCAGGTCGCGGTACTGGTCAAGGTCGAAGGATTGATCGGCGGTTAGCCCCACAAACTTGAGCACTGCCCCAGTGCGCTGGGCCACAAACTGCCAAGGCACCAGGTTGCTGTGGTGCTCCATCACCGAGAGGATAATTTCGTCACCGGGCTGCAGGGTGGTCATGCCCCAGGCGTAGGCTACCAGGTTGATCGCCTCACTGGCGTTGCGGGTGAAGATAATCTCGTTGCGGCTGGTGGCCTTCACAAAGGCCGCCACCTTATCCCTAGCCCCCTCATAGGATTCGGTGGCGCGGGCGCTGAGGTTGTGCACGCCCCGGTGTACGTTGGCGTTGTCGCGCTGGTAGTAGTGTTGCAGCGCCTCCAGCACTGCCCTGGGCTTTTGGGAGGTGGCCGCGTTGTCGAGGTACACCAGCGGGTGACCGTTCACTTCCTGATGGAGGATCGGGAAGTCGGCGCGAACCTTAGCGGCGAGGGTGAGTTCCTGAGCGACGGTCATGGGGGAGTGGGGGTGAGAGGGTGGATGGGTGGGCGGGTAGGCGGGACGGTCCCTGAGCGAAGTCGAAGGGGCGGGTGGATGGGTAGGAGGGGGCTATGACCACTGGGAGATGGTCTCGGCGAGGCGCGATCGCAGCGTTTCCACCGCAATGGTCTCTAGCATTTCCATAGCAAAAGCATAGATCAGCAGCCGCTGGGCCTGGGGCGCGCTAATGCCGCGACTTTGCAGGTAGAAGATTTCGTCGGCCTGAAGCTGACTGACGGTAGCCCCGTGGGCGCACTTGACGTTGTCGGCAACAATTTCGAGCTGGGGCTTGGTATCGACTCGCGCTTTGTCGGAGAGCAGCAGGTTGCGGTTGAGCTGGCTGGCGCTGGTGAGCTGAGCTTTTTGGGCCACTGCCATGCGTCCATTGAAAACGCTGTGGGCGTGGTCATCGACAATGACTTTGTGCTGCTGCTCGACCACGCCGTGGGGGTGGCTGAGGGCCACCAGGCTGTGGGTGTCGATGTGCTGGTTAGCGGCGATCGCCCCTAGCCCGTAAATTTTGGTAGTCGTTTGCTCACCCGTTTGGTAGATCTCCCAGTTGTGGCGGGCCAGCCTAGAGCCAAAGTCTACGGCGGTGCCGATGTACTGGCTGTCGCGGGCCTGGGTCACGACGGTTTTGCCAATGTGAAAGGTACCCGCGCCCTCTCGCTGAATGCGGCTGTGGGTAAGCTGGGCATTGGCGTCGAGCCACAGCTCGGTAACGACGTTAGTGAAGTGGGGTGCGGCAGACGGGCCACTGAAGTCTTCGATTAGGGTGAGGGCGCTACCCGACTCAGCGACCACCAGGCAGCGGGGCTGGGCTAGGAGAGCCGGTTCCTCGGGTTGAGCCACGTAGATAATTTGAATGGGGGTCTCAACGACGGTGTTGCGGGGTAGCCAAACTACTACCGCATCCTGAAAGCCTACGGTGTTAAGGGCGGTAAAGACTTCGTGGTGGCCGCTGGCCTGGGCTAGGCGTTCAACTACCTGAAGGTCAGGGTGGCTGCGAAGGGAGCCAACGATCACTCCGTCCGGCAGGTTCTGGAGCTGCGATCGCTCAGCACTGACCCGTCCATTAACCACAACAACCTGAGCACCAGCCGTCTCTGACAGGCGCAGATCAGCAACATCGGCCTCGCTGACTGAAGATTCTCCGGCAGCAACAAAGTCAATGGCAAGCAAGTCTGCCAGGTCGGTAAAGCGCCAGTCTTCGTCACGGGCAGACGGAAACGCGTGCTCGTTGAGCAGGGCTTCGGCCCGCGATCGCATCGTCTCCAAAGCCAGTTCCTGAGGCACGGCGGCTTTTGCCCGCTGCACCAGCCCTTTCAGGTAGGCATCGCGCTGGTCAACCGTCATCCTAGAGCGCACTTCAGCCATAGAACTCGTCATTACGCCGTCACCCCTGTCCGAAATTCTTTCAGCACCCACTCGTAGCCGCGCGACTCTAGCTCTTTGGCCAGGTCTTTGCCGCCGGTCGTAATAATGCGGCCATCGGCCATTACGTGCACGTAGTCGGGCACGATGTAGTCGAGCATCCGCTGGTAGTGAGTGATCAGCACCACGGCGTTGCCGGGGGTAGAAAGCTGGTTTACCCCACCGGCTACGGTTTTAAGGGCGTCAATATCCAGGCCCGAGTCGGTCTCATCGAGGATGGCTAGGGCAGGCTCTAGCAGCGCCATTTGCAGAATTTCGTTGCGCTTTTTCTCACCGCCCGAAAAGCCCTCGTTGACACTGCGATCGAGGAACGAGGCGTCCATTCTGACCACGTTCAGCTTTTCTTCGATCAGGTCGTCGAAGTCGAACACGTCAATCTCGTCTTCGCCACGGGCCTTGCGGTGGGCATTAAACGCTACCCGTAAAAAGTCGCGGTTGCTTACCCCAGGAATTTCCAGCGGGTACTGAAAGGCGAGAAAGATACCGGCAGTGGCGCGATCGTGGGGGTCTAGCTCTAACAGGTCTTGCCCTTTGAAGTGAATCTCCCCGGCTGTAACTTCATAGTCGGGATGGCCCGCCAAGACCTTCGAGAAGGTACTCTTACCCGAGCCATTGAGGCCCATGATGGCGTGAATTTCGCCAGCCCTCACCTCCAGGTTGAGGCCCTTGAGAATTTCGGTGCCGTCTACGTTGGCGCGAAGGTCGCGCACCGAGAGAATAATGTCGCTGTTCTCGTTAATCATGGTTTTCCTGTGGTGTGGGCACCGCCCACCATGCTCCTACGCGTTGAAATTAAGGTTCTTATCTATGGCCGAGGATTCGTAGGGTGCATTCGCGTCAGCAATGCACCGCGCGGTAATCTTGGCGAAGACGGTGCATTGCTTCGCGAATGCACCCTACAGGTTTACCCCACGGTGTTCTCTAGCTTCAGGGCTAGCAGCTTGTCGGCCTCGGCGGCAAACTCCATGGGTAGCTTGTTGAACACATCGCGACAGAAGCCGCTGATGATCATCGACACCGCGTCCTCCGGCGAAATGCCCCGCTGGGCAAAGTAGAAGAGCTGGTCTTCCCCAATTTTGGAGGTTGAGGCTTCGTGCTCGACCTGGGCGGTGCTGTTCTGCACCTGAATATAGGGGAACGTGTTGGCGCTAGACGTATCACCAATCAGCATCGAGTCGCACTGGGAGTAGTTGCGCGCCCCTTCCGCCTTTGGCCCAATTTTCACCAAGCCCCGGTAGCTGTTCTTCGATTTCGCCGCCGAAATACCTTTAGAAATAATGGTACTGCGGGTGTTTTTGCCCACGTGTACCATTTTGGTACCGGTGTCGGCCTGCTGATAGTTGTTGGTCAGCGCCACCGAGTAGAACTCGCCCACAGAGTTGTCGCCCACCAGCACACAGCTGGGGTACTTCCAGGTGATGGCCGAACCCGTTTCAACCTGGGTCCAGGAGATTTTAGAATTTTTCCCGGCGCAGAGGCCGCGCTTGGTGACGAAGTTGTAGATGCCGCCTTTGCCGTTTTCGTCGCCCGCAAACCAGTTTTGCACGGTGGAATAGTTGATGCTGGCGTCGTCCATAGCGACCAGTTCAACGATCGCCGCGTGGAGCTGGTTGCTGTCGTACATGGGGGCGGTGCAGCCCTCCAGATAAGTGACGGAGCTACCTGCTTCAGCCACAATTAGCGTGCGCTCAAACTGGCCCGAGTCGCCATTGTTAATGCGGAAGTAGGTCGAGAGATCCATCGGACACTGGGTGTCTTTGGGAATGTAAACAAACGATCCGTCACTAAACACAGCCGAGTTCAACGCCGCAAAGTAGTTGTCGCCGATCGGAATCACCGTACCCAGATACTTCTCTACCAGGTCGGGGTGCTCCTGTAGCGCCTCGGAGATCGAGCAAAAAATCACCCCCGACTCCGCTAGCTTTTCTTTAAAAGTAGTGGCTACCGAAACGCTGTCAAAGATGGCATCTACCGCGACGTTGGCCAGCCGCTTCTGCTCCGAGAGAGGAATGCCCAGCTTCTCGAAGGTGTCGAGCAGGGTGGGGTCGACCTCGTCTAGGCTGCCCAGCTTTTTGGGCTGGGTCTTGGGGGCCGAGTAGTAGACGATGTTTTGATAGTCGATGGGCGGATACTTGACGTTGGGCCAGACCGGCTCGGCCATGGTGAGCCACTTGCGGTAGGCCCGCAGGCGAAACTCCAGCATGAACTCCGGCTCATTCTTCTTGGCCGAAATCATTCGCACGACATCTTCGCTGAGGCCGCGAGGAATGACGTCGGCCTCAATGTTGGTCGTAAAGCCGTACTTATAGGGCTGGCTAACAAGGGACTGAACAGAAGCACTCATGATGCGACTCTCTTAGCGGGCTGCATAGTGGCGAAATGAACTCGGCGGGCCTAGTTAGTTTTCAATAGGCCCAGCGTTCAACGGGCTAGTATTTGCTGGTCTCGGTGCGAATGGTCTCAAAGGAAATGTCTTGTTGCTCACCCGCGAAGGGGTTGTCGGGGGTGAGAAAGAGCATGCAGTGGCACTCTTTGCGCTCTTGCATGGGTACGCAGGGGCAGTTCCAGTAGATGGTCTTGACCTCGGCCTCTTTGTCTTCGTAGTGACGGCAGGGGCATAGTGGCGAACCAAAGTCGTCTTTGTGCTTAGCCAAACCTTCCAGCACCACGGCGGTTACGCCAGGGTCGGAGCAGAAGTAGGTGCCGGTGCGCTTGGCATAGCTCTGGGCAAAGTTGCGCATCAGCTCTAGGTTTTTGTCGGTGGCCTGGGTGGTTTTGGTGTCAGTCATTACGGGATTGGTACGGTACACAGCCCAATAATTTTATACAATTAAAGCAACATTTAAGTTGTCTAACTAGATCTTAGACTAGTTTAACAACATAAAGGTTGTCAAAGTAGATTATCTTTCGATGGGCCGGTCTAACGCCTGACCTAAATGGGTATCGTCTACGGGGCAACCTGCGCCACGTTCTCTAATGTCTCGGTGGGCCAACGCCATGACCTCTGTGCAGCAACCCTCTACATCCACAAAAGATGACATTTTGATGTACCTGCTCAGGCAGGGTGAAGCCACGGCCCACGCCATAGCTGACCATGTTGAGGTGAGTACCCAGGCGATTCGCCGCCACCTCAAAGATTTGGAGGCGGAAGGGTTGATCGAGCATCGGGCTGTGCAGGAGGGCATGGGGCGACCCAACCATCTGTACCAGCTCAGCGCTAAGGGGCGCGATCGCTTCCCGGCCAAGTACGACGAATTTGCGATCTCGCTGCTCGATACTCTGGCCGCCACCCTGGGCCAGGATGGGGTCGGTACTGTGCTGCGTCAGCAGTGGCAGCGTAAAGCGCTGGAGTACCGCGATCGCGTGGGCACCGGCACCATTGCTGAGCGGGTGGCGCGGCTGGTGCAGCTGCGCGTAGACGAAGGGTATGTGGCCGAATGGCACGAGGTTGAACCCGACGGCGAGCTCTGTCAGAGCGGCCCCTGCTACATCATTACTGAATACAACTGCGCCATCTCCCACATTGCCGAGTCGTTTCCTAGCGTGTGTGGCCACGAGCTAGAGATGTTTCAGGTGGCGCTGACCGACTGTGCCGTGCAGCGCACCCACTGGCTAGTCAAAGGCGAGCACCGCTGCGGCTATCTAGTGCAGGGGCGAGGCTGAGCGCCGACCTCCTGTCTCTCCTAGGCCCTCCATTTCATTCTCAGCAAACATTCAATCGCTTCTGAAGCGGCTCTGGTAGAGTATCGCTCAACCCGTTTCTAGTTGAGCGATGCCCGTAGAGCCTGGCGAAGCTGATTGCTGCCGATTGAGCAAATTTGCGGCTGGGGCTATTTCGCTGGCTCCAGTTGCCTGGCTTTGTGCCTTCTCCAGACCCAATCCATTAGAGATGTGCTGCCAATCTGGAGCTGGCGGTCACGATGGGATGTTCTCGTTACCCATCCAATCATCCACGAGCGCTCGTAATCTAGAGCAGCCTGACGGCATAATCTTGTCAATCTTGGTCAACTCTTATAAGGGGCGCTACGTATGGTTGAAAACACCCTCACCTGGGTTTTGCTGGCCGGTTACTGCGGATTTTTGCTCTACCTGGTGCGTCAGACGACTCCCGATCGCGTCAGTCCGCCGGAGTTTTTTGAGGGCCAGTCGAGTACTGGGCAGGCACCGGGCCTGTGGCTGCTGGTAGCTAGCGCCGCTATTTCCTGGATTTTTGCCAAATCGATCGACAACGCCGCCAGTTTGGGGCAGACCTTTGGCGTACTGGGCGGCGCTGGCTATGCCATCTACTACCTGAGCTTTGTCACCGCCGCGATCGCCCTCTACTTTCTCCGCACGCGGGGCGGCTACCGCTCTATACCAGAATTTTTGGTCAGCAAGTACGGCAGGGTGTGTTCGCGGCTGTTTTTGCTCGCGATCGCCATTCGCCTGCTCAACGAAGTGTGGTCTAACACCAAGGTATTTTCGCTCTACTTCGGCCCCGAGGGCAGCGCTGGGTACTGGCTAGCGGCGGCTGTCGTCACTTTGTTCACCGTTTACTACACCCTGCTGGGCGGCCTGCGCAGCAGCCTGCTCACCGACGGCGCGCAGATGGTGCTGGCCGCCGTGCTGCTGGTGGTCATTTTGGCTACCGTTGGCCCCGGCTTGGCCCGCGAGGGACTGCCGGTAACCGATGCCGATACCCGCAGTGCGGCCCTTACGTTCTGCGGCCTGGCCTTTGTGCAAATTTTTAGCTATCCCTTCCACGATCCGGTGATGACCGATCGCGCCTTTATCACCGGGCCGCGCACCATGTTCAAGGGCTTTATCTGGGCGGGCATTGTCAGCGGCGGCTTTATCTTCTTGTTTAGCAGCGTGGGCCTGTACGCCCGCGCTGTTGGGGCCGAGGGGTCGCCTAGCCTGGTGGTACCGGCGCTGTTTGGCCTGCCCATGCTGCTGGTGTTCAACGCCATCATGCTGACCAGCGCTGGCTCAACGCTGGACTCCACCTTTTCGAGCACCGCCAAGGTGGGGGCGCGCGACTGGTTTCACCGCAAGGGTGCCCCCACCGAAGGTCAGGCCCGCATTGGCCGCTGGTGGATTATCGCGATCGCGCTGCTCGGCAATGTGCCCCTGCTGAGCATCTACATGGGCGATCGGGTTGGTCCCGCCATTATTTTGGCGACGACCATCAGCGGCACCATGGTCATGGGGCTAGCCCCGATCTTTTTGCTGGCCTTTCTACGCCGAGCCGGGGCGCTCAGCTTTCACCTCGCCTTCTGGCCAGGCATCCTGCTCGGCGTGCTGCGGGTAGCCGAAAACGTTATTGGGGCTCCTATTTTCCCGGCCTGGGTGAGCCTGGGCAGCGGCAAGTACGCCGTCGATCTGGGCGTGAATATCTATGGGCTGCTGCTGTGTACCGCTGGCTACCTGCTTGGGGCCTGGTTGGGAAGTCCTAAATCCAAAGCATCCAAAGTGCTGCCCGAAGCGTAGATCTAGTACGACCCTCTCCAGGTGACGGCGGCGGCCCAGAACTTTCTGGCCGTCGTTTTTTTACCCTTGAGGGCCATTGGGTTCACTCCCGCAGACGATTTTGCTAACCCTAGCCAGGTCTGACAATATACATACAGTTGCCCTCTGAATACCTCGCCCACCATGCTTGACCAGTCCCTCCAGTTCCTCACCCCCGAAGAATCGGCGGAGGTCGATAAGGCCCTGCTGTCGTCCCCAGAAAAATTTTTGGCCCGACTCACCATTTCTACCAGCAAGCTGCTGCGGGTGATTGCCGCCGACACTGGCACCCCGATCGAGGCGTTAACAGCGGTACAAATTACCCAGTGGTTTGAAAAAGACGCCAAACTCAAGCGCGAGCAGGGGGTGAACGCGTCGGTGTTGAAGTGGGATGCGGAGAATTTGGGTTAGCCCACTCCCCCCTGACTTTCTGTAAACTAGGTAAAGACCATCGCAACACCGTAACTAAGGAAGCAGCACGTCATGGGGTTATTTGATCGCGTTAGCCGAGTGGTTCGCTCTAACCTAAATGCGGCGGTGAGTTCGGCTGAAAATCCAGAGAAAATCTTGGATCAGGCCATTATCGACATGCAGGAAGACCTGGTTCAGATGCGTCAGGCGGTAGCGGGCGCGATCGCCAGCCAGAAGCGGGTGCAGCAGCAGTACGACAAGGCCCAAAGCGAAGCCAACACCTGGCAACAGCGCGCCCAGCTCGCCCTCCAGAAGGGCGACGATGATCTGGCTAAGCAAGCCCTGCTGCGCAAGAAAACCCAGGCCGAAACGGCCGTGGCGCTCAAGAACCAGCTCGACTCCCAAAGTACGGCAGTCGAGCAGCTAAAGCGCAATTTAATCGGCCTGGAGAGCAAGCTATCTGAGGCCAAGACCAAGAAAGACATGCTCAAAGCGCGGGCCAGCGCCGCCAAGGCCAACGAGCAGCTGCAAAACACCACCAGCCGCATGAACACCAGCAGCGCCATGGCCGCCTTCGAGCGCATGGAAGAAAAAGTGCTGCAAATGGAAGCGACCTCCCAGGCGGCGGCAGAACTGGCTGGGGCCGATCTGGAGAGCCAGTTTGCTTCCCTCGAAGCCGGGGGCGACGTCGATTTAGAGCTGGCGGCGATGAAGGCGCAGCTGGCTGGCGGCACTGTAGACCAGGGGCAGCTGCCCCCCGGTGAAACAACGATCCCCGTTACTGAGTCGAGCGAGGTCGATGCTGAACTAGAGCAGCTCAGGTCGCAGATCGACCAGCTCGACTAGTCCTTGCAGCAGGTCAGGGGTGAAGGCAGCGTTCTCACCCCTGAATTGGCTAAGTGGCTAGAGGCTCTTAAGCCGTTGAGGATTGTTAGACCCTGGGGCATTCGGCACCTAGGAGCATGTGGTCTACGCTAACGGCGCGATCGCGGCCGTGTTTTTTGGCCCAGTAGAGCGCTTTGTCGGCCAGGGTGACCAGAGTTTGCGGTGTCTCGCCGTGCTGCGGAAAGCTGGCGACCCCCAGGGAGATCGTGAGCGGCGGCAGCACCTGGCCGTTAAACGAATTACTGACGTACTTCACCGCCCGCCGAATTTTTTCGGCTCGTTTCAGAGCTACCTCTGGAGTCGTGTCGAGCAGCACCATACAAAACTCCTCGCCGCCGTAGCGATAGACAATATCTTGGGAGCGCACGTGGCCCCGCAGCAGCATGCCAATGTTTTTGAGCACAGTATCGCCCGCCTGGTGGCCGTAGGTGTCGTTAACGGCTTTGAAGTGGTCAATGTCGATCAAAATGACGCTGATATTTTGCTGCCGATTGCCAGGGTGGCACAGGCTGTTGAGTACCGTCTCGGCGTGGCGACGATTGAGCAACCCTGTAAGCGGGTCCTTTACCGCCTGATCCTGTAAATCTTCCAGCAGCAGCAGCCGCTGCATGACAAACAAAATTTGCTCCGACAGCTTTTTAAGCAGCTCCGTCTGGACTGTGGTAAACGGTTCTGAATCGAGCTGCACCAGCTGCACAATGCAGGTGGTGTCGTTAACCATGCCCAGCACAATGCACTTAGTCACCTGGGTCGGGCAATGGCTCACCTGGCACTGGTGACATTCCTGGCTAATCCCAGGCTGCTGACTCGACTGCTGCAGTTGAGAGTAGCAGCACTGCTCTTCAACTACCGTCAGCGGTTTCGCCTCACCCCACTCGGTCAGCACCGTAAAGGTTTCAGGAGGGCTTGAAAACAGCACTAGGCGACCCGACTGATGCGGAAAAAAGTAGGGTAAGTAGGTGGCCAACAGCTGCCCCAGCTGCCGATACGACAGACAGGCCTGGAGCTGAGCCACCAGATCCACCAGGCGAGGATGCCCCTGGTGGAGGCGATCGGAGGTAGGACTTGTAGGACTCAGCGCTACTACTTGCGATAGCAAGTCGAGGCGGCTAGGCGGGGCGATCGCCAGCGACTCTGAATGGGGCATCGGCTGAGGGCTAGCGCCGATGGGCTGGGCCATCGTCAGGCACAAGAGCAGCTGCTGAGCGAGGTACTGGAGGGTTTTCACCTGTACCTCGCTCAGGTTGGCTACGGTCAGCCCAGGTACATAGATTGTGAGCTGATAGCGGGTATTGGTACTGCGCAGGTGCCCTACCAGCACGGCGTTGCTGCCTCCCTCAGAGCGGCTGTAGGTGCTCAACAAAAGCTGCTTGCAGTCGAGCGCAGCCCCTGGCACCGGCTGACTCGACAACACCTCGCGCAGGATGGCGACCGGCAGGTGGCCGTAGTTCATTACGCCGCCGTGCCGCCAGTCGTCGCCCACCTGTACCGTCAGCGCCAGTTGAGGAGCCGCCAGGGTGAGCGACGTGAGCTTCAGAAAATTACATAGGGCTGGGTAGGCATCTCCTAAAGACTGGGGCTGAACTCGGTTCATAGCAGGGAAAACCCCACACCTAAAGGGCATTGATAATGGCTACAGAGAGCCTTGACATAAGGGTGCGCTCGGAAGGCAGGCAACCACCTCAGACGGATTGAAGCGAGATAATCTGTTACACTCCGACGGCGGTTGAGCGCCCGGTACGGCAAGGTTGAAACATACAATGGTTTTATAATGATTGTTTCCATCAGTGTGCCCCGATTAGTTGAGTTGTGATTAGCGCTATTTCGCCAGCGGCAGACTGATCTCTCACCCCAGCACTATGCAAATCGCCCAACGCATGAGGCCTCTACAGGCCAACGTATTTGCCGATATGGATCGGGCCAAGGCGGCCGCTCGGGCCTCTGGCAAGGTGATTGTCGATCTGTCGCTGGGGTCGTCAGATTTGCCTACACCACCCCACGTGCTAGAGGCGATCGCGGCGGCCCTGCCCGACCCCAGCACCCACGGCTACTGCCTGTTTTCGGGCACCCAAGATTTTCGCCAGGCGGCAGCGCGCTGGTACACCGAGAAGTTTGGGGTGTCGGTCAACCCCGAAACCGAGGTGCTGCTGCTGATTGGCTCCCAGGAGGGTACTGCCCACCTGCCCCTGGCCATTCTCAACCCCGGCGACTTTGCCCTGCTAATGGACCCCGGCTACCCCTCCCACGCCGGGGGCGTGTACCTGGCCAACGGGCAAATCTACCCCATGCCTCTGCTGGCCGAAAATGGCTTTTTGCCTCGGTTTGAAGACGTTCCTACGGCAGTACTGGAGCAGTCGCGGCTGATGGTGCTGAGCTACCCCCACAACCCCACAACCGCTGCGGCGAGCCTAGACTTCTGGCGCGAGGCGGTGGCTTTTTGCCAGCGGCACAACCTGGTGCTGGCCCACGACTTTCCCTATGTTGATCTAACGTTTACGGGCAAACCAGCGGTTTCGGCGCTGCAGGCCGACCCCGACAAGACCTGCACGATTGAGTTTTTTACCATGTCGAAGTCATACAGCATGGGCGGCTTTCGAGTGGGTTACGCGATCGGCAATGCAGAACTGATCACCGCCCTCCGCCAGGTCAAGGCCAGCGTTGATTTCAACCAGTATCCCGGCATTCAGCGGGGGGCGATCGCGGCCCTAACCGGCCCCCAAGACACCGTTCACCACATGATTGCCACCTTTCGCCAGCGGCGCGACGCGGCGGTTGCGGCCCTGGAGCGCGTGGGTTGGGCGGTGCCAGTACCCGAGGCCACCATGTACATCTGGGCCAAACTGCCCGATCGCTTTGCCCACGACTCCCAAGCGTTTTGCCTGCGCCTGGTTGAGCAAACCGGCGTGGCGCTGGCCCCTGGGGTAGGGTTTGGCAAAGCGGGCGAGGGCTATGTGCGCATAGCCCTGGTGCACCCACCTGAGGTGTTAGAGTCAGCCATTGAAAGGATTGCTGGTTTTCTCTAAAGCCATTTCTCTTTAGTAGATTGCCGAGCCAAAGGCCATGGGTCAGCAGGGTTCAAGGTATACGGTTTCAGGTCCATGGCCTGCCTTGAACCGCATACCTTACACCTTAAACCCTGGATCACCGGCTCCTGTCACGGTTAGATTGGTCAAGTACCAGGTCAGATTCTGGTAAGACAATAAATCTAGCGATGCAAAGGCTCTAGCCGCTGCCAAAAGCTCCAGCTGGTGATGAAGCACTGGCCCAAGCCCCCAAAAAATCAATAGACTCTATACAAGTGCTGATAAAAGACAAGTCAAGCAGGGTGCCTTTGATGTAAGCATTGGGTTAACTTGCCTGAGCTTCGTCAATGCTGAGTCACGCCATTATTTAGTATCCAGGGTGCAACTCGTTGGAGTATGAGACCGACCATCCGTTCTCATATCTCCAGTCTTCAGATCAGGATCTAAGGGTTAATGGTGACATCTCCATCCAGCACCGCTGATGGTCGGCGTCGCATTGTCGTCGTAGAAGATGACAGTGCCAACCGATTGTTTTTTGCCGACTATCTCACCTTCTCTGGGTTTGCGGTGCTGGCTTTGCCCCACGGGTTAGACCTTGAGCAACAGCTCAAAGAGTTTCAGCCCGATCTGCTGCTGCTCGACCTGGGGCTACCCGAAATTGACGGCTATGCTCTGCTCAAGCAGGTGCGATCGTCGGTTATGTGGCAGCAGCTGCCCGTCATTGTCGTGTCGGGCTATGCCTTTGCTGAAGACCAGCACCGCGCCCTGGCTATGGGGGCGCAAAAATACCTGGTCAAGCCCGTGCACCTGCACCAGCTTACCGACGCTGTTCACGCGGTTTTGCAGTCGTCGAACGATGAGGCGGGGTAGCTCAACCCCGCCATCGCTCCAAATCGGATATGCAAACTAGGTCACTCAGGACCTTTGATTTAGCCCTCACCCTGCGGCTACGACAAACTGCCATCGCCTGAACCAGGACGCTGCTCCGCTAAAAACTGCTCAACGTCTCGGCTTAAAATTTGTACAGCTTCGCCGATATCGGCAATGGTGTGCTCGAGCTGCGACGACACCACCATTGCCGACTGTAGCCGATTGAGAATATCTTTAATTTGCTCTCGGTAGCGCGCTTCAAACTCTTGAGGGTCCATGCAGGTTGGGTCTCGTGACAGTAACGATCAGGAACAGGATGTAATATTAATTACATCAAGGGTGAGGAGTTTTCCGGAATCTGCCGCTAGAAAAACCAAACTTTACAGGTTTGAAAAAATAACCAACAAAACTTGGTGTCACTCTATTCTAGAGAGCTGCGTGTAAATACTGAGGCCAATGGTGGAGCCTGAACGCGATCCAAACATATCACTCCTTCCTGTGGCGGAAAACCGTCTAGCTAGCGGAATCTGACCGGGCGAATTTGCCGTTATCCTGGTTAGTACAAAGGTTTAGATGCGCCGCCTGTGACTACGGTTCAGCCCACCACCCTAGTTAACGACCCCGATCGCCTGGAGGCGCGGCTCAAAGAGATCCCCAAAGAGCCGGGGGTCTACTTTATGAAAGACAGTCGCGATCAGATTCTCTACATCGGTAAGTCGAAGTGTTTGCGCACGCGGGTCAGGTCGTACTTTCGTGACCACCACGGCCACATGCCGCGCATTGCCGTGATGGTGATGCAGATTGTCGATATTGAGTTTATCGTTACCGACACCGAGGCCGAGGCCCTGGCTCTTGAGGCCAATCTGATCAAGCAGAACCAGCCTCACTTCAACGTGCTGCTGAAGGATGACAAGAAGTACCCCTACCTCTGCGTCACCTGGTCAGAAGATTATCCGCGTATTTTCATTACCCGCAAGCGGCGCAAGAGCCTAAAGGATCGCTACTACGGCCCCTATGTGGATGTCGGCCTGCTGCGCAGCACCCTAAACCTGGTGAAGCGAATATTTCCCCTGCGGCAGCGACCCCAGCCGGTACACCGCGATCGCCCCTGCCTCAACTACGACATTGGCCGCTGCCCCGGCGTTTGCCAAGAGCTGATTTCGCCCGAAGACTACCACAAGACCCTGCAGCGGGTTGTGATGGTGTTTCAGGGCCGCACCACGGAGCTGGTGGATATTCTCACCGCCCAGATGGAGCGAGCGGCCGAAGACCTCAAGTTTGAGCTGGCCGCCCGCCTGCGCGACCAGATTCGCGGGCTGGAGCGACTGTGTGCTGACCAAAAGGTGGCCCTGCCCGACGACACCGTGTCGCGGGATGCGATCGCCCTGGCCACCGACGACAAATACGCCTGCGTGCAGATCTTTCAGGTACGGGCCGGTCGCCTGGTCGGTCGCCTCGGCTTCACCGCCGATGCCGAGTCGGGCACCCCCGGCGAGATCTTGCAGCGGGTGCTGGAAGACCATTACCAGACGGTAGAAGCGGTCGAGATTCCGGCGGTGATTTTGGCCCAGCATGAGCTGCCGGAGAGCGAAATTTTGACCGAATACTTGGGCCAGCGCCGGGGCCGCAAGGTGTCGGTGGAGGTGCCCCAGCGCCAGACCAAGGCCGACCTGATCGAGATGGTCGAGCGCAACGCCCAGTACGAGCTGGCCCGCACCCAGGCCGCCGCCGATCGCAATATTCAAGCCCTGCAAGATCTGGCGATCGCCCTCGATCTGCCCGACCTGCCCAAGCGCATTGAGGGCTACGATATTTCCCACATTCAGGGATCTGACGCGGTGGCCTCCCAGGTCGTGTTTGTCGATGGCATGCCCGCTAAGCAGCACTACCGCCACTACAAAATCAAAAACCCTGAGGTGAAGCCGGGCCACTCCGACGACTTTGCCAGCATGGCGGAAGTCATTCGCCGCCGCTTTCGCCGCTATGCCACCGACCCCACTAAGCAACGCCTGGGCAACCCCGACTGGCCCGACCTGGTGATGATCGACGGCGGCAAAGGCCAGCTCTCGGCGGTGGTGGAGGTGCTCAAAGAACTCAACCTGCTCCAGGAGATCAACGTGGTCAGCCTGGCCAAAAAGCGCGAGGAGATCTTTCTGCCGGGTGAGTCGAGCCCCCTCACTACCGAGGCCGACCAGCCTGGGGTACAGCTGCTGCGCCGCCTGCGCGACGAGGCCCACCGCTTTGCCATCAGCTTCCACCGCAAGAAACGGACGGACCGAATGCGGCGATCGCGCCTCTCTGAGATCCCTGGCCTGGGTCAGCACCGCCAGAAGGAGTTGCTGGCGGCCTTCCGCTCCATTGACTACATCCGCGAGGCCAGTACAGCGCAGCTGGCGACCGTTCCGGGCATTGGCCCCCAGCTGGCTCAGCAGATCTATGAGTACTTTCACCCCCAGCCGGAGGAACTCCAGGCCGAGGGAGTGGAGGAGACGGCTTAAGCACAGAGGAAAGGTGGGCATTGCCCACCCTTGTATCTTAAAAAGTGTGGCAGACCGTCCCACCCTAGGTTAAGCAAACCGCGTGTAGCTTGGGTCGCCGCACCTTTAAGGATAAAACTCGAAAAATCGCCAGGAGCCTGTGACTCCGTA
>NZ_JADEWR010000010.1:0-159254 GCF_015207525.1 Nodosilinea sp. LEGE 06152
GCAAAAGATTTGGGTCAAGTCKARRCSYGYYRGWSTSRWWGAYRYGGCKGNMRSYGMKWWSWAYWCWAYANCYTKSASYSTWWCCCTNCANGMCKYTCTTYCNAKCNACTTCACTCGTTGTCGAACTCAGGTCTAATAAGATTCAGGTGGCGGTTTGCAGGGCCTGGAGGTCAGATCCGCAGATGGCGGGCAGATGGCGGGTAATTTTCTCAATATCCCAGTGCCACCACTGAATGGTGAGTAGGGTTTCTATGGTGGCCTCGTCGAAGCGATAGCGAATGATTTGGGCAGGGTTGCCGCCGACCACGGCATAGGGAGGCACAGCTTTGGTAACCACAGATTGAGCAGCGATAATGGCTCCGTCGCCCACCTGTACGCCGGGCATGAGCGTAGCGCCGTAGCCAATCCAGACATCGTTGCCGATCGCGGTGTCGCCCTTGTGGGGCCATTCGCTGGGCATGACTGACTCCCAGCCCTGGCCAAACACAGGAAAGGGGTAGTTGGTAAACCAGTCGGTGCGGTGGTTGCCGCCGTTCATAATGAATTTGACATCGGAGGCAATGGAGCAAAACTTGCCGATAATCAGCTTGTCGCCGATGAAGTCAAAGTGGTAGAGCACATTGCGCTCAAAGTTCTCAGGATTCTCGAAATCGTCGTAGTAGGTGTAGTCGCCGACGACGATGTTGGGGTTGGTGATGAGGGTGTTGAGAAAGGCCGTGCGGGTGACACCGGGAATGGGGTAGCGGGTGGTAGGGCTGGGACCGTGGGACATGGGGAGGGCGAGGTAGGTGAGGGAGATTGGGAAAGGTGAGGGTTGGTCCCTGAGCGGAGTCGTTCGCGCTAGCGTCTCCCGTAGGGAGAAAGGGAGAGGATGGGGAAGGTGAGGCGATCAGCCGGTCCCTGAGCGGAGTCGAAGGGAGCGGAGTCGAAGGGAGCGGAATCGTTTGTCCTGTGGATAGGCTTCGCCAACGCGCTAGCGTCTCCCGTAGGGAGAAAGGGAGCTACTTTTCGCCTAAGAACAGGCCGCTTTCGGAGCAGACCCCGGCCAATGGTCTATCCCACACGTCTTTGGGCAGGCTGGGCAGGCGGGCGTACTCAAACACAATGCCCACCGTGGGAATGCTTTGCCAGGGCGACTGGCTGAGCAGGCGATCGTAGTAGCCGCCGCCGTAGCCGAGGCGGTAGCCGCGCACGTCGCAGGCGACGGCAGGAACGAGGATGAGATCGACTAAGGAAAGGTCGACCTGGGGTGACCTGGGATGGGGTTCGACAATGCCGTAGGAGCCCTTGCGCAGGGGCCAGCGATGGTTGGTCGACCAGTAGTGCCAGGTTAGCTGTTTTTTATCGGCGCAGCGGGGTAGCCCCCAGTGCTGGTGATGGGCCGTCAGGGGGCTGAGGTCGGGTTCCTGACGAAAGCTGGTATAGGCCAAGATCACTCGGGACTGGCGAAAGTAGCTCCAGTTAAGCAGGTGGGCGCAGATGCGATCGCTCTTTTGCTTCCACACCTGGGGGGGAATGCTCTGACGGGCGCTGATGAGGCGGCGGCGCAGATCGGATTTAGCCTGATGGTTGAGCTCTGAGGAAGAGGATTGAATCACGGGGGGAAGTAAACGGTCAATGGATAGCCAACAGCGACGCTCGGGCGTGTCATCAATTTTGGCCCAAAATCTTGAGAAATCAGCGTTGCCACGCCCGACCCCACAAATAGGCTAGGGGCTGCAACACGTTATCCTTGGGCAGTTAGTAGACATCTTGATGACAGCCCCTAGAAGTAAATCAGGAGATTCAAACCTGGAATGGTGCGCGAGAGCGTCCACAGGAGCAGTGCTGTGTAGAGCAGACCCAACCCCCATTGATACCACACCAGCGCGGTAACGAGGCCGGGTACATGCTCGTCTCGTAACCGAATGTCATTAAAGCCAAATTTAAGCCAGTTGTTAAGACTGAAGTCGAGATAGTTGAGCCAGTTCCAGCGGCGATCGAGCAGCAGGTAGGTGTAGCGATCGCGGAAAAACGGAAACTTTGGAATCACCGGCAGCCGCGCGATCAACAGCCTGAGCTGGCGCATGCTGCCGTCTTCGACAAAGTAGCTCTCATCCATCAGGTCGTGGTATCGACCTCGCTTGATTACCAGGCCAATCAGCACTGCTGGCACCGGCACCAGCAGCACAAACAAAAACCCCAGGGTGAGCAGCGGGTAGTCGGCGGCGCGCAGCAGGGCATTTAGCCCCAGTCCCAGCAGCAGGCTACAGCCCCCAACCAGCCATAGCCCCTCGACCAGCGGTGGCAGAATGGGCGGCGCACGGCGGCGGCGGTAGCGATCGACCAGCCAAAACATCAGCGCAAAGGTGGGAATCGCCACCAGCCCCAGGCCAAAGGTGAGGCCAAAGCTGGTGCCGTAGCGGCTCAGCACCACCAGCCCCCCCAGCCACAGCCAGCGCAGCCCCAGCGCCAGCCGCTGGGTAATTGGGTAGGCATCGCGGGCAAAAATGCGATCGCGCACTTTTAAATACGCCGCCAGGTCAACCCCCGCCACGCTCAGCACCCCCTCAGTGCCAATAAAGGTTTGAGTTTGCCGCTGCTCTACCACGGCCGCTGCCTGGGTCTCGGTAAAGCCAGCTCGCACCAGGGCTGGCACCGAGGCGGTGTTGATGTTGGTGCCCAACAGCCGCTGCTGCCAGGCCTTGAGGCGCAGGCGCTCGGCAGTATAGGCAATGTAGTTAGCGTCGCTAATTTGCTCCAGGCGGCGAAAATTGCGCTCCAGGTTGCGCAGCAGGGTTTCGTTGCCCGCTAGCTGCGGCACCGAAAACACCCGGCCAATTTTGCCAGGGGTGCCCAAAATCTGGGTCTGCTCCAGGCTAAACTCTAGCCCCGCAACATTCAGGTATGCCGAGGGCGGAAACAACGCGTCGCCAAAATCTACTTCGCTGCCCAGCATGGCGTTGCGCAGGTTGATCGGCTCACCAAAGCGGGCCTGGCGCAGCACCAGCGGCGCGTCAAAGCGGGCCTCGGTAAAAAACAGCGCCTTGGCAAAGTAGCTGCGCACAAAAAAGGCCGACCCCAGCCAAACCGTGCGGGCAAAGTCGGCTACTCCCTGCCACTGCACTCGGCTAAAGTTGAGGTCGCCCGCCAGCACCGCCCGGCTAAAGTTGACATCAGCTTTAAACTCGGCCCCCTGAAAGTTGGCCCCGGCCCGAAACTGGCTCTGATCAAAACGGGCGGCATCAAAAAACAGGCTGCCTTTGGCCTGAACCCGTTGGCGAAAGTCGGCCCCCGACAAATTTACGGGCTGATTAAAGCGCGCCCCCGGCAGCGATAGCCCCTGCTCAAACACGGCTCCGCTGGCCAGCACCCGACCTAAAAAGAAGGTGTCGCCCCCCAGCACCTGCCCCTCAACGCGAGTTTGCACCGCCACCAGCGGCGCTTTGAATAAGTAAATTTGCTGGCTGCTGCCCTGGCCCTGAATCAGCAGCGACTGCGACAGCCGACTGAGCTGCAGCAAACGCTGGCGATCGCGCTTGAGCTGCGCCTGGCCCGCCTCACTCAGCAACGGCGAGAGCGTTTCACCGTAGAGGGGTTCGCGCTGGCCCAGCCGCTGTAGGTCAAGATCGCCCTGCACAATGGCATAGCTGAGATCTAGGGCAGGAGCGGTGGCCGGCCTTTGCAGACTGTTGCTCAGCAGCCGATAGAAGCTGTCGGTCAGCGGGCTGTCGGGGCGCAGATCAATGGTGTAGTAGCGTAGGTCGATGGCGGCTCTGCCTTCCCGCTGCACCGGGGCGGCTAGCCGCTGGCGCAGCCCGTCGAGGGTGAGCGGAGGGTGACTGTCAGCGGCCAGGGCAGGGGTAGCGATCGCAATCCCCAGCGCAAACCCCGTTACCACAAACACTAGGCCGAACCAGGCTATCCACCGCCGCCAGCAGTCGGGCACCGCCGCTTACAGCGCCGCCTGCTGGCCAACATACATGGCCTGCAGCACCAGAGCGGGGTCAACCCAATTGTCTCGATATTTTAGGCCCCAGTGCAGGTGTGGTCCGGTGGTGCGGCCTGTCATGCCCACGCGACCAATGCGGGCTCCAGCGGGCAGGGTTTGACCTGCTCTGAGCTGAATGCCACCGTCGCGATCGACCATGACTTTGCCGTGACCACTGCCCTCCACATGGCCCTGCATGTGGCAGTAAATGTGGGTCCATTCGCCCGATTTGATGGCAATAGAGGTGCCACAGGCTCCGCTACCTTCGACCCAGAGCACTTCTCCGGCCCACCAGTTGCGAATGTAGCTGCCGTTGGGGGCGGCCAAATCTAACCCATAATGAAAACGAGAGCTACCGCTGTAGGGGTCACTGCGGTAGCCAAAGGGAGAGGTATAGGTTTGAAAATTCTCGACCGGGAAGGAGGCCCTTGTCCACAGCGCGGCGGTGAGGTCTTGGGCGCTGGCCGGGGGCATTGAGCGGGGCATCAATACCGCCACCGCTAGAGCCGTCGATACCCCTAGCCCTAGGAGGGCCTGAGGTCGGGGCAAGGTCTTGATCAGCTTGATTAAACGAGAGGCTACCGTCTTCACCCAGGCGGGCTTGAGGTGAGCAGCAAAGGATAGCCGGGGCAGAGTGCGGAGTCGACCGATCATGGTTCAAATGGCGATCGTAGGAGCAGCGAACATCGCCAATTAGCTTATCCCAGTTTTAGAAACTGGAGCGACTTTTTTAAAGGCTTTGCATTTAAACATCAACCGAGCATCAAGGCTCGCGAACTAGCAGAAAGCCAAAAATTTGGCCAAATTTTTGGCTTAGGTGGCTTCAGCACTTCTGTTCGCCCGGCTGCTGATAGTAAACCAGCATTCTCGCCGGTTTGGTAAAAGCACAAAACCACGGTGCAGGCCGCGCCCGATGCGGCCCGTGCAGGTGGTTCTATCTACAAAGTTGGGCTGTAGGGTTGGGCAGTGGCCCAGGGCGCGAGTCAGGCACCGTCGTCTGGGAACGTGAGCAACCGATTAGCGGCCAGCCTGGGTCGAAGCGGTGGCGGTGGCCAAAAGCTGGGGCAGCCCAATTTCGCTACACACTTCGTAAAAGGCAGTTACCGGCGGAGTCTCAAACAGGTGAGCAATTTTGCCCAAAGTCTGTTGGTAGACGGCGTCCTGGTGGCCGTCCATATTCTCAATGCTGTCCCAGAGAATGATGGCAATGCCGCGATCGCTGCCTGGTTCCTGCAGCAGGTACGCTCCCTTAAATCCTTCGGTGTAGGTCGATACCGCTTTTTCGTAGAGCTGGCGGGCTTCACTAAAACAGCCGGGCTTAAACTCGCCGATGGCCACGTAGGCGTACTTGTGGCGCAAGAAATCGTCAAAGTCACTCATAAACAGAATTAATCCTAGGTCTGGTCGTAAATGTCGTACGTTTAAGTGTCGATCAGATGGTGACAACCAGCACTTTTTCTTACCCAGGCTTTAGATTCTGTTACCGATCTTCTAAGAGCCGCTGGCCCAGCGCTTTGAGGGAGTGCCCCAGCGAGTGCCGCAGGCGCTGCCAGTTCCTGACCAACCGCTGGCCCCAGCCTTTATCCCTGGGCAGCGTGACGACAATGGCTCCCTGTTGGTAGGCCACCTGCACCTGGCGATCGATCACCCGCTCGGGCAGGGGCACCGTCTGCTGAAAGTAGTTGATGCCAAAGTTTTGTAGCAAAGAGGTACGGTAGCCCGACTGCCGCTGACCCGAAAAAATGAGCGATGTTTGAGTGGCCCGCACCTGCACCGCCTGTGGGTCTACCCCCGGCAAAAAGGCGGTTACCACCAGCGTGTCGGCGGTAGTTTCAATCTCAACGGAGGGTACCTGCACCCGGCCCGAGGGTGAAACCCCAAGCGGCATCAGGGCGGCGGCGATCGCATCCATCTGGGCCTGGGCCGCACCCAAACCCCAAATGGGCGACTGAAACGACGACTGCCGAGACGATGATTGCCAGGTCACCATAGCCTAACTCCTGCTTTCTATACTTATAATCATCGCGGTCAGCCCTCCATTTCACAGGTCGGGAAAGCCCCCTGCCCCAGTGGGGTATAACCNGYCWCYYRYMSMCACCCGCCTATGAAAAAAATCCTCCATATCGATATGGATGCGTTCTTTGCCTCCGTGGAGCAGCGAGACTTTCCGCAGTACCGGGGCAAGCCGCTGGTAGTGGGCGGTCGGCCCGAGCAGCGGGGGGCGGTGGCGGCTGCCAGCTACGAGGCCCGTCAGTATGGCATTCACTCGGCAATGCCTGCCCGCATTGCCCAGCAGCGCTGCCGCGATCTGATCTTTGCTTTACCCCGCTTTGACGTTTATAAAGACGTCTCGCGGCAAATTCGCGCCATTTTTCATCGCTATACCGATCTAGTCGAGCCGCTGTCGCTCGATGAGGCCTACCTGGATGTGACGGTCAACGCGCTGGCAGAACCCTCGGCCCTGGCGATCGCCCGCCGCATCAAGGCCGACATTCTCGCCACCACCCAGCTCACCGCCTCCGCTGGCGTGTCGGTCAACAAGTTTTTAGCCAAAATGGCCAGCGGCCAAAACAAGCCCGACGGCCTGACCCTAATTTTGCCGGAGCAGGCCGCCGCCTTTGTCGCCGCTCTGCCGATCGAAAAATTTCACGGTATTGGTCAGGTTACCGCCCGCAAAATGCACGCCCTGGGCATTGCCACCGGAGCCGACCTGAGCCAGTGGGCCGAGGCCGACCTGGTGCGGCACTTCGGCAAAGCCGGGCGCTTCTACTACCGCGTGGCCCAGGGCGAAGACGATCGCCCCGTAAACCCCAACCGCATTCGCAAATCGATCGGAGCCGAGCGATCGTTTTCCCCCGACCTAACCACCATGGCCGCCATGATCGAGGCCCTAGAGCTGGTGGCCAACGACGTGATCCGTCGGCTGCGGGAGCAGCGCCGCCGGGGTCACACCCTCACCCTCAAGGTCAAGTACGCCAACTACCGGCAGATCACCCGCAGCCGCACCTTTGTTGAGGCCATTGGTCCCGAATCGCCTCTGTTGCCCTGGGCCAAGGATATGCTGATGGCGCACTGCGATTATCGCCAGCCCGTGCGCCTGCTGGGCCTCACCCTCTCAAATTTAGAACCCGTTGGGGAACCCGGCTATGTTCAGCTTTCGCTAAAGGTCTAGACACTAGCCCATCGTTGTCAACCTACCCATGCTTTAAAAGAGCCAGCACCGCCTCGTAAATACAGGTCCCAGTACCGACTACGTAGACAAAACAAGTGAGAAAAAAACCAACCGCGCGACCGGGCGATGGCCCATAGGTTTTGATTACCCCCCAGGCATGGGCAATGCGAGCAATGGTCAGTGTAATGCCTAAAAGCCACACCACCCAGCTCGAAACCTGCATCAACTCCAGGGCCAGAATGAATAGCAGGGCAAGAGGAACAAATTCGATAAAATTGCCGTAGGCCCGTACTTTACGCTGCAACAAGCCATCATCGCTGGTCTTAGCAATCACCAATTTTTGCGCGTAGTCTTCGACAAAAGTGGCCCATTTTCCAGGTTTTTCTAGGTAGTCTGGCTGATTCGAGATATCTGCCTGAGTCTCCCCATGCCAAAGCCGAGTACGGGTTCGCTCCATGACTACCAGGGAAGAAAGGGCCAGGGCAATTAGGCCGTGTAAGCCAATAAATAGCGTTGAGATAGGAATCAGGTTGGCCATACATGCTACCTAGAAAGCCGTTGCCAAAATTAAATCACAAAACCAAAAGCCAGCTAATACGGTATGAGCGATGGATCACCCTGCGTGACTTTTGGATAGTTAACTCAAACCTATTTTGCGCTCAATTTAGTAAATGCATTGACTAAAGCTTCCGAGGCCTTGGCAAAGCAAGGCCTCGGAAGCTTATTGAGCGGGCTTTGGCAACAGAATGCTGCTTTCTGCTAGTTCATAGAAGCTGCCATTTCTTGCTGAAGCCTTTTCTTAGCTGTTTTGAAGTCGGTCGACATCTGCTCTTTCTGGGCATCACTACAGTTTTTGTCGATGGCCGCAAACATGGTAGATTCTTCCTGGCGAATGTGGTCGCCTACCAACTCCATGACCTGCTTGACTTTAGACTTGAACCTGTCGGTTTCAGTGGAAGGAATCGCTTTTATTTCGTCTAGCAAGCTTTTCATCTGGGCTTGCTCATCATATAGTTCCTGGGTGTCTTCGTCGCCGTAGTATGAGCGAATATTGGGGTAAACGACGGCTTCCTCAGCCTCAGCGTGGGCGAGCAAGTCTTTGTAGAGCTGCCCGAAATACTCCTGAAGTTTTTGAGGATCGTCTGTGGCTCCAATTTCGGTAAAGATGGTGTTCGCTTTGTTGTGGTCTAACCGAATTAGAGTTTGGATATTCATATCCTGTTTGTCGGTATTTTGGGTGACCACACTGCCCGCTACACCCGAGAGGGCCGCAACGGCGTCCTGTACCCGGCTCCATAGCCCCTGATCGGCGTCCTGGCCAGTCATCTCGCGCACACCGACCTGCTCAAGCATCCCCTTCAATTGTTCCTGGTGGGCACGACCCTCAAAGTTGACCGTGTTCAGCGGCGTAATAGCTACTTCAATATCTGCTCCCACCTTCTGAGCAGCTTTATGAATCACAATCCCACTCATGGATTGACCGTGCTTAAGCAGTTCATGGTGAACGAGCTTCTGGTAAAAGGAAAACTCATCGTCTTCCATCATCTGCTCGAACTGCGAAACAAAGGTATTCGTGGCAGTACTGGGTTCAGCTTGGATACCGTACTGAACGGTGACGGTTTCAATAATGCCAAGATTTTTCTGGTCATCGTCTAGAAAGCTCTGAAGGCGATCGCGAATATCTTGGTAAGGGCAATCTCTAATGAGCTTTTGCTCATTGGAAATAATAAGCTCCTGAAATGCTTTCAAATCCGCTAGTCTTTCGCCGATCAAAAGCCGCTTGGTATCTTCTAACGTTGCGACCATGGTTGACTCCTTCTTTGGGTTAGGTTGATTTTGCTTAAATTATTGCCGGAAGAATCTAGTTGAACACAGGCACCTCATAACGGAGCGCAGGTGTTTTAGATACTTTTCTTCATCGATTTTTTACAATCTAGAGAGCATGGACATTCATCGTCTATCTAACTTTGGGTAGAAGTTAAAATAACTCTTTGCATAGCGAGTTTGCCGAGGCACAACGTATCTTGCTGAAGCAAACTCGCAAACCCCTAACTTCCTCAAATACTGCGCTGCTCCGGTAGCTAAAGATATAAGCTGATAGCCGAAAGGCTGAAGGCTGAGTTGTTGCCCGCAAGTGCCGTAAGTGCCCCAGTAAAGCCGAGGTTTATTATGCAAAAGGAAAAGTAGTTATTTAGATGAGAAAACCTTAATTCCTTTGGTAGAGGTTTCTTAAAGGAACAGGTTCTGATCTATCCCCCATCGCTGCCCAGGGAGGGGAGCTAGGTCTGTATTAAGTGGGCAGTGCCAGACCTATTCTGGCACTCCCTGGCGCTGGCTTCGTATTTTCGGTCAATGCGGGAGGAGTACAACGAGGAGGACTCTGTGGGTTTGCTTTCTACCGAGGTAGATGCGGACCGATGCGCACAGCAATTCAAAGCGTTAGCCTGCTGAAGTATGGCTGCCTGTGACAGGAGCTTACATTATCGCCCAGGGTAATTGGCTAACCGCTGCGATCGCTACCTCCGCTCTTCCCTAGTTAGCCCTAAATCCATTAAGAAAGCTGATTAGTTCGCAAGATTTTCGGTTGATCTGCCCAATTCCTTCAAGATCCTTACTGCATCAATGGTAGAAGCTACGAGCAACGTCAGTGAATGGTCGTTTGAACATTACTTGGGCAGCAGCAGACTGAGTCGATAGCAGAGCCTATAACCATTGACAGGAGCAAGTTCTAGAAAAACTAACCCTTAAGATGATGCATCGCCTGGTCTTAATCGATACGCTTTAAACAGAAATAAAAAGAAGTTATCTTTCAGGAGAATTTGCTTTATGACGAGTACAAGCAGTAACCAATATCCATCTGGAAAGCCCGATGAGAAAATCGTAATCCAGACTACCGACCTCTCTTCTCCCCAGTCTGAGCAGACCGAGAAGTCTGAAAAAAGTCAAAGCGGCGGGCATACCGTAGCTAAAGCAGTTGGCGCAACTGGAGGCAGTGTTGCAGGTGCGGCAGTTGGTAGAATGGTCGCCGGTAAAATGGGTGCAGCCATTGGTGCTGTAGGTGGCGCGATCGCAGGTGCAGCCATTGGTGATCAAGCCGCTACAAGCATGGACCAGCAGCTAGAAAATGCGGCGGGTTCAATTAAGGATGCCGCTGAAAACGTTACCCATCAGGTTGAAGATACCCTTGATAGCGTTAAAGCGAAGATTGACGAAACCGATGTTAAAGGGTTGGCTGAGTCTGCAAAGCAGAAGATCAACGAAGCGGATGTCCGCGGTGTCAGTCAATCTATTCAAGGCAAAATCGACGAGGCAGATGTTCGCGGCGTAAGCCAGTCTGTGCAAGGCAAAATCGACGAGGCAGACGTTCGTGGCGTAAGTCAGTCTGTGCAAGGTAAAATTAACGAGGCAGACGTTCGCGGCGTAAGCCAGTCTGTGCAGGGCAAAATCAACGAGGCAGATGTCCGTGGAGTCACAAACTCTGCCAAAAGAACAATTGATGATGTAAGGCCTACGGTTAAGAACACCATCAATCAAACATCTCAAAAAGCTAGAGATGCTGCCAACAGCGCAACTTCAGCGGCCAAGAAGTCCCTAGAGGAACCCTCCTCCAACAAAAACACGAAGCCAGCGGGTTGGAAAGATCCTTTGATTGAGCAGAAGCTCCACGAGAACCAAGGGAAACTTTAGTTCTTCTAGCGCTTAGTGACTTATAAAGTTGGGGAGTTCCTGAAGAGGTGCTCCCCAATTTTTATATTTGTTCATTGCTTGCCAAGAAAGTAATTTTTTGATGGATTGCCTATATCTCGAGGAAATCGGCGATGCCGATCGAACGCCGGAAGTCTACTTCAAATACCCCGTAATTGAATTTGGTGTTCCCGAAGGAGTATCGTCTCTATCAAACACTCTTGAGCAGCTCAAGCAGTTTGCTGCTTCGCTTCAGGCAGGCCTGCGCCCGCAGCAAGTAACTTTAGCATTAGTTGCAGGAGCGATCGCTAATATTAGTGCAGTAATGTACGCTAGGCTCCTAAGTTCGCTACTAAGAATGGTTATCATCCACCAGGATGCTCCGCTGGTGTTAATAGCTTTGATAGCTCAAGCAATCCCTTTTCAGATGGCAACAACTTGGCGACGGCAACGCACATGTCCCCTCACGCTACAGGTTGGTAAGGGTTTTGCAACTCCAGGTCATGCATTTATTTAGGTAACGTATTTGGAGAAGCGAGCAATCAAACCGGGGCAAATCTTATTTCAGCAAGGCAATCTGATCGATTGCATCTATTTCGTTTAGCAAGGATTCGTTCAGCAAGGACAGGTTACCGCCTGGCTAACACTACTCGATGGGAACTGCAAGCGTATACGGAATCAAAGATCAGTAAATGAGGGGTTTTTGGTCTTGCCCGCAGCCGTATTCCTAATGCCTTTGGCGACGCCACGCTAACAGTCACCCGGGTGTGCTCTAGACCACCCAACGCTTTTTCAGCCGAACAACCCCTTTGCTTTGCTGCAGTCGTACCACGACCTCGACAACTTAATTGGGCCATCCGAACTGTTGCTGCCTGTAACAGGAGGTTACGTTTTTTACGGTCTAGGGCGATCGCAGCGGTCAGGCGATCGCCCTAGACCCGCATGGTGCAACGGTTGCGTCTTTGTATACCAATGTAAAAAGCCTGCCGAAATAACGATGCCGAAAGAATAGTTCACATCGGCAGCTAGTAAAGTTCGCTAGGCTGAAATCATTGATAAATCAGGAACTCAGCTAGACAGCAGAGTTCTAAACGGCGGTTCACCATTCATAATTCACAAGGCCTACATCAATGAATACGCTATCTCACCGTACTGCCGCGAGGCCCACCCGCTGGGTTGGGGCCGTTTTGTTTGCGCTCATGTTCTGGTTCAGCAGCAGCCTGCTGATGGACTTCGTCATTATGCCCGGCCTGTTTGTGGGCGGCATGATGAGCCAGCCCGACTTCGGCCCGGCTGGCTACGCCATGTTTTGGGTGTTTAATCGCCTGGAACTGCTGTGCGTGGGCGTCATTCTTACCGGGTTGCTGGTTGCCCGTCAGGCTCGTCACGAGCAGGATGTCATTGCTAGCGGCTTCCGCAGTCGGTGGGCAACCGAAATAGCCGTGGTGCTGCTGGGCATTACGCTGGTGCTGACCTACGCGATCGCCCCAGCTATGGGCGCGCTGGGCGCATCTCTAGACCCATTTGCTACCGCCACCGCCATACCGCCTGCTATGGATCACATGCACGGCCTGTACTTTGGCCTGGAAGCGATTAAACTGCTGGGCTGTGGTGCTCTGCTGAGCCTGTTTTATAGCGATTTTAGTCGGGCTAAAGACGCCTAATTAAGCCCTGGTTTTAATCATTAAAAACGATCGCGCCTCCGAACTAACTGGGGGCGCGATCGTTTTTAGCGTAGGTTAGAGCGAACTGAGCGTTCCAGGCTGGGGTCGTTGGCCACATTGAGGCGGGTTATTTTCTCCAGGCTGTAGTCCAGCATGGTGGCAAAGCTGTGGTTGGCCCTATATAGAACCCTCTGGGTAATGAATCGGTGTGCGATGGATTGAACTGTGCTTAAAAACCGTATCCAGCTCAGGACAGGCACCTGCGGTATCAACCTCTGATTTGTCGTCAAGGTTTGAACGCCAGCGTTTAGGTATAGAGTTGGCAGACTCATAGCTTGAATCTCTAGATGAATAACGCATGGCAGTACTTTTCTAAAGTGATAATACTATTGGACAAACGCTTGCTTAACCGTAGGGAAGCAGGCGCAATGGTGAGAAAGCGGCTTAGGGAGCAGGTTTAGGACGAATGGGACGGCGATCGCGCCTTTACTCAGCAAACGGTGCTGATAGAATTGGCCCTTACCTCAATAAACTATCCCACACATCTATCTTAAGGAGTAAATGTGACATTTTAGTGAGCACTGGATCAAGGTTGAGACCCAACTAGGTTTTGGCAGCGGCAGCCAGCGGGCGATCGTCTGAATTAACCCCCCAAAACGTTCTAGGGGGATCCAGTCTATAATTTGAGGTTTATTCTGTGGGTTAATGGCTGACGCGATCGCACTGCGGCGAGTCACTATGTCTCAGCTACCTCAGCGTTAGCACCTACCTGAGTAAGATAAGTAGATCTACTCAAAGTTGGCTTGGGCAGGGGAAGCCCTATCTCTGGCGTGAATGACCTTCACTATTAAGAGAGAGGGAACTTCACGTTTTAATTGGTTAGCTAAAGAATGATTTCGCACGAACGATTATGACATTTAGCTGGCTACGTAGTCGCCGGTTTTGGCTGCTAATTTTGGTCGGGGTTTTAATCAGCTTGGTCGGCAGCCAGCTACCGCTAGCTGAGTGGTTTACTGTGGTTAATGAGAAGCTCGCCACGCTGGGAATATGGGCAGTCCCCGCCTTTATTCTGGTATATTTTGTTGCCACTATTTTGGGATTGCCTAACATTCTTTTAATCCTGGTGGCCGGGTCTTTGTTTGGGCTATTGAAGGGTACGGTTGTAGCGTCAATTGCCGACATATTGGGTGCAGTGGGCTGCTTTTTGATTGGGCGCACCTTGGCCCGCGATCGCATCAGTCGCTGGGTGCAAAAACGGCCGCAGTTTGCTCGCATTGATCAAGCGGTTGAGCGCAAGGGCTGGAAAGTGCTGTTGCTGACCCGCCTCTCGCCGCTGCTGCCGTCGAGCATTTTGAACTATGGCTTTAGCTGTACCAACGTCAACTTCTGGCAATACGTTTTCTTCTCGTGGGTGGGCATGTTGCCCGTGATTACGCTCTACACCTATATGGGGTCGTTTGGCTCCTACCTGCTCACCAGCGAAATTACGGCACAAAAAGTAGCGCTTCAGGGGGTGGGCCTGGTGTTCGCGCTGGGGGCGGCTCTCTACATCACCCGTTTTGTTCGCCGAGCGCTAATTCCTCCGTGCTCGGCAGAAACGCCCAGCAAAGATCCTGAAACCTCTGGACGACGCTAAGCCCCAACTTTGCCGCAGTCGTTAGCTTTGTTGAGTCAATGACGCGCCTGATAGCCTTCCAGAACCGAGCTTTTTAACTAGTAGTCTGCCAATCCAAAGGTGACAGGTCAGTGGGGCCACGGTGTAAGGTGTACGGTTCACGGCAGTCCTTGAACCGTACACCTTGTACCCTGCACCCTTAGACCGTTAGAGCCTGTCACAATTAGGTTGGTCAAGTACTAGCAGCTAGCAACCTAGACTGCCGGGTCTAGTACTAATCGTTCATATCGCTGGCACGGTAGCCAATGACGACAACGGCCATAGCCGTTTCTCTGAAACGACGGCTATAGTTGGTCATTCCCAATGTTGTTGAGCCGCGTTGGCTACCCATCGGATAACAACCGCCAGGGCTCTAGCCCGCCGCTTATTCGGCTCTGACCACATCCGGCAGGGGGCGCTTCAGCCGGTACAGCCACAGCAGCCCAACCACGCTAAAGGTAATGCCCGTCAGGCTTACGACTTGAGCGATTTTCAGCGGCCCCAGCATTAGGCTGTCGAGGCGCAGGCTCTCAATCCAAAAGCGGCCCAGGCTGTAGGTGGCGAAGTAAATTAAAAAGATAGTGCCAGTCCTCAGCCGTCCAGGGTGGCGCAGGCCCCAAAAAAACAGCCAGAGCACCAGGCCCAGCACCCCCAGGTTCCACAGCGACTCGTAGAGAAAGGTGGGATGGTAATAGGCGACATCGCCAAGCCCCGGCGGACGCTGGGCCGGAGGAATGTAGACTCGCCAGGGCAGCGATGTGGGGCTACCAAAGGCTTCGGAGTTGAAAAAATTGCCCCAGCGCCCGATCGCCTGCCCCAGCACTAGGGCCGGAGCCACGACGTCTGCCAGCTGCCAAAAGGGGATTTTGTAGCGGCGGGCAAACAGCAGCGCGGCGATCGCACCCCCCAAAATGGCCCCGTGAATGGCAATGCCCCCCTGCCAAATCGCCAGAGCTGAGAGAGGGCGATCGGCATAGCGCGGCCACTCAAACAGCACGTAGTAGAGCCGCGCACCGGGCAGCGCCCCCAGCACCAGCCAAATGGACAGGTCACCAATGCGCTCTGGGTCTAGACCGCGCCGCTGGCCCAGCCGTTGGGCCAGGGTAATGCCCAACAGCAGCCCGGATGTGATCAGCAGCCCGTACCACCGAATGGTAATGGGGCCAAGCTGAAAGGCGATTGGTCCAGGGGAAGCCAACTGCCCAAGGAGGCCAAACTCAGCTCCGGCGGCAATTACATGCATCATCAACGAAATGTAGGAACGGCACAGACCCGATCGCCAGCGGTTGGCACAGGGTCGTTAGGTTCAGTGTATGGCGCTGAGCTACCCTTCTGGCCATGCAGTTTGGCTACTTTGGCGTTATTGCGCCTGCTGAGCGGCCCTAACCCTGGGGCGCAACGGCTGGGCAAGGCGCGATCGCCGCCCGGTTGCAGCAGTGGGCCTCAGCCAACACCGCCTGATGCAGCTCCCTCGCCGAGGCGATCGCCCCTCAAAACACTGTCGGGGTAGGCCAACCTAGCCCAAAAAAAGACAGAGCGAATGCACGCCGTCAGCTAGCCTGCTGATCTAGCGCCAGGTCGTGGCACAGCCTGCGAACCGAGTTGGCAACGGCGGGCGAAGCGGGCTGCAGCACCCGCTGGTAGCTGCGATAGGCGGCCCGAAACTTGCCTAATGCGTGCAGGGCCACCCCTCGAAATAGCCAGGCCTGGGTGTGGCTGGGCGATCGCCAGAGGGCCTGGTTACAGCAGGTCAGCGCCAGCCTGGGCTGGTTGAGCAGAATCAGCAGCACCGCCTTTTGTACCCACAGACGAGCATTGGCCAACCCAGCCAGGGCCTGGGCCTGCTCAATACTTTGCAGGGCATCTTCGTAACGACCCAAACAGCTCAGGGCATCGGCACGGCTGCACCAGCTTTCGGCCTGATGGGGGTCAAGGGCCAGGGCCTGCTCAAACTGCGCTAGGGCCTCCTGGTAGCAGCCCTGCTCTAGATAAAGCTTGCCCATCTCGCCGTGGCGCAGACGTTCAAAGTCGTCAGCAGGCCGACCTGAAGCCAGCGACGTGGGGCGAGGGCCAGTGGGTAAAATTTGACGATTGCGCACACAGGTTTCCATGGGTTTATCCTTCTTGTGTGAGAAAGCGATTGATTTGGTAGCTAACGGTAATTAGCCCGTATGGCAATTTTGTGTCAGCGCCATACCAGAGATATTGCGGCGATGTTGCAGCCCTTAACTTACTCAACGCCTAGAACCTATCCAGTCGCCTCAGTGGTAGGAACAGGGCGTATCTAAAGACTGGGGGACTACTGACCAACGTTAGCGATCCCTGTAATGTCGAATCCTCTTTGGTTACACCGATTTTTGGGGGCACTGCACTCCATGCCCCTACAAGATCTCTGTTTTAATCTGTGGTTTCTCAAGGCGAATTTCGTATAAGTCCTCGCCAAAAGCGATCCCCTCAAAGTTCTCTTCAGAAGGTGACTTTGAAGCGGATTAAAACCCACCTTTGAGGGGATGCAGAAGGCTTGGCCAACCGTTGCATGTGCCCGTAAGAACACCTCGTCGTCACACTATCGCCATATCAATGACATAGCTCGCCCCTAAGCTGAGGCTCAACTGAGGCTCAATACTTAGGCCACTTGTTGGCCGCTTACTGTGAGGAGGTGAAATATGCAACTGGGCCTATCCTACAAGCGCTATCAGCTCGACATTCCCCCGGCGGTGTGGTCAGAGTTTTTTGACCAGCTCACCGACGAAAATCGGGGCCGGTTGATTACGCTAAAGCTGCTGGATAACCAGTTGGGGGATTTTGAAGTGCTGCGCCACACCCCTCTCTACGCCATCACCTACGCTTTTACAGGCGATCGCCCGGACTGTGGCAGCGACTTAATTGTCACCGTGGGCCGTCCCCAGGGCCTGGGCGAAGCCACCTACGCCCACCGGGTCGTGTGCCCCCAGGCCGTTAGCATCGTCACCGATGAGGATGGCACCGTGCTGTCCTGCACAATCACCAACCGAGACCAGGCCCAAAGCAAGATCAGCTTTCAATCCTAGGGGCTGTCACTAACTACCCGCTGTGCTGCGGGAACCGACGGTTGCAGCTCTTACCCTGTGTTTTGGGGTCGGGCGTAGCAACGCCGATGGAATAGGGCTTTTGGTCAGAATTGATGACACACCTGAGGCGGCTCAAGCAAGGATTTTTATGTGTAGAAGAGTTTTTATAACGTAGTTTTGTACAGCCACTAAGCGTGAATAGTCAATGTGAGTGGGCAGCTTGGCTGACGGTGAGATGCCGAAACGGCTATCCCACGGCTGAATCTTGGTTACGGCCCCTCTGCTTGATTAAGGGGCTGCAGCTCAGGTCTGCGGAGTAAATAGGGCAATGTGCATTAAAAGCTACAAAACGTTCCTCTACGGGCAGCCTTTTAAAGCGCTGGCACAAAACCCGGCGCTACCATAGGATTCATCAACCTAAGATCCAGATAAAATCAGGCAGGCGATCGCCTTCTACCCTGGTCTTTTGACCGTTGTATCATCCCCTACCCATTTGCCGTCCGCCCATGCACAATGCCAATAGCCGCCCCTCTGATCCTCAGACCCCTCCGGCTGCCAACGTTAAGGGAGTTTTGCGCGAGACCGCCGAGACCCTGGGTTTAAGCGTGCTGCTGGCCTTTGGCCTGCGGACCTTTGTGGCCGAGGCTCGCTATATTCCTTCCGAGTCGATGCTGCCTACCCTGGAGGTCAACGATCGCCTTATTATCGACAAGGTTAGCTACGACTTTGGCAATCCTCAGCGGGGCGACATTGTGGTGTTTCGGCCCCCCGATGCCCTTGGCCAGAAAGACGCCTTTATCAAACGGCTGGTGGCGCTACCGGGAGATGTGGTCGAGGTCAAAGACGGTCAGCTCTACATCAATGGCGAGTCGAAGCCAGAGCCCTACATCGCCGCCAAACCTGACTACCAGTACGGGCCGGTGACCGTTCCTCCCGATGCTTACCTGGTGCTGGGCGACAACCGAAACAAGAGCTTTGACTCCCACTACTGGGGCTTTTTGCCCAAAGATCACTTGATTGGCCGGGCTGTCTTTCGGTTTTGGCCGCCCGATCGCCTGGGTGACTTAAACTAGAGACGATCGCCCCTGGCCTGGTTGAGCAGGGTTAAATCACCTCTGTTCGGCAGCCCTTGGGTATCAACTTGGTCAGAACGGGGGCATGCCCTTGTCACCAGCCCCAGAGCACAGCACTTAAGGAGACTGAACCCGATGGCTAAATTGGTTGCGATCGGTGACAGCATCACCCAGGGCTTTCAAAGCGGGGCTATTTTTCGCACCGATTTGGCTTACCCAACGCTAATCGCTAGGGCTATGGGCTTGAGAGTGCCCAGCGAATTTCCGATTCCGTCGTTTGCGGGCAGCGGTCTACCCGTCAATATTGAAGATCTGCTGCGATCGATGGAGCAATCCCTGGGCCAGGAGATCAGCACTTGGGAATGGGTTGTGCGGCTGCCCACCCTGCTCAACCAGTACGTCGATCGGGTCGAAGACCTCTACGAACGCGGAGCTGGATCTCGACCGGCTTCCTACGGCGGTTGCTATCACAACCTGGCGGTGTGGGGCTTCAAGGTCATCGACAGCATGACGGTCTCCTCCGCCTACTGCGACCAAGCGATTAATCGAGCTGAAGGATGGCTCGAAGACGACTTCTTTGGCCTGCCTGCGGCCCCCATGTACCGCACGGCCAAGCAGGTGCTAAACCCCAATTTTCAGGCCCAAAAGGCTAGCTGGACGCAGGTGCACAACCTCAAAGCCATTGTGCAAAGCGACGGGCAACTCGATGCGCTTATTCTCTGGCTAGGCTCTAACGACTGCTTGGGTACGGTGGTTGACCTGAACATCAAAGACATGACCGCTGCCGATGTGCAGCAGCTTGAGCAAAAGGGGCAAATTAACGACCCACAGGCCCGCCGCGACTGGAACCTCACCAACCTGAATCTGTTTCAGCGCGACTTTACCGCCCTGGTCGAGACCGTGGCCAAGATCATTTTGCCCAGCACTAAAGTGTTTGTGGGCACCGTACCCCACGTCACCATTCCGCCCATTACCCAGGGGCTAGGAGACTTTGACGGCAAATACTTTGAGTACTACGGCTCGTTTTTTGCCAGCCCCTACAACATTGGTGATCCGCCCCAGCGTCGCCACCTCACCAAGGCTGAGGTGATCGCTATTGATCAGCGCGTCGATGGTTTCAATGAGGTAATTCGCGACGTCGTGGGTCGTCAGAGCCAGGCGTGGACCATCGTTGAGACCGGAGCCATGCTAGACGCCCTGGCCGTCAAGCGCAACAACAGCACCGATGCTCCGGGCATGCCTTTGATTGAGTACTGTCGCCGCAAAGGTCGCCCTGACCATCCGCTGCTCAACCTTGAGCCAGTGCCCAGTATTCTGCGGTTTAGCACTCAAAACGCAACCCGGCTCCAGGGCGGCTTGTTTAGTCTCGACTGCATTCACCCCACCACCATTGGCTACGGGCTGATTGCCGAGGAGTTTTTGACGGCCATGCAGACCGCAGGCGTTGCCGGGGCCGACCCGCTTCGGCTCGACTGGCCCGACATCATTATCCACGACACGCTGCTTCAGGCTCCGCCGGCCCTGTGGGATGACATTCTCACCGCCGCCGAACACAATGCGGCTCTTTGGGATACGCTGCTCAGCTTTATGACCTAGTGCAGCGTGAATCCCGAAAATTAGGGTTCGCCTAGGTTGGGTGCAACGAAGTGTTCGCGCAGCGTCTCCAAAGGAGAAAACTCAGCAGCAGCAAGCCTTTGTTGGGTTCCGCTGGCGCTTCACCCAGCCTACAAATTATAGCAATGGCCATCGCGCTTAGGACGTTGGCCTCTTCCAGTGGCAAAAACTGGGACAGCGTCATGGCATATAGCCACCGCTTTAGGGGATACAAGTCATGTCCTAACCGTTTTGGCGATGGCTATAAAGCTTGGCAAAGCAACAGGTCGGCGCTAGCCCTACTGAATTGGTTTTAGCCCATCTGCAAGAGCTTATTCCAGTGATGTTTGTAGCTGCGGTAGCTAAGTCTGCTGCGGCACTGGGTCGCTGGGGCGATCGCCAGCGCTACCACCCTTAGTCGTACAGACGGCAGCGGCTAAAGTCGATTTGCTGGCCAATGGAGCACTGCACCAGACTGCGCCCCGCCGCTAGAGCGGCCTGGCTGGTCGTGTAGGCCTCACCGTCGGTGAGGGCTGACAGTTCGGGCGTAATCACCCAGCAAAAGAACCCGGCTGAGTGGCGCTGGGTCACCGCTACAATCCATTCGGGAAAGGCAATTAGGGTATTTAGCGTATCGCTTGCCATTGGCTTTACTCCCCCCAGCGGAGGCTCTAGATCAGAGGCTCTAGGTGGAGACTCTACGTTAGTTATAACCAGCCCAGGTAAGCTACAGCCAGACCAGCGGGCCGCCCGCCGTTTGGATAACTACCTATTGCTATTAAGTGCAAGTGTACTATAATGGTTCTTCAAAGACAACTGTCTCAGGGTTCAGGGGTCTGGTAACACCGTACCGAGGCGATTATGGCGGCGAAAAAAGGCAAAGAACAGACCGAGAAAGATAAGGCGCTGACCATGGTGCTGGGTCAGATCGAGCGCAACTTTGGCAAGGGCTCGATTATGCGTCTGGGCGATGCTGCCCGCATGAAGGTTGAGACTATTCCCACCGGAGCGCTAACCCTCGATTTGGCCCTGGGGGGCGGTCTGCCCAGGGGGCGCGTGATCGAAATCTACGGCCCTGAAAGCTCGGGCAAAACCACCGTAGCTCTACATGTGGTGGCCGAAGTGCAAAAGGCGGGCGGGGTGGCCGCCTTTGTCGACGCTGAGCACGCCCTTGACCCAATTTACGCCGCCGCCCTGGGTGTCAACGTCGAAGAGCTGCTGGTCTCGCAGCCCGACACGGGTGAGATGGGGCTGGAGGTGGTCGATCAGCTGGTGCGATCGTCTGCCATTGATGTGGTGGTGGTAGACTCGGTGGCCGCGCTAGTGCCTCGCGCTGAGATTGAGGGCGAAATGGGCGATGCCCACGTCGGTCTTCAGGCCCGCCTAATGAGCCAGGCGCTGCGGAAAATTACCGGTAGCATCGGCAAGTCGCAGTGCACGGTCGTCTTTCTAAACCAGCTGCGGCAAAAGATTGGTATTTCCTACGGCAACCCGGAGGTGACTACCGGCGGCAACGCGCTCAAGTTCTACGCCTCGGTGCGCCTGGACATTCGCCGTATTCAAACGCTAAAGAAGGGCACCGAAGAGTACGGCATTCGCGCCAAGGTGAAGGTAGCGAAAAATAAAGTTGCTCCCCCCTTTCGGATTGGCGAGTTTGACATTCTCTTTGGTCAAGGCATCTCCACCATGGGCTGCTTGATTGACCTAGCCGAACAGCATGGTGTGGTTGTTCGCAAAGGGGCCTGGTATAGCTACGAGGGCAACAACGTTGGCCAGGGCCGCGAGAATACGATCCAGCGCCTGCAAGAGGATGCCGAGTTTGCCCAGAAGGTCGAAGCTCAGGTCAGAGAGAAGCTAGAAATTGGTGCTGCCGTCACAGGGATTGAAGATATTGAAGTTGAAGTGGAGGACGAGGCCTACCTGAGTGAGGATGAGTAAGGGCTTGTCCTGGGGTTAGCGCCCTGTACTGCGGCAAGAACAGGCAGGCTCCATTAGAAATTTAGCTGTGCTACCAACCCCCATCCATAGCGATGGGGGTTTTCTTTGAGTCTTAATTGAGCAGGGTGCGGCAGCGGTTGAGGCCAATGCTTAGCAGCAGGCAAATCCTGCCAGGGTCGACACCTGAGCTTTGGCAGGAGTAGTCTGAGTCAATCGGTGCGACCCGGAGGCGATCGCGCCTACGCCCCCCATCTGGCGCTCGATCGCCTGGTAGACGTGCTGATCGGCCAGCCCCACTGGCCCTACAGTGCCTCCTCAACCCGTTTTAAGGCCACAATAACCGCTGTTAGCCACAGAAGGCCAATCACCACCCCAGCTACGACATCGCTGGGCCAGTGGGCTCCGAGTTCCAGGCGCGAGCTGATAATTAGACCAATCCAGCCGGTGACGGCCAGGGTAATCAAGACCCTTTCGACCCAGCTGCGCGAGGCGCGACCCCACAGGTAGCCCAGCAGACCGTAGACCGTAATTACCACCACCGCGTGCCCCGATGGAAACGAGTGCAGCCCCGAAGCTGCTACCCCATTGGCAATTAGATCGGGGCGATCGCGGTTCCAATAGCCCCAGCCAATCCATACCAGGGCAAACTGCAGCCCGTAGGCCGCTAGCATGGTAGCGGCCAGCAGAGGCCGCGATCGCGCCACCATAATGCCCACAAACACCGTCACCACAGGCAACATGCCGAGCAAATTGCCCGGCGACTCCCAGGTAATGGCCCTCGAGAAGTTCAGCGGCAGGCGATCGGCCAGCACGGTCAGCATACGGACATCCCAGGCCTGCAGCCCCTGGTCGGTGTAGGCCTTAACCCCCACGGTCAGGGCCAGGGTCATCAACGCGCACAGCCCCAGCCCAATCGCCAATGTGCCCGCCCACCGTCGCCAAATCTTTTGAGGCACCTGGCGACTATCTTGCCAAAACTGGTACCAACCCCGTTTGAGAGTCTGAGCTGTCGTCCAACGCGCCATACCGAACTCAATCTCCGATAGCCATAGGTGATTTTAGCGGACATCCGGTGATGCTCGCGCCTGCACTGCTGTCCTGGCTCAAATATCTCAAATATAAAGAACTCACCGACGATGCCGTCGAATAGGCTTCGAACACGGCGAAGATGCGAATTGTTCTGAGAGTTCCTCCAGCTCGTAACTCACAAACGCGACTGGCCTGCCAAACCTGTGCAGCTAGGGTAACTCTGCATACGGCTTTGTCTCAATTCATGCTTAAAAGTAGATCGACTGGCAAACCCTACTGCTGGAGCTAAGCTGGGGCAATACTGGCCAAAATGGCTCCCAGGATAGAAGTCGCGGCAGATAGTTTTCTTTAACCTAAAAGAGGTATAGCAGGTGTAGAAATTCATCTCGCTGCTGTCAGCGACTCGAACTGATGTCCTGAGGCCATCTGTTCCACAGCATTTGTCCTCTAGGTTTGAATTTATGGCTTTGAGTCGTGTGCCTGTGTAAATAAAAGTAGGAGCTTACTATGTGGAGTATCTTTTTGTCTGGTTTAGCCACAGCCTTAAGTCTGCTGGTCGTCGATTTGGTGGTACCTGGTATAACCATTAACACAATTACGGCTGCCGCGATCGCCGCTGGTGCTGTAGGTATCGTCAACGCGTTTGTTAAACCCTTTCTGCAGACGCTAACCTTACCCATTAACACCGTCAGTTTCGGAGCTTTTTCTCTGTTCGTGAACGGCCTCTGTCTCTGGTTGGCATCTTTGTTTGTACCGGGCTTCTACGTCACGGGCATCATCGGATTTTTGGTGGGGCCGATTGTGTTGTCTGCGGTCAACACATTTTTGGGTAACTACCTCGATAAGAAAGCCCCTGCTTTCATGAAGGATGGCTCTGAGCTAAATGCTGCCCGCAACCCTTCTCAGCTGCCCAACAGCAGTGCCACCCCAATGACGATCAAGGAAAGCGAACTCAGCACTGACGGTAGTTCTCAGGTGTAGTCTTCTGGCTATGCCCTATTTGAATGATGTCTTGAGTCAATGCTCCAGAAAGTATCGAGGTTGAGGTAGTTAAATCAGTCATTTTTTTGAAATGGCTAGCGTTATTTTCTGGAGCATCAATCTTGTCACTTGGGGCGGGCAACCAGACCGCTGCCCTATGGGTTAAAGTAGGTTGGCTTGAGGTACGAAACCCAACGCCCGCATAGATTACGCTGTCGCCAACCCATCCTAAATTTAAGTTGGCACCGCCACTTACAAAAAATTTTAGCTTTTCCTCTGCTTAGAAAAGCGTGGCGTGAAAGCCTACGCTCAGTCAATTACAAGAACAGCTAATCACCGATAACTGAACTGTCGAAGAACAGTGAAGACTCAAAAGCCCTGACCAATGGCCAGGGCTTAGTTTTGTTTGATGACAACTGTGTCAAGCACAAAGCATTGATCAAGTGCTGCGTTAGGGTGTGTTGTAGCAGCGGTTCAATGTGCCTCTATGGTTTTTCGATGCGCCATCGCTATGTTGACGCACCGAAAATCTAATAAAACCGGGTTTATTCTGTGACCGGGCCTCACCAAGATCGCTCACTAGAGCTACCTGTGCGCTCTTTCTATCGCTTAACGATAACCCACACAGCGTGAATGATGCCGGGAATATAACCCAAAAGAGTTAACAGGATGTTAAGCCAAAACTGAGCCCCAATTCCTTCCTGCAGGAAAACCCCTAGGGGCGGCAGCAAAATCGCAACCAAAATTCTAAAAAAGTCCATAAAGCCTCCTTTTACATAGCTTCTCTCATCACTAAATTAAAGAGGATAATTGACCCGTTTCCATCCTTCTTTGGGCGGTAATTTAATCTGTAAAAAGGCATAACCTAGAACTGTATGATTCTTGAGAAGGATGACTATCTTAAGAAAGCAGACAACAATATTAGTCAGATGATTTAGATTCGGTTAATTAACCCTGAGGGTGATGTCCAGTTTGCTTCCTATTTCCTCAGCTTGCTCGTTCAGGCCCTTGGATTCAAGCTCTACTGAGCTAGCTTCGACGGAAACGGTTTGGGAGGGGCGATCGCTGCCCACCCTGATCAGCCGAGAGGCAGGGCGAATCGAGAGCCGAATGAATCGGAAGTAGATAGGTGAAGTTTGGCGTTGGTTCCTAATCCGTTCTCACTGCGTTTACACGATAGGGGAACTTCCATTGAAATTTAGCCAGTGGTTGAGTTTAGTCATTCTAGGGGTTTGCCTCTACATTTTTTGGCAAATTCGCACCGTATTGCTGCTGGCTTTAGCTGCTGTTACCTTCGTCGTTGTGCTCAACCGCGCGGTCAGGCTGCTGCAAAAGCGTATTGCCGATCGCAGGGTGGCAGTTTTAATTTTGGTTGTCTCTGTTCTGCTGGTTTTGGGCGGGTTTGGGGCGATTATTGTACCGCCCTTTTTTAGTCAGCTTCAGGCAATCATTGACCTCACCAGTCAAGTGGTCAATCGAGCACAAACCTGGGTTCTCAACCTAGGAGACACTATACCGGGCTTTGCCATAGACGATTTGCAAAGTCTTGAAGCCATCCTAGATCGGCTTCAGACCCTGAACCTGGAAATGATATTTGGGCGATTTTTTACCTGGTTTTCGAATACCCTCACGATCGCGCTTAATCTGCTTTTGGTGACGGTACTGATCATCATGATATTGATGAATCCAAAAGCCTATCGAGGTATTTTTCTCAAGCTCTTTCCGTCGTCTCGTCGGCAGCAGGTAAGCCATGTGCTAGACAACTGTGAAGAGGCAATCTCAGGCTGGTTTATCGGTATTCTCTTCAATATGACGATCATTGCCACGATGAGCATGATCGGCCTTTGGGTTTTGGGTATTCCTCTCGCGTTCGCCAATGGACTGCTGGCCGGGCTGTTGGCCTTTATTCCTAACCTTGGCCCTTTTTTGAGCGTGCTTCCCCCCGCCGCGATCGCGCTGCTGGAGGCCCCCTGGAAAGCGATCGCGGTGGTCATTTTATACGTTGTGATTCAGCAAATCGAAAGCAACATTTTGACTCCGCTGGTGATGAAAAAGCAGGTTTCGCTGCTGCCAGCGGTAACGCTGCTGTCTCAGGTGGTGTTTGCCGTGTTGTTTGGCTTTTTGGGCCTGCTGCTGGCCCTGCCGCTAACGCTGATTATTCAACAGTGGGTAAACGAGTTTGTGGTCAAAGGCTTTTTAGACCAGCATTAGACCAGCGGTAGGGCACCCGCATCCTCATCGTGCGAACTGCCCAAGTGGTGCTCCTGCGTCCCGTATTCATAGAGACGCAGGAGCGCTGGCGCAATAGCAACAGGATTTGGACTAGACCCGGCCCGCCCTAGCGGTTTACGGTGCTCATGTCAGCGTAGCGATCGCCCACTGCCGCCCCCTGGGGGGCCACCGCATCCAAGCGTTCCAGGTCTGCTGTGGAGAGCGAAACGTCAACCGCCGCCACGTTTTCTTCCAGGTACTGACGGCGCTTGGTACCGGGAATGGGCACCACGTCGTCGCCCTGGGCCAGCAGCCAGGCCAGGGCAAGCTGGGCAGGGGTAACCCCCTTTTCCTGCGCGATCGCCTTCACCTGATCGACTAGGGCCAGGTTTTTGGCAAAGTTCTCGCCCTGAAAACGGGGCGCGTGGCGGCGGTAGTCGTCGGGGGCGAAGTCGTCGGGGGTTTGAAAGGCTCCGGTCAAAAACCCGCGCCCTAGGGGGCTATAGGGCACAAAGCCAATTCCCAATTCGCGCACCGTCGGCAAAATGTCGTCCTCCGGCTCTCGGCTCCAAAGCGAATATTCCGTTTGCAGGGCGGTGATTGGGTGCACCGCTGCGGCCCTGCGAATGGTCTCTGGGGCTGCCTCCGACATACCCAGGTAGCGCACTTTGCCCACCTGCACCAGCTCAGCCATCGCTCCAATCGTGTCTTCGATCGGCACGGTGGGGTCTACCCGGTGCTGATAGTAGAGGTCAATCACCTCCACCCCCAGGCGCTTGAGGGAGTCGTCGCAGCATTGTTTAACGTATTCAGGTTTGCCGTTGACGCCGCCCCAACCGCCCTCGGCGGTGCGCACGTTGCCAAACTTGGTGGCCAGCACCACCTGGTCGCGGCGACCCTGAATCGCCCGGCCCACCAGCTCTTCGTTGGTGAAGGGGCCGTACATATCGGCGGTGTCGAGAAAGCTGACCCCAAGCTCCAGGGCGCGGTGCAGGGTGGCGATCGCCTCAGATTCGTCGCGACCGCTGTAAAACTCCGACATGCCCATGCAGCCCAGCCCAATGGCTGAGACCTCTAGCTGACCTAATTTACGGGTTTTCATGGTTTAACTCCTGATTTACGTTTTGCTTAGTGGGTAAGCACTAATGCTGTTCGGCAAAGACTTCTTTGACAGCGGTCATGCCGTTAAGGGCCGCCGGAAACCCGGCATAGACGGCCATCTGAATCACGACTTCGATAATTTCTTCACGGCTACAGCCCACGTTGAGCGCTGCTTGAAGGTGAACTTTGAGCTGAGGTTTGGCGTTGCCCAGGGCGGTTAGAGCTGCGATCGTGGCAATTTCTCGAGATTTCAAATCCAGCCCAGGCCGACTATAGATATCACCAAAGGGAAACTCAATTACGTAACGAGCCAAGTCAGGGGCGATGTCTTGAAGACTGGCGATCACCTGTTCTCCGGCGGCTCCATCAATGGCGGTGAGCTGCTGCCACCCCCGCTTAAACCGGGCTGTGTCGGTATCAGGCCGATTCTCCTTTGGAGAGGCTTCGCCAATGAGTTTGGGGCGGTGTTTTGAGTGAGTCATTTAGAGTTACCTCTAGCTCGCTATAGTGCTGAATCTTCCAGTCGATGACGGCAAGGTTGTCTTGCAGCTGCTGAATCTGGGCCAACACCGCTTCGCGGTGCGATTCCAACATTTGCCGTCGACGGTGAAACCCGGAGTCAGGCTGAGACCTGACTAGCTCCGCATACTGCTGCATCTGACGAATGGGCATGCCGGTCAGCCGCAGCTTGTTTAAAAACTCAATCCAGCGCAGATCGTTGGCCGAGTAGCGCCGATGGCCACTGGTCGAGCGACCAATGGGTGCAATCAAATCGCAGCGTTCGTAGTAGCGCAGGGTGTGTACGCTAAGTCCGGTGGCCTGAGCGACCTGCTGAATGGTGAGTTCTGGTTCCATAGCTGCACCTTAAAGGTTAGAGCGCACTCTAAGTCAAGCGATTTTGGCTGCAACTTGCGATCGCTCAGCCCCTAAGCGGTGAGACTAGGTTGAAAACTAACCGCTAGCCGTGCTGCTCGTAGCTAAACCATCAACCATCATTCATACTAACGACTCAAACAAAGCGCTGTCTCAATTCTCCTCGTTTTTTATGTCTAAACAAGTCTTCTTTATTTTTTTAGAACAGTCAAAAATCTAATTTGAGTTGAGCACTGTCGTCTGTTACATCATCCCTATGGGATAAAATTGGCTTGCTTAGAGCTAATCAAGACCACCTTGTTTTGAGTTCACAATGTGGGTCTGCTTATACCTTAGGTAACTATTTACTGTAGTTTATGAAAGCAACACAACCCTATCAGCCTCTGCTCCTGCGAATTTTGCATGGTTTGACGGGGCTATTTTTAATAGCGGCAATCTTAACCGCCTTCTGGACCTACGATACCTACGATGGCCGCTGGGGCAGAATTCCTTTGCCCGTATTCAAAGATATTGAAGGAATCCACGGCACCTTTGGCCTGTGGACATTACTAATCTTTCCGGCCTTTGTTGTCTATGCATTTCACCGCGGGCAGCGGCGGCTGGTACAGCCCAACTCAGTCGCTCAGCTGGTTCAGGTCGGTCAGCCCGTTTGGTGGTATACCCTCAACCGATTTACCAACACACTGGCTCTTTTAGCCCTTACCTTTGCCCTCTTTAGCGGCAAAATGATGGACGAAACCTGGCTGCCCAAAGGAGAACTGCAGCATCGTTGGTATTACATCCATCTGATATCGTGGGTGGTGATGGTGGCTGCGATCGCATTACATCTATTAATGAATGCGAAAGTGGGCGGAACACCCCTGCTGCTGTCCATACTGTCACGAGAAATACGCGATCAAGATAGTCCAAAGCTTTGGCCCGAGCATCTTTCGCAGTGGTGGTTAGCCGTTAAAAAAGGAGCCTGGACAACCTGGTTTCAACCCATTTCGGGCTTGATCATTTTAGAGATAGTTATTTTGAGCAGTATTTTTGTTGCCTGGGTTCTTCCGTTATTGAAAAAGGCCGTCGAATTTTAGGCGAATTTTGGGCTTAGTCAGCGGGCAACTCGAACGACTTTGGGCTGTACTATACCCCATGCTCAATGGCTAGAATGGCTGTTTGGCTCAGCTCAGCCCAATCTACGGTCTCTGATGGCGGAACCGATAACGACCCTAACTGACTATGCGATCGCATTAGAGTGTCTGCTATTTGCGGCCTGGCTGCTGGGTCAAGGCTGGGTTGCAAGGCTCTGGGCAATGGCCTTTATCAACGTCGGAGGAGCAGCCTTTCTGGGCGGCACGCTGCACGGGTTTGCGCCCCAGTTGGTTTGGGAACAACGCCTCTGGCTCTGGCATGGCATGGTGCTGGCCCTAGCGATCGCCAGCCTTTGTATTCTCGTTGCCGTTGCTCTGTCGGTACACCAGCGCTGGCGCGTCGGGCTGCTGCTGCTGGCGATCGCCAAACTAGCCCTGGTACTCAGGCTAGGCACCAGTTCCTGGGCCTTTGCCGTCAGCGTTGCCGACTACCTGAGCGCCCTGGCCACTGTGCTGCTGGTTCAGCTCGGGCAGCTGAACCAGCAGCACCGCCTTTCGCCAAAGCAGCGCCCAAATCCAGACTTGGTCTGGATGGCCACAGGCCTCGCTACCTCCGGGCTGGCCGCCAGCGCTCTGCTCATCCCTCAGTCTCAAGCTTTACCCCTCAGCCCCCTGGCCGTCTACCACCTGGTGCAGATGGTGGCGCTGTACTGCATTTACCGTAGCGCTAGGGCTACAGGCCAGATCAAAGGGCGCGATCGCATCGGGCTAGAGCGATCGCGGAGGCGACCCAGGCCGTAACTTAACTAAGTCGTTGTGCTTTTGAAAAACTGTCAGAAACTAAGCCACATTAACTGGAGTGCACCACTATTAAACGTGACGCACTCCAGTTAATCCTTAGCAAGCTGTGGAGATGCTCTCAATCTGTCTCACAGGTGAGGAATTGCTGTATTAAGCTACCCCAGCTCAGGCCTATTCTTCTCCTTCTTCGTTGCCTTCACTGTCGAGCTTGACCAGGCGAATGTGCTTGTACCCAAGCTTGATTTGAAACTCATCACCCGTCTTGAGGCCCATTTCTTGGGTGTAGGCGGCCCCAATTACAATCTGACCGTTTTTATGGACCGTGACGCTGTAGGATGCTTCTCGACCCCGACCATCTTTAGTTTTTTCGGGCTCAAGTTGAATGCCCTTGGCCGACAGCAGCGCATCATAAAACTCGGCCAGGTTCACGCGAACTTGACCATCTTTGCCGACGGTGTAGTAGCCGCATTCCTTAGCAAGTTCGCGCTTAGTCAGACCATCATTTTCTTTGACCTTCGCCAGAAGCTCTTTGCCTGTCAAAGATTCCTTACTTTTTACTGCCATAGTTTCAAACATCCGTAGGGTACACGTTGAAATTCGTGATGATCGTTAGACGAGTCGCTTTAGGATCTTTTAGTACGTTTGCCCTGTCACTCTATCTAACGATGCAAAGGAAGGCTTAGAACCTTCTTTGTCGATTCCACATTGATTATAGTTACGAATAGGCTAAATAGTTCCTATATTCAAGATCGATATTCATGAAAAAACCGCGATCGCCTCGATTTATACTGTCTAGTCTACCAACCTCTTCACGCCGTGGGTCGTTTTGGCTCAGGTAAAATTTGTAGAGTAAGTCGCTTTAATAGCTGTGCCAGCGGTCGGCGAAACCAAGGATAGCCGATTTTGTCAATTAATGATTAGCTCAAAATGAGGTCTATCGAAAGGGCTGAAGCTGCTTAGGCGCAATCTGTCGATTCACCCTAAGAGTAAACAGCCGCAGCGGGCTGTCAACCCCCGACCGAGCAGGCGGTGGGGCAAGGGCCAAAAAAGATTTTCAAGAATGCCCTGAAGCAGTTTTGAAGCATTACTGGGTCAGAACTGCTTTGTTGGTAAACGCTCCATCGGCATCTACGTCGTACACGATAGGCACGCCCGTGGCCAGTTCTAAGCTGGCTACCTCAGCTTCGCCCAGGCGATCGATGTACATCAGGATCGAACGTAAAGAATTGCCGTGCGCTGCCACCAATACGTTTTTCCCGGCCTGAAGTTCTGGCAGAATAGCCTGCGTAAAAAAAGGAACCGTCCGCTTGACCGTATCGGCCAAACTCTCGCCCCCAGGTGGTCGCACGTCGTAGGAACGCCGCCAGAGGTGAACTTGTTGTTCACCAAACTTTTCTGACATTTCGGCTTTATTCAACCCCTGGAGGTCGCCGTAGTAGCGCTCGTCTAGGGCCGGAGAACGAATGATCTTGAGTTCCTTCTCGGGTTCGCCAATGTGACGATCCCAACCGTGCCAGTCAGGCTCCGCCGGATCGTGCCAGATGTACGGCATGCGATCGCCGCGTACCTCATCACATTCCGTCAGGCAAACGATCGCTGTTTCGATCGCCCGAATTAGCATACTGGTGAAACAGATATCGATGGTGTAGCCCGCATCGCGCAACTTACACGAAGCAATGGTTGCCTCTGCCCGCCCCCGCTCGCTCATGGGTACGTCAACCCAGCCCGTGAATTTATTGGCCGCATTCCACAGACTTTGCCCGTGGCGAATCAAAATGAGTTTGGCCATAGGGTGCCGTGGGGTAATAGACGGATAAGGGGTTCAGCAGATTAAATCTACCTTCTTTATAGTAAAAGAAGACGTCAATTAAGACGGTAGTGGCCAATTGTCAAATACGACCCGCCTGCTGTAGGCGCTTTGAAGGCATAGTAGGCTAAACGAAACGGCAATAGAGTTTTATATGCCATGGCTGCTCAAAAAATTTTGCTGGTTGCCCTTGGCTCTACCGGCGATGTCATGCCAATGTGTGCCCTGGCCCAGGGTTTAAAGCAGGCGGGCTATCGACCCAAGCTGATTACCCACTCAGGATTTCAGACGCTAGTAGAGGCTTACGGGTTTGAATTTGCCTCTCTGGCCGGGGACTACCGCCAATTTTTCAACTCCGAGGAAGGACATCGCTTTGTGCGGGGCGAGTTTTTACCGTGGATGTCGGTGCCGCAGTTTCAAGCCAATTTGCCCACTCAGCTAGAGCAGGTTTTAGCCGCCGCCCACGACGTTGCCGCCATCGTTACAGGGCCGCTGTCGCTCTGGGTGTACCACATTGCTGAAAAGCTCAACCTCCCCATGGTTGTCACTTCAGCCATTCCCATTGCTGAAACAGGCTATTTTCCATTTGTCGATTTTGGTGAAGTTCCAAGCTCGGTGAACGCTTTGCAGGCGGCCCTTAATCGAGCTAGCTACGGATTGGTCAGTCTGCTGGGCTGGCCCAAGGATCAAGACATTATCAACCGCTTTCGAGCCGCGCATCAGCTGCCCGAACTGTCGCTGCTGGGACCGCGCTTTCGGTTGTCTCAGCCCAAAATTTTGCAGCACATCCCAATCCTGCACCTCTACAGTGAAGCCGTGCTGCCTGCCCCACCCGATTGGGCAGAGTCTTCCCATCCCACCTATGTGACGGGCTACTGTTTTGTAACGCCGCTCAGTCCCTATCAACCAACCGCAGAACTGGAGGCGTTTTTGGCCGCTGGTGAGCCACCTGTAGCCATTGGCTTTGGCAGTATGGCGGTCGATGACCCGCCAAGAATGGCTCGGCTGCTGCTGGAGGCGGTGCAACTGGCCCAGGTGAGAGCCCTCTGGATAGCGGGCTGGGGCGACAACCAGAGCGGCTACTTGACCGAACAGGTTTACGCGGTTCAGTCCATTCCCCACGACTGGATTTTGCCACGCTGTGCGGCGGTTGTGCACCACGGAGGCTCAGGTACCGTGGCGGCCGGGTTGCGGGCGGGCATACCAGCGGTGGTTGTGCCGTTCTTTGGCGATCAGCCGGCCTGGGGAAGGCGCTTAAACTATTTGGGGGTGGCTCCACCGCCCATTCCCGTGCGGCAGCTGACGGCACAAAACCTGGCGGCGGCAATTCGAGGGGCCTTAGATACGCCCTCTATGGGGCAGCAGGCCAGCAAAATCGCCGCCGCTATTCGCTCTGAGCAAGGAGTAAACCAAGCCGCTAGTATAATCGACGATTTTGTCAGCTCAGCCGGTTGGTAGCGTGCTAAACAACGGCAAATAGCATGGCTGGTGGGTTAATTCGGCCCGCTGAATTGGGCTGTTCAAAGTCATAGAAGAAAACCCGCGCTTTGTCATTTCTCGTTTGGCAGATGTAGTTAGAGCAGTTGTCAAATCCGGTTTGAGGTTTTTCGTTATACAGAAAAAACTCTTTCGTTCGACGGAAGGCCGAAGCATAGCTGGCCCATATCCTTTAAAAAGAAGCGTGTATTGTCAATTCCGTTGTGTGGCGCTAAAGCCCAGCCCAGCGGCTTGAGCTGATGGCCCTAACCTCCGCGCTTTGCCTTTCAAAACTGAAAGAAATCAGCGTCAGGTTCAGCGTTGTTCAGCTCTAGGTTTTGCCAATTAGCTGCCCCGATCGCTGGCGAAAGGCGCTGGCGAAGCGAGAATTGTTGCTCCATTCTTTTGACTGGCGGCCTTTAACCTTACGACCTTGCTCAATAACCACAAAAGATTTTGTCCTATGAATCTCAAGCCTATAGATCAACAGGTAGTCGTCGTCGCGGGCGCAACCAGCGGTATAGGGCGAGTCACGGCGCTGCGCCTGGCCGAGAAGGGGGCAAAGCTAATTATTTCGGGCCGAAGTGACGAAAAGCTAGCCTCGCTAAAGCAAGACATTGAGGCTTCGGGAGGTGAGGCAACCACGATTCTGGCCGATGTTGCCATTTTTGAACAGGTCAAGGCCATTGGCGATAAGGCCATTGAGACGTATGGACGGCTGGATACCTGGGTGCACGTGCCCGGAGTGGTAATTTATGCGCTATTTGAGCAGACAACTCCAGAAGAGTTTCGGCGAGTGATTGATGTGAATTTGATGGGGCAGGCCTATGGGGCTATGGTGGCTCTGCCTTTAATCAAGCGGGAAGGACGAGGCGCTCTCATTCATATTTCCTCCGTTGAGGGGCTGCGCTCAATACCCTACCAAAGCTCTTATTCGGCTTCAAAGCACGGCGTGGAAGGGTTTTTAGAGTCTTTGCGGGTGGAGCTGATGCACGAAAAACTGCCCATCGGCGTGACTAGCATTAAGCCCGCCGTGATGAACACTCCCCTCTGGAATAACGCTCAAACTAAGTTGGGCTTTAAGCCCAAGGGCTTTCCACCCTACTATGCCCCTGAGCTGGTGGCTGACGCTGTAGTTCAATGTGCGACTCACGTTACCCGCGACTTCTACGTGGGAGATGTCGGTCGAGTGCTTGCGGCCCTGCAGCGCCTCTCGCCTGAGCTAGTCGATGCTCTGCTGTTGGCGATCGGTTTTGACTTTCAGCTCAGCGATGAGCCCAAATCGGCTCAAGACTCTAACAATGTCTATGAGACTGTGCCTCAAGAATCTCGCGTTGATGGCGATTTCACCAAGTGGGTGGTGCCCAGTCTGTCTGACTGGCTAGCCAAAACCTTCACAGCCGGAATGCGGCCGTAGCTGGGGCGAATTTGCGATCGCCGATTACTCTTCCTGACCTTGCTCAGACGACTGATTGGCTACTAAGTTGTCGCGCAGGGTCAGGTATTTTTTACCTTTTTCGGTGAGTTCTATGTAGTGGTTTAGCTCGCCGGCTGACGGTAGCTGATTAAGATCTGTTTTAGCGTTGATAAAGCCCAGGTGAGACAGCCGCTCTAGCTCTGCTTTTAGGTTGTTGCTACCGTCGTAGGAAACAGACCCTTGATCGGTGTTGAGCTGCTTGAGGTAGTCAAACTCGTTGTCGTTGACAAGGCTGGTTAGCAACAGCTTGAGCGACTCAACGTAGGCTTGCTCAGACTCTTCAATTTCAAAGGGGCCAATTTTGGCTTTTTGAATGTTGTTGCTCGAAAATTTTTCGAGCAGGTTGAAAAGAGGTCTGTAGAAAAACACCAGCACAATGACAATCACCAGCGGCCAGGAAAACAGAATTGGCCCTAGGACCGAAATCCAGTCGAGAATAGAGTGGTCTTCCACGTAAGGTCACCTCCGCTGATGCCAAATTTGGATGTGCAGCCTCCTTCGCGATCGCGGCCCCAGGCCAACGACCGTAGCGCCACTTAGGTACAGAAGGCAGGCAAAAAGATATCGCAGACTTCGTCGCCCGCCCAACCCATTGACGTAACAAACCACTCAGGTCGCCCAAGATAAACGGGTATCTACGGCTCAACTGCGCGAATAGCTGCGATAGACTCAGCATAGCGGGCCGTTGCCGCCAAAGAATCAATCTGTTGGAGTGTTTTGGCGAAAAAAACGAACTTAGCCCTGGTTAAGAGGGCGCGATCGCCATTTTCTCAAGCTGTCTAGCTTCTTCTAAACCTATACAGCGCTGGCCTGCGGAGATGGAGTAGCTGCACTGCCCTCAAGCTGGGGCAAAAACTTGCGAATTAGGCCAACGGTAACGCTGGGCAGCTCAAGCTGGGGCGTAAAGCCCACATCGTCTAGCTGATAAAAAATCCGAATCGCCTGGGGGTTCATTTCCTGTAGGCGGTGGCCTATTTCTGGACCCGTAAACTCAGACCCTCTGCCCCAAATAATCGCCGTAGGCACTGTGAGTTGGGTGATGTATTTTGACAGGTCAAAACAGAGATCGCCTCGCACAAAGGAAAGGGCGGCATACTCAGCGTTATTCTGCTGGGCAGATTGGAGGTAGGCCTCAACAATTTCTGGATAAACTCGCTCAGGGTTGGCAAACTGACGCTGCTCTAAATAGCTGCGAATACCAAAGCTGTTGGCTACCCCTGCGTTGTAGAGCAGCTGACTTAAGACCGGCAGGCTGGCGAACTGGGCAAATTGGGCAAATCCGCTGCGTCGGTAGTCTTGGCCGAACTCGGCTAGACCAGCCAGGGTTGTCACAATTAGCGACTTAAATAGCTCGGGCTGTTCAATGGCCGCCCGCACTGTAAAAGCCGCCGTTAAAGCCGATGCAATGACTGTGGCGGGGCCGCTACAGGTCTCTTCTAAAAACTCGATAATGATGGCAATGTAGTCTTCAACTTTATAATCTTGGGCAGGGTGATCAGATCGGCCCCAGCCGATTAGATCGGGAGCTAAAATTCGATAGTCTGCCGCAAAGGCTGGGTAAACCTTCGACCATTCGTAGGCCGAAGAACCGCCGCCAAAGCCGTGTAAAAATACCAGAGTTTCTCGCTCGTCGGCCCTATCTGAGGTAGCCCACGGCTCTCCTTGGGAGGTGTAGTAAACCATGCGGCCATACTCAGTTGTGATAGTACGACTGACAAAGCCGGGGGGAACAAACATGGATTACTCTCCTGACAGAGAAATGTCGCAGTCATGGCGATCGCGCCCAATAACCGCTGATCAAATCCTAACCACTGGCTGCACGGCTACCATCAATCGTTTGATGTAGGTTTTGTTTCTGAATGGGCTGGCGCTCGGTTTGGTTGTCTCTGGTGTTTTGGTTAATGCCCGGCTATGTCCCTCCTTTGGTGGATTTACGGAGCCAGAGGTTACTCTAGACTTTTGTTACTCTAAGAAAACCAATTGGAGCCTCTACAGGCTTCCCGTTGTCTTGCGCATGCTGGTAAGGTCAAAGCTGATTCCGACAGGATCTTGCACCAGCTCTCGGCAAGGGCAAAGCTTATATTTCGACTTTCTGCCCCTGCAAATTTTTGTTTGTGGGGCTGCTGCCGTTTCTGCCGAGCGACTGGTCTCAGGCAGGTGTGAACTATGGTAAGGGCGTATCGAGCCATAATTATCGTCGGCAATGCGTCGGGCGAGGGGCAAGGCCCGGCTAGCCAGCCCGGCCTGGTTGAGCCGTATCTGCTTAAAAATGCCGCTGTGACCTACGAGGTGGTTAACAGTCGCCACCCCCACCGCATTCTGCAGCGCTGTCAAGCCCAGGCGGTTGATGTTGTGGTTTTGGAGATTGCCGACCCCAGCGACCTGGAGCTGCTTGCAATGCTCAGGCAGCAGCTGGGGGATGGCTGCCCACCTGTGGTGGTGGTGGGCGACGAGGTGGCGGCCCTGATTATTAAAGCGTTTAAGCTGGGGGCGGCTGACTATCTGCTGAAAGACCAAGTTACGCCTGAGGCCCTGGTGCTCAGCCTGCAGGCGGCGTTGGCGGTGGGTCAGGTGCCCACCGCGCCAGCCCAGCCAGCATCAGCTCACCCTCCTCAGCCGGAAGCGTCAAAGGTTTTGTTTCAAAATGACACCGATACTACGGCGGCTCAGCCGTGGGACGTGGGCCAAACCTTTGCCAGCCTGGCGCACTACCGCTACCGGGGCGTAGACCATACCCTGGCTGAGGCTATGCCCCAAATGGTGTGGACGGCGGACGCGACCGGAATTATTGACTACTGGAACCATCGCTGGTGCGACTACACGGGGTTGAGCGCCGTCGAGTCGCGGCACTGGGGCGAGGTCGAGGTGCTGCACCCTGCCGATCGCGATCGCACCCTGCAACTGTGGCGGCGATCGGTCACCCTGGGCGAACCTTTCGAGAGCAAAAACCGAATTCGGCGTCACGACGGCACCTACCACTGGTTCATCAATCAAGCTACGCCCATTCGCGATCGCCAAAACCAAATCACCGGCTGGACGGGAACGCTCGTCAATATCGATCGCCAAAAGCAGCTCGAAGAGCGCTTTCGCCTGGTCACTCGCGCCGTCGATGGGCTGGTATTCGACTGGGATTTAAGCACCAATAGCGTCTACCGCTCTGAGAAACTGTACGAACTGGTTGGCGTTCACCCAGCCAATGCCCTACCCACCGCCGAGTGGTGGCGCGATCGCATTCACCCTGACGATATCGCTCGTCTGCAGCCGCAGCTAGAGGCCATGTTCAACAGCGCCAGCGGGCTTTACGACAGCGAGTACCGGGTGCGCCATGCCGACGGGCGCTGGGTCGATGTCTGGGAGCGCGGCTGCCTGGTGCGCGACGAGCGAGGCCAGGTTGTTCGGATCGTGGGATCTACTGTCGATATTAGCGATCGCAAACGGGCCGAAGCCGACCGCAGACGGGCCGAAGCCGCCCTCGCCGACAACGAATCTAGGCTGCAAAGTTTTGTCAATGCCAACGTGGTCGGCATTCTCTACGGTGATGCCGATGGCTACATCTACAAAGCCAACGACGAGCTGTTAAGAATTATCGGCTACAGCCGAGCCGAGCTAGAGACGCGTCAAATTCACTGGGCTGCGATTACGCCGCCGGAGAGCCTGCCGCTAGATGAGTACGCGATCGCCGAATCGCGCCAAAAAGGGGCCTGCACCCCCTACGAAAAAGAATACATTCGCAAAGATGGCACCCGAGTGCCGGTGCTAATTGGCTACAGCCAGGTGGGCGCAACCAAGGAAGAAACCATCGCCTTTGTGCTCGATTTAAGCGCCCTCAAGGCCGTCGAGGCCGAGCGCGAACAGCTGCTGCGTCGAGAACAGCTAGCCCGAGAGGAGGCCGAGCGGGCCAACCGCGTCAAAGATGAATTTTTAACGATTTTGTCCCACGAGTTGAGAACGCCCCTCAACCCCATTTTGGGCTGGGCCAAACTGCTGCAAACCCGCCAGCTCGGTGAGGCCAAAACGGCTCTAGCCCTCTCCACCATCGAGCGCAATGCCAGACTTCAGGCCCAGCTGGTTGACGACCTCCTCGACATTGCTAAAATTTTGCGCGGCAAGCTAAAGCTTGAAACCACGCCCGTCAATCTCAATGCGGTGGTTGCCGCGGCGATCGATACCGTCAAACCGGCGGCGATCGCAAAACAGATTGCGCTGCGCTTTACGGTTCAAGGGGTCGATGCTTCCCCAGAGCATCTGACCGGGGCTGAAAAGCAGGGATTGATATTTCGCGTTGCTGGCGATAAAACTCGGCTTCACCAAATTGTCTGGAATTTGCTCTCCAACGCAATCAAATTTACGCCTGAGGGAGGGCAGGTAGGGGTTCAGCTCAAGCAGCGCGATCGCCAGGTTCAAGTCATCGTCAAAGACTCTGGCAAAGGTATCAAACCCGAATTTTTGCCCCTGCTGTTTGAATCATTTCGTCAGGAAGATATTTCGATCACTCGCCAGCACGGCGGCCTGGGCCTGGGCCTATCGATTGTGCGGCATTTGGTTGAGGCCCACGGCGGCACGGTCACAGCCGACAGCCCCGGCGAAGGGTTGGGCGCTACCTTCACGCTTAGTTTGCCAGTGCTAAAGGCTCACGCTTCTGATCACCAGCCCAGTGTCCCACCCCCGCCCGCCCCAGACCTGAACGCCATTCGAGTTCTGATCGTCGATGATCATGCCGATACTCTTGAGCTGTTGGCAACGTTGCTGACTCAGTATGGGGCCACTGTCTTAGCTGTTAACTCCGCCGCTGAAGCGATGGAGGGCTTAGAGTCGTTTCAGCCCGACGTGATAGTTAGCGATATCGGCATGCCTGGTACCAGTGGCCACACCTTAATTCAAAGTATTCGCACCTTACCTGCCGAAAAAGGCGGTCAGGTGGCGGCCCTAGCGTTCACCTCCTACTGTCAAGATGACGACTACCAACAGACGCTAGCCAGCGGCTACCAGCGATTGATCGCCAAACCGCTTGAGATCGAGCAACTGATTAAAGCCATTGCAGAGCTGGCCCAGTCTGTTTAATCAGATTGGCAGAATCATGGGTAATATGCGTTAGGCATAGCAGTAGCGCATCAAAACTTTGTTCGGCACTTCAGCAATAGTCATTCTCAGTTCCGTATAAATTGATACGGGGAATACACATTTTCTAGACTTGGCCAATGTGGCAATTGGTTGATCTGTAGTAACAAGTAGTGATTAATGAATAGATTTGTTACAACACTCAAAACGATAACCAGTCTTAGTGATCAGGAGTGAACGAGATAAGTTATACAGAACTTTGCTTGTACTGTTTCAGAAAGTAAACGCTACAACACTAATTCAAACATACTAAATTTAGCGAGGGGAATGAAGCTTATATAAAGCTTGATTCTTTTATTATTGTTTTCTAGATAATTGATTGCCTACATAGGGATAGTGGCAGCGCCCAGTTGGGTACTATGAAATTGCAGGCAGCTCGGCAAATCTATTTGTGATTATGATGGCTTCACAACTCCAGGAAGCGCTTCAAAGTCTTCCGGAAAATGCACCCGAACCAATTGTTAAAGAGATCTTTAGCTCAGTTCTATTTAAAGTATTAGATTTTCAACAAGGCGAAATTCATCCTGAATATACTACGGGGCGTGGTCCTGTTGATTATGCTATTCGAAAGACAAGAGAGGATGACATATTTCTTCACACCAAAACCAATCCTTGGTTATTAGTCGAGTTAAAAGGAAGAGATGTAAATCTATCGCCTGATGCTGCCAATTATCAAAAAACTGTTAACCAACTTAAGCGGTACTTGCTAGCGGATTATACTAGCTCTTGTCAATGGGGATTGATTACAAACTCAATTCACATTCAGCTTTTCCGAAAACATGGAAGGGTCGTTCATCCGGCAACACCTTGCTTGTCTATGGATTCGAGTAACGTTGATGAGATTGCATCGCTAATTAAAGAAAAGATAGACTGTTCTGTTAAGGCTCTGACTATAGCTGTTTATAACAACAAGGGAGGAGTAGGGAAAACTACTACTACTGTCAACCTTGCTGCCATCTTTACTTTGCTTGGCAAAAAAGTTTTAATCGTTGACTTTGATCCTAATCAACAAGACTTGACAAATTCCCTTGGGCTTCCGCTTCAAGATGGCGATGTCTATAAAGCACTTACTGAGAAATCACCCAATTTGTCGAATGCTATTCATTCTTTTTCGTTGACTGAAAAACGAACCGGACAGGTATTTAGCTTTGACATTATTTCAGCCGATAAGGTTTTAGCTTATGATATTGAAGAAGCTAAGATTCGACAAGAAATCAAGATTAATACTTTACACAAAGCTTTAGAAAAATTAAAAACCCAGTACGATTACATATTGATCGATAATCCACCAAACTGGAGAATCTTTAGCCAGCTTGGTCTTTATGCTGCGGATGTGGTTTTGATCCCAACGAAGCACAATAACTTGTTTTCCTTAGAGAATGCTGCAACTGCTATGAAGCAGTTTATTCCGGAGACCCAAAAACATAAGGGCGATGGAACACCTGTTCCATTACCAGTCTTCTTCAATGGAGAGAAGATGACTCATCCTCAGCTTAAAGCCGCAAAAGAGGCGATTGCTGAGATTATCAAATTATCTAAAAAAGAAGGCCACAATTTATTGCCTTACTTCTTCCCTAAATGGTCAAAATCTACGCAAGATACTCACATTCTTGAGATTCCAAGTTATGCCAATATTGCAGGATCTGCTTTTGCTCGAATCCCTGCCGTATATAGAGATAAAACAGCCCGCGAGTATTATAAAGGTCTTGCTAAGGAGTATTTTTTGAAATGAGTAACTTTAGTGACGTCGGAAATTTGATGTACCTTTATCTGGATAATATTGATCCAGGTAGCGGAACAGGCACACCTGAATTTTTGATTCATGCCGCTGCTCATCTACTGAATCAGAAAGGGGGGCGAAACTGGAATCCTGTTATTGTTAAGGAAGTGAGCGAGGATAAATACGAAGTTATTGGCAATACTTTTATCTACGCTGTAGCTGAAGCGGCTGGACTTGAAAAGGTTTGGTGTATTATTGCTGATGATAGTGATGATGCCGCAGAGCTTTCTAAAGTGTTGGCGGGCGAGGAGATTCCTAAAGTCAATCTTTCTAAAGCATCTAGAGATGAGATTATGTCAGCTCTTCAGTACTTGATTGAGCAGCCAGGAAGCTCACTCAAAGCAGTGAAACTGCCTGTTGCAACTAATAGGATTGACGAATCTCCCCGTCAATACTGGAAAAATCTAAATGAGATTACAAAGCTTAAGTGCGGAATCACGAAAGGAAAAAAGCTTGACGCTCTAAAGCAGGTTTTTTACCTTACACCGGAACCGCTGCCTAAAACCATTAAAGACCCAGCAATCCTAAATTCACTGACTATGACAGAGCTTAAAAAAATGGCAAAGGAAAGGGCCATACCGGCTTTTGGGAAAATGAAGAAGCCCGAAATCGTTGAGGCTTTAAGTCAATAAGCACTAGCTGCTAAAAGGCGCTAGCTATAGCGATCGAAAAGATCGCCAAGCAAGTCTTCAAAGCGGCCAAAGCGGCCAAATTCCATGTCATCAAAGTCGTTCTGCTGTTTACCGCTGGGGTAGCTGGTGGTCGCGTACCCTTTCTCGGCCTTTTTCCAGTGGGCACCGTAGCGATCGTACTGACGGCGTTTTGCTGGGTCTGAGAGCACTTCGTAGGCTTCATTGAGAGCCTTAAATTGCTCTGCCGCTGCCGCATTGTTGGGGTTGAGGTCGGGGTGAAGCTGGCGGGCTAGCTCGCGGTAAGCCTGTTTTATGGTTAGCAGGCTTGCCTGTCGATTGACCTTTAGAATCGCGTAGTAATCTGAAGAGTCTTGGGGAGTTGGCATCGTTTTGTGGTCTGATTGCCCGCTGGCGAAAGTCGACTGCATCCCCTTCACTATACTAAACAGCACGGCTGATACAGGCCAGAAAACGTTAGAAAAATGACTATTTCATGCTTGCGGTCGAGGCGATCGCTAGCCGAATTGCATACCCTAGAACTACCCCTAAAGCCCTGAGCTGCAAAAGCGATCAGCGCCTTTAAACCACACCTCTCAACGGGAGGTTTTAGCCATGAATAATGTTGCTCGACCCTCTATGGCCCCAGCCCAACCTGGGCTAGCCGAGACACCCGTTGCCATGGCCGAGTCGCCAAGCCAACCGCCGCAGTGGCTAGCCGGAACCGCCAACGGTTTGGTGTTGCTCAACCCTGAGCCGCAGGTGGAGCTGGAGGGCCACAATGTCACAGCCCTAGCCGCTGGCCCCAATGGCTGCTGGGCCATTACCGATCGCAGCTCCATCTGGCAGCAAGCCGCCGATCAGCCGTGGCGCAAAGTCGCTGCGGTGGATGATCTAGAGTTAAACTGCCTGTTGCCCCTCAACGATGCGGTTTTAGTTGGCACATCGGGAGCCTGCCTGATTCGCCTAGAAAATGGCAACCTGGAGCGGCTCAACTGCTTTGAAGCGGTCGAGGGGCACGACGAGTGGTATACGCCCTGGGGTGACCCGCCCGATGTGCGATCGCTTGCCGTCAGCCCCTCCGGTGATCTTTACGTCAACGTGCACGTGGGCGGCATTTTGCGCTCTGGCGATCGCGGTCAGACCTGGCAGCCAACCATTGACTTCCATGCCGATGTGCACGAGGTTCGCACCATTGCCGACCAACCCGACTGGGTGCTGGCAGCCACCGCCGAGGGGCTGGCCATTAGCGAAGATCGGGGGCAATCCTGGCGCTTCGATCGCGCCCACCTGCACGCAGCCTACGCCCGCGCGATCGCCGTCTGTGGCGAAACCATTTTGATGTCGGCCTCGACCGGCCCGCGCACCAGCAAAGCTGCCCTTTACCGCCGTCTTCTGCATCAGCCGGGCAAATTTGCAAAATGTGAGCAGGGGCTGCCCGAGTGGTTTGCCAGCAATATCAACACGGGCACCCTGGCCACCAAAGGAGATTACGCGGCCTTTGGCACCAGCGAGGGAGAGATCTTTGGCTCTGAGGATGCGGGCCTGACCTGGCAGCGGCTAGCCACAGGGCTGGCCCCAGTGCGCTGCCTCACCGTTCTCTAGCCCCATTGTCAATCCAAGCGCTAATAAGACACGCCTGGGGTTTTCTTCAGGCAGGCGTCGTCGGTGACCTGTTTTAGCATAAAGTCGGCCACGTCGGCGCGGGAAATTTTGGCCCCAAAATCGATCGTCTCGCCAGCGCGGTACTTGCCTGTGTGCTCGTCATTGGTGAGCCCGGCGGGGCGCACAATTACCCAGTCGAGATTGCTCTGCTGAATGATGCGCTCTTTGTCTTCGTGGTCGGCGATCGCGTTGCGCAGCACCAGCGGAATGATGATGTACCGCACCAAAAAGCTCACCTGCTTGCGGCTTTCACCCACCCCCAAAGACGATTGGTAAACCAGCCGCCGCACGTTGTACTGCTCCATCGCCTCGACAATGTTTCTCACACCCGTCGTCAGGGCCGGGCTTCGCTTCAGGCTCGCCGACCCCAGGGCAGACAACACGGCATCTTGCCCCTGCACGGCTTTCTCTACGGTGGCTTTGTCGGTCACATCCCCCTCGATTGTCTTTATCGTAGGGTAGTCGGCGACTAGCTCATTGGCATGGCGAGAGAAGCCGGTGACGGTGTGCCCCTGGGCCAGGGCTTGCTTGATTAGCTCACGACCGGTATCGCCCGTTGCGCCAAAAATTAGCAGGTTCATCCTGTAGCCTCCATCATCGCCATAACCTCTCTAGGGTGGCAGAAAGCGCGATCGCTGGCTTCTACCCTTTGAAATGGATTGTGAAGGCTAAGATTGGGCTGAGGCAGGCGGCATTCGCCGAAATAGCACACTATATCTAGGCTGCATCAGGCTGTTGCTATGGCTGTTGAATTTCATTTGCTGGTAGAAAATACCGTATTTTTTGTAATAGCCACCGGGTTTTTGGCGATCGCGGGCTGGGCCTGGCGTCATGTAACCCCCTTTGAGCTGCCTAAACCGCTGCCCAACTGGTTTAAATACTGGTTTGGTTCGGTGCAGGTGCTGGGCATTGTGCCACCCCTGGGGGCTTTGGGGTGGGCAATCTGGCAGGGCGAGCCGTTGGTCTGGATGATATTGGCTGCCTACTTTGTGCTCCTGGGGCTGCAAATTTTGTCAGAACTTTTAACCCTAAAACAGCTGCGCTCGGTTGTTTGGGTTATGGTGCCTTACCTCTATGTGCCCTACCGCCTGTGGCAGCTCTATGAAGGGGTCGAGCTGACCGCAGACAGGCCCGATCTAGTGTGGATACAGCTGCTACTGGGCGCAGAAATTGTCGTTTGGGGTATTAACTATTTGCTAGATTTGGCGCAGCTGCCCAGGCTTTTTAGGTGGCCGTAGCGATCGCCCTCCTTCAGCCGTTGGCAGTCGGCACCGGGTTGCTTGCAAAAGATTTTCGCAGATACCCTGGCTGCGTTCTGTCGTTAGAAATGGGCTCTAAACCAGAGATAGACGCAGTTTTTAAGCTACTGCTTAAGAGCAAACGACCGTTTGCCCCTACGGGATACCTGTTTTGATGGCCTACTTTTGTGGCTCCTCCGGCCCCCTAAATTTAGGGAAACCGGAGGGCCAGTTCTAGGGGCTGTCATCAATGAGCTGCTAAACGCCCAAAATCAAGGTTTACAGCCCCTAGCCTGTTCTTGGGGTCGGGCGTGGCAAGGCTTAATATGCCAGGTTTGGCCACAATTGATGACACGCCCTAGCAGCCTTCAGGCAAACCAAAAGCCTAGAGCAGCTTGGCCAGGGTGGCTTCGGTACCTAACTCATGGAGCTGGTGCAGGTGCTGGGTCACCGTTTCGACAAAGCGCGGCGATTGGGGGAGGTCGCCAAAGATCTCCGTCAGATTCAGCAGCGGCATGGGGTCAGTGCCGCCAGATCTGGCCCGTTCTGTCAGCGTATCGGCCATTGGGTCATCGATGGGCATCGCGTTGCCTTGATCGTCTTTGCCGTTCAGGTAGCGGAACCAGGCGGCGATGGTGAGGCTGAGATAGTCGATCGCGCCATTTTGCTCCAGCCTGTCGCGTAGGGAACCCAGCGCCCACTTGGGCAGCTTGGCCGAGCTATTGAGGCACAGTCGGGCCAGCTGATCGCGAATTTTGGGGTTTGAGAACCGTTCCACCAGAGTCTGCTTGTACTGGCTGACATCAATGCCGGGGACCGGGTGCAGGGTGGGGGTGACTTCATCCATCAGCCGCTCGATCGCCTGGCGAATCTGGGCGTCAGCCATCGCCTCATGGGCGTAGGTGTAGCCTTTCAGCGAGCCAAGGTAGCCCAGCAGCAGGTGGCTGGTGTTGAGCAGCCGAATCTTCATCATCTCGTAGGGGTGTACGTCGTCGGTCATCTGCACACCCACCGATTCCAGATCGGGGCGATCGTTGCAAAAGCGATCTTCAATGACCCACTGGGTGAAGGGTTCCGCTACGACAGGCCAGGCATCATCGAGGTCAAACTGGTCGGCCACCATTTCCAGATCGCCGGGGGTGGTGGCAGGGGTGATCCGATCCACCATGCAGTTGGGGAAAGCGACGTTCTCCTCAATCCACCCGCCCAGCTCGGGGTTTTGCAGGTTGGCGAAGGTGGTCAGCATTCTGCCCACCATGTCGCCGTTGCCCTGGATGTTGTCGCAGGAGAGCACGGTAAAGGGCGCAATGCCCCGCTGCCGCCGCCGGGCCAGGGCGGCGGTGAGAAAGCCGTAGACCCCCTGGGGTTGCTCAGGGTTTTGCAAATCGTGCTGAATGGTGGGATGGTCGGCGTCAAACTCGCCGGTGCCTTCGACGACGTAGTAGCCGCCTTCGGTAATGGTCAGGGTGACAATGCGGCACTGGGGGTCGGCCAGGGTTGCGATCGCGGCCTCGCGGTCATGGGGCGCAAACACATACTGAGTGATCGAGCCAATCACGCGAGCGTTGTCACCGGCAGGCGATCGCTCCACCAGGGTATACAGACAATCTTGCGACTCCAGAGCGTCTCGCATTTTCTGGTCAAACTCCAGCAGGCCAACGCCGCAGATGGCCCAGTCGCTGCCGGGGTTTTGCTCCAGGTAGTTATCCATGTAGAGCGCCTGGTGGGCGCGGTGAAAGCCGCCGACGCCAATGTGGACAATGCCGGGGGTGACAGCGCTGCGATCGTACCGGGGCACGCGCACGCGATCGCTGAGCTGGTCGAGCGATCGCTCATTCAGCTTGACGAGGGACTTCGTGGGGTTGGATGGGCTGTTCATAGGTTTGCTCTCGTGGGGCTTCGGTTTGTAGCGGTACTTCGGGGTGGTGGGTGAGGCTGAGCGGATGGCGCTCGGCTTTGGGAATCGCCTGACCTGCGCCATCGAACAGGTGGCAGAGGTTGCCGTCGATAGAGACAGGGACGCGATCGCGCACCTTGGCCCGACTGTCGCCGTCGGTCTGCACGATAAAGGTGTCGCCGCCAGCGACCTTGACGTAGAGGTAGGTTTCGCCGCCCAGGCGCTCGACCACCAAGACCTCACCCATCAGCGTGGGGTTGCTGGCGTCGATCCGCAGGTGCTCGGGGCGAATACCCAGGGTGGCGCGATCGCCTGCCATCAAAGTTCTCGGCTGCACCGGAATGGTGATAGTGGCATCGCCCGGCAGGCGCACGGTGGTGCCAGAATCTTGCACCCCGGTGGTCTGCACCGCCAAAAAGTTCATCTTGGGCGAGCCGATGAACCCGGCCACAAACAGGTTGCGGGGATGGTGGTACAGCTCCAGGGGCGACCCCACCTGCTCGACTATGCCGCCCTGGAGCACCACAATCTTGTCGGCCAGGGTCATAGCTTCGATTTGGTCGTGTGTGACGTAGATCATGGTGGATTGCAGGCTTTCGTGCAGCCCCGCTAGCTCAATGCGCATCTGCACCCGCAAAGACGCATCTAGGTTCGACAGCGGCTCATCAAACAAAAACACCTTGGGGTTGCGAACTAATGCGCGACCGATCGCGACCCGCTGGCGCTGCCCGCCAGAGAGCTTGCCCGGCTTGCGATCGAGCAGCGGCTCCAGCTGCAAAATTCGCGCTACATCCCGCGCCCGCTCCATGCGCCGCTCTTTAGAAACCCCAGCCAGGCGCAGGCTAAAGGCCATGTTCTCGGCCACGGTCATGTGGGGGTACAGGGCGTAGGTTTGGAACACCATCGCCAACCCCCGCTGGTCGGGGGGCACGTCGTTCATGCGATCGCCATCCACCAGCAGGTCGCCGGAGGTGATGTCTTCGAGCCCGGCGATCATGCGCAGCAGGGTCGATTTGCCGCAGCCAGAGGGGCCGACAAAGACGACAAACTCGCGATCGTGAATGTCGAGATTGACGCCTTTAATAACTTCGTTATCAACGTAGGTTTTATGGATGTCTCGTAACGTGACGGTTGACATGGGTGGCTCACCTTATTAAGTGAAAAAGTTAAAAGTTGTAGGTTGGGTGGAACGGAGTGAAACCCAACGTTGCCTGGGTTTGTTGGGTTATGCTGAGCTTTACCCAACCTACGGGTTTAGCTGGTGGGCAGTGCCCACCCTACGAGAATTGGAATTATCTACTTGACGGCCCCAAAGGTGAGACCTCGCACCAGCTGGCGCTGGCTGACCCAGCCGAAGAGCAAAATGGGGGCGATCGCCATGCTAGAAGCCGCCGACAGCTTGGCCCAAAATAACCCCTGGGGGCTAGAGAATGACGCAATAAACGCCGTCAGCGGAGCCGCATCAAAGGTAGTCAAATTGAGGCTCCAGAAGGCTTCATTCCAGGACAAAATGATCGAGAGTAGGGCGGTGGAAAAAATTCCCGGCAGGGCCAACGGCAGCAACACATGCACCAGTTCCTGATAGGTGGACGCGCCATCCATGCGATCGGCTTCAAGAATTTCCTTCGGCACTTCTTTGAAGAAGCTGTAGATCATCCACACCACAATCGGCAGGTTGATCAGCGTGTAAATGATGATCAGGCCGATGCGGGTATCGAGCAGCCCCGTCTCCCGCGCCAGAATGTAGATCGGCACCAGCACACCCACGGCGGGCAGCATTTTGGTCGAGAGCATCCACACCAGCGTGCTCTTGGTGCGCTTGGTGGGGAAAAACGACATAGCGTAGGCCGCCGGAATCGCCAGCAGCAGCGACAGAAGCGTCGCCCCCAGGGAGATCACCACGCTATTTAGGGCGAAGTTAAAGTACGAGGCCCGAGTCTGCACCGCCACGTAATTCTCTAGAGTGGGCCGAAAGAACAGCTGGGGTGGGGTGGCCACCGCCGCCACCTCGGTCTTAAAGCTGGTGATAAACATCCAGAAAATTGGGAAGAACAGCAGGCAGGCCACTAGCCAGCCCAGCAGCGGAATCCACCAGCGGTTGGATCGATTAGTTGCCATATCAGGTGTCCAAATTACGAGCAACACTGCGCATTAAGAAAATCGCCACGACGTTCGCCAGCACAACGGCAATCAAACCGCCCGCCGAGGCCCCACCGACGTCGAACTCCAGCAGCGCTTTGAGGTAGATGTAGTAGGCCAGGTTGGTGGTGGCCAGGCCCGGGCCGCCCCCGGTAGTGACGAAAATTTCGGCAAAGATGGTGAGAAAGAAAATCGTCTCGATCATGGCGACCACGGCGATCGCCCGATTCAGGTGGGGCAGCACCACAAAGCGGAACAGCTGCATGGCGCTCGCGCCATCCATGCGGGCCGCCTCCATCTGGTCGGTATCGAGGGACTGAATGGCCGTCAGCAAAATCAGCAGGGCAAAGGGCAGCCACTGCCAAGCCACAATGATGATGATCGCCAGCAGCGGGAAGTCGGCAAACCAGTCAATTGCCCCTAAGCCCAGCCCCCGCGTGATCTGGGCAAACAGCCCGTTCACCGGGTGCATCAGCATGTTTTTCCAGATCAGGGCGCTGACCGTGGGCATAACAAAGAATGGCGAAATCGCCAGCACCCGCGCCACGCCGCGACCAAAAAACTCCTGGTTAAACAGCACCGCCAGTACGGTGCCCAGGCCAATCGTAATCGCCAGCACCGACACCACCAGCACCATTGTGATGCCGATGGAAATCCACAGGGTGGGGTCGGTGAGAATGTAGGTGAAGTTGGCAAAGCCGACAAACTCGCGCTCGTCGGGAATCAGCAGGTTGTAGCGCTGGAAGGCAAACCAGATGGCCATCGCCAGCGGCACCACCATCCAGAGCACCAGCAAAATCACCGAAGGGGCTACCAGCAGCCGGGCGGGAATTGAGCGATGCGATCGCGTCCGCGCGGGCGGCGGCGAGTGGGTAGGGGTTGCAATAGAGGACGTCATAGTTTGGGAAAGAGTGAAGGGTGAAGGGAGGGGGAGATGAGGGGATGAGGAGGTGCAAAATTCAAAATTGAGAATTCAAAATTTTTAACTTTGAATTTTGAATTTCTTCCCTTCCTCGCCTCCTTACCTTCCTCAAGCAAGCGCTACTCGATGTAGCCGGTATGACGCATGAACCGCTCAGCGACGGTCTGCGACTGGGCGATCGCCTGATCGACTGAGACCTGATTGATCAGGGCTGAGGCCATGCGCTGGCCGACCTGGGTGCCGATCGCCTGAAATTCAGGAATATCCACGTACTGCACGCCCTTGTAGGGGGTGGGCAGCGGAGACGGGTTGGTGATGTCGGCGGACTCAATGGATCTCAGCACGGTTTCGGCGAAGGGGGCGGCCTGCTGGTAGTTGGGGTTCTCGTAGGTGGAGGTGCGGGTGCCGGGGGGCACCGAGACCCAGCCGTACTCCTCTGCCACCAGCTGCACGTACTCCTTGGAGGTGGCCCAGGCGATAAAGCGCTCGGCGGCTTCCGGCGACTGCGACGTGGCCGGAATGGCCAGCGCCCAAGACCACAGCCAGTTCGAGCCGTTGGGGTAAGACTCGACCGGGGCGCGGGCAAAGCCAATGCGATCGGCCACCTGCGACTGTTCGGGGTTCGAGAGCAGCCCGGCGGCAACGGTGGCGTCAATCCACATGCCGCACTTGCCGGTGGAGAACAGGGCTAGATTTTCGTTAAAGCCGTTGGAGCTGGCTCCGGGCGGCCCGTACTGGTTCATTACATCCACGTAAAAATTGACGGCGTTTTGCCACTCGGGGCTGTCAATGGTGGGGTTCCAGTCCATATCGAACCAGCGGCCGCCAAAGGTGTTGACCAGGGTGGTGAGAAAGGCCATGTTTTCGCCCCAGCCCGGCTTGCCCCGCAGACAAATGCCGTAGACGCCGTTGGCCGGGTCGTGCACCTGGCTGGCCCATTCGCCCACCTGGGCATAGGTGGGGTTGGGGGACACCGTAATGCCCGCCTCGTCAAACAGGTCGGTGCGGTAGTAGAGCATCGAGCTTTCACCATAGAAGGGCACCGCATAGAGGGTGTCTTCGTAAGAAAGCCCGGTGCGAATTGGGTCGATCAGGTCGTCGACATCGTACTCAGCGGGCAGCCCGTCGAGCGATCGCAGCCAGCCCCGCCTGGCCCAAATCGGCGTTTCGTAAGACCCAATGGTTAACACGTCGAACTGACCGCCCTGGCTAGCCACATCGGTGGTGGTGCGCTGGCGCAGAATGTTTTCCTCCAGCACCACCCAGCGCAGTTCGATATCGGGGTTGTCGGCTTCGAACTGGCTCGACAGGTCTTGCATCACCACCATGTCGCCGTTGTTGACGGTGGCAATGGTCAGGCGAGTGCGGCCATCGGCCTGGGGGCCTGCGGAACAGGCATTGACCAACTGCACCAGCAGCAGGCTAATGAGGAATGCCGCCAGCACTCTGGCATGCACTCTGGCGCGGCGAAAAAGGCGCATCGCACGGCTCCTCGGATTGCTAAAAAAATAAACTAAATTGAACTTATGCTCTAGTCATGGGCAAAAGCCCAATAATGGAATCATACTGATGTCGCTTCCCAAAGATGAGGCGCTCACTAGTATTCGCAACAATTCTTGATTGCAGTTCTAATCTTGAGGCCAGCTGTATGAGCGCGACGGCAACCTACAATTTTCAGGGCAAAACCATTCTGATTACCGGCGGGGCAGGGGAAATTGGCAAAGCCACCGCCCACCGATTTGCCGCCAACGGAGCAACAATTGTGTTGCTGGATATTAACGAGATAGGGCTGGCCGAGGTCGCCGAGGGTTTGAAGGACAAGGCCTGCGGCAATCCTGTGTACACCGTGCGTTGCGATGTCACCGATGCTAAAGAGGTGACCGATATGGTTGCGATCGCCGTTGAGCAGGTGGGCCAGCTCGACTACGTGTTCAACAATGCGGGCTACCAGGGCGCGTTCGCCAAAACCGACGAATACCCCGAAGAGGACTTCCAGAAGGTGATCGATATCAACGTAGTGGGTGTGTTTCACATTCTCAAGGCGGCCGCCCGGCAACTGAGAAAGACTGGCGGCGGGGCGATCGTTAATATGGCTAGCCATGCCGGGGTTGATGGGCCGCCCAACATGCTTGCCTACGCCGCCTCCAAGTTTGCGGTGATTGGCATGACCCAGACGGCGGCCAAAGACCTGGCCCCCTACGGCATTCGCGTCAACGCCCTATCGCCCTCGCTGATTGGCCCTGGCTTTATGTGGACCCGGCAGACAGAACTGCAGGCGGGGGTCGGCTCCCAGTATTTTGATGCCGATCCTAAGGTGGTTGAGCAGCAGATGATAGACTCAGTGCCGCTGCGCCGCCTGGGCAGTTTGGAAGAAGTTGCCAATGGGGTGGCTTTCTTGATGAGCGACGAGGCTAGCTACATCACCGGGTTTAATCTGGATATTACCGGGGGGCAGTAGGGTGACCAGGGCAGGGTTGAGCAAAAAATCTAACTTTGGGTATGTGCTCAATCCGTCTTTGGGTGGATCTTTAATTTAAAGAAGTCCTACTTAAGAGAGTAGCGGTGGATGAGGTAAACGATGGGAGACATGTATGCAGAGAAGCGCGATCGCAAACTCGATCTAGCGGCCCACGCCGCCTGGCTCTACTACATCGCGGGCAATACTCAAGAGGAAATTGCCGCCAAACTCAACGTGTCGCGGCAGGCAGCCCAGCGGTTAGTGGCCCTGGCCGTCAGCGAAAAGCTGATCAAATTTCGCCTCGACCATCCCCTCAGCCACTGCATTGCCCTGGCCGAGGCCCTGCGCGACCAGTTTCAGTTAGCAATGTGTGAAGTCGTGCCCGACCCCGCTGTTGGTGGCGATCTCTACAATGGCCTCGGCGTCTGTGCCGCCGCCTACCTGGAGACCTACCTGGTGGCCAAAACCCCCTCTATTTTGGCTTTTAGCTCAGGGCGTACCCTGCGGGCTATGGTCGATCAAATTCCGTCGATGGATCAGCCCCAGCACAAGATTGTCTCGATCGTGGGCAACATGTCGCACTACGGGCTGGCTGGTCGCCACGAGGTGGTTATGCACCTGTCGGATCGGGTGGGGTCGCAAACCTACCCGGTGCCCACGCCAGCGGTGGCTACCAGCGTAGAAGAACGCGACCTGCTGCAAACCCAGCGATCGTTTCTGGCGGTTAAGGCCCTGGCGGAGCAGGCCAAGGTCACCTTTGTCGGCATTAGCCACATCGCCTGGAACGCACCCCTCCACGAGGACGGCTTTATCGACGACGGCGAACTGACCGAGCTGATTGAGCTGGGGGCCGTGGGCGAGATTGCGGGCTGGGCGTTTAATGCCCAGGGAAAGCTGCTGCAAGCGGGTACCAACAGCCGCGTGGCTGGCGTGCCCCTTCAGCAGCCAGCCCAGCGCTTGATCATCGGCGTTGCAGGGGGGCTTCGCAAAACCGAAGCCATTCGCGCCGCCCTGCACAGTCAGCTAATCAGCGGCTTGATTACCGACGAAGCGGCGGCCACGGCGATTTTGAAAAGGGGATGACTATTATCTGCCCGAGATCGGCTGGCTCGGATGGATGGGTTTAGAGGGTGTTGTTGAATTGAATCGTGAATTTGGGTAAGGGCAAACGGCCGTTTGCCCCTACGAGAGACGTTGCAGTTTTGATTCATACCTACATCCAGCAATGCCGGTTTAGAGCAATTGAGGAGAAAACCATGACCGAGCCTGTTATTTGTTTGGGAGAATGCTTAGTCGATCGCCTGTTTGAGGTCGGTGAAACGCCCGGTGCAGCTTCCGCCAGCGGCACCGATTACCCTGGGGGAGCACCCGCCAATGTGGCCGCTGCGATCGCAAAACTCGGCACCCCCACCCAGCTAATTAGCGCCCTGGGCCAGGACGACTTGGGTGACTGGCTAGTTCAGGTCTTGCAGGAACAGGGGGTAACCTGCCAAATTCAGCGCGTGGCCGACCTGCCCACCCGCACGGTGCTGGTGCAGCGGGATGAAACGGGCGATCGCACCTTCATCGGCTTCAGCGCCCCCGACCCTGCCGCCTTTGCCGACGCCCACCTCACCCCCGACTGGATCGATGCCGTCGATTTTGCCGGGGTAAAGTATCTGGTAATGGGCACTTTGGGCTTGGCTTACCCCACCACCGCCAGTGCCATGGAGCGGGCGCGGGACAAGGCTCAGCAGGCGGGGGCCAAAATTGTGATCGACCTGAACTGGCGGCCAGTGTTTTGGCCTGACGAGGCGATCGCGCCCAAAACCATTCAAAACTTTCTCAAGACTGCCGACCTGCTCAAGCTCTCTAAGGAAGAAGCCGAGTGGCTGCTGGATAACGATTCCGCCGCTGAGATCTGTCAGCAGTTTCCCCAGTGTGAGGCCGTATTGCTCACCGACGGAGGCAACGGCAGCACCTGCGCCACGAAGCAGCACAGCGTTTCACTCACGGCCTTTAACGTCCACAGCCAAGACACCACCGGGGCGGGGGACGCCTTTCTGGCCGGAATTCTCCACCAACTCTGCCAGCGGGGATGGGATGTTTGGCAAGACCCGGCTGAGATGGAAGCGATTTTGCGCTACGCCAGCGCGGTGGGGGCGCTAACGACGCTAAAGCCGGGAGCGATCGCCGCCCAGCCCGCCCCCCAGGAGGTCGATGCCTTTCTACACCAGCCCAAACCCTGAGGGCAAATGCCATTTGCCCCTACCCAGCACCCGTTCTTTTGCCCCTACCCAGCACCAATTCTAAAAAGGCAACCCCGTAGGGGCAAACGCCGTTTGCCCTAACCTAACCGGGGTAAATACACAGGATTTGACGCGATCGCCCCTCACGCCACCTCTAGCCCGATCTCAAATCGTCCGGTATAGCCCTCCCCAGTCTCGGTTACAGGGAGCATGAGCCGATCGCCGCCGTTGCGAAAGATGCCGTCATTCTGGTTGCGGGTGGTGCGATTCGCGAAGCGATCCGTGCCGGAATCGCCCCTGGTGCTGTAGGGGGGTTGGGCGTAGATGCGATCGCTCAAAGCATCGTCAAAGTAGAGCTGTGAGGTAAATTCGTAGCTCTGGTTAGCAGCAGTATTGTCACGAATTTTGAAGTGGATATGCACAGCCCGGCCCGGATACCAACCTGGATAAATGGTGGTGAACTCGACCGTGCCGTCAGCATTAGTAGTTTGAGACCCGCGCAGGAACTTTTGCCCCACAGTGTTGGCTCTGGGGTCAACTACGTCTGAATAGACCCCGTTGGCATCACAGTGCCAAACATCGACAATGGCCCCTGCCAAAGGCACACAGGCATTGGCACCCACCTGGGAAACTCGAAATTGTAGCGTTAGCGGAACGCCCGGTGTCACCGAGCCAGTCGCTGGGTCGGAGCGAATATCGGAGCGGTTCAGCCCTTCATCGACAAAATAGGGACCTTCGGTCTGCTGGGGGCGCACCGTACAGGCGGGCTGCCCTGCCGCCCCGGTCGAGGTTTGGGCTACGGTGCCGCTGAGTTCAGCCGAAGCCGAGGGCCTGCGAGCACAACCAAGTAGTGAAACTATCAGGCTGCCGCCAATCAAGCCCAGGGCATCTCGCCGATTGAATCTAGGGCCGTTCATTCTGAATACGTATCGTCTTGGCATTGGTTTAGGGGCGTTGCTATATCGACAGCTTCTATGGGGCCAATGCTACGCCCCTACGGGGTTCCTAATACTGCTTACGGCACCAAAGGAAATCCCCTATCTAACAACCTTCAGCGACTCATAGAGCGGGGTGTAGCGCTCAAATGCCGCCTCATAGGCCGCCTGCGACCGGGGCTGCACCGCCTCGATCGCCTCCGGCAAAATCTCAAACGCTGCCTCCAGAGACGGATACGCCCCCACCCCCACCATCGCCAAAATCGCCGCTCCGTAGGCCGCCCCTTCTTCGGCTTTGGGGGCCACCAGTTCTGTCCCCAGCACATCTGCTAGCAGGTGAAACCAGAGGGGCGATCGCACCCCGCCCCCCGTCGCCAACAGCTGCGTCACCGGAGCAATGTCCTGAATCACCTCCAGGGTCGCCCGCAGGCTAAAGGCCACCCCCTCTAGCACCGCTCGAATCAGGTCGCCCTGGGTGTGGGCTAGCGACAAATTCACCCAGGCCCCCCGCGTGTCGGGGTCGAGGTAGGGGCTGCGCTCGCCCGCCAGGTGGGGCAAAAACAGCACGCCTCGCGCCCCCGGTTCAGACTGTTCTGCCAGCGCCATCAGATCGGCAAAGTCGATACTGGGGGCAAAGGTGTCGCGGTACCAGCGCAGGGCACCCCCCGCCGCCAGGGTCACCCCCAGCAGGTGGTAGCCGCCGTCGGCATGGCAAAACAGGTGCACGCGCCCTTCGGGGTCGGGGGTGGGGCGATCGCAGGGGGCAAAAATCACCCCTGATGTGCCAATGCTGAGGCTGCCCCGACCCAGGTTGCGGTCTGAAATCCCTAAACCGATGGCCGCAGCGGCGTTGTCACCGCCCCCCGCCACCACGGGCAGTCCGGCGGGCAATCCAGTGCGCTCAGCCAGCTCAGGTTTCAACCGTCCAGCAACGGCGGTTGATTTGACCACCTCAGGGAATAGGTCAGGACTGATATCTAGAGCACTCAGAATCTCGCTATCCCACTGTCGACTAGCTAGGTTCAAACAGCCAATGCCTGAGGCATCGGAGGGTTCGCTCACCGCTGCCCCGGTCAGCACGTAGCCGAGGTAGTCTTTGGGCAGCAAGATCTGCCGCACCTGTTCGTAGGCCTGGGGTTCCTCATTGCGCAGCCACACCAGCTTCGGCAGCTGAAACCCCGTAATCGCCGGGTTGCCCGTCCGCTGAATCAGCTCTGCGCGAGGCACCGCCGCCTCAATTTCTACCACGGCGGCCCCCGTGCGCTGGTCGTTCCAAAGAATTGCCGGGCGAATCACCTGACCATCGCCATCCAGCGGCACCATGCCGTGCATTTGGCCCGACAGCCCCAGAGCGATGGCCTGCTGCCCCTCAATCTGCCCAGCCACCTCGCTCAGGGCCGTCAAGCTGGCCTTCACCCAGTCGGCGGGCTGCTGCTCCGTCCAGCCGGGGCGGGGGGTGAGCAGGGGGTAACTTTGGGTAGTTTGGGCCACTACCTGACCCTGCAGATTGACGGCGATCGCCCGCACTCCGCCAGTTCCCAAGTCTAAACCAATCACTACATCTGCCAACTCAGCCTCTCCAAATCTACGATTCTGCAACCAGTGGTGCCTCTCGCTCGGTCGAGCTACGCAGTGGATCAGAATCCGCTACGCCCTGATGGGGCTGCTCCCTAACCACCGGCTCATCCAGGCGGCTTTCTTCCCAGGTAATCAGTCGCGTGCCGCCCTTGCGGGTGAAATAGCTCCACAGCCACTGAATCATCACCAGCAGCTTGTTGTCGAACTCAATGAGAAAATAGATGTGAACGAAAATCCAGATCAGCCAGGCCGGGAGACCCGACAGCTTGAGCCGCCCCATATTCACCACCGCCTCGTGGTGGCCGATCACCGCCAGACTGCCTGCATCGTTGTAGTGAAAAGCGGGCAAATCGCTGCCCTGAAGCCGCTGCTGAATCAGCTTGGCCACATAGGCCCCCTGCTGCATGGCCACGGGCGCAACCCCCGGCAGGGGCTGCTTTTCCTCCGGGGAGGCTGCGCCATCGCTCTGGTGGGCAAAGTGGGCCMGATCGCCCACCACAAAAATGTTGGGCTGCCCCGGCWGACTCAGGTCTGGGTTCACCATCACCCGACCCACCCGGTCAAGTTGGGCACCGGCTCGGGCGGCCAGCACCTTGCCCATCGCCGAGGCCCGCACCCCAGCGGCCCAGAGAATGGTTTTGGCCCGAATCTGCTCGGTGCGATCGCCCTGGCGCACCGTCACCACGTCGTCGTTGATGTCGGTCACCAGCGATTGGGTGTGCACCGTTACGCCCAGGTCTTTTAGGGCCACGGCGGCTTTGGCCGACAATTTGGCGGGATAGGGCGGCAGCACGCGATCGAGCCCTTCTAGCAGCAGAATGCGGGTTTCGGTGGTGTCGATGTGGTGAAATTCGTCTTTGAGCGTGTGAGAGGCCAGCTCGGCTAAGGCCCCGGCCAGCTCCACCCCCGTTGGCCCGCCGCCCACCACCACAAAGGTCAGCCAGGCCCGACGCTGTTCTGGGTCCGACTCTTTTTCAGCCGCTTCAAAGGCTCCAAAAATTCGTTTCCGCATTTCTAGGGCATCTTCAAGGGTTTTTAGCCCCGGTGCGTCCTCGGCCCACTGGTCATGGCCGAAGTAGTGGTGGCTAACGCCCGTGGCCACAATCAGCGTATCGTAGGGCAGGGTGGTATGGTTTAGCGTTACCTGCTGCTGCTGGGGGTCGATATCGATCACGGTGTCCATTAAGACTCTGACGCGACGATAGCGGCTCAGAATCGCTCGCAGGGGCGACGAAATATCGCCGGGTGACAGCTTGCCAGTCGCAACTTGATAGAGCAGCGGCTGAAACAAGTGAAAGTTTCGCTTATCAATCAGGGTGACTTCAATTTGCTTCGATTTGCCTAAGGCCTTAGCGGCATAAAGCCCGCCAAAGCCGCCCCCAATAATGACAACCTGGTGAGGTTTGGTCTCAGTAGCGATGTCTTCCATGGACTTGCTCCATCTCAAAAAGTCTCTGCTGAAGCCCGTTGGAGAAGTACCACAGTTCAACGATGGCTCCATTACATGGCTTTATTGCAGAGTGCGATCGCTTTGTTGGACAGCTTTTTTTAGCTAATTTATGAATAAATATGGCTGACCCCATCGACCAAAAAACATAGCTAATCGCGGCTGGGTCAGAAAAGCGATGGCCTGAATTAAAGCTAACTAGCTTCAGTGTAAGTATTCAGACTTGGCTTGTGGGTTATCTAGACTTTTTGTGACGGTTTTGTGGGCGAAAACCGCTCTAGGCAATCTGGCGTGAACTTTGACCATTCGTAGGGTAGGTGACTCACCTAACGGTCAAGATGCCGATGGCACCGCTAGAGCTTAGGTCTCGGCCAGCACCGATTGATAGACCTGGTAAGCCTCATCCCCAAAGCAGATAAACCTCACCTGTTCGATCGCCTGGGCATTTTTTAGCGCGGTACTGACCTCGGCGATCGCAATGCGAGTCGCTCGCTCTAGCGGAAAGCCATAGACCCCGGTACTGATGGCCGGAAACGCCAGCGTGCGAATGCCATACTCCAGAGCCAGGGCCAGGCTGTGGCGGTAGCAGCTCGCCAGCAGGTCATCTTCGTTGTGCTGCCCGCCGCGCCACACCGGCCCCACGGTGTGAATCACCCACCGGGCGGGCAGGTTGTAGCCTGGGGTAATTTTGGCTTGCCCGGTGGGGCAGCCGCCCAGCTGTCGACAGGCCGCCAGTAGCTCTGGCCCAGCAGCGCGGTGAATGGCCCCATCGACACCGCCGCCGCCCAGCAGCGACTCATTGGCGGCATTGGCGATCGCATCGACGTTCTGACGAGTAATATCGTCTCGAAGTACGACTATGCGCTTTAGTGCCTCGGGTTTGGCCATGGGGTCAGCCTCTACAGGTGGGCAGTTTTATCATGCACCACCGTCCGGGGCACTGTGTCTCTAGCTGTCGGCTGACTCCTATTCGGTGGCTCCTAATTAAATAACCCCTAATGCACGGGGCACCAGGGGCGATTTCGATATATGGCGTTCGTTATAGGCGGGCGGGAGTGGCCAACGCCACCCTTCGCATGCCTAAGACCTGCTCTGGCGAGTTTAGTTCCCCGACCCGGCCTTGGGAAAGTGGAGGAGCAAATCATGCCTGCTACTCTTTGTAAAAAGGAACTTCAAAGGTGTATTCATCGCCATGCTCTAAAACCTGAATTTGAGTTTTTAACCGAGCTGCTTCTGCGGCCCTGACAAAATCACTCAGCGGTGATTTCATGATGGTGTAGTCGTTGAAGTGAATGGGAATTGCAACCCGTGGCGCAATTAGCTGAATGGCCTGAATTCCCTGTTCAGCATCCATAGTGAGCAAAACACCCAAAATTTTGGTGCCGCCAAGGTGAATCAACGCCAGATCAATATCAGGATATCGCTTGGGAATCTCTTCTAGGGGTTGATGCATCAGGGTGTCGCCACTGATGTAAAGGCGAAAAGGGGGGCGATCGTCCGGTAGCTGAAACTCCAATAAACTGCCGTTTACGCAGGGCAGTAACGAGGCTAGGAACGGTGGCCCGTGTCGCCCCGGCATGGCGGTCAACTGTAGATGAGCACTGCCTTTGACAAGGGTTCGCTTTTCCCAATGTTGTAGTCCATAGGCGGCCCTGAACCCTTTTTGAGCGAGTTTTCGGGCCGCCTCGTGGGTCGTTATAATGGGCAGTTCTTTGTCTAATTTTTGCTCTACTACCCGGTCAAAGTGGTCTTCATGCATGTGAGATAGCGCCACAAAATCAATCGGCGGCAGGTCTTCTAGCTCCACAGCCGGATTGGTTCTACGGGCCGATCGCAGACCATAGCCCAAGTGCACGTGCTCTCCCTGATGCAAAAAATTGGGATCGGTCAGAATAGTAAAGCCGCCGTAGCGAATGATCGTTGTGGCATTGCCGACAAAAAAGATCGACCCGGTTTGAAAATTTGGGGTTTGTCCACAGTCGGGCAAGACGAGTTGAATGGCAGCTCCATCGGTGGCAGGCTGGGAATGTATCATAAGTTCTGGTAAGCAGCGCTGTTCTCGACAATTTTGACTTAATCTAGAGCGTGCTTTGTTTTTTATTCTTGAAAACAAAAACAGTCAAATTCGCCCTGAAGATTCTTGTCATGGTGAGTCTACTATCTACTTTTCTTGCTCTGCCTATGGACGAATCTGTTAAAAAGATACGCCCTTCGGTAGAAATTGCAGTGGAACATTACAGCCGTTTTTCCGGAATTGGATGTAGCAGCGCTGATGGATGAGAATTTTGGCCAGAATTGCTGATACACCTATGTACAGCACCTAAATGACAGCCCCCACCCCGGTGCCCTAGCTAAACTTAGTCAGCAGCTTCAAAAGTGACTGCGTGCGCGGCGTGAGCAGGGTGCGTCGGTAGGCGTCGGCGGCTTTTTTAATTGCCTCCGCCTGGGTGGGGTAGGGGTGAATGACGCTGCTGATGGCACTTAGCCCCTGTCCGGTAGCGATCGCCAGGGTGATCTCGCTAATCATTTCCCCGGCGTGGCGGGCGACGAGGGTGGCCCCCAAAATTTTGTCGGAGCCTTTGGGGTGCAAAATTTTCAAAAAGCCCTCGCTCTCTCCATCGGCCAGCGCGCGATCGACCGACGAAAACGGAATTTCGATCGTGTCAACTTCAAGGCCCTGCTGCTTGGCCTCGCGGGCATACAGCCCCACATGGGCAATTTCGGGATCGGTGTAGGTAACCCAGGGCATGACCAGGCTGCTGAGCTTGCTGCGGCCCAGGCCAAAGGGGGCAAACAGGGCATTTTTGATTACAATCCGGGCGGCGGCATCGGCGGCGTGGGTAAATTTCCAGTCCATACAGATGTCGCCAGCGGCAAAAATACGGGGGTTGGTGGTTTGTAAGTGGTCGTTGACCACAACGCCCCGGCGGCGATCGTACTCGACTCCGACGGCCTCTAGGTTGAGGCCATCGACGTTGGGCACTCGACCAGCGCCGACCAAAATGTCGTCTACCTCTACGGTCTGAGCTGCTTGGACGGCATCGGTTTGACTGTAGTGAAGCACTTTGCCCGTGGCGGTCGTTTCTACGCGCTCCAGCCTGGCCTCTAGCAGCAGATTGAGCCCTTCTTTGCGCAGCCGCTGCTGCACGATCGCGGCGGCATCGGTATCTTCGCGGTTGAGCAGGTGACTGTGGTTGTGCAGCATCGTGACCTCGCTACCCAGACGCTGAAAGGCCTGGGCCAGCTCGCAACCGATTGGGCCACCGCCAATTACCGCCAGACGACGGGGACGCTGGGTGAGCGAGAATACCGTTTCGTTAGTGAGAAACCCGGCCTCAGCTAAACCCGGCACGTCGGGACGGTGGGCGCGGGCTCCGGTAGCAATCACGGCTTTTTTAAAGGGCAGGCGGCAATCGCCTACCTGCACCGTTTTGCGATCGACAAAGCGAGCTTCACCCAAAAACACGTCGATGCCCAGACTGCTAAAGCGCTCTACCGAGTCGTGGTGGCTAATATCGGCCCGAATTTGGCGCATGCGGTCCATGACGGCAGCAAAGTTGACCTCGATCTGCTCGGGCGGCCGAATACCGAAGGGGGCTGCCTCGCGCATGTCGGCCACCACCCGCGACGAGCGGATCATGCATTTGGAGGGTACGCAGCCTACGTTCAGACAGTCGCCCCCCATTAGGCTTTTTTCGATCAGGGCCACTTTGAGCCCCAGGCCCAGGCCCGCCGCTCCAGCGGCCACCACCAGCCCAGCGGTACCGGCCCCAATTACAACCAGGTCGTAGCGCTGGGCCGGGGTGGGGTTAACCCAGTCGGGCGGATGCACGTAGGATTGCAGGGTTTGGTTGTGGCGGTTGAGCGGCTTGAGGGCGGGTTCGAGGTCGGAGAAATCGGCAATCATGGGTGGGAGAAGAAGTGGCTGGCAGTGCGGTTTCTGGCAGTGTCGCACACCTTAACCCTAAGACTCCCACCTGAGAATGCCCTGAGTCTCGACCGATACCTTCTGGCTAAACTCTAGCCCCTGGCGCGATCGCCGCAATCGGCTCAATCGCTGCCCCTCAGCCCGCAGCAATGGCAGACAAATCTGCAGAATCTAGAAGCCGACTACCAGGACGGCAGCCTGGTCAGCGCCCGCAAAAAAGCTTTTTCTCAATCGTTTAATATGCCGCGCACGGGCAAATCTACCCTCCGCCGCTCTATGGATACCCAATAGAAGTAACGGGTTCCCCTACCAGGTCTCTCTAGTTTTGCCGGGTTCCATCTGCTCAAGTAGTTCTGGTAGCGGTACACCCTGATCCTGGGCCAGCTCTTGGGGCGGCTTCTGGCGAAACTCATCCCGCAGGTAGCTGCCCTGGTGCACTTCAGGAATGCGATTCATCTTGTGCTGAACCGTGTAGAAACGATTGCTCTGCTGCTGCATGCCCCGGTCCTGCAAAGACTCTTGGGCAATCTTTTTGCGCAGCTTGATAATGCCGTCGATAATCGCCTCGGGCCGGGGGGGACAACCGGGAATGTAGACATCAATGGGCATAATTTTGTCGGCACCCCGCACCGCTGTGGGTGAATCGGCGCTAAACATGCCGCCTGAAATCATGCAGGCCCCCATCGCAATCACGTATTTAGGTTCGGGCATTTGGTCGTACAGCCGTCGAGTCGCCGCCGACATTTTCATATTTAGGGTGCCAGCTAAAATAATTAAATCGGCCTGGCGAGGACTGGCTCGGGGCAAGAGCCCGTAGCGATCGAAATCAAATCGCGAACCAATCAGGGCTGCAAACTCGATAAAGCAGCAGGCCGTGCCGTACAGCAAGGGGAAAAGGCTCGATAGCCGCACCCAGTTGTACAGATCATCTACGGTGGTTAAAATGACATTTTCGGAAAGCTCTTGGGTAACTGTGGGGCGATCGCTGGGGAAAGCCACCCGCTCACTATCCTTCAAATAACTGAGCTGATTCGGGTTGCTGGTAGAATCCATTATCCTGTCCTTTATACTGGCTTTGATCGCAAAATAGTCCACTCCCGAGGACTTTGCGGCGGCTCTCAATCGGGCCGATTCATAATTTTAGTTATGTGACCTACTGTCAAAAATCTTGCTGCCGTATCTATGCAGGGTCTGCGTGAACTGCCGGGCGAATTGCTTAATGAATTGCCAAGGGAATTGATTGAAAACCAAACGTGAAGCTTTACCTGGAGCAAAACAACAGGTCCCGATCCAAATTTGGCTTCGCCAGAGAATAATCGCTAATTGTCTAAAAGTCTAAGCGCTGCAAAAACGAACCTCGTCTTTCTAAGGGCATAGATAAAGTCCATCTATCGCTCATTGCCCAAAGAACCACTGGCCTACGACCTATCGCTCATTGCCCAAAGAACCACTGGCCTACGACAGCAAAGGGATTTTGCTCCCGAATAAAGACGCGGGCACAGTTGCGGCCCGGCAGGCCCGAAATTGAACCACCGGGATGAGTTCCTGCCCCCGTCAAAAAGAGGTTTTGAATCGGCGTTTGGTAGTCAGAAATCTCCGGTAGCGGTCGAAAGGGCAGCATCATGTCCATCGTCATGTCGAAGTGGTAGTAGTTGCCTTTTTCTACCCCCAGCCGTTCGCTAATTTCGGCTGGGCTTTCTACTCGCCGGGCAATAATGGCCGATTTGAGATTGGGCGCGTAGGTCGCCAGTTTGTCTAGCACGCGATCGGCGACCTGGTTTTTACGCTCCTCCGTCCAGCCGGTGCCCTGGAGGCCTGTACCTTCTGCTCCGGCGATCGCGTAGGGGGAAAAGAACTCAATCCAAAGGGTGTGCTGACCCGGTGGGGCCAGGGAAGGGTCGAGCAAGGAGGGGATGACCGCATACATCGATGGGTTTTCGTCGGGAATGCGACCAATGTGCGGATCGCTGTGGGCTAGCTCGACGTGATCTACCGAGTCGGCAATTAAAACGGCCCCCGTCCAGTACTCATCGCGGTGCTCATGGTGCTCAAATCGGGGCAGTTCAGAGAGGGCACAGTCAATTTTTAGAATGGCATCGTTGTGGCTGGTGACCCGCCGCCCGATGCGATGGCGCAGCTGCGGGTCGGCCCCATCGACATCGCCAGCGTCGAGCAGTTGAAGAAATACCCGCTTGGCATCGAGGCTAGAAATCACCCCCTTGCTAGCGCGATACTCCTGGCCACCCGCTACCCGCACGCCCTCAGCCCGATTGTGATCAACCAAAATTTTAGTGACGGCCTGGTCAGTTAAAATTTTGCCCCCGAGGCTTGTGACTAAACGGACCAGAGCAGCGGTCAAAGCTCCGGTTCCGCCCCTGGGGCGGGCTACTCCAGGGTGGTGGCGCATGGCCATCATCATGCCCCCAATGGCGCTGGTTTTTTGAGAGGGGGGCACGCTCAGCTCGGAGGCCATTCGGGCCAAGGGTGCTTTCAGAAATTCGGCGTCAAACCACTCTTCGAGAATGTCTTCGGCGCTGGTAAACAGCGTACGAATTAAGTCTAGCGTGGCTCGATCTGACCCCATCAGCGAGAACAGATCTTTTACATTCGACGGATTGTAGCTCGTTAGAATGTCAATGACTGACTTGGGCGGGGCATTGAAGACGGGGGTAATAGCCGATATTAAGCGCTGCCAAGAGTCAAGGTATTCTCCATATTTTTGGGCATCGGTGGGGCTAAACCGGGCAATTTCTTGACAGGTTTTCTCCACCGATTTGTGGGCAAAAAAGTACTTGCCGTCAGGGTGAGGGCAAAAAACCAGCGGATCGCAAAACAGGTACTCTAACCCATGCTTGTGGAGTTCTAGTTCCTGCACAACCGGCCCCAGGTGAATAAAGGCATGGTCGATGGCGCAAAGGTTAAAGTGGAAACCGGGGGCGCGATCGGGCATGATTTCTTCGGTGGTCGCTGCGCCCCCTGGAATCGAGTTTTTCTCCAGCAGCAAAACCGAGTAACCAGCCTTGAGCAAGTAGGCGGCGCAGATGAGAGCATTGTGACCTGCGCCAATCAAAATAATGTCGTGGGTTTGCATAGAAGTGCTGCCTTAAAAGTAATGCCTTAAACAAACACCTTGGCTTCGTATTCGGGCAGATCGATGGTTAAAACCCCGTCGTTAACCTCAACGTCGTAGTTGTTTACCCATTCGTGCCAGGAGCCGCTGCGGGGAAAGCTGGGAATGTTGTAGTCGGCTAGATACTGGTCTGAAAAATTGACGACGACGACAACCGCAGAGCCTTCATCGTTCCAGCGAACGTAGGCCAGTACCTTAGAATCTGGGTCTTCAAAGAAAAACTCGACGTTTTCGGTGCGTAGGGCGTAGTTCTCCTTCCGCAGATTGATCAACCCTTTGTAGTGCTCAAACAGGTCGCGGTTGCGATCATTCTCCAGCAGATTCCAGTCAATTTTGTTTGATTCTAGGGACTTGGGTTTATAGGAACCAAATTCTTCACCCATCCAAATTAAGGGCACGCCCATCGACGTTATGACTAAAGTTGCACCCAGCTTGGCTCGTTTAAAGGCCGCGTCATCAAAAATCTCGTGGTTGCCTAACTGCACCATCAAGTGGTCATGGTCGTGGTTGCTGAGGTAGGTAATGGCGTTGACTGCACCCAAATAACCCGATCGCTTAGCATCAACCAGCTCTTTGACGGTCTCTATATCGGTTTCTTCTCCGCACAGCATAGGTACAAGGTTGTGCAGAAAGCCATCACGCCAGCAGCCGTCGAGGGGGCCGTCGAGATTGGTGGCGTCGGGAGATTCTGGAATGAGTTCGCCAATGTTGTAAAACGGCTTGGGCTGAGCGTCTTGAGCGTTCTGACCGGCTATTTCCTTGAGAAAATCAAAGTGACCCATTTGGCTGACGGCGTCGAATCGGTAGCCATCGATGTGGTACTCCGAAATCCAGAAGCGGACAAGTTCTTTGACAAACTCCTGGGCTGGGCAAAGATTGAGATGCTCGTCATAGTGGTCGTAGTCAAACTCTGGTCCCCAGTTGTACTCGGCATCTTTGGGCTCGCGACGATACCAGTAGGTGTAATCAATTTTGGTTAGCGGAGCCTCGGAACCAGAGTGGTTTAGGATAATATCTAAAATGACCCGAATACCTCTAGCATGACACTCATCGACGAGATGCTTAAAGTCTTTGGAGGTGCCGTAGCTGGACTCAACAGAAAAATAGTGATGGGTGTTGTAGCCCCAACCCTGATCGCCTGGAAACTCTTGAATAGGCATTAGCTCAATGGCGTTGACACCCAATTCGCAGAGGTAGTCTAGCTTCTCGGTAATGTGCTGAAACTTTCCTCGAGGATAGGGGTCGTCTTCGCCGCCCGAAAAGTCGCTAACTAAAATTTCGTAAATAACCAGCTCTTCGTTTTGAGGCAAATTCTTGTCGTCATGATTCCACACGTAATCATCGACAATAGGCTCGCCATCTTTAATATAAATAATTGAGTTTTGGTGACTTCCTTCTACATGTTTAGCTTTAGGATCAATAATCTCAACCCACTCGTCGGGTTCTAGAAAAAAGCTTTTGGACTGCACCTTAAATTTGTACTCGTAGCGCCCATCCTTTAGCTCTACAGAGGTACGAAAGTGGCCATCCTCTCCCTTTTCCATAGCAATATCTTGCCAGTCAGAAAAAGAGCCAAATAAAATAGCGCCTTCGTTGTAGGGCGCAAATAGCTTGAACTCGACTGAGCTGGCCATAGATCGTACCTTTTCATTTTTACTCAATTTTTCTTAATATGATGTTGAAGAAAAATTTTCTCACCTACCTTTAGGCAGAAAAAAAGGTCCAAGACTCCTTGTGATGGCTGATTGACTGACAAACTTAAGGAAAAAATCCCCCCTCCCCCCATCGTTGAGAGGCAATTGACCCAAACCTGTAGCAAAGAGAGATGCAGAGTTCTGGTCTATGGCAAACGCTTGCTAGATGAGGACAGATTCAACGTAGGGGCATTGCACTGCAATGCCCCTACCAGAGGATTCCGCCTGTCAAGACGTCCTAACTAAATCAATTGCCTAGCGAGCTGCGGTAGATTGGCCGGTTAGCGTTTGCCAGTTAGCGTTTGGAGGGCCGTGGTTATTTCTGGCATAGCGATCGCAAGGGACGCAAATGACGCCAGCGTGGCCACCTGGCAGTACTCACAAAAAGCTTTATTCTCGGCCCACTCTTCTCGCGCTAGTTCGGTGGTCAAAAAGGCGTCAAACAGCAGCTTGGCCCCCATCGCTAGCGGCACCAGGGGTTGGTCGTGGGCTCGGTTTTCGCCTCCCATTGAGGCTAACATGGCGGTAATGCCGTAGTTTACCGTCATCAGTGGCCCATCGGGGCCGTTGAACTTGTAGGCATAGTTGGAGGCGTCGACTTTGTTGGCGTCAAAGAACGAACCGGGCAGGCTGGGCAACTCGTCAATGACGCCGGTTTGGTAGAGGGTAATCAGCTCGCCAATAGCGGCACCTAACATTGACAAACCAATGATTTGGCGGCGTTTGTTCAGATCGGGAGTATTGCCTTTGCGGAGTTCGTAGCTGAGCTGTTGAGGATCCATAAGTTGAGTTAGAGAATTTGGGTTTGCAAGTTGAGCGGGAGGAGGGTGAGTGTTTGGCACAGCCCCCCTCACCCTGGCCAAATGGGCGAGTGACTTAGCTCATCCACCGGCTAAACACCTCTAGCCCCCTGGCGGCGAGGACGCCTGCGAGCGCAGCGGCCCCGACTGACGTTAGCGCTGTGCCGAACAGCCACCAGGCGGCGGTGGCGACGGTTTTGCGAACTTCTTTAGCCTGCTCCTTGGCCTCGTGCTTGAGCGCTTTAATCCGCTTTTCGGTTTCGTCCTGCAGCCGCTGGGCCTGGCTTAAGACGCTGTCACGGGCCGACTCGATCTGGTCGATAATCTGGTTGACCTGTTCCTCAGAAATATCGGTGCGGGTGCTGAGAATGGCGGTTAGCGTCTCGCGATCGAACTGGCCCAGGCGATCGCTGAGAGCAGCAAAGCCCGCTTCGGGGTCATCGAACAGGGTGCGCATGTCGCGCTTAATGGCGTCGTAGTTCAGCTCGGGCCGATCTATAGCGTTGAAGTAGTTGCGCAGGCGGCCAGAGACATCTCCCAGGGCAGACTGCATTGTGTCCTGCACCTGATCTTTGGCCTGCTGGGCCTGGCGCACAATGTCGTAGCGCACGGCCTCAACCTGGTCGATGATCTGGTTAGCGTCTTGCTCGGAGACATCTTCCCGTTGGGAGAGCAGCGAGACCAGCGTGCCGCGATCGATTTGGGCAAGGCGCTCTTGCCACTGGGCCACACCTTCACTGGGCCGGCTAAACAGCAGCCGCAGATCGCGCTGAATGGCCTCGGGGTTGAGCTCTTCGCGATCGGTGTTTTGGAGATACTCAGTCAAAGTACTCTGCACATCCTGCACCTGGTCACGGGCGCGGGTGGCGAGCCGCTGGGGCGCTTTGACCGCGCTGCGGGTGCTGTCGAGCACCAGATCGATCGCCTGGTTGACCTGGTACTCGCTCAGACCCTGCTGGCTGAGCAGGCGGGCCAGGGTATCGCGATCGACCTGGGCCAGCCGTCGCCGCAGAGCCGCACTGCCCGCCTGCGGCGATCGCAGCAGCGTTTGCAGGTCATGGCGAATGCCGTCGGGGTCGAGTTCCTCCATGTTGGTGTTGCGTAGGTACTCAGCAATTTGACCAACTAGCTGGTTGAACTGCTCCTGGGCCTGACCCGCCAGCTCCTGGGGCGCATGAACCAGGCTGTTGCGAGCCGACTCAACGCGATCGATCAGCTCATGCACCTGGTCGGGGTTGAGGTCTTGTCGCTGGGCCAGCATTTGCTCTAGGCTGTCGCGATCGATTTGGCCCAGACCAGCGCGGGCCACCAGCAGCCCGGACTCGGGCAGGTTGATCAGCCGCTCCAGGTTTTGCTGAATCTGTTCGGTAGACAGATCGCCGAGGCTGGTTTCTCGCAGGTAGCTTTCTACCCGGCCGCGAAACTCGCCCGCCTGGTTCTGCATCTGCTGCCACTGCTCCTGAGACTGGTTCAAAAAGCGATCGCGCGACTGCTCTAGGGCATCAAGCATGGGCTCAATGTCGTTCTCCAGCAGGTCTTGCCGCCCGCTCAGCAGCATCTGCCGCAGGGTGTCGCGATCGAACTGAATCAGCCGATTGCCCATGGCTTCGTAGCTGGCCTCAGGATCGGCCAGCAGGGCCGGAAAATCTTCGCCGATGCGCTCAGCGCTCAGGGATTCTTTAGGGACTGTGCTCAGGTAGGTTTCGACTCGCTGCCGCAGGTCTTGCCGGTTGTGCTCCTCCTCAGCGGCGCGCACCTGATCCAGCACCTCCCGCCGAATCACCTCTAGCTGGTCGGCCAGGTCGTTGATGCGGGTTTCGTCTAGCCCCTCGCGGCGCTGCAGCACCCCAACAAAATAGCGTCGGTTCAGCGGCTCAATCTGCTGCCGCATCAGGCCAGCATCGGCCTCGGGGTCGCGCAGTACGTTGCGAAAGCCGCTGTCGAGGTTTTCAGAGCGCAAATACCAGGAGGGCGAATTGAGCAGGTAGTTCTCAATGTCGGCCCGCAGCAGCGAGAACGTCCCCGGCGCATTCAGCCGATCGGTGACCTGGCTGGCCTGGCCCGCCGCCTGCTGCCCTAGTGAGCTGAGCTGCTGGCCAATCTGCTCCACATCTATATCAGAGAGATCGACTCGCTGGGCCACGGTAGAGACCAGGGCGGTAACCGCCTGCCCCAGCATTTCTTGGGGCAGCCCCTTGCCCCCAGACTGAGACTGCAGCGTCCGGTTAAGCTGCTCGACTACATCTTGCAGCTTGCCTGCTTTTAGTTCTTCGGGTGCTGCCGCCTGGGCAAGGCTGACTAAACCTGAGGTTAAACCGCCCGGTGCCGCCGCTTGAGCCGCAACTTTAGCCACATTGCCCAATCCTAATCCGCCCAAACCCGAGCTTTTGCCCTGGCCCGACGACTGGCCAACCTGCGCCAGCAAATCTGAAATTTGGTTGGTCAGGTTGCTGGCATCGGGGCTGGGCAACCGCAGTTTTTGCACGTAGTCGGCCACGCTCTCTCGCAAGCGATCGGGGGCTAGCCCAGAAGAAAGCTCTGACCGTAGCTCTTTGGTAACGGCCTCAACGGAGGCTTCTACGGTGTTCACAAGCTGGGCGTTGACGGCACTGCCGCTGAGAGCGGTGGCGACCGTACCCAAAACGCCCTGTGCGCCGCTGGCTGCTGTGCTGCCCACGGCGCTAAAGACTGAGCCTACCGTGCGCGATCCGCCCCACAGCAGCAGCAAAAAATACGTCGACCAAATCACCACGCCGACAATGGCCCCCAGCGCCACGCTCTGAATCAGCGTGAGCTTAACCGCCAAAAAGCAGGCGACAAATATAGCTGTATTGACCGTAAACAACGTCCAAAGGCCGACCTTGTACTCCACGTCACGAGCTTTACGACCCCAGCTTTTGGAGTCATCCTCATCCACCTCATCGGCAAAGGGGTCAGCACCGCTAGAGATGCCGGTGGCCAGAGTCAGGTTAGTGAGCAGAAACTGAAACGCAAAGGCCATTACTACCCCGGCAATCAGGGCAATAAAGAACTGTGGCCCCAACAAAAAATCTAGATTAGAAACAGCCGGTGTTGTAATGGCTTGGGCCAGGCTTAAAGGACTAGCTGCCAAAGCCAATGTGGTAGGCGAAATCATGGTTTTTCACTCTGGTTTCTATGGTTATTTGTCGGTTTTAGTCATGGATGAGAGTAGTTGGCTCGAAGCACAGCAGGTTGTGCTCCAAAACATTGCTAACCACTAGTAGCGATCGCGCCCTCCCACCGGGGTTCTTTCGTGCTCTTGGGCCACCGAGGAACGACCCTTGGCCATAAAGCCAAAATAGGCGGCAATTAAGGCAGTCAGAGCATGGAGCCAAATGTCGTGGCCAAAGATGGGAATGAGACCAAAGGTGGTTTGCAGAACTGGGAAGAATCCCATGATGGTTAGCAGGCCGTAAAAGATAGCCAAGCCCTTGCTGTAGTTCCGCGAACCCGAATAGCTGCGGTAAGACAGCACCCCCCAGAAACCAACGGCCAAATGCACAATATTGTGCAGAACATTGATGGGAAAGATGCCCAAAAGGTAGCCGTAGCCAGCCTCTACAGCCAGATCGGGAGCGGTAGTTGGCAAGGCAACCAAACCTGGAATAAAGCCAAGAATGCCAACTAGTAAATAGACAACGCCGCTGATTAACGCGAAAAGACGAACGCTCACAATTGTCCTTCTGATATGTTTGCAACTTGCCAGCTAGAATGCTCAGGCTAAAAATTAGTCGTCGTCTGCCTCTTCTTCACCTATCCCTTCTTCTTCGCCCAGGCCCTCTTCGCCCAAACCTCCACCTTCTTCTTGATAACGTTTTTGGTCTTCACCTAAACCTTCTTCTTGACCTACACCACAGGCCGGTAGCACCAGCGCACCGATGGCGAGAAGTACAGCACCAATACTTTTAGGGGAGGTCAAGCGATCGACGAGATCAGAATTGCGAATCATGGAAGAGTGCTCCTTAACGAGCTGCTTGGTAGTTGAGACAGAAAAAACTTATCTGACCGCTTGCTTTAACCTCGCTAGTTGAGTGCGGTCCTGGCTCAAAGTAGCGTGGTCGCGAGCGGTAAGAAACTACTGGTGCTGAAGCCAGTAATCGTACCGGGGGTGGGCTGTCGCAGGGGCCGCACTCCTCAGCACCAAACAGCGCCCGAAATATTGCCCCAATCAGACCGGGCAACACCAGAACATCTGTAGTCGGAAGATGATTAGGCATCAGCTTGGTTGCGGGTCAGCAAATATCCAGCGCCAATTAGCCCAAAGCCAATCAGAAAAAAGGCTATGTCGTAGACCAAAAAATTGGGTACCTGTCGAATGTGATGCAGCCCCAGCAGCCCGTGAAAAACGATGCTGTCGAAGAGATGAAATCCACCCCAGCCAATCAAAATCCAGCCGATAAATGCTGGTGTTGTAAGCGGAACAACTGGGGTTCGCTGCATGGCACGCCACAACACGCCCAAGCCAGTCACCGTAACTAGCCACATGCCGGCGCTAAAGACCCCATCGCCCACCACATTCTTCTGCAAACCCACAAAAGTATCCATCGACACTCGGCCTGAGATCATGTGGTGCCACTGCAGCAGCATGTGTAGAACAATGGCATCGATGAATCCACCCAGGCCGAAGCCGAGCAAAAAACCTGCCAGCTTGAATGCTTTTGTGGGTAAAGGGAAGGGTTTGGGGCTTTCCATAGGTCAGATTACTCAATGGTGAAGGCCAAGGCTGGCCGAGAGAAATTTCCTCGCTAAGCCCTTGGCAGCTATTTTTTCTGATCAATTCCCTGGGGAATCTGTACTCTGATCGATGGATTAAATTCGATGGACTAGATTCTGTCCTTGAGCTATCAACTAGCCGTCAATTTTTGGGTTGACAGAGGAGAAAGCGTGGGGACGCTGGCGATCGCTTCCCTCCAAGTTAAAGATGAGATTAAAAACGGATTAATCGAGATTAGTCGTTGTAATAAACTCCTACTCGATCTTGTCCTTAAAGCGTTGCCTTTAGACTAGAAATGAAGCCTTTAGTGCAGCCTCTCTAGAAAGGAATAGATCCACGCTTGGCCCCACTAAATGGAACCAAGCAAAGCGCGATGGCAGCCGCTGCAGCCGTCAATCCTTCTGTTGCTTAAGATTGAGGCATGGGATAGATATTCCAGGCTTGAATATCGTGATCGGTTAAAGCGGTTTCAACCTGGTTTATTTCGGCCTGGGAGCCCTCGATAATCACCATGAAGTCTTGGTTAATTAAGCGATCGCTGAAGCCTCCCACTTTCTCATCAGGTATACCCAGCGACTTCAACCCCTCCTTTAGATTTTGGGTCGCTAAGGCCCCGGCCCCCTGCCCGGCCACAACACCAGCAAACGCCGCACCCACAGAACCTACCGCCAGTACAGCCCCCAAACCGCCAGGAATGGCAAACGCGCTGAGCCCTCCCAGTAAACCGCCCCAAAGGGCTCCAGTATTGGCCTGTTCGGGCAGTCGCCTAGAGGCATTGATGTCTTGTCCCTGGACCTGGTGCCCCGTTGTAGCGCCGCCTGCTACGGTATCTTTCTCTAGCTGCTTGGCTATAATCGACACCTGCTCCATTGGAAAACCAGAGGACTCCAACGCCCGAATCGCTTTTTCGGCCTGCTCTTCCTCAGGGAAAAACCCGATGCCTCTGTGGGTGTACTGCTCTGTCATTGGAACTTCCTCACGGTTAAATTATTGTTAAGTCTGGCTGGGCTCAGTACTGTTACGTCGATAGTTTTTGAACGATAAGCTAGCGTTCTTCTTCCATCCTTTTTGTTTTTAGGGCAATCCTCATCGCTCAACGGGTATAACCTTTTTTACTGGCTCAAAACTTGATCCCCTGGGGCCTTAGCTGTGGGGTCTTGATGCGATCGCCGCCGCGCCAATTATTTACTATTTCTAACCAAAGGCTGAGTTGCCGCTGGCGCTCATTTGCCTCGCTTGCCAGAGGGTGATCACGGTTCAGGTTCCTAGGCTGATGACATCAGTTCCCAAAAGACCTTAAAGAAGGGAATTGTCTACAGGTTTGATTCCTGACATCCGATGCCTCCTGTCTTTTCCTAAAAGTCAATGCTCCGACGGATTTTGGCCTATGAGGATGTCAAGGAACTGATTGCACTACTGCCCGCTTGGAGATCGCCATGACCTCGTCTCAACCCGCCGCCAACCGCCCCTCGAACCAAAGCCCCTCAGACCAGGACCAGCACCGTAAAATTCGCTACGCCATTGTGGGCTTGGGCTGGTTTGCCCAGGTGGCAGCCCTGCCCTCTTTCCCAACGGCTGAAAACTCTGAGGTTGTGGCGCTGGTGTCTGACGACCCCACCAAGCAAAAGGAGCTGAGCCAGAAATACGGCATTCAGCACACCTACAGCTACGACCAGTACGAAGACTGCCTGACCAGCGGCGAAGTCGATGCGGTCTACATTGCCCTACCCAACCATTTGCACTGCGAGTACACGGTGCGAGCCGCCAACCAGGGCATTCATGTGCTGTGTGAAAAGCCAATGGCAACCACCATTGCCGAAGGCGAGCAGATGATTGAGGCCTGCCGCCGCAACGGCGTCAAGCTAATGATTGCCTACCGTCTGCACCTCGACCCGGCCAACATGCACGCGGTCGAGGTGGCGCAGTCGGGGCAAATTGGTGAGCCCCGCTTCTTCAACTCGGTTTTTGCTCAGCAGGTGACGGGTGACAACAGCCGCCTGCAGCGAGAGACCGGCGGCGGCACCCTCGAAGACATCGGCATCTACTGCATCAATGCGGCCCGGTACCTGTTTCAGGCTGAGCCAACCGAGGTATTCGCCGTGGCCGCCAACAACGGCGAAGAGCGCTTCCGCGAAGTCGACGAAATGACCAGCGTTATTCTGCGCTTTCCGCAGCAGCGGCTGGCCAACTTTATCGTCAGCTTTGGGGCCAGCAAGGTTTCGACTTATCACATTGTCGGTACCCAGGGCGATTTGCGGCTCGACCCGGCCTACCCCTGGCAGGGCGAACTCACCCATTATTTGACGGTTGATGGCGAAACCCAGACCCAAACCTTTGAACCCCACAGTCAGCTAGCGGCTGAGTTTACCTATTTCTCAAACTGCATTCTGCAGGACGAAGACCTAGAACCCTCGGGAGCAGAAGGGCTAAACGATATTCGCATTATCGAGGCGCTGCACCAGTCGATTCAGGCGGGCAAACCTGTCGCCCTCGACCACATGGATCATGCCCGGCACCCCAACCCTGAGCTGATCACGGTTCGACCACCTAACCCAGAAACGCCGGAGCCCGTTCATGCCGCCAGTCCCGGTGACAGCTAGCGGGCCTCTATGGCAGAGCCGAACTTTAGAGCAGAACCATGACCAAACCTACCTTCCACGACGAGCAAAGCCTGGCCGATGCCGCCGAAGACCTCGGTAACCAGGCGCTACAGCAGGGCATCATCCACAGTTTTGTGGTGCGCCACTTTGCCGACAGCCGCCAGTTCTACATTCCCGACGAACACAGCGAACCTCTTACCCCAGAGGAGGCCTACATGCAGTTCAAAGCCTGGGTAGAACAGGCCGATTAAACCTCAGCGGGGTGTAATACCAATTGTCCAGGCTGTAAGCGCGGCACCCCAACGATAAAGACCCATAGCCGGTCCCTGAGCGGAGTCGATGGGCCTGAGCGGAGTCGATGGGCCTCAGCAAAGCGAGTGCTGGACACTCAGCCGCCTCAAAGTGGCTAGGGCCTGTTCTATAAAGAGCAAGCCCAAGTTCAAAAACCCAGACCTAAATAGGCATCCCGTAGGGACAAACGGTCGTTTGCCCTCAACCGGTTGAGGGCAGGCAATCAGGGTTTGGTATGATGCGCAATCCGATCTAGTGAACCCCGATTTTTAAGCGGAAACCCGGTAGGGGCGTAGCATGCTACGCCCCTACGCCCCTACGAAATAGAAAAGCGCAGTTAGTCCCTACCTAACTGCGCTGTTTCTCACGAATAAGTTTTACGATTCATGGCAACTGACGTGAGAAGGCTTTAAATCTGCTGGCTCATGGTCAGCCAAAGCGCCCTGCTGTCGTGGCAATCAGGAAGGCGGCGAAGGTGAGAATATAGCCAACGGTGAAGTGGGCCACACCGACCAACCAACCCTGAACGATGGACATGGCAACGGGCTTGTCCTTCCAGCGCACCAGGTTGGCTAAAGGTGTGCGCTCGTGCGCCCAGACCAGAGTTTCAATTAGCTCCTGCCAGTAGCCTCGCCAGGCGATCAGGAACATAAACCCGGTGGCCCACACCAGGTGACCAAACAGGAACATCCAGCCCCAGACGGCTAAGTCGTTCATGCCATAAGGGTTATAGCCGTTGATAACCTGGGCAGAGTTAAGCCAGAGATAGTCTCGGAACCAGCCCATCAGGTAGGTCGAGTTTTCGTTGAACTGGGCTATATTCCCTGACCAGAGGGCTAGATGTTTCCAGTGCCAGTAGAAGGTCACCCAGCCCAGCGTATTCAACATCCAGAACAGCGCTAAGAAGAACGACTGTTGCCAGGAAGAGGTTTGGCAGGTACCGCCGCGTCCGGGGCCGTCGCAGGGGAAGGTATAGCCAAAGTCTTTCTTGTCGGGCATTAGCTTGGTGCCACGGGCATCTAGCGCACCTTTCACACAGATTAAGGTGGTGGTGTGCAGACCCAGGGCGATCGCATGGTGCACCAAAAAGTCACCGGGGCCAATGGTCAAGAACAGCGAATTGCTGGTGTTGTTGATGGCGTCTAGCCAGCCCGGCAGCCAAACGTTGCCGTGGTTGGGCCAGGCCGTCGTAGCCAAACTGTCGGGGTTAGACAGCAGCGTGTTCATGCCGTACAGCAGCTTGCCGTGGGAGGCTTGAATCCACTGGGCAAAGACTGGCTCTACTAGAATCTGCTTTTCGGGGGTGCCAAAGGCGGTCACCACATCGTTGTGCACGTACAACCCCAGGGTGTGAAAGCCCAAGAACAGTGATACCCAGCTCAGGTGAGAGATAATCGCTTCTTTGTGGGCCAAAACCCTGGCCAGCACGTTGTTTGCGTTGGCCGCTGGGTCGTAGTCTCGCACCCAGAAAATGCCGGCATGGGCGAAGGCCCCCACCATCAAAAAGCCTGCGATGTACTGGTGGTGGGTGTAAAGGGCCGCCTGAGTGGTGTAGTCCTGGGCCATGAAGGCATAGGGCGGCATCGAGTACATGTGCTGGGCCACCAGCGATGTCACCGTACCCAGAGCACCTAGCGCCAGAGAGAGCTGAAAGTGCAGGGAATTGTTGATGGTGTCATACAAACCCCTGTGCCCTTCACCCAGGCCACCGCCCGGGGGTTTGTGGGCATGCAAAATCTCTTTGATGCTGTGGCCAATGCCAAAGTTGGTGCGGTACATGTGCCCGGCGATGATGAAAATCACCGCGATCGCCAGGTGGTGGTGGGCCATATCCGTCAGCCAGAGCGAATCTGTTTGAGGGTGAAACCCGCCCAAAAAGGTCAAAATCGCTGTACCCGAACCCTGGGCCGTACCAAACATATGGTTCGCCGTGTCGGGGTTTTGAGCATAGGCCGCCCAATTGCCGCTAAAAAACGGCCCTAACCCAGCCGGGTGCGGCGGCGTGGTGAGAAAATTATTCCACCCTACGTGCTGCCCTCGCGACTCGGGAATAGCAACGTGAATCAGGTGCCCAGCCCAAGCCAAAGAACTGACCCCAAATAACCCAGCCAGGTGATGGTTTAGGCGAGACTCAGCATTTTTGAACCAGGACAGGCTGGGGCGAAACCTGGGTTGTAGGTGCAGCCAGCCAGCAAATAGAAATAGGGCAGACAGCAGCAGTAAAAACACCGCTCCCATGTAGAGATCGTTGTTTGTTCGCATGCCGATGGTGTACCACCAGTGATACACCCCTGAATAGGCAATGTTGACGGGGTTGGTGGCCCCCCCTCGGGTGAACGCATCAACCGCAGGTTGACCAAAGTGGGGGTCCCAAATGGCGTGGGCAATCGGGCTAGTATTGAGCGGATCTTTGATCCACTGTTCAAAGTTGCCTTGCCAGGCGACGTGGAACAGGTTGCCTGATGTCCACAGAAAAATGATTGCCACATGGCCGAAGTGGGAGGCGAAGATCTTTTGATGCAGCGCCTCTTCGGTCATGCCATCGTGGCTTTCAAAATCGTGGGCCGTGGCAATCCCATACCAGAGCCGACGCGTAGTCGGATCGGCCGCCAGGTCTTGGCTAAATTTTGGGAATTTAGTGGCCATGGTCTTTCCTAATCATTGGGTTAGGCTTATCCGCTTAGAAGACTCAATGAGAGCAACAGCGGTTGAGTGGACCGTCACCGCGTCTTAGCAGAAGCTTGATTTAAGAACATTAACTTTTCCTAAAGCTTGCCACCAAGCCAGCCTTTTTCATTCAATGCCCTGTTAGCAAATGACCTATATTGCCAGGGACATTGTCCATTCGGCCCGGTACAGTAGTGGGCTTGGGTTTCTGATACAAACGCGGTCTCAATAGGTGAAAACGGAAAACCTATTAAGCGATCACAATATGGGGCCAATTACGCCACTCCATCTACCGAAAGTTAGAGAGCAGGAAAAGCCTTAAGGGTAAGCAGGAAAAGATTGTGAACAGACCTGAAAAAAGAGGCTTTTTCGCATTGCCTGTAAAGGCAATATTTTCTCCCTATAGAATAATTTGGTCTTAAGTTTTGTAATAAACTCTCTGTGCAGAATGACTGTGTGGAAAGACCCCATCAAAGTTCAGGTCGCGAGCCGAACTTCGACGGGGTTTGTGTGTGGTTCAGGCAATGGCAAAACTGTTCGGTTAAACCTCCCCCAAAGCCCGATAAAACTGCTATGCATTTGCTTGGGAAATAATCAGCGATCGCAGCCAACCGACGACCTGTCGTCCAGGTTCCGAAAACTGCCAAAATCAGAGATTTTGAAGTCTGAAAACCTATCTACAGCATCCTGCTTTGCAAAAACAAAGCCAAAGCGCCAAGATTAAGGAGCAGCGCCAGACGCAAACGGCCAGTACCTTCAGCCCTCTCAGCATGACTTCATCCCCCGGCATCATTGTGATTGGCAGCGGCATTGGCGGCCTGTGCTGTGGGGCGCTGCTGGCCCGCTACGGCTACCGCGTCACCGTCTGCGAAAGCCACACCATTGCAGGCGGAGCCGCCCACGGCTTTGAGCGCGGCGGCTACACCTTTGACTCCGGCCCATCCCTTTACTCGGGCATGTCTTACCGAGATTCTACCAACCCGCTGCGTCACGTGTTGGATGCCGTGGGGGAAGGTGACAGCATCACCTGGGCCAACTACGACACTTGGGGCGTGCGCATTCCCGAGGGCGATTTTGATACCACCGTGGGCAATGACCAGTTTGCCGAGGTGCTGCAAACCCTGCGAGGCGATGCCGCCGTGCAGGACTGGCGGCGGCTGCAAAGGGCCATGGAGCCCCTGGGCAAAGCCGCCACCGCCCTACCCCCCGCCGCTCTGCGGCTGGATTTAGGTGCCCTGCAAACCGTCGCCCCCTACGGCTGGAACCTGCTGCGCAACGCCCCTGCCCTCACCCAGTCGAGCAATCCCTTCAGCACCGTGCTCGACCGCACTACCCGCGACCCCTTCATTCGCCACTGGATGAATCTGCTCTGCTTCTTGCTGTCGGGCCTGCCCGCCGAGGGCACCAGCACCGCCGAAATGGCCTTTATGTTTGCCGAGTGGTACCGCCCCGGCGTCACCCTCGACTACCCCATCGGCGGCAGCGCGGCCCTGATTGCGGCCCTGGTGCGCGGCCTGGAAAAATTTGGCGGCACCCTGCGGCTGGGGGCGCACGTAGAGCAAATTTTGGTAGAGGGTGGGCGGGTTACTGGGGTGGCGCTGCGATCGGGCGACATTCTCCAGGCCGACACGGTCATCTCCAACGCCTCCATTTGGGATACGCTGAAGCTGGTGCCCGATGGCGCATTGCCCAAAGCATTCGTAGAAGAACGTCAGGCCACCCCCGAGTGCCCCAGCTTTTTGCACCTGCACCTGGGCATCGACGGCACAGGACTGCCCGAAGATTTGGCCTGTCACTATATCACTGTCGAGGATTGGGCGCTGGGCATTGACGCGCCGCAAAACCTGATTGTGATGTCGATTCCTTCGGTGCTCGACCCGTCGCTGGCTCCGTCGGGCAAGCATGCCATCCACGTCTATACCCCCGCCACCGAACCCTACGAGCTGTGGCAGGGGTTAGATCGCCGCAGCCCCGAGTACGCGGCGCTAAAGCAAACGCGGGCAGAACCACTCTGGCGCGCCCTAGAGCGCATCATTCCCGACGTGCGCCAGCGGGTTGAGGTGGAGCTAGTCGGTACGCCCCTCACCCACGAGCGCTTTTTGCGCTGCCACCGGGGTAGCTACGGCCCGGCCATTTCGGCTCAGGACGGCCTGTTCCCTGGCCCTAAAACACCGCTGGAGGGGCTGCTCTGCGTGGGCGGCTCGACTTTCCCCGGCATTGGCCTGCCCGCCGTCGCCGCCTGCGGACTGATTACCGCCAACACGCTGGCCTCAGTCAGCCAGCACCGCCAAATGCTGCGAGAGGTACTGGGGTAGGCGATCGCTACATTGGATCGCGCCAGAAGGTGAGTTCGTCGCTGATGGGCTGCAGCGTGGTGCCGGGGTAGTAAAACTGCAGAATGCGCTGGTAGTTCCAGCCCAGATTGCCCAGCCGGTACGACCCCGTCTGGCTCATGCCGACCCCGTGGCCCCAGCCGCCACCCACAAAGCGGTAGCCCACAATTTGGGAGCTGGCGGCTGGGGGCGACCCCTCGGTCACCGGGGGAGCCGTGCCAATGGCGGCTGGAGTTTGGTACATCGGCTCGACGTAGAACAGCAGGCTGCGGGGAGCGGTCAGCACCCGCACGATTTCGTCTTTCTTGAGCTGCACCACCCCAACGTCGGTTTCGATATCGATCGCCTGCACCCGGCCCGAGTCTGCCCGTTCCGAAACCCGCACCGAGTTGACCTGGGTAAGCCCTGCCATCGGGTGCTGTCGCCGCCCCAAATAGCCCTTAAGATCCTGGGTGATTTCGGCCAGGGTGCTTTCGTTGCGCCAGCGAAACAGCTGCCAGGTGTCTTCGTTAAAACCTTTGTCGATCGCCATGAACCGCCGAATGCTTTCCTCGGTGTTGAGCGGGTACTGGCTGATATTCCACAGGCCGTAGACTGAGTCGACCACGGGGCGCAGGTAGGGGCGATCGGGGCCATCCCACACGTCGCTAAAGGCGGCGGTAACCCCACCCGTGGTGGAGGAGTAGAGGGCATCGACCAGCTCGTTTTCGTAGGTGAGCACCTGGCCCTGGGTGGCTTGAATGGCCTGGTCGGCCACGGGTGCTGTGCCGGTGAGGCCCCGATACACCTGGCACTGGGTGTCGGCACAGAGTTCGTAGTCGTCGATCGCAAACCGACGTAAATTTCTCAGGGCATAGGTGCGAGCCAGCACCGTCTGGGCTTGAATGGCGGGCACCGGGGCGCTGGGGCCAATTTCGTGGGGCACCACGCCGCGCAGGTAGGTTTCAATCGGCACGCTGTTGACCAGGGTGTAGGTGCCGTAGGTGTTGGGCTGTACCCGCAGGGTGCCGCCGTAGACGCGGGTTACGGGTGGGTCACCGGGCTGGGTAACGCGCACCTGGCCACCGCTGGCGCGAATAGCGAGGGCATCGCGCTGGTAGCGGTAGCCGTTGGCCTCAAAGTAGGCCTTGGGAATTTGGCCCAGCACCTGACTGTCGAGAAAGACTTCGGTAAAGCCCTGGGCCTGGAGGTTTTGCACCAGCAGACGGCGCACCAGGGGGCTGTTGTAGGTCTCGCGGTTGGCCCACACTTCCCAGCTGCCGGGCTGGGCGATTTCGGGCTCAATGCCGCGCTGTCGCCACTGCTCGGCGCTGTACTCGGCGGTTTCAAAGCTGCGGTGGTTGCTGAGCACCACGCGTTCGCCCAGGGTGGCCTCGGGCAGCGGCTCCGGGGCCAGACCGATCACAACCCGGCTGGTGGTAACGGTTTGGGGCTGGCCGTTGGTTTCAAAGCTGAGGGTGAGCTGCTCGCCGGGCAGAGCTTCGAGGGTGATGCGGTCTTGCAGGTTTTCGCCAAAGCGCTGCACAATGCCGACCTGAATTACCGGGTTTTGGGCGGCAGGGGCGGGGGCGGCTATGGCCGTGGTAAGGGCGATCGCAACTCCCCCCACGGCTCCTAACAACCGCTGCGATCGCCGATTGCCCAGGGGCCGAAACTGAAATCGGGGCAGGGAAAGCGTAGCCATAGTGCTCTAACGACGTAGGGTGCTGCCCGCCGGTTGTGCAGTCGGGCCAAAGAAATTCTAGCGGCTTCAGACCATTAGGGTGGGAATCTTTTTGGGGTCTATTCTCAATGGGCAATTTCTATGCAATACCGTCATGCTAAAACGGCTGGTGCCACTTATTCCTTGACTGTCGTTACGTGCAATTGTCAGCACCTCACCTATTCAAGACGCAGTGAGGTGGGAATAAAATCGCGCTGAGATTGTTGGGTTTCCTTCGTCAAGCCAACCTGCAGGAGATCTGCGATCGCTCTCTTGTCCGTTGCAGCGAGGTGTTAGCCTACTATAAACTTGGGTATACATAAGCCACCTGACTATATTATGAGCTATCGCGACATCATCACAATTGAACCCGATAAGCGCGGTGGCAAGCCCTGCATCCGTCGAATGCGGATTACGGTCTACGATGTTTTGGGCTGGCTAGCGGCTGGCATGTCTACGGATGAAATTATTGACGACTTTCCAGAATTAACAGAAACCGACATTAGGGCTTGTTTGGAGTTCGCAGCTGATCGTGAGCATCAGTGAGTGCTGCGTGAAGCTGCTGTTCGACCAAAACCTTAGCCGTAAGTTGGTTAATCGGTTGGCTGATATTTTTCCTGAGTCTAGCCACGTTCAATTCTATAATCTAGCCAAGAAAACAGATACTGAGATTTGGGAATTTGCTAAGCTCAATGACTTTTGCATAGTAACGCAAGATGCGGATTTTCCTGAAAGAAGTCGGCTTTATGGCTCTCCACCCAAAGTAATTTGGCTGCGGTGTGGCAATGCACCAACTAGAGAAGTTGAAAATTTGATTCGATCTGGTACTGAGGCAATTGAAGAACTTTTGTCAAATACTAACCTGCACTGCTTAGAATTGCACTAATTCAAACCAAGCCATTAACCCTATTTGTTGGGATAGAGTAGGGGTTATCGATCGCAGGTGACAACGGTAAAGAAGTAGGTAACCCCTGGGGTTTGGGCACGGCGATCGCATATGGGTGGATGAAGAAATTTGTGCGCTTAGGGTAGGTTATTGGGTAAGAAAACTATCAGGAGAGTTGTGTTGTGTTGGCACTTCATTCAACCTACAGTAGCTGGAGTTGTTTGGTTTCTTTCGTCAACCCAACCTATAAGAGAACTGCGATCGCACCTACAAGAGATTTGCGATCGCTCTTAATAATCAGAGTCATTTATATAAGCAATTTGGCTTGTTGGAGAATAAAACAATATGACGTAGTCGTTATCCTTCCAGTAGCATTGTCCCCCGACTAAGTCTAACGGTTTCCACCAATCTGCTGGAGGGAACCAACTGTCTTCAGATAACTGATGTCTACGTTCAGCTAATCGCTGGATACAATGGTTATTCGTAGTAGAGACTAGTTCCATTCGCTGAACAAACTGCTCAACATTCGATGAGTTCGCATTAAAGCGGCAGGAGTAGGAATGACTCGAAACTACTCCATTAGTGCGGCAGCGGAGATCATGTACAGCTCCGATAAGATGCGGATATGGATAATTAATGTGAAACCCAACATAGGTTGGAATCGTACGACCTGAATTTAGCAGATATGGAACAGCGAAGTAGAAGAGAAGCAGAAAATCAACGAAGCAGAAAACAGGTAAAGTAACCACAAAAGCAATGAGTAATCCACGTCGAATGAAACCTGGATGTCTCAGTAATCGTGCCATTGCAACTTCCTCTTTAGAATTTAGAGAACTGGCATTTGGTTGTAAAAGTTAGTAGGTTGGGTTGAGCTAGCGTTCGCGCAGCGTCTCCCTTAGGAGAAAACCCAATAGCCACCGTTAATTTAGCATTATGCAACACCACGGTGAATTGAGATGAGTTCTTTTGGGGTTTTTGGGTTTCCTTCGTCAACTCAACCTGTAGGGGATCTGCGATCGCTTCACAACTTTCTGCCAACAGCGTCGAAATCACTTCGTTATAATAAGAGCTATCCCCCTAAAAACCATGAGCTAGTAGGTCGATTTTGATTGCGTCCCTGAATATTTGCACAAATACAGAGTTGGTCACAAAACATTTTCGGTGGGGTCAGTCCTAGCGATCGAACTTTGACTATTACCTAGAATGCCTATGTTTCTACTTTCAGCACATCTCTTTTTTGTGATCAAAGTGTGTAGGTTTGGTCATGTAGCGTTTTGAGCTAACTGCTTTAATATTTTTTCAACTTCTCGCGGATTTCGAACTCCCAAAAATCCTATCTCTTCAGTTCTTGGATCTCCATCGTTATCTCTCCAATGCCGAATCACAATAACTACATCACCTGTTCCATCTGCTCTTTCCTTTCGGTATACATTTGTTAATTGCTCAGGCGGATAACTTCTAATAGTCGTAGACCAGCCACCCTGAATAGAGATAGCCCGCTGATCTGTAACCAAGTAAACTGTTTTTCGTACCGCTTTCCATGTCCATATAGGACCAGATATTATTCCAAAACCGATTAGTACGAAAGGTATACCGAAAAGAGCAAACAGATACTCCGGTTGTAAACCTGCTTGTAAATTAGGGAGTTTAAACCCCAATGCTCCCCAAATCCAAAATATGGCAAAGCTAGTCCAGGGAATACCAAACAAAGCACTTACAATGAAGGATGCTGTGATCAACTGCGGCACAGGCTGGTCAACCCATCTTATAACTTCTCCAGGTTGAAGCTCGTTATCTATTTGTTTGCGGACTTCTTTTGGTATACGCGAGTTGCTTAGCATAACGGGTTCTTGGCTTGATAGAAACCTTTACGAGAAAGGACATAGATAGCCTTTGAAACTAACGTTCCCCTTTACCCGATGCTAGTAACCTATTGAACTTAACTCACTGTCTCGATACAGCCTGTGTGCAATGGACTTGCGATGTAGAGATTTCGTACCTTGCTACCCCATCTATAGCCCCAAGGCCACTTAACCTTTACCCCAGCAGACAGATTTGACACATTATTCCAACCAAAAACCTAAGTAGCCCAACGTTCCCAATTACCTGCGTAGATCACCTTGAACTCTTGCCGATAACCTCTCGGCGGTCGGTGTGCACTGAGGTTGTTAGCTTGCTGTTAATGATGGTAACTAGCTAGCATTGATTTGACGCAGCATGGTTTCAAACGCCTTTAAATTGTGAACCTGCTTAAATCCCATTTCCTTGGTTTGCACATCTTCGTCATAGTCTTTCGACTGATGGGTATAAACAATGATGTCACTGTTTCCATCCTTATTCTCACGCCGCAAGATAACTCTAAGTTAGTAGGTTGGGTTGAGCTAGCTCAACCCAATCTACAGGAAATCTGCGATCGCTCTCCCTCCATGCATTTCTTGCACCCTACAGTTGACGGCGATCGCTTGCACCACTATCATCATCCATTAAGCCGTTCAGCAGAGCGGTGGTTACGCAGAACTCGAAAATCTTGGCGCTGTCTGAAGGTGGTGGCACACCAACAGACAGCTAACCCCGCAAATCTTGCACGCAGATTGCGAGGCTAAAGTCCATCGTACCCTAGCCCCCTCAGTTTGCAATTCAAGCGTGGGTGGCTGGGGTTTTCGCGTTCTGTCTTCCTAAACCACAACTGGAGACAGAACCGATGTTTGAATATCTCGAACCCGATGCCAGCGACGATCAAGGGACTGAGTCCTTACCGCTGCCGCCATCTGGAGCCATTAATAAAAGCACCCGATCCCCAAACCCCGAAAAAGTGCGCCATATGCTCTACGGCAGCTTGGCCGCCATCGTTCGCGAAGCGTCTCCGGAACGGAGAACCGCACCATCAAAATCCTCCACGCCCTTGGCTACACCGACCCCAACGACTGGAGCGACCCCATTCCTGTGCGGCCTGGCACAGCGGTGGATGACACAACCCGGTCGCTTCGACTCCGCTCAGCGACCGGAGCCGAAGCGACCGGAGTCGAGATGCCAGCAGTGAGCGGAGCCGAACTGTGGATGGCGATCGCCACCAAAACCGTGCTGATTGAGTAAAGCCCTCGCCCCCGATGGCCTACCCATTGCTGTCGGGGGCTGCGATCGCCATTCTTAAGCACACTGCGATCGATTCCTCTGCACTGGTATGTCGTTCCTTTGCACTAGCCTGCCGTTACTCTGTAATGGCTCCCCGTTTTTTTGTAGTAGCCTACCGTTTCTGGGTAGCGGCCTCTCGTTACTCTGCACCGGCCTGCCGTTACCCCATAACCGCCTGTCGTTACTCTGTACCAGCCCCTTGTTCCTTTGCACCAACCTGCCGTTTCTTTATGTCGGCCTGCCGTTACTTCTTACCACTACGCCCAAATTCCCCTCAAGCCCGTGTGCGCGATTGCCCAGGGGTAACACCTTGCTATACAGATGTAGAGAACTACACGCTCTGGTTGCCCTTTCGGTTGTGGAGTCGGGTGAGAGAAATTCGCGCCGACTCGGCTACCTGAAACTGGGAGTCTTTTTCGAGGTAGCGTAGGGCTGGTTCGGTTTTGGGCGTGGGCAAATGGCCCAGAGCCTCAGCCAATCGCTGGCGCACCAGCCAGTCTTCCGACTGAGCAAACTTGAGGATCTCATCGACCGCATCTAGGTCGCCAATTTCGCCAACAGCCGCGATCGCCGCCTGCTGCATCACCGTCTCTTCACTCTGCAAAGCCTGCATCAGCACATCGTGGGCACGCGGGTCTTTCAAGTTACCCAACGAAACCGCTGCGCTAAATCTCACCAGCCAGTCAGTATCTTCGTAAAACGCCCGCACCAAAGGCCCAAACGCGCGCTGATCTTCTAAATAGCCCAGCGCCCCCGCTGCGTCGGCCCGAATGCCGTAGTCGGGGTCGGTTGTGAGCAGGTTAACCAAAATATCGAAGGACTCTTCATCGGGCTTGATTCCCAGGGCAAACACCGCCATTGAGCGAATTTGCAGATTTTTGTCGTCTAGAGCCTGCCGAATCAAAGGTGCCGCCTGGGCCGCAGGCACATCTCGCAGCGAAGCCAGGGCCAGCATGCGGTCTTTGGAGTCTTCACTCTTGAGCTGAGCGGAAATCTGCTCTAAATCCATGGGAAAGGTGCACTATGAACGGTCTTCTTCAGTATAGAGAGGTTGAGCTAGTGCAGTGCCAAGACTAAAAATTGGGGTTCCCGCAGGTTGGGCGAAACGCAGTGGAACCCAACAGCAGTGAGCCTTGTTAGGTTCTGCTGGCACGCCACCCAACCTACAAATGTAGGATTGCCAGACCACTAGTGGGGTGATGTGGATGAGCGGATGAGGTCATCTACCCATCCACCCATCTACCCCCTACCGCTTCCGCAGTCGCCCAAAATGCTCTTCCCCCTGCCGTGAGGGAATGGAGTTCGTTACCGGCTCTAGGGTGATGATTTCAAAGTGGGGTTCAAACAGCTGGCGCACTTCGGCGGCGGTGGTGCCAAAGGGGGGGCCACCGGAGCGCTGGTGGGTAAAGAATACGGCCAGCAGTTCGCCAGCGGGCACTAGCAGATTGGCTACCAGCTCCACGTAGGCGGGGCGCAGGCTGGGGTCGATCGCGCAGAAGCAGGTGTGCTCGATGGCGTAGTCAAACTGCCCGGCGTACTCCGGCAGCAGGTCAAAAATGTCCCGCTGGAGCGGTTGTAGAGCCAGGGTTTGGGCCTGTTCTTGTAGCGCTTGAATGGCTGATGGGGCAAAGTCTACGGCGGTGACTGCAAAGCCGTGTCGGGCAAACCAGACGGCATCATGGCCGCGTCCGGCTCCGAGCACAATGGCCGAGCCTGGCTTGGGCGCGTCAGCAGATTCTAGCAGGGTTCTAAAGGCTGGAGCCGGGTGGCCCAAGTCCCAGCGGGGGGTGCCTGTCTGGTAGCGCTCTTCCCAGGCGGTAGAACTTAGGGGTGATGGGGGTTGTGCGGTCACGGGTAGCTCCGGTGTATGCTCGGCAGTGGTGTACAGATCTTTCAAGGTAGCGCGTATGCGGCGGCGACAGCTATTGGGCGGACTGGGGGTAGCAACGGCGGGAATGACGCTAGGACAGCGGGCAGTTCAGGCCCAGAGACGGCCTACCCTGCTGCCGCCGCGCCTGCGAGAGGGCGACGAGGTGGGCATCGTTAGCCCGGCGGGGGCCACGTTTGAGCGCGATCGCCTCGATTTGGTAATCGACGCCGTTAAGGCGCTGGGCTTTGTGCCCCGCGTAGGCCCCCACGCCCTAGCTCGCTATGGCTACCTGGCCGGCACCGATGCCGAACGCGTCACCGATGTTAACGACATGTTTGCCGATCCGGCCATTAAAGCGCTGCTGCCGGTGCGCGGCGACTGGGGCAGCGCCCGCATTCTGCCCTACCTCAACTACGACACCATTCGCGCTAACCCCAAGGTGCTGATTGGCTTTAGCGATATCTCGGCCCTGCTGCTGGGCGTTTATGCCCAAACTGGATTAGTCACCTTTCATGGCCCCCACGGCCTTACTGCGTGGCGGGCCGACCAGGTGGAGCCACTGCGCCAAATTCTCATGGAGGGCGCAGCGCTGACCTACACCAATCCGCTGCTGGGGGCCGACCAAGACCGCTTAATGCGCGACCAGGGACGGATTCAGACCATTACCGCTGGCCGGGTTACTGGGCCGCTGATGGGTGGCAACCTGTCGGTGGTTTCTAGCATTGTCGGGTCGCCCTACCTGCCCGATCCTAGCGGGGCCATTTTGTTTTTAGAAGACGTAGGCGAACCGCCCTACCGAATCGATCGCATGCTGACGCAGCTCAAGCTGGCCGGGGTGCTCGACAAGCTGGCCGGGTTTGTGTTTGGCCAGTGCACTGCCTGCGGCCCTGGCTCGGGCTACGGATCGCTCACCCTGGAAGACATTCTGAACGACCACGTTCGGCACCTGGGCATACCGGCCTACGCGGGCGCGTGGATTGGCCATGTAGAGCCAATGTGGACGCTGCCCATCGGCGGCCTGGTGACAATGGATGCGACCACTGGCACCCTGCAAATGCAGAGCCCGGCTGTCGCCTAGGCCAGGTCGAAGAGGGGCGAAGCTAAGAGGTCGGGGGCGGCGTGAGCTGCACCAGGTCGGAGGGGGCAAACTGGCCCGTTTCGATCGCGGCCGTTTGCCAACCGGGGGGCACGGTGTTGAGCAGCGCTGGTGAGGGCTTAAGCAGAAACAGGGTGGTTTGAGGCTGAGCCTCAAGCACGGTTTGAAGGCTATCTGGCGCAGGCATGGTTGTTTGGGGCAGCAGCCACAGCGCCGTATCGGGCTGGAGGTAGTGGCTGAGCGACAGGGCTTCTCCCATGGCAATGCCGCTGGCCCCCAGCAGCACGGTCGGTTTTGGCACCTGGTTAAGGTAGTTGGCGACGTGAATATTGGAGTAGCCCACGGTCTTGTTCCACCAGGTCAGGGCGCGGTTGTTGGCCACGCCAGAGGCTGTTCCCACGGTCAACAGCAGGGCCAGCAGCGTTGCGCCCAGGGCTTTAAAGCTTTTCTGAGGTGCGGTTAGCCAGTGGACTAGCAGGGGTGCGATCGCCAATGGCAGCAGCACCAGCGACGGAAAAAAGTACCGCGTAGTGCCTGAGAACTGGCTACCCCGCACCACATCGCCGCCAATCAGCACCAGGGGTGGCACCAGCAAACCACAGCTCAAAAACAGCGCCAGCGATCGCGGCTGGGTGTGCCAAATGTGCCTCAGCCCCAGCCCTACTACTAGCAGCACCAGGGCAGGGCCGAACAGGGTAAACGGGTGGCTCAACGGAGCATTAAAATCGACCACCATAGAACTGTAGTGCAGTCCCCAAAACTGGGCCAAATACGCTAGGGGCCTGGGTTCGTTGGCCCAGGCCGTGACGGCTCGCAGCCGCCCCCACTGCTGCACGATCACCCACAGCCAGGGGGCAAACAGCCCCAGACCCAGCCCATTGGCGAGCATGAACCCCATCCAGGCTTTTGGTGCAGGCCACTTTTGATCGGGCTTGAGCCAGGCCCTAGAGCCGACCTGGCTGAGGACAACATAGGCTCCATGACTCAAGCCCAGCAGCACCGTCATTAGCGAGCCGTACCAGGCTAGCCCCAGGGCCAGTCCGTAGGCGATCCAGGCTGAGGTTGTGCCCCGCTCCATCGCTCGTATCAGACTGCCGTGGGCCAGCAGCAGCCCCACCGCCCACAGGGTATATTCCCGTGCTTCCTGGCTATAGATTAGCTGTAGGGGGGCCACCGCCAGCAGGGCTACGGCTACCCAGGCGATCGCAGGCGAAGCCGGAAACAGCAGTCGCCCCAGCCAAAACATTACCGCGATCGCGATCGCCCCAAATATTGCCGCGATCGCTCTGTACCCGGCCACCGATGCGCCAAACAGTCGGCCCCAGCCGTGGGCCAGCAGATAGTAAAGCGGCGGGTGCTCGGGGTTGTTGGCTAGAGCAATCCAGCTGTTCGCCAGCGATGGCTCGGGCGGCATTTGTTGGTAGCGCAGTAGCTCGGCCGCCGTTAGATCGGGGCGATCGGTCGCGGCTTTTTCTACGGCGGGGCCGACATAGCCCGCCACCCGCAGACTGGTGTAGGCTTCGTCGTGCCAGTAAACCTTGCGATCTAAATGGGCAAAGCGCAGCACCAGGCCCAATGCTATAGCTGCGATCGCAACCCGTCTAACCCAAATTAAGCCCTGCGCCAACCCAGTTCTCCCTTGTGATCAGACACCGCCACATCAGTCACCATGCCGCAGGCCAGCCGCCGGTAACCGTAGCCCCTGCCACCAGGCAGCCCAACCAGACCGGGCAGCATCTCGAACAATAGTAGGCGGATAGAAGCCTAAAACTGGTAGCCTACGTCGCCAAAGTTGGTAATTAGAGCTACATTGGCGTGCTCCAGGCTAGTGACTAGCCAGGGCACCTCTTTACAGGTACGGCGCTCGTGGAGGTTGAACAGCACCGAAAAGCAGCGCTCTAGCCAGGGCTTGGCCGCCGAGCAAAACAGCACCAGCCGCAGCAGCAGCGCCATGGTTAGGGTGTGGCCCACATCGTTGACCAGGTGGCGAAAGTTGCGAAACACCGGGCGGTGGGGGCTGTCGACCACCAAAAAGTTAAGCAAACGGCGACAGGTCTCCACCAAAATAAAGCTGTTCAGGGGCTGAGCGTCAAACTCGGCCAGGGTTTCGCGCAGGTACTGGCGCAGGTTGCGGGTGAAGTGGTTGCCGCTGTACTTCGGCTCCGCCGCCGCAATGGGGCCAATTAGGTAATCGACAAATTCGTCTTTAAAGTCGCGGAACGATCGCACGGTTTTGCTGTAAGTGGCAAACCAGCGAGCCTGGTCACGGTGGGTGCGGCCATCAATTTTGCCGGTGTAAAAGTTGAGCGCCTGCTCCAGCCCGGCGGCATCGAGCAGCGTGGGGTTGGCCACCTGCCCAACCCGCCCCGACCCCTGCTGCTGAGCGTGGTAGCGCGCTAGGCGAATGCCCAGGTCGGTTTCGGCGCGGCGGCGCAGGTCGTTGATGTTTTGCTTTTGCTCTTGGCCGCTGTCTTTGGTGAGCAAGCTGTTGTCGTACAGAAAAGGGTAGTGGCGAATGCGGTAGGCCAGCGGCTGTTCCTCAATTACCCTTGCCTGGGGAACATCGGCCTCCCGTGGAGCCATAATCTGCTGCAGCCGCACCAGCGAAGCGTACTGCTCGGTCTGGGGAAACTCCTTGACCAGGTTGTAAACCTTTTGCGCCCTGGGGTTAGCGCCATTGGCCGGGGGCAGCTCCTCAAACAGCCGTACCAGTTCAGGAATTGCCCAGTGGTCGCGGGGCTGGGTGTACCAGAGGTTGATCAGGGTGTAGCAGCAGCGGTTAAGCACGTACTTGAACTCGCGATCGGCGGTGTCTTGCTCAGACAAATTGAGCAGGGCGTTGGCCACCGAGCTATCTGGATAGTTGGCGACATCGAGAAACAAGCGGCGAAACCGATCGATCAGCTCGTGGGGAGCCTCCTGCTTGCGCCAGTACTGCCAGTGCTGGTAGAGCAAGTCCTCTAGACTAGCCGGGGGGCGGCTAGAGTAGTTTGACCACGAATCTAAGGAATCCCAGGGACTCATGCTGCTGACCTGATTGTGAGGGCGGTAGACGTAGCGGCAATCCAGCGGGAGCAACCCCGGCGGGAGCAACTATGGCCGTAGATTTTACATCTATATAGAGGCGGGCGAACAACCTACGATTTAGCTTCCTTCCGACATGCCTAACCATACCGGGTAGTAAATTTTACTGGTGTTCATCCCAAACTACGGCCATAGTTTCGTCAATAATACCCAGGACAGGGACAGGTTTCTCCGCTAAGTAGGATGCATTTCTTAAAGATTTCTTGAGGATTTACCTATTCTCTTTTCGCTTTGACCCTGGGCTTGTCCATCAATTCCGGCTAAAGTCCTGATGCCATCGGCATTGGCACGCCCGACCCACAAAATAGGCTAGAGGCTGTAGCCCTCGGTTCTTGAACCATCGGCTGCTAGTTGAGAACAGCTCCTAGAAAGCCTCAATCTGCCTCACCACGGTTTGGGCTGAGTAGCTCACCCCGGCTGTTCCTTCCCCTGGGTGGGTGCAGTCGCCCACCAGCCACAGCCCGTCTACCGGCGTGCGATTGGCAAAGCCGAAGGGGCCAAAGGTGCTCACCCGCATACCTAAGCCCCCAACCGTGCCCTGGTCGCGGGCGGTAAAGCGGGCAAAGGTGCGGGGGGTAGCGGCCTCGACGTGGATGATGTGGTCGCCCTGCAGGTCAAAAAAGCTAGACAGCCGCTTGATGGCCCCGTCGGTGTAGGCCTGCTTCATAGCCTCGTAATCGCTGTGCCACCAGGGGGCAATCTCAGTAAACGACGACGCGATGATGGTGGCCCGACCCTCGGGGGCGCGACCGTCACCGGGGCGACTGACGGAGACAAATAGCGTGTTGTTTTCGGCGATCGGGCCGTCGTAGTTGTAGAAAAACTGCAGGTGGGGCGGGCAGCTGGCCGGAATGGCGGCGGCATCTACCCCCAGGTACAGCACAAAGGCACCGCTGCCCGCAGGCAGCGACTCAACCCGCCGCTGGTAGCCCTGCAGGACTTTGTCGCCCAGCATCTGCACCAGATTCTGCACCGTAACATTGGCCACCACGTGGTCGGCGGGTTCTACCCAGGTGCGCCCGGTTTTTTGGTCTGTCACCCCAACACCTGTCACCCGGCCCTGGTCGGTCTGCACCTGCTGCACTCGGTGGTTGAGCTGCACCAGGCCGCCGTCGCGCACCAGCGCTTTTTCAAGGCTGTCGCTGAGCACCTGCATACTGCCGTGGAGGTGCCACAAGCCCTGGGGGGCCTGAGACATGCTCAGGGCGGTGGCGGCGTAGAGCACGGCGGTTTCGTCAGCGCTGACCTGGGAGTAGAGCTTGAGCTGAAGGTCGAGAAAGGTCTTGAGGCGGCGATTGCCCTCGAGCCCCAGCTGCCGCAGCACCTGGCCCACAGTGGCAAACGTGTAGGGCACCGTCACCAGAGTGTCGGGGCGCAGCGCCTGGGTTAACTGCCACAGATCCCACGGGCTGCGCGGGGGCAGCACCGGCTGTCGCGCCTGAAACCGCCAGCTGGGCTGAAACAGCCGCTGCATGAGCTGCCAGAATGGCTCACTACCCGGAAACTGCCGCTGCCGCTCGGCCCGCCAGGCCTCTGGGTCGCGCCACACCCGAATCGGTTCGCTCTCCCCCGGCAGAAATACTGCGCAGGCCGGATCACAGGGCGTTGCCTCGGGCAGGGGCAAGTCAAGCTCGTCAAAGATCTGGTGGTGAATGCCCCCCGGCTCTAGCCCCGCTACCTGGGTTGCCCCGACATCAAAGGTGAAGCCTCGCCGCCTAAAGGTTGAGGCGCATCCCCCGGCTACCTGGGCCTGCTCAAACACCCGCACGGCATAGCCCCGGTGGGCTAGCAGCGCCGCCGCCGTTAGCCCACCAATGCCAGCCCCCACGACCACCACCCGACGGCCAGACGCTCCAGAGGCACCCATAGCGTTACATTTCTTTACGACATTCTCAGTTTAGCCCAGGCTGAGGATGGCGATCGCCCTTAGGCCCGTCCACACCGGGCTAGTCGTACTCTCGGTGGCCCGCTGCAAACTGCAGCACCATGGGCAGACCGCCATCCTGGTGATACTTGTCGGCCCAGGCGCGCAGCATTTCGTCGAGTTCTTCTAGGGCTGCCTGGCGCTGCTGGGGGGCCACGTCAAAGACCTCTACCCCGCGCAGCACCCCGGGCTCCTCGCGCACCCAGGCCTGCAGCAGACCAAAGTAGCGGGCAACGTCGTCGATCATGGCGAACACCCGCTCCTGCTCTCCCTTCGGGGAGTACGATTCGCTGGCCAGGGCATAGAGCGGAATATCCACCAGGGGCGAATCAATCTGGATGACGGTGCCCGAGTGCAGCAGCCGAAACTTGATATGCGACAGCAGGGCATCGCTGAAGGCCATGCGCTGTCCCTTGGGCAGTTCCTCCTGCGACATTTGATGGAGCAGCTCCATCAGTTCGGTAAACTCAACTTGGTCGAGAATGCGGGCCTGGGGGGCGCTGGCGGGCAGGCTTTCCTCAATGCTTTTGCGCTCGCCGGGGGTTAATCCTTGAATGCGCACCCGCGCCTCGGTGCCGCTGCAGGGAAAGTGCTCCTGCCACAGAAACGGGAGGGCAATTAGGTAATAGGGCTCTTTTGAATTGAGCACCTTCAGGCTTTGGCCCTCCGCTAGGGCAGCCTGAATCTCTTGCACAATGGCTTTGACCCGTTTGGGTTCAACGTGGTACAAAAAGCCGGTTTTACGAATATTGTTGCCCTGCTCGATAAAGGTGCTGTAGATGGCGAGCTTGGCGGCGGTGGTGGCGGCGTCTAAAAAAGCCCCATAGCGATGCCCTCCCATTTTCATGGTGCTGAGGGCCAGGTTGAGCAAAATCCAGTCCGCGGGGCTGTTGTCTACGGCTCGCAGCAGATCTTGTTTTAAATCGGGCGGAACTTGGGACTGATAGGTCACAGGATGGCAATTACTCAGACTAGGTAAATTACAGAATTTTTAGCCTCAGTAATTTACAGGTAAAGAACAGGGAGAGGCCGCGATCGCAGCCTAAGCAGAAAGGAGCAGCTTTAAGCTGTCTAAAACCATCGGGTTGCACGGCCTAGATGGCCCATTCAAGCGCTAGCTAAGAACGCTAGCAGCAGCAGCTTAGATCTAGAGCCCAACCGATGTCAGACCACCAGATCTGTCCTCAGATAGCAGCCTCCAGCCAGGGCAAACTATGTTCTTAACATAGCCTATGCTCAGACCCGCAGCGGTTTTCTATATAGAGAGGATACTTCAGCTTCAAAGTATAGATTTAGTTGCCGAAAATGCTTCACATTTTGGCCTCAAAAGGGGTTAGATGGCACTCTGCGTCCTCAGGTTCCCCCGCCCCCTTGCTCCTATTTTGCTCAGAAGAAAGGAAGATCTCAACCGAATTCAAATCCGGATGTTGAGTTTTGCTGATGAGAAAACTCCACGTTCGGACTTGGATATGGCGGTCTAAACCCCTCCCGCCAACCGTTCACTGTGGTTCTAAGGAGTGGTGCTAGCAAAAGGCTGGGCGAGGGTGCTTTTCTCAAGTGGACTACAGCTGGGATCAACGGGTAGGTGGCCTCGTCAGCGATCGCCCGACAACCACTGCCTCCGCCGAACCCCGCTGGTCTAAAACCCTAGCTCTAGCCAGCGACTCAACGGCTAAGCCACTCTCAGAAGGGCCAGCCCGCCGTTGAGGCTACGACCCAGGAGCGGCGGGGGGCGCAGGCTCAACGGGCTCTCCTGGAGGGGTGGCCGGATCGGCCGGAGTTCCCGGAGCAGCAGATCCCTCTGGATTGGATGGGGCCACAGGCTCAACCGGCTGGGCCGCCCCGCAGTAGCCATTGACCTCGTTAATCAGCTGCGATTCGGTCTGGGAGAGCGTTTCGATTGAGGCTACCGCGGTCATGGTCTGCTGCTGAGATTCTTCGATTTTGGCCGGTAGCTCGGCCTCTGACTCAACCTGCACCACTAAGTCCATCGCCTCGCGGGCATCGGTCAGGGCGGTGCTAAACCCCTGTACAACGCCAACATACTCGTCTCTAAACTGGCTGAGGTCTTCGTCGCGGAGGGTGGTGGATTGCAGATCGCCCACCAGACCGTCGAGGTTGGTGACCACTTTATCGACAGCGGTGGTGTATTGGCTGGCGGCTAGCTTAATGTCGTCTAGGTTTTTGACCTGGGCAGCGCTCTCGCTAAAGGTTTGAATTTCGGCCTCAAACTCCTGCATAAAGCCCTGGGTCTGGTTGACCACCTCGGCCAGTTGGTTGCACTGGGCCACCTTAGAGGAGCCGCAGCCGAGCAGCAGCAGCGGCAGCAAAAGCCCTACCCCGCGCACGCCTTGTCGCCTTATGCTTCTACCTGTGCTTGCTACCTGTGTCATCGTTGCCGCCATCGTTTATTGCTACGGCTTCAAGTTTTACCCTGTCTTGGTTAGGTTTACAACCTAATTTATTGAGTTTTGATAGTGTCGGGGCAGCGGTCGATCACAGGCCAAAATAGCGGTCTCTAGGCCCGTAATTGAGCCTGCAATTGGGATGAGAACGATCGCCCCTGCTATGGCTCAGTAGCGCCACTGTCCCGCCCCAGTACTGGGGGCAGTACCGCAAAGACGGGAAAACTGCTGATAGGATCATGAAGGCAACGGGTATTGCTGAATACCAGGGCAGGCGTTGACATTGGTGATTTCAAATGAGCCATCTCCGCTCAGGGCTCTGGTCGCAGGAACGGTGCTGCACCGCCCGAGAGCTTTTCCGCATTGGGGAAGGGCTTCTGCGATATCTTGGATGAGCCGCTTTATTTGCTGCCTTAACTACTACCGGATGCGATCGCGAAATGCTCAGCCCAGATGATTTTTTAGTGGCCACCCAGTGGGCTGGCCTTGGTACCCTGGCCCTGGCCCTACTGGCGGGTCTGGCTTTTGTCTTTAAGTGGGGCATTCGGTTCCGCCTGGTGGGGGCAGCCGGGTTTGCCGGTGTGCTCACGGTGGGCCTGCTGGGCCTGAGCTTTGAGCCATTTACCCGCACTGCCGTACCGGGGGCGATGCCCTACACCACTGTTTACGACTCGGGGGCCAGCCAAATTGTAATTGCGGTGCCCAATACCATGGGCCCCGAAGCGCTGGACGCCACCCTGCGTCAGGCCGCCAGCAACCTGTTTAAGCCCTACCGCCTGGGTCTACCGGGGCAGGTTGCCACCGTTCGTGCCCGCGCGATCGCCCATGAGCCCGGCGGCATCTCTAAACTGATCTACCTGGGTCAAATTCAGCCCAACCCCAAAGGCTCCGAGGAGGTGTTTCAAGTGCAGATCGACCGCTCCAACTGGCCCACTTCGGGTTAACTCACCAAACTTCTCCTCACTCCGTCATCCCACGCCTTCAGCTCTCCCACTCACCTCACTACCATTTCCATCGCCTATGCCCACCCTCTCTCCCCTCCCTGTTCTCGCCATCGCTCCGGCCCAGGTGGTTCGTGGCGACGGCATTTTAGCCGATCAGGGGGCGGCGATTGCCCGTTTGGGCCAGCGCCCCCTGATCGTGGGCGGCAGCCACAGCCTGAAGCTGGCCGCACCGTTAATTGGCGCTCTAGAGCAGGAGAGCTTGACCCCGCAAATGGCCTCCTACGGCTCTGACTGTAGCGAAAGCTCGCTGGAGCGGCTGCGGGCGATCGCCGCCGAACACCAGGCCGATGTGGTAATCGGCATTGGCGGCGGCAAGGCGCTCGACACGGCCAAGCTGCTGGCTCACCAGATACACCAGCCGGTGGTAACGGTGCCCACCTCTGCTGCCACCTGCGCCGCCTGGACGGCCCTGTCCAATGTCTACTCCGACCAGGGGGCCTTTCGCTACGACGTGGCTTTGCCCACCTGCCCCAGCCTGCTCGTGCTCGACTACGCCCTGGTTCGCACCGCCCCTCGTCGCACCCTGGTGGCGGGCATTGGCGACGGCCTGGCCAAGTGGTATGAGGCGGCGGTCAGCAGCGGGGCCAGCCAGCAAACCCTGATTGTGGCGGCGGTGCAGCAGGCTCGGGTGCTGCGCGACATTCTGCTGCAAAAGACCCCTGCGGCCCTGCGCCAGTGGGGTGGCCCCGAGTGGCAGGAGGTGGTTGATGCCACCGTGCTGCTGGCCGGGGTCGTAGGCGGCGTCGGCGGGGCGCAGTGCCGCACGGTGGCGGCCCACGCAGTACACAACGGCCTCACCCAGCTGCCCGCCAGCCACGGCATTCTCCACGGCGAGAAGGTGGCCTACGGCATTTTGGTGCAGCTACGGCTTGAAGAAATGGGCGGCAATACCTCCCTGGCCCGCGCTGCCCGCCAGCAGCTCCTGTCCTTTTACCGGGCCGCCGGGCTGCCCCAAACCCTGACCGACCTGGGCCTGGGCGACATCACCCTGAACCAGCTACAGCAGGCGGCGGAGTTTGCCTGCCGGGAAGGATCTGACATTCACCACCTGCCCTTTACGGTGACTCCAGAGGCGGTGATGGCGGCCATGGTGTCGCCCCTGTGCCCTGAACTGCGCGAAAAATCGCGCTCGACGGCCCCCCTTCGTCCTTCTAGCGTTGCCCCGGAGGTGCAGCCATGACCCTCGACTGGATGCCTACGGCCCACCGCCTCAGCGCCCTGCCGCCCTACGTCTTTGCCCGTCTCGATGAGCTGAAGGCCCGCGCCCGTGAGCAGGGACTAGACCTGATCGACCTGGGCATGGGCAACCCCGATGGCCCTACCCCCACCCCGGTGGTCGAGGCCGCCCGCGCCGCCATTGGCGACGTTGCCACCCACGGCTATCCTCCTTTTGAGGGCACCGCCAGTTTTCGCACCGCCATCACCGACTGGTACGGGCGGCGCTACGGCGTAGCCCTTGACCCCACCGCCGAGGCTCTGCCCCTGCTGGGGTCGAAGGAGGGCATTACCCACCTGGCGATGGCCTTTATCAACCCCGGCGATCTGGTGCTGGTGCCCACTCCGGCCTACCCGGCCCATTTTCGGGGGCCTGCGATCGCCGGAGCCGAGATCTACAACCTGCACCTCACCGCCGCCAACAACTGGCTGATCGACTTCGACGCCATTCCGGTGGAGGTGGCCCAGCGAGCCAAGGCGCTGTTCTTTAACTACCCCAACAACCCCACCGCCGCCACCGCCCCGCGCGAGTTTTTTGAGGCGGCGGTCGCCTTTGCCCACCGCTACCAAATTCTGCTGGTGCACGACCTCTGCTACGCCGAACTGGCCTTTGACGGCTACCAGCCCACCAGCCTGCTGGAAATTCCCGGCGGCAAGGAGGTCGGGGTAGAGTTTCACACCCTGTCGAAAACCTACAACATGGCGGGCTGGCGCGTGGGCTTTGTAGTGGGCAACTCCCACATTATTCAGGGCCTGCGCACCCTGAAAACCAACCTCGACTACGGCATTTTTGCGGCCCTGCAGCGGGCGGCAGAAACCGCCCTGTCGCTACCCGATCGCTACCTTGAAGAGGTGCAGCAGCGCTACTCTAGCCGCCGCGACTTTTTGATCGACGAGTTTGCCTCCCTGGGCTGGACAGTAGCAAAACCCCAGGCCACCATGTACCTGTGGGTGCCCTGCCCCCCCGACAGCACTTCCACCGACTTTGCCCTGACGGTCCTGCAGGAAACGGGCGTGGTTGTCACCCCCGGCAACGCCTTTGGCCCCGGCGGCGAGGGCTATATTCGAGTCAGCCTGATTGCAGACTGCGATCGCCTGGCGGTCGCGATGGATCGCATTCGGCAGGCCGGTTTTCGCTTTGCTCCGGCAACGGCAGTGGTGTAGGCGATCGCCCTGACTCTGGCCCAGTTTGGAGTCTAGCCCCAGGCTGTATAGTGAAACAAACCTCCAACCCTCGCTACCACCATGTTTAACCTCGGCTGGACTGAAGTTGTGCTCGTTATTGGGGTGGCCGTACTGATCTTCGGCCCCAAGAAAATTCCTGAGCTGGGCAGCGCCCTGGGTAAAACCCTGCGCGGCTTTAAAGAAGAAATGAACCAAACCCCTGACGATACGGCCCTCGACACCTATGAGGATGCCGAAGACGCCGACGTATATCGTTAGACTGGCAATACAATTCCCTACTGTTAACCAACCCCCATGCGGCAATTTCTGAAGTACACCCTGGCTAGTTTGACCGGGTCGGTTTTGTTTTTCCTGCTGCTGGGCTTCCTGCTCGCCCTGGGGGCGTTGGGGCTAGTGGGGGTGCTGATGGCTGGCTTCAACCAGGAGAGCGATGCCCCCAGCGTCGAAAAGGATACCGTGCTGGTCTACGACCTCTCGACGGTCATACCTGATTCGCTTGCGGCCATCGACCCCAGCGCCATTGTGCTGGGCGGGGCAGCGCCTGGTGAACTCACCCTGCGCCAGGCGGTGCTGGCCCTGGAGGCTGCCGCCACCGACGATCGCATTAAGGCGCTCTACCTGAAGGGCAGCACCAGCATGGGGGCAGGTCTGGCTACCCAGGCCGAGATCTATCCCATCATTGAGGCCTTTAAGGCGGCGGGCAAGCCCATTCTGGCCTACGACATCTCCTGGAATGAGCAGGAGTACGCCCTGGCGGCCCTGGCCGACACGGTGTATCTCAACCCCTTTGGCGACATTGAGATGAACGGCCTTTACGCCGAAACCATGTACCAGGCCGAGGCCTTGGAGAAGCTGGGGGTTGGGGTTCAAGTTACCCGCGTGGGTCGCTATAAATCGGCGGTAGAGCCCTTGATTCGCAACACCATGAGCCCTGAGGAACGGGAGCAAACCCAGCGCTTGCTGTGGGATGTGTGGCAGAACCTGCTGAATACCGCCGCCCCCTCCCGCGAGCTGACGCCCCAGCAGTTTCAGGCCGTAGCTAACCGCCAGGGGTTTTTGTTTGGAGCCGAGGCCGAAACCCAAAACTTTGCCGATGCGATCGCCTACGAAGACGAGGTGATTGTCGCCCTGCGTGAGCTAACCGGCGAAGGTCCTCTGTCTAACCAAGGGGCCGACAGCGAGGACAACCTCGATTTTCGCCAGATTAATCTGGCCGACTACGCCAAAACTGTGGATGATCCCCTGACCAGCCGCCGCTCAGATAACCAAGTGGCTCTGGTCTACGCCGAAGGCACCATTGTGGACGGCGGCGAGGACGGCGACCTGAATCAAAGCGGGGTGATTGCGGGCAATGCCATGGCCCGACAGCTGCGGCAGCTGCGCCAGGACGATGAGGTTAAAGCCGTCGTGCTGCGGGTCAACAGCCCCGGCGGTAGCGCCACGGCCTCGGAGATCATTTTGCGGGAGGTGCGGCTTCTGCAGGAGGCGGGCAAACCCGTGGTGGTTTCGATGGGCAACGTGGCCGCCTCCGGTGGCTACTGGATAGCCTCCCAGGCTGACGCGATTTTGGCCCAGCCTACGACTATTACCGGCTCGATTGGGGTGTTTGGCATTTTTCTCAACCTGGAAGACCTGGGCACCAAAGTAGGCGTGAACTGGGACGGAGTTAAAACCGCTGAGCTGGCCGATATTTTCACCAGCACGCGACCCAAGACCGAGGCCGAACTGGCCATTCTGCAGCGTACCGTAGATGCCATCTACGACAGCTTTTTAGACCGGGTGGCCGAGGGCCGAGATCTCGATCGCCCAGCGGTAGCCGAGCTGGCCCAGGGGCGGGTGTGGTCGGGCAAAGCCGCGCTAGATCTGGGCCTGGTGGATGAACTGGGCGGGGTAAATGATGCGATCGCCACCGCCGCCGAACTTGCTGAACTCGACGACAACTGGCGCTTAAAAGAATATCCCGAGCCCGACGACTGGCAACAGTTTTTACGGCTTTTCCTCAGCGCCGAAACGGCTCGCACCACCGCCTACGACCCCCTCACCACCCAGGTGCTAGAGTTCGTTGACGAAGCCCAGCTGATCCGCGCCCTCAACGACCCGCGCGGCATCTACTCGATCATGCCCTATCGGCTGGTGGTGAAGTAATGCGGGAAGTGAGGATGTAGACGCGGAGCGGCTTCCCGCAGGGTGGGAGTGAGGGGATGAATTCAAAGTGCAAAATTCAAAGTTTTGAATTCTCAATTTTGAATTTTGCACTCTGCACTCCCCTCTACCTCAATTTTTTCCTCTTCCTCGCCCCAGCAACCCCGTGTACCCGCATCAGATCGGCCAGGGTCGAGCAGTAGGGCTCCATGCCAAAGCTGGCCGGGCTGACGGCCCCTGCGTAGATGAAGTGACGGTAGTGCAGGCAGAAGTAGTCCCAGGGAGCCATCTGTACCCGAAAGACTTTGATCAGCACGTCAGCCAGCCACATCGACAGCGGCAGGCGAAACCAGATGCGCTGGCCAAAGTAGTCGCAAATTTGCTCTACCGCTTGGTTAACGCTGAGGGGCGGGTTGCCTAGCACGTACTCGCGGTAGCCCTCCCTGGAGGGGTGCTGAACCAGGTAGTTGACCACCGTGGCAATATCCTGGGCATGGGCAAAGTGAAAGCCTGCGTCGGCCCGAAAGAAACGAATTAGCCCCACCCAGCGGGTGACATCCTTAAGCCCTGCCGAAATAAAGGAGTAGGGCTTTTCTTTGTCGCCACCAAACACCAGGGTGGGAAAGACTGTCGTAATTTTGTCGTACACCGCTAGCTCCGCTAGGCGGTGGTGGCACTCGTACTTGCTGCGAATGTATTCGGTGCCAATGTCACCCGCCTCTGGCAGCGGAGCGCTCTGTTGATTTAGAATGCTGGCCGTAGAAAAGTAAATCACCTGCTGACAGCGCTGGGGGTCGAGGTGGGCCATCACCTTCAGGTTGGCATCGACATTGATGGCATCGACGTAGCCAGGGTCGCCGCCCCAAGCCGCCGCCGTTAGAATGGCGATGTCCATGGTGGGCAACAGATCAAGAAACGGATCGACGTTTTCGAGTCCGCCGCGCAGAATGTGCACCCTGGGGTTGTCTTGCACTGGCAGCCGCAGCTTTTCAGGGGAGCGCAGCAGCAAAAATAGCTCGTAGCGATCGCTCCCCAGCAGCAGATCCAGAATGTAGTGGCCAATGCAGCCGCTAGCCCCCGTCACAAACACGCGCAGGGTATCGGGGGTGGAGGTAAGGGGCAGGGTATCCAAATCGCTCAGTTCAATGGGTATAGTCTGACAGTTTAGACCGTTTTGGTGGAGCTAGACGCCCGCCGAGGTCAGGAGTCCGGTGAGAAAGCGTAGCACTAGCCAACGTACTGAGGGTAGAACCGACTGACCAATCGCTAAACCGAGCCGACTTGCTGGCTCGCAACCACCTCAAAATCGTGTGTCCTACCGTTCCAGCGGTATGGCCCTTGCCCTGCTGCCTAGCCGGACAAAAGCGACTCAAACATCTTTAAAGCTCAGGTAAAGCTGACAAATTTTGCCCGATCGTCTCCGAGAAATTGCGTAGAGGTGTAGGCCACTTTTACGGTTCCTGTCATGCCTGCCCGTTCCTGCCGTCACTTTGCCCAGCCCTACAGCTCCTGTACTATAGCGATAGCCATCGCGCTTAGGATATCGGCCTCTTCCAGCGGCAAAAACTGGGACAGCGCCAAGGCGTATAGCCACCGCTCTAGAGGATACAAGTCATGTCCTAACCGTTCTGGCGATGGCTATACCAGCCAGCAGGGCTTCACTCTGATTGAGATGCTGGTCGTGGTTGTGATTTTAGGGGTTTTGGCGAGCATCGCATTACCCAGCTTTTTGAGCCAGGCTGCCCGGTCTAAGCAGGCCAAAGCCCTGATGTATATAGGTCTGGTGAACCGCGCCCAGCAGGGTTTTTTTGTCGAAAACAATCGCTTTGCCACCTCAACCGCCGAACTAGGCGTTGTCGATAACCACGCTCCCCCCGACTACGACGTCTCAGTCACCGCTCAGGCGGAGGGCACAGCGGTAGCTGATACCCTCACCGCTCAACCCAACGGCCTAGCGATCACGGAGACTCGGGCAACGCCGATTAATCCGGCGCTGCGAGGCTATGCCGGTCTGGTATTTACCACCCTAGACCCAGATGGCGCGGCCCGCTTGGGCACCGTTATCTGCCAGGGCAACGCGGCGACTACCCCGTCACCAACTCCAGTGGCAGTGGCAGGGCAGGTGCAGATCGACAACTGCAACACGCTGTAAGGTTCAGGCCGGTTGAGGGGCCGGTTGAGGGCAAACTTTCAGCCCCGAGGCCAATTGCTGACGGAGCGCGATCGCCTTTGTAACAAACACTACGAAATACCGTAGCTGAGACCCAGGTGCAGCGCTACAGTAAAGGTTGGCCTGTTTTGCTGTATCCGCCGTGGCACCTGTCCAGCCGTCTTCTCCCACCGCCACTGATATTCAAAGTCTCTTCGATCGCATTGCCCCGGTCTACGACAGCCTGAACGAGAGGCTCAGCTTTGGGCTGCACCGGGTTTGGAAGCGCATGGCTGTGCGCTGGAGCGAGGCCAGCCCCGGTCACACCGTTCTCGATGTCTGCTGCGGCAGCGGCGACCTAGCCCTGATGCTGGCCCAAGCGGTCGGGACGGCGGGCAGCGTTTACGGCCTAGACTTTTCGGCAGAGCTGCTAGCGGTGGCTAGGGAGCGCGCCCGCCGTACCCGCTCCTCCACACCGCTGCATTGGGTGCAGGGCGACGCTCTGGCCCTGCCCTTTGAAGTCAACACCTTTGATGCCGCCACCATGGGCTACGGGCTGCGCAACCTCACCGACATTCCTCAGGGGCTGGCCGAGCTGCGGCGGGTGCTCAAGCCGGGTGCCAAGGCCGCCATTCTCGACTTTCATCGACCTCAGGGTGGGCTAGCCGAGCAGTTTCAGCGCTGGTACCTCGACACTCTGGTGGTGCCCACCGCCGAGCAGATGGGCCTCACCGACGAATACGCCTACATTGGCCCCAGCGTCGATCGCTTTCCAACCGGGCCTGAGCAGGTGGTATTGGCCCGCCAGGCCGGCTTTGAGCAGGCGGTTCACTACCCCATTGCCGGTGGGCTGATGGGGGTGCTGGTGGTGGGTCGCCATGACCAGCTCTGAGCTGTGGCTACTGCTGGCCCCGCCCCTTGTAGGCGGTGTGATTGGTTATTTCACCAATGACATCGCCATTAAGATGCTGTTTCGCCCCTACCGGCCTCTCTACCTGGGCGGGCGACGGCTGCCGTTTACCCCAGGGCTCATACCCAGCAACCAGGAGCGGCTGGCCAAACGCATCTCGGACACGATTATGGGGTCGTTGCTCACCCCCGAAGAGCTGCAAAACCTGGCCCGGCGGCTGCTGCAGACCGATCGCACCCAGGCGGCCATTAAGTGGCTGCTGCAGCTGGCCCTCGACCAGGTGCAGAGCCGTGCCCAAGAGCGCACCGCCAAAATTGCCGGGGCCATTCTGCAAGACCTGTTTGGCAAATCGCTGCCCCGCCTGATTCGAGTGTGGGCCCGCCGCGAAGACTTTTTAGAGCCCCAGCTCAACCAGCTGTTTGACCAGGTGCTAATCGATTTTAGGCTCACGGCTGAGCAGGCCGATCAAATTGCCACCTGGTTGCTGACGGGCGTGTTTCCTCCCGACAAGCTGCGCCAGCTCGTGATCGACTTTCTCACCGATCGCAATATTCAAGTCATTGACACCATCTTTCGCGAGCGCACCAGCGGCACCTACTGGGTGGTGGCCAACCTGTTTGGCGTGCGCAACGCCCTGGGCCGCCTGCGGGCCTTTTGCCTCGACGAGCGCGAGGTCAGCAATGCCCGCATTGCCGAGCTGGCGGTGGCTCTGCAGATAAAGAAGCGCATGCAAGAATCGCTGCAGCGGGTGTCGCTGCAAAATCTGCCGGTGGCCACAGTGCGCCAGGTGCGCAGTAACCTGCGCGAGTCGCTGCAGGGCTACATTCGCACCCTGGGGCCAGAGTTTGTGCGCGGTCTGGGGGCCTCGGTCAACTGGGAAATGCTGGCGACGCAGCTGCTCAACCGTCTGCAAAATTCCGAGGTGATTACCCAGTCGCTCGACCCGGTGAGCGAAGAGCTAGCGCTGATTTTAGAGCGCTACCTGGAGCGCGACCTGGAGTCGCTGGTGGCCCAGATTATTCCCATTCTCAACATTGACCAGGTGATTATCGACCGGGTGCGCGGCACCTCGCCCAAGGAACTGGAGATGGCGATTCAGGGCATTGTGCGCAACGAACTGCAGGCGATTGTTAACCTGGGCGGCATTTTAGGCTTTGCGATCGGTCTGGTGCAGGCGGGGTTTTTCTACGTTCAGCGATCGGGTGGGCTTTAGAGCAGCTTTGAACAAAGCCTTTATGTCCATCTCGGTGTGTTAGCGACGAAAATATTATTTCGTCTCAGTGACCTTTCCGGTGCAATCAATTGATATGTTTACGACCGGACGAGGATTGCCGTGAAACGGAGCCCACGCCCATCGGTTCGATTGAACATGGCCATTTTTGAAGCCCAAAAAGTCGCTGACGAAAAAACCGCCATCGCTCTTTAGTAAAACTATTATTATCCCATCCTTATCGATAAATCCTTCCTTAGCTTTGTCCCCATTAACTCCGCTAAAAGCAGCAACTCCATCATGAAAATCTGATATACTTCCGAACTGATAAGGAATCACCAGTTGGCCTTCAGGATCAATAAAACCCCAAGCCCAATTCCTATTAGCTACAGCAGCTTTCCCCTCCATAAACGCTCTTGCTTGGGTAAACGTTTCAGGCAGTATAGCTTCCCCTTCTCGATTTTTGTATCCAAATGTAGTGGGTCGATATTCGTTCTCAATATTCACAGGTAACGCTTGAAATGGCTCAACAACAGGATTAGGGTTGCTATCAGCTTCATTTGCCAGCCGTTCTAGATGAGCAATACACGCACTTAAAGCTCTCTGATGAACTAATGCTTTGATTTGAAGACCAGCCAGCGTGACTGCAAGAGACGTAGCGAGCGCAACTACTAAAGGCTTCCATCCCATTTAAATCAACCTTCGTTTTGACTGATCAACATCTCATTTGCTGGTACTTATCCTGCGGTGTGCAATCTGGAGGTGAGCAGACTCGTCATCCAGCGGCAGGTTGGGGCCGACACTACAACTCATTTTCATCCTTATTGCCGCTGGATTAGGTTTGAGGCAACCAGCATTGCCAAGAACAGTTTTCCCCTTACCCCATAAGGGCTATAGCCGAGTTTTGCAATTGCAGAGTACCCCAGCTGCTCCACAGATCTTGGAATATCTCGAAAAATTTTCCGCCAACCTGTCGATCTACGGTCTCTTGGTTCGACTAATTCACACAGAGAGGGTTGAGGGTTGATGCCTGACCCACTCAAACCCATCCATGAGGATTAAACCCATGACCACGACCTTGACTCAAACCAAAGCAGAAGCTCAAATTCGTCAGCTAATCGACGATCACACCCGCGCTATCTGCGCCAAAAACCTTGACCAAATCATGGCTCATTACGCGCCTGACGTCGTCATTTTCGATATGAAGCCGCCGCTGGCGCTGCGGGGTATAGAAGACTGCCGCCGCATGTGGGAAACTAGCCTGCCCTACATGCCGACCATCTCTGGCATGGAACAACAGGCGGTGAATATCACCCTGAGCGGCGATTTAGCCCTTGTTCACTGGGTTTCCCGTTTCGCGGGGCTCGCGCCAGAGCACCCGGCGGCGCAGATGTGGCTGCGAGTTACTGCTGGCTGTCAGCGATACGGAAATACATGGCAGATTATCCATGAACATGTCTCGGTGCCCTTTGACCCAGGCAACGGCGGTGACTGTTCCCATGCCTGAGGCTGGCCCTGCCGAGGATTGCTAGCCTCGATGGGCTTAGCTGGCCCAATTTCAAACGCAATTTCAGACGCTCACTTCAAAACAATCACTCACTAAGGAGGAGAATTCACCATGAAAGTTATGGTTTTAATCAAAGCTAATGCTGATTCAGAAGCCGGGGTAATGCCCAGCGAAGCGATGTTGACCGAAATGGGACAGTTCAACGAAGAGCTGTTCAAGGCTGGCGTTATGGTGGCTGGCGAGGGGCTGCATCCCAGCTCGAAAGGGGTGCGGGTCAAGTGTTCTGGCCAGGAGCGCACCGTCACCGATGGGCCATTCACAGAAACCAAGGAACTGATTGCGGGTTTCTGGATTTGGCAGGTGCCGTCGATGGAAGACGCTGTTAATTGGGTAAAACGCAGCCCCTTTCAAGACGGCGAAATCGAAATTCGACCGATCTTTGAAGCGGATGACTTTGGCGAAGCGATGACCCCAGAGCTGCGTGAACAGGAAGACCGCATGCGGGCCGAATTAGAAGAAGGGAAATGATACCGAATTTGACTTACGGAACCCCAACTTGAAGCCGATACCTGATGGGGGCATTGCAGTGCAATGCCCCTACCGATTGGGGGTATACAGACAGGATTTGAGCAGGGGCATTCCACCCTACCCAGCGACATCACTAGCCTGAGTAGCCCTGGATATTTTCGGGGCGAAACTGGCGCAAGATGGGCGTTGCCTGGCGCACCACGGCTTCAGAACCGCGCACCACCACCAAAAATTTGCCGTCATTGAGGCGATTGCGGTATGACAACGCATCACCGCCGCCGACCGCCACGCCCACCCCGCCGCCAATAAAAAATGCGCCCATCGCCGCCGAGCCCGCCCCCAGCAGCCCGCCGATGATCTGGTTGCCGAGCCGCCCCGCAAACTCGAAGGTGTCTAGCCCGGTAATGTTGTTGAACACAAACCCAGCCGCAAAGCCAAAGGGCACCAGCCACAGCATCATCAGGCGAATTTGCTTCCAGGCCTGGTCGGCGGGGTCGATCAGGCCGTACTCGTCGGCGCTTTTGAAGCCTTTGCCTAAAATATCAAAGTTTTCTTGGGGTAGGCTGGCCTGCTCCAGGGCGGCGTAGGCTTCTTCGGCTTTGATACGGTTATCTAAAACAGCGACCAGGTAATTCATTGCAGATGACGGAGGGGGCAAACGACGAAGGGGCAAAACAGCGGGTGTAGACCCACTTGATATTATGCCTTGCGGGCGTTCGTCCCTAAGATAGGTCTTTGACCATTGCCCCAAGATCCATCCCTAGGCCGCCACCTTCTGCCCTGGGGCAAACAGCTGCTGGTCGAGCTGAGTTTGGGCGACGACTTGCCCCGCTTTGATCACTGTGCGCTGAACTGGGGCCGCCCCCACCGCCGCCGAAACTGAGCTGGCCTTGAGCAAAACCAGATCGGCCCGGTGGCCCACCTGCAGGCCGTGGTCGACGATGCCGATCGCGCGGGCGGCCTGGGTGGTGGCCATCGCCAGACAGCGCTGGTGGGCATCAGCAGTACCCAATTGCAGCACCTGGGCCAGCAGGGTGCAGATTTTGAGTAGGTCGCCGTCGCCGAAGGGAGTAAATAGGTTGAGAATGTTGTTGGTGGCGACGCCCACATTCACCCCCCGCTCGGCCAGTCGGTGGAGGGGGGCAACGCCTCGCCGCTGGTTGTGGGTATCTTGACGGGCCATCATGTAGAGGTCGGAGGCGGGCAGGGCCAAAACCGAAATTTGGGTGTCTCGCAGGGCGGTAGCCAGGTTGGCTAACTCCTCGGGGGGCAGCCCGGCTAGCTTAGTCATGTGCCCCAGGCAGACTCGCCCCTGCCAGCCCCGCCGCTGGGTTTCGGCGATTACAAAGGGCAGCAGCAGTGGCTCGTCATCGTCTAAAAAGTCGAGGTGAAAGTCGACATCGCAGTCGTACTCCTGGGCAAGGTCGAAGATGTGGCGCACGTTAGCTTTAGGGTCGGCGTCGACGTAGGGGGCCGAACCGATCGCATCGCCGCCCATTTCCATCGCCTGGCGCAGCAGCGGTAGGGTGTCGGGCTGCTGGGTAATGCCCTCCTGGGCAAACACGGCTAGCTGTAGGGTGATTCCCCAGGCGTACTCCTGGCGCAGGGGCAGCAGGGCTTCTAGCGATCGCAGCCCAGCGGTGGGGTCAACCTCCACGTGGCTGCGCATAGCGGTAATGCCAAACCCAATCGCGCTCTCAAGCACCTGGCGGGCGCGCGCTTGAATATCCGCTACCGTGAAGCCCTGCTTGAGCTTGAGGGTTGCGGCCATAGCTTCGGCGAAGGTACCTGTCTGGGCCGGGTGGCGATCGAGCAGCAGGGCTTTGTCGAGATGAATGTGGCTATCGACCAGGCTGGGGATGAGGAGGCAGGCGTTGGCATCCAGGATCTTAACTGCCGATTCCTGGGGGGTGATCGCTAACGGATTCGCCGATGGAGCAGGGGCTGGGGCGATCGCCGCAATTTTTCCCTGGCTCAGAGCCACAGTCCACAGCCCGTCGCGATCGGGTAGGCGAGCGTTGACAATCTGCAAGTCGGGCGGCATGGCGATGGCGGGGGTTCGCTTTTCAGCAGAATAACCCGAGATCGGGGCTGAAGGCTCTCGATCTGAAGCTTTTCAGCGCTCCGCTAGGTTTGCCCACCGGGGCACACCGTAGACCACTGATCTAAATTCGCTCTGGCCTGAATAAAGCCAGTGAGTTCGCCCCGATAGGCGATCAGGCGGGCGCGATCGGCGGAGGTAGGCGGAATGAGCACCACCAGGCGATCGACTGAGGCGACGGCACAGGCCCAGTCGCTCGCCGCTACCGCCTCGGCCAGGGTTGCCTGACGCTGCTCGATTTCGGCTAGCTTGGCGGCCTCGGCCCGCTCTTGGGCGATGTAGGTCTCCATGTTGCGAATGGCGGCGGTGGCGTAGCGATCGCCCGGTCGAAACCCCAGGGCGCGGCGAAAGTTGATCAATGCCGTGTGGTAGTCTTTGCGCTCGGCGGCGGAATAGCCCGCCAGCATGGCGTAGCGGTAAGACTGCGATCGCGATTGCTGGCGCGATTGTTTCAGGCGACCATCTGGGGATGCTGTTGCAGCGACAGACTCTGCTCCAGCAGGCATTGGCACCTTCGCCAAAGCCTGCCCCAAACCACCGCTCGTCAGAGCCAACCCCAGGGTTAAGCCCACCGCCATCTTGCCCACAGTCCCCATTGCCGCCATCCTTTTTGCTGCCCACGCTACACGACTGTTTAGGGTAGCGAATTTTTGGGCTGCCGCAGCACCAATCTAGACAAGGGCTAAGTCGAACGGGGCAGGACCTTACGAACCAGCGCCCCCGCCACCATTCCCACCACAAATAGCACCCGCTTAACCGACCCCAAATCCAGCATGGCAGCTTCTTCACTGGAGCCACCCTTTACAATGGAAAGAAGCGCAAATTTTACGAGTACCCTCGGTTCATGACTGACGCCGCCATTTCTACCGCCGCCACCACCGCTTCGATCGCTGATGCGGTAGAGCAACGGCGCAATTTTGCCATCATCTCTCACCCCGACGCCGGTAAAACGACACTGACCGAAAAGCTGCTGCTTTACGGAGGCGCGATTCAGGAGGCTGGGGCGGTGAAGGCGAAGCGTGCCCAGCGCAGCGCCACCTCCGACTGGATGGAGCTGGAGCAGCAGCGGGGAATTTCAATTACCTCCACGGTGCTGCAGTTTGCCTACAGTGGCTACACCATCAACCTGCTCGACACCCCTGGACACCAAGACTTCAGCGAAGACACCTACCGCACCCTGGCCGCCGCCGACAACGCGGTGATGCTTGAAGACGCGGCCAAGGGTCTGGAGCCTCAAACCCTGAAGCTGTTTGAGGTGTGCAGAATGCGATCGCTGCCCATCTTCACCTTCTTCAACAAAATGGATCGCCCGGCCCGCGAACCCCTGGAGCTGCTGGATGAGATCGAGCAGCGGCTGGGGCTGCAAACCTACGCGGTGAACTGGCCCATCGGCATGGGCGATCGCTTCAAGGGCGTGTTCGACCGCCGCCACCGCCAGATTCACCTGTTTGAGCGCAGCATCCACGGCAAGCGCGCCGCCAAAAAAACCGTGATTGACCTGGGCGACCCGGCGATCGAAGACCTGCTCGATCAAGACCTCTACTACCAGTTCAAAGAAGAGCTGGAGGTGATCGAAGAGTTGGGGCCAGAGCTAGATCTAGACGCTGTCCACGCCGGGCAGCAAACCCCAGTCTTTTTCGGCAGCGCCATGACCAACTTCGGCGTGCAGCTCTTTTTAGATGCCTTTCTCGACTACGCCCTCAAGCCCTCGGCCCGCAGCAGCACCCTAGGCGAGATTGCGCCTACCAGCGAAGATTTTTCGGGGTTCGTGTTCAAGCTGCAGGCAAATATGGACCCCAAACACCGGGACCGCATCGCCTTTGTGCGGGTGTGCTCCGGCAAGTTTGAGAAGGATATGGTGGTCAGCCACGCCCGCAGCGGCAAATCGGTGCGCCTGTCGCACCCCCAAAAGCTGTTTGGCCAGGGCCGCGAATCGCTGGAGGAAGCCTACCCCGGCGATGTGATTGGCCTGAATAACCCCGGCGTGTTTGCGATCGGCGACACCATTTACCAGGGCAAGCGGCTGGAGTATGACGGCATTCCCTGCTTTTCACCTGAGATCTTCGCCTACCTGAAAAACCCCAACCCCTCAAAGTACAAACAGTTCCAGAAAGGTGTTTCCGAACTGCGCGAGGAAGGCGCGGTGCAGATCATGTTCTCCGCCGACGAGTCAAAGCGCGACCCAATTTTGGCCGCCGTAGGCCAGCTGCAGCTCGAGGTCGTGCAGTACCGGCTGCAAAACGAGTACAACGTCGAAACCCGCATTGAGCACTTGCCCTACACCGTGGCCCGCTGGGTCGAGGGCGGCTGGGAAGCCCTGGAGCAGGCCGGACGTCTGTTTAACACCGCCACTGTAAAAGATAGCTGGGACCGCCCAGTGCTGTTGTTTAAAAACGAGTGGAACTGCCAGCAGGTGATGGCCGACCACCCGAAGCTAAAGCTCAATACGATCGCCCCAGTGGTCGCGGGCAAAGAGCCGGAAAGCCTCTAAACCTTGGAAATTTGAAGGTTGGGAGACAACCTCCCAACCCGTTCCCTTCGACTCCGCTCAGGGAACGGCTTTCTACAGCAGGGCTGTGACGTCTTCGCCGCAGTCGTCGGCCAGGTACGACAGGGCACGAAACCGCAGCCCCACCAGCTGGTCGTACAGCGGGTTAATTTTGCACATGGGCGGAATGTGCACCAGCTTTTTGTTGAACAGCACCACGTCGCGCTCAAAGGGGCACTGCGATGGAATTAGCTTGCACACAAACCGAGCCAGCCGTGGGTCGTGTACCTCTAGCTGGTCGAGCCATTCGCGAGCGGGCTTGAGGGGGTCGAGCTTGCCGTTGGTCGGCGGACGCAACCCGGCGGCGATCGCGGCATTTTCGGGCTTGAGGCTGTAGAGGGTCGATCGCACTGAAGCGAGGCAGGTGTCCTGCAGGTTTAGAGCCTCGCATAGCGCCTGGAGCTGGGCGTCTTCTTCCACTGAGTAGACGCCGTCGGCTAGGGCGACCATTACGGCCATGCGCAGAAAGTTTTCGGCTATGTGGGGGTCGTCGCCCAGGGCCTGGGCCACTTCGTCGGGGGTAACAGGTTCAAAGTGCTCAAAATCTAGTTCTGGAGCTAGCTCTTCTTCAGTAATGGCGGCAATCAGCGCCTTCTCATCGTTATCGAAATTGCCGTCTGCCCAGGCCAGGGTGAGCAACCCCCGAAGCCAGACCTTAATCTGCTCCTGGGTGTAGGGAGATTCGGTGACTACGGGCATAGATCCTCCTCAACGGGTATCACGATACAGGCATCACAGGTGGAAATAGTCGATCAAGCAATGCCCGAAACAATAGGCTACAACCCTTTGATTTTAACCTGTTGACCCAAGACTGCCTTGGCCAGAGAAAATTTTTCGGCCTCCTCTCGACGGGGCGACAGCGCTATCTGGTTCTAATCGGCTAGTTCGTTATTAATCAAATCCATAGATAAAAAGATAAATAATAAGCCGAGCTTATTTCAAAAATTAAAAATCGCAGTTTAATTTAGCCCCGCAACGCTGCGCAGTTTCTTCAAAAATGCCATAGACTTATTTTCATGGCGAAGAGGGCATCAATTGATATTGATCAATGTATCCACTGTTTTCACCGATACGTCGCGCGGCATCGAGACCTCCTTTGACAGCACCAAGTTTGACCCAGCAATTCCAAGGCCTGCCTCAGCGGCCTTCAAATTGATCGGGTCTAGGAGGATGGGCAATTGTAGAGATAGAATTTTAGACTTTGGCGGTCAGATGACCAGTTCCAAAATCCAAAATTGCTAATCTAAAATTGCCTTCCACTCCTCCCTCAGCACTGGTTCAGAGAGAGATGACCAGAGGCGAGAGTATGGGGCCTCCATCGCCAACAGCAGCCCCATTCCCCCTCGCCTCGGTGTCTGAACCAGCCTACCTCGGTCGGTCTCCCCAAAGAAAGGCCGGGGTGGGTTTTCTCCTCAAACCGTCCGTGATCTAGCCGCTCCACAACGGGTACAGCCGCAGGAGGATCGTGACCAGATGATGGAAGACCCCCAGTTCTACCAGTTGCGTAACCGCGCCCTCGGCGTTCTCTATAATCGCTTTGCCTACGACAATGGAGTCTAAAATGGCTGACCCCCGCGACTGGTTTGCTGGCCGGGTGGCGGTGCTGGCCACCATGCACCGCAAAGAGCAGGCGATCGCCCCCCTGTTAGACACTCACCTGGGGGTCAGCGTGGCGGTGCCCACTGGCTTTGATACCGATGCCTTTGGCACCTTTACTGGCGACGTTAAACGTCCGTCTGACCAACTCACCACGGCTCGGCTCAAGGCGGCGGCGGTGCTGCGGCAAACGGGAGAAAGTCTGGCTGTCGCCAGCGAGGGTAGCTTTGGGCCGCATCCGCAGATTCCCTTCGTGGCCTGCGATCGCGAACTAGTGCTGCTGATCGACCGCACCCATCAGCTCGAAATTGTCGGTGAATGTCTCTCTACCGACACCAACTACCGCAGTCAGGTCATTCGCAGTTCAGAGGAAGCCCTGGCCTTTGCGGAGTCGGTGGGCTTTCCCCAGCACGGGCTGGTGGTCAAAGACGGCGAGTCCGATCAGGTTTTAAAAAAAGGCATTACCGATGGCGACGAGCTTTTAGCCCTGGTGGAGGCGGCCCTGAGCCAGTCGCCCCACCGCGCCGCCCGCCTCGAAACCGACATGCGAGCGCTCTACAACCCTACCCGTATGGCCGTCATTGCCCAGGCCACCGAAGATTTAATTAAGGCGATCGCGCGCGCTTGTCCGGGCTGCGGATGTCCCGGCTTTAGCGCGGTCAAGCAGTTTCCAGGGCTACCCTGTAGCCTCTGTGGCACCCCCACCCTGCTAACGCTGGCGCAGCTTTACCGCTGTCAGCACTGCCAGTTTGAGCAGCGTCTCCCCGGCGACCACGGCTTTGCGACTGCCGACCCCAGCTACTGCCCCTACTGCAATCCTTAGGCCAACTGGCTTTGCAAAACTAAAGCCTGAAGATAGTCTGCGATCTTTAACTCGGGAAATTAGGGATGGTTATACTGAATTTTTCCACCCAACCACACCTATTAGATTCTGAATATGGCTCTTGCAATCTTGGCAGAACCGGCTCCCTTAACGGTCAATCTTGATGGTGTAGTTCAGGTTGGTGGAACACGAGTGACATTAGATACAGTCGTTACTGTGTTTAAGCAGGGAGCAACCGCAGAAGAAATCGTTTATCGTTATCCATCCCTAAGGCTGGGCGATGTTTATGCCTCAATTGCCTTTTATCTAAACCATCAAGAGGATGTAGAGGCATATCTCAAGCAACGGCAGCAACAAGCGCAAAAAAATCGCCAAATGAATGAGGCGCGTTTTGACCCACAGGGTTTGCGCGATCGCTTACTTGCCCGGAGAGTTGAACGACAGGCATGATCAAGCTGCTAGCCGACGAGAATTTGGACAACACAATCATTAGGGGATTGCTACGCCGAAATCCAGATATCGATATTATCCGAGTTCAAGATGTTGAATTATCAGGAGAGGACGATCCTGTTGTGCTTAATTGGGCTGCTGCTGAGGAACGTATTTTGCTTACTCATGATGTCACTACGATTACTCGTTATGCCTATGAGAGGTTAGCCAAACGCCTCTCCATGCCAGGAGTGATTGAAATTCGCACAGATGCACCGATCGGAAGGGTAATAGAGGACCTTTTTCTGATTTTGGAGTGTGGCAAAGCGGAGGATTTTGATGGTCAAATTTATTACCTTCCCCTGTGAGTCGGTAGTGCCAATCATCAGCCCGAGAGCGACCGAGCGATCGCAGGCAGCGTCTCGGGGTCATCCACCAGCCAGTCGGGTTGGGCTGCCGCCAGCGCCTCCCGGCTGTTAAAGCCCCAGGTGACCGAAATTGACTGAATACCCGCAAACCGTGCCGCTTGAATATCCCGCACCTCATCGCCCACGTACACCGTTTCGGCCGGAACGAGCCGGTGGCGCTCCAGGCACTTAACAATCAGCCTGCCTTTGCCAAACAGGGTGCCACCACCATCCACGCTAAAAAAGCAGTGCTCCAGGCTGTGGGCAGCCAAAAAAGCGTAAACCACCTCAGGGGTATTGGAGGTGATCACCGCCAGCGCGTGGTTTTGGGCGTGCAACTGCCGAATCACGGCTGGCATTCCGGCACAGGGGGCGATCGTAGGATCGTAGGATTTCAGCTCGACCCGCAGGCGACGGAGCAGGGCAGGAATTTTGAGCAGGGAAATGCCAGAGTACCGGATCAGCTGGCGAGTGCTGTACCCCTTGAGCGCATCCAGCTCCTCCAGCGGGGTGGGGCGATAGCCAAACTCTGGGGCCAGCCGATTGGTAATCTCCACAATGGTCAACAAACTATCCGCCAAGGTGCCGTCGAAATCAAACAAAAACGTGATCAAAGCAAACTACCCAAAACGCCACGCTCAGCCTTCTCCATTAAAGGGCAAGAATCAAAAGCCAGCCCCCAACCGGCAAAGGATGTAGGGTTTCTAACCCAGATCTAATGTCTCAATGCCAAAAATATGGGGCAATATGGGTGGGTTACCCGTGGCAGGGGGTTCTCCTGCCGTTGAGGCTATGGTTTTGATGGGTTTAACCGATCGCGCGATCGCTAGGTTTGTGGCTCGCCAGCTGAGCTTTTGGGGAGGGTTGGCCCTCTGTGGCGGGGGGCTGCTGGCCCTACCCGCCGCCGCCCAGGCTCCAGTGCCCTTAACCTCGCCCGTTAGCCCCCCAAACCTGCCCCTAGAGCCGTTTTTTTCTCCTCCCGCTGCCGACTTTGACACCTACCGCCTGGGGCCGGGCGACAGCATTTTTGTTGGGGTGCAGCGGTTTCCAGACCTGAGCTTTCCGGCCACCCTAGACATTCAGGGCAATGTAGTGGTGCCCCTGGCGGGCACCGTCAACCTGGCGGGGCTGACCCTAGACCAGGCCCGCGACGAACTTTTTAGCCGCTACGACCAGTACGTGGTCAACCCCGATGTCTCGCTGATTTTGACCGCCCAGCGGCCGGTGGAGGTGACGGTTGTGGGCGAGGTGCCGCGTCCGGGGCTGTACCCGCTACAGGCTCCACAGCTGGCGGTGGCGCTGCTGACGGCGGGGGGTTCAACCACCCTAGCCGACCTGCGCACCGTTCAGATTGAGCGCACCCTGCGCGATGGTGCGCTGCTGACGCGCACCGTAGACCTGTTTACCCCACTGGTGCAGGGCGAACCCATTCCTCAGGTGCAGCTCCAGGACGGCGATGTGATTACCATCCCCCGCCTGGCTCCCGAGGACGTGGAGAGCTACGATCGCGACCTGGTCGCCACCTCAACCCTGGCCAGGCCCGAGATCACGGTGCGGTTGCTCAATCGGGCCTCTGGGGCTAGGGGGCTAGAAGCCCGCTTTGGGGCGATTAACCTGCGCAACGGCAGCCGCTTTTTAGACGCCCTGGCGGTGGCGGGGGTGAACCCCGATGTAGCGGCCTACAACCGCATTGCGGTGCTGCGCTTCAACCCCGAGACCGGCAGCGCCGATACGATTATGGTGAATGCAGCGGCGGCGGTAAATGGCGATTTGAGCCAGAATATTCCGCTCCAGGAAAACGACATTTTGGTAGTTGATCGCAACCTGCTGACGCGGGTGAGCTACGCCCTGAACACGTTTACTCAGCCCTTTCGCGACGTGCTAGGCTTCTTGCTCTTTTTTGACTCGCTGACCGACTCGGCAGATTCGTTATTTAGGCCCTAGGGAAAACGGCGATGTCTCCTTTTGTTAAGCGCTATCTGCTGGCCCTCGATCGCTACAAGTGGCCCAGCCTGGCCACCCTGCTGGGGGTTTTGGGCATTTCGGCGGTGGTAGCGATGCAGCCACCGCCACCGCCCCAGTACCGAGCCGAGGGGGTGCTGGTGCAAAATGCCCCGGTGGTGGCCCTGACGGCGACTGGCACTGAGGTACAGCTGCGGGGCCAGGGGATTATTTCGGAGCAGTTTTTGCTGGCCGACGTGCTGCTGGAGCAGGTGTCCCAGGAGCTGGAGCGGCGGGGGATGCCGATGGAGCCAGATACCATTCGCGATCGCACCACAATCACGCTGGAGAGCGTTGAGGGCGAAGACGCGCAGGTGCAGCGGGTGACGGTGGTATTTCGCGGTCCTAGCGAGGAGCAAACCCAGCTCACCCTCAGCCTGATGTTTGAGGCGATGGTCGAGCTCAGTCGGGTGACCAACCGGGCGCGGTTGGGGGCCATTGTCACCGCCCTCGACGAACGCCTGCCCGCGGTCGAGAGCGACCTGCGCGCCGCTGAGCAAGCCCTGGAGGCCTACGATCGCACCGAAGGCCCAGCAATACAGGCGGCCCTCGACGGCAGCCTGCTGGGGGCGATTTCTGGCGGGCAGCAGCAGCAGCGCCAAAACCAGATTGCCCTGGCCGGGCTAGACGCTCAGATTCAGAGCCTGCAGCAGCGGCTGGGGCTGTCGCCGGGGCAGGCGTTTACGGCCTCGGCCCTGAGCGCCGACCCGATTATTGCCCAGCTGCGATCGCAGATCCTCGAAACCGAAACCCAGCTGGAGCTGCTGTCGCCCACCCTGCGCGAGTCGCACCCCACCATGCAGGAGCTGCGCCAGAACCTAGCCGCCTACAACGCCCTGCTCACCGAGCGGGCCCAGGAAGTGGTGGGTGGCCAAGACCTGGCGGCCCTGCCCAGCGTCAGTGACGTGCGCCAGAACAGCACCCTTGACCCGGCCCGTGCCGCTCTGGCCAACCAGCTAGTGACCCTCAGCGCTGAGCGAGCCGCCCTGGCCAGCCAGCAGCAGGTGCTCACTCAGGCCGATGGGCAGCTGCGGCAGCAGTACTCCAGCCTGCCCAACAAGCAGCTAGAGCGCGATCGCCTGGCCCAGCAGGTTGCTCTCAACCAGGCCCTCTACGACCAAATTCAGGCCAAGCGCATCGATGCCCAGGCGGCTGAGGCCGAAACCGTCAGCAGCCTGACCGTGGCGGAGCCGCCCACCGTGGTCGCCCAGGTTGAGCCCCCGCCCAACCCGATTGTGGTTTTGGCGGTGGGCGGGCTGCTGGGGGTAGTTGCCGCTGGGGCCGTTGCCTTTTTGCTCGATCTGCTCGACAGCACCGCCCGCACCGCCGAAGACATCCAGGGCATTTTGACCGATCAGGATGTGCCGGTGCTGGGGCTGGTGCCCGGCTTAGAGGCCACCTCAGCCCAGGGCTGGCCCATTCTCTACCCACCGCACAGCCCCGACCTCGAAATCTATGAACGCTTGCGCAGCAGCCTGCGGCGGGCGGGCAGTCTGGCTGAGGCGGGCGCGGCCCCGCGGGTGGTGCTGGTGGTGAGCAGCCGAGCGAGCGAGGGCAAAACGACCAGTGCTTTTAACCTCGGCATTGCCGCCGCCCGCGCCGGTCGTCGCACCCTGGTGATTGAAGCCGACCTGCGCCAGCCCTCCTGCGGGCACCGACTGGGGGTAACCCTGGGGCCGGAGGCGATCGCCGAACCGCTGCACTACTACGCTGGCCGTCAGCAGTCGCCGATTCAGCTGGCTCCCTGGGTCGAAAACCTCTACTTGGCCCCCAGCCCCGGCCCCCAACCCCACCCAGCGGCGATTTTAGAATCGAGCGAGATGGCTCAGTTTTTGGCCGACGCCCGCGCCCGCTTTGACCTAGTGCTGATCGACGCGCCGCCCCTGGGCCGCAGCAACGATGCCCTGCTGCTGGGGGCGGCCAGCGACGGCCTGCTGCTGGTTACCCGCCCCGGCGTCACCGACAAAGCCGTGCTGGAGGCTCTGCTGGAGCAGCTCTTAGAAAATGAGGATCTGCCGGTGCTAGGGGCCGTTGTCAACGCTACCGATCGCGCTACTGTCCCTACCCTACCCCCGGCCCCCGGCCCCGCTGCTCCGACCGCAGCCCCGCCGCTGATTCGCTCCGTCGACTTCTAGCCGGGCTAGCCTAGGGTAAGCGCTTAGGATAGGATCGTATGCTGTAGATTCTGTCGTTGCTGGGAGCGATCGCTTGCCTACCCTGGGAGTCAACATCGACCACATTGCCACCGTTCGTCAGGCCCGCCGCACGGTAGAGCCCGACCCGGTGGCCGCTGCGGTGCTGGCCGAGCTGGCGGGTGCCGACGGCATTACCGTACACCTGCGCGAAGACCGCCGCCACATGCAAGACCGCGACGTGCGCCTGCTGCGGCAGACCGTGCGCACCCACCTCAACCTGGAGATGGCTGCCACCGACGAAATGGTGGCGATCGCCCTCGATATCAAGCCCGACTACGTCACCCTGGTGCCCGAGCGGCGCGAAGAGGTGACGACCGAAGGCGGGCTAGATGTGGCAGGCCAAGGCGATCGCCTGAAAGCCGTAGTCAGCACCCTTCAGGGGGCCGACATCCCGGTCAGTCTGTTTATTGATGCGGCGGCAGACCAAATCGAAGCCTCGGCCCAGGTCGGGGCTCAGTTCATTGAGCTGCACACCGGCCCCTACGCCGAGGCCGAAACAGAGCGCGATCGCGACCAAGAACTCAGCATTCTCGCCCAGGGTACGGCCCAGGCGATCGCCCTGGGCCTGCGGGTCAACGCCGGTCACGGCCTCACCTACTGGAACACCGCCCCCGTCGCCCGCATTCCCGGCATGGAAGAACTCAACATCGGCCACAGCATTATCAGCCGCGCCGTTTTGGTCGGACTGGAACGCGCCGTCCGCGAGATGAAAGCCCTGATTTGAGGAAATGCAAAATTCAAAATTGAGAATTCAAAATTTTGAACTTTGAATTTTGAACTTTGCACTCCCTGCCCCCCTCACCTCCCTCATCTTTTTACAACAAAGGAGACTCCCCAGTGACCACCTACTACTACGCCGTTGCCAGCCAAAAATTTCTGCTCGAAGAAGAGCCCCTTGAAGAATGCCTCAAGGAGCGCCGCCGCTACTACCAGGAGCAGGAGCAGGAGGTAAATTTTTGGCTGGTCAAATCTCCCGCCTTTTTAGAAGCTCCAGAACTGGCTAGCGTCAAAGCTCGTTGCCCGCAGCCCTCGGTGGCGCTGGTATCGACTAGCAAGCAGTTTATTACCTGGGTGAAGCTGCGGTTTGAATACGTGGGCACCGGGGAGTTTGAAGCGCCCTCCGCCACAATTCCCGACCCGCTGGCCTCCCTAGATGCCGTTGCGTCTTAGCTCTAGACGGGTGACGCAGCGGGCGCAATTGCGATTAAAACCTAGAATCTCTGCCCAGCGATCGGTGGTTTAGGCTAGAATCGCTGGCAGACTTTGGCAGTGCGGTAAAGAAACCAATGGTAAAGGGTTTGAGACGGAGCAATAGAACGCGAGTACAGCTTTGGCAGCGGCAGGGTTTGAGGTCGGGGCCCGTTGTTCTGGGGTTGATGCTGGTACCTGTGCTGGGTTTCTGGAACCCGGCAAAAGCCCAGTTCCCGCCCTGTCCACCGCCCTCTGCCAATGAGTACCTGCTGCTGGTGCGCAGCAATACCGAGGCCGAGCGCGATCGCGTGCAAGATCTGCTGCCCTCCAACAGCACCGTCCTGGTCTGCGACTACCTCAACGATACGGTCGTGCGAGCTGGCGGCTTTACCAACCTAGAAAATGCTAACGCCTGGGCCCAGTACATGACCGAGGTAGAGGGGTTTCAGGCCTTTGTCGCCCGACCGGCTACCACCGCAGCTCAGCCCACGCCGCCAGCCAGCGGCACTCCGGCCAACGGCACTCCGGCCAATGAAACTCCAGCGAATGAGACTCCGGCCAATGGCGCTACCCCTCCTGCTGCGGGCACCCCCGGCAGTGGCAGCCCCGCCAACGGCACTCCGGTAGCTTCAGCGCCAACTGCCTATGCGCCCCAGCCCCTGGGCACGGGCTTTGCGGTGCTGGTCGACTATCAGTATCAGCCCGAATCGGCGATCGCAATTCAGCGCCAGGTGGGTCAGGCCGTGGGGCTAGCGGTGCACCGTCAGCGCTCGTACCTGCTGATTGCCCACAGCCCCGATGTCGATGGCGCGGCCTCAACCCTGTCGGTACTTACCAGCCTGAACATTCCTGCCTTCATCGTCGATAGCCAGGATGTGGTGATGCTGACCCCGGCGGTGGCGCTCACGGCTCAGTGAGGGCTAACACCCAATCCGATTTGCTAAACCCCCGACTCATAATCAGGAAACCCGTCGGGGCGTAGCATGCTACGCCCCTACAAATTTGGGGTACTCATTGGGAATTCCGTATAAAACCTTTGGCTTGAGCAGATATCCCAAGGGCAAACAGCCGTTTGCCCCTACGGGTGAGGCTTCAATAAGCCGGGGCCGCCAGGTAGGAGATCATCACACCTAAAATCGATCCGGCAATCACCTGAAACGGGGTGTGGCCCAGCAGTTCTTTGAGGCGGTCTTCGCGCAGCTCGGGCTTTTCCTGAAACAGTTCGTCAATAATTTGATTGAGTACCTTAGCCTGCATGCCCGCCGCCTGGCGCACCCCCGCCGCGTCGTACATAACAATGATTGAAAATACCGAGGTGGCGGCAAACAGAGGGCTTGACCAGCCCAGGGTTTGACCAACGCCGCAGGCCAGCGCCGTCACCAGGGCCGAGTGGGCGCTGGGCATGCCCCCTGTGCCCACCATGACTCGCAGGTTGAGCTTGCGGTGGCGCACCAGCTCGATAAAGGCCTTGAGCACCTGGGCCGTAAGGCAGGCAATCAGAGCCACAATCAGCACGTGGTTGTTGAGAATCTCGCTAATACTATCCATCGGCTCAGGCAACCCTAGGGCGTGTCATCAATTTAGTAGGTGCGCGCAACAATGTAATCTGCGATCGCTAGCAGGGGCAGGCGCAGGTCGCCAAATCCGGCCAGACTTTCTTTTGCGGCCTCAATTAGCTGATTGGCCTGGCGGCGCGATTCGTCTAGCCCCCACAGGCTAGGGTAGGTGACCTTCTGAGCGGTAATGTCTTTGCCCACTGACTTGCCCAAGGTTTCAGGGGTAGAGGTGATGTCGAGAATGTCATCGACAATTTGAAAGGCCAAACCTATGCGCTGGGCGTACTGGCGCAGATGCTCGACATCGGCATCGCTAGCTCCGGCCAGCATAGCCCCAGAGGTGACCGAAATTTCGAGCAGCGCCGCTGTCTTGTGGTTGTGGATGTAGGTCAGGGTGTCCAGCGTTACGTCTGGGTTACCCTCGCTGGCCAAATCGACAATTTGGCCCCCTACTAAGCCTTCGCCACCCACCGCTTTGCCCAGTCCGGCAATTACGCGCAGCATCTGTTCTGGGGCTGCTCCTCGGGTTTGGGTGGCCACGTGTTCAAAGGCGTAGGCCAGTAGGCCATCCCCGGCTAAAATCGCCACATCTTCGCCGTAGACCTTGTGGTTGGTGAGGCGGCCCCGCCGATAGTCGTCGTTATCCATGGCGGGCAAATCGTCATGGATGAGCGACATGGTGTGGATCATCTCCAGGGCGCAGGCGGTCGGCATAGCCATCTCTACGCTGCCGCCGGCCAGTTCGCAGCTGGCCAGGCAGAGAATCGGCCGCAGTCGCTTGCCCCCCGCCAGCAGCGAGTAGCGCATGGCTTCGTAGAGCGTTTCGGGGTAGCGCAGGGCCAGGGCCTGGTCAAGGGCGACCTCTACCCGCTGACGCTGCTCCGCCAGGTAGGCCTCCAGATCAAACTGGCCAGCAGATGAGGGTCTGGAATCGAGGGAGTTGGTTGGCACCATAGCAGCAACAGGCAGGTTGAGAATAGATGAACAACAGAGTTGAACGGAGACCGGGTTGAACGAACCAGTTTGAGCAGAATTGTCCGCTTGACAGGCCGCTTACTTTAGCCGCTTAAATTTAGGGCCTAGAGGCGGCTGCGGTAGCTAGTAACGGTGTTTTCGAGCAGCATGGCCACCGTCATGGGGCCAACGCCACCGGGCACCGGAGTAATGGCACCCGCCACTGGCTGCACCGAGGCAAAGTCGATATCGCCCACCAGTTGAGCTGACCCATCGGGTTGCTCGACCCGATTGATGCCCACATCAATCACCACGCTGTCGGGTTTGATATCGACAGCCGTAATCATACCGGGGCGACCCACTGCCGCCACTAGAATATCAGCTTGCCGCATCAGCGCGGGCAAATCGATGGTGCGAGAATGGGCCAGGGTAACGGTGGCGTTGGCCTCAGTTAGCATCAGGGCCATGGGCTTGCCCACTAGAATGCTGCGGCCAACCACCAGGACGTTGGCCCCCACCAGGTTGATGTTGGCGGCTTCTAGGAGGCGCATGACGCCATAGGGAGTGCAGCTGCGCAGGCCCGGTTCGCCGCGCACCAGTCGCCCCAAATTAACGGGGTGCAGCCCGTCGACGTCTTTATCGGGGTCGATGGTGTTGAGCAGGGCGACGGCATCGAGATGCTCAGGCAGGGGCAGCTGCACTAAAATGCCGTCGACATTGGGGTCGGCATTGAGCTGCTGAAGCAGGGCGGCAACCTCGGCCTGGGTGACGGTGGCGGGCAGGTGTTTGCCGTAGGAGGCAATGCCGACCCGGCTGCAGGCCCGCTCTTTGTTACGCACGTAGGCGGCACTGGCAGGGTTGTCGCCCACCATTACCACTGCCAGCCCCGGGGGACGATAGCCCTGGTCGGCAAGGGACTTAATCTCCTGCGCTAGCTGAGATTGAATTTGATTGGCAAGAGCTTTGCCGTCGAGCAGTAGGGTCATGGCCGGGTGCGCTAACCTGGATCTCGGATATCTCAAACAAGAGGGTATCGGTGTCCCGCAGCCAGGTTTGGCCGAAGCCGAGGATTCCGACGCTTTCCAGTGTCTCAGATTTTGCTCCTCTGTTGCGCCCCTCTGTTGGCTTCTTAGAAGCCTTTCTACGGGGCCAACGCGCAGGTAAGGGTTGTAATCTCACTCCTATGAAAGGTTCGATGATCGACTTAAACCGCTGGTTTACCCGCTACGGCATGGCTGGGGGTGGGGTTGGCCTGGCTCTGGTGGCGATGACCAGCTGCGGGGCCAGTCTTGATGCGACGGTAGACTACGGGCTGCGCGATCGCCTTAGCACCTGGCCTGGCCTAGCCTGGCTCGACCCCATTACCCCTATCGCTGAGGTCAGCCAAAATCAGCCGTCTACGGTGTATTTGGCGGGCACCGTAGAGCGGCAGCTGCCCCTGGTAAGCCAGGGACTTTACGAGCTGGTGGATGAGTCGGGAGCCATTTGGGTGATCAGCAGCGAGGCACCGCCCGCTGTCGGCACCGCGATCGCCATTCGGGCCACCATTCAGTACAAGCAGATTTTGCTGCAGGGCCAGGACATTGGCCAGCACTATGCCGAAGAACTAGAGCGCCTGCCTCAGGAATAGCCCCTAAACAGCCCGCTAAAACTGGGGAAATTTCCAGAATCGCCCAATGGCGTTCTTTCTCCGTTGCAGGGGCATGGAAAATGGTAGTCTCTTAGAAATGCTGTGTATAGACATTCACACTGGTAGGAGAGGATTAGGGTAAATGAAACAACTGGTTGGCCTACTCGTTGCGCTGGCAGTGCTGTTGGGTTGGGTGAGTAGCCCGGCTGTGGCGCAGCCTATCTCTGGGGCAGACCTCTTTAGCGCCCCCTTTGAGGCCATGGCCTGGCTGGCAGAAGCCCCGCCGCAGAATGCGGTCGATGCCAAACTGAAGACAGAGTACGGCGCTAAGCTCGACCTGAACAACGCCAACGTGCAGGGCTTTAGAAAGTTTCCGGGCCTGTACCCAACCCTGGCGCGTAAAATTCTGCTCAATGCGCCCTACGAGAGCGTAGACGACGTTCTGGATCTGCCTGGCCTGAGCGAGCAGCAGCTCGACATTCTAAAGGCAAACCTCGATAACTTCACCGTTACTGTGCCCGATTCCGCTTTTGTAGAAGGCGGCGATCGCTTTAACAACGGCGTTTACAAGTAGGCAACGGGTCATCGGTCTGCCCATGTCCCCTGGCCCTGGCCGGTCAAGTTGACCCTATTGGTCAACAACGACTGGCCGGGGCTTTTGAGTATTCAAGACTGTTCAACGGTTGTATTCAACGCTCTACACCACCCTTTGTACCCTAGTTGGGAGTCGCCCTTGACCAAACCTGATCTAGCCTCAGCCCAGAGCAACCGCTTTGACGTGTTGGTGATTGGGGGAGGGGCCGCCGGACTGTACGCTGCGCTGTCGATTCCTCCCCGGTGGCGGATTGGGCTGGTAACCAAAGATACCCTGTCAATTTCGGCCAGCGATTGGGCCCAGGGCGGCATTGCCGCCGCGATCGGAGCTGACGATGCGGTGTCGCTGCACGTGGCCGATACCCTGGTGGCCGGGGCCGGGCTGTGCGATCCCAAAGCGGTGGAGCACCTGGCTAGCCACGCCTCTGAATGTATTAAGCGGCTAGTCGATTTGGGGGTGGCCTTCGATCGCAGCGAAGGGCAGCTGGCCATGACCTTAGAAGCGGCCCACTCGCGGCGGCGCGTGCTCCACGCCGCCGATACCACTGGCCGAGCGATCGTGTCGATACTGGCGGAGGCGGTGCTGCAGCAGCCCAATATCACCGTTTTTGAGCAGGCCTTTGCCCTCGACCTGTGGCTAGAGGCAGGGCGGTGCCGGGGCGCTCTGGTGGTGCACAATGGGCGGCTGTGCTGGCTGTCGGCCCAGGCCACGGTGCTGGCCACGGGCGGCGGCGGCCAGGTCTACGCCCAAACCACCAACCCGGCTGCCAGCACGGGTGACGGGGTGGCGATGGCCTGGCGGGCCGGGGCACAGCTGCGCGATTTGGAGTTTGTACAGTTTCACCCCACCTCCCTAGCTCAGCCGGGGGCACCGCCCTTTTTAATCAGCGAGGCGGTGCGCGGCGAGGGTGCCCATCTGGTGGATGGCCGGGGCGATCGCTTTGCCTTTGAGTACCACCCCGACGGCGAGCTGGCCCCGCGCGATGTGGTCAGTCGGGCGATTTTTCATCACCTGCAAAAGACGGGCGATCGCCAGGTATGGCTCGATTTGCGCTCTATCCCGCGCGATCGCGTGCAGTATCGCTTTCCCAATATTTTGCAGGTGTGCCGCCACTGGGGCTGCGACCCACTGAGCGAGCCTGTGCCCGTGGCCCCCGCTGCCCACTACTGGATGGGGGGCATCACCACCGATATCCACAGCCAGACCTCAGTTCCAGGTCTCTACGCGGTGGGCGAAAACGCCAGCACAGGAGTACACGGAGCCAACCGACTGGCCAGCAATTCACTGCTGGAGTGCCTAGTCTACGGCGCTGAGCTGGCCCATCTGCCCCTAGAGCCCGCCGTTCTAGACTCGCCAGAGCCCCCGGCAACGTTAGAAGCGACAGCCCTGAACTGGTCAGAATCCGCCGAGGGGGCTTGGGCCGCCGTGCAGGGGCAGCGGCAGCAGCTGACCCAGCTGATGTGGGATGCCGCCGCCATCAGCCGCCACCAGGCCGGGCTTGAGGAGGCGATCGCTACCCTCAGCCAGTGGCGCACCGAGTGGCAACAGCACTCCCTTCGGGCGCTGCACAGTTTGCCGACGGGCACCGTTCACGCTCTCCCTGAAACGCTAGACTGGCCGCTGGTGCGGGCTTGGGGCGAGCTGCACAATCTGCACGATATTGCCTGGCTAATTCTCAACAGCGCCGCCTTTCGCACCGAGAGCCGAGGCGGCCACTTTCGCCAAGACTATCCCCACACCAGCGCCGATTGGCAGGTGCATACGGTAGTTGAGGGCGATCGCTGGGCAAAATCTCCGACCATTCAGGCCTAGCCCTACGGCAATTTTGGATTTTGGGTTATGGAAGGGTGAAATCCTTAGACAGTGGATTGCGGCCAGGCCCAGGTTAACGGTTCTTCCCAAGGGATTTTGCGGCCTAATGCACCCTACAAAACTGATTTTGAACTTTGAATTTTGAACTTTTCCCCTCACCCTCCCATCTACCTCCGCCGAGCCGATCGCCGCTTCAGCCTGGGCTTACGCTGCGTTTTGCCCCGCTTTCCCCGAGTCGCTTTTCGCTTGATTGCTGACGAGAGCCAGTCGGTGACGTAGTGGCTGAGGGCACCCAGCTCTAACCCAACTACCAGGGCCAGCCACCAGGGCCAGTAGGTTAGCAATACCCAGCTCAGGCCCTCGGCCAGATCGCCCCAGCTCAGGGCCGTACGCTGAGACCCGTTGAGCACATCGACGAGGATCAGGCCGCCCAAACTGAGCCAGAGCGACAGGTACAGCACCCGCCCCACGGTACCGATAATTGGCCCGTGCGACCAGTGCGATCGATGGCGGATTTTGCCCCGGTAGGGTAGCCAGATCCACCGCAGCCAGCCCCAGCGCTTGTACTGCACCGAGTGAATATCGAGGTCGGGGCCGAGCATCCAGCCGCCCAGCATAAACCCCAGGCAAACCACCGCCGTCAGCCAGCCGTCAAGAGTGACGCGCAGGGCGACTAAGACCACCAGCGGTAAGGCCCAGAGGGTAATGCGATCGTGGGTGCGGCCTGAGGACATGGCACAGGTGTACCAGGGTTTGGGCCTGCTGGCAAGGGGTTTTGACCCAGGCTAACGCCTCCCACAGCGCGATTTGAAGCAGCAAAGCAGGCTGATGACGGCTGACATTCACTACAATCAGCTCTAAGCAGGCGGTTTTGACCAAGCTCCTGATCAAATAATGAATTTCTGTCACGGTTAGTCTGTCCTTTCAGCTCACAACTCCCCTATGCTGATCCAGTCGCCCACTTTGCAGCTTGATTTTGTCCGCCAATACTTCCCTTCGCTGGCGGGCGACTGGGTCTTTTTTGACAATGCGGGCGGCTCGCAAATTCTTCGGCCCGTCGTCGATCGCATTACTGAATTTCTCTACGAGTCGAATGTGCAGCTAGGGGCCTCCTACGCGGTGTCTCAGCGGGCAACGGAACGGGTGGCGGCGGGCAGCAAGGCGATGGCCCAGTTCATCAACGCGGCTGACCCAGCGGAGGTGATTTTGGGTTCCAGCACCTCGGCCTTACTGCGAATACTGGCCCAGTGCTTTCGGCCCACGCTAGAGCCGGGCGATGAGATTGTCGTTACCAATGCCGACCACGAGGCCAACATTAGCCCCTGGACGGAGTTGGAGCGCGACGGCGTTGTGATCAAAACCTGGCGGGTGAACCCCACCACCTTTGATCTAGAGCTGGCCGATCTGGAGGCGCTGCTGACGCCGCGCACGCGGTTGGTGGCGGTAACCCACGCGTCGAATGTGCTGGGCAGCATTAATCCGGTGCGGGCGATCGCCGATCTGGTCCACGCCCACGAAGCGCTGCTGTGCGTCGATGGCGTCGCCTTTGCCCCCCACCGCCGCGTGGATGTGCAGGCGCTGGATGTCGATTTCTACACGTTTAGTCTGTACAAGGTGTACGGCCCTCACCAGGCGCTGCTCTACGGCAAAAAAGAGCTGCTGCTGGCGCTGCCGGGCTACAACCATTACTTTATTGACGATGCGGCAATTCCCTACAAGTTTCAGCCGGGGGGCAGCAGCTACGAGCTGAGCTACAGCCTCACCGCCATCCCTGAGTATTTTGAGGCGCTAGCCCAGCACCACGGCCCTGCCGGCGGCGATTCGATCGAGCGCGCCTTTGACCTGATTCAAACGCACGAAGGGGTACTGAACCAACGGCTGCTGTCGTTTTTGCGCGATCGGCCCAAGGTGAGAATTATTGGCCGAGATACGGCTGACCCGACTCAGCGAGTTTCCACCATTTCGTTTGTGGTGGAGGATATGAGCAGCGATCAAGTACCGCCCTATCTAGACGCTCACAATATTGGCATTCGCTACGGACATTTCTACGCGCTGCGGCTGATCGAAGATTTAGGACTGCTGCCCAACCAGGGCGTGGTGCGAGTCAGCATGGTGCACTACAACACGGTTGAAGAGTGCGATCGCCTGATTGAGAAGCTAGCGGAGATTTTGTAGAGTCTCCAACTCCAAGCTGAATTTTATCCCTGAGTAGGTGGGTGCCAGCCAAACCCAATCCAGATTGAGCGGGCTGTAACAATGTTGTCGTGCTGGAATGGGCAGCTCTGCAAAGGCAGGAATTTTTTCACCCCGCCAGCGAAGGAGTGACTAGGCATAGGCTTTACGCAGCATCAAATGATCGGCGAGTTGCCTGAGAGTAAACAGTTCTTCTCGTTCTGCTTGGGTAAGTTGACCGGCTTCGTTTTTTTGCAGCAGTTCAATGCGGCGATCGCGCTGTGCTGGTTCGGTCAGGGCTTGGGCGATCGCATGTAGCTCCTCCACACTCAGCCCCTGCATACCCAGCAGCTCGGTCTGCAATTCTGGCGGTGCATTATCGACAGAGGGCGGTAGGTTGCTCAGCACGCTCTGTGCCACAAGAGCCTCGATCGGCTGGTGAGTAGCCGCCGCAATTCACATTAGTTGACGCATCACCGGCTCTGGTAGCTCAATGGTAATTTGCTGGGTGCTCATGGCAACAGGTGAAGCGCAACTATGGTCGTATTTTAAGCTGGACCTCAGAATCATTTATGATCCTGAGCCGTAAACATTTACTTCTCCAGGCGCACCACGTACCACTGCATGGTTTCGCCGGGGGATAGCTCTAGTTCGCAGGCGGTGTCGCGCAGGTGCTGGGCCTGTTCAGCGACGGTGCTGAAGCGCTGGAGGTCGCGGGGCAGGTCGAGCTGGCGATTTTCTACTGGAGAGGCTGCGCCAACGCGCAGTATCTCGGTCAGCCGCTCTAGCAGCTCCTCGGGGGTGAGACATTCCTCTGCTGCGCCGGGCATCAGCACAACGAACATCTCTTCCTGATACATCATGGCGTCGGGCATGGGCAAAACCTTAAAGAAACCTAGTTTGATCGTAAACGCCCTGGTCCCCTTCGCGGTCTTTAGGGTACGTTTAGTGAATGCTCTGGCATCCGCCTAAAGAGCACGGGTGCAACCACTCTTAATATTGAGAATTTAATACTGTGAATTTCCGTGGGAAGCTGGCCGATCTTTTGGATCCGATGGTAGGATAAGTTGGTATTCACCTAAATCCCGACCGAGTTACCGGGGAATTTGTGGATTAACCCTGCCCGTGCCTTAGGGGAACAGGCCGCTCTGGCGGTACCGTTGCCTGGGGCTTTTTGTTTAGTCGGTTATTTGCCTGCCGCTATGGTTCAGACTCCTATTAAATCTACGCCTGCTTCCTCTGCCCCTGGGCCGACTCCCTCCAAGGTAGAAGTCCTCAAAGAAAACAGTCACTTTTTGCGCGAGCCCGTGGCCAGCGAGCTACTGCAAGACACCAATCACTTTTCTGAATCGGCAATTCAAATTCTTAAGTTTCACGGCTCTTACCAGCAAGATAACCGCGACAATCGCGCCAAGGGCCAAGAAAAGGACTATCAAATGATGCTGCGGACCCGCAACCCCGGCGGGTACCTTTCACCAGAGCTGTATCTCACCCTCGATCGCCTGTCCGACGAGTACGGCAACGGCACCTTGCGGGCCACCACTCGCCAGGGTATTCAGCTGCACGGGGTGCTAAAGCAAAACCTGAAGGCCAGCATTGCCGCCATTGTGCGCAGTCTGGGCTCTACCCTGGGGGCCTGCGGCGACCTCAACCGCAACGTAATGGCACCGCCCGCCCCCTACAAAAATCGGCCTGAGTACCAGCTGGCTCAGGAATACGCCAACAACATCGCCGACCTGCTGCGGCCCCAAACCGAGGCCTACTACGAGATCTGGCTGGATGGCGAGAAGTTTGTCTCCGCCGAAGAGCACCCCGACGTGGTGGCGGCCCGCCAGCGCAACGGCAACGGCACCATCGTTCATAACAGCAGCGAAGAGCCAATCTACGGTACCTACTACATGCCGCGCAAGTTTAAGTGCGCGGTGACGGTGCCCGGCGACAACTCCATCGATGCCTACACCCACGATGTCACCCTGGTGGTGATGACCGACCGGGCGGGGCAGCTAAAGGGCTTTAACGTGCTGGCCGGGGGTGGCCTGGGCCGCACCCACAACAAAGAGGAAACCTTTGCCCGCGTGGCCGATGAAATTGGCTACGTCGATAAGGCCGACGTCTACGACCTGATGAAGGCGATCGTGGCGACCCAGCGCGACTATGGCGATCGCCACAACCGCCGCCACGCCCGCATGAAGTACCTGATCAATGACTGGGGCGTAGAGCGCTTTCGCCAGCAGGTGGAGACCTACCTGGGCAAGCCGCTCAAGCCTTTCAAAAGGTTGCCCAAGTGGACTTTCTACGACTACCTGGGCTGGCACGAGCAGGGCGACGGCAACTGGTTTGTGGGCGTGCCCGTGGAGAATGGCCGCATCCTCGATCGCCAGGGGCTACAGCTCAAAACCGCGCTGAAGGAGATCGTGCAGCGCTTTAACCTGCCCATGCTGATCACCCCTAACCAGAGCGTGCTGTTCTACGAGGTGAAGCCCGCCGACAAAGACGAAATTCAGGCCATTCTCACCCGCCACGGCGTGGTCAAAGAGACTGAGCTAGACCCCCTGGTGCGCTACGCCATGGCCTGCCCTGCCCTGCCCCTGTGCGGCCTGGCGGTGACTGAGAGCGAGCGAATTATGCCCACGGTGCTGGGGCGTCTGCGGGGGCTGCTGACTAAGCTGGGTCTACAAGACGAGCACTTCGTGGTGCGCATGACCGGCTGCCCCAACGGCTGCGCCCGCCCCTACATGGCCGAACTGGGCTTTGTGGGCAGCGCCCCCGAGTCGTACCAGCTATGGCTGGGTGGCTCGCCCAACCAGACCCGGCTGGCCCGTCCCTACCTGGAGCGCCTCCACGATAACGATCTGGAGCTGACCCTGGAGCCGCTGTTTGTGTTCTTTCGCGACGGGCGCAAGAAGGGCGAAAGCTTTGGCGATTTCTGCGATCGCGTGGGGTTTGAGGCGCTGCGCCAGTTTGCGGCCACCTACAACTCCGAGCAGTACCAGCCTCGCCATACTAAGGAAGGGCGGCACCGGCTGAGCATCTCCCACGACCTGTTTATGACCCTACAGTCTACCGCCGACAAAGAGGGGCGGCCCATGGCCCAGGTGATGGCCGATGCCCTGGCGGTTTACCTACAACGGCCAGGCATCTAGAGTCTGGACGCAAAAGAGTCTCATGCAAAAAGGGGGATGGATCGATTGATCCATCCCCCTTTTAGATTGATTAGATTTAGCGCTAAGTCGGGTGCCTGTTGGGGTGTACCAGCAAAACTGGCTGATAACTCCAGGCACCCAACCCCTGAATTAACTAGCCCACGGGGTTGCTGCGATCGGGCAGTACCCACAGCAGCATGGGGCAAACAACCACCGTCATCACGGTGACAGCAGCAATGATTTCGAGTCCGGCAACAAGAGCAGTATCCATAATAGGGTTCGCCTCCCAAGGCAAAAGTGGTTGAGGCGCGTTCCTTCGAGAGAGGGTCTCTACTTCCGTCCTGTCTAACTTCGGTAGCGTTCTGAGGGGGGCAGACAGGATGAACGGTATCGTTTTCTGTGTTTACTATTACAGTTTAACGTATTTTTTCGGGGGCAACAACGTTCGAATAATTCGGTAAGAACCGGTGCTAAGCTTGACTGCCACCGTCTCCACTTGGCAGGGGCTATGCCGAACGAAGAGTCCCGCTGTATTGCCGGTTTTGCCGCTCTTGAGCCAGCGCGATCGCGACTATTTGAACAGACCATTAACCAAGTTTTGGCAGCTTGTATGAGAGCTGCTCATGGTGAGATGAAAGCTGCTTTTTGCAGCCCTCAACGCGCTTTTCTACTATTAAGAGGTGGCAAAACCACCAGACCTTTCTACCGAGCTTTTGTGCCTGGAGATCTACAATGACCCTAATTAACACCTGGACAATTCAAAAACTAGCTAAGCTGGGTCTTTGGCTAACGAGCGCTTTTGGTCTTAGCGTTAATATTCCTCAAGCCGCTGCCAAGAGCGACACCTGGACTCCCGATACTCTGGCCAACTTTGGGTTAGAAATGAGCAAAGGGTTTGGTACCGGACTTTAGGTTAGCCACGCCTCAGCGCAATCCTTCGACCAGACATGATACGGTCCCTGCTGTTGTAACCGACGGCAGGGCTTTTTTTGCCGTAGCTATGGCTAGTGGCAAGCCCCGAATTGAAGGTTGGGTGGCACGCTAGCGGAACTCAACAAAGCTTACTGCCGTTGGGGTTTCTCCTCCGAGACACTGCGCGAACCCTTCGTTGCACCCAGCCTAGGCAGACCCCAATTTTAGCTTCGACGCTGCACTAGGTCTTTTTCACGCCAATTTCTGGAAGGCTAGTTGTTCCGAGGCGGGTTTCGAACGCATCGTGAACGACAGCCTTGGCAGGGCTGACCGTCACTGAGCCCAGCGATTTGAGCACGTCTAAGAAGGCGTAGATGGCTGGGGTGTGCAGCCCATTGGCCAGTACGGCGGCCCCAATGATTCGCACCAGGGGTTTGGGCAGGTCGAACACCTGTACTTGCTCTGGGATGGGTTCGGCGGCCAGGCGGGGCAGAATGGTTGCCCCTAGCCCCTGGGCAACCAGGTTGACGATGGTGGTGTCAGTCTCAACCTCTGAGACTACGTTGAGGTGGTAGCCGTGGGCCTGGGCATGGTCGTAGACGTCGCGCATCATGATGCGATCGGCGGGGGGCATAATCAGCGGGTGCTGGGCGACCTCGGCCCAGGTGATCTGTGGCCCAGCGGCTTTAAAGTCGGGGGGGAAGAGGGCTACGTAGGCGTTTTCGAGCACTTCCCAGGTGTCGAAGTCATCGGCGGCGGGCAGTAGGGTAAAGCCAATGTCGGCTCGGCCCTCGCGCAGGGTTCTTTCGACCTGGAGGTAGTCGTCGTGCTCGCTGAGGTTGACGGCGATGTTGGGGTGGCGCTGCTTAAACTGCGCGATCGCGGTGGGCAGCAGGTGAATGGCAATGCTGCGAAAGGAGGCAATGCGCACTTGGCCTCCCTGCAACCCTCGGGCCAGCTCGGCTTCTCGGGCGATCGCCTCGGCCTGCTGCAAAATAATGCGGGCGTGGCTAACAATGCGATCGCCTACCGGAGTCAGCCGCGCCCCGTATCGCCCTCGCGAAAACAGCACCACCCCCAGGTGATCTTCCAGCGCCGAAATGCTGTGGCTCACCGCCGACTGCGACAGGTCGAGGTTGAGGGCAGCCTCGCTAAAGGTTTCCTGCTCAGCTACGGCCACTAAAATTCGCAGCTGAGACAGTTTCATCTGATTTTGATGGTTATCTCTCATCTCGCCCAGATTTAGAGGCAGTGATTCGGCTTTATGAGCCTACAGCAGGTTGACGGCCAAAACCGCTCATAGACGACATCAGGTACAGCGCTGGTCAAGTCGCCTTGAGTGCGTCATTAATTCTGATCGAAAAACTTGAGAGAACCGCTTTCCCTGAGCCGTGGACCGTGTCGCTCATCCTCTCCTCACCGGACGTTCAGATTTAAATCAGGGGATTCTCACGTCGGCCCCCCATGATGGCGACAAGCCTTAACCGCTTGCCCACTATTGGAGATGACTTCTATGAAAAACCTGATGTTTGCAGCTTTGACACTTGGCGCAACGGCGCTGGCGCTGGGCACCAGCATGACTCCCTCGACCGCCAGTCTGCCTACCCTTTTAACGGGGGCCGTGGTTTCGGCGGCAACGCTGGCCCAGACCCCAGGGCAGTTTGTCACTGTAGACCAAGACCACGCCACCACCGGCACCGCTGCTCTGGTCACCGCTAACGGGCAGCAGTACCTAGAGTTTGATGCTGCCTTTGATACAGCGCGCGGCCCCGCCGTTGAGGTGATTTTGTACAAAGGCGCAGCGGTGCCGGTCAACATCGCCGAAGGCGACTACGTTACTCTCGCCCCCCTACAAAGCTTTTCTGGAGCGCAGCGGTACCTGATTCCTGCTGGTGTCAACCTCGACGACTATCAAACTGTAGGCATTTGGTGTCGCCAGTTCAACGTCACCTTTGGCTATGCGCCGATCTAGTCAGTCGGTAGATAGAATCTGCAGATTCTATCTACCGACTGACTATGCTGATGTCTCCCCCTGTAAAGATGTAGCGCGAGCGGCCATCGTTTTAGAGTGAAGCGTTGACATTGGATAGCTTTATGGCTTCTGAACGCACAACTGAAATCAATGAGAAATCTACTAACGACCTGTTTCAGCGCTACCAAGCGCTGTCCGTAGACGACAAACTGGCGTTGCTCTACTACCTCTACGAGGCAATGGGCGACTCAATCACTCCGGCCGCGCCCGAAGCCGCCGATCCTGAACTGGCTGAGCCGTTGGTTAAGGGGCTATTCAATCTTTCAGAGGACGAACAGCTAGAGGCCATGCGCAGCGTGGTGCGCAAAGAGCACAGCGATACATCGGAGCGCTACGGCGGCCTCAGCGCCAACAACCAGCTGCTGGTGTGGTACGGCTGGGCCCAGGCCATGGGCAAACAAATTGTGGGTATGCCCAGCGACTACCAGGCCGAAGGCCCAGTGAGTGAGATTCTCTCTGCCATTAAGGGAATGGAGTTTCAGTCGCAGATTTCGCTACTGCGCGAAGCCGCCACCCAGATGGGCTTTAGCAATGTCACCGCCCCCCCTCCCCTGGCCGAAACTGGCGTAACCGACAGCTTGTAGAAAGCATGTGGCCCCGGCATCTTTGAAGGATCGGGGCCGCAGTAGAACCTTCAAGTTCAAGCCACTATCGGTGGTTTTCGAGCTGGTCGCGCGCCAGGAAATGGCTATTTGCGCTGTTGCTGAGGCGTAACCCCGAGTTAGATCAGGCGATCGCCCCCACCGCTCTACCGCCTCGGCATGGATGTTGGCCGTGCCGAGCTGACCGCCACCGTGGGTATAGCTGGTGCCACCTCCAGTGTTGTCGACAGCGACGCTGAAAAAGAGCGGTAAAAACGTCTCACGGCAGACTGGCTTTGGCATTAAATTTTTACCGCTAGGCGGCCTTGGCCTCGGCCTCTAGAGCCGCAATGTAGCCGTCGATCGAATGGTCATTAAAACGGCGGCTGAGCACTTGCCAGGTCCAGCGAGAGCCGAGCTGAATGGCTTCATCGACATGGTCAAAGCCCTGCCAGGTGCGGGGAGTACGGGTGACAATATCCCAACCGTAGATAAAGCGGTAGCTGTTGGGAATGCGGCCATTGTAGGACTCGACCATGGCTCGGTTGCCAACCCGGGGAGCGCCAAAGGTGTAGACCTCAAAGCTGAGGTCGCGCTTTTTGCCCAGGTTGTACTGGATATCGAGGGCGGCGACGGTGGCAAGAGCGCCCCCCAAACTGTGGCCAGTAACAATTACATGCTGGCCCTCAAACTTGTCCATCGCCTCTAGCAACGACTTGCGCACGGCAAAATAGGCCGACATAAACCCCTGGTGAAACTTCACCTCTGAATTGCCGTCGCTGTAGGGGTAAATTTGCTGGCGAAACTGAAAGTTGTTGATCCAGTCGATGGACTTGTCGGAGCCGCGAAAGACAATGTAGAGGCGATCGCTGTTGAGCTGGTTTAGAATCGCCACCTGGGTATCGGTAAACCCATTGTCCTGGCTTTCAACAAACACTGGATCAATGTCGGGATAGGCCGAAAACCGCAGGCCGGTAAAATCGCGATAGATCTCCTGACACAGTCGGACGCATTTAAGGGCAAGGGCATAATCTACCACTGAATCTTTCTCCTGTTTTGAAGAACCTAGGGTGCAGATACCGCCCACCAGGCCAGGGCGTAGGGCTGGGTGGGTTCACTGTGTACCTGCCGCTGAGCAATAACTCTCAGTTTGTAGCGTCCGGTGGCCGGAATTTGATAAAAAATGTGTTCAACGCTGTCGACCTCGCTTACCGACGACCACACACTTTGGGAAATGTCGTCGCTATCGGCGGGCATGAGGTAGAGGTTGAGGTCGTTGAGCCCCTGATCGGTAAAGCTCTCACCGCGATCGTAGAGACCGTTTTGGTTGGCATCGGCCAGGGCGACGACCCGCTCCCAGGCCAGGGTCGCCGACAGAAAGCTTCCCCCCTGCAAAGGCGTCTCAAAGGCGTAGTCGTGCACGGTTGCCCCAGCAGAAGGCGCAAGTTCGGTGATGTTCCAGCCAACGACAGGCGCGGCCCGATCGGGGCCAAAGGCACCGGGCAGGAGCTGCTGGTAGGCGCGATAGGCGTTTAGGTGCCCGGTGCCCAGGTCTTTGTGAAGCGGAATTTTGGGGTCTTGGTAGGCATCAGACTCTAACCAGGAGCGGCCCGCGTTGTCGAGCAAAGTGCGGGTCATGCCCAGGCGCAGGCCATCGCCCGTGTCTTTGACTTTGTCGGCTGAGTTGAGCAGCACCGCCTTCATTACCATAGGGTGGCGGCCCGCCAGCGGCCAGTGGGGTGCTCCGGCCCGAAACTGGCGATCGACTAGCTGCTGCATCAGGGCAATGGTGCCCGCCACGTGGGGCGAGGCAAAGCTGCTGCCGCTAGAGGTTCTGAMCCGCCCGTCGGGGTCAATTAGCTCGATGCCGCTGCCGGGGGCCACAATGCTAATCGATCGCCGGGGGCCAACGTTGGTCTCGAGGGGTGCTCCCTGGCGGGTGGCTATAGCGGGCTCGCTGCCCAAATTTGAGGAGTCAATGCGGTTAAACTCGCCGTTGACCTGGCGCGAGTAGGCGACGTTGAGCCCGTTGAAGTTGTCGGTGGGAATGGGAATGCCGCCGCGCCCCTGGTTGCCGGCAATTACGTACAGGGTCTCATGCGCGCGCGCCGACCAGTCAATGCACTGGGTCAGCAGGGCGTTGCCGTCGAGCACTGGGCTGGGGCGGGGGTCGCGGGTAAGGGGCTCGCCAAAGCTAAAGTTGATGGCGCGTACGTCGCCACCGTTTTCGAGCGCGATCGCCTGGGCCGCCAGACATTCTTCGGGCTGGGCACTGGTATCGCCCAGCGGCCCCACGGCTCCCGAGTAGAGCAGCGCCTCGGGGGCCACTCCGGTACGCTGCTTATCCTGGCTGATCATGACGCTGGCGACGTTGGCGGCATGGCCATCGACGTATTCGTTGGGGTTAGCGATGCCGTCGAGCAGCAGCACCCGGCGTACGGTGACGGGCAGGTTTTCGGTTGCCACTTTATCGATGCCAAACCGGCTGGGGCGACCAATTTCGACCTGGCCAATGGCAATTTTTGCGCCGGTCAGGTTGTAGGGCGGGGCGTGCAGTCGCCGGGCATCGATACCCTGGGGGCCGACCGACTCGGTCAGGGCCAGTACGGGCAGGGCCAGGGGTACTAGACCGCCTATTCCAGCTGCCCATAGCAGGGCTTTGGCAACGGGCTTTTGTCTGAGGCAGGGCCTCAACCACTGCCCCTTGAAGCTGTGTGGCCCCTGCCCCCCGCGCCGCTTAGCCATAATCGAAATCCTGTGTGAGTGAGCTATTCCTTTGGCAAACTCTATCGCAAAGGCCCTGACCCCGGCATCAAATTTTTGGATCTCTCAACGTTGCGGTGGTTCAGCCCAGGGGCGATGAATGGGACTCTGTAGACTCTGAGGTAGGCCGGTCTGTTAGTGGCGAACCCGTGACCTGAGGGGCAATGGCCCTGGCTTTGACCTGGGCGCGGATGAGCAGCCGCACCAGCCGGAGGGCCTGGTGGCGGTAGAGGGGCACCGGCAGCAGGCCCGGTAGCTGGGCCATAAACTCGCGGGCGGCCCCCAAGGGGTAGCCCGCGACGCGGGCAACTTCGGCGGCCCCGTCAAACAGGGCATTGGCGGTGAAGGTTTTTTCGAGGTGAACGTGCCAGTCTTGGGGAGCCAGATGGCACTGCTCGATGCGGCGCAGGCCGCCGATGGTGGCCAGTACCACCAGGCGATCGCCCGGCTGCAGGCGAGCATCTTCGGAGGGCATAATTTTGCCCGGCTGGCCCTGGTGCTGGTGCCACAGCGGGACAACGCCATAGCCGTAGGCCACCTCCGACAGCAATCTGCCGGTCAGGGAGTCCCCGGTTTCAAGCTCGTACTGGGTGACCAGCACCGTCTGGTCGTAGAGCCGAAACAGACCAATGACATGTTCGCCAAAGGCTGCCCCGGCAAAGGCTTCGGCCGACAGCGCTGAGGAACACAGCACCTGGGCAAAGGGAAAAATCTGGGCGACGCGATCGGTAAACTGCTGGTCGTAGGTGCGAATAATGGCGCGGCAGTGGGGGTTAAGCCGGTGGGCCAGCAGCCCCATTTCCAGATTTTGAATTTCGTCTTCGCTGACGGCTATTACGCTCTTGGCGGTAGTTAGGTTGGCCTTGGCTAGGGCAGCGGTGACATCGCCCGTCAGCAGCGGAATTTTGGGCAGTACGTCGGCATCGGGGGCCTGGGGGGCAATGCCGACCACAGGCTGCTCCAGTTCCTGCAGCATGGCGAGCACCTGGCGGCCGACCCGGCCCAGCCAGATCACCACGACGTGGTCTTTTTCAGGGACTGGCGGGCGGCGTTCTCGAAACTCAAACCGCAGGGTGAGCAGCTTTTCGGTGAGAAGGGCGTAGAGCACTCCCACAAAGGCGGCCCCGGCTACGGTGAGCAGTACCCCAAAAGCCTGCACCAGGCGCGGGTGGTTAAAGTCTTCCAGGGCCTCAAACACGTCGCCATACCCCCCAAACAGGGTAATGAAGGTGTATAAAAATGCCTGAAACGTGGAGATGTCCGCAGCCGCGTTGCTGTCGAACAGCAGGGTGCCTACCAGGCAAAGGGCAACCACCGTTACCCCGCAGATAATGGCGACCCGCCGCAGCTGCTGCTCGGCCCCGGTCTGCCAAAGGCTGAGCAGGGATTGCTTTAGGGTGGGCCAGTCGCGCAGACGAGCGATCGCCTGGCCAATGCCTTTCCAGGCCCCCGGTCGCACGGGCACGTCGCTGTAGAGGGCGCGCAGCTCGGTGTTGCAGTCGACCATGACGACCTCATCGCCAGCCCGCAGCAGGGTGTCGGGGAGCCAGGTATAAAACAGCGTTGAAGGGCTTTCGGCCACCGCCTCCGGATCGGGCTCGGCGGCGGTATGGCACAGCACCCGACGACGGCTGTTGTCGAGTTCATGAATCTGGCGGCGATCGCACCAGGGCTGGCCTGACTCTAGCCGCTGCTTCACCACCTGAAACCGATGGCCATCCAGGCTAAAGTAGCCGATCAGCTCTTCGCCAAAGGCCCCCAACGCAAAGGCCGGGGCGGCGAGCTGGGTGGGCTCAAAGGCGACAAAGTCTTGCAGCTGCTGCCCCATCAGCTCATTCAGGTTTTGCTTGTCAGAGCGCATGACTAGCCGCACCCTGGGGTTGAGCACCCGCGCCGTCAGCGCCGCCTCCAGGTTGACCCGCTCGTCCTGGGTGACCAGCAGCACCGCCCGACACTGGCGAATGCCCGCCTGCTCCAGTACCGCCGCCGACCGACAGTCGCCAATCTCCAGGTGGTCAATTAAATCCCGCAGCTGGGGCATTTCCCACTGGTCGGGCGGAACGTTGTTAATGGCGTGTACCGGCACCCCAAAACTCTTGAGGTTAGCCACGCAGTTTTGGCCCAAGCTGCCCAGCCCACACACTAAAAACCCATCGTTCGCGGGTGGAATAGCTCGCTTTTCGGGTGGAGGGGCCGCAGATACCATGCCGATCAAGAAGGGGCGATGCCCAAAGGGTTAAGGGTATAGGGTCTAAGGTACAGGGTTTTGAGGGAACCTCCGACCTCCGTACCCTTATCCCTACACCCCAAGCCGCTGCAAACGATACAGGCTGGAATACAGCCCTTCTTGGGCCAGCAGCTCGTCGTGGCTGCCCTGCTCGACCAGTTCGCCGTGCTTGAGCACCAAAATGCGATCGACATTGCGAATAGTCGACAGGCGGTGGGCAATAATAATTGCCGTGCGCCCCTCCAGCAGCCGCTCCAACGCCTCCTGAATCATCGCCTCAGTACCCACGTCCAGGTTGGCGGTGGCTTCATCCAGCACCAAAATTCCCGGATCGCGAATGGCGGCACGGGCAAAGGCCAACAGCTGCTTCTGCCCGCCCGAGAGGTTGGTGCCCCGCTCGCGCAGCTCGGTGTTGTAACCCTGGGGCAGCTGCTCGATCAGGTCGTGAATGTTGGTCTTTTGGGCCGCTTCCACCACGGCCTCTAACGGATAGTCTTCGCCCAGGGTGATGTTGCCTTTGACATCGCCCGCAAACAAAAACCCGTCCTGCAAAATCACCGCCATCCGCCGCCGCAGTTCTGCCTGGGGCAGGTCGCGAATATCTACCCCATCCAGCAAAATTGCGCCCTGGTTGATGTCGTAGAGGCGACACAGCAGGCGAATAATTGAGCTTTTGCCCGCCCCCGTTGGCCCCACCAGCGCTACCTTCTCGCCGGGGCGAATGGTGAAGGTGAGGTCTTTGAGCACATATTCATCGGCCTTGTAGCCAAAGGTGACGTGGTCGAAGCAGATTTCAGAGGGTTTTGAGGATGAGGGGGAGTGGGTGGATGGTGGTCCCTGAGCGGAGCCGAAGGGGGTGGGTAGGTGAGTGGGTGAGTGTATGGGTGAGTGGGTGGGTGGGTAGGTGGTGGGGAAGGGGGCTGAGCGATCGTTCGCTTCGGGCTGGCTGTCTACCAGGGGTGGCGCAGCCTGGGCAGCTGCCAGAGCCGCTGCGTATGCGCCCCCTGTCATGACGCCGTCGCCGCTGCCTCCTTCACGCCCCATTAGCTCACCTTCCCCACCTTCTCCCTGCTGCTCTGGGTCGCGAATTTCGACTGGGACGTTGAACAGGTCGGTAATGCGCTCTACCGCCGTCAGCCCGGCCTGGATGGCGGTGAATTTGTCGGCAAACTGGCGCAGGGGGTCGAAGAGTCGCTGGGCAAACAGAATGAAGCTTGCCAGCACGCCAAAGGTGAGGGCCTCTCGCAGCACCAGCAGACCGCCGAGCCAGAGCACGCCACCGATCGCAACCAGCGAAATCCACTCCAGCGTGGACGATACGGCGGAGTCGTAGAAAATGGTCTTGTCGACGGCGGTGATGTACTTTTTGTTGGTGTAGCGAAACCCTTCGGCGTTGTAGCGCTCGCGGCGAAACAGCTGCACTACGTTGATACCGGCTACGTTTTCCTGCAGGGTGGCATTTAGCTCAGACAGATACTCGCGGGCTTTGTAGTTGGCCTTGCGATACTGCTGCTGAAAGTAAATGATCAGCCAGGTGACGGGCAGCAGCAGGGCCAGCAGCATGAGGGCCAGCTGCCACTGCATGGTAAACATCACCACCAGCAGCACCAGCATCGACACAATGTCGGTAATGATGCCCACGGCCCCCGTGGAGAAGACATCGCCCAGAGCATCGACATCGCTGGTAATGCGGGTGATCAGTTTGCCGACCGGGGTGCGGTCAAAGAAGCGAACTGCCAATGCGGTGACGTGGGTAAACAGGTCGGTGCGAATATCGGCGGTGATGCGCTGCCCCACCGCCTGCACCAGGTAGCTTTGCAAGCCATCTAGCAGCAGCCGAATGACAACGGTGACCACCAGCAGCCCTACCAGCAAGTTTAGCCCGCCCTGCAGGGTGCGGCCCTCTAAAAACGCCATTACCGGCTCCTGGCGAATCAGGGAAATGGCTTGACCAATCAGCACGGGTTGGATGGCGTTAGACAACGACAGGGGCACCAGCAAGACCAGCGGCAGCACCAGGGCACCGCGGTGCTTGTAGATGTAGGGCCACATGCGCATAAACAGCCGCCAGTCGCTGTCGGGGCGGCGGGAGATGTCGTCGCTGGGGAGGGTGGGGGTAGCGGTCATGGGAGTTTTGGCCTGACTGGGGCAGTCTTCAGTTTAGGCGTGAACCGGGGCAGACGGGTAAGGGGGCACTGTTCTCGGCTCTGCTTTGAACTGGGGTCGCCATCTGGGGCACAGCCGTTTCAACTGCCCCACCCGATGGCTCATCCCCTCATCTCCCGACCTCCTCACCCCCTCACCCACGCTTGCCTAATTGCCGCAGCTCAGCACGGTGGCATCAGGGTTCTCCTGGGTGGCTTGCTGCATTTGAGCAGGGTTTGAGCGGCCGTAGGTGCTGAGGGCCTGCACCTGTTCTGGGGATGGTACGGTTGCGGCAACTTCCTGACCCAGGTCGCTGACGTAGATCACCTGGTCGATGGTGATTTCTCGTTGTTCCTGCTGAGCATAGAGGCTGGCGTAGCGATCGCTGACCCGCTGCTGCCACTGGGCCGGGGCGCAGTAGCTGCGATCGATAACGACCGTTACTTTGGGGCTGGCGAGCAGCTGGCGCAGCCCCAGACCCAGGGCGACAAAGGCAATCCAGCCCAGGCCCAGGGTATAGATCAATCGGCGGGTTGGGTTGCGCATGGGACGGGCAGAGAACCTGTGAGGAGGGGGTAGGGAGAGTTCAAAATTCAAAGCTGCCTGTTTTGCATTTTGAACTTTGAATTCTGTTCTGCATTTTGCATTCTAAAGATTCACCTGGAACAGATCCTTAAATAGGGTTTGCACGTTAGCGGGGGTGCCCTGCTGCACGGTGGACTCGCGCAGGGCGGCGATCGCCTGTAGTTCGCCCTGGTCTACCTCGCCGTAGGCGATCGGGTAAAAGCGCACATCGCTGTAGGCCAAAATGTCTTGAACAGCGTCGAAGGTGTAGCCCCGGTTGACTTCGCCATCGCTGAGCAGCAGCAGGTAGTAGCGCCCGGTGGGGTCTTTTTCTTTTTGAGCCAGCAGATCGGCGAGGCCCACCATGGCCCCGTCGTACATGGCGGTGGCCCCATCGGCCTGCAGGCTGTCTACGGTGGCCAAAAACTTTTGGTGCTGTAGCTCGTCAAAGGGGGCCAGGGGCAGGCGGCGGGTGGGGGCATCGGCAAAGGTGACAATGCTGACGTAGTTGCCGGAGTTAATTTGTCCGGCGGCCACCCGCAGGCCGTCTTTGAGCGCCTGCATCCGCTCCCCTTCCATAGAGCCGCTGGTGTCGATTACCAGGGCCATATGGACGGTGCGGCCACCGTCTTTGCGCAGCTTCCAGTTAGACTGAGCCGCCAGCAGGGTTTCGCCATTGGGGAAGGGGGGCACCTGGTTGGCCTTGAGGTAGTCGGTTTCGACAAACCCCTGCTGCTGGGCCAGGGCCTGCATTTCGGCGGAGCGGGCAAAGGTGGCAAAGCGCTGCAGGGCCTGCTGCTGCTGGGGAGTGTTCCAATCAAAGCCAACTAGGGGGTTGTTGTGGGGCACACCAAAGGGCACAAACTCGGTGTCGCTAAAGCCGGGCACCTCGCGCAGGGCCAGGTAGTTTTGGTACTCCAAGGGGAAGGCCTGCAGGTTGCTCTGGTCGCGCAGAAAGAGTTCTTGCAGATCGAGGGTGGTCGGCGTTGTAATCAGCACCTGCTGCTGAAACTGGTCGAATACGGAATTGACCTGGGGGGTTTGCAGCTCGGCCACGGTGAGTGGGCCGCCGTTGTCTTGGTGCCCGGCTGCTCGCCAGTACAGCGTGTAGAGCAGGTTGAGCGCGGTGGAGCTGCTGTAGGGGTTGGGGTAGGCGACGGTGACCTGACCGGAGGCGATCGCATTTAGCAGGCGGTCAAAGCTGACGGTGCCATTCTCGGCGCTATTGGCGGCCAGGCTGTCGTAGACGGGCTTGGGCAGCACCCACCCGGCGGTGTTGGGCACCAGGCGATCGGCGACGGGCACGGTAGGCACACCCTGGCTCTGCACCATCGCCACCCACAGATCGTTGGAGGGGCTATAGCCAGCGGGCTGCACGGCTTTTGCCCCCAGCAGCCGCGCGGCGGTACCCGAGGCCACCTGACGCACCCCCACCTGAATCACTTCCCCCGAGGGCAGGGTTTCCTGGCGCTGGTTAAAGGCCTCGGCCACCTCTACCAGCCAGCGCTCGTTTTGGCGGCTAGCGTTGGCCTTTTCAGAGGAGCTGTAGATTTCGATGTAGGCGGTGTTATTGCCACCCGGCTGAGCGCCGTAGAGCGGAAACGTGCTGACATCGGGCAGCGGATCTTCGATCTGGTCAATGGTGTAGCGGCTGGCCACCGCATCGGCCACAAGGTCTTCTCCGACGCTGATGCGGGGCAGCACCGACTGTTCTAGAGCCTGGCGCGCCTCCTCCACCGAGCTGACCTGGGGTACGTCTCCCGTCAGCTGACCGGGGGTACAGTTCCACAACAGCACGGCGCAGAGGCCGATGAGGAAGGGGAGGAGGGGGAGGCGGCGCATGGTGTTGTGGGGTGGGAGAGTGGGCGGGTGGATGGGTGGGAGAGTGGGCGGTGAGGAGTGGGGGGGGTGGGGTTAGGGGGGATTTTGGTTGTTTTGGAGGATGGYTTTGTTGGCGTCGACGAGAGTTTGCAGGCGGTGGGGCAGGGTGTTGTCGCCAGCGGTGTCGAGGCTGGAGAGGGCGGTTTGGTCCTGTAGCTGTTGCAGCTGGGAGTGAGTGGCTGCCAGGCGATCGCAGCTAGCGTCTAGCCGCTGCTGGGCCATCTGCTGGTAGGCGGGGGTTTCGATCTGGTCGAGCACCGCCAGCCCGTCGGCTACCTGGCCGGAGAGGTCGAGCACGGTGTGCATCGCTTCGAGCAGTTCGACCTGGAGCAGCGGGTCGCGGCTGTAGATGCGGGCGGCGAACTGCTGAGATTCGGTGGCCCAAGCCTGCACCTGCCGCCAGGTGTTTTGCGACTTTGAGGGCACTCGCTGCTCCAGGGTGCCCAGCTGGGCGGCAAAGATTTGGGCATCGAGCAGGTCGCTACTGTTCGCTGCTGCTGAGCTGGGCCGAAACCCAGCTGCCCAGCTGCTGACCATGGCTGCGGCTATTCCAGACCCGGCCAAAACGGCCAGGGGCTTTGGCCCCGCCAGCAGCATAAGTAGGGCATAGCCCAGGGCAGTTCCCCCCAGCAGCACATAGGTTTGGGGCTGGCTCCAGAAGGTCGATCGGCGCGTGGCCATAGCTTGGCAACTATCTCTCTAGAAATTCTCTTTAGCAACACTGTCTGGGGCAATACTGTCTGGCGCTAAGCTGCCTAGGGCACGGTTAGGGTGCTGCCCAGGGCGTTAATGGCGTCAGCGACCTGGGCTTCGCCTGCGCTGGTGGCGGCCACCATCAGCAAGAACACCTGGGCATCGCGCTGGCGGGCAAAGATTTTGCCGGTAATGGGCTGGGGCGGTGCCGCACCCTGGCTCAGCCGCCCAGACCAGTTGACCCGCACTCCGCCGCCCGCAATGGGCTGCACATCGCCTGCTACAAAGCCTTCCCCAGCGCCAAAGGTGCTCTCGGCAGCCGCTACCATAGCGGCCTCGGGGGAACTATTCGCTAGCAGAGGGGCAACTGCTACGGTATAGGCCAAGCTGCCGTCAGCGGCCTGAAACAGGGGGGTAGCCCCCACCGTGCTAACGCTGTAGCCGTCTAAAATGCCAATTTGAAACCTGCCCTGGGGGTCTTCAAAGCTGCCGCTGACCATGGGCAGAGCGGGGGCCAGGGCCGGGGGTGGCGCATTGCCCTGGGCTAGGGCGCGGCTGTCTAGGGTCGAGCCTGATTGACTGAGGCCAAAACTAATCACTAGGGCCAAAATGGCTAAGAACAGTAGCCCCAAACGCTGCGTCAGCCGTCCCATGGTAGTTTTCTCAGGATGATCATCGCTAAGCATAGCAATCGCTTTAGGGGCCTGCATCGCCCTGGTATAGAAGTTAACGGATGCCCTGCCCCTGAGTCAGAGGAGATTCAGCAGCGATTTTAGAAATGACTGAATGGATGCTTTAGTTTTCTCTGTTCGCCATTCATAAATCTTTGTGTGGTTTGTATAATTCTTTTCACAATATTTTCTAGTTTGCAAAAATGCTTGACAACGCTGTTTTAAGCAGCTTGAGTTGTTCGCATCCACAAATATAAAGACTTCAGAAAATCCCGTGTGTTGCTGTTAGAAATGGGTTTATTCTTGGGCGCAACAGTCTTGAGAGCAACGGCTGTTTAAACCGATTCCCTGTTGACGGTGGTCAAATAATTTTTAGGCAGGAGCGAAAAAAGCTCGCTGGAGATCTGTGGCGTTGAGTGCTGCCAATCCGACCCCTGGAACTCCACTAAATTGCCGTTTAAAGCATTGTCAGGTTTTTCTTGGAGACTAAATAGCTGATGCCAGAGGTTATTTTGCCGGGCACCTATATTGAGGTGCGAGACGAGGGCTTAATCAGTGCGGGGCGTATTTCTACCGGCAATATAGGCGTTGTCGGTACCGCTGCTCAGGGTACTGAGTTTGCCCCTGAATTGATTAGTAGTTTAAGCGAGGCCCGCGAAAAGTTTGGGGCCGCAAATGCCCAGACAACTCTGGTGCGATCGCTCGAATTGATCTACCAAAATGGTGGCAAGACGGTCTATGCGGTGTCTACTGGTTTGAGCAGCCGGTACGAGTTCAAGAAAACCCGCGACGGTCAGGAGGCGATCGCGCTGGCGGTGCAGGCTCAAAAGCCCGGCAAAGCGGGAGACTCTATCACCGTAACCGTGAGCGCGGGTGCCCCAGATGTCGATACCCGAATGGTGACTTTTAAAACTGCGACTGCCACAGAGACCTATCCAGTTCGCACTCTGGGTGAATTAGCTAAGCTCATCGCCGACAAATCGGAGCTGGTGCAGGTCGTCAGGCTTGACCCCGGGCTACAGCATGAGCACCCCAACAACATTTCCAGCGGCACCTTTGCTGGCGGTAAAGATGCCGACTATGCCAAGGGGCTAGAGGCCCTGGAAAATGAAGTTGTCAACATTGTGGTGCTGGCCGGGCAAGATACCGGCACGCCTGCGATGGTGGCCGCTTTGGCCGGTCATTTGAACAAGACGGCGGGCATTAAACGCGAGCGCATCGGCGTTATGGGCATTGGCTTTGACGCCAACGGCCGTGACCCGGTGCCTGAAGATGTACCGGCTAGCGATCGCCTGATTTTGGTCTCTCCCGGCGCTGTGGTGCAGGAAAAGCCGGTTTCGGCGGGCTACATGGCGGCGGCGGTGGCGGGGGCGATCGCCGCTCTACCAGTACACACCAGCCCCACCAACAAAACCCTGGTGCTGGAGGGGCTAACCACCACCTTTAACAGCGCCACCCTAGAAAAGCTGGTGCAGCGCCGAGTGCTGGCGGTCGAAAAGCGGGATGGCTTTCGCATTGTCAAGGGCATTACCACCCACGACGGGGCCTGGCAGCAGATCACCACCCGCCGAATTGTGGACTACGCCATCTACGGGGTGCGATCGAGCTGCAACCCCTACATCGGCAAGCTCAACAACGTGCGGGTACGGGGGGCGATGAAGGCCACATTAAATGGCTTCTTGACCCGCATGGTAGAAAACGAAGCCCTGGTCGGCTACGAGCTAGAGGTTTCGGCCACCCGCGATCAGGAAATTGCGGGGGAGGCGATTGTCAGCATGACCCTCAAGCCCACCTTCAGCATCGATTTTGTCAAAGTCACCCTGTACCTCAGCTAGAGAGCCCTGACCCATGCCAAATACCAACGTGTTTCGGGGCTCCGATGCCTCCCTCGTGCTGGCTGTTGACGATAGCGAATCGGTGGAAGGGCAGCTGGCCAACAGCCTGATTGGCGAGTACGAATTTTCTAGCATTGTCGGGCGGCTGCAAAATGTGCAGGTCAAGGTTGAAAACGAGCTGCGGCCCTACCACGAAATTGGCAAGCGGTTTGCCAGCGAGCTGCGCCCCGGCAACATCAACGTGTCGGGTTTTGTGGAGCGAGCCCACGTCAACGGGGCCATGCTGCGCCTGCTGCTGGGGGATGGCTCTAGCAGCCCGCCGCCAACGGGGTCGATTCCCCAGCCGTCTTTCAACATTGTGATCAACCTCACCAATCCGGCCATTCCTGAAAACAGCAGTATTGTCACGGTGTTTGGGGTGAAGTTTGACAGCTGGAGCTTTGGCCTGCCCGAAGACGACTTCATTATGGAAGCGGCTACCTTTCGGGCGCTGCGCATCAGTACCGAGGATGTGGGGGGATAAGGGGGAGCGATGGTGATGACGATGACATCCATTGAACCACTGAGCGCCGATGAGCTGTTGGCTGGGGCTGCCCTGGTGTTTGACGTGGCGGTACCGCCCCAGGTGCTGCGACCCGGCTCCGAGGGCGATCGCCCACCAGAGCCCCTGGTGGTGCAGCTGCGCCCGCTGACCATTGGCACCTTTCAGCTGATCATGAAGGCGAGTCGGCAGGAGGCGGGGCTGATTCCGCTGCTGATGATCAAAGAGTCGCTGGTTAGACCGCAGCTATCGCTGGATCAGGTGCGGGCGATGCCCCTGGGCATGGTGAATTTTTTCATTGGTCAAATTCGCCACCTGAGCGGCCTGGAGGAAAAAAAAACATGAGGGTTCCCCCTGCTGCGCCCCTGGCCTGGATGAGCTTTCGCCTGGCCCGCGCCTTTGGCTGGACCCCTCAGCAGGTGCAGGCGCTAACCCTGGGGCAAGTCTCTATCTATCTGGCGTTTCTGGAGGAAGAAGCCAATGGATAGTTCTCCCGAAGCCCTGGCGGCCCTGGGGCGATCGCTCCAGCATGACCTTTGTACCCCGCTGGAGCGCTTGCCCTGGCCAGCCGTTGCGATCGCCGCCGATGACCTCCAGGCCCTGACCGAGCTAGGGCTAGAAGCGCAGGCGATCGCCACCTTTACCGCCGATCTCACCGACCTGTTGAGCTGGCTGAGCGAGGGTTTGTCGCTGTCGGGTGCGCCGCAACCGACCCCAGAACCGGCGGGAGAGAGCCGTGGGGCTGAACCCACCGGGCGATCGCACCCAGCCTACCCCGACGCTGCACCGCCAGAATGGGCACCGCCAGAATGGGCTGAGCCAGTTGCGGCCGCGCCACCTGCGGCAGGCCCTAAGCGGAGAGAAGCGGAGACTGGCGATCGCGCCGTAGGCACGGGCAATCCCGGCGATGGCAGTCTCGATGGCGACTCTCAAACCCTGCCGCCCCAGCCTTCTCTAGAAGGTGAGACCACTAGGCAAGTCCCCGCCTATCCGACCCTGCCCCAGTTGACTCAATCCGCTCCAGCGGTAGGGGTTCGCGCTCTGGTTGAGGCTTTGCCAACGGCGACGCTACCCCCTTCGCCAGCTGAATTTGCCCCCCCGCCTCAGACTGTTGCGCCACCGGGCTTGGCAGAGAACGGACAGGGCTTACCAAAACCTCGGGCCACTGGCGGACTGGCGGATTTAGCCAAACAACTAGAGTCCTCGGGCTGGACGGGCAGCGAGGCTGTCGCTGACGACACCCAAGCCCCGCAAACGTCAGCGATCGCACCGACAGACCCAGCTCACTCCGCTCAACCACAGCTCTTGCCCAGTGACGCAGGCCAGCCAAACCCCCTGATTTCTGAAGTCGCTCCCCAGCCCACCAGACGTGATGCGAATCAGCGCCCCCGATCGCCGGAGCAAGTCGACCCAGGAACCGCCGCAACCCCTGCTTCAGCAGACTGGCCGCAACGTTCCTCCGCTTTGCACCCGCTTGCCCTGCACCCACCCTCTGAGGAACTACAGGCACTGGCAGCCGCCATCTCGGCTAGCCCCCGTGACGCTGGGACGGCACAGCAGGATCGCCCCCGCCCTGCCCCGCCGACCTTGCCCTGGATCGCTGCCCCCGGAGCCGATTTTCTGGAGGCAGCGGCCTCAGCCGAGCCTCAGCCGGAACCGTCGTTTCCAGACCTCTCCCCAGAGCGATCGCAGCAGACGACCGATATCACCCCCCTCGATCGCCCTCTGCCCCCTCACCCACAGGATTTTTTTGCCCCGCTGCCCGCCGACCCCATGCCCACCGCCGCCGATTCCCTCCCGCCCTCCGACGCCCCTGACTTTGAGGACTTAATGAGCGCGATCGCCCACACCATCAACCGCGAGTACCACCGTTTCTACGGCCCCTAATCGGTTTCGCACAAACCCCACAGGCTGCACCCCTCACCTCTCCTAACCCCCCATCCCTCCCACTCTCCCACTTCCCCACCCACTTCCCCACCCCATGCCCATTGAGATCGCCAGCATTCAGCTCAACCGCATCCACCACCTGGCCACCCTGGAGCAGGCCCAGTGGGTCGCTCACACCGTTCCTGGGCGAGAGGGCACCGTCACCCAAGACCTGGGCCGGGCCTCGGTGCGGCTCGACATTCGCGGCATTTGCTACGGCGATCGCGCCCAGGACGACCTAGAACGACTGCGCCAGGTTTACAAGAAACGCGAAGCGGTGGATTTTTTAGCAGAAATTGTGGGGCAGGCCTACTTTAGCCGGGTAATTGTCGAGCAGTTTGAGGTGCTGCAGCGGGCCGCCGCCCCCGACGAGTATGGCTATCGCCTGATTGTGGCGGAGTTTGTGCCCCCTCAGGCCAAAGCCACCGGGGCCAGGGTCAACCAGAGCATTAACGCCAAGGCGGCGGGCTTTATGACCGCATCTCTGCTGCCCGACGCGCTGCAGATGGGGGCACTTCCCGAAATTTCAAACCCCATAGAGCCGCTGCGAACGTCTCTAGCGCCCGTGCAAGATGCCACCCAAGGCATCAAAACGGTGACCACCCAACTCCAAGCCCTGCTGGGTCTCTGACGCCGCTGCCCGAAGCTATGCGATCGCAGTGCGCTCCCTGCCTCTGAAATTGCCCTTACTTATCTGAGTTAGCTATGCCTGTACTCGCCATCACCGACGAACTCCAAAGCCTCCAGCTGGACTCTAAAAGCGCCTTTGCCGACGATCCTTTCGCCCAGGCGCAGTCTACCGTGGCGGCAAAACTGGGGAGTGCTGCAAGCTTTCGACCCGATGGGGGCAGCATTGCCGCCAGTTTTGATCGGGTGGCCCAGGCCAGCCCCAGTGCCAGCGCCATACCGCAGCCGCCCCTAGCCGTGGCTGAGCTGCAAACCCGGGTGACCGGGCGGTTAGAGCCCCTCAGTCGGCTAAATGTCGATACGCTGGCGGCCGCCATTCCGGCTGCGCCTGGGGCCGATGTGTTCAAAGGCCTAAACATCACGGCTTCGGTCAATCAGACGGTAAGTGGTTTAGGCTCGGCCATCACCGGCAACGACAATTTTGGCCAGCTCAACGTCAGCGGCTCGGGAGCGCCCATTCTGGCAGAATTTGACGAGTTTCTGCGGGGGGCGCAGGCGTTTCCGGCGCGACTGCTGGACGCGCTGCTGACGGTATTTAAAAACCTGCTCGATCGCCTGGCCCATCCAGAGCAGTGGCTAGACTCCCTCGGCACCGAGGCGCTCACCGAAATTTTTGTTGAGCAAATTCGCGGCGTGACGGCCAGCCTGCCCCCGGTGGCCATACGTCTGGGAGGAGAGGCCATTCAGACTCGGGGAGACCAGGCGATCGCCCTATCGAGCCTGCTCACAGAGCTGGAGCTGGCCCAGCTCGATCGCACCACCATTCGAGACCTTCGGCACCGGGTCAACGGCATGGTCGCCCGCCTGGATGACTGCGATCGCACCCTGGCCCAGTCCCAGGCGCGGGTCAAAGCCTTCAACCTCGAGGAGTTCAAGGCGCTGCTAGACAGCCTGCCCCAGGGCAAGGGTGGCCAAATCGACGCCCTCGCCAACCTGTTTGGCCAGGCCGAAACCTTTGTCAGCGATCTGGGCACCCGGATGGAAGCGGTGACGGCTCAAATTCAGGCGTTGATCGACCAGGTGCGTGCCTTTATCGAGCAGGCAATGGCGAAGGTGGGCGAGGTGGCCAACCAGGTGGTCGCCGCAATCGAAACCCAGTTGGCTACCGCCCAGCGGGCGCTGGAGCAGGTGCGCAGCTACTTAGACCAGGCCATTCAAACCATTCGCGGCTTTGTCGACCAGGCCTGCCAGCAGGTACAGGCGATAGTAAAGCCGGTAAAGCAGGCCTTTAACCAGGTGGCGACCACAGCGGTGAGCGGCATCGAAACCCTGTCTAAGACCGTAACCGAGCAGGTCACCACGCTCGATCGATCGATTAAAGACGTTCGCAGCACCCTGGCCACCGAGCTGAACCAGGCGGAGCTGGAGAGAAAGATTCGCGACCTGCTCGGCAAGGTGACCCAGCTGCTCCAAGGCCCCGAGGTAGAATCGGCCATCGACACCGCCAACCAGGGCATCGACCAGATGATTGTGGCCCTGGAAAAGGTTTCCCTCAAACCCCCCTTTGAAACGGCGGTGACCAAAACCAAAACCCTGGAGAGCGATCTGCGGGGGATGAATGTGGCGACCATGGGCACCGCTCAGAAGGCGGCCCTCAAGGTTGGGGTGAAAATTTTGCAGCAGGTGGATGTGCCGGGAGTAGTCAACCCCGAGCTGACCGCCGCCTTTGACGATGTGCTAAACCCCGTGGTCAACATCGTGAACCGGGTGCAGGCCGAGGTCAACCAGGTCACCGACCAGGTCAAAACCTTTCAGCCCGGCACCCTGCTCGAGGAGTTTTTGCGCCCCTATATCGACACCTTTGTGGCCCAGCTCAACGACTACCGGCCTTCTAAACTGCTGCAGCCTGTTAAAGATCTGTATCAAGACTTGCTCAACAAGCTGACGGTGCTGGACCCCGAACAGCTTCTAACCCTGCTAGAAAACCTGTACCAAACCCTGCTAGGGGTTTTGAAGGCCCTGTCTCCCCAAGGGCTAACCGAGTTTTTGAAGGCTCAACTTCAGAAAATTACCGATGTCCTCGACAATTTGCCGGTCAAAGAGCTGGTTAACCGCATCACTGCCGCGCTCATCGATGTGGAGAAGCTTTTTGCTGGTCTGGGCCTAGACGAGGTGCTAAACGCCAAGTTCTGGCGCACCCTGGCCGATGTTTTGTCGCTCAACCTACAGCAGCAAATTGGTCAGCTCAACACGGTGAAAGCCGAAATTACCCGCCGGGTGGGTCAGGTCAGTGACGACACGCTAGCGGCTGAACTGATGCGGCTCCGCAGTGCGATCGCCACCTTTGCAGAAAGCCCCGCCGCCGACTACCAAACGGCCCAAGATGCCCTCACCACCGCCTGGGATAGCCACCAGCGATCGCTGGCCGCCCTGGCAACCCCCTGGCAAACGGCGATGTCTGCCCTCGACGCTTTTACCCCCGGCCCAGAATTTCAGCTCGACTACGCCGACTTGAAGGAGCGGCTGGTGGCCCTGCACCAGCGCCTGACCCAGGCCGAGGTACCGTACACCGCGCTCCACGATGCCGCCGCGCTGGGCGCAGGTAGCTCCCAAAGTAGCGACGCCAAACGTTTGCGCCCCACCAAAAAGCTGCTCCAGGAGATCGATATCCTCGCGGCCATTGCCACTCGGGACGACGCCCAAATCATCGCCGCGTTTAAGCAGGTCATCCCCCAGGAGCTAGACGATCAGCTGATTGGGCCAGTGCGGCGCATTCTCACCCGTTTAGACACCATGCTGGCCCAGCCCCGCAAAATTCTTTCCGGCATTGAAGCGGTGATCAAAGACCTGATCGGGCTGCCGGCCAAACTGACCACCCTGATGACAGATCTGGCCTTTGACATTGGCGATCAGATCCGCAGGGGAATCGCCATGCTGAGCAGCGCCCTCAAAGGCTTTAACGTCGATTTTCTCAACGACCTGCACCGCCAGATCGTCGATCAGATGGCGGCCCTGCGGCCCGCCTACCTGCTGAACGCCTTCTACGACCTCAGCGACTTTGAGAACGGCAGTCTCAGCACCCTGCTGACCAGGCTGCGATCGCCCAGCCCCGACCCCGTCTCGCGCCTTTGGCTCGATCGGCTCAGCGAGAGCCAGCGCAACCTGCTGCTGGCCAGCGACGGCCCCCAGACCCAGACGATCGTAATTCAGACCTTTAACCAGCTCCTCGACGATCCCAACCTCTACAGTACAGAGCGCTTTCAGGGCATCACCCTAACCCCCGCCGCCACCGGCCTGCTCGCCCGCCGCGCCGCCCTCGAACCCAGCGAGCGGCTGCGGCTCAACCGCCTGCTGCTGGAGGCCGCTTACCCCAAAGCCCTGGTGCTCAGCATGCAGTCCCTCTTTCCTTTCTTTTTGGCCACCCTCGAGAAGCTCTACCCCGACAGCTTGATCCAGTCCCTCGACGCCCTGCATCAGGAGATTCTTCAGGTGGTGCGCGATCTGCCCACCACCCTGGCCAAAGCCCTCAACGCTGAATACGACGAGGTGATGAAGGTATTTAAGCGGGTCATTCAAGACCCGATCGCCAAGATCTTCGCCGCCCTGATCGCCCGCCTGCGCGGCCTGCAAAGCGAACTCGGCATCGGCCTCGAAGACATCAGCAGCGCCTACAACCGCCTTCTGGCTGCCGTGCCCGTCTAGCCCATATCAAACCACAGACCAATGCTCCTCTAACTCCTTCCATGCCCCCCATCACCTACCACCTCACCCTCGGCGGCACCAAAATCACCCCTACCAGCACCGCCGCCCTGGTTAGCCTAGACACAGAGGCGGCGCTGTCGGTGCCGGTAAACCGCTGTCGCCTAACCCTGGCCCACCCGCCCGCGCTGGCCCTGGGCGATGCCGTGGAGATCAAGCTGGGCCACGGCAGTGCGCCCGAGTCGGTATTCAAAGGAGAAGTGGCCTACCTGACCCAGGGGTTTGAGGGGCTGCACCTTGAGGCCGTGAGCACCCTGCAAACGCTGACCACGGCCCGCCTCAACCTGCTGTTTGAAAAATCTACCGCCAAGGACATCGTGCAGGATGTGGCGAAGCGGTTTAAGGTGACAGTCGGCAAGGCCGAGGCCGGCCTTAAGTTTCCGGTCTACGCCCTGGGCGATCAAACCCCGGCCTACGGGCATTTGCGCCACCTGGCCGACCAGTGCGGCTTTGACCTCTACGGCGATCGCGCCGATCGGCTGGTCTTTGCCCCCTACGCCCCCAGCCAAACCCACGCCTTTACCTACGGCGACGATATTCTGGCCTACGCTTGGGCCGAGGTGCCCAGCCCCATCAGCGGGGTCGACATCTACGGCGAAAGCCCCGCCAGCCAGGGCCAGGGCGACAAAGCCTACAGCTGGCTGACCAAAAAGGAGGTGAAGGGCAGCAGCGGGTCGAAAAGCGGTACCGTGCTGCAGCGGGCCGACCCGACCGCGCGCACCCAGGCGATCGCCGCCGCCATTGCCAAATCCCTGCTCACCGCCAGCGAACCCCAAAAACAGGGCTGGGTGAGGGTACTGGGGGCTCCGGCGGTGGGGCTGGGCGATCGCCTCTCGCTCGACAAGCTGCCCGTCGCCGCCCACAACGGGCGCTACAAGATCCTCAGCATCAGCCACCGCCTCAGCGCCCGGCGGGGGTTTTGCACCACCCTCCACTGGCAGGAAGAACCCTAATGGACACCATCGTCGGCGTGATGAAAAAGGTGGCGGAGCAGGAAATGCGTCGCATTTACACCACCGAACTGGGGATCGTCACCGCCATCTTTCCCCACGAGGCCGAAAACGACAAAAACAACTACCAGTGCTCGGTCAAGCTCAAGCACAAAAAACAGCCCGACGGCAGCGACTTCGAGCTGCGCCAGGTGCCCGTGGCCACCCCTCACCTGGGCTTGGCCAACATCCCCAACGTCGACGATCTGGTGCTGATTACCTTTGTCGGCGGCAACCTCAACGCCCCGATCATCATCGGTCGGCTCTACAACGATCAAGATCAGCCGCCCCTCAGCCAGGAAAAGGAATTCTTGCTGCAGCACGGGCTAGAGGCCGGGGGGAGCCTCAAGATTGACGCCGAGGGCACCCTCACCCTGACCAGCAAAGACGAAAAAAGCGTGCTCACCGTCACCGACAAAACCGTGGAGGCCACCAACGAAACCTGCACCCTCACCCTCAAAGACGGCGACATCATCGCCAAAAACCAGCAGTGCGAAGTCACCCTTAAGGGCAGCGACATCACCATCAGCAACGGCAGCTGCAAAATCACCCTGGCCGGAGGCGGCATTACCCTCGATGCCGGCAGCAGCAGCGTCACGATCAAAAGCATGGGCAGCATCAAAATTGGCGATGCCGCCACGGGCGGGGTCGAGGTCGGGGGACGCATGCCCGGCAACGCCGTGGCCGACAACGACGACATCATTCTCTCGACCCACACCCACGTGGGCAATCTGGGCGCGCCCTGCCCAATCATGGKGCMCASSKASANNNWGAKCMASKCCRKKCWRGSCANNGCKSGCNWSACCNNGKTSGRATRSAYWGSCNTGGTNRGRATCAAAGNYGMYARYMGCKRYTRKCNSCTTTGATNCYSACCANGNCYANTSYATYCSAMCNNGGTNRKYSCGNWGCYYWGSCYKGMMTGGNNYTSAWCYTSTMSSTGKGCMCCNAYGATYGGSCMRGSCSCGYMSASMYYSSCSRSGWGGGWGNWGGSTSGWGWGARKGMYGNCGNTCGYWSYYGKCCMCRSCSTKGCCSSGCMTNCRKSCCMCGMCCTCGWCCNNCNCNRCCMGNNYRRCGGCATYGCCNNNNYTGRTGNCYGNCCNCAWSMWYYWGMTCGTNANGYYGMTNCWGCMGGNRYCGNAKKGTRMTSCMGCCNCNGGCCRGGGTNA
>NZ_JADEWR010000010.1:159260-232996 GCF_015207525.1 Nodosilinea sp. LEGE 06152
AGSTSSMGYTGCNGATSGNNYGMTGKCSCYRCCCTKMANNSYKMCWKSSCACYSCYGRTKKYTGGNGANGMTRWMGCYGNSWYKGWGGSYSMGNSRTKCASSTNYKCSWKRRYGGCMKCCWCGRWYTYRTYSSYSACGSYSAGSRCSMKKTYWYCGTCKYKGSTGRTCWGGSKGWSRSWGNSCKMKSYGKCRRTCWYGRGSCKCCYCMCSGCCNCYMGCCCKYRCYGCNMKCRMSMAYYSCYTYWCCYRGCTNAGRRSMRKCYSMYCKYSAYCSKTSTANKMSCCSACCNGMYSMYGMTNGSSRCGTYSMSRWTSCCSMCSMCMWMSSTNMTCNASCMCCWKMTCSYCSACSYYRKGSMYSYYRGYSAMSYCCASSTSASSSGYSGCCANGSSCAMCYRGCGCAGCTCCGATCGCGACTCGGTAGACCTGACCTCACCCCTAGGCCCAGTGACAGGGCGCAAAAACCTGGTGCAGGCCGTCCTCAACCGGTTGCACACCCGCCAGGGCGAACTGGCGGAGCTGGGCCATCCCGACTATGGCTCGCGGCTGCACGAGCTGATGGGCGAACTCAACAGCGATCGCACCCGCCGCCTGGCCGAACTCTACCTGCGCCAGTGCCTGGCCCAGGAGTCGCGCATTGCCGAGGTTGTAGAGGTCAGCTTTGAGCCCCCCCAGCGCGACCTGGGCCTGCAAACCACCCTGGCGGCCCAGGTGATTTTGCGCCCGGTAGATGAGCTGGCGACCATCGTTCTCAACGTCACCCTGGCTCTATGAGGCCCCTATTTGTGAGGACACCATGAGTTTTGAGCCCAAAACCTTCGACCAAATCTATGCCGAGCTGGTGCAGTCTACCGCCGCCCGCCTGCCGGGGGAGGTCGACCTGGAGGTGGGCAGCGTGGTGCGCACTCTGTACGAATCGTTTGCCTACGAGATGGCCCTGCTCTACCAGCAGATGGATCAGGTCTACCGTTCGGCGTTTATCGATACCGCCAGCGGCCTGCAGCTGGAGATGGTGGCGGCGATTCTGGGCATTCGCCGGGGGCTGCCAGATTTTGCCGAGGGGGAGGTCACCTTTGAGCGCGATGCCGGTCAAGACGACCTGGAGATTCCGCTGGGCACCCTGGTCACCACCGAAGACAGCGAAAAAGCTCCCCGCAAAGCCTACAAAACCATCGAGACCAAGCTGCTGCCCGCCACCGCCACGGCGGTTAACGTCAAGGTGCAGGCCCTAGACCCCGGTGAAGACCAGGTCGTGGCCGCCGAAACCATTGTGGTGATGCCCCTGCCCGTGGCCGGGGTCAAGGCGGTACACAACCTAAAGCCGACCCAGTTTTTAGGCAAGCGCCTGGAAACCGATGACGACCTGCGCCAGCGGGCCAAGAGTATGCTGCTGGCCTCGGGCAAGGCGTCGCTCACCGCCATCGAAACGGCCCTGCTCAGTCTGCCCGGCGTCCGCGAAGTCAAGGTGGTAGAACCCTTTGGCGATCGCTACGGCGTGCTGGATGTCTACGTGGACGATCGCGCCCTAGACGGACTGCCGCCCCTGGACTGGTTGCCCCAGGGCGCACCTGGCGGCGCTCAGGCCGCCCCAGCTGACGCCCCAGCACCAGCGCTGCCCCCGACCCAGGGCTCTATTCAGGATCGCAAGCGGCAGCAGGAGCGGGTAGCCATGCTGCGCCAGCACCTCGATCAGGTGCGGGCGGCCGGAGTATACCTGCGGCTGGGCGGCAGCGAGCCGGTGGAGGTGGATGGCCTGGTGCACATTGCCCTCGCCGCTGGGGCCGACCCAAAGGTGGTAACTGGAGAGGTGGAAGGGGCGATCGCCACCCACTTTGCCCGCCTGGGCCTGGGGCAGCCGCTGCTGTTTCCCCACCTCACCCAGGCCATGCTCGCCGTGCCGGGGGTCAACAATGTGGAAGAGTTTGCCCTGATTCCTCGCCGCCAGGGTCAGCCCCTGGAGGGGGCTCCTTTTCTCAGTCGTGCCCGGCGCATAGAGACCCATCGGGTGGCCAGCAAGTTTCGCCTGGGCCAGCTGGCTGTGGTCAGCGAGGTGCAGCCGCTGCCGGTAACGGTAGAATTTCGCACCGCCGACCTCACCGCCGAGACCTACGAGCAGGCGACCACGGCCCTGCGAGACTGGTTTCAGGGCCTGGCGGCGGGCCAGACCATCACCCGTGAGGCCATAGTGGCGCAGCTACCCGAGAGCACCCCCGCCGCGCTTGAGAGCGTGGTGCTCACGCCGCATCATCCCTCCCCGGTGACGATTCAGACTGCGGGCGAACTGCGGCCTGGCTTTGCTGAAAAGCCGGTGCTGGCCACCCCACTGCTAGCCTACAGCGCCGAGCTTGATCTGGTGGGTGCCCTCAAGGTGATTGGGCCAGAGGCGGCGACGGCGGCGGCGCGCCAAACCCTCTACGCGGCCATCGAAGCGCGGCTGCAAACCTACCTAAACCAGCTCGCCCCCGAGCAGGCCGTCAGCCTGGCCGCCCTGGCGCAGGTGGCCACAATTGAAGGCCTGACCGTGGTGCCCCCCAACCCGGCAGACTTTAGCGCCCAGCGAGACGGGGCAGAGGTCGATCGCCTCGATGCCGACACCGCAACCCTGCAAGTCGATCCCTTTGAGCGGGTGCGCCTCACCCACCTGCTGCTCAGCGATCGCCCCCAGCCTCTGGCCGTCGAGATTACCGCGCTGGAGCTGGCCCTGGGGTGGGTGGCCGACAATATTCCCAACGTCATTGTGGTGCGGGTCGATGACCGCACGGTTCGGGAGAATGTGGAGGATCCAGCTACGTCAGAACCCCCCGTGACCCCGCCGCCCACTGCCGGTGAAGCGAATGGGCCCGCGCGGGAAGCCGAGGTTGAAGCCCTCAAAACCGCGCTTCAAGACGCGATTCGCACCTTTCCGGCCCAGCCCCCAGGGCAGGATTTTGCCCTCGCGGGGCTGCGTCAGCATTTAGAAACCACCCCCGATCGCCTGAACCAGTTTCGCGGCCTCACCCTGCGGGTCACCGAGCTAACCGCCGGGGCCACAAGCGTCGATGGGCGGCAGCAGACCCGCGCCCTGGCGGATACGCGCCCCCTGCAGGTGCGATCGCTGGAGTACCTTGCGCAGCTTACCCCCCCCGCCACCATCACCGTTCGTTCCTGACGCCCCTATGCCTATGCCCCCCAGCGGTAAAACCCTCAGCCTGCTCAGTCGCCTGCCCGCCTTCTACGACGTCGGGGAACACAGCCATTTGCACCAGCTGATGGCGGTGCTGGGCGCAGCCCTGGAGGGGGCCGAGGCCGACCTGGTGCGGGTGCTGCGATCGCACTTTGTCGATACCGCCAGCAACACCGGCTCCCAGGGGTTTTTTGACCACAGCCGGGGCGACCTCGACCAGATCTTTGCCCTCTACCTGGAGAAACTGGGAGGCACCTCCCAACTGATTCAGGTCAACGCCCAGTTTCAGCCCAGCGACCTGCTCCAGGTCGAAACGCTGGTTCAAGATATTCTCTCCGCCCGCACCGACCTGGCCGGGGATCTCGACCAGAGCTTTGCCCGCGATCGGCCCGTGGCCCGCGATCGCCTGCGGGCCTACGACTGGCGGCGGGCCTACCTAACGCCCCACGACTGGCTGCACCCGGCCCAGTTCATCACCCAGCTGCTCATCGCCCAAGACCCCCTCACCGAGGCGCTGAGAAGCACCTTTAGCCCCGGCACCCAGGCCGCCCTGGCCCAGTACGACGGTAGCGATACCGTGCCTCTGCCCCTGGGCTGGAGCCTGAGCCAGGATCTCAACCGCCGTCTAGAGCAGGGCTCTCTACAGCGCGGCTTTGAGCAACGGGAGCAGCTGGTGCGGTTGGGTCACCGGCTGGGTGCCGAGGTTGACGGTCGCTCGGGCGAGGTCGTTGCTGAGGCTGAGCCGCGCTCCATCGCCCTGGCCCACGCCCTGCGCAAACGGCTGCCCCTGCCCCTGCAGCAGACCCTGTTTGGCCGTACGTTTCCGCTGCAGGCGAGCGAAACGGCTTCCCTGGTCAGCGCCTTCAAGGCGAGTCTGGGCGATGCCGAACTCTGCGCCGCTCTCCTTGCCCTGGGCCAGGGGCAGCGGCAGGGGGCCGAAGTGCCAGCCAATCTGAGCCTTGCTCCGGCGATTGTGCCGCAGATTTTGGCCGCCGCCAGCCGCGCCCTGCGCGAACTCCTGGTGGGGCCAAGGGGCCAGCTGCCGCCGCTGTCGCCGCTTCCCAGGGCAGCCCAGCTGTTGCTGGCAGGGCCGCTCAGCTCAGCCAACCGCCTGCGCCTCAACCGCCTGCTGCTGGAGGCCGCCTACCCCGGCCAGATTGAGCCCAGCCACATTCCCACCCAGGACGACGTCCAGCGCGACCTGACCGATTTGCTCAACCAGGTGGTGCTGCCCGATGCCCAGTTTTACCCCCGCAACCGCGACTTTTTTGCAGAATGCCTGCTCGACGCCGAAACCCAGCAGCTAATTCAGGGCCACCAGCGGGGCGATCGCGACCCCCTCGCCATCCAGCGGCTGAACCGTCTGCTGTTAGAGACGGCCTATCCCAGCGAGCTGCACAAAAGCTACGTGCCCTACCGGGAGCGGCTGCGAGAACTGATCCAGGTGCTGCAGCGCGGGGCCTCGACCCAGCAGGGAATTCGCGACATTGTTGCCGCCAACCTGGGCATTTTCAGCGACAGCGAGGCCGCCCAGGCGGCCCGAAAAACCATTGAAATCGAAGAATACCTGCCGGAGCTGCTGATCGGCCGAGCGATCGCCGTCCAGCCCCTCGGCGCTGGCGAGGCCGAAGGCGACCTACCCCGCCAGTTCACCCTGCACAACCCTAATGTAGAACCCACCCCGGTCACCCTGCGGCTGGTCATCGACGACCATCGCCTCAACCCGCCGTCCGATCTGGCCCCGCTTAGCCACCTAACCCTGGTCAACACCAAAACGGGGGACTATTTCACCTACGACAGTGCCCTCCAGGCCGGCAGTCGCCTAACGCTGTTAGCCAACGGCCGCCTCGAACGCAACGGCGAAGACCGGGGTTCACACTCCCTGCCCGTGCTGGTGCTGCCGGTGGGCGAGTCGGTCTGGTACTTTACGGCCCAGGTGGGCGAGCTGCCCGGTCGCCTGGGCGAGGCCCAGTTTGATTTTTCTCGCTTTGACCAACCGGCGGGGGGAGCCCAGGCCATGACCGCCGAACAGGCCAGCAACTACCGCATCAGCGTGGCCTACGACCTGGTTAAGCTCACCCCCGGCGTGTTTCTAGTCAAGGTTCCCTGGGATATCCCTGGCTTTACCGATCGGTTTGACGACTACGGCGACCATCCCCGCAGCCAAATTCCGGCCATTATCCACCGGGTGCGGGCGGCCGGGGTCGATTTTGCGATCGCCTACTCCAAAACCTTCCGTGAACGCCATTGCCATCGCGATGGGCTCACGGTCGCACCCGCCGATCGCCTGTCCCACCCCCTGTACGACGCAGTGGCCGCCCGACTCCCCGCATCGGCTCCCCACTTCGTGGAACACCATGACATGCAAGACGACTTTGATCTGCGCAGCGAGCAAAAGCCCTACGGCACCGAGGGAGTGGAGCACAGAATGGGCGATCGCCTGCTGGTTTCGGGCCTGTTTGACTACACCACCTTCGACTCGGGTAACACCTTTGCCTAGCCCAGTCACGCACCCATTGTCCACCTTCTTCAGGAGATAACCCCCGTGAAAATAACCGACGCCCTCGCCATGCAAGGCCGCCTCAGCATTCAGGTGTTTGATGCGGCTGGCCACCTCGTCACGGCCAGCCGCGCCAACAACGCCATCGTCTATACTGGGCGCGAGCTGGTGGCCAAACTGTTTGCGCGGGTAGAAGAAACCCAGTCCTTTACCCACATCGCCATCGGCACCGGCAGCAAACCCGTCGATGCCAGCGCCGACACTGGCTTAGACAACGAGGTCTTTCGCAAAGAGCTAAAACCCTTTGACCCATCTAGAGATTTAGTCGAGCTAGAGATTCCTGTCACCACCGACGACGGCAGAGAACACCTGCAAAAGAGCAGCCTGATTCGCCTCAGCGCCGACCTGGAGTTTAACGAGCCCGACCCGGCCAAAAACAACGGCCAGCCCTACGACCTGAAGGAGGCCGGACTCTTTAACGCGGCCACCGCAAAGGAAGGCACGATGTACAACCGGGTGGTCTTTCCGGGTATTAGCAAAACCAAAGACTTCAAGCTCACCCTAATTTGGGAAATCATTTTTTGAGCCCAAATCAGACTCTTTATTTAACCACTGACTTAGCTTCAGGAGATGCACGATGGCCGATAGCAAAGACAAAAACCTGTCCTTTACCTACACCGAAGCGAAAGCAGGTGATGTCATTCGCTCTGCCGATTGGAATGCTGCCAATCAAGAACTGGTGCGCCTAGAAAAGGCAAAAGTTAACCGTCAAGGGGCCGACACGCTGCAAGGCCCGCTCACCATTGAAGCAGCCCTCACGGTCAATGGTAACGTCGGCATTGGTACGCAGAATCCTGGCTTTGCTCTGCAAATCGGCGATCAAAATACTGTGGGTTCGCCCAGGCTAGGTATCGTCGGTCGGGGCGCAACGGGCAACTACCGACAGTGGACTCTTCGTACTGGCGACGGCAGCGATGCAGAAAATATCCACAAGCTCAGACTTAGAGATGAGCAGGCCAAGGCCGATCGCCTCGTTGTAGATGAAAAGGGCTACGTCGGAATTGGCACAGCTAATCCTGCTGACACCCTGGATGTGCACGGAGCCCTGAGATTTAGCGGCAACGCCCAACAAAAAGTTTACGGCGACTCGCGGGCCGGTAGACATGCTGTTGTTTTAGCCGGGCACTGGGATGAACTAGAAATAAAAGGCCGCATAATAGACTGGACTGGCGGCAATTTACACATTGGCTACGACAATGCTCATTCCAACGATAGCCTACTGATTGGCAATGGAAAATTAAAGTCGGTCAAAGTTGAGGGCAGTACAGACCTTTTGATAGACAGCGGAAAAGTTGGCATTGGCACTTCTAGCCCAGCCGAAAAACTAGAAATCAAAGGCGGAAAACTACAGCTAGACGGCAATCAGCAAATTATCTTTAAGGATGGCGATGTAACCAATAACCTGAAACTTCAGCTTTGGAGCGGATATGGATTGGGCATTAATAGCGGCACCCTCTTTTATGCCGCTGCCAGTACCCACTCGTGGCGCGACAATAATGGCACTAACGAGCGCATGAGGTTGACCACAGCCGCCAACGGTGGACTGACTGTTTTAGGAACCGGAAAATCTTCCGTTGCCGGTGATTTTGAAGTTCTTGGCAATGTTGGTATTGGCACCAGTAGCCCTACTGCAAAGCTTGAGGTTTTGGGTTCTGGTGGTGGCACTGTAGATTTTATCGTCAACGGAAGATTGCGCTCTAACAACAATGACGGTGGACTGTGGGTTGCTTCTGATCGATTTGTAGGTGGTCACACAATCAATAAAATTGGCTTTTGGAACAACAACGCCTGGCGATTAACCGTGGCCGAAAATGGGAATGTGGGAATTGGCACCACAGCACCCGATAGAGGTAAAGTTCAAATTGAAGGATCTGTTAATTACCAGCACCCAAACGGTTATCGGTATTTTGTCAATCGGACAGACTCAAATAGTACGACAACAGGCCATAACTCTCCTTACTCGCTATATGCAAGCAGTTTCATTGGTGCCGCTGAGTTCAACGCTTTTTCTGACCTACGGATAAAAGATGTTGAAGGCATTAGCAACGGTGCCTCTGACCTACAAACGCTGCGGCAGCTAGCCATCGTTGACTATACCTACAGGGACAAGGATAGAAATGGCTCAAAGCAATGCAAGAAAGTGATTGGCCAGCAAGTCGCCCAGGTGTTTCCCCAGGCTGTTGATACTCATACTGATATTGTTCCTGACATTTTTCGAGCAGCAGCATCTAGCAACGGCTGGATAGATTTAGTTGATCATGAACTACAGACTGGAGAAAGGGTTCGAATCTTCCCAGAAAACTCCGAAGGCGAAACCTACATTGTGGAAGATGTCACGTTAAATCGGTTCAAAGTTTCTCTTGACTATGCAGGAATGGTATTTGTTTACGGTAGAGAAGTGGACGATTTTCATGTTGTTGACTACGATGCCTTAGCTATGCTGAATGTTTCCGCTACTCAGGAGCTTTGTAGAATAATTGATAGTTTGCAAACGGAAGTCAATGACTTAAAGAGCCAAATCAGTGCTGCGAAAGCAGCTTCATTGCCAGTAGCTGCCTTATAGAGGCGAGGCAAACAAAATCCCATAATTCATCTATGGACTTTAATCGCAACTTTTGCAGCAACTTCTACCTGCTCACCAAACCTTAGATTTTGAAAAAATACCATGCGAGAAAGACTTCAACAGCGCCTTCAATCCCTCAAAGCCGAGCACGAGTCAGGTCAGAAGGTGCTGGCTGAACTCGAAGCTAAGCAGGCCAACGTTCGCGATACACTGCTGCGAATTAGTGGGGCCATTCAGGTGTTGGAGGAAATGCTGACCCAGGGGGAAGCTGCGGTATCTGGACAGGCCAGTGAAGCGACTGGATCGACCCCGACAGCGGTCCTTGGCCATGCGAGTTCCCCTGGGGAGGGTGGTCTTTGATTCATACACTGCTGGAATTGGGTTTGCGGCAGCTCCAGGGCGACCTTGGGGATGTGGTGACGTCGTTGTCTTGGGGGTTGGGGCCGATCGCAGAAAACACCCCCCCGCCCTGGGTGGTGCTCTCTGGTGGAGCAATTGCCCTGGCCCCTGCACCCAAAAGCCTCGACCCGTCCGTTACCACCAGCGACTTTCAGCAGGAGCTTTGGATCGAAATCGCTAGCCCCACGGCCCAGACCCTAGAGCAGCTCACCTCGCTGACTGTGGCCAGCTTAACGCTGCGCCAGACGGCCCTGGTGGAGAGCTTCAACCAGGCTTCAGCGCCAGGACGCTACACCTACAGCGCTGCCCAGGTGGCCACCCGCCATCGGTTGCGCCAGATTCAGTTTTTGGGTGCAACGCCGACCCACGATAGGGGTAAGCTGCGATCGCAGCTTCAGTTCCGCGCGATCGGTCAGCTAGAGATGGTGCTGTTGACCCCCGATCGCGGTACCGTACTGCGCACCGTGATCGCCACTGGAGGCCTCAGCCAGACCGACGATACGTGGACAACAACAATTGATGCCGGTGTTGCCAGAGATAGCTCTGCCAACCGTGACTAGTGCAGCATTAAGCGTGATGTTTTTGAGCTTTGTAGTAGGGCGTTGCGTTGCGCATGCATCACCGAGAGACCCTACTTACAGTGCCCTAGGGCTTAAAGTAGGTCTCCACGCAGCGCACAAACATTTCCACCCCAAGCCCCAGAGCCGTTTCATCGAAGTCAAAGCGGGGGTGGTGGTGAGGGTAGGCCAGCGCCCTGTCGGCATTGGCCGAGCCTAAAAAGAAATAGCATCCCGGCACTTCCTGTAGAAAAAAGGCCATATCCTCGCCGCCCATAGTGTGGCAGTTGGGCACCACTCCGGCGGGGGTCTCGACCACCGCCAAAGCCACCGATCGCACCAAATCTGCCATCCCCGCATCGTTGATGACCGGCGGGTACAGCGCCCGGTAGTCAAAGCTGTAGCTAGCCCCGTGGGCCTGACAAATGCCCGCAATAATCTGCTCCATGCGGGGGGCAAAGTAGTCGGCGTAGGCGGGGTCGAAGTAGCGCACGGTGCCGCCCAAGGTAGCGGTGTCGGCAATCACGTTCTGGGCCTTACCGGCGTGAAACTGGCCTACGGTGACTACCGCCGACTTGGTGGGGTCGATGTTGCGGGCAACAATAGTTTGCAAGGCGTTGACAATCTGCGCCCCCACCACAATAGAATCGACCGTTTGGTGCGGCAGCGCCCCGTGACCGCCCTTGCCCTGCACCGTGCAGGTAAAAAATTCGGATGCTGCCATCAGCGCCCCGGTGCGCACGCCCACCGTGCCCAGAGGCAGATTATTCCACAGGTGGAGGCCAATCATGGCCTCCACATCGGGGTTCTTCAGCACCCCGGCCTCGATCATGGGTTTGGCCCCCCCCGGCCCCTCTTCGGCGGGCTGAAAGATCACTTTGATGGTGCCCGCAAAGTCACGGTGGGTGGACAGGTAGTAGGCCGTGCCGAGGGCGATCGCTACGTGGCCGTCGTGACCGCAGGCGTGCATCACCCCGTCATGCTGCGATCGGTAGGGCACGGTGTTTTCTTCTTGAATGGGCAGGGCATCCATATCGGCGCGAATGCCCAGCACCGGGCCGGGGCGGGTACCCTCAATTACCGCTGCCACCCCGGTTTGAGCGATATTGCGCTGATACGCAATGCCCCACTGGTCGAGCTGGGCGCAGATAAAGTCGGCGGTCAGCCGTTCTTTAAACCCCAACTCGGGCTTTTGGTGCAGGCCGCGCCGCCAGGTGACCAACTGGTCTTGCAGCGCTTGGATAGCTGGGCGAATGCGATCGCGGTTGACGGGCAGCGGGGGGGCGGTGGTGGCAAACATGGCGCGATAACGAAGAAATGGGGTGCAGCAGACAGTCTCGATCATAAACCAGTTGCCCCTGGCCCCTGGCGTAGATGAGCGCAGGCAAGACCCGGCTCAGCATTTGCAGTTTAATAGAAGTAGTCAATCAGTAGATATCGCTCAGGTTTATGACGCTCCAGGAACTACAAGCTCAGGCGCTGCAACTCTCCGTTGAGGCCCGCTGGCAACTCGTGAATACGGTTTTGGCCTCGCTGCAAAAAGAGACGCACTGCGCCCTAATGGAACCCGACCCTGCCTTTCCCGACATTGCCTTTCGCTCCGATGCCGAAAATAGCTGGGTGCCCGTGGTGCACGGTACCAGCATTCATGTGCGAACCGTGGTGATGGCGGCAACCGAGTGGGAGTGGTCGGTGGAGCAAATTGCCGAGGAGTACGGCCTCTCCGAAGCGCAGGTAGAAGCGGCGCTGGTGTTCTACAAAGCCCACGGCGATGAGGTGGCGGTGACTCTCCCTGTGCAAGCACCAGCGGCTGCGATCGAATCGGCCACAGTATAGAGGCACTCTACCTCTCCCTACAGACAACTCAAAAATGAGTAAGCGTTAGACTGTCAACAACACAGTCACAAATGTTTACACATGCTTCCCGATCTAATGGGTGCCACCCGAGACTACTGGCGCAAGCTAGATGCCGTTGAGGCCGCCTACCAGCGCGACGAGCTAACCATAGAAGAGGTGAATGCCGAAGTTAAGGCGCTGATGGCAGAACTAGGCCAAACTCGGCGACAGCTGCTGAGGGACTTGTGGGCGATCGCGCAAACTTTTGTCAACCAGCAGGGCGAGGCACTGGCGGGCGTGGCTGCTCTGGGTGTGCTGGCCTACGTGTGGCTGGTGGCCAACGGCCAAGCTTAATCAGCTCTATTGGTGTTCAGTATTTCAGTATTGAGGCTGCTTTTTTAACTGAGTGCTAAGGCAATTGCGATCGCAACGGTAAGTTTTTGGCAGGTTTAGCCAATGCAAGTTTGGGCTAGACTGATGCTAGCGAGTCGGCGTCAGCAATATGGATTTCTCCCTAACTCCTCATGCTGAGCAAGAATTAGAACGCCGAGAGATTCCGAGAGATTTTCTGAATTGTGTGCTTCAAAACCCTCAACAAATTGTGAATGAATGAGACGGCAGACGTGCTTACCAATCGCAACTTGAATTCGCTAACGGCAAGGTTTACCTGGTAAGAGCTATTGTTGATGAGGAAGTTGAACCTTGCCTGGTGATTACGATCTACAGAACCAGTCGCATTTCAAAGTATTGGAGAGCTTAGCCATGAAGGTGGTGTACGACGCTGAGGTCGATGTCTTACGCATTCTATTCAGCGATGCAGTTATAGAAGAAAGCGATGAAGATAAACCCGGCACCATATTGGACTATGACGAGGCTGGAAACATTGTAGGGCTTGAGATTTTAGACGCCTCGAAACGCATAACCAATCCGCGATCGATTGAGCATGTAGTAACGGGTTAAATACGATGAAAGTAAAGCATGTGATCAACCTCCACAAAGGCGCTACCGCTTTTTTCATCGTGGCTCTGATGGTGGCCTACCAAAACTTTGGCCTGGGGCCGTGGGTCTATCTAGCGCTCCACGGCACCTACGGCATGCTGTGGCTGCTGAAAGATCGCCTGTACCCCGACAAGCAGTGGGAGCAAACCATTAATCTAGGGGCCGGAGCTTTCACCTTTGGCTTTCTGGGTCTCTATTGGGTGGCTCCCTTTTTGCTGATTAGCCGAGGGGTAGAGCCGCCGTTGCCGCTGGTATCGGCGGCGATCGCCATCAACATTCTGGGCGTATTTCTGCACTACGCCAGCGATGCCCAAAAATACTTCACCCTCAAGTATCAGCCGGGGTTAATTACGGAGGGGCTTTTTGCCCGCTGCCGCAACACCAACTACCTGGGCGAGATCTTAATCTATCTCTCCTTTGCCCTGCTGGCGATGCACTGGCTGCCCTTTGCTATTTTGGGGCTGGTTGCGGCCCTGGTATTTGTGCCCAACATGCGCAAAAAGGACGAGTCCCTATCGCGCTATCCAGAATTTGCGGACTACAAAGCGCGATCGGGGATTCTGCTGCCGCAGCTGTTTGGAGGTACTGGTGCTCAGGTAGCTTCCTCTGTGCAACCGCAGCTGGAGGATTAACTGACCTTAAGCGCTTTGCAGCAAAGCTTGCTGGTTTTGCAAGATTTGTCTGGCGAAGGCGAGCTTGGCTTGCAGGTCGGCATCGGCGATCGCCTCCAAAAAGCGCATAAATTCCACCTGCTGCTCCAGGTTTCGAAATGGGAAAGCTTTAATGGCAAGCTCGGGTAGATTAGCGCTTACCCTTAGCAACTCAACCCCAACCACCCGCTCATCGGCATCATAGTCGTATATCACATCGGGTTCTATCGAATCAGACTCTATAATTTCACCCTCAGCCAGGCGTAGGTAAAGAGCATCAACGTCGGGATCGTATTCAATATTCATAGCCTGCCACGTATGCGCCTGTCGAAGTGGATCGTCACTATATGCCAGGGATTGGTAGCCCTATTGTAAACAACCTTCAAGATACGCCCGTCGGCCTCTGGTATTGCCCGATAAGCACACTGGCAGGTGGGGTCTCCTGGATGGGGCTCAGTCAGGGCTGGCTCTGCAAGCGTAAGAGTAACCCAAGCCCACTCGATTTTGCGCTCAGCTAGTCTCAGCTCGGCATGGCGACTCAAGCTGTAGGGGATTTTGTCATTAGCCATTGGGGCTAGGTAGGAATGCACAACCGCCGACTTCCCCCGCCAGCATACCCTAGGGTCTATGATCTAAGGGTTCATGACCCGGCCCCCCATGACTTTATTCACTCTGCGCTCTGCCACCAAAGACTTTGGCATCAAGGAAATTCTCCGCGATGCCAGCTTTAGCCTGGATGAGGGCGACAAGGTGGGCCTGATTGGCACCAACGGCTCGGGTAAATCGACGCTGCTGAAGATGATTGCGGGGCTGGAGCCCTTCGACGGCGGCGAGTTTTGGGTCAACCCCGGGGCTAAGATTGTCTATCTGCCCCAGCAGCCCGACTTTGAGGCCGATCGCACTGTTCTAGAGCAGGTCTTTGCCGACGCGGGCGAACAGATGGCGCTGATTCGCGAGTACGAAGATATCTCCCACCACATGGCCCAGGGTACGGGCGACGCCGACGCTCTGATGGCCAAACTCTCAGCGGTATCGGAAAAAATTGCCGCCGCTGACGCCTGGGATTTAGAGACCAACGCCAAGGCCATTCTCAGCCGCCTGGGCATTGACGACTTTGATGCCAGAGTGGGCGATCTGTCGGGGGGGTATAGGAAAAGGGTCGCGATCGCCGCTGCCCTGCTCTCCGACCCCGACGCCCTGCTGATGGATGAGCCCACCAACCACCTCGATGCCGAATCGGTGGAGTGGCTGCAGAGCTATCTGGGCGGCTTTCGCGGTGCGCTGCTGTTGATCACCCACGATCGCTACTTTCTCGACCAGGTTACCAACCGCATTCTTGAGATTGACCGGGGTGACCTCTACAGCTACGCGGGCAACTACGCCTACTACCTGGAGAAAAAAGCCCTAGCCGAAGCTGCCGACCAGAGTACCCAGAAGAAGCACGCCGGGGTGCTGCGCCGCGAGCTGGAATGGCTCAAGCGCGGCCCCAAGGCCCGCAGCACCAAGCAAAAGGCCCGCATCGATCGCATCGGCGACATGCAAAACCGCGAGTTTAAAGAATCCCTTGGCAAGGTGGACATTTCCACCGTCGGTCGCCGCATTGGCAAGAAGGTGATCGAGCTAGAGAATGTCTCTAAAAGCTACGAAGACCGGCTGCTGTTTAAAGACTTCACCTACGCCTTTGCTCCCGACGATCGCATCGGCATCATCGGCCCCAACGGCGTCGGCAAATCGACCCTGATGAACGTGATCACCGGGCGGCTAGAGCCCGACAGCGGCACCGTCGATATTGGCACCACCATCCATGTCGGCTACTTTGACCAGCATTCTGAAGACCTGTTTGCCAACCCCAGCCAGCGGGTAATCGAGTACCTCAAAGAAACCGCTGAACTGGTCACCACCAACGACGGCAGCGTAATCACCGCCTCCCAAATGCTGGAAAGGTTTTTGTTCACCTCCAACCAGCAGTACGCCCCGCTCGAAAAGCTGTCCGGTGGCGAGCGGCGGCGACTATTTTTGCTGCGGGTGCTGCTCTCGGCCCCGAACCTGCTGATTCTCGACGAGCCCACCAACGACCTCGACGTGCAGACCCTCGGCGTGCTCGAAGAATACCTAGAGGAGTTCAACGGCTGCGTAATTGTGGTCTCCCACGATCGCTACTTTCTCGATCGCACCGTCAACACTATCTTTGCCTTTGAGGGCAACGGCGTGCTGCGCAACTATCCCGGCAACTACTCGGTCTATTTAGACTACAAAAAAGCGGCCTCAGACACTCAAAAAGAGAACGACAAACAAGCCGCTGCTAGCAAAACTCAGGCTGGCTCTGCTCAAACAATAGCTAAGGCGGAGCCAACTCCCGATGCCAAAGCCAAAAAGCTTTCTTACAAAGAAAAGCGAGAATATGAGCAGCTTGAAGCCCAAATTCCCGCTATGGAAGCTGAAAAAGAAGCGCTAGAAAAACAGCTCTATGGTAACCCGCCCAGCGACTACGCCGAGGTGACAAAGCTCTCAGAGCGTCTGGGCGAACTCACTACCACCATCGACACTTCTACCGAACGCTGGATGGAGCTAGCGGAGCGGATGGAGTAGCCCACCGGAGGTCTCCAGTCGTTCCGCTAGCTCGACGCAGTGTAGGGCAGCTCCTGTCGGCGGCAAGGTACCGCCGACAGGAGCTGCAAAGGGATAGTCCATTCTGCGTCAGTGGCAGGCGATCGCGCCCTAATCAAGGCCTCAACGGAGGCCTCAATTCAGGAGAGTGCGATTACTGGCCAGGGGTGGCGCGGTTGTTGGGGCTTTGGGAGTTAGGGGCCACAACACCAGGAAGGTTTGAATCCTGGTTTTGTGTACCTGTGGTGGGCCGCTGCTGCTGGTTAGGGCTGGTGCTCTGACCGGGGGTGGTGCGGTTGTTGGGGCTTTGATCGTTGGGCGACACAACACCGGGACGGTTTGTATCCTGGTTCATATCCATCATCGGCCGCTGCTGTTGGTTAGGGCTGGTGCTCTGACCAGGGGTGGTGCGGTTGTTGGGGCTTTGGTCGTTGGGCGACACAACACCGGGACGGCTTGTATCCTGGTTTTGCGTACCCGTAGCAGGCCGCTGCTGCTGGTTAGGAGTGGTTCCCTGGCCGGGGACAGCGCGGTTGTTAGGGCTCATATCGTTGGGGGCCACAACACCGGGAACGGCGTTGGTATCTTGGTTACGCATATCCATCGAGGGCTCTTCCCGGTTAGGGCTGGTGCTCTGACCAGGGGTAGCGCGGTTGTTGGGGCTTTGGGAGTTAGGTGCTACAACACCGGGAACGGCGTTCGTGTTTTGACGCTGGTTGTTGCGATCGCTGGAACCGTAGTTGTTCGCGTCGTAGGCATCAAAATCAGCCGAATTGGCCATCGGAACAGCGCGGTTGTTAGGCCCAATATCGCTAGGAGAGAGCACGCCTCGGGTCAGGCTGTTGCCTCGGTATTCAAATCGGCTCATGACGCCATCTCTGGCACCTGCGGCGCTAAGAGTATCTTGAGCTTGGGCAGTTGCTCCTACGGCCAGGGCCATAGTGGCAGACAAAGAACATAGAATAAAGCGTTTCATTGCGTCTCCTTTTGTGGTCGTCTCACTTAAGTGCTGAGCAGCAAATCTAGAGTTGTTTTAGATTTAAACGAGAGTCAGTATCGAAGCAGTAAATGCCTGCTGAAATTGCCCGTTAAAATCAGGTTGAAACTAGCTTTGCTGCATCACCTTAAACTAACGATAATTTGGAAGGCATCAATCGACTAATAGTTGTAGATTTGCCGTCCTAAAGACGCTTCTGTAGAAGGAGAGAAAGATTATACCAATCGCGGGAACATAGTCTTGAGGAAATGCGTAGCTGTCTATCCTGTATTAGAATTAGCGCTTATCTCTCGCTGCACAGCTAGACCAATGCTGAGAGCTTCTTGCAAAAATTGTCGATACTCACTAGCCTGATGGTTGCTGTGCAGGGTTTGCAGCGTTGTCAAATTAATTTCAATAGTGGCAAACAATTCCTGCTGGCGCTGCACGATCGCCCGATGGCGACGCAGAATAGTTTCGGTTCTGAGGGCAGAGATCAGGCTGTCGCGGGTGGCCTGGAGGGCAGCCAGCACCTCCGTGCGATCGCAGAGTTCGGCGTCGACCATCCGTACCGCTTCGAGTTCATCCATGATGTGCAGCGCCTGGATGATGTCGTTGTGGCGATCGCACTCGTCAAGCAGGCGGGCCAGGGAGACGAAGGCCTTGGCGCGATGCCACTGGTAGAAATGCCAGGCTACTGCCCCCAGCGCGATCGCCGTCGCTACCCCCAGCACCAGCTTGCCAAACTGGTCGAAGCCTGCCCGATGGCGCACCAGCACGAGCCCTAGCCCCAGGCAAACGATAAACGCTGTCCCCAGCACTAGGCTTTCTGTGAGTAGCAGCGATAGAATTTTGCGGCGCGGTAGTCTCCAGGGGCCAGTCTTTGACCGTCGCCACACCGAGGGGCGGATCATACCGCCCATAAAAACCGAGCTAATGTCTAACCCGGTCAGCTGGTCGAGTTCGCTCTGAGTAATGCGCAGCGCCTGCAAATCAGATCTCATTAAGTTTGAGTTGGGAGAAAACAGTTTGTCAGTCGTCCTTACTAACTATTCTGCTGGCTTACCAAGCCCCCCATACGGGGCTCTCAGCCAGCCCAATTTCCAGGTTTAGCCACCGGACAACAGCGTAAAAATGCTGTTGATTACCTGGGCGTAAAAATTGCCTTCTACCTCCCGAAATAGCTCAAACGGCTGACCCGGTGAGCCAAAGAATGGCCTTAGGGTCCAGCCCAACTGACTGCCCACCAAACCATACAGCACCAGCCAAAACAGCAGCAGTCGATTGCGAATTTTGGGCGTGTCGGCGGTGAAGTCCATAACAGAGCGAATGCCTGAGTAAAACAGCCGCACGCCGATGAAACCCGTCAGGCCAAAGATCGCTACATTGAGCAGCAAGAAGAAGTGGTAGCTGCGAATGGAGACTAAGAAGAACAGGGTAACTGGAGCAAAACTAAACAGCAGAACGCTAATTACCGCAATGGTAGTGAGGCTCAGCACCGCATACTGTCGAAAATCGGCCTTAGAGCCAAACAAGATGTCGAAAAAATAGAGCGTTGGCAAACAAATTAACAGCGTCAACAGGTAGAGGGCCGGCAGCTTGACCATCGACACTAGCAGCTGTTGCCAGCCGCTTGACGAGCCAACAATCGCCCCGTACACAGCAAAAAATAGCGAGCTGACACCCAGTAGCGAGAGAATTTTAGACTCAATCTTCTTGCCCTGGCGCACCTCTTCTAAAAAGGTAGGGCGATCGCGCAACAGTAAAAGCAGGGTTGAAAAATGTTCCATAAATCTGACCCCAAGAGACAGCGGTTAAAGCTCACTCAGAGCATAGCCATCCCCTGGGGCAGATTAAGTCGGATAAAGTCGGCATTGAAGATAGCCCTGACGTGACCATCGCCCATGCTGGAAGCACAGGGGTCGGCCTGGGCACCAGGTAGCTTTAGCCCAGGGCTGAGCAGCCCTAGCGGAGCGAACCGGCTGGGTCAGCAATGTAATCAAAATTAGGTTCGAAGTTCCAGGGGCCGCGCTCGTCTTTGCCGCTGTCATCGGTAGAGGGATTGTAGTAAAGCTCTACGGTTTCATCCCAGTTGTTACCCTGGCTGTCGAGAAAGTGAGGCCCTATACCGCGCACGGCAAAGAGGGTGCTGTTATAGGCCTCGGTTTAAAGCTGAGCATGGCGATGAGACATGGCGATGAAAAATTAAGCTTCTGCCTAAAGAACAAGAGCTTCTAGTCCAGATGGCCCCACCCTTACCCCTCCCGGTTGGGACAGTCAAACATTTTCCAGTCGTTGTGTCTTAACGGTTTGGCGATGGCTGTATCAGCCCAAGACTTCGCTCAAAAAGGTCATTAGGGCACGCCACGAACGGCGATCGGCCATAGCGTCGTAGCGATTGGCATCGCTCCACACCGTAAAGGCGTGGTCGACGCCGCCGTAGATTTCCATATCGAAGTCAGCTTCGGCGGCGTCTAGCTCGGCGGCGAGTTGGACGACATCGGCCATGGGGGCCGCGGAGTCGTCAGAGCCGTGAAGCACCAGAATGCGGCCTGGCGTTTGGCTGTAGTCTTGGCCCTCGGGGGTATCAAAGCTGCCGTGGAACGATACAAACCCGTCCACATCCATGCCTGCGCGAGCCATTTCGAGCACGGCTGCCCCGCCAAAGCAGTAGCCAATTGCCACCACCTGGCTGCCATCGACCCCTGGCTGAGCCTGAGCCTGAGCCAGACCGGCCATCAGCCGCGATCGCATAGTGCTGCGATCGGCATAAAGCATGCCGCTTTGAGCCCGCGACTCATCAGGGTTGGTAGGCCGCACTCCCTGACCATAGAGATCGACGGCAAAGGTTGCATAGCCTTGCTCGGCTAGCATCTGAGCCCGGCGTTTTTCGTAGTCGCCCAGGCCGTCCCAGTCGTGCACCAGCAGCACCACGGGCTGGCTGTCGCCAAAGCCCTCATTGATGGCAAAGTAGCCCTCAAAGGGTTGCCCATTGATGCTGTACACCACTGGCTCAGCCACAATATCAGCCTTTACCGCCGGGGCTAGGCCCATTGCAAACAGGGTGGTTACTACGGCGGCCAGCGCCACCAGCCAAAATTTTCGTATCACTGCAATCTCCTTAGCGTTGACAAACCCAGGTAATTAAAAGGCCCTCAGCGACAGTTTTCTTTTTTGAAAGAAAAATAGGGCCTGAGGTTGACTGTTTAAGCTAGCTGCAGGCTCTGGGGCATGAGGCCGCGATCGGCATTTCTCAAAACCTGACACAAACAAGCTAGCGCTGCCTCCAGTCCCTGATATCGTAAAGAAGTTTGAAGCTCAACGCAAAATTGCGCCTCTACCTATGGAATGGACTGCTGACGCTGAAGCCCGACTTAAGGAGATTCCCTTCTTCGTGCGCCCCGCCGCCCGCAAGAAGATTGAAAAGTTTGCCCAAGACCAGGGCCTGGGGCAAATCACCGCTGAGGTTTACGAGGCCGCCAAAAAGCAGTTTGGCTGAGGCGGCCCTGTACCTCAGTATTTGGCAAATGGCGTTCGCCCTTCCAAATAAGGGATAACTACATCCCCAAATTCGCGGCCAAAAACGCCCACTTATCCGACACCTCTTCGATCACCTTGGCCGTCGGCTTACCCGCCCCGTGCCCCGCCTTCGTCTCAATGCGAATGAGCACCGGAGCCTCGCCCCCATGGGCCGCCTGCAGCGCCGCCGCAAACTTAAAACTGTGGGCCGGCACCACCCGGTCATCGTGATCTGCCGTGGTGATCAGCGTCGCTGGGTAGGCCGTCCCCGGCTTCAGGTTGTGCAGCGGCGAATAGCCGTAGAGTACCTTAAACTCATCCTCGTTTTGGGGCGAGCCGTAGTCTGACTCCCAGGCCCAGCCAATGGTGAACTGGTTAAACCGCAGCATGTCCATCACCCCGACCGCAGGCAGCGCCGCCGCAAAGAGATCCGGGCGCTGGGTCATGCAGGCTCCCACCAGCAGGCCACCGTTGCTGCCACCCGCGATCGCCAGCTTTGCCGCCGATGTATAGCCCTCAGCGATCAGCCACTCCGCCGCCGCAATAAAGTCGTCAAACACGTTCTGCTTATTTAGCTTCGTGCCCGCCAGGTGCCACTCTTCGCCATACTCGCCACCGCCGCGCAGGTTCGGCATGGCGTACACGCCGCCCATCTCCATCCACACCAGGTTGCTGACCGAAAACGACGGCGTCAGCGAAATGCTGAAGCCGCCGTAGCCGTAGAGCAGCGTCGGGTTCTGCCCATTCAGCTCAATTCCGGTTTTGTGGGTAATAAACATCGGCACACGGGTGCCGTCTTTGCTGGTGTAAAACACCTGGGTGGTGGTGTAGGCACTGGGGTCAAAATCCACTTTCGGCTGGCGGTAGAGGGTGCTTTTGCCAGTCACCATGTCGTAGTGGTAGATCGTGGGCGGCACCGTAAAGCTGGTAAAGCTGTAGAAGGTTTCGGTATCTTCGCGCTTGCCGTCAAAGCCCCCCGCCGAGCCAATGCCGGGCAGTTCTACCTCTCGCACCAGTTCTCCAGTCAGCGAAAAAATGCGAATCGTGGTGTAGGCATCCTTGAGATAATCGGCCACAAACTGGTGGTTGAGAATGCCCACCCCCTCCAGGGTGTCGTCGCTCTCGGGGATTATCTCCTGCCAGTGGGTGCGATTGGGCTGGGCAATATCGATCGCAATCAGCCGCCCCTTCGGTGCATCTAGATCCGTCGTAAACCAGAATAGCGCCCCCTCGTTATCGACAAAGCTGTAGCTGGCCTCAAACTCCGAAATCAGCTCTACCACCGGGTTTTCTGGGTCGCTCAGGTCTTTGTAAAACACCAGGTTGTTGGGGTCAGTCCCCTTCCATACCGAAACGATCAAATAGCGCCCGTCTTCGGTGACGCCGCCACCAAAGCCCCACTCCTTTTGATCGGGGCGATCGTACACCAGCACATCCTCACTTTGAGGCGTACCCAGGCGATGGTAGTAAAGCTTTTGGTAGTAGTTCACCGCCTCCAGCTTGCTTGCCTCATCGGGCTCGTCGTAGCGGCTGTAGAAAAAGCCCTGGTGGTCGTGGCTCCACGACGCTCCCGAAAACTTCACCCACTTCAGCAGGTCGTCGGTATCCTCCCCGGTTTCAATGTCGCGCACGCGCCACTCCACCCAGTCAGACCCCGCGCTCGATAGGCCATAAGCCATGTAGGCCCCGTTCTCACTCACCTCCATGCCGCTGAGCGACACCGTGCCATCCTCCGACAGGGTGTTGGGGTCGAGCAGCATGCGGGGTTCGGCATCCAGGCTGGGCAGGGTGTAGAGCACGCTCTGGTTTTGCAGCCCGTCGTTTTTGAAGTAGAAGTATCGCCCGCCCCGCTTAAAGGGGGTGCTGTAGCGCTCGTAGTTCCAGATCTGGGTGAGGCGATCGTTGATTTCCCTTCGCTTCGATAGCGTTTGCAGATAGCCATCGGTGACTGTGTTCTGCGCGGCAATCCACTCCTGACTGGCGGGCGATTGTGGGTCTTCAAGCCAGCGGTAGGGGTCGGGCACCATCACGCCGTGGTAGGTATCAACCTGGTCGTGCTGAGGGCTGGGGGGGTAGGCAAAAGTAGAGGAAGTCATCATTTCTAATCGCTAAGACCAATTTTCAATAGCTACGATATTTGAATGCGCAGGGCTAACCGCATTAACGAGTTTGCTGTCGCCAGTTACAAACAGGCACTGATGACGCAGGGAAAGTGCTACATATAGCGAGTCATACACGGTTCTTTGGTATTCTCTTGCAAAGTGGTAGGCATCATTGAGTAACAAGGAGGATGGCGTAACTGAAAAGGTAATCAACTGAAACGTTTTTAAAATATCTTTTGCATGCTGTTCGGATAGCTCCTGAAACCTATTTAGTTTCCAGACAATATTTCCAATCTCTGCATAGATTAGATCTGGAACAAGTAAATCGAGTTCTCCTTCTTGATAGGCGCTCAGAATTTGGCGAGATTTGTCAGAATGCTTCTGAGGAATAAACCACTTGATGGCGACACTGCTATCAACAACAATTTTTGCCACAGCTATCTTGCTCGATCTTCACAAATCAGTTCGGTGCTGTCAGAAAAGTTGCCATGCTCCTTGAACAATTTGGCGCGTAGATCGTCAATTTGAAGGACAACTGTGTGACGAATCCGATCTGGGTGATCATTTGCGCTGGTTGCTTCAAGCGCTGGACCAGATATCTGCTCTGCGGAGACAGCTGCGATCGCGGCTCCATTCCCCAATGTTTGATACAGGCGGTTGAGGGTTTCCAGTAGAGCAGTTTGCTCTTCCATGGGCAAAGCTCGAACTACTTCAATAATAGAGTTGACTAGCTGAGTATTCATAGCTGCCTCAGATTTCCGTGTCTCTAGTGTACGCAATTGACTTCGGACGGCGGGGGATATGGTTGCTGAAGGGTATGGCGCTGCACTGAGCCCACAGCAGCGCTACACTAGCCACCGGGCGATTTTAGAGAACTGAGCCATGAACCAGGCCGCAGACAACACCACCACAGCCAGGGTGCAGTCCCTCAGGGCGCAGCTGCAGGCCGCCAGCTACGCCTACTACGTACTCGACGCCCCCGACCTGCCCGACGAAGTCTACGATCGCCTCTACCGCGAGCTGCAGGACCTAGAAGCCGCCCACCCCGAACTCGTCACCCCCGACAGCCCCACCCAGCGCGTCGGCGAAAAGCCCGCCACCCAGTTCACCTCCGTTCGCCACAACATCCCCCTCTACAGCCTGGAGAACGCCTTTGATTTGGCCGAGTTTCGCGCCTGGGAGGAGCGCTGGCGCAGGCAGGCCCCCGATGCTGGCGAGGTTGAGTATGTGGCGGAACTAAAAATTGACGGCAATGCCCTGGCCCTCACCTACGAAAATGGTCTGCTGGTGCGCGGCGTTACCCGAGGCGATGGCATCGCTGGCGAAGACATTACCCCCAACGTGCGCACCATCCGCTCCATACCTCTGCGGCTAAACACCGACAACCCGCCCCCGGTGGTCGAAGTGCGCGGCGAAGCCTTCCTGCCGCTGGATGTGTTTGAGCAGATTAACGTCGAACGGGCCGAGCGGGGCGAAGCCCTGTTCGCCAACCCCCGCAACGCCGCCGCCGGTACCCTGCGCCAGCTCGACTCCCGCATTGTCGCCGCCCGTAAATTAGATTTTTTCGCCTACACCGTGTATTCAGGAGCGGGCAATTGGGAGAGCGAGGGAGAGCGTGAGGAAGATCCAAAATCCAAAACCCAAAATCTAAAATCGCCCACTTCCCAATGGGAGGCGTTGGAGTTTCTTAAATCCCTCGGCTTTCGGGTCAACCCCAACCGCCAGCTCTGCCAATCCGCTGACGATGTGCAGGCCTATTACGATAACTGGGCCACCCGGCGACTTCAGCTTTCGTACCTCACCGACGGTGTGGTGGTGAAGCTCAACGACTTTGCTCTGCAGCAGCAGCTGGGCTTTACCCAAAAGTTTCCCCGCTGGGCGGTGGCACTGAAATATCCCGCTGAGGAGGTGCCCACTATCCTCGAAGCCGTCAGCTTTCAGGTGGGTCGCACCGGGGCGGTGACCCCCGTAGCCGAGCTGCGCCCGGTGCAGCTGGCGGGCACCACCGTTGCCCGCGCCACTCTGCACAATGCCGATCGCCTCGCCGAACTCGACATTCACCAGGGCGACACCGTGATCGTGCGCAAAGCTGGGGAAATTATCCCTGAAGTGGTGCGGGTGCTGGCCGAGCTGCGTTCCGACGATGCCGTGAAGGCCGCCATGCCTACCTGCTGCCCCCAGTGCAACAGTGCCCTGGTTAAGCCCGACGACGAGGCCGTGACCCGCTGTATCAATATCTCCTGCCCCGCGATCGTGCAGGGGGCGATTATCCACTGGGCGCGGCGCGATGCCCTCGATATTGAGGGCCTGGGCGAAAAGTGGGTGAAGCAGCTGGTGGAGCAGGGCCTGGTTCACTCCGTCGCCGACCTCTACAGCCTGACCGAAGAAGACTTAGCCCCCCTCGATCGCATGGGTAAGCGGCTGGCCGAGAAGCTGCTGGGGGCGATCGCCGCCTCCAAAACCCGCCCCTGGGCCTCGGTGCTCTACGCCCTGGGCATTCGCCACGTGGGGGCCGTCAACGCCAAAACCCTGGCCCAGCATTTTCCCAGCGCCGCCGCCCTGGCCGCCGCTAGCCCCCACGAGGTCGAAACCGTTCACAGCATTGGTCCCGAAATTGCCCAGGCCGTCAGCCAGTGGTTCCAGGTGCCCGCCAACCAAACCCTGATCGATCGCCTGCGCCAGTCCGGGTTGCAGCTAGCCGCTGATGAAGATCAAACCCAGGCCGCCGAGGCTGGTGCTCTAGTCGGTAAAACCTTCGTGCTCACTGGCACCCTGCCCACCCTCACTCGCCCTGAGGCCACAGAGCTAATCGAAGCCGCCGGGGGCAAAGTGACCAGCAGCGTCAGCAAGGCCACCGATTACCTGGTGGCGGGCGAAAAAGCCGGGTCAAAGCTGGTCAAAGCTGAGGGGTTGGGCATTGCGGTTCTTAGTGAGGCCGATCTGCTGGCGCTGATTGGGCAAGATTAGACTAATTTCGGTCAGCTTTGGATCATTACAGCCCCGGCCATCAGCAGAATCTTCAGGCTGACCACGGCTGGAAACCTGTTGCGGCCAACCGCGAAATTAGGTCGAGTTATTGTCAGCTTCTTCAGTAAAGCTACAGATTGAGAATCATCCCAGGGCGAACTAGTATTGGGCAACCATCGCTTTATTGATGACAATCGGTTTCGATTTAGGTGCTTTTAGCCTTTTTCAGCATGTATTTCCTCCTTCTGTTTGAATTGAGCAGCATAAAATTGCCCATAATGTATAGGAGACAAATGGCCGTGAGTAGTGCTTTCTTGCTGCCATCGGGCTCAAAATCGTCGCTCTAAGTAATAAAGCTTACTGGTTGTGGTGTTGACGAAAGTAACCCGTATTGGTAGGCACTGGCTCGACAGCGCTGCTGATTTGAGTTCAACCAGGGGGCAGCGCCTAGACCTCCCTGCATTTGAAATCGTTTGCAATACTGCGGTGGAGTACTGGTTAGAGTACTGGTGGAGTACTGCTCAATGGACGAAAAATCGATTTTTGACTCGACGGCAACACCTAGCAATCTAAGTCTCATCCCCTATCTTTTTTTATCGGCATCTAGTTCGGGGAATGGGTCGATCGATGAGGTGGTCATTGACGCGCTGTGCGCCATTCGCCTGCACTTCGATATGGAGGTGGCGTTTGTAGCGGAATTTGTCGAAGGCAGACGCCGATTTCGCTACATCGATTCATCCCTAGAGAATACGCCCATTGCCGTAGGAGACTCAGACCCGCTGGAGGAGAGCTACTGCCAGCGCGTTGTCGACGGTCGGCTGCCCCAGCTAATTCACGATGCCACCAAACTTCCCGCCGCCCTGGAGTTAGAGGCCACTACTGCCCTGCCTGTAGGCGCTCACCTCAGCATTCCCCTGCGGTTGAGCAACGGGCAGGTCTACGGCACCTTTTGCTGCTTTAGCACCCAGCCCAACCCTTCCCTAGGCGATCGCGATCTGTCGATTATGCAGCTGTTTGCCGACTTTACCGCCCGGCAGATCGGGCGCGAGCTAGACGCCGCCCAGGCACACCAGGAAATGGCTCAGCGAGTGACAACCGTGCTCGAGTCCAGCGCGTTTACCCTTGTCTACCAGCCCATCGTTCGCCTGGCCGACCGCAAGATTATTGGCTTTGAGGCCCTGACCCGGTTTTGGTCGCGGCCCATTCGCAGCCCCCACATCTGGTTTGCCGAGGCCTCCGAGGTAGGCCGCAGCGAACAGCTCGAAATGGCGGCGATCGCCAAAGCCCTAGAGGGTCTGAGCACCATTCCTGACGATGTTTACCTCTCGGTCAATGTATCGCCTGACAACATTCTTAGCGGTGCCGTCAACCGCGTGCTTCAGGATGTGCCCCTGCACCGCATCGTGCTAGAAGTGACCGAGCATGTCGCCATTCCTGACTACTCGCAGTTTGGTGAACGGCTGGCCCCCCTGCGCGATCGCGGCGTGCGCCTGGCCGTAGACGATGCTGGGGCCGGCTACGCTAGTTTCCTCCATATTCTTCAGCTCAATCCAGACATTATTAAGCTCGACATCAGCCTCATTCGCAACATCGACACCGACCACACCCGCCGAGCGCTGACCGCCGCCCTGGTCGGGTTTGCCCAACAAACCAACAGCTACATTGTCGCCGAAGGCGTCGAAACGCCCTCCGAACTAACCGCCCTGCAGCAGCTCCAGGTCAACATCGTCCAGGGCTATCTGCTGGGGTACCCGCTTCCTCTGGGTGAAGTCGCCGCGCTGTTTTAGTGACGTAGGCGCGTAGCCCGCCGAGCCAGGGGTGAGTCAGTATGGGTTTCGGGTTTCGGGTCTACGGCAGTCCTTGCCCCGTTCACCTGAAACCCTAAACCTTTAGCGCAGCACAGCACTGGGCAAGGGCATCTAGAGCCGCCAGTCGCCCATTCGGTAGCTTGTGCGATCGCACCGACCGGGCCACCGTGTATCCTATAAAGTCAGCTTGATCACAGCACTTGCCCAGCCCCACCCAACCCCAAGGAGACAGCGCTATGTGTGGAATTGTGGGATACATCGGCACCCGGCCCGCCACCGATATTTTGATGGACGGCCTGCGTAAGCTCGAATATCGTGGTTACGACTCCGCAGGCCTCGCCACCGTGCTCGAAGGCGAGTTGCACTGCGTGCGCGCCAAGGGCAAACTGCAAAACCTGCAAGACAAGCTCGACGGCGAAGAGAACCCCGCCCGTCTGGGCATTGGCCACACCCGCTGGGCCACCCACGGCAAGCCCGAGGAATATAACGCCCACCCCCACCGCGATGGCTCCGGTCGCCTGGCCGTGGTGCAGAACGGCATCGTCGAAAACTACCGCGAGCTGCGCGAAACCCTCAAGGCGCTGGGCCACGAGTTCACCTCCGATACCGACACCGAGGTCGTGCCCCACCTGATTGAGTCGCACCTGAGCCAGCTCAGCCCCGACGACACCCAGGGCCGATCGCTCCTGCTAGAGGCTACCCGCCGCGCCTGTCAGCAGCTGCACGGAGCCTTTGCTCTGGCGATCGTTTCCGCCGACTATCCCGACGAGCTGGTGGTGGTACGCCAGCAGGCCCCCCTGGTGATTGGCTTTGGCCAGGGCGAATTTTTCTGCGCCAGCGATACCCCGGCGATCGTGCCCCACACCCGCGCCGTGCTGCCAATGGAAAACGGCGAGCTGGCCAGCCTGACGCCCCTGGGGGTAGAGGTGTACAACTTTGCGGGCGATCGCCAGCGCAAGCACCCCATCACCCTGAACTGGAACCCCATCATGGTGGAGAAGCAGGGCTTCAAGCACTTCATGCTCAAGGAGATCTACGAGCAGCCCGGCGTGGTGCGCACCGCCCTCGAAACCTACATCAGCAGCGCCTGGACGGCGGACAGCGGCAGCGCTCCCCTTTCTCCCGTTGCCCTGGGCCTGCCCGACGCCCTGCTCGACGGCCTAGAGCACCTGCAAGTGGTGGCCTGCGGCACCAGCTGGCACGCCGCCCTGGTGGGCAAATACCTGATCGAAGAGTTAGCTAACCTGCCCGTCATGGTGCAGTACGCCTCCGAGTTTCGCTACTCGCCTACTCCCCTCATCCCCAACACTCTCACCGTGGGCGTCACCCAGTCGGGCGAAACCGCCGACACCCTGGCCGCTCTGGAGATGGAGCAAAATCGCCGCGCCGCCCACCCCGACCCCCGCTTTGCCCCCCGCATGGTGGGCATCACCAACCGGCCCGAAAGCTCGCTGTCGCGGCTGGTGCCCCACATTATCGACACCCACGCGGGCATTGAGATTGGCGTCGCCGCCACCAAAACCTTCACCGCCCAGGTGATGGCCTTTTACTTCTTGGCGATCGACCTGGCCTACCGCCGCCAGACCCTGACGGGCGATCGCATCGAGGCCATTCTCAACGGGCTGCACCAGCTGCCCGCCTACATCGAGCAGGTGCTCGAAAGCCAGGAGCGCTACATCGAGGAGCTGGCCCACGAGTTCAACGAAACCCAAGATTTTATCTTTTTAGGCCGGAGCATCAACTTTCCCATCGCCCTTGAAGGCGCGCTAAAGCTCAAGGAAATCAGCTACATCCACGCTGAGGGCTACCCGGCGGGCGAAATGAAGCACGGCCCGATCGCGCTGCTCGATGCCAAGGTGCCCGTGGTGGCGATCGCCATGCCCGGCAGCGTCTACGACAAGGTGCTCTCTAATGCCCAGGAGGCTAAGGCCCGCGACGCCCAGCTAATCGGCGTGGTGCCCATGAACGATGCCGATGCCGCCGACACCTTCGACCGCCTGCTGCCTGTGCCCGTGGTGGATGAGCTACTGTCGCCAATTGTGGCGGTGATACCGCTGCAGCTGCTGGCCTACCACATCGCCGCCCGGCGTGGTCTAGACGTTGACCAGCCCCGCAACCTCGCCAAGAGCGTGACAGTAGAATAGTTGAAATAAGCCCTAGGTTGAGAGCCCTCTGCGTGTCCCTGCATGGCCTGTCTTTTCGCAACCAGTACCGCAGCAATCGCCAGAATTTGCTGAAGGATTTTTATGTACCTTGCCTAAAGCGGTCAGTCACCTACGACAGGGCGGTAGGGTTTTTCTCCAGTAGCTCACTGTCTTTAGCAGCTCAGGGGCTTACTGAGTTTGTTCACGGCAATGGTCGAATGCGGCTAGTCGCTTCCCCCCACCTATCGCCAGAGGATATTGACGCTATTCAGTCGGGGCTGCGAGAGAGAGAAGAGGTTATTACCACAGCCCTAACGAGCGAGCTAAGCCAAGATTTTGAGGGCGTTGTGGGTAACCGCATCGCTTGTCTGTCTTGGCTTTTAACCTATGGTCTGCTTGAGATCAAAATTGCTGTGGTCAAGAATCTCCAAAACTATGGCATTTATCACGAAAAGCTGGGGATCTTTACGGATGCTGAGGGTAGCCAGGTCGCTTTTGCTGGCTCAGCTAATGAGAGTGCTAGGGCCTATGAATGTAACTTTGAATGTATTGATGTCTTTCGGTCTTGGCAGCCTGGAGATGACGATCGCATTGCTGAGAAGCTAGAGAACTTTGAGGAGCTGTGGCAAAACCGCACCCCTGAGCTGGAGGTGCTGGAGTTTCCTGAAGCGGCTCGACGAAAACTACTGGAAAAGTGTCCGGATCATCCGCCTGATTTTGCCCAGGAAGTTGAGGGCTCTATTAAAGCGGCTAATCCGACTGAGCAATACCACATTATTCCTGGCGTGCCGATCGCACCCCCTTCGCTAGTGCTGAGAGATTATCAGCAACAGGCGATCGCCAACTGGCTTGCCAATAAAGGGTGCGGCACGCTGAAGATGGCGACGGGCAGTGGCAAGACGATTACGGCGCTTGCGATCGCAGCAGCACTCTACCAAAAGTGCCAAGCTCAGGATAAACCTCTAAAAGTTTTACTGATTGTCTGTCCCTATCGCCATCTAGTGACCCAATGGGCAGAGGAATGCCGCAAATTTAATCTGGCCCCCGTTCTGGCTTTTGATCGAGCGCAGACTTGGCAAAGCGAACTCCAAGCCCAGCTTTTAGCAGTGCTGGGCGAACGGCAGCCCTTCGTTACCATCATCACCACTAACGCGACCTTGCGCCAAGCTTCCTTGCAATCGCAGCTGACGTTTCTGCCCCAGTTGGCGATGATAATTGGTGACGAGGCCCACAATCTGGGCGCAGAGAACCTCGCTAGCGCTCTACCCGAGGCGGTTAAGCTGCGGCTGGCCCTGTCAGCGACCCCAGAGCGTCAATTTGATGAAGTTGGTACAGAGCGCATCTTTGATTATTTTGGGCCAGTGCTAGAGCCCGAGTTTACCCTACGAGATGCGATTCAGGCGGGGGCACTGGTGCAGTACACCTACACCCCAATTTTGATCGAGCTAACCCCCGAGGAGGTTGAGCGGTACGCCGAGCTGACGGTAGCTATTGGGCGGGCCATGGGCATTGGCGGCAGAGATGACAACACGGCCCTAGAACGACTGCTGTTTGAGCGGGCTAGGCTAATTTGCACCGCCGAGAACAAGCTCACCCAGTTGAGAGCACTGATGGCTAATCGACTCAACACCGACCACACTCTGTTTTACTGTGGCGATGGCTCGGTAGAAGACGAAACTACCGATGAAAGCCGACGCCAGCTGGAGGCGGTAACAGAGCTGTTAAAGTACCGTCTGGGCTACGAGGTTGAGCCCTACATTGCTGAGACCACTCTGGGCGAACGGGATGACCTGCGCTATGCCTTTGAAAAAGGGCATCTCAAGGGGCTGGTGGCGATTCGCTGTCTAGACGAAGGGGTGGATATTCCGGCTATTCGCACCGCCGTGATTTTGGCCAGCAGCAGCAACCCGCGCCAGTTCATTCAGCGGCGGGGGCGCATTTTGCGGCGATCGCCAGGCAAAGACCAGGCCGAGCTGTTTGACATGCTGGTGGTGCCTCCCGATCTGGGCGGGGAATATTGGCAGATAGAGCGACGGGTGCTGCGCGGCGAGCTGACCCGATTTGTGGAATTTGCCGATCTGGCGCTGAACGCTGGGGAAGCGCGTAAAATTCTGTATCCCCTGCAAGCACGATATGACTTGTTAGATTTGTGATCCACCCCACTACCCCACCATGCCTTCTCCCACTAACCCCAGCCAGGAAGACATCGAAGAACCAATTACCACGGCTCCCCCGGAGGTGGAGCGCATCATTCGGGAGGTGATTCGGCTGGAGAAAGCTAATTTGTCGAGCGATCGCCCCCGCATTCGAGCCGACGTGCTCAAGATCATTAAGGACACGATCAAATGAAGCTGCTATCGCTGAAGCTGTTTAACTTTCGGCAGTTCTGGGGCGAGGTAACGCTAGAGCTGGCTCATAGAAGCGATCGCAGCGTTACCGTCGTCCACGGCAACAACGGGGCGGGCAAAACCACTTTGCTGAATGGGTTTACCTGGGTGCTCTACGACCAGCGCAGCCCCGCCTTTGCCCCTGGCCCGCTGGTCAACAACCGCGCTTTGGGAGAGGTGCCCGTGGGCAGCCTGGTGGAGTGCTGGGCCGAGGTGCTGTTTGAGCACAACGGCAAGGAATATCAGGCTCGGCGCTCCTGTGTGGCCCAAAAAGACTCCACTGGCCAAATTCTGGAAGAGCCCAGCGTCTTGCAGCTCAAAATCAACGGCAAGCTGGTTCCAGAAAAAGATGATAGGCGTTGCTGAATCAAGAGATGAACCTTGACGGGACTGGCACATCGCCGAACTTGAGGTAGTGAAGTAACAAGCGAACAGAGTGAGCCAGCATTTCTACGGTCTTGGAGTAGCAGAGCGTTTTGCGGTGCAGACGGGCTAGATAGTGCCGTAATCGAGTGTTCTCTCCTTCAACCCGAGTCATATAGGTTTTGCTGACAATCTGATCGCCTGCTGGAATAAAGCTGGGATACACCGTCCATCCATCGGTGACATAGAAGTAACACTGCCAGCTGCCAACCAGGGTCCAAAGCGGTTGAAACGTTTCGGCACTATGGTCGCCTAAGACCCAACCCAAGATTCCTTTTTTGAAGTGGTCAACGGCTGTCCACAGCCAAATCTTGTTTTTTTGAGCCTACAAAGGTTTCCAACTCGTCGAGTTCGCCGACCTCTGGCGTCGTTTCAGGGGCGTAAGCATCGGGGAGGCGTTCGCCCACTTGCTTCACCCAAGTAATGACCGTCGTATGGTGCACCCCTTTGACTCGCTCTATCGCTCGAAACCCAGCGCCGTTAACGTACATCTTGAGGCATTCGCGTCTGACCTCATCCGAGTACCCTCGGTGAGGCTCATAGGCCTCAATAAACTGACGACCGCAGGCTACACAGATGTGGTTTTGTTTACCTTTCCGCTTGCCATTCTTACGGATGTGAGTGGCTCCACATTCTGGACATTGCATCGCAGATCACCCTAACTCATCTCTCAATTATGCAACGCCAAAAGATGATATTGATGACGCCATCGGCAGCGTACTGCCCAGTAGCCTGCACCGTTACTTCTTCTTTGATGGGGAGCGGATTGAGCAGATTGTCAAAACCGAAAACCGGGCCGATATGGCCACCGCCATTAAAACCCTCTTGAGTGTGGAAATGCTGGAGCGGGGCATCAACCACCTCGACTATGCCCGCAAACAGCTCGAAAAAGAGCTGAGGGATATTGGCGACACCGAAACCAAGCGGTTGGTGTCTGAAAAAACCGGACTAGAAGAGGAAAAGGCCCAAAAAGAAACCCGCCGCGAGGCGATCGTGCAGGATCTGCTCAACCAGGAAGATCTGAAGCAGCGCTACAGCGCCCAACTGCGCGACCTGGACAAGGTGAAAGAAATTCAGCAGCGGCGCGACACCTTACAAAGCCAGATGGAAGACCTGGAGCAGCAACTCGCCCGCAGCGAAGATCGCCTGCGACGCACCATTTCGTCGCGGGGCTATATGGTGTTTTTGGGCGACACCATTACTCAATTTAAGGAGCTAGCGGCTGACCTGCGGCGCAAGGGCGAGCTGCCAGCGGGCATCAAGCGCCAGTTTGTGCAGGATCTACTCGACCAAGAAGCCTGTATTTGCGGTGCTCAGCTTACCTCTGGTACCCCCAATCGCCGGGAGGTGGAGACTTGGCTGGGGAAAGGGGGCTTACAGGATGTGGAAGAGGCCGTGATCAAAATGAGCGGCGAGGTAGAAAGCCTGGAGCGGCAGATTCCTGAGTTTTGGGCCGAAATTGACCAGGAGCAAGCCAGCATTGAAAACCTGCGCCAGCGCATTGCCCGCCTGCAAGACCAAATCAGCGGCATCCGCGACCAGCTTAAGGGCAATGAAGATGTGAATGTGCAGGGCATTGAGCGGCGGCTGGAGGAAACCGAGCAGGCTATTACCGCCCGCCACCGGGAAGATGCGGTGCTGAAGGATGAGATTAAGCGGCTAGAGGATGCGATCGCCGAGGTCGATAAGCAGATCAAGGCCCACAAGGCCAAAGATAAAGAACAGGCTCGCGTGAAGCGGCAAATCGAAGCGGCCCAGGATGCAGTGGCTCGGCTGAATAAGGTAAAGCATCGGGTCGATCTCAAGTTTCGAGCGGTGCTGGAGCTGAAGGTGCGGGAGATTTTTCGCAAGATTTCGTTTACGCCCTACTTGCCGAAGCTGACGGAGAACTATGAGCTGCGGCTGATCGACCCCAACCTGGATGGCGAGGCAACGGTGGCGGTTTCGACGGGGCAAAATCAAATTCTCAGTCTGGCTTTTATTGGCAGTGTGATTGAGCGGGTGCGCTACTGGAGCAAGAAGCACTCGACGATTGGGCTAGATGGGGGCGGCTTTCCGATTGTGATGGATTCGCCTTTTGGCAGTTTGGACTCGGGGAACCGTAGCAACATTGCCGAGGCGATTACGACCCTGGCGGATCAGCTGGTGGTGCTGGTGAGCAAGACCCAGTGGCTGAATGAGGTGGAGCGGGAGATGGAGCCTGCGGTGGGGGCAGAGTATGTGCTGGTCTACTACACGGCGAAGGAGGATGCGGAGTTGGAGGAGATGGAGCGCTACGGGCGCAGCTACCCGCTGGTGAAGCGCAGCCCGAATGAGTTTACTTGGACGGAGGTGGTGAAGGTGGAGAGGTAATGGGGTGGATGGGGTAAGTACAATGGGGAAAAACCGCTGATGACAATGGGGAACGCTATGGTTGGCACAGCCTCGGTACCACAACCCATCGTTAGCAATGAATGGGTAGCCGCCTCGTGGACAGAGTATGTGGCGCTGTTAGAGTCTGGGGTGCCACAGGATGCCCGCTGCTATTTTGATACTGATTGGATGAGGGTAGAAATGTCGCCCCTGGGTGCACTACACGGACGGGAAAACTCGATTGTTTCTACGCTAGTGGTGCTGTATGCCACGCTGAAGGGCTTGCGTATGGTGGAGCTGACCAACACCACGTTTCGCAAAACTGGCTTGCAAGATGCCCAGCCCGATATTGCCTTTTATGTAGGTCAGGGGTTTGACCTGCCACCGCGCGACAATCAACCGATTGATGTGTTGACGCACGGTGCGCCTCAGCTGGTGATAGAAATTGCCTCGACCACGCTAAATGACGATCTGGGCAAGAAGCGGCTGCTGTATGAGCGGCTAGGCAGCACCGAATATTGGGTGGTGGATGTGCAGGCAGCCCAGGTGATTGCCTTTGAGATTGCCGATCGCCGCAGTGGGCAAGTCGATGAGTCTCGGGTGTTGCCAGGATTGGCGATGTCGACGCTGGAAATGGCACTGGAGCGATCGCAGCATGAGGATGATGCAACCATCACTCGTTGGCTGCTGGAGCTGTTTAGCCATAACACCGAGGAAGGCTAGATGGTCTTGACGTTAATGACGGCTAATTTGTAAAGGGCGGCGTGGTGTTGGTGCTGCTCCGTTGCTTGCTTAGACTCTATTATTTACTTCTAAAAAAATGGCAGATATACGAATTAAGGTGGCGAAGGATAAGGCGAAGCTGGTGAAGGCGCTGAGGGCTGGAGAGGGATCGACCGGGCCGTTTCAGACTTATGCAGATGTTGTAACTTTTGCAGCAGCTTTTGGATTTAGCAAAAAAAATCGTGTGCCATTTGAGCAAGCATCAAGGCGTGATCCAGATCCAATACCAGGTGATCAATTTAAGAATCGTGGCCTTATGGATCTGATTGCTATTGCAGAAACCCAAAACCCAAATATTCTCAGTAGTGACGAAGAGCAAATCCAGGCAAAGGCAAAAATCTTTAAAGAATACGCCAATGGCGGATTTGAGATCCTTGAGAATCAATTTAGCGGAGTCGCTGATATTTCAAAACAGATTTTATTGTTTGTGCAATCAATTAATAAGGATTTTGGCTCTGAAGACTTAGACCTATTGTCCTTTCTATAAATCGCTTTTCAACGGGTGCCTGTTCCAAATTTAGAAGCACTTACCTACTACGCCAAGAAGTTTCAGCGATTGCGGGTTGATCGCGCCCATGGTACGGCTCCCCACAAGCCAATTTTGCTGCTGGCGGTGATAGAGCGCTTTGAGCGGGGCGAAATGTCAGAGAACCGTATTGACCTGTCGCCAGAACTCAACCACACCTTTCTGAAATACTGGAGCTATCTGGGTTCAGCCGATCACCACCCCGATATTTCTCGCCCATACTTTCACATGAAGAGTGGAAAGTTTTGGCATTTGGTGATGAATCGAGGGTTTGAGCCGATTTTGGCCGCAAAGATTAAGCTCAAGACGCTTTACGAGGTGAAGCAAGCGGTTAGCCATGCCTACGTTGACGAAGACCTGTTTGATTTTTTGCAGGATGCCCCCTGCCGAGAGAGTCTGCAAGCTGTATTGGTGGGCCGCTGGTTTCCGGGGCGGCTGGCTGAAATTCAAGAAATTGCGAGAACTGATGATTTTCAAGACCCGCCGGGGTACTTTATGGATGCCTACGCTATGTATATAGACAGGCTGAAGGAAGCCTGATGCAGGGTCGAGCATTTTGACCAAAGGTTTGACCTACTACGCTAAGAAGTTTGCCAACCTTCGGGTTGACAAGGCCCGTGGCACTGCGCCCCACAAGCCAATCTTGCTGCTGACTGTGCTGGATCTGTGTGAGAAGGGGCTGATTAGCCGCAATGAGGTTTACCTGTCGCCGGAGTTGACGGCAAATTTTCTCAAGTTTTGGCATCAGTTTGTCTCTAGCGACCACCACTCGAATATTGCTCTACCGTTTTTTCACCTGACGGGGGATAAGTTTTGGCACCTGATGCCGAACCCTGGCTTTGAGGCGGCTATCCAGGCGAAGGTGAAGATTCGCACGCTGCCTGCGCTGCGCTCGGCGGTGAAGTATGCCTACCTGGATGGGGAACTGTTTGCGCTGCTGCAAAACCCCCAGAGCCGCACGGAGCTGACAACTATCCTGATTCAGGCCTGGTTCCCTGAAAAGGGTAATGAGATTGCGGAGTCGTTTAAGTACGACGAGTTTGAATCGGTGCAGCAAAGTCTGTTTGACTCGGGTGGAGCCACCTACAAGGTTGAAGATCTGCGGGATGAAGACCGAATTTTTGTGCGGAATGCGGCGTTTCGGCGGAATGTGGTGAAGCTGTATGACCAGCGCTGCGCCTTTTGTAAAACGCGAGTGGTAAGTTGGGATGGGCTAAATATTGTAGACGGGGCACACATCCAACCATTCTCTGAGTTTCGGGATGATCGCTTTGTGAACGGCCTAGCCCTCTGCAAAAACCACCACTGGGCCTTTGACCACGGCTGGTTTGGTGTAGATGACGACTACCGAATTGTGATTCCGCAGGAACGTTTTATGGAGGAGGCTCCGGTACAGAGTCGGGGAATAATGGGGTTCAAGGAGGAGCAAATTGAGTTGCCAAAGGACAGAAGATTTATGCCGAGTATGGAGGGGTTGAAATGGCATAGAGAGAAATGGGGATTGATCTAATCCGAGAAATTCGCAGAAGGAAAATCATGATTATTCTAGTAGATTAAGCGAAAATTTATAGCTTTTGTGGGCTAAGAGATATTGCTTCCAAAATAGCTATATTGCTCAAAACTTTTGATTTAGCAGTAACCAATATAAACGAAGAATGAATCTTTTTAATGGCAAGAAGCCTAACACTCCAAAACAAGATCGAGCTCACAACCCACAGAATGGGAATGACGCTGAAAAGTTAGCTTCCTCAATGTTAGTTCTGGCATGTCAAGCTGAGATAAGGTGGGGTTTCCGCGAAGAGGACGGGGATAAAATTGACTTATTCCTCTCGTGTGAGCACCCTTGGTATTTAGGAGAACGTCTCATAATTCTTGTCCAGATTAAGTCGGGAAAAAGTTATGGGGAACAAAAAAAAGATGGTTTTCTTCTTAAGAAAAATGCCAAAATAGCTGCTCAAAGAACGAGTCATCCAATTTGTATCGTCTGGGTAAATAGAGAAAGTACAGCTTGCTTCTGGGCTTACGTTCACCCAAATTCTAATGATTTATCACAGGAATATGGCTTGCATCACTCCATAACGCCAGCAATGCTTTTCGACCTAGCTAGATGTTCAGGTAAATATACATTGAAGTCTAGAGGGGGAGGAGGAATTATTGTACGCAAGCGAACTACACATCTAACACAGCGGCGGAAGAATGTGAAATCTAGCTACAGGCAGATAGCTCAGGAAGGCATTTTATCTCCTGTCTTGGGAAATATAGAACTAACAAGACTAGGTTGGAGACATATGCTTAGAAAGTCAAGAGCTTCTAAGCATAAGGAAGCAAGCCTAAATACTATCCCGTATTTAAAAAGATTCTTAGAACAATTGCCCTCATCCCATGCAATCCTATCAGTTAATTATCTTCGAGAAGATGGATTTGTATACCGCTCGGTAGAGCATCTATTAAAGTACGAAAAAGCAAAGATAAATGTCGGAAGTAATAATAATAATTCGGTTCCAAGAACTTTTCTATTTAAAATTTTAGAAACAGTCAGATATCCAGAAGCCTGGACATCCGAAGCACATCTAAGCCAAAAAGTGGAGCGTAGAGTGGTGCTTAAAAACGCTTATTATAAAGAACAGCATTAATTTGAGGAAATTTTGAGGGAGATGACGCCAGTAATTGCGTCCTTGGTCTGCCTAATTATTAGTTAGGCACTAATCAAAGTTAGCCAGGTAGCTTACTGGGCCGGAAGGCACTCGACATCCCCCGCTGATAATATAGCATCATTGGCATTGCTTGAGTAAGCATGACTCCATAGATCAATACATCGAAAGCTTTCCCCTTCTTGTAGATTAAACCTCATTTCCTACGTAGAGATTTACAAAAGCTTTCGCTGCTTCAGGCTTGAGAGTTTTTAACGCTCTAACAATTTCAATAACTGTTTCAGCCGTTGGATCGCGTTTTTCGTTGACCCAGCGGTAGACGTTATTGCGCTCTACATCCATAGCCACCGCCAGCGCAAACTGGCTGATGCTGTAATCCTCTAGAACCTGCTTGAGCGCTTTGCCTGCTTTTCCCATCCGTTCATGGTTTCAGAGTTTCTGCCATCCAGACACATCCTAGTGGTTGACAGTCAACCTTTGGGCAGGGTAAATTGCCTTTCAACGTCCTAGTGGTTGACAAGACTATGCAAGACCAATCCCCCACCGCCCGCTACAGTGCCCGCATCCTCAACCCCGATGCCACCGGCCCAGTCCACCTCGAACTCACCCTCAAACTCCACAGCTACCCCCACCCCGACCGCGAACCTGTCAAAATCCTCGTTATCGGCAGCAAACAGTCTGTCAGTTCCATCGTCGTTGCCCTCCACCAGCTCGGCTTTGCCGAAATCTTGGAGTGGACAGACTTTCTCAGTGCCCCCAACGCCGACAGGCCGTTGCAGTTCCAGCCCCATGAGGTTATGAAGGCGTTGGTGAAGTACCTGCCCAGAGAATAGCGGCAGTGATTGACCACGAAATCACCGGCCAAAAACTCCACGATTCCCGCCCCAGCGCCGACACCACCACCCTCGGCCCCGACGAGTGGGCCATACTCGCCACCCTCTGCGACGACGACCCCATGTATCTCGAACTCGTCGCCAAACTCCTCGACACCGAGCGCAAATACCAAACTATGAGCCGCCGCACCGGCATCTACAAGGCCCTACAAGCCTGCTTTGAAACCAGCGCCCTCGCCAAAGCCCCCGCCATCCAGCGAGCCGAAACCATCCGCGACCTCAAAATCGCTGAAGAAACCGGCGACGTCGAAACCTTTCAAACCGCCTGGGCTACCCTCAAATTTGGCCAGGTACCGCCTTCAACCGAAGGGAAATAGGGGCGGTAAAGGTGGTAGGGTTCCCCAGGTACAATTGAGTCATTCCAAAAGGCTGTGGGCTAATCTCTACACCGCATCATGCTGTCAGCACACGATCAGAAAATTTTGACAGAATTTGCCAGCAAAATTCGTGGCCAATTTCCCCAGGCCAGCATTTGGGCTTTTGGCTCACGGGCCAAGGGCAGCGCCCAGCCCGATTCAGACTTTGATATTTGTGTCGTTGTAGACAAATTAGACCGCACCATCTGGAAAGCCGTTAGCGACATTGCCTGGGAAGTTGGCTTTTACCATGACGTGGTTATTACCACAGTCAAATATTCTCACCAGCAGTTTGAGGCTAGCCCTTATACCGCCAGCCCTCTCGTTCACAACATTCTCTCAGAGGGTATAGCTGCATGAGCCAGTCAGACGATATTGCTGCTCTGGTTAAGGCGCGACTTCAGCAGGCCCAAAATGCTCTAGAAGCATCCAATGAATGCTACGTACAGGCTGAGAATTTCGTACGCCAGGTGAGAGAGTACTTACAAACCCTATGATCTTCCTCGATCTCACCCTAGAAAACTTTGGCCCCTACTACGGGCAGCACAGCCTCAACCTGCGCCTCGAAGCCGGTCGCCCCATCATTCTCATCGGCGGGCTGAATGGCGGCGGCAAAACCACCCTGATGGATGCCATTCGCCTAGCCCTGTATGGTCAACGTGCTCAAATCGACCGCCGCCGCAGTTTGGCCTATGTCAACTTTCTGACCCAGTGCGTCAACAATCAAGCCGCCTCCGAAGAGAGTGCCGCAGTCGAACTCACCTTTGAGCACGTGATCTACATTAGCGGCATCGAAAAGCTGGGCCAGGTAAAGGTGCGGCGCACCTGGCAGCGGGGCCGCAAAGATACCCTTACCGTCGAGCTAGACGGCTGGCCCAACGAATACCTCACCCAAAACTGGGATGAACAAGTCGAAGACTGGCTACCCCTGGGGCTCTCTAACCTATTTTTGTTCGACGGTGAACAGGTCAAAGCCCTAGCTGAACAAGACACCCCGCCTCCCAGCGTGGTCAGCGCCATTCGCGCCGTTTTGGGGCTAGAACTGGCCGATCGCCTCGCCAACGACCTGGCAGTTTTGGTTAGCCGCAAACAGGCCGAACTAGGGGATGACGCCGCCCAGCAGCAGGTAGAAACCCTGCGCCACCAGCTCACCCAGGCCGATCGCGATTTATCTACCGAAGCCGCCACCATTGAGCAACGCGAGGCCGATCTTGCCGCTGCCGAAACCGCCCCGCAAGAAGCCGAAGACCGCTTTTTTGCCGGGGGCGGGCACATCACCGAACAGGCCGAACCCCTCCAGCAGCAGGTGAAAACCTGGCGCACCGAAATCAAAATTCAAACCCAGGCGCTCCACGACCTAGCAGCCTCGGTGCTGCCCCTAGCCATGATTCAGGGTTTGCTCATTGATGGAGCCGCCCAGGGACAACGAGAGCAAGACCAGCAAAAAGCTGCGATCGCCCGCGAAGCCCTAGTCAACCACGACCAGCGCCTGCTTGACCTGCTCAGCCAGCTCAAGCTCAAGCCCATCCAGAAAGAGCAAATTGAGGCGTTTATGCAGCAAGAGAGCCAAAGCTTAATCACCACCGCCACAGGCGTCGCCTGGCTTGAGGCCTCAGACGATAGCCTGGCTCAGCTCACCCACATCCTTCAGCACCAGTTGGCCAACGAGCAACAGCTAACCCAAACCCACCTCAGCGCCCTGCAACAGCTCAACGACGACATTGATGCCCTAGAGGGCAAACCGGCCAAAGCCGCCTCTGCCGAAGATTACGAAACCCTCAAGTCAGCCCGCAACGCGGCTCAAACCGATCTAAAAGAATGCCAGATGGCCTTGGAAATCCACCGTTGCCGCTACGGCGAGCTAGAACGGCAGCGGCAAACCTTGCAGAAAGCCCTCAGCAGCTATGGCAAGGATGCGATCGCCGACAGCCAAGCCAACATTCTGCTAGACACCGCCCCTAGGGTGCAGGCAACCTTAGCGGCCTTTAGAGAAAAATTGACCGAGAAAAAGCTTAGCGCCCTTGAGACTCAGGTAACCCAGTACCTTAAACTGCTACTGCACAAAGCTAGCCTGGTGAGCCAGGTAATGATCGACCCAGCCACCTTTCGCCTTGACCTCTACGATACCGAAGGCGCACCCTTACCCATTCAAAGCCTCTCTGCCGGTGAAAAGCAGCTACTCGCCATTTCATTCCTTTGGGGTCTAGCCAATAGCTCTGGTCGGCAGCTCCCCGTTGCGATCGATACTCCCCTAGGGCGACTCGACTCAGAACACCGCAACCACCTGGTCGATAGCTACTTTCCCCAAGCCAGCCACCAAGTCATACTGCTCTCCACCGACACCGAAATTCGCGCCGAAGAGGTAGATCGGCTGCGGGGGGCAGGGGCGATTTCCCGTGAATATATGCTGGAGTACGATCCAAAACAGCGACAGACAGCAGTGGTATCGGGTTACTTTTGGTAGATGGTTATGCAAATTGAACTTCCTCAGGCTGCGCTTAAACAGTTTTGCCAACGCCACCACATTAAAAAGCTATCGGTATTTGGCTCTGTGCTGAGGCCAGACTTTAGCGCTGAGAGTGATGTCGATTTCTTGGTCGAATTTGAGGCCGATCATATTCCCGGACTCATTCGTCTAGCGGGTTTAGAACTAGAGCTATCTAACCTAATTCACCGCGAGGTCGATTTGAGAACTCCCAAGGATCTAAGCCGTTATTTTCGAGACGACGTTCTAAGCACTGCGGTAGTTCAGTATGACAGCGCTCAATGACGATATTCGATTGAGGCATATGCTAGATGCCGCTAATCAGGCGATCGCATTCATGGAAGGCAGAAGCAAACTTTCCCTCGATGCCGATGCCATGTTGTTGCTAGCCGTGGTCAAAGCTATTGAGATTGTTGGTGAAGCCGCCGCCAAAATCACTAAAGAACGGCAAGCTGAGATTCCGCAAATTCCCTGGTCCCAGATCATCAGCATGCAAAACCGCTTGACTCATGCCTACTTTGATATTGATACTGATGTCCTTTGGCAAACCATTGTCGAAGATCTGCCTGAGCTGATTCGTGAGCTTGAAACACAAATAGACCAATAGCTATGCAACCTCCTACCGATCGCATTAAACTTTCGCAAGCCGCCAAAGATCAATTGATCAAGCTCAAGCGCGTAACCAAAATCTCTACATGGAATGTGCTTTGTCGTTGGGCCTTATGTCGCTCCCTGGCAGAACCGTCTATACCCTCGCCCGTACCCATCCCCGCCGACAGCAACTTAGAAATGACCTGGCAGGTCTTCGGTGGCCCTGTTGCCGACCAGTTGCTTATCGCCCTTAAGCAGCGCTGCCACCAAGATGGGCTAGGGACAGACGCAGAAACCCTCACCACCCAGCTCCGCCTGCACCTGCACCGGGGCATCGGCTACCTAGCGGGTGATCTCAATTTGAAATCGATTGAAAACTTTTGCCAACTCGCTTTGCCCGAACGGACTTGACCAAAATAATCACAGCTCTACTAAATGACGCTCAATTTGCCAGAGCTGATCTGCCGTCAACCACCCTTCATCGACCCACAGCAGATTAATGCGCAAGTTTGAATCAAGGTCACGCAGCAGGTCGTAGGCTTGCCAAGCGTTATCTAGTTCATCCCAATGCACCAGCGTGATGTCTGACCAGTAGTTCAGCGGTTGAGCCATGGCCAGTTCGCCAATTACCCCCAGCCGCTCTACCGAAAAATGACTTCTAAGCCGTTCTGCGGCCTGTCGAGCTGTTGTCCACCATTCAGCTTTGCGCTCTGCATCCCGCTGCTCTGCCTCAATCCGCTGCCGTAAGCCCTGAATCCAGCACTGGGGAGGCAGCAGCTTGACGGTGCTGATCAGCCCAAACGTCATCATCAGCATGGCTAACACGTTGCGCGTACCTGGGGTCGAGCCAATCAGCGGCTTACCGTCGATGAACTCAAACTTGGCCCGGGGGCTCCAGCTAATGTATTCCTCAAAGCAAAGGGGCACGGGCTCGGCTTGAATGTTGGGGATAAATAGGGCCGCCCCCCACTGTGGCCCGGCCTCGTAATGGCGCTGATAGCCCCCTGATGCCTGCTCAACCACAAAAGCATCGGGTTCTAACGGCGTTTGATCGGTCTCCTCTTGCCAAAGGGCACTGGGCCTGAAGGCCAACCCCGGAGCACTGCTAGGGCGGTAGTAGCCATCGGTCTCTGGCAGCTGGGGTTGATACTGCCCATCATCCAGTCGGTAAAACTCTATTTGCTGCGCCGCTGGGTCAATCAGCCAATACTCAAGAACACCTGCGGCCTGGTAGTAATTACTCTTGGTAGTGCGATCGCAGTCTTCATGCCCTGGCATCACAATTTCGATCACCAGCTCCGCAGGGCCGCTCAAAAACGCCTCATAGAGCTGGTTCAACCCCTGGTTTTTAAAGAACACTAGGTCTGGCGTAAAGCCGTTATTGCCTAGCCGCATGACAAAATCGCGTCCGAGGGAATGCCCGCCCACCTGCCCATCGAGCCGAAACAGATCCATGATCAGCTTTTGCCGCAGACGGTGGTGGGGCCAGGTAACCTGAACACTGCCCGCCGATAGGACCTCTGGGGTAAATGCGATCGCACTAGCGGCAGACTCCAACTCATTGAGCTGGGCATTGATAGAACCTGTCTGCGGCAGCGGCAGACTATAGCCAGCAACCAGGGCCTGGAACCAGGTTTCGATTGGGGCCAGTGCGATCGCGGCCTCGGCCCCCCAGCCCTGCAAAATCTGCCTCAGCAGCAACCGACTCCCCATGAGAGAATTGCCCACAATCAGCTGCCCCTCAATCAGCTCCAGATTGCCCTCTGGTTTGCTGTTGAGCCAGTTGTCAAACAGCTCAGTCTTGGGGGGGTGCATAGATAATCGTCTACCACTCACTAAAAATTAGCGGTTGCACACTCCCATCCGACAAGATTTCCGGCAGCCATTCGTCACCGCGATGCTCGGTGCCATCCCACTTTTCGGGCCAAGTCTCGGCAGCAATCAGCTCTCGAATGCGGGCCAGCTCCTCAGCGCTAATCAGGCAAATATCCGGCTGTCCCATCTGGGCCGCCCCGGCATTCACCTCTGCTTCAATGCGAAGAATTTCCCCCAGCATCCACTCCCTCGCCTCCAGGGTCAGCGGCCCCAAGCGGCCCTGCTTCTTCGCCAACGAACCATCCTTCTTCACTTCCCCATGCTTCCGCAAACGGTACTGAGGCTTCTTGACTTCCCAATACAGCGGGCGCAGCTGCCGCAGCGGGGCCAAGTAAGTCCACTTCGCGTTCGCCAGCACCCGCTCTAGAGCTGCATCTTCTTGCACCAGCGGGCAGCCAATGCAGCCTGTGCGGGCGTTGATCGACTCGGTTTCGCCCAGGTCATCCTGGGGGTCGTGGCCGTAGACCTCGGCAATGTCGAAGGTGGGGTAGCCTAGCTCCACATCGGCCTGCACTAGCCAGTCCCACACGTGGCAGACTCGCCAGTGCAGCAGCGGGGCCAACGTATCGGCCACCGCACTAGAGGTGGTCTGCTGAAACCAGCCCTGACCGCACTCGCCACCGTCGCGGCTACAGCTCATGGCAACTCGCTGGTCACGCGCCGCAGATTCGCCCACCCGCACCCCCGTCAGCATGAAAAACTTTTCGCCCCGCTCCTGCCGCAGGGTTTCTAGCTCCCGCTCCATACTCATCACCTTGAGCTTGGGCGTACACCAGCGAAAAGTGTTGCTCGGCGGCGGCACCCCTCGCCCTAGCATATAGACGAAGTAGCGGTGGTCAAGCTTGGGCAGCACGACCCGGGTATCAAAACCTTTTTCCCTCAGCTTGGCCAGCAGAGCCATGGCCGCATTGTGCAGCGGCGGCAGCTCCTGGCGGGTATCGGCGTAGAGAACTGTAACGCTCTCAGGCCGAGGCACCAGACCCTTATCAATTAAATCGGCAACTAATGTAACGGTGGCTGAAGAATCTTTGCCGCCCGAGAACGCGATCGCCCAATGCTTATACAAAGAACCATAGTGGCGCAACGACTCCGCCGATAGCTCAGTGCTGCGGTCAAGGGAGAGGCGATCGCTTTCAAATAGGCTGAGCGTTCTCATTCAAGCCAAGCATTACAGCGGCAATAAACGTTGAGTAGCGTCATTCTAACGGCAAAGGGATACCGGGGCGCTAGATGTAGGAGTTTCTTTTTGAATTAGGTGGTTTGGGGCCAGAGAATGCCTGTTAGAGGTGTCATACAAGTGTACTGAATATGACTCAGAGTGTTGATGTTCTGTCGCAACCCGCTACAAGCTTGCCCCACGCCGAGCTGGTCAAGCACTGTCAGGGCAGCACAATCGGCAAATGCTTGCCCAATGCGTTCTACATTCATAAATCCGCCCTGCCATCTATAGATAGCACCCTGCGACATCAAGAACAGTGCGCCCGCAACCTGCTAACAAAGCAGTTGCCCTTTACCCTGGTCAAGTTCCACTTCGACCAGCCCAAACTCTCCTACCTCTACTACCCCGAGTTCGACGCCGAACCCCACCCCCTGCTCCGCACTAGCACCATTGTGGACTGGGCCACCGGCACCGTCGAAACTCGCGACTACAGCGATGCCCCCAACCCGCCGCTGCTCCACCGCAAAGAAACCTTCATTACCGCTGACTACCCCCACTACAGCCGCTTTGCCCATTTGACCCAGCAGCAGGTCGCTATGGGTCTGCTCGACAACTCTCGCGAAATTGGCACCCAGCTCAACTGGGAACGCCGCCTCGCTCAGCAGGGCATCGAAATCCACAACCACGCCCTGGCTTGCCCGATCAAGTCGGCTCAACAGGCCAAGCCCAAGATTCAGAGGCACAAAGCGGCGATCGCCCGCGTCACTGCATCTAAACCCGTCCGCCTCGCTGTGGAAGCTGAACTCTTTCCGCCCGACACCACCTACTTCGACTACGGCTGCGGCCATGGAGCCGATATTGAGTACATCCACCGCCTGGGCCTCACCAGCTCCGGCTGGGATCCTCACTTTCGCCTCGATATTCCCCACACCCCCGCCGATGTGGTCAACCTGGGCTACGTGATCAACGTCATCGAAGACACCGCCGAGCGCAGGGAAGCCCTGATTAACGCTTGGGGTCTGGCCCAGAAGGTGCTCATTGTCGCCGCCCAGGTGCTGATCGACGATCGCACCCGAGGCGTCATTGCCTACGGCGACGGCATCATCACCAGCCGCAACACCTTCCAGAAATACTACGAGCAAGAAGAACTCAAAGCCTACATCGACCAGGTGCTCGGCGTAGACGCCATCCCCATCGCTCTGGGGATTTACTTTGTCTTTCGCGACGAGGCCCAGGCCGAAGCCTTCCGCGCCTCCCGCTATCGCTCCCATGCTACGGCACCGCGCATTCGCCTCAAGGTCAGCAAGTTTGAGGAATACCGCGATCGCCTCCAACCGCTGATGGACTTCTACACCGATCGCGGTCGCCTGCCCACCGTTGAAGAGGTAGGGGCACAGCATGCTGTGCCCCTACAGGAGACCTTTGGCAGCATCAAGCGAGCCTTCACCGTCGTTCTGCAAGCGACCGATGTGGGGGAGTGGGATGCGATCGCTGACAAGCGCCGCAACGATCTACTCGTCTACCTGGCCCTCAGCCACTTCGGTAATCGCCCCAAATTCAAAGACCTCTCCCCCTCAGTACAGGCCGATATCAAAGCCCTCTTCGGCAGCTACCAGCAGGCCTGCACCGCCGCCGATCTGATGCTCATGACCCTGGGCCGCACGGAGATGATCGAACAGCGCTGTCGACAGAGTGCGATCGGCCAGCAGCGACCCAATTCCCTGTGGGTGCATGTCTCTGCTCTAGATCAGCTCGACCCGCTGCTACGCCTTTACGAAGGGTGTGCATCCCGCACTATTGGCCGCCCCGAGGAAGCCACAGTAGTGAAGTTCCATGTTCAGAAGCCACAAATCACCTACCTGGCATTTCCCAATTTCGACAAAGAGCCGCACCCGGCGTTGAGGACCAGCATGGCGATCGCCCTTCAAGATCTCTACGTGCGCTGCCGCGACTACGACCCCGACAACTCTCCCCTGCTCCACCAAAAAGATCAGACTATTGCCCCCGACTATCCTAACTATGCCAAGTTCGCCAAACTCAGCCAGCAAGAGCAAAAGTGGGGCCTGCTCGACGATGTGAAGGCGATTTTTGATCAGCGCGGCTGGGAGCAGTGTTTGGCTGACCACAGTGTAGAACTACGGGGACACCGGCTGGTGCGGCGCAAAGCTCAATAATAGGACGAATCACCGATGAATCTATTAGACCTGTTGTGAAATAGATGGAAATTAGCTACACCAATACAGGTGTTGAGACGGTAGCCCGATGCTGGATCTAGAGCGCGTCAAACGGGATGACCGATTGCTGCGGGCGTTGACAGGTCTAAATCACAAAGCCCTCGCGGCGCTCCAACCCTCGTTTGCTCAAGCCCTTGCCGAAGCGCCCATCCCCCGTCGTAGCCAGCAGCCGAGAGAGCGGTCGGTGGGCGGGGGGCGTAAGCCTCGACTTGCGAGCGTCGAAGACAAACTCATCTACATCCTGTTTTACGTCAAGTGCTATCCCACGTTTGACCTCGCCGGTCCGCTGTTTGACCTCGACCGGTCGTAGGCCAACCGCTGGATGCATCGCCTACAGCCCTTACTCGAAGCCGCATTAGGCCAAAAACTCGTATTACCGAAACGGAAGCTGAGCAGCATGAGTGAGTTTGTCGAAGCCTTCCCACAGGTCAAGCGGGTGATCATTGACGCCACTGAGCGGCCCGTGCAACGGGCCAAAGATAAGGACAAGCAACGGGACGACTACTTAGGCAAGAAGACGCGACATACCCGCTCACATCTGGCCCTGGTAGAACCGAACCGGAAGATACTAACTTTCAGTCATGCCTATGCGGGCCGACACAATGACAAAGGCATCTTAAACCAGGAAGGCTGAGCAAAGTGGATACCTGATGAGGTGTCGATACAGGGTGACCTGGGCTTTTTCGGACTGCAGAATGAGGTGGTCAATGTCGAGTTGCCCCACAAAAAGCTGCGCGGGGGACAACTCAGCGACGAGCAGAAAGCAGACAATCGAGCGTTAGCCAGCGAGCGAGTGGTGTGTGAACATTCGTTTGCGGGCCTCAAGCGCTACGGAATTGCGCATCAGGTCTATCGCAACCGGATTGAAGGCTTTGATGACCGCTCGATGGTCACGGCTGCCGGGCTGTGGAACTTCTGTTTGGAGGCGGCATAGGGTGAGGACACAAAATCACTAACCCCGACAACAACTGATCAATGGCTCACTGTTTCACAACAACTCTATTGGTTTCATTCCCTTTCCTCTCATTCCCACTGTCAAGGTGCAAGATCTGAGTAGATGAAGTTGCTAGTAGTAATGCTGCTTGATTGAGTCCACATAAGAGAGGCTAATTGCTCTCCACTGGTTATACCAATTAAGGTGCTGCTACCAGATTGTACGATCGTTAAATCATTGAGGGTTAAACCTGCGCCTAACTTGAAGCGGGTAGAACCGGATGGGAAGTTGTAAATCGTATCCAACCCATTACCTTTTGCTAGCACAACGACATCTTGCCCCCCACCTAGCCAAAGGGTGTCATTGCCCAAACCACCGTCTATGAAATCATCCCCTGCGGCACTGTAAATGACATCATCGCCCTCACCACCCAGGAGAATGTCATTACCGTCATTGCCATAGAGGATGTCATTTCCTGCCAAACCTCGAATGGAGTTAGCAGCCGATGAACTGTATAAACTATCATTCCTCCCTGTCCTAGTCACTGGATTAGTGGGAGTGACCGTAATGTTGAGTATGTCTGTATCAACCTTGGCTTCTCCACCTCCAGTGCTGCCTAAGTCATCTGTGGTGACAGTGAGAGTTACGGCTCCAGCAATCACAGCCAAAGGATCCGGGGTAAAGCGTAGGCCGTTGAGCGCAGTGTTAAGAGCAGAGAGAGTTCCTTGCACCTTCAAGCTATTCGTGTTGTTGCCCTCAACCAGCGTAAGCCCATCAACACTGCCGAGAGCAAGGGCACCCTCTGTAACGGATAGGATGACTTGTTCGATACCACTACCAGCATCAATATCGCTGATTGAGATACGATTGCCAGTAGCGCTAGAGAAGACAAGCGATGCACCTTGCTTAATGCTTTGAAGCTTTGCTGGTAGTTGGTTGACAGGGGCATCGTTGACAGGATTAACGGTAATGTTAATGACATCGCTGTCACTCCTTGCCCCGCCATTACCGCTGTTGCCTAAATCATTGGTAGTGATAGTCAGCTTAGCGGTGCCGTTGAAGTTGACGGTCGGCGTGAGCTTCAAGCCATTGAGCGCAACACTTAAGTCGGCCAGTGTTCCCGTTGCTGTAATTTTTGTAGTGCCATTACCGGTGACATTGGCTAGCCCGTCCAAACTTTCTAGTTGCAGTTTTCCATTGGTAGCGCTCAGGGTGAGTTGAACCGGCGCAGTGCCTGCATCAACATCACTTAGGCTGATTGAGTTACCCGTAGCAGTGGGGAAGGCCAGCACGGTGTCTTCGTCCATCGATTGAGCACCTGGAGCCGAGGTGACGGGAGCGTCGTTAACAGGGTTAATGGTTAGGTTAGAGGTTGCGATCGCACTGCTGAAAGCAGTACCACCACCATTACTGCTGGTATCTGCCTGACTTCCCAGGCTGCCAATTGTCTGATCCCAAGCCCGATAGCTCAAGTTAATGGTGCCATTGAAGTTGAGGTCGGGGCTAAAGCGTATGCGGTTATTGAAGGCGAGTAAGAGGGCACCCGTTTCGCTGACGGTTGGGAAGCTGAACCAAGTGCTACCGCCATCGGTGGAGTATTGCCAAATGCCTGAACCAGAAGTATTGGTAACGGCAATGCCACGCAGAGCTCCTGCGTCCAAATCAGTAACGGCAGTGCCAAGCAGGGTGGAGACAAGCGTGCCAGCATTAATTGTCGGGTCTTCGTTAATGGTTGTGAGGTTTTTAACACCAGTGGGGTTTAGAACAGGTGCATCATTGACCGCTGTAATTGTTACTGTGCTGTTGACGATAAGGCTATTCGACTTACTGTCATTAATCACAAACTGAATCACGCGCGGGGTTGTCTTGGGGCTGTCGCTGCTGTTGCTGTACGTCACTGAGCGCAGGACACTTTGATAGTCCTCCAAGGAAGCCGTTCCAGTGAGGGTCAGAACACCTGCGCTAAAGCTTCCGGTAATTGCTCCAACAGGTATGAAGCTGAGGTTGTCTTGATTAGAGACAAAGTTAGTGATGCGCACGGTTGCTTTTTGCAGGGTTGTATTGTCTGCATCACTAAGGGTAAGACCACCATCAACAATTACACTGGAACCGTTTTCAGCATAGGTAGCAGACGTCCCTGTCAAGGCAACTAAGGGTCGGTCATTCACAGAAACAACTTTGACCGTAGCGGTAGTCATCTTGCTGTTGGCGGTGCCATCGCTCACGACGAAGTCTATGAGACGAGAGGTTGTGGTTGGGCTTTGAGAGGTGTTGTTGTAGGCAAGGCTGCGCAGAACTTGCTGATAGTTGGCAACCGTATCTATGCCCTGCAGGGTCAGTACGCCTGTGCCAGCATCATAGCTAGCCGTAATGCTGGTGCCGGTTGTATTAGCAGCCAGGAACTCCTGACCCAAATCGCTCAGGTTGCGAATGCTGACAGCCGCGCCATTGATGCTGGGGCTATCTACATCACTCAGGTTGAGACTGCTGACGATGGGGGTGAAGCCTGCATCTTCTGTGAAGGTGCTGCTGGCGTTAAGCCCTGTAGCAGCACCGTTGAGATCGAGTACGGGGGCATCATTGACCGGAACAATGGTCACGGTGGAGGTGACAAGGGCACTTGGGGCCGTCCCATCATTGACGACAAGGGTGATGATGCGAGGAGTAGGATCTGGATTTTGAGAGGTGTTGTTGTAGCGGACGGTGCGTAAAACCTGCTGATACTGGATCAGGGTTGCTGGACCTGTGAGGTGAAGCGTACCGGTTGCAGCATCGTAGGCAGCAGTCATGTACCCGAAGGTGTTGGGTACAGAGAGGGATTCAGCAGCACCGTCTACTAGGTTGGTAATGGTGATCGTGGCTGAAGTAACGGTGGTATTGTCTGTGTCGATCAGGGTAAGACTACTACTTACTGTTGCGATCGCACCCCGATCCTCTGTAAAAGTCGTGGCAAAATCGGCTCCTGCTGTGCTTCCGTTCAGGTCGAGAACGGGTGGAACGTTGAGGATGGTTAGGTCGAATGCATCACTGACAGATGCGCCTTCCATATCCGTTGCAGTGACTATGATACTGAGCTGACTACCGGTATTGGCTGGCGGTGTGCCACTGAAGGTGCGAGTGGTTGGGTTAAAGCTTAACCAGGTTGGTAACGGATCACCATTGTTCAAGGTGACAGCGTAATTTAGCGTATCGCCTGCATCTACATCATTGAAGGTATCGATTGGAAGTGTGAAGTTGAAAGGCGAGCCTTTTGCAACGATTTGATCCGAAATCGCGTTGCTCGCGATCGGCGCATCATTGGTGTTTGTCACTGTCAGCGTGAAGGTCTCACTGCTGCTGCTGCCTGTGTTATTTGTCGCAGTTACCTGGATATTGAGAGTTCCCACCTGCTCGTTTGTAGGCGTGCCATTGAAACTGCGAGTGGTCGGATCGAAACTTAACCAGGTTGGTAAGGAAGCTCCGTTACTGAGAGTGGCGCTGTAGCTGAGATTAACGGTGGAGTCTGCGTTGAAGGTATTGTCAGGAATCGTGAAGATGAAGGACGTATCTTCTGCGGTACTCAGGTCGGGCAGGGAATTAACAACAGTCAGCGAATCATCACTGACGATCGTGAGCGTTGCAGTGTTCTGTGTGCCGATCGCAGCTCCTCCAGTCGGAGTACTTAACGTTAAAGCGATCGTTTCATTCGTCTCATACAATCCATCATTGGAGATCGGGATAACAACCGTCTTTGTTGTCTCTCCATTAGCGAAGTTAACGGGGATAGAGGCATTGTTGTAGTCAGTCGGAGCAGTGGCAGTACCATTAGCCAGGGCGATCGTGGCGCTAGTTGCTCCAGAACTGCCGTTTGTGCGGGTGACGGTGATGGCAATGATGGGAGTGCCATCTTCGTTGACGCTAAACTCAGTCGCACTGAAAGCGAGAGTTCCAATGTCAACCGCAGTGCCGGGAACGCTGATTTGTGCGTCTGGAGTCGTGGGGGTGGCTTCAAGGTTGCCTGCGTTATCACGGGCAACGCTGTAGAAGATGTAGGTGTGACCGGGTTTGCCGATGTAAGTTGCTTCGGTGAGTTTGGTGTTTTCTAGCCAGGGGGTAAAGGGTGCGCCGTTGTCTGAGACGTAAATGGTGAAGTTTGCTAGGGCGGAGCCATTGGTACCGTCGTTACCAGACCAACTGACCAGGAATTCTTCGCCTGTGGCAGTGGTAGGCAGTGCAGCGATGGAACTGGTGGGTTTGCCAGCATCGATCGTATTAAAGATAGGTGGAGTATCGATCGGTTCTTCAGTATCGAAGACGATCGTGGCTTTAGCGTCAATGACTGCACCCGTTGTAACATCTCGTTTGGCTTTGACGGTGTAGTTGACGAAGCCATCTCCTAAACCGCCATCAGGATTTTCGGTGGTGGGATTATCGGGAGGTAGGAAGCCAATTAAGGGATTGACGGGAATTTCACCCGTTGCGGGATCGATGGTGGTGAGAGTCCAGAAGGCTTCCCCTTTGGCAATGTCAATCCCTGCAACCACATCAATAAAGAAGCCAAGCTTATCTTTCAGGTCTAAGCGTTGATTGTAGAAGGCGGTATTGGCGGGAACCTCAAACATGAGATCGCCCCAGCCAAAGTTGCCTAGACGGAAGGTGCGCCAGTCGAGGTCAGGATCGAGGGGGTGGGTAATGGTAACCTGTTGGGCGGGTGCAGTAGCGGTAGGACGGTTTTCAAAGCGAATAGTGTAGGGCAAAAGAGCAGATGAGGAAATCCATTTCTCTTCACCGAAACCTGCTGGGCCTACAATATCATTAGGATCTGAGGGGCGAACAATAGGAGTGCTGCCATTAGCACTTGGAATTCCAGGTGGTACGGGTATTGCTGGTGCTGCTTGAGCCTCTGGAAATAACAATGAAGAAGCTCTATCTGCTAAATTTTGGGGTTTGGGGGTGGGAGTAGGTTTTGGTTGTCTTCTAGGAAGGTTTATTACGGCTGCTCCCCCTGAAAGTCCCAACGGATCTATTTGTTGGAGAGGATTATTTATGACGTAGGTGTAGAAGTTTACATCTCCTCCTTGTAGTCCTAGTGGATCTTCACTTAAAAATCTTCCAAAACTTGGGCTGTAAAACCTTGCTCGCATAAAATCGAGCCCATTGCCCTCATCCATCACGCCCCATTGCCCAACATATTCAAATGGGTTAGCAACGGCTTCAATAGTGGTAAAGTTCTCCCCAAACGGCAAGTAGCTATAACGGTTGAGGTAATCACCATTCGCACCTGTTAGACCAACCGTTGAACCAATAGCATCCGAGTCGTAGTAAGTTGCTGAATTAGTTGCATCAATCCGGCTTGTAAGTCCTATACCGTGTGTATAGTGTGCAACCAGGTTTCCACTACTATCGTATTCAGCGACAACATCTACTAAACCAGTAGGGTCAAGGAGATAGTCAGTTCGTTGACCATTCTGAATGGTGGCAATACGGTTGCCTAAAGCATCATACTGGTATGTCCAGGCACCGTTGGGGGCAGTAACGCCAATCAGACGATTTTCATCATCGTACTGATAAGTCCAGACGTTGCTACCTTCAGTCTTAGAAATCAGGTTGCCGTCTGCATCATAGGTATAAGTGGTATTGCCAACAGTGGTGTACTGATTTAGACCATTTGTGCTGTAGGAGGTTGCAACGCCACTGTCGGTCACAGAAATCCGGTTGCCTGCCGCATCATAGCGGTACTGGATGGTACGACCACCGGGAAGGGTGATACCCGTTAACTGATCGGTTGCATCATACTCATACTGCCAGGAGCCTTCGAGCGTTGTCATGCTAGTGCGTCGTCCTAGCGCATCGTAGCCGTAGTCGAATTGAGAGTTTACAGTTCCATCATTGTCGTGGTTAATAATTTGGAGCAGTTGACCTGCCGCATCATAAGCATAGGTAGTATACGTACCGTTCCCATTGGTTTCAAGAGCCAAACGACCCACTGCATCGTAGGTATAGCTCGTAATTAATTCACCCGTGGTATTCGTCAAACTTGCCAATCGTCCGTTCGGATCATAGGCATAGTTCACGACAAAGCCATCCTGATCGACCATGCGAGTGCGGCGACCACCCGCATCGTAGGTGAAATCTAGAGAGCGACCAGAGGGGTAAACGATACGGGTCAGCCGATCTACCGCATCATAGGTCATAGGGGTGGTGCCACTAGCATCGGTAGCAGAGATCAAATTGCTACGAGCGTCATAGCCATAACTGACAAATGATCCATCTGCATACTCTTTACGAATCAGCAACCCGTCTTTGTTGTAGGTATAGTCAATGTCTTTGCCACGACGGTTAATCGATCTGGTCAAATTGCCAGTTGAGTCATAGCTAAACCGCTCACTGCTGCCATCTGCATAGGTAATCCCTTGCAAATTACCCTGGCTATCGTAATTGTAGGTGCCGATATTCCCCTTCGCATCTCGAACGCTAAGGAGTCGATTGAAAGTTGGATCATAAGTGAACTCAATTTTGCGCCCTAACGGATCAACCTGGCTAATGACATTACCCCGTGCATCGTACTCGTAGGAGTAAGAATTACCGCCCGGTAGAGTTAGCGAAATCGGATTTTGATTGGCATCGTAATTGAACTGAGTAGTCTGACCCAGAGCATCACGGACTTGACCCAGTTTAGAATCGAAATTAGCTGAGTTAGAGCTATTCAGTAAGAGCTTTGTGGTGTTTCCTACTGCATCAGTGACATAAATACCGCCAGCGGTGTCATAGCTGTAAGAAATGGATTCCGCACCGCCATCTCCAAACTCGCGTGTTAGGCGACCTTGACTGTCGTAATTGAAATAGCGATGAGTGCTATCAGGATTGGTAATCGATAGCAGCGTATGTTCTCGTGCTGCGCTATGCCCCGTGTCGTAAGTGTAGGACGTGGTTCCTTCTACTCCAGTAACCGATAACAGATGCTCGCCAACAGCATCGTAGGTATAGGTCGTGGTGCGACCTGTGGAATCAGTCACTTGCCCAATTCGACCTTGAGGATTGTAGGCAATTGCTAAAATATCCCCATTGGAGTGAGCCAAGCTCGTAAGACGACCGCTAGTATACCCTGCTGTGATGCGGTTGCCATTGGTATCCTGCACATAATCCAGCTTGCCGTCCGAACGGAAGACAGAAATTGCTCCATCTAGTTCACGAAGTCGATAAACACCTTGATCAACTGTCAGGCTAGCGAAATCACCCGTCGCACCCACGTATGTCCCATCCGCTTGACGGGTAAATACACGTTGCCCACTGGCGGTTTGGATGGTGACATTACTATCAGCATCTGCGGTTAAAGAAGTATCCCACTGGTGAGTCCAACCCCGTCCCAGAGAGCTAAGGGTGTAACGTTCTACTAAAGATTGCTGGAACACTCGACCAAATGCGAGTGCGATTCCGGGTGCTTCATCGACAAGGTCGATCGCAGAGGTTAAAGCAACACCAGTCAACGTATTTCCAGCTTGCTGCAACTCAAACCCTAATAGCTGAGAAACGTTAGCTGTATATTCACCCAGTTGACTCAGATGCGTTGCATTGTCCGCTAGAGCAGTCAGATAATCACCAACTGTTTGTCCCACTCCTGCCGTGAAATTACTCCAAATCGCTTCCCAAGCCTCTAGCGAAACATCGCTGGGACGAGCACTCTCTTTAACCGTTGACCAGTCGATCGTTTCACTGCTAGGCGAAAGTTGACTGACTGAGAAGTTAACACTTCCTTCATCAACTGTAGGCTTAAACATGAAAGAGAACTGCCCTGTAGCACCTGGAGCAAGAATTCCGGCTGGACCATTCGTATTAATGGCAAGCAACTGAACTTCAGAATCGGTGTAACTGCTTTGATTTGGCATCCGCAAATCAGCATTAGCAGCCACAATTTCCAATAGAGGCGCAATGAAGTCAGTTTCGCCTGTATTGGTGTAAGCAACCGTAACAATGCCCTGCTGATCTGGGCGCAAAGCACTAGGGGTGCTGAGTCCAATTTCAACTTTGCCAACGGGTCCTGCCGTAACTGTAAAACGGTCTTCAAGGGTTGCCGTCTTTCCTTTATCATCAACCCGAACGTCATATTCCCCAATAGCCAACCCTCGTAGATCAAACGTTGCCCATAGGGTAGAATCGTCCTTCCACAGAACTCGACTGGCAGTGCGCTCCGTTCCATCGGCTGCAATTAGGCGAACAACCCCATCGGTTGATAGTTTCACACCTGATAGGGTGATTGTGGTTTGCCCCAAATTGCTACCACGGCTTGTACCAATGTCTAGCAGTGAGAAGTCAAGGGTCTCAGCCTTAATGGTGTATGGAGCTGAAGGTCCGGCATTCTCGTAAGCCAAGACATAGTAAGTTCCAGCCCGTGTCGTAGGAATAACGACTTCCTGATCAGCGACAAAGAGTTCAGAGAAACCGACATCAAATTGGCTGCGGGTTGGCATCTCCCCATAGCGGATGTAAAGCTCATTGATCGCATTCGACTGGCTATCCAGCTTCACTTGCAAGGTTTCGCCTGCTGCGACATCAATCCGGTAGTAAACAGCCTGCCCCTGAGCTAAAGTTCCTGTTGCTTGAACATCCAGATCTAACCGCTCTGCATCTAAAGCAATGCGATCGACCGAAGCCTGGGTATTGTTTGCCTCATTAACTTCTGGAATTTGATTGCGAATGTCACTACGAACGATGATGTTGTAATTACCTGGAACTGCACCAGGCAGAGGTGCCTCCAGTGTTTCCGTGTAACTTGCACCACCTGCAACACCACCTAAGTGATAGACCTGTCCAATTAACGTATCCCCGATATCCCACTGGCTGTCTTTAGACAAGTAGACAGAATCCCACCAGCCCCCTTCAGCTGCATTTGTGCCCTGGTTCGTCACTGTGTAGGTGATGGTCGTGTTCTTGCCAGAAACACCCGTCGCAGGAACCGTAATTGAACTGATGCTTAGCTCTGCCGGTGCAGGCAGATTCACCTGTATTGAGTTACCGTTATATCCAATATTGTTCTGCTCCCCAGTGCGTTCGTAAATGTCCTCACCACTATCTGCAACAGCGAAGACGTAGTAAGAACCAGATAGCCCACGCGGAATTTGGAAGGATTGAGTTTGTGTATAAGATTCTCCTCCTTCCAAACCCTCAGCCTGATCTTGATAGCCCAGGAAGATGTCGGAGTTGCGATCGAAAAACTGGTCACGCGATAAATAGAATGTATCCCGCCATGCTCGATCGCCTGTCGCTGCACCGTTATTTTGAACTGTCCAGGTCAGCGAAAACAGCTGATTACTAATAGCAGTTGCAGGCGCATCTACACTTTGCACAACGAGATCGGATACAGCGCCAAGATTGATGGTTGTGAGGTCGTTCGTTGCTAGGTCATTATTGGTTTCTAAACTTCCCTCGATGACATTTGCACTACTGTCAGTGCGAACCAGCACATGAAACTGCCCTGTCAAGTCACTCGGTAGCGTAAAGGTCTTACTTACCTGGTAGCTCGCTGCTGGATCTAACGCACCTGTACGATAAACCTGATCAAGGCTAATATCATCATCACTAATGACTGAGTCAAGAGACAAATAAACCTGGTCATACCAGAAATCTACATTGGTTCGAGCAATACCTTGATTTTCAACTGTCCAATTTATAGTAAACGCTCCGCCTGATTGAGCCGTAACTGGTACATTAAGTTGAGTGACTCTTAAATCTGGTGTTTGACGGTTTACAGTGACAGGCAACGCCGATGAACTGTTGTTTCCTTCATTTGTCGCTTCATAAACGCTGCCACCACTATCGGTTACAACAAAGAGGCTGTAATCACCAGCGAGATTGAAGGGTAGTTCTACTAACTCATTACGAGTGTAGAAAGCTCCAGCATTCAAGAGACCACTGCGAGCAAAGGAACCCAGCATAATATCGTTACTGTCGAGAACTCCGTCAGCAGAGATGTAAATTTGATCTGTCCAGTTCTCAACTGCGGTGTTGCCAGTCCCCTGATTAGTAACAGTCCAATCGACACGAACTGCTTTGCCTGCTTCTGCATTCCCTGATATACCAGCTGTTTGAACAATTAGGTCAGCCGGACGAGATGAGATAGCAATCTCATTTTCACCAATGACAGTATTGTTCGCATTATCAAGTTCAAAGACATCGTTTCCGCTATCGGTGACAACAAAGATACGGTAGTTGCCTGTTAATCTATCTGGCAGCGTAAAGGTTTCAGAGCCATCATAAGACTCGCCTGGTTCTAAGGCTCCAGAGTGGTTCCGGATTCCTAAATACAGGTCTGTATTTAAATTAAGTTGATCATCAGCTGATAGATAAAAAGCATCCTGCCAAGAGAAGTTTGGTGTTACAGTTGCTCCAAAGTTTGTAACCCGATAATTGATCGTGAATGGATTACTTGCTAATGCCGCTGTGGGAACATCAATGCTTTCAACCTCAAGGTCAGGAGGAGGCGTTAGAGTGACCCGTGTAGCGATCGAATCGTAACTGACATTGTTAGATTCAAAACCACCCTCAAAAACTTCATTAGATGTATCAGCTTGTACAAGGAAGAAAAAATCGCCACTAATACCAATAGGCAAAGCAAAGTTTTGAGTAGCGTTGTAACTTTCATTTGATCCTAAAACACCTGAGCGAATCAAATTTTTGGATAGCCCATCAGGAACGTAGTAGAGATATTCGTACTCAGAAGTGTGTAAAACTAATCCCAGCAGCTTATCTTGATTGTCTAGCGTTGTATCGGTAGACATATAGACGGCATCGTACCAAGAATCTCCTAACGTTTTGCCTTGGCCTTCATTGCTGACTGTCCAGGTTAAAGACAGAGATTGACCTGAAAATGCCTGAGTAGGAGCATTTGCTGAAGATACTTGTAAGTCCGCTAGCGGCGATGGTTGTATATCCGTTGGAGCGCTGGTTCCAAAGTTGTCACCTTCATTGTTTAATTCTTCGACTTGATTGTATTCATCTGTTTTAACAATGAAGCGGTAATTATTAGCAATGCCTTGAGGAAGCGAGACTGTGAGGCTATTGGTGTAACCCTCTCCTAGATTTAAGTAGCTGGGGTTCGCTACCCGCCCCACGAAGATATCAGTGTTGTCAAACTCATTGTCAAGGGAAAGCCAAACGCTGTCATACCAAACTGGTGAATTCGTCGCTCCTGTACCTGTGTTTGTAACCGTCCATTTAACTGTCGCTTGTCCGCCAGATAAGGCTGTTGGTGGCGCAGTAACCTCTGTAACCTTCAGATCGGGCAATAGAGGCGACTTTAGACTAATTAACCGATTATCAACGACAACATTGTTATCCTCTACAGATTCAGTAATTTGATTTCCAGTATCCGCTTGAACAACAACCCAGCGATCGCCAGTCAAATCTGTCGGTAGCGTTACCAGTTGCTGGCGAGTAATGGATTGCCTTGCCGCGATCGTACCAGTGAAGGAGAAGCTTCCCAAGGCTTGATCATTCCCAAGTTGCTGATCGCCAGAGAGATAGATTGAATCTGTCCAAGTTCCAGTTGCGTCTTTTGTACCCTGGTTTGTAATCGTCCAAGCAACTTCAATCTGTTGTCCTGCAATTCCTTTTACTGGCGCAACGATATTGCTAACAACAAGATCGGGAACGTCGTCATCAAGAATAGTGAGCACAGCTGCACTTTGTGCGCCAATTGTTGCTCCACCCGTTGGGTTGCCGAGAATCAGATCGATCGTTTCGCTACCTTCAGAAAGGCTGTCGTCAATGACGGGCAAAGTGACTACCTTGCTGGTTTCACCTTCAGTAAAAGTAACCACGATCGGAGCGCTGTTATAGTCTGCTAGAGCAGTAGCGGTGCCATCAGTGGGCGTAATTGTTGCTGTAACAATACCATCGCTGCCATCTGTTCGATTAATCGTGATAGCTGCAACAGGCGTGCCATCCTCATTGATACTAAAGGCAGAACTACCGAAGGACAAAACTCCTGGCACAGCATCGTCATCTACAATTGTGAGAATTGCTGTTTTTTGAGTACCAAGTGTCGCCCCACCTGTCGGATTGCTTAAGGTTAGATTGATTGTCTCATTGCTCTCATAAAGCGTATCATCAGCAATCGGAATGGTGATAGTCTTGCTGGTTTCGCCTGCCGCGAAATCTATTGTAATAGGGGCACTGTCATAATCAGCGGGGGTAGTAGCAGTACCATTGGTGGGGGTAAGAGTTACTCCAACTGTTCCATCGCTACCACCAGTGCGTGTAATTATAACCTCAGTGATTGGTACACCGTTCTCATTCACGCTATAGGTAGCACCATTGAAGGCAAGTGCCCCAAATGCGGGAACTTCATTTTCGACGATCGTCAGAGTGGCAGAACTTTGAGCGCCAATGGTTGCTCCACCTGTAGCATTCTCTAAGTAAATGTTGAGCGTTTCGTTGCCTTCGTAAATCACATCATCCAAAATTGGAACTGCGATTGTTTTGGACGTTTCACCATTGACAAAGTTAATAACAATTGGAGTGCTGTTATAATCATCCGGTGAAGTTGCAGTACCGTTATTCAGGTAAACGGTGGCGCTTACTGCCCCGTCACTACCACCTGTGCGTGTAATCGTAATCGTGGTGATGGGTATGCCATCTTCATTCACACTGAAGGTTGCATTACTAAAAGCTAAAATACCAGCTGATTTATCATCATCAATAATTGTCAAAACAGCCGTTTTTTGAGTTCCAAGTGTTGCCCCACCCGTAGGATTAGTGAGCGTTAGGCTAATCGTCTCATCACTTTCGTAGAAAGTGTCGTTTACGATTGGTATCGTAACGGTTTTGTTGGTTTCTCCAGGAGCAAAGCTGACGACAACAGGTGTAGAATCATAGTCCGCAGGTGAGGTTGCTGTTCCATTGCTCAATACAATTGAGGCACTTACAACACCATCACTTCCACCTGTCCGGAACACAGTGACAGCCGCAACAGTTGTACCATCCTCATTCACACTAAAGGTAGGAGCACTGAAGGAGAGGGTTCCTGGCTTATAATTAGCGTCCTGGGTTGCTGTCAGTATAAGGCTATTGTTAGCAATGGTTGGTGCAAGAATTACACCATTTCCCAGATTCAAACCCTGAATATTCGTAAAACTGCCGCTGAGAGTGCCAGCTTTTAGAACTTGGAACGTGTCTCCAATCGTAGGTGTGAAGCCGTTAATCAGATTGATTTTGAGCGTGCCATCCAGAGTGGCAGTTCCAGTGATACTGAGCAGGTCAAAAGCTGTTCCAGCCGTTCGTCCACCCAAGTCAAAATTGAGAATGCCAGTTCCTGCTTGAGTATAGTCTCCGTCGATGTTGAGAATGCCAGTTCCTAAACCAGGGTCAATCTGACTTGCGTTAGAAACATTACCTGTAATATTTCCAAAGCCTAAGAGTGAACCTCCTTGAAGGGCGATTGCAGCATTTGCTGTCAACAAACCGCCACTAAGGATTGTTGAGCCTGCTGTCTGAGTATACCCACTAGTAAAAGTGAGTGCTCCCTGCTGGATTTTGACGGTGCCAGAGTTGTTGAAGAGGGCAGAGATTACAGACGAATCTGTGCCATCTTACTCCCAGGCTTTTGGTCAGCGTTCCAGCATTGTTAAAGGTGGTGCTACTGTCGCCATAAAAGTCTGCATCGCTTTGCAGGTTGATGCTGCCACTAGCGGCGTTGTTCCAAGTTGCGCCGTTGGAACCGTACAGGTATAAGGTATTGCCTGTCCAAGTGGTGTTGCCTCTAGTCTCTAAGGTGCGACCATCTAGGTTCTTGTAGTAATTGTCATCATTGATCTGCAAGCTGGCTGTAACAATTGTCTTGCCGCTGCCTGACTGAGTTCCACCACTCCAAACCATATTGGTTGTAGTGACAGTATCCGAACCACTCAAGTCACCATAAGAAAGAGCAAAGTTAGTTGTGCTGATAGCCTTGCTACTGCCGAAGTTGGCTATGCCACCTGTAATTTCAGTAGTACCTGTGAGATTATAAGCACCTCCAACTTCGGTCGTGCTGCCGTTACTGAATCGAACTTTGCCTGCTCCATCAATGGAAGAACTATTACCCAGAGTATGGGTGCCACCACTAAACTCTAGAGACCCACCACTTTGAATACTGAAGTTGCCTGTACTACTGCCTCCTCCTTGTAAAGACAATACTCCCTGCTGTACTTCGACAGTGCCGGAGTTGTTGAAGAGTGCAGAAATGACGGACGAATCTGTGCCATCTGTACTGCCTACACTCTTCGTTAGCGTTCCAGCATTGTTAAAGGTGGTGCTACTGTCGCCATAAAAGTCTGCATCGCTTTGCAGGTCGATGCTGCCACTAGCGGTGTTGTTCCAAGTTGCGCCGTTGGAACCGTACAGGTGTAAGGTATTGCCTGTCCAAGTGGTGTTGCCTCTAGTCTCTAAGGTGCGACCATCCAGGTTCTTGTAGTAATTGTCATCATTGATCTGCAAGTTGCCCGTAACAATCGTCTTGCCACTGCCCGACTGAGTTCCACCACTCCAAATGAGTGTACTTCCAGCATTTGCGGTGAGGCTGCCCGTTCCTGTTAGAGTTCCACCGTTGAAGTTGAGAATTCCTTTGCTGTTGACTGTACTGGCACCATTTAAGGTAAGAGTGTACCCATTCAAAATGAGCGTTTGGCTTCCAGCTGTTGTATTGCCTAATGCAAGTCCAACGATCGTGGTATCAACATCCAGATCAACCGTGTAGAGCCCATTAAGTGTAATTGAAGCCGTATCAGTAGTTACTGGAACGCCCGTATCCCAGTTTGTTGAGGCACTCCAGTTTCCATTAGCAGCATTCTTCCAACTTCTACCAGCCATGCGTGTTTGACTCCCTTTAGGAACCAGAATGGGCAAAGATTAGCAAATTGAGAGCAACGCACCCTTACTGAATTTCTTTTGTAAAAAAACAGTGCAAATCATATTACAGTATTCGTAGTAATTTACACTCACAGCAGAGCTAAAATTTATGTTGTTTTGCTACAGGTGTTACAGGATCAAATCAAAAGAAGCCACAATTTTCGCTCCACTCTCCTGCCCCAAAAATGCCTTAGTCTCCAGTGCAGTCTCATCCGATTAAGGACAAGCTTGTGCCCACTGCCAAGCCTGTTACGTCTCTCGCTGAAAGAGCGGTTTATCCTTCACGACCCGCCTAGGCCGAAACCCAGTAGCGACTACTGCGTTCGGTAAATAAAGTTGATTATTCGTCCTTCTGAGCTAGCGGAAAACCTTTCCGCACCTAGCGACCTGTTAGTACCGCCATTTGGTGCTCAGATGCTTCGTCATGTCTCTTACTCTAAGGGTTCTGCGCAACAGACCACCCTCACCGTGGTGGCCAACTACTAAATAATTTACAAACAGTGGAGTCAAACATAAAGATTTTGATCAAGCTTTTTACTCTCCTACATTTTCTAGGATATATTCTGCATTACTCTAAATCCGTAGGATTACGGAGTCCTTTGGTAACTCGTGGTTAGAACCCGTTGTAATTAGAACGTTTTGGGTATGCTTATGTCCCTAATTTTCATTTCCTGAAAGCTAGTATATGCAAATAAAGATCAGCTTTTGCGGCTTTCAGCAGCCCCCAGCTTCGTTTTTATTGACTCAAGCATCATTTTTAAGTATCTTTTTAACGCTATCATCCCCTGCTCTTACTGCTGAAACGACCCAGCGGAAGATGGATGAAGCGCCTACTTTTAAAGCCACTATGGCCCAGTGGGTAAGCCAGGTCAACCCTGGACAAGAACGTCTCCCAGAGCCTGGGCTGCCGGTTGAGCCTTTGCCTGAGGCTACGCCTGAGGAGCTGGAACCGATCGCTCCACCGGAAACGCCCGTTCTACCCGAGGGAGAAGCTCCATCCTTAGAGCAGATTCAGGTGCGCGAGATTGTGGTGACTGGCAGCACGGTGTTTAGTGCCGAAGCTCTGGATCAGGTGGTGCAAGCCTATGAGAATCGGCCTTTGAGCGTGGCTGATCTGCAGTCTGCGGCAGATGCGGTGACCCAGCTGTATCTCAGCGAAGGTTACATCACCTCGCAGGCAGTGCTCCAAGAGCAAACAATCGAAGCTGGAATCGTTGAGATTCAGGTGATCGAGGGAGGGCTAGAAGCTATTCAGGTGGAGGGCACCAATCAACTGGCTGATTATGTTCGCAGTCGAATTGGGCTAGGGGCGCAGACTCCCCTCAACCAGCTACAGCTAGAAGAACAGTTGCGGTTACTAGCCACGGATCCTCTGTTTGAGACAGTGCGAGGTAGCTTACAGCCAGGCACAGTGCCGGGGCAAACCCTGCTGATAGTCACTGTGGAGGAGGCCGATCGCTTTTCTGGAAACATTGGAGTCGATACCTTATCTCCCCGCAGTGTGGGAGAGTACCGGACCGGGGCTACGTTGCAATACCTAAACCTGGCTGGCTTGGGCGACAGGCTGATTGCCTCGGCCTACCGTTCAACCAGCGGCGGTTCGCAGGTCTACGATTTGAGCTATCAGGTGCCAATTAGCCCGACCAACGGTACGGTAACTCTGCGGGTAGCGCCCAACAACTTTCGCATTACCGACCCCCAAGAGCCTGGCTTTGCCTTGGGTATTAATGGCTCTACCAATATCTACGAGGTCTCTGTGCGGCAGCCGTTAATGCGCAGCCTGCGAGAGGAGTTCGCCCTGTCCTTGGGTTACCGCTATCGGGATGGTTCGACAGTTGTTCTAGGAACCGTCACCCCGGCGACTCGCAGTAGCGTCTTCACCTTTGGTCAGGACTATACGCGGCGCGACCCGACTGGGGCCTGGGGACTGCGATCGCAGTTCGACATTGGCACCGCCAGCGGTGAGACTAGCGGTCAGGCTACCCGAGAAGATGAAACCTTCTTTAGCTGGCTGGGTCAGGCCCAGCGAGTGCAGGTGCTGGGTCCAGATCATTTGCTGATTGCTACCGCTGACCTACAGCTCACCCCTGATCGCCTGTTTACCTCAGAGCAGTTTTTTGTGGGAGGCGGCCAGTCGGTGCGGGGCTACTACCAAAACGCTCGCTATGGGGACAACGGCCTGCGGTTTTCAATTGAGGATCGGATTACGTTAGTGCGTGAGGAGGAGGACGGGTCGCCAATTGCCCAGGTGATTCCGTTCTTTGATGTGGGCTACGTGTGGAACAATAGCCCGGTGCCTGCCCAAGCCTTTTATCAAAACTTGATTGCGGGAACGGGAGTCGGATTTTTATTAAACCCAGCTCCAGGACTAACGGCTCGGATGGATTTGGGGGTACCTCTGGTGCGATTAAACGAAGTACCAGGCGATCGCCCTTCCGGGCTCAAGGTGCATTTCGACGTGCGCTACGAATTCTAAATTCTGGCCCGCTGGGCCGTCGCTACAATCCGCTACATTTTTGAGGTCTTTATCTATGACTCGTCCAAATGCCTCTTTGATTCAACAGCTGATTAGGTTTTCTAGCCGTCATTCTGTCGCCATAACGGCGCTGGCGTTGGCAAGCATCGCGGCGGGGCAAGCGGCTCCTGTTGAGGCAAGTATTGAGCAATCAACCACTAGCGACGGCATTATGCCCCAGGTCAGCCCGCAAACGGTGTCAACAGCGGGCAGGATATCAGCAACAGCTACCAGTCCTACTATCTCAGCGGCACCGCAGTTTAGCGGCTCTAGAGAATCAGAGGTGCTGTTAGCTCAGTCTATTGAGGCGGCGGCAGATGGGACGGGCAGCGTGGTCACGCAAACGGGTAACACGTTTGATATTACTGGTGGTACTCAAACGGGTGCCAATCTTTTTCATAGCTTTGAACAGCTAGGTCTCGATGCTGGGCAGGTAGCGAACTTTCTTTCTAATCCTGCTATTCAAAATATCTTGGGTCGAGTTGTTGGCGGTGACCCGTCAGTCATTAATGGTCTGCTTCAGGTGACAGGAGGCAACTCTAACCTGTTTCTCATGAACCCAGCAGGGATTGTGTTTGGCCCTAATGCTCAGGTGATTGTGCCAGGTGCGTTTACGGCTACAACTGCAAGTGCAATTCAGCTCAGTGATTACTGGTTCAACGCTCTGGGGACTGATGACTACGCCAATCTGGTAGCTGCACCCAGCGGATTTGCTTTTGCCAATAGTTCACCAGGCACAGTGATTAATGCAGGAAACCTAAGCGGAGAAAGCGTAACCTTGCTAGGCGGCTTTGTTGTGAACACGGGAACGATTGATGCCCCCGGAGGGAAAATCACGATTGCCTCAGTTCCCGGTGAAAATTTAGTACGCATTACCCAGGAAGGAAGTTTACTGAGCTTAGAGCTTCCTGTCGAAGTTCAGGATAATTTGAACAACGAAGTACAGGCTCTAAACACGATAGAAATTCCAGAACTGCTCTCAAGCGCCAGTGCACCGCAAAATTTAGGATTAGTTGTTGACAATGGCGTAGTTAGATTAGCCATTACGAACACTATTTTGCCTACGGAAGCGGGCACTACAATTGCGTCAGGCACGCTAGACGCATCGGATGCGGCCCCTGGCGGTACGGGTGGCACCATTGATGTGTTAGGAAATCGTGTTGCCCTGCTGGATGCCACCTTACAAGCTTCTGGCAGCGCTGGGGGCGGTACTGTGCGAGTAGGCGGCGACTATCGTGGGCAGGGGACGGTGCCCAATGCTGAGCAGACGTATGTTGGTGCGGGTTCAACTATTGCGGCAGATGCGTTGGCAGAAGGCGATGGGGGACGCGTCATTGTTTGGGCAGACGACGCTACCAGGTTTTATGGCGCTATTAGTGCCGGGGGTGGTGTTGCCTCCGGCGATGGTGGTTTTGCTGAGGTCTCTGGGCATGAAACTTTAGTGTATGATGGCACCGCAAATATGAGTGCTGCTAACGGTGCAGCAGGTACTTTATTGCTTGATCCAAGAAATATCAGAATTGCAGATGAGCCAAGTACTAGTGGGGTAGATAGTCAATTACCCGATATTTTTGCGAATGATTCATTAGGAAATGACATTACCGTACGCGCTACTACACTGACTAGCCAACCTGGAAATATCATTCTTGAAGCGACCAATGACATTACTGTTGATAATGGCCTGTCACTAGCCTTTTCAGCTTGCAGCAGCCCTTCTTGTTCTATTTGGTTTCGGGCGGATGCAGACGGGAACGGAATGGGTTCTTTCCGTATGGATAGAACTCAGTCAATTACTACGCCAGGTAGAAGCTTGACGATTTCCGGGGCTGCTGTCACGGCTGGAAACCTCTCTAATGCAGATAATTTTGGAGATTCAATTCGGATCTCTTCTAACTCAACAATTTCAGTAGGAGACATTAATTCTAATGGAACAATTGGTTTATATGCAAGAGGCAGTATCAAGACTGAGTCCATTACTAATGGAGGTGGCGACGGCGTTTTCATAGAATCTCAGGAGGGGGATATTCAAGTTTCTGCGATCAGTTCAGGGCCCGGAGTTATTGTAATTGATGCAGAAGGGCTTTTTCAAGCTACGGGAGAGATAGAACGTTTTGATTTGCAAGGCTCTGCTCCTCCACCGACACTCGACCTAGATTTGCCCGAAAATGCTGATGTCAAGTCATTTTTGATGAGCCAAAACCTATTAAAAAGTAATGGCGAAATAAATGAGGAATTTGTGAGTCCCTCTGGGCATGTATTTATTGATAGCAACAACAGGTTCATCGCAAGACCTCCGAATGATATTACTCCACAAGGTTCTACAAAAGTTCTTTTAATCAGCACTGAGCCAGGTTCTCAAAGGAGGTTCGTTTTCAATGATACTTCTGGTATACCTGTTAGTATAGTTGCGACTGATAACCCGAACGCAAGGATTCAAATTACCCATTCAGGGCGGGCTGTTGAATTGGATCCTGCCAGTGTTCAAGGATTAACCTCTCAAAATTCTGAGAACATAGAATCTAGAACTAGAATTTCAATACAAGGTAACGGAGAAGGTCAGTTTGTCATTGGCCCTAGTGTTGCCAGGAGGCAAAATTCTGGAAATAATAGCTTTGCATTTCGAACTGATTTACCTCTTTTTGAAATTTTTAACGCTGAACCAGTAATTGCGATTCGAGTTCAAGACTACTCTCCGCTGGTTTTTAGATCTAACCGTTTTCCTGAAACTGTAAGTGGAAGTGCAGGAATGATACTTGTACGAGATCTTGATACTAGAATAGGGGCAGCAGTATTAGGAATAGAATATGAACCGCCTCAGGTGCCTCGTGATAATAGTATCAACCCTGAGATTTCTCTGACTAGGAACTCAGCTCTTTTAGCCTCTTCTGATAGCTTAGATAACCCTGAGGAAGAAGATAGTGAAAATGAAGATGATGTCTGTGAGATATTTGACTCTAATGAGGTATTGTCTGTAGAGGAAGTAGCTCCAGAAGAATGTCAGGCTTCAACGGCTCCTGAAACACCATCAGTTGGGGCTCAAGATGAAGAGACTCCTTAAGTTTGTTAGGTGCGATCGCCTTCCGCTAGCGATCGCCCTGCTCCCAGCCTTTCTGTCTGTGACCGTTGCTAACCCTCCAGCAATAGCCACGATTCCCACCCTCTCTCAATCGCCGCCTGCCCCACGACTTGCCCAAGTCAACCCAGACCAGCTTTATCAGCAGGGCTGGGATGCCTATCAAAACCAGAACTTTGAACAGGCAGTTGGACTGTGGCAGCAGTCTCTAGACCAATACCAGGCTGCCCAAAACTCAACTGGAGCCAGAACCGCCCGTGAAGCCTTGGGAGCGGTTTATCTCAAGCTGCGGCAGTACGACCAGGTGATTGCCCATCTTCGCCCCCTCTTAGATGTCCCTGCTGAAGACACCAACTGGCAGGGGCAAGCTGCCGCCTGGAGCAATCTGGCTCTGGCACACCGAATGACCGGCAACTATGTCGAAGCTTTGTCAGTACAGCAGCAAGTGCTCAGCCTGCGCCGTACCCACCAAGACGCCCTTGGCGAAGCCGAAGCCTTAATCAACCTGGGGCAAATCTATCAAGTCTTGGGCAACTACGTCACCGCCGATGCTAATTACCAGCAAAGCCTGAACTTGATTAGAGGTATACAAAACCGTCCAGCAGAATCAATTCTTCTCGCCAGCTTAGGGGCGCTCAATGCAGACCAGGGTAACTACGCTGAGGCCTTGGGCTACTACCAGGATAGTCAGGCGATTGCCACCTCCCTCAACGATTTGCGTGGCCAGGCTTACGCCCTGACAAACTTAGGGGCAACCTACTTCAGCTATCAGCGCAACTACGAGGCCGCCCTCCAGCACTGGAGCCAGGCGCTATCTCTGGCCGAGCAAATCCCCGATCTGTGGCTAGCCGCCAAAAATGCCTCTCATCTGGGCTTAGCCCACGAAAAACTCCAGCAGTTTGAAACGGCCCTGGGCTTTCATAATCGCAGCAGTGAACTGTTTCAACAGGTCGGTTCTAAACCAGATATAGCGATGACCCTTAATAACAAAGCCCACACCCTTTTGGAGTGGGGCAAAGCCCTAAGAACCAGCGGCGCACCGACTGATGCGACAGCCAGGTTTCAGCAGGCAGCCACAGACCTCAATGCCGCGATTGCCCTACTAGACTCCATTCGCAGTACCCTCAGTACTGACGCTGAGCAAGTTTCGGTCTTTGACACCCAAGCTATGACCTATAACCTGCTTCAGCAGGTACTGGTTGAGCAAGACCAAGAGGAAGCTGCTCTCCAAGCCTCGGAACAGGGGCGATCGCGCGCCTTCACTACCCTGCTGACTGAAAAGCAGCAACTAGATCCAGAGGCCATTTCTCTGAATCAGCTTCAATCGATCGCCCGCCGCCAAAAGGCTACGCTGGTGGAATATTCTCTGGTTCCCGACAACGAGTTTGTCCATCAGGGCAAGCTGCGAGGCACCACCGCTGAAATCTATATTTGGGTTGTCCAGCCCAATGGCACCGTTCACTTCCGCCGCAGCCCCATCGATCCTCAGCATCGGCTCGAAGATTTGGTTAAAACCGCCCACAGTGCGATCGGCCAGCGCAGCCGAGGGGGGTTTGTAACTGCCGAAGTCATCCCCTCAGAAGCTACAGAGAACTTGAAAGTTCTGCATCAGCTGCTGATCGCTCCCATCCAAGATCTGCTACCTGCAACACCTGAAGATCAAGTAGTGTTTGTTCCTCAGGGTGATCTGTTTTTAGTACCGTTTCCGGCCCTGATCGACAGCAGCGGAAACTACCTAATTCAGCACCACACTGTGCTGAGTGCTCCTTCCATTCAGGTCTTAGCTCTGACTCAACAGCAAGAAAACAGGATGAGGCGCGATCGCTCCCTCACGGCAGAAGACATGCTTATCGTCGGGAACCCGATTATGCCAGAGGTGTGGGATGCCCAATCTGGACAGACAAAGCCGCTTTCGCCGCTAGCTGGTGCTCACCAGGAGGCCACCCGCATTGCCAGCTTCTTTAATACCCAGGCCTTGACCGGAGCCGATGCCTTGGAGGGCACTGTCAAGCAGCGAGCAGGCACCGCCCGCCTCATCCATCTGGCTACTCACGGGCTGCTGGAATATGGCAATCCCCAAAATTCTGGGGTAAGCGACGTGCCGGGCGCGATCGCCCTCACCCCTGATAGCGACGAAGATGGCCTGCTTACCTCAGCTGAGATTCTGAACCTCGACTTAAATGCCGAATTAGTCGTTCTTAGCGCCTGTGATACTGGTCTGGGCGACATTACCGGTGATGGGGTGATTGGCCTCTCCCGTTCTTTGATTGCAGCCGGTGTCTCTAGCGTCGTCGTCTCCCTATGGTCGGTGCCCGATGCTCCTACGGCAGACCTTATGACCGAGTTTTATCGCCAGATACAGCAGGGCCAAGACAAGGCCCAAGCACTTCGCCAGGCCATGCTTACCACCATGGCAACCCACCCCAACCCTACCGATTGGGCAGCATTCACTCTGATTGGTGCAGCGGAGTAGCATTACATTTCCTTGAATCACCCGGTCGGGTAATGGGCTGATACCAGCGGAAAGTGCTTAAATTTAGGCACTTTTGCTCTGAATAAGACTTAGAAGTTGGTTTGTTATTTCTCAGGTCGTTACGATGACTCGCATCAATCGCCGTTATTTTCTACAAGCGGCCGCTGGGGCGCTCGGGGCTATTGGCCTCAGCCAGTTTGGGCTTGAACGTCGCGCTGTCCAATACGGACAAGCCCTAGCCCAGAGTACCCCTCGGAAAGTGGCTCTGCTGGTGGGCATTAACGACTACCCGGCCCGCGAACGCCTCTATGGCCCCGTCATAGATGTAGAGCTGCAAAAGCAGTTGCTCATCCACCGCTTTGGCTTTCACCCCAGCGATGTGCACACCCTCACCAACCAGCAGGCCACCCGCCAGGGCATTCTCGACGCCTTTGACGAGTATTTGATCAAGCCCGTCAGCGCTGGTGATGTAGCGGTATTTCACTATTCGGGCCACGGCGGCCAGGTGCAGGAATACGAGCGGATGCGATCGCTGCTGGATGCCGCCAACCGCGACTGCATTGACGCCAGCTGTCAAAACACCACCCTCGTCCCCATCGACTACAGCAGTCGGGGAGACGCTGTAGTCGATGATATTATGGGCCATACCCTGCTGCTGCTGCGATCGCTGGTGCCCACCGAAAATCTGACGTTTGTGCTCGACTGCTGCTACGCAGGCGGCGGCAAGCGAGGCAACGTGGTGATGCGATCGCGCCAGACTGAGCTGGAAGTTGCCAACGGCAACGCGCCTCTAATTACAACGTTAGAAGATGACTACCAACAGCAGTTGCTCAATCGCCTTGGGTGGAATTTTGAGAGATTTGTTGAAGCAATTAACTCCCCAGTTAGCAACGGCTTTGTCGTCACCTCGTCGCGGGCCAGCCAGCAGTCCGCCGACTACGCCTTCGATGGGTTCACAGCGGGAGCATTTACCTATCTGCTGACTCAGCATCTCTGGCAAAATAGCCAGCCGCTCTCGCTTACCCTACCAGCGGTAGCCAGCAGCACCACCAGCCTGTCGCGCTACAGCCAAATTCCAGAGTACGACCCTCAAGACATCCCTCGGGTTAGGGAAACCCCGGTTTACCATCTGCAGCCGGTATCCCCCCCCGCCGAGGCCATTCTGCTAGAGGCGACGGGTAGTAAAGCCGATGGTCAGGTGCAGTTGTGGCTGGGCGGCCTCGACCCAATCAGCTTGGAATCGTTTGACAGCAACGCCGAATTCACCCAGATCGATCAGACGGGCAATGCCCTTGGCACAATTAAACTTCTGAGTCGCAACGGCCTGCTTGCCACGGGGGAGTGGATTGAGCGCCAAACCTCCCGCAGTGGGGCTGCGCCCAGCCCCCTGCTACAGGAGCGCGTTCGCGGCATTCCTGAGGTGATCACCTTGCGGGTGGGGCTCGACGCCACCTTAAATGAGGCCGAAAAGGCGATCGCCCAAGAGCTGTTGCAAGGCTTCGGCGCAATCGAGTGGACCGGGGTAAATGTGCAGACCACCAATCCACCTCACGTGCTGCTGGGGCGCTACACAGATACCATTGACCAGCGCATGGCACTGAGCGGTGTCTCGCGGCTGCCAGCAGTGGGTAGCGTCGGGCTGTTCTCCGCCACTCAGGAACCACTGCTGCTGAACTCGTTTGGTGCCCCCAGCGAAACCGTTGAGGCAGCGCTGAGCCGACGGCTCAAAGCCCCGCTGACCAGCCTGCTGATTGGTCGTATGCTGGCCCTGATGGTGAACCAAAATGCCTCGCAGCTCAAAGTTAGCCTTGCCATTGAGCACGGCAGTTCGCGCAGTAGCACCGCCACTCGTGGCGGCAGCGACGACGCCATTCTTATTCCCCAGCAGACCGACCAGGGCATTGAGGTAATTCCCGTCGATGACCTTATTACAATTCGGGCCACCAACAGCGAGCTCACCGACCTTCACATCGGCCTGCTGGTGATTGATGCCGCTGGGGAGGTCAACGTGTTGTTTCCGCCCGCCAGCGATGACGCCAATGCCGATATTGTGCGGGCAGGTCGTTCGCTGTCGCTGCCGCGGCTTAGGGCCGCAGAGCCCTACGGCATTACCCAGGTGCTGGTGATGGCCAGCGCTCAACCGTTGCAGAGTGCCCTTAGAACCCTGCGGCGAATTGCGCCAGCGGTGCGGGGCAACCCCAGGGAGTGAAAGAAAAACAGCCCCAGGGCGAGGGCAAAGGCGAGGACAAATTTGATGCTGGCCCAGTTTTTGCGGGCGGGGCCACGGGTAGACAGAACGTTTTCTAGCGCCTG
>NZ_JADEWR010000011.1 GCF_015207525.1 Nodosilinea sp. LEGE 06152
AAACTGACGACCGCAGGCTACACAGATGTGGTTTTGTTTACCTTTCCGCTTGCCATTCTTACGGATGTGAGTGGCTCCACATTCTGGACATTGCATCGCAGATCACCCTAACTCATCTCTCAATTATGCAACGCCGTGGTGGGTGAATAGATTGGATGGTGGGCAGTGCCCACCCTACGGTTGTAATAGGGTTGCGCACGGTTGGGCCATACGGTTGAAATCACCGATCGCATCAAGTAATATACGTAACACGGGGAATGAGCTAGGCGGGGAAGAGAGGAGGTGGTGCTCCTCAAATCCCCTGATCATTCCGACTTAACTCGGCTAAGCCGAAATGATTAGGCTCATTTTAAGAGATCTAGCCCATCGGTTTCGCACCTTTACGGAGTGCTAGGTAAGTTCCCCGTTTTCCTCAAAACAAAGGTGAACAACATGACTTACGAGTTCAAACTGCCCGTGCGGCAGCAAGAAGTAGTGCGCCTGATAGCCCTGGGCGACTACTCAGCCGTACGAGACACCATTCATCAGCTTGGGGCGAAAGGTTGCGCCGACCCCGATAGGTGGACAAAGCTAATGCCAACCGGTAGAGAAGGCGAGTATATCTCGATACACACCAGGCGTTACTCCCCCGCCGCAGACTAGCGAATCAAAGAACCCCCGGAGAGTAAATCTCTGGGGGTCTCTTGTTTGATGGAGCGAGGGGCAGCGAATACTGAACTGGTGCTTTAGTGCGATCGCGTTTCGCTAGCCAGTCTTAGCACTTCTGTGTAAAGCGTCTCATGTACCCAGAAGCCATTAACTATCAAATCATCTAATACTGGACGTACTTCAGCAATTAAACCTCGTTGTTTGGCAGTTAGCAGGATGCCGAGCAATCCTGTTATTCTTAGGCCAAGCTGAACCGCAACGTCCCGACCTCGCCGTTCGTCGATCAGCAACCGCGCAGCACTGAGTTCAACTGCCAGAACGATTGCTTCTGCTTCTCCAATATCTAAATTACTTTGAACGGTTTGCAGTAGCGTTAAGTTTGTTACTTCCTGGGTCTGAATCCAATCCAATGTTTGAATTGCAAAGCTCGCTGGATTGGTCTCACCCGCATTGAGTAGCTCTTGAGCAACAGCAGGCGGAATGATGACTGTGCCGTAAAGTTGCCGTATCAGGTCCAATTGCCCGATCGCGGCCAGGTTAGTGAGCGGTGAGGTATCGCTGACAACGATCATTGCCAGTTGTTTTCTTCCAGGCTTTTCACATCCTCCTGCAGTTCAGCAATACCGTAGTGAAGTGGAATCTTGCGATCGGCAAGCAGGTGTTGAAAAGCAAGCTGATTCATACCCGCAAATCGGCTTGCCTGTCCTAGCGTAAAGCGCTCTTGTTGAAAGAACAGAACCGCAATTTCCTGCTGTAGTTCTGCTTCAGTCATTTGAAGCGATCGCAAAACTTGATCTGAAATAACAACGCTCATGGCATAGTCTGACTGTAGCTATAGATCCAAGATAAAGGATTAGCCTCTAAAGAAGCAGCCAAAAACGATCGCCGCATTATTTTGGTGTCGTTCAAGCGTTACTGAATGCTTCGGCCCCCACCAGGTGTCCCGTTTTCACATAGATCACGCAGCCCTCGCGGCTAAACGGATTGTGGCGGCTGCCGTGGGGGCTGCGTAGCCAGGTACCCGCTGGGTAGTCGCCCTGCTCATCAGAAAACACCCCCTCCAGCACAAAGATCTCCTCGCCGCCCCAGTGGGTATGGGGCTGAAACTGAGTGCCCGGTGCCCACTTTACCAGCGCCACATTCTCGGTGCCGTAGGCGTGCAGCGGCATCACCTGCAAGCATTCCACCAGGCCGGGGTGCCAGGGCGCGGTGGTCGTATCCACTACCACCCGAGTCTGATCGTCGGGGTGCATTTGCCACAGCTTGACCAAGATAGTGCAGCCCGGCGCGCTCGATGGCGTATGGGTCGAACCCACCGGATTGCGCACGTAGGTGCCCGCCGGGTAGTCGCCGTGCTCGTCAGAAAACACCCCTTCCAGCACAAAGAACTCCTCGCCGCCGCCGTGGGTGTGGGGCGAAAAGGCGCTGCCGGGGGCATAGCGCACCAGGGAGGTGGCACGGGCGACCTCTTCACCATTGCGATCGAGCATACGGCGACGGACACCGGGCATGGGTGAGTCGAGCCAGGGCAGGTCGGGGGTGGTGAGAACGACGCGCTGGGTGAGGTCGGCGTGGAGCTGCATTTTGGGTAGGCGGGTGGATGGGTGGGAGGGTAGGCGGGTGGATGGGTAGGCGGGTGGATGGGTAGGCGGGTGGATGGGTAGGGGGGAGCGGTGTTCGTCCTGAAATGGGGTTTGCTCTGTTCCGTTATTGAGGATTTTGCCAGGGGCCGGTGTCGGTCAAATAAGGCGAAAACTCTGGGGTTGACCAGGTAAGGGGTAGGTTGCCCTCCACCCGGTAGCCCTGCGTTACATGGAAATGCAGCAGGCGTTCGGCTCCCTCGTAGGCGGCGATCGCGGGGCTATCCCAAACAACCTCAGCGGTGCCGGTGAGGTAGAGCAGGTCGCCCCGGTCAAAATCGATGAAAACCAGCCCGGCGCGGGGGTTGAGTTCTAGGTTGCCAAAGGTGTTGAAGTGGAAGTTACCCGCAAAATCGGGAATGGTGAGCGTGTTGGTATCGTCTATGCGAACAAAGCCCGGTTTGCCGCCCCGGTGCGACACATCCACGCCGCTGGCGCTGACCGTTGACTCAGCCTGATAGGCCGTGGCGATAAAGAAGGTATCCGCAGCGGCGACGATCGCCCGTTCACCCTCTCCCAGTGCCGCCAAGGAATGCACGGGTTTTGGGGCTGCTGGATCTAGCGATCGCAGATCAAACTGCCGCGCCTGAATGTACTGGGGGCAGTTGCCAAAGCTCTGCCCCACGGCGACCGTAAATCCGTCAGGCTGAATCGCTGTTACTGTACCGTTCAGGCGGTTGCGGCGGCGGGTGTGCAGTTCAATGCCTAGCAGGCCAATGTCTGCACCTTCGACTAGGGTGCGGTGCAGAGGGTCGCCGTAGAGGGGCTGAGCGGCAATGTGGAGAGTGCGATCGTCGGGAGAGGTGATGAACCCCGGTTTCCCCACCAAAATGGAGGCCCAGGGCTGGCCTTCACCATCCACCGTACCCACTAGCACGTAAGACAGCTGGGCAAAAAACTGACGGTGCTGCTCGGGCAAATAGTCGCGAATGATCCGCCGCCCCTGGCGATCCATCTGCTCTTGCACCCCCAGCCGCGATTGGATGGCCAGCTCTCCGGCATGGAAAGGGGACGTTTCGTGGGGCCAACCGAGATTTGCCATGGGTATGCTCCTTCTGCTGAAAATTTAGGTCTGTCGAACGGCGATGTAAATACCAGTACCCAACATCAATGCGCCTGCCCCCTGGTTGCATCGCCGTCGGGCGCGGCGATCGCGCAGCAGCCTCCTGGCCCGAGCGGCCCCGTAAGAATAGGCAGCTAGCACGACGAACAGCGCTACACTGATCACCAAAATGGCGGTAAAACCGTCGATCCAGCCCAGGTGGTTGACATCGATAAACGTGGGTAACAGGCTGACGTAAAAGAAGATCACCGCAGAGTTGCTGAAGGGCACCACCAGCCCGGTTAAAAAGCCCGACATTGGATTGGTGGAGGCCGCCCGACGGTCGATGTCGTCGGTGTTGACCTCGGCCATCCACAACCGGAGGCCAAGCCAGATCAGGTAAAGGGCACCCAGATACTTGATGGCGATAAACAGACTGCCCAGGGCGCTAGCCGCGGCAGCCAAGCCCAAAATGACAACGACTAGAAATGCAGCGTTGCCAAGCACAATGCCAGCAATGATGTATAAGGTGGATTGAAACCCGGAGGCGATCGCGCGAGCAATGCAGGTAAACACCCCAGGGCCGGGCACCGCTGCCGAAATGAGCATAGCCACAAATAGCGTCGCGATCGATTCAAAGGTCATAGGTTCTTTCCCCGATTAAGGTCTACCGCCATCATTGCCGATAGACCTTAATCCTTGATGAAGCTGCCTGCCGCTCTATACGCCTGCCATAGGCACAAAGTCGGGCAGCTGCTTGACGCGCTCAATCCAGGCCAGTACGTTGGGGTAGGCGTTGAGGTCAATTTTGCCGTCGCGGGCCAGGGCGACGTAGGGGAATACGGCCACATCGGCAATGGTGGGGCGATCGCACTCTAGCCACAGGCGGCTGTGGAGGTGCTTGTCGAGCTGGGTGAGAATGTGATCGGCTTTTTGGTGGGCGCGATCGATATTGATGTTGGTCGCCCCAAATAGGTGGTAAAGCCGCGCATTCTCAAGCCCCTGGCGCACTTCGCCCGCGGTGGTCGAGAGCCAGCGCACCACCTGGGCCAGGGGCAGCGCATCCGTGGAGAGCCAGGTTTCGCCGCCGTACTGCCGCGCCAGATACACCAAAATGGCCTGGGCATCGGCCAGTTTTACATCGCCATCCACCAGCAGAGGCACCTGCCCAAAAGGGTTGAGGGCCAGGTACTCGGGCGACTTTTGCTCAGCTTTCATCAGGTCAACCTTGACCCATTCGTAGTCGAGGTTGAGCAGTTCGAGCAACAGGCGGGCTTTGTAGCTGTTGCCCGAGAGTTCGTGTCCGTAGAGCTTAATCATGGTGAGTTCCTTAGGGAATAGAGGAGTGGGAGGCGACAGGATTGAGGGACTAATACTCCTGCGTTCTTGCGGTTGATGGCGATGCTGGCCTTAAAGACGTACCGAACGTTCGGTACACGGTTACTGTACTGATCGTTCGGTATAATGTCAATAGGTCAAAACGTATTCTGGGAGATGCTCGGTGATGTCTAAGCCCACTGCGGCTAAACAGTCCTATGTGCCGCCCTTGCTCGATCTGTTTCGGCAGTACGGCTATGACGGAGTCAGCTTGTCAAAAATTTCCCAGGCGACGGGGTTGGGCAAGGCCAGCCTCTACCACCACTTCCCCGGCGGCAAAGACGATATGGTTGCCACGGTGTTAGCGACCCTCGATGGGTGGTTGCAGGCAACGGCGCTAGAGGCACTAGAGGGGGAGGGCGATGCGCTGGAACGACTGGGGTGCATGGGCGATCGCATTCGTGACGCTTACAGCCACGGCGAAAAGCCCTGCATGCTGGCCTCGCTGATGCTGGGCTCTGCCAAAGACGACTTTCAACCCCAGGTGCAGGCAATGCTGGAGCGGTGGATGGGGGCGATCGCTGCCGTTTTGACCCGGGGCGGCATGGCAGAATCCCTAGCCCAGGAGCGCAGCGAAGAAGCCCTGATCGCTATTCAGGGCGCACTGATTGTGGCGCGGGCTATGGGCGATGCCGCCATCTTTGAGCGCACTATGCAGCGCCTGCCCGAGCAGCTCTGCCGCTAGGTCAACACGGTTTGAATCGCGGTGGTGGCGCTGAGCAGGCGGTGCACCGGGCAGCGATCGCCGATCTCCCGCAGGCGATCGCGCTGCTCAGCGCTGAGGTCGCCCACCAGGGTGAGGTAAGCCTTGATCACCGACTGCTTTTCTCCCGACGAATTTTCTATGGTGTGCAGCTCGGCTGCTACATAGACGCGATCGACGGGCCAGCCCTTGCGCTCGGCGTACATTTTGATCGTGATCGCCTTGCAGCTGCCCAGGCCCGCCAGCAGCAGTTCGGTCGGGGTTGGCCCCTGGTCGTCGCCGCCAACCGAGGCGGGTTCGTCGGCAGTTAGCTCAAACTTGCGGATGGCGATATCTTGGCCATAGCGCGACGCATTTGACGAAACCTGAACTGAGGTCATAACAGTAGATGATTTTGAGCGTTTAACTGAACTTCGCGATTAAACCAGGGTTTGTACCCAGGCGAAGTCAGCCTCTGTTAGGGCTGGTGTGGGCTGCTGGCTGTAGTCAATTACCGACTTTAGGGCAGCGGCGGCGTAAATATCTTGCAGGAGTTGATGCATATCAATGAGTGCGGCTGAGCCTGCACCACCGACACATCGGGAATGCCCACCAGCAGCGCATCGGTATAAACTCGTTGCTCAACCGCTGCCCGATACTTAGGCTGTAAAACCGGGTTAAGGGTACGGGCCAGCTGCACAATCAGCCAGGCATGTACCTCAGGCCAGAGAACAGGGTTCTCCAGGTAGGGATTCGTGCTGGGAAAGTTGAGCGACATAGGGCATCAGGGGCGGGGGTGCCCAGGGGCTGCAGCAAAAGGGCAGGCCTATGTCTATTTTAAGCCTCAGCTGAGGGAAAGCGCGGTATCGGTCTCAGGCGCGGGCGAGACCTGAGGCATTGGCCTCGCCGCCGGTTGAGTTTCGCTGGTAAGTTTCTAAAGGGCGATCGCAGGCGACACAACCCCTGAGCTAATGTGCACCGAGTCTGGGTCGGCCCAGAGCACCAGTTTGGGGTCGTAGGGGCTGTTGAGGTACTTGTGCCGGGGCAAGATACGCAGCGAAAGCCCCTGCAAACCGCTGGCGGTGTACTGCATTTCGAGGGCGTAGACGCTTCTGCTCTGGTTGTCTTGGCCCTGGTAGGCCATCGGCACCGCCAGCCCGGTATGAATTTCGCCATCGATAGCGACGGTGCCCTGGTACAGCTCAACCTGCACATCGTCGGGGGTGAGCGCCCCGAGGCGAATGGCGGCGGTCACCTTAAAGGGCTGGTTTACCCGCAGATCGCTCGTGTCAGAAATCGCCACTTCTTCAAAGCGCACCTCGTACCACTGCTCGGTGATGCGGGCCTGCCAGGCGGTGAGTTCTTTGCCGGGGCCGTAGTCGTCAGCCGACAGGGTGCGGGCGCGATCGCTGGCGGCAAAGTATCCCCGATTGGCGTAGTCTTTGACCATGCGGGCGGTATTGAACTGGGGCGTGTTGAGGTAGATAGCCTCCTTCATTTTGGCCACCCACCCGCGCGGAATTTCGTCCTTGTCGCGCTCGTAGAACAGGGGCACGACTTCTTTCTCAAGAATGTCGTAAAGGGCGTCAGCTTCCACGTCGTCCTGGTAGTCGGGGTCGTCGTAGTCTTCGCCGTGGCCGATGGGCCAGCCGGTGCGAATGTAGTCGGCTTCGTCCCACCAGCCGTCGAGCACGCTGAGGTTGGGCAGTCCGTTCATGGCGGCTTTCATGCCGCTGGTGCCCGAGGCCTCGCGGGGGCGGCGCGGGTTGTTGAGCCACACATCGCAGCCCGCCACCATATCCCGCGACAGGTGAATGTCGTAGTTGGGCACAAACACAATCGAGCGGCTTAATCCCTCATCGCGGGTGAAGTGAACGATGCTGCGAATCAGCTCTTTGCCAGGAATGTCTTTGGGATGGGCCTTACCGGCAATGACAAACTGCACCCGGCGACCGCTGCCCTTGCCCGTGATGATCTGTCGAATGCGATCGAGGTCGTGGAGAAATAGGGTGGCTCGTTTGTAGGTGGCAAAGCGGCGGGCAAAACCAATGGTGAGCACAAAGGGGTCGAGGCACTCCTGGGCTTCGGTGAGTTCGCGCACCAGGGCTCCGCGATCCTGCATGCTGCGGGTGAGGCGATCGCGCACCTTGACCACGAGCTGCGATCGGCACAGTTCGTGGTTGCGCCACAGCTCATCGTCAGGGATGGCGAACACCCGCTCCCACAGCGCCGCGCCGGGGCTGGCCTCTGCCCAGTTGGGGCCGAGATAGCGATCGTAAAGCGTTTGGGTCGAGCGGGCTACGCAGCTGCGGGCGTGCACGCCGTTGGTAATGGCGGTAATGGGCACCTCGCTCGGGGGCAGCCCGGTCCACAGTTCGCCAAACATATCGCGCGATACCTCGGCGTGGAGCTTGCTCACCCCGTTGATAAAGGTCGCCGTTTTAATCGCCAGCACCGCCATGCTAAACGGGGCCGAAAAATCGCCGGTATCGGTGCGGCCCAGGGCCAAAAATTCGGCATCGCCAAGGCCAAAGCGCTGGCGGTAGTGGCCCAGGTAGTGCAGCACCTTTTCGGGCGGAAACAGGTCGATACCGGCGGGCACCGGGGTGTGGGTGGTAAACATCTGGCTGGTTTGGGCGACCTGCAGGGCTTCGGCAAAGCTCAACCCGTCGTCTTCCATAAAGGCGCGCATGCGCTCTAGGGCCATAAAGGCCGAGTGGCCCTCGTTCATGTGGTAGGCGGTGGGGGTCAGCCCCAGGGCTTTGAGCATGCGAATGCCGCCAATTCCCAGCATGATCTCCTGGTGAATGCGCATATCGATGTCGCCGCCGTAGAGGCGATCGCAGATGTCCTGGTCGTACTGGTTATTAGGCTCAATGTTGGTGTCGAGCAGGTACAGCGGCACCGTGCCCACCTGCACCCGCCAGATTCGCGCATAGACCTGGCGACCGGGGTACTCCACCGCGATGCGCAGCTCGTTGCCATCCCTGTCGCGCTCCAGGTGCAGAGGCATGTTGTAGAAGTCGTTGATTGGGTAGCGCTCCTGCTGCCAGCCGTCGGCATTCAGGTACTGGGCAAAGTAGCCCTCCTGATACAGCAGCCCCACCGCCACCAGGGGCAGACCCAGATCGCTGGCCGACTTCAGGTGGTCGCCCGCCAGTACCCCCAGACCGCCCGAGTACACCGGCATGCAGGTGGTAAGGCCAAACTCCATCGAGAAGTAGGCGTAGCATTCCCCCGGCACGGCAGCTTTGCGGTGCTTTTTATACCAGTCGCGATCGCGCAGGTAGTCCTCCAGCCGCTGGGCCGCCCGGTCCATCTGAGCCAAAAACCCTTCGTCTTCGGCAATCTCGTTCAGCCGCGCCTGGCTAATCGTGCCCAGCATCAGCACCGGGTTGTAGCGGCTCGACTCCCACAGGTCTGCGTCCAGTCGCCGAAACAGGTCTACCATCTCCACATCCCAGTCCCAGTGAAGGTTGTAGGCCAGGGTGCGCAGCGCCTCTAGCCGCTGGGGCAGGGCCGGAGTAACGTTAAACGTGCGAATTGGGCGCATAGGTCGAGCAGCAAGAGTTTGTTTTGTCTAGAGCCATTTTGCCCCCTATCGAACTGGTATCGGGCACCGAGCCATAGCTTGTAATACTCCCTCTGGCCATCTCTTTGGCCCTGGCTGGGGTAGAAGCACAATTGGGGCAAACTCAATGCAAAAGTTTGAAGTAATTTAGGGCTTCTCCCTAGGCACAGGTTATGAGATCCCTACCTAAAGGCGTAGCTTGGGGCGATCGCTCCAGGGAATAATAGGCAGGTAAGGAGATCGTAAAACCGCCAAAGAGGACATGACCATGACGCAGGATAGGAAAACCCAGGGGCGCGGAACCGCCTTAGACAAAGGCGATAGCCCCGAGGTTGAGTTTGATCAGTGGGCCAGTGCTGTGCGCCAGCAAATGGTTGCTGCCCTCAAGCGCCGTGGTAATAGCTAACTCAACCAGGGCCAAATACCAGGCCCAGAATTAGGTCCAAAAATAGGCCCCATGTTGGGCAGAACCAGGCCCGAAATCAGGCCCAGAGGGTTCAGTAGACAGGGTGTGAGGCCAGCTCCACGTCCTATGCGCTGAGCCCTCTCCAGCTTTAAACCCTTTTTGCCCACAACTCTCAAACCTGCCCGGCCTACTCTTGCCCTCGCTTACTCTTGGTAAACTACGGGTGCACCTGCCCCACGCACCCGTACTCTACAACCGCCAGTTCCGTGGCGCAAACCCTGTGGCCACCAAAAAGCCTACCGGCAAAAGCAGCGGCAAGCCCAGCGAAAGCCCTCTTTCTACTCCTGCCAGTTCTGGCCAGGGGTTTAAGGTGCAGGTGTTTTATCTAGCGGCCAGCAGCAACAATCCCAAAGCTCCCCTCAAAGATGCCCTTTGGTTTGCCACTTACCCGGTCATTCCGCGCATTGGCGACTGTGTTTTTAGGGATGGCGTGTACTACCGAGTAGAGCGCGTTTTTTTGTACGAAAACTTAGCCGCCGGATGGTGTGCCGATGTCGAAGTTTCGTTCTACAGCAGGCGCTAGTCACGACCCCGCTAACGGCCTGTAATTTGGTGTTACAAAACTTATGAAAAACCCCGGCCCTAGGGGCTGTAAACACCGCTGACACAGTGTTACAGAAGCATTTATCTTCAGAAAGCTTATGCTAAAGTAGGCGGGTAACATGTTTGGCTTTCGGTAGGCTGGTTAATCACAGTCTGATCTCAGTTTTCGGGTAATCGGTGTGTACCACTCCGAATCGAACTTGTCTACATCACATGTCTAATTTGGAGTTGTGCCATGTCGATTTATGTAGGAAACCTTGCCTACAATGCTACGGAAGGGGACATCACCGAAGTCTTCTCCGAGTACGGAGCCGTTAGCCGAGTAACGGTACCCACCGATCGCGAAACCGGTCGCCCCCGTGGCTTTGCTTTCGTCGAGATGGAAAAGGAAGCCGACGAAGACGCTGCGATCGAAGCCCTCGACGGCGCTGAGTGGATGGGCCGCGAGCTGCGGGTTAACAAGGCTCGTCCCAAAGAGAAGCGGGCTGGCGGCGGCGGCGGCCCCCGTGGCAGCTTCGGTGGCGGCGGCGGCGGCCGGGATGGCGGCAACCGGGAATTCTCCCGCTGGTAAGTCACCAGTTCACTACCCTAAATCAATATGTGCAATGGCAGAGGATGAGTATCCCCTGCCATTTTTGGTTAGGGACTTGCTTCCAAATGAAGTACCGATGTCGCTTACTGTAGGGTGCATAACGCTATGGCGAGGCTTTGCCAACGCGCAGCAATGCACCAGTGAAAAAGTCTGGGACAGCGACGGCGACAACGCCAGATCACTCGGCGGGTGGCCACTCCAACACCCACTGGCCCAGCAGCCCGGTGCGAAAGTCGTTGAGAATGCGCTTGGCCGTGCGTTCGGTGTTGTCCTGAAATTTTTGGGCGGCCACCTGGACCACAAAGCCTTCCCCGGTATAGTCGTCTAGAGCGACGCCGTAGCGGGTTTGCAAAATCTCTTGGTAATGGTCTGGGGCGTTGCCCCGCTGCAAACCTTTCAGCAAATCTAAAAACGCTGCCGCCGTGCGCTGGGTATCGTAGGAGGCCTCGCCAATGTCGTCGCAGATGGCTAGCTTAACCGCCGCCGCCTGATTGTCCAGCCGGGCAGGAATTACCCCCGGCGCATCGAGCAAATCGAGATCGCCCGAGAGACGAATCCAGCGCAGCTGGCGCGTGATCCCGGCCTTGCGGGCGCTGGCCACCACCTTGCGGTTGAGCAATCGGTTGATCAGCGCCGACTTGCCAACGTTGGGAAAGCCAATCACCACCGCGCGAATGGGGCGGGGCTTCATGCCGCGAGCCTGGCGGCGCTGGTTGACGGCCTCACCCGCACTCTGGGCCGCCTTTGCGATCGCCTTCACCCCCTTACCCTGCTGCCCATCGGTGAAGTAGGGCATTTCCCCCTGCTGGCGAAACCAGGTCTCCCAGGCCGTGCGTGCCTCGGTTGAAATCATATCGACCCGGTTTAGCACCAGCACGCGAGGTTTTTCGCCCACCCAGGCATCGACTTTGGGGTGCCGCGTCGATACCGGAATGCGGGCATCGCGCACCTCCAGCACCACATCCACGCGGTTGAGCTGATCGACCAAGGCTTTTTCTGCCTTAGCGATATGGCCGGGATACCACTGGATTTCGGGGGTGGACATGGGGAGGGAAGGGGTGGGTGGATGGGTAGGCGGGTGGGTGGGTGAGTGGGTGAGTAGGTGGGCGGTAGGTAAGGCCCTTTAGCAATCGTAGGGTGCATAACGCCAAAAGGCGAGGCCTAGAAGTCGTAGGATGCATAACGCTAAGGCAAGGCTCGGCCAACGCGCAGCAATGCACCAGTTCAAAAAACTCCACTGTAAAGCTGGGCAGAGCTGCAGATAAACACGTTGCTCAGGAAATTCGCATTTTTTAGCTAGAGCGCCTTACTGGTGGGGGTTCACGAATGAATGCCTTCGTCCGGTTCTGCCCAGGGAGAGGCCGCATCGGCGGGCAGGGTTTTGAGCGTAGCTAAAGTCTCGTCGCACCAGGTTAGCCAGCTAGTTTCGTAGTGAATGCCGTTGCGCAGGGTGAAGTACTGAAACTGAGCCGCCAGAGAAAGGGCATCGGAATGGGCAAAGTATTTCTGCTCAATGTCTCGGTAGGCCTCCAGCACCACCACATGCTGGGCGCGTTCGTGCTCAAGGATAGCCTGAATTGTTGCGGGCGGCACCAGATGGCCCACAAACAGCTTGACCAGCAGATCGTCTTTAGTGGGCACACATTTTGAGGGTTGGGCAATCCACGCCTTGAGCTGATGTTTGCCGGTCTCGGTGACGCGATAGATCTTTTTGTCGGGCTTGCCCTCCTGGGCAACGGCTTCGGCGGTGACCAGCTCCTGCTGCTCTAGCTTGGCCAGCTCACGGTAGATCTGCTGGTGGCTGGCGTGCCAGAAAAAACCAACCGAGCCGTCGAACTGCTTGGCCAGGTCGTAACCGCTGCACGGGCGATCGGTTAGGGCCGAAAGAATTGCGTGGGAAAGGGCCATGACAAAGCGTTACAAAGCTAAATATACAAAAGATTGACTATGCATATTTATGCATATAGAGTAAGAATATTGAATGCAAAAAGTTGCATATTCAATCAGTTGCATCCTCATTATGTCGCTTCCAGGTTGCTGCCTGATGACGCGATCGCATTTGTTCACATCCCTTGCTGGAGAAACGCCATGGTCAGACGAGTTCAGCCGCGATCCAAGCCGCGTCGCCGCGTTCAGTCGCCCCTAAGCGGCATCAACTGGTCAGAGCTAGGGGCCGCCTACCGAGCCTTTTTAAGTGACCCTGCCGCCGGGATTTTGCACATTCTCGCCGCCGGACGCCACAGTCAGTGGCAGCGCTGGGTCGAGCAACGCTTGTCTCGCCAGGCCTCTCACTTGGCCTACCGCACTATTGCAGTCGATCTCGATGCCCTGGTGCAGCTACCGCCCGACACCCTGGGCGGTGCCTATGCTCGCCACATGATCCGCTACGGGTTTGACCCAGAAATCTTCATGACCGATGAGGTCAACAGCGAATGGCTGCGCCAGCGCATAGCCATCAGCCACGACATCTACCATATCTTTACCGGGTTCGACGCCTCGCCCATTGGGGAGTTTGGGGTGGCGGCCTACACCTTGGTGCAGTACCGGGATTTGCTGAATGTGTTTGTGCTGTCCTTTGTGCCGCTCAGTTTGACCAATCCGCTGTGGACAGTGCCGCTGCTGCGGGCGCTGGTGCGGGGCTTTCGTATGGGGGTAAGGGGAAGGGCTGCGATCGCCTACCCGCCCGAACTCAACTGGGAGAAACCGCTTGCGATCGTGCGCCAGGAGCTGGGGCTGAGGAAGTTTTTCTGAGGTCTACAGCGATAGCTGGGCCAGGGTAGTCTAAATGAGGCCAGAGCCACTGGTGGGCACTGCCCACCCTACGTACCTACGCACCATCTCTATACAACCCCTCCCAGTAGATGCCGCTCGCATCCACCCATCCCCCCATCTACCTATCCACCCACCTACCCGCCTACCCATCCACCTCTTTACCTAGGGAATAATCAGCACCGGGCAGGGTGATAGGTTGATTACCCGCATGGTGACGCTCTCGTTCTGCACGTCTTCGATCAGGCCCACGCCCCGGCAGCCCATGGCGATTAAATCGGCGTTGAGTTCGTCGGCCACATCGCAGATCACAAAGGCGGGCTGGCCCTCGCGCTCGATGACCTCGGCCTCGATCGCCTGGGCAGAAAACAATTCCTTGGCTTTATTCAGGAGCTGGGCCACGGCTTCAGGCGACGACTGCCCGTCGGGCTGGGGCTGCTCAGCAGTACTGGGTTCAACAACCGACAGCAAAACCAGCCGACTCCGGTGAGTTTTGACCAGTTCTGCCACCTTAGGAGCCGCCTGCTGCGCCTCAGAACTCATGTCGATAGGAAATAAAACCGTCTTGAACATGGCGTATCGAAGGGAACTCACACTCCGGTAAAATGAGGGCGGCCATAGGTAAATATTACGACAGACACAGCCCTTGGGTTGCGCTGCATCACCCGCCTCAAGTCTACCTTAGTCAAGGTTGGGGCCGCTGCCACCCGTGCGCTGCATAACGTAATAAATGCAAAGTCTTAACCCGTTTTAGGAGGTATTTTACAGTGACTAAAAAATCGGTGGCGAGCCTGTCGGCAGCTGACGTTTCGGGCAAGCGGGTACTGGTGCGGGCCGACTTCAACGTCCCCCTCGACGACCAGGGTGCCATTACCGACGACACCCGCATTCGGGCAGCCCTGCCCACCATTCAAGACCTCACTGGCAAAGGGGCCAAGGTCATTCTGACCAGCCACTTTGGTCGCCCCAAGGCCCAGGTGGTCGACAGCATGCGCCTCACCCCCGTGGCCAAGCGCCTGAGCGAGCTGCTGGGCCAGGACGTGATCAAGTGCGACGACTGCATTGGCGATGAGGTCGCCGCCGCCGTAGGCGCGATGGAAAATGGCCAGGTGGCCCTGCTCGAAAACGTGCGCTTTTATCCCGGCGAAGAGGCCAACGACCCTGAGTTTGCCAAGCAGCTGGCCGCCAACGCTGACCTGTACGTGAACGACGCCTTTGGTACCGCCCACCGCGCCCACGCCTCCACCGAGGGTGTGACCAAGTACCTCAGCCCCTCGGTAGCGGGCTACCTGATCGAGAAAGAGTTGCAGTATTTACAGGCCGCGATCGAAAACCCCCAGAAGCCCCTGGCGGCCATTATCGGCGGCTCTAAGGTTTCCAGCAAAATCGGCGTAATCGAGACCCTGCTCGATAAGGTTGACAAGCTGCTGATCGGCGGCGGCATGATCTTCACCTTCTACAAGGCGCGCGGCCTCAACGTGGGCAAGTCGCTGGTGGAAGAGGACAAGCTGGAGCTAGCCAAAGCGCTGGAGGCCAAGGCCAAAGAAAAAGGCGTTGACCTGCTGCTGCCCACCGATGTGGTGCTGGCCGACAACTTTGCCGCCGATGCCAACGCGCAAACCGCCAGCGTTGAATCCATCCCCGACGGTTGGATGGGTCTCGACATTGGCCCCGACTCGATCAAGGTATTCCAGGACGCGCTGAAGCAGTGCAAGTCGGTGATCTGGAATGGCCCCATGGGCGTGTTCGAGTTCGATAAGTTTGCGGCAGGTACCGAAGCGATCGCCCATACTTTGGCCGAGCTGACTGACCAGGGCGTGACCACCATCATCGGCGGCGGCGACTCGGTGGCAGCGGTTGAAAAGGTGGGTGTGGCTGAGAAAATGAGCCACATTTCGACTGGCGGCGGCGCTAGTCTCGAACTGCTCGAAGGCAAAGAGCTGCCCGGCATCGCGGCCCTTGATGAGGCTTAACCCCTAGTCGGCAGGGATATTCAGAAGGGGAGGGCATGTGTGCCCTCCCCTTCTGAACATTTTGCTTTGAGTATTTGGCTCCATCGCACCCATCTTCAGTACTAGGTCGGGGTTCCTACTCCTACAGCATCCACTCGTAGCCCCCAAGCATGGCAGTTGGCTCACATTGCCGAGAGCGAGTTGAGTACCTTCTCCCGTCAGTGTCTCGCCGGACGACGCATCGGCGATTTAGCCACCCCATAGGTTGAAGCCCAAGCCTCGAGTCAAACCACCAATGAGCGCCGACGAAGCGTTCTCTGGCAGTTCAACATCCACGATGCTCGGCGTAAGCTGCACGCTCTCTATCTCCAAAACTTATCTTGACAGACCACCAGTACTTCGCACCGCCCTTCAGCAGCCGGGCTTTCAGGGCATGCAGCCGCACAAAATCCGTCAACCGGCTAGGCCACAGCTGTGAGAAGTACTAAAAGCTGCCATGCGTGGTCGTCTCAAACAACCACCCATCTCAATAAATATCAGATTCTGGCTCAGCAGGTCGCCAGTCACCGTGCTGCCACTACGATTAATGTAAAACATCGCCACCTTAGCCATTAGCTACTTCAAAGCAGTCATACCCCCCTGGAGCCCTAAACATCAAACCGTCATGCACTGCCCGTCACCCATCAGAGGCACTGCCTAAGGCCAGCCGCGTCAGCTGCCGCACCTCCTTAAACAGCTCGGGTGCCACCACCATCACCGCTACTCCGTAGGTTACCATCCCTGCCGCCGTGCTCACCACCGCCAGCACCAGGGGGCTCAGCCGATCGCCCACCACCCAATTCAGGCTCAGCATCACCATCGCCATCAGGGCCGTGCTCACCAGCGGCCCCACAAACTGCTTCAGGTACACCAACCAAGGCACGTCAATCAAAGCCCCCACAACCCACTGCCCCACTGGAAACATCACGTAGGCCCGAATTAAGTAGGCCAGCGCCACCGCCTCAATTCCCCACCGCACCGCCAGCACAAAGCCCACTACGTTTAGCGTGGTATCCACCAGCCCCAGGCCCAAGCGCCAGTGGGGCTTATCCATCGCCATCAGCACAGAACTTTTAAAGAACGTAACCGAGCGTATTACCCCAGCCAGCGACAGCAATTGCAGCACCGGCACCGCTGGTAGCCACTGATTCCCAAAGATCACCACCACTAGGGGCTGCGCCAGCACCGCTACCCCTACAAAAGCCGGAAAGGCAATCAGACTGGTAAGCTGAGTCGCCCGGTAGTAGGCTCGTCTCAGCTGATCAAGGTCATCCTGCAACCGCGAAAAGGTCGGCAGCGCCACCTGGTTGCTAGTGTTTACCAACAGGTAGGTCATAATCGTCAAAATTCGGTAGGCCAGGCTATAGTAACCCAGGGCCGTGGCATCAAAAAAATAACCGATTAGCAGGTCGTCCGCTCGCGTGTGAAAAAAGGTCAGTGCGTTAAATCCAAAGGTGGTCATGCCAAAGTTCCACAGCTCTTTGAGGGGGGTCAGCGCCACGTGTAGACCCGGTCGCCAATCGCTGAGCCGCCACAGCACCACCACCGCCACTAGCTCATACACCAGCTGCTGGCCCACCAAACTCCACACCCCCAGACCCGCCAGCGCCATAGCCACCCCAACCACGCCACTGAGCGCTGTCGCCACTAGCGATCGCAGGGCAATCGCCTTAAACGCAAACGCCCGCTCCAGCAACGCCTGCTGCACCGTGCTAAACGAAGTAATCACAAACAAAACCGAAAAAGCCTGCAAAATCGGCACTAGCCCCGGTGCCTCAAACCGCCCCGCAATCCAGCTTGCCGACCCCAACGTAGACGCGCACAGCACCACGCTTATACCAAAATTAAGCCAAAAAACCGTATCCAAATGGGTTTGGTCAATCTGCCGACGCTGAATCAGCGCCTTGGCAAACCCCTCGGCCAAAAACACCTGCACAAACGCCAAAAACACGTTGGCCAGAGCCACCAGGCCAAAATCTGCCGGCCCCAGCAGCCGCGCCAATATAAAAAAGACAACTAAGGAAACTGCCTGGCTGCCCCAGTTTTGCACTACCGTCCAAACCACTCCCTTAGCGGCCTTCTGTTTAAGATCCATTGGGTTTTTGTCTACTAGTTTTGCTCTACCAGGTGTTTGTCTACTAACTGCCAGCACCCCATCAAGCGCGCCGGGAGGTGCCCCCCAGCCGCAGCCGCACTTTCTCCAACGCGCTGACGTAGCGCAGCCCCATGAGCAAAACAGAGACCCCCAAGCGCTGCTTGAGCGTTTTTAATGTCGGATTTTTAAAGTTACTAATGGTGAAATTTACCGGCGGAATAAGATCCTGTGCGATCAACCGACCCAGCATTTTAGTCTGCTGCAGCCAGCTATCCTCCGGGCGAATAAAGTGATCGTACATGCCTCCAGCGGTCCTCATCGTTCGGCGGCGCAGCGCATCCCAGGTAGGTCGAGCCGGGTGCCGCACCCTGACATCTTCAGCATAGATTTGAGCATAGCCCGCCTGAAACACCCGGCCTCCCCACTCCAAATCACCAAAGGATTTCAGCGACTGGTTAAACGGCCCAACGTCCTTAATCACCGAGCGGCGCACCAACACGTTGGCGGTGGCACCGCCCTTAAAGATCTTCAAATACCGCTCCTGGGGAAACAGCGACACCATCTGATAGAGCTCCACCAGGCTAGGGTTGTGGCTATCCTGAGGAAAAATCTCAACCCTACCAACCACCATATCGTAGTTATGTGGCTGCCTGAAATAGGTCAAACCCCGTTCTATCCAAGCGAGGTCTGGAATACAGTCAGCATCGGTAAACGCAAGAATATCACCCTGGGCTAAGGCAATACCCCGGTTGCGGGCGGCGTAGGAACCCGGAGTTTGTTCCTGCACTAGCTTTACGTTCTTATAGCTATCTGCCAGGCGTTTCACGCCCTCTAGGGAGTCAGAGCCGTTATCCACCACAATGATCTCCAGGCAGACAGCCTGATAGGTTTGCTGCGAAAGCGCTTCCAAGCAGCGGTAAAGCCCTGCTTCATCGTTAAAGACAGGAATAATAACTGAAACTAGGGGATAGTCTGCACTTTGCATAGCATTTATCCTCCTATTGTTTGAACCGTTAGATTTAGGGGCTGTGGATCAGTCTCTTGGGTTGAGGTCTGCCGCTGCCGCAGCTTCGTCCACTCCTCATTAGTAAAGTTTTCGTGGTACGAGCGCTCCACATTCACCTCCCACAGGCGGTGGTTTTCTCCCAAAACATTTTTGGCGGCCAGCAGCGCCGTCAGCATGGAGTGATCTTGGTTGTTGTAGCGGTGCATGCCATTGCGGCCTACCGTTTGCAGGTTCTCAAAGGTTTCGATGTAGTCCTGCAGCACCTGCAGGTGTCGGCGGTAGTCGCCGTCGTACACTGGGTAGGCTTTGTGCTGGCGAATGACACAGCCGTCTTCAATATCTTTGAGTTGTACGCCAAGATCCAGGCGAGTGATTTCTTGGGCGGCCAGCTCCATCAGGGCTGAGTCAGGCATTTCCCAAAGCTCGTCTCCCACGCTGCAGAAGTACTCCATGCCCAGGCAAGTTTTGCTGGTATCGGGCACCATCGCTGGGCTCCAGTTCTTAAAGTTTTGAATGCGGCCCACCTTAAACTCAGGGCTGTGGATGTAAAGCCAGTTGTCGGGAAACAGGTCAGGCTGATCAATAATCAGCGAGACAATCAGAAAGTCGCGATACTTTAGCCCCCGAGCCGCCGCTAGCACCTCCGGCGGGGGCGGTGGGTCGAGCCGATGCACCAGGGCAGAAATGGGCATCGAATTAATTACGTGATCGGCGGCTAGCTCAAGGGTGCGATCGGGCAGTGCCCCAGCGGGATCCACCTGTTTGGCAATTACCTTGGTGACAAAGGTGCCCTGGTGCTCTATGCGAACAATTTCTGTGTTCAACTGCACCACCGTTCCCTGCGCTGCCAGCAGATCTTGGCAGCGCTCCCACATCATGCCGGGGCCCAGGCGCGGGTAGTCGAAGGTTTTAATCAGGCTCTTGGCCGTTTGGCTACCAAATAGGGCGTTGATCACCACCCGCTTCAGCGACATGTTTTGAATTCGCTGGGCGGCCCAGTCGGCCCGTATTTGGCTGCAGGGTATGCCCCACACCTTTTCGGTATACGTCCTAAAAAAGGTTTTATACAGCCGTTCGCCAAAGCTGTCGGTTACCCATTCTTCAAAGGTTTCAGCCTCAACGTTTGGGTTCAGCCGCTTTTTGACTTTGGCCCTAAGGTAGCTGACCACCATGAGAACGCTAGACACTAGCCCCAGATTCTTCAGCGTTTTCAGCAGTGAGAGCGGGTAGTCGTAAAACTTGCCCTGGTAGTAAATGCGCGATAGCCGTGGCACCTGAATAAAATCGTCGCCCAAAATTTCAGCCCAAATGGTGTTAACTTCTCCCACTTTGGTAAAAAAGCGATGACCGCCAATGTCGAAGCGGTAGCCCTTGTACACCTCCGTCCGGGAGATGCCCCCGACTTTCGCGGCCTTTTCCAAAATGATCGACGGCACACCCTGCTTGATCAGTTCGTAGCCTGCGGTTAACCCCGCCGGTCCGGCACCGATGATGATAACTGGATAACGAGACATAGGACGGGAACTCCTGTATTGAACTGATAAAATCGTCCGGAGCGCGAAGCGGGCGGGGCGCTCTTGTCACCGCCCTAGACGGCTTGCGTCTTAGATTTTGGCTTGGGTTAGGATCCCCCACCGATCGCCCCCAGACGGTCATTAAGACCCTTGAGAGCGTCCGATCGCCAAATGTTTATGCAACCTGCTGAGAGCTGTACGTAGGCTTCTTGGGGTAGTAGCGAGCCGTAGGGAATGCTCGCTAGGCATGGCCAAAATGCTGCACCGCCGTTGTAGTTCGAAATAACACGTGAAAGACTCGTCGGAGCTTCGGCCATCTAGAGGTATCCGCGAACTAGAGCATACTTATCCTGCTGCCTTGACGGTGATTAACCTATCGTTAGTGCCCAACTCAAAGAAGAAAAACAGTTAGTAAACAAACGGCCTGCCTGGCAACCTGATTTCTTCGCGGCTATTAAAACGCTTCCGGAGAAATACTAGCTGGTTCACCGTTGTCTTACAAACTTTAAAGAAGTCGGAGCAGGAACTGCTAGCGAGGCCTAGGTATTTTCATGGAAGATTTATGATTTCAATATGAGATCTTAATGAAGACATATTGCGCTCAATGACGATGCGGTGGTTTCTTCGGAGCTTTAGCGTGACTTCCACCGCTGGAGTTCGTCTGTGCCAGTCGTTTTGCTGCGGGCTCCAGTGGTTGAGTGACTTGACAGCAGTGCTTTTTTTTATTGATTAAACGTTCATCAAAATGTTAGGGAGCGCGATCGCTCCCTGAATGAGAATCACTCCCTAGATACATAGATATTGGTGGGGCAGCCTTGGGGTGAGCCAGTACCCTAGGCGTCGGGCTGCGATCGCACGTAGTCCGAGTGAGGAGGCTGGTCAGCATCTTCCGGTTCGCGATCGCCCGCGCGATCGAGCACATCAATAATCCAGGCTTCCTCAATCCAGGTTTTGCAGATTACCGCCAGGGGCAGAGCCAAAATCAGCCCTACAGGCCCGAAAAAGGTGGCAAAAAAGATTTGGGAAATGAGTGTGGCGGCAGGCAGCAGGTCTACCTGCTTCTGCATCACCATCGGCGAAAACCAGTAGCTCTCGACATTTTGAATCAGCACGTACAGCACAATCACCGCTAGTGCTGTACCGGGCGACTGCAGCAGCGCCACAAATACCGGAAAGACCGCGCTCAAGGTCGGCCCCAGGTTAGGAACAAAGTTAAACAACCCTGCCAGCATGGCATGGGCAAAGGCGTAGGGTACCCCCAACAGCACCAGCCCCGTGAAGCTAATCGTAGCGACAAAAATTGAGCTGAGGGCGACTCCACCTAGCCAAAACATGAGAGACTTCTCGCATTTGGTCAAAATTTCATCGGCGCGGCGGCGGTAGCCCGACGGAAACAGCCGCAGCAGCAGCCGTCGGTAGGCCGCTGGGTTGGCCAACATCATCAAGGTGAGTATGAGCAGCAGCAGCACCTGCAGCACAATGGCCACAGAACTGGAGAAAAACGTTAAAAAGTTGCCAAACACCGTAGACCCAATGGAGGCGGCCTGGCGCAGTAGGTCGGGTAAGCCCGGCACCAGTCTTAGGTCTTGGTCTGGAAACCAGTCGGGGGGGTTGGCCTGAAAGGTATCAAACCAGACGCCCAGCTGCTCAAACCCCTTGGGGGTCAGCAGCAGCAACTCTTGAAACTGGCTGACAAATAAAGGCAGCATTAGGCCCAGAAAAAGGACCCCCCCCAACAGCACCAACGCCCCCGTTACCAACACCGATCGCGGACGCGGCCAGCCGTACACCCTCGAAAAGAGCCGTACCAGGCTGTTGAGGGCAATGGTAATGACCACCGCCGCAAAGATGAGTAAGACAATCTGGCGAAACTGCCACAAAATGACCAGGGCAATGCCCAGGGCGACCAGGTTAATCCAATCGGTTAGCTTCACGGCAAGGGCACCTACACAGTTGATACCTCTAGGGGCTGTCATCAATTACTTGCCATAGCCCCAAGAATCGGCGGTTACAGCCCCCAGCCTATTTTTGGGCCGCGACAGCGCTGATGGGCTAAGAATTGTAGCTAGGATTGATGACACGCCCTAGGGTCAAATTGTAGCCGGGTCTAGCGCCAGAGAGTTCTAGTATCCCCAGTTGGGCTGGTATGCTGAGAACTTATCATCGTTCTTCGGGTGTTATGGTAGCCCCAACTCCAACCTCTCTACGCGACCAGCAGCACCCGATGATTCGGGGTCTGACCGATCGCATCGAAGCCACCTGGCAGCAGCACCTAGACCTGTCACCCTACCGCCTGCCGGAGGATTTGGGCTACATTGAGGGCCGCCTGGAGGGCGAAAAGCTCACCATTGAAAACCTGTGCTACCAGACACCTCAGTTTCGCAAGCTGCACCTGGAGCTGGCGCGGGTGGGGGCAAACCTAGACATTCTCCACTGTGTGATGTTTCCCCGGCCCGAGTACAACCTGCCGATGTTTGGCTGTGACCTGGTCGGCGGACGGGGCCAAATTAGCGCCGCTATTATTGATCTCTCGCCGGTTACTGGGGCACTGCCCCAGGGCTACACGACGGCCCTCGATCAGCTGCCCGCTCAAACCTTCGCCGAGGAGCGCGACCTGCCCGGCTGGGGCACCATTTTTTCGCCCTACTGCCGGTTTATTCGCCCCGCTAGCCCAGCCGAAGAAACAGCCTTCGTGGAGTTGATTGCCAACTATCTAGCGCTGCACTGTCAGCAGGCGTTAGCGTCCCCGGCTACGCCAGACCAGAGAGCAACAATCATGGCAGGTCAGCGCCACTACTGCGAACAGCAGCAAAAGAATGACAAAACCCGCCGCGTGCTCGAAAAAGCCTTTGGCCAAGCCTGGGCCGAGCGCTATATGACCACAGTACTGTTTGACCTACCCGAAACCTAGGCCAAAAAATTAGGTTAATTAGCGGAATTTCATCCGTCCATTGGTAGAGGGTTAACTAGAATAAGAATCTCTGTCGTACATAATCAGCGCCCGCTATGACCGTCAGCTCCCCTACCCCGCTCAGTACCCTCAGCCTAGATACGACGCCTGATCTAGCTACGCCTCGATTGGGTCGGCTGATTGTATTTACAGGCCCCAGCGGGGTCGGCAAAGGTACGCTGCTGCGATCGCTGCGCCACCGCTACCCCATGCTCAAACTGTCGGTGTCGGCCACCACCCGCGCTCCCCGCCCCGGCGAAGTCGATGGTCAAGACTACTTTTTCGTAAGCCGAGAAGCATTTCAGGAGATGGTGTCGCGGGGCGAACTGCTGGAGTGGGCCGAGTTTGCGGGCAACCTCTACGGCACCCCCAAAGCCCCGGTTATGCAGCAGATTGAAGCAGGCCACTGGGTGATTTTAGAAATTGAACTAGAGGGTGCCCGCCAGGTGCGCGAAACCTTCCCCAACGCCCTCCAGCTCTTTGTGCTGCCCCCCTCTATCGAAGAGTTAGAAAACCGCATTCGACTGCGCGGCAAAGATGCCGACGATGCCATTGAGCGACGGCTGCAGCGGGCACAGGTTGAGATTGACGCCGCCTCAGAATTTGACGAGCAAATTGTCAACGACGACCTCGAAATTGCCCTTGAGCATTTAGAGAACGCTATCTTTAGAGACTGACAACCAAGCTTCACAACTCGATCTGGCAATGGTTAGCGCGATCGCGCTAACCATTGCCTAGCTAACGCAGGCCATAGCAACCTGCCAGTCTGCGCCCTGTTTATGAATGCGAAGCGAGCGGCACTTAGCCAAAAACTTAGGCAGCCCCTTCGGTTCTCCAATTCGCTTGAGCACGCTGCTGAGGGATTCTTGGTGGACGTGGGCAAAATGCACGCTCAGGACCGAGAGCGGAATCGTCCCGCCGGTTTGCTGCGAAGACAAACTCCACAGCAGCTTGATGAGGGCCTGCTCTAGGGTCTGGGTGTCGACAATGGGCTGGGGCACGGCGGCAGGCGGCTGTTCTAGCCCCTGATTGGGCGGCGGCACCAGGGGAACGGCTGTGTTTTCTGCCGGGGCTGGCAGTCGCACCTCGGTTAGTCGCACCTCAATTTGAAACCCGTCGGGCAGAGGGCAAAGTTCAAAGCCTTCCTGAGCTTCTAGAAAATGCTTTAAGTTTCTGTAGCTGGGGTAGTTTTGCAGCACTTGACCCACAGAAACCTGGTTGCGATCGCTAAAGAGCTTGCCCAGTCGCCCTAGGGTAATCGGCTTACCCGGAGAGGCCTTTTGCTCTTCCAAAATTAGGTTCTTCAGCCGTCGCTTTAGCTGGGCTAACGACGGCATTTTGACCATGGTGGCGTCAATCGTGCCGCGAACAATCTGACTCCTTTGGGTTGCAATATTGCGGATGACGAAGTCGTTGCCACGACGGCTAACTCGGTAGGGAACGATACCCAAATTCAGCAGCGCATGGCCCAAATGCAGCAGATCGGAATCTGTGGAGCAAATAAATACCTCCCGCAGCGACGGATTCCACAGAGAGATTAAAAAGGCATCGAGGGACATTTTGATATCAGCACTGTTTTTGCCCGAGGGCACATGCACCATTTGATACCCCCGCCGGTAAAGCTCCTGGTCGCGATCGCCAAGCTTGCGCCAATTGCCAAAGGCCAGGCGATAGCGCAGCGGGTATTGGGCGACCGTTTGAAGTAGGGTTTCTAGGGCTTCGGGCGGGTTCATATTTTCGGCATCGACCAGCAGCAGCCCGGTTCCAGCCGGGTCGAGGGCGACGTCCTGGTCAGCCTGGCGAGTCGAAGGAGGGTGAGGCGCTTGAACTGGCGCGTCTGCGGCCTCGGCAGGGCCAGCCGCAAGGGTTTGCACCCGCTGCAAAAGTTTGCTGTAGGGTTTGGAGCCTCTAAAGGCTGGAACAAATACCTGCGCCAGAACCTGCTCAACAGCTTTGATCACCGTGGCGGCATCGGGCTGTTTGCTGAGCAAAGCATTGATTTTATGGCTTTGGGCCTCAGCGGAGGTGCCGCTTAGCCACTTGCGACAGGGCTCCGTTAAGAGCTGAGGCTGTTGAATCTGGGCTGCCGTAATGGCCCTGTGCAGCAGCTGGCCAATGGCCTTGCGGCCGTCTGAGTGAAGCAGCTCAGAGGAACGAGTCATGCTAATTGCCTTGAAAAACCGATGATTTTAGATCAACTACACAGAGAAAAACCGGAGTTTCTGAAAGATAGCTAAGGGCTGTCATCAATTAGCCGTCGATGGTCCGAGAACCAAGGGTTACAGCCCCTAGCCTACGTTTTGGATCGGACGTGGCAATGCCGATGGCATCAGGCCTTTAGCTGAAATTGACGATACGTCCTAGGGGAACGCCAGGCTATCGCGGCGGTAGACGGGTTGCGGATGGATGGCTAGGGCAGGTGAATTAACCGCAACCCCAGTCAAAGAATACTGCCGCTGGGGTTTGTGCCGTGTCATCCAGCCTACGAGGCCATGGTTTCTTTCTAAGGCGTCAGCACAGCAAGATTTATTTAGCGGATCGCCGCAGGGCTTTGCGGCGTGGAACAATTGAGTTGAACCTGTCCGCGATCTAATTTCCTAGAGGCCAGTCATGACTACTCTAGTCGCCCCCGTTGCCGATCTGCTGGTTCGCCAGCGCGCCTACTGGAATACCGGGGCCACCCACAGCCTTGAGTTTCGCCTTGCTCAGCTCAAGGCGCTGCGAGAGGCCATTCTCACCTACCAGGCCGACATTATCGACGCGGCTCGGCAAGACTTGGGGCGGCCTGAGTTTGAGGCCTGCTTCGAGATCGGCACGATCGGTGAGCTGGACTATGTAATCAAACATCTGCCCCGCTGGGTCAAGCACCGCAAGGTATCGCTGTCTTTGAGCCAAAAGCCAGGTTCGGCCTGGGTGCAGCCCGAACCCCTGGGGGTGGTGCTGATTATTGGGCCTTGGAACTACCCGTTTCAGCTAATTATTTCGCCGCTGATGGGGGCGATCGCGGCGGGTAACTGCGCCATCCTCAAGCCCTCGGAGCTGGCCCCAGCAACCTCTAAGGTACTGGCTCGGCTGGTAGAGGCAACCTTCGACCCCGCCCACGTAGCCCTTGTCGAAGGCGGGGTCGATACCGCCCAGGCTCTGCTGGCCGAAAGGTTTGACCACGTTTTATTTACCGGTGGCGAGCGGGTTGGCAAACTTGTCATGCAGGCGGCGGCGCAGCACCTCACCCCGGTCACGCTAGAGCTGGGTGGCAAAAGCCCCTGCATCGTCGATGTCGATGTGAATGTGGAGGTGGCGGCCCGGCGCATTGTGTGGGGTAAGTTTCTCAATGCCGGACAAACCTGCATTGCCCCCGACTACCTACTGGTCGACGAACGGGTCAAGGCCGAGCTGGTAACGGCGCTGCAGCAGCGGATTGTTGAGTGCTACGGTGAGAACCCCGCCGAGAACCCCGACCTATCCCGCGTGCTCAACGATTGCCAGTTTGACCGCCTGGTGGGGTTGCTAAACCAGGGCAATATTCTGGCTGGGGGCGAGCACGATCGCAGCGATCGCTACATTGCCCCCACGCTGATCGACAGCGTCAGCTGGGACGACCCGATTATGCAAGAGGAGATTTTTGGCCCCATTTTACCGATTTTGACCTACCGCAGCCTAGACGAGGCGATCGCCACCCTGCGCCAGCGACCCAAGCCCCTGGCGCTGTATCTGTTTTCGCGCGATCGCCAGGTGCAGACCCAGGTGCTCGATCGCACTACCGCTGGGTCAGTGTGCATCAACGACGTCATCCTGCAGGTCGCCGTTTGGAATCTGCCCTTTGGCGGTGTTGGCAGCAGCGGCATAGGGCGCTACCACGGCCAGCACAGCTTCGACACCTTCTCCAACCTCAAAAGCGTGCTGAAAAAGCCCTTTTGGATGGATGTAGACTGGCGTTACCCGCCCTACGAGGGCAAAGTGAAGCAGTTTCGCAAACTTATTGGCCTGTCGTAGCGGAGAGCCGCCGCCACTATGCCCAGCGATTACTTTAGGGTGGCTGGGCCAATACGGTCTCGCCTATCCAAAATCTAAATTTGCTTAAGGGAAAACATTAGCACCAGCCAGCAACCTGCTATAGTCCCGTGCTAACGCTGCGTCGCGGAGCCAACCACCTGTGCCCACTCTGCTGGTCAAAAATATCCACACCCTGGTCACAATGGATGACCAGCGGCGCGAGATTCAATCGGGGGCACTGTTCGTTCGCGATCACATCATCGTGCAGGTAGGCACCACGGCGGCACTTCCTCAAACGGCCGATCGGGTGCTGGATTTGGGCGATCGCCACCTCGTCCTCCCCGGTCTGGTCAACACCCATCACCACTTCTTTCAGACTCTCACCCGGGTGGTGCCGGGGGCGCAGAACTCAGCTCTGTTCAACTGGCTCGGCGCGCTCTACCCGCTGTGGCAGCAGCTCACCCCCGAAGCCATTCGCCTCAGCGCCCAGGTTGCCGCCGCCGAGCTAATCTACTCGGGCTGCACCACCGCCAGCGACCACCTCTACCTTTTTCCCAACGGCTGTACCCTTGACGATGAAATTGAAGCGGTGCGCCAAACCGGGCTACGGTTCCACGCCAGTCGGGGCAGCATGAGCGTGGGCGAGAGCAAAGGCGGTTTACCCCCCGACTCGCTCGTGGAGGCCGAGGCCGATATTCTCAAAGACTCCCAGCGGCTGATCGAGCAGTACCACGACAACGACCCCTACGCTCTGGTGCGTATTACCCTGGCCCCCTGCTCACCTTTTAGCGTGTCTACTGACTTAATGCGCGAGTCGGCGGCTTTGGCCCGGTCTTACCCCGGCGTGCGGCTGCACACCCACTTGGCTGAGAACAACTCCGACGTTACCTACAGCCTCGACACCTTTGGCCTTACCCCCGGCGACTACGCCGCCTCCGTAGGCTGGCTAGGGGAAGATGTGTGGCACGCCCACTGCGTCAAGCTCGACGACAGGGTCATCCACAGCTTTGGCCAAACGGGCACCGGGGTGGCCCACTGCCCCTGTAGCAACATGCGCCTGGCCAGCGGTATGGCCCCAATCCGCAAAATGCTGGATCATAGCGTGCCTGTGGGCTTGGGGGTGGATGGGTCGGCCTCTAACGACAGCAGCCACCTGCTGGCCGAGGCACGTCAGGCTTTTCTGATGGCACGGGTGCGAGAAGAAGATGCCGGTGCTCTCACCGCCCGCGAAGCTTTGGAGATCGCTACTCGGGGCGGAGCGAAGGTGCTGGGCCGTACTGACATTGGCTACCTGGCTCCCGGTATGGCAGCGGATTTTGTCAGTATCAACCTCGATCGCCTCGCCCTTTCCGGCACTGCCTACGACCCGGTAGCCGCGCTAATTTTCTGCATAGTCGATCGCGTGGACTACAGCTTTATCCACGGTCGAGAGGTGTTGAATCCTGAAGGTCTGCTAACGCTGGATCTGCCTGTGGTGCTGGAGAAGCATGGGGCGACGGCGCGATCGCTCGCCTCTTAGTCCGAGAGCATCGGTTCCCTAGGGTTAGACCCCAGGGTTCCTCATAGATAAGCCAATTATCTTTGGGGATGTCAAGTAGAACCCTGGAGTCTGCTCCACCGTGCCTCAATCAGCAGGAACCCTCGCGTCTTGCCCGAAACCGAATCCGTTGTATTGATCGACTCCCACAGGGTTTCCGCCTGCACCCACACGGGCGGGTACTTGTAGCGCGACACATCCAGAATCAAGAACTGGTCGGTATCGGCATCGTAGGCCGCTAGGGGCGAAATGTGGCCGCCCCGCTCCTGCCCGATCGCGCGGCGCAGGTAGTTGATCAGCACGTAGTTGCCTGGAGTTTCGAGATTGGTGCGAATCAGCGATCGAAACTCCTCTAGACTCACATCGCTGCCGTGATGGATTTCAGCGCTGACCGGATAGGTTTCAAGAATGCCAGCCAGTTCGGCTAGAGTCAGTCCCTGGCGGGCGATCGCATCCTGACCGATAATCGCCTCCGTCTGCTCGTTGAACAGATTCTCCTGAGTAAAGTAATTCTGCTCCCACTGCGGAGCCAGCGGAGCCGGAACCCCCAACGCATTCAGCACCATGGCCATACTCGCCACCCCGCAAAAGGCCTGATTGATCTGAGTCACAAACTGAGCGGTCAGCGGTACATAGTCCGCCAGCGCCTCACTGTCGCGCAGCAAGACCTGACCCTCTGCCGAGGTCAACGGAGTTAGATGGTCGGGCAGGGGCAATGTTTGGGAAGCCAGCGGCCGGGCGACGAGGGTGAGCCCCATGGTCGCCATCAGCAGAGCAGTGATTTTAGAGCGACGAAAAACAGCTAGAGACCGGCCCGAGAGGACGAATTCAGATCTCATCACGGCTGCTCCTTGCTCAGGGTTGTCATCTGCTGGCTCAGCCACGCCGCCGCACTGGTATTGGTGCCCTGAGCTAGCTTTTGCAGGGTCTCATCCAGCAGGGCGATAGGCAAACCAGCTAGCGCCTGGGAGGTGTCGCAAATCAGGTACTCACCATTCTCTTGCAGCAAAAAGGCAAACACTCGCTGTCCCCGCACATCTACCACCCAATATTCAGGAACGCCGAGGGCGGCATAGAGGTGCTTTTTCTCGTCCAAGTCACTGGCCAGGGTGATGTCAGAAATTTCGCCCACCAGGTCGGGCACTCGGGTCTGGTCTAAGTCAATCTGGCGCGGCTCCTCCGGCTGCCACTGGGGATAGTCAGCGCCAACATACAAGACGAGGTCGGGCGCACTGGCCCGCACTTCAGCCCGTTCTAGCAAGCACCGCCCCAAGGAACTGAATGCTTGATTGGGGTGCTGAATAGCCCAGAAGAAAAGCAAACTGGTGAATAAATCGCTGACTGCCGCGTGGCTAATACCTTCTGCACCCATCGTGACCCACAGCCATCCTTCGTTAAAGGCTAGTTTTATGCGATCGGGGCTGGGGCGATCGCGCAGCGCCACATAGTCGGCCCAGGTCGCCCGATACCACTGGTCTTGAGGAATTTGCGAAGCAGTTTTTGCCGAAGACGTCGCGGTCATAGGTTTAGCCCAATCCTTAATGACCAATGTAAGCCATAGCCGGATAGTTCTATCTCAACGCTAGAGAACCTACGGGACAGCGATAGGGCTGCGGGTTCAGAAGCTGGTCGAAAGTACTGAAGCAGAACGTCGCTATTATTAATACAGAGCTGGATATAAACCTACCGCTAGCGATAAAAGCTTCACTTAATGACCGTTAGCAAGAGCCATGCCTACTTTACTGCTGAAGAATACCTTCAGCTTGAGCACATCAGCCCCATCAAGCACGAATACCTTCAGGGTCAGATGGTGGCGATGGCTGAAGCCAGCAAAGCGCACGTCATCATTACGGGCAACCTCTCGGCTCTGTTGGTCAACCACCTGCGCGGCACCGATTGCATTGCCTATGTCACCGACATGAAGGTGAAATTGCCTGCCCTAGAGGTGTTCTACTATCCTGACCTAGCGGTTACCTATGACGATCGCGACCTCCGCTCCGATGAAGACTTCGTTGTGCATCCCAAGCTCATCATCGAAGTTTTGTCAGATTCGACAGAAGCTTTTGACCGGGGAGATAAATTTGCTGACTATAAATCGAATCCAGCGTTTGTAGAGTACGTTCTCATTCATCAAAAGCAGGTGTTGGTCGAGCGATTTCAGCGCAAGTCAGACACCCTGTGGATTCCCTACAATTATCAGGAAGGGAGCACGGTTGAATTTGCCAGTATTGGGTTTGCTTGTGAGATAGAAGCCCTCTACGACAACCTCAGCCAGCTCTTGTAACCGTTACCCAACCAGCTAGACCGCTACTATGCCGACCCTAAACCAGTCCAGCACCGCCAAAACCCTGCACAGCATTCAGCGCACCCAAGGTCGCCACTGGGTAGGCGATGGCTTTCCGGTACGCACGCTGCTGGCCTACAACAGCCTGGGCCAAACTATCAGCCCCTTTTTGCTGCTCGACTATGCCGGACCGGCCACTTTTCCGGCGACTACCGCGCGGCGCGGCGTGGGTGAGCATCCCCACCGAGGTTTTGAAACCGTCACCATTGTCTACGACGGCGAGGTTGAGCACCGCGACTCGGCTGGCGGCGGCGGTATCATTGGCCCTGGGGATGTGCAGTGGATGACGGCGGCGGCAGGTCTAGTTCACGAAGAATTCCACGGGCCGAACTTTGCAAAGCATGGCGGCCCCTTTGAGATGGTGCAGCTGTGGGTCAATCTGCCCGCCAAAGACAAAATGGCCCTGCCCCGCTACCAGGGCATCACCGCTGACCAAATCCCCGTAGTCGAGCTACCCGATGGTCAAGGCAGCCTGCGGGTGATTGCCGGGGAATTTGAGGGCGCGCCAGGACCAGCCCAAACCTTTACGCCGATTAACATGTGGGATCTGCGGTTGACGGGGGGCAAGCAGGTTAACCTGACTGTCCCTGAGGGCCACACCACGCTTCTAGTAGTGCTGAAAGGATCGGTACGGGTGGGCGACTCAGAGCCCATCGCTGAGGCAGAAATCGGCATTTTTGACCCTGCTGGTACCGTCCTTACCTTCGAGCCTCTGCAAGACACCACTGCCCTGCTGCTCTCTGGTGAACCCATCGACGAACCGATTGTCGGCCACGGTCCCTTTGTGATGAATACCACTGAGGAAATTTATCAGGCCGTGGCCGACTACCAGAATGGCAAGATGGGGGCGCTTGTTAGGTAGACGCAACCGACAAACGCGATCGCCCCTAGGCAAGCGCAGCTACAACACTGTGGATAGCGCCAGTAATTTGCCCTAGCTGCGGTGGCTCAATAATGTAAGGCGGCATGGTGTAAATCAGTTGGCCAAAGGGGCGCAGCCATACGCCCTGGGCTACAAACTGAGGCTGCACCACCGCCATATCTACCGGGTTGTGCAGTTCTACCACGCCGATCGCCCCCAGCACTCGCACATCCCTCACCGCTGGCAGGTCGCGGCAGGGGGCTAGCTCCTGCTTGAGCTGAGCTTCAATGGCAAATACCCTGGCGGCCCAGTCGTAGCTCTCTAGCAGGTACAGGTTCTCCAGCGCCACCGCGCAGGCCAGCGGGTTGCCCATAAAGGTAGGGCCGTGCATAAATACCCCGGCTTCCCCCTGGGCAAAGGTTTCGCTGATGTGGCTGGTGGTCAGCGTTGCCGCCAGCGACATAAAGCCTCCGGTCAGCGCTTTGCCAACGCACAGAATGTCAGGGCTAATGCCAGCATATTCGCAGGCAAACAGCTTGCCGGTGCGGCCAAAGCCTGTAGCAATTTCGTCGAGAATTAGCAGAACATTGTAGCGATCGCACAGCTCCCGCGCCCGCCGCACGTACTGGGGGCTATAAACCCGCATACCCCCCGCCCCCTGCACCACCGGCTCAAAGACGGCGGCAGCAATTTCGCCGTGATCGCGCTCCAGAATGGCCTCAAAGCTGGCGATGTCCCTCTCCTCCCACACCCCTTCGAAGGGAACTTGGGGCGCAGCGGCAAAGTACTGTTCTACCAGGCTGCGGCGAAACAGATGGTGCATGCCGTTAACCGGGTCACACACCGCCATTGCCGCAAAGGTGTCGCCGTGGTAGCCGTTGCGCAGGGTCAAAAAGTGCTGCTTTTGTGGTTCGCCCCGGTTGTGCCAGTACTGGATCGCCAGCTTCATAGCCACTTCTACCGCCACCGACCCCGAATCGCAGAAGAAAACGTGCTGCAAGGGCTCCGGCGTCATCTGCACCAGCTTGTGAGCGAGCTGCACCGCTGGTTGGTGGGTCAATCCCCCAAACATGACGTGGCTCATGCGGCCCATCTGCTCTTGGGCAGCCTGGTTCAGCCGGGGGTGGTTGTACCCGTGAATGCAGGTCCACCACGACGACATGCCATCGACCAGCTGCTCCCCCGTCTCTAGCTCCAGATGCACTCCCTGGGCCGATCGCACCGGAAACACTGGCCCTGTACCCGGCATCGCCGCGTAGGGATGCCAGACATGGCGGCGATCGAGGGCCAGCAGGTCATCAATTGGCAGCGCATCCATAGGACGTAGGGTGCACTCGCGAAGCAGTGCACCGTAGAGAGTCTAAGCCAGAAACTTGTTAACGTACCCCAAATAGGTTTCTGGGTCTTCCAGCATCGGAAAGTGCCCAGTGTTCTTCACCAGGGCATAGTCAATTTTAGGATTCATCTCCGCTGCCTTACGTCCCAGATCCGCCGGAGTAATTTTGTCGAACTCGCCCGAGACCAGCAGCGTTGGCACGGAGATTTTGGCAAACTCCACAGGCATCACCTGGGTGGCTTTTTCGCTCACTGAGGTAAAGATCGTTCCTAGGGCCGTGGCATAGTCGGCATTTAAGAAGTCTTCTAAAAAGGCCACCTTCTCGGCTTTGGGAATAGGGCGGCTGAGGAACCGGGCCATAAAAAAGCGCGGGGCCAGCGGGATTTTTGCCAGCCACTTGGGCCGAAAGGCCACCACGTAGCCGCCAAACTTGTAAAACGCATCAAAGGCCGCTTTGTCGTACTCAAAAACGCCGTTGCAGGTCAAGATGGCGCGATCGCACAGCTCCGCATACTGGTTCAAAAAGTACACCGCCACCGATGCGCCCATGGAGTGGGCGTTGATAGAAACCTTGGGCAGGTTCAAAGCCTTCAGAAGCTCAGCCAAATCGTCGGCGTAGGTGTCTAGCTCGTAGCCTCGGGCTACAGCAGCCTCCTGCTGATCGGGAGCGAGGCGCGATCGCCCAAAGCCGCGCATATCGTACAGCAAACAGTCGTAGCGATCGGCCAAAGCTGCCGCCGTACTCTGCCAGTAACGGGCCGACCCAGCCCAGCCGTGGATAAACACCATAACGGGCTTAGGAGATGACGGGTCGCGTGGGGTATCGGTGCCCACCCACTCGTAGTAGTGGTTAACTTGGTTGACTTCAACGTAGGGCATGGCTAAGCAGATTCGGGCTTAGGCATCGAAGAGGGGTGCACCAGCAGGTCAGCGGTAGACCGCTGTTCTACCATTTCACGGGTAATCGTGCAGCGCTTCAGGTCTTTGCGGGAGGGCAGCTCGTACATAATGTCGAGCATTAGCTCTTCGATGATGCCGCGCAGGGCGCGAGCGCCGGTTTTGCGGCGGTAAGCTTCTCGGGCGATCGCCCGCAGCGCATCCGACTTAAACTCTAGCTGCACATTGTCCATCCGCATCAGCTTCTGGAACTGCTTCACTAGCGCGTTCTTCGGCTCGGTCAAAATCGCCATTAGCGACTCTTCGTCGAGCGGATCGACTACTGATGTGGCTGGAATCCGGCCAATGAACTCAGGAATCAGGCCAAATTTGACCAGGTCGTCGGGTTCTAAATGGCGCAGCACGTCAGCGGTGCGCTTCTCGCGCGAAAACTGCCCTTCACCGGGCTGCACAAAGCCAATCGACTTTTTCCCAATCCGTTGCTCAACAATTTTCTCGAGCCCTACAAAGGCCCCGCCGCAGATAAACAGAATATTGCTGGTGTCGATTTGGATGCAGTCTTGGTAAGGATGCTTGCGGCCACCCTGGGGCGGCACGTTGGCCACCGTACCCTCCAGCATTTTCAGCAGCGCCTGCTGAACGCCCTCGCCTGACACGTCGCGGGTAATGGAGGGATTTTCGCTCTTGCGAGCAATCTTGTCGATTTCGTCGATGTAGATAATGCCCCGCTGAGCTTCTTCTACATCCAGGTCGGCCACCTGGAGCAGCCGCAGAAGAATGTTCTCCACATCCTCGCCCACGTAGCCCGCCTCAGTAAGAGTAGTGGCATCGGCTACCGCAAAGGGCACTTCCAAAATGCGGGCCAGGGTTTGGGCCAGCAGGGTTTTACCACAGCCTGTGGGGCCAATCAGCAGAATATTCGACTTTTGCAACTCAATAATGTCTTCGGGAGCTTCGCCCTCGGCCCCCTGCAGGTAACTGAGCCGCTTGTAGTGGTTATACACCGCTACAGAGAGCACTTTCTTGGCCTCATTTTGGCCGATTACGTGCTCATCAAGGTAGTTCTTGATTTCGCGGGGCTTAGGAATCTGACTGAGGGAGATAGCGGGAGCGGTTTTGGGGCGATCGGCAGCGGGAGTATCGCGGCGGGGCACCGGCTGGGCGATCGCGGTGCCCGAGTCAAACAGCTCCTCGTCTAAGATCTCATTGCACAGGTCAACGCACTCGTCACAGATGTAGACTCCCGGCCCCGCAATCAGCTTGCGCACCTGCTCCTGAGACTTACCGCAAAACGAGCACTTTAAATGGGAGTCGTACTTAGACATAAAAATGGCCCTAGTTGAGTGCAGTCATAGCGGCCGAGAGCGTTTGTCTCTCTACAACATCGTCAATGATCCCGTAGTCTTTGGCCTCGGCAGCAGACATGTAGAAGTCGCGCTCGGTATCGGTCTCGATGCGATCGATGGGTTGCCCCGTGTGGTGAGCAATGAGTTCGTTGAGGCGGGTCTTGTGATAGAGAATCTCCCGCGCCTGGATCTCAATATCCACCGCCTGCCCCTGGGCACCACCTAAGGGCTGGTGAATCATAATTCGAGAGCTGGGCAGCGACAGCCGCTTGCCCTTAGCCCCCGCGCACAGCAGGAAGGCCCCCATGCTGGCCGCCAGGCCAAAGCAAATCGTGACCACATCAGGACGAATTTGCTGCATGGTATCGTAGATGGCCATACCCGCCGTCACCGAACCTCCAGGAGAATTGATGTAAAGCTGCACATCTTTCTCAGGCTCTTCGGCATCGAGGTAAAGCAGCTGCGCCACGATCGAGTCGGCGACTTCGTCAGTAACCGGGGTGCCCAAAAACACAATTCTTTCCCGCAGCAGGCGAGAGTAAATGTCAAAGGCCCGTTCACCTCGCCCCGATTGCTCTACGACAACGGGCAGCATGCTGCGAACCTGGTTAGTGTGCAGGGCAGACTGGCTCAAGCTCAAAATCGGGCTACTCAAAGGGTTCGATGCAATCATAGTGGGTTTGGGCGAGATTTCAAGAGTTTAAGGATATTGCTTTACAGCAGCGCCAAGATCCGAACTTGGGCTAAACCAACCAGGCGCGACTCGCTTAACGAACGACTGGTCGGCCTAATCGACATTATGCCCCAAATTTTTGGGTTCACGGGGTGGGTTCCCCCCAGTCGGCCCTACAGTTGGCTCCGCAAACTACCCACCCTAAGTAATCCCAGCAATTTGACCCCTAGCTACCTTTACCAGACTTCTTGCCTTTAGACGTTTTTTTAGCCGGTTCTTCAGCGTCTTCAGTAGCTTCGTCTTCGGCATCTTCGACGTCCTCGCTGGCTTCGGTGGCCGCAACATCTATGGTCGCAGTCCCAGCGGCTCCGGTTTCCTGGTCAAGGGCCTCGGCTTGTTCAGCTCCGGCTTCCTCAGCGGCTTCGGTTTGCAGGCTGCCTTCGGGCACCAGCTCAACGGTATTGTTTTCCTCCAGCCAGGCCAGAATTTGTTCCTGCAGCAGCTCTTCGGTGAGCACCTGCTTGAGGCGATCGGGATCGATCTGGCTGGGGTCTTCTACCGTAGCCATGGCCTCTTTAATCTTTTCCTTCAGGGCCTCCTCTTCAATTTGAATGCCCTCCTGCTTGGCGACTTCACCCAAAGCCAGGGTGCGGTTGAGGCGATCGATCGCCTCGGGACGAGTGCGCTGGCGCATACCATCGACCAGCTCACGGGTCAGCATTTTGTTGACGTCAATGCCCTGACGGCTGAGCTGCATGATGGTTTGCGTGAGCAGAAAGTCTACTTCTTTCTGCACCAGCGTATTGGGAATTTCGGCCTCCAGGTGCTCGACTAGGGCTTCGATCAAAGCAGCGTCTTTGTTGGCTTTGGTTTTCTCCGCCGCTTCTTCCTCGTAGCGCTCGGTCAGCGATGCTCGCAGGGCTTCAATGGTTTCAAATTCACTAATTTCCTGAGCAAAGTCGTCGTCAAGCTCGGGCAGCTCTTTTTCTTTAATTTCCTTCAGAGTGATGGAAAATACGGCAGGTTTGCCCGCCAGTTCTGTCTGAGAATAGTCGTCAGGGAAGGGAACTTCGACGTCTTTTGATTCCTCTAGAGCCATCCCGATAATGCCCTCGACAAACCCGGGAATAAAGCGCCCTTCCTCTAGCTCGACCTGGAAGTCAGTGCCTGAACCGCCCTGAAACTCCTCAAACTCACCGCTGTCGTTTTGAACCTTGCCCACAAAGTCGATAACAGCCACATCCCCAGACTGAGCGGGTCGATCTTCGATGGGTACCAGAGTGGCCAGGTTGTTTTGGTACTGGCTCAGGGTGGCATCAACTCGTTCAGGGTCGGGCAAAATCTCTTCGGCCTGCACCGATAGCCCCTTGTACTGCTTCAGAGTGACGCGGGGTGGTACATCGACAGAGGCCTGAATGGTAATTGGCTGGCCCGGTTCGTAGGCCCCAATCAAGTCCTCAAAGGAGGTTTTGAGCTGGTAGTTGCCGATCGCATCGATTTCTTCCTGGGCGATCGCCTTGTCGACAGCGTTCTGCACCAGTTCTTCTAGCACTGCCGCCTTGAACTGAGGCACCCCTACCCGCTGTAAAAAGACCTGCTTGGGCACTTTGCCCTTGCGAAAGCCCGGTACGTTGACCGTCCGCATCATCTTACTCAACACCTGATCGTAGGTTTTTTGAGACAGATCGGCGGGAACTTCAATTTCTAGTCCTACCTGGCTGTCGGGCAGTACTTCCTGGGTAACTTTCATGGGGCCTTTTGCTAACTAGACGGCGACTGCGCACGCTCCAAAGTGGCCTGGAGAACTTTTGACGCAATTTATAAGCATACTCTATCGCTATGACCTGAGGAACATTCCTTGGTTTTAGTCCACAATCCTAGGCTGACAGCCCCCTAGCGGTAGGGGTACGGGTATTGGACGGTCCTGGCCCGAACGTTTTGTTTTTCCTTATATTTCACCTGGAGCGCAGGGTTATTGGGGGAGCCAAGCCAAAGTGCTAATATCGGCTGATGTCAATACGTTTTGAAAATCAATGAGGTAGCGCTGTGTCGAACGGGTTAAGAGTCGCGGTTTTAGGAGCCACGGGGGCTGTAGGGGCAGAACTGCTGGCGCTGCTAGAGCAGCGATCGTTCCCGCTCAAAGACCTAACTCTGCTGGCTTCGCCCCGATCGGCGGGCACAACGCTGACTTTTCAAGGCGAAGAGCTTCCGGTCCAGGTGCTGGGCGAAAACTCGTTCGACGGCATTGATCTGGTGCTGGCGTCGGCGGGCGGATCGGTTTCCCAGCAGTGGCTACCTAAAGCGGTAGCGGCCGGGGCCGTCTGTATCGACAACTCCAGCGCCTACCGAATGGATCCTACCGTTCCCCTGGTTGTGCCTGAGGTTAACCCCGAGGCGGCTCAGACCCACCAGGGCATTATCGCCAACCCCAACTGCACTACCATTCTGATGGCTCTAGCCGTGTGGCCGCTGCACCTGGTGCAGCCCGTGCGGCGGCTGGTAGTGGCCACTTACCAATCGGCTAGCGGAGCCGGTGCCCGCGCTATGGAGGAGGTCAAACAGCAGGCCCGCGCCATTCTGGCTGGCGAAGAGCCGGTGATGGAGGCGTTTCCCTATCCCCTGGCGTTTAACCTGTTTCCCCACAACTCGCCACTCAACGAGCAGGGCTACTGCCAGGAAGAAATGAAGATGGTGAACGAAACTCGCAAAATTTTTGGCGCTGCTGACCTAAAAATTTCGGCGACCTGTGTGAGGGTTCCCGTACTGCGGGCCCACTCCGAAGCGGTTAATATTGAGTTTGAGGCACCTTTTTTGCCCCAAGATGCTAAGGCGTTACTGGCCAAAGCTCCGGGAGTTAAGGTGGTCGAAGACTGGGGTCGTAACTACTTCCCCATGCCCCTGGAGGCCAGCGGTCAGGACGATGTGCTGGTGGGCCGCATTCGCCAAGATATCTCTAACCCCAACGCGCTAGAGCTGTGGCTCAGCGGCGACCAGATTCGCAAGGGGGCAGCGCTCAACGCCGTTCAGATTGCAGAACTGCTGTTGGTCCCCCAGGCGGTGGGCGCTAGCCACTAATCTTTCCCAGGGTCAGCCCTACAGGAGCGAACTTGGTATAATCTCAAGGACGTTGGGCTTCAACATATAGACTTCGTAGGACGTAAGGCATTCGGGTGACGTATTTTGGCAAAGTGCTAACGGCAATGGTGACGCCATTTTCTGAAGATGGCACCGTAGACTATGCCGTAGCCGAGCGCCTGGCCGACTATTTAGTGAGCAACGGCAGCGACGGGCTGGTAGTGTGCGGTACTACCGGTGAGTCGCCTACGCTGAGCTGGCAGGAGGAATACCAGCTTTACAAGGTCGTTAAAGAGGCCGTGGCGGGTCGGGCTAAGGTGATTGCGGGCACGGGGTCTAACTCTACCTCAGAGGCCATTGAGGCTACCCGCCACGCGGGTGACCTGGGTCTAGACGGGTCGCTACAGGTAGTGCCTTACTACAACAAGCCCTCCCAGGATGGGCTCTACCAGCATTTCAGTCAGATTGCGGCAGCGGTTCCCGATCTGCCCCTCATGCTGTACAACATTCCGGGACGAACCGGTTGTGCCCTGGCGGTAGAGACCACTGCCCGCTTAGCCGAAATATCGAATATAGTGGCGATTAAGGAGGCCAGTGGAAGTTTAGATCACGCTAGTCAGGTTCGCTATCATACCCCTGCTGAGTTTGGCATCTACTCCGGGGACGATTCATTGACTCTGCCGGTGCTTGCTGTGGGCGGCTGTGGAGTGGTGAGTGTGGCCAGTCACCTGGTTGGCCCTCAAATTCAAAGCATGGTGCAGGCCTACGAAGCGGGCAAGACCCGTTTGGCCACTGAAATTCATTTGCAGCTGTTGCCTTTGTTTAAGGTATTGTTTTTGACCACTAACCCGGTACCGCTTAAGGTAGCGTTGGCTCAGCAAGGCTGGCCGGTGGGCGCGGTGCGATCGCCTCTGTGCATGCCCGATGAGTCGGTGAGTATTGCGATCGCAGGGGTGCTTCAGCAACTCTCTGCCCAGGGTGTCTTAGCCCCAAACCACTAGGGCAGGCGGGTAACCCCAGTGCGGGCCGCTGCTCCCTTTAGGTAACCCGTAGGGTATTTCAAAAAGAGCCCTTAAATTAAGCCCTCCCAGGTAAGCCTGTTTCTCCTAGCTTTCTAACAACTGAATAACCCGTTTGTCCTCTCTATCTGTGTGACGTTATCTATGGATTTATCTGTACTGTCTATGGCCCTCGCTGCTCTATCTGCCGATGTTGCGACATCGACCTGGGCCTCAACGGTTCCTATCACTGCTACTACCAACGCCTAGTGCCTCATCCGTGCGGCCTGCTGGTGAGATAACGGCCGCACCCGATGAGCTTTTGCGCCCTTGATGAAGGCTGCGCGCGGTTGAGCATTAGATACCATTCGTTACTTTTTCAAATTTTTCACAACGATTGTTTACTGACGAGATTTATGACTTCAAATTCTGCCAATAACGCCCTGAAAATCATTCCTCTGGGGGGGCTGCATGAGATCGGCAAGAACACCTGCGTCTTCGAGATCAACGACGAAATTATGCTGCTCGATGCCGGGTTAGCCTTCCCCACCGATGGAATGCACGGGGTTAATATTGTGCTGCCCGACGTGACCTACCTGCGGGAAAATCGCCACAAAATTAAGGGCATGATTGTCACCCACGGTCACGAAGACCACATCGGTGGCATTGCCTTTCACCTCAAGCAGTTCGACATTCCGGTGATCTACGGCCCTCGTCTAGCGATGGCGCTGCTGGAGGGCAAGCTGGAGGAAGCGGGCATGAGCGATCGCACCGAGCTGCGGCAGGTGCGCCCCCGTGAAACCGTGCGGGTGGGCAACTCCTTCCTAGTTGAGTACATTCGCAATACCCACTCCATTGCCGACAGCTGCTCGGTGATCATTCACACCCCCGTGGGCATCGTGATCCACACGGGCGACTTTAAGTTTGACCACACTCCAGTTGACGGCGAAACCTTTGACATTCAAAAGCTAGCGGAGGCGGGCGAAAAGGGCGTGCTTTGCTTGGTTAGCGACTCCACCAACTCTGAAGTGCCCGGTCACACCCCCTCAGAGCGATCGGTGTTCCCTAACCTCGATCGCGAGTTCAGCAAAGCCGAAGGTCGCCTGATTGTCACTACCTTTTCGTCGTCGGTGCACCGGGTCAACATGATTCTGGAACTGGCCCAAAAGCACAACCGCAAGGTGTTTGTGGTGGGGCGCTCCATGCTCAACGTGATTGCCCACGCCCGTGACCTGGGCTACATCAAGTGTCCCGAGAGTCTGTTTTTGCCGCTCAAATCCCTCAGCCACACCGCCGATGAGAACGTGCTGATTTTGACCACCGGCTCCCAGGGTGAGCCGATGGCGGCCCTCACCCGCATTGCCGATGACTCCCACCGGCAGCTCAAGGTCAAAAAAGGCGACACTGTCGTCTTCTCCGCCAACCCCATCCCAGGCAACACGATCTCGGTAGTCAACACCATCGACAAGCTGATGATGCGCGGGGCCAAGGTGGTCTATGGCAAAGACAAGGGCATTCACGTCTCCGGCCACGGTGCTCAGGAAGACCAAAAGCTGATGCTGGCCCTCACCCGGCCCAAGTATTTTCTGCCAGTGCACGGCGAGCACCGCATGCTGGTCAAGCACTCCGAAACGGCTCAGAGCATGGGCGTGCCCGCTGAGAATATGGTGATCATCAACAACGGCGACATTGTTGAGGTCAACCCAGCGGGCATTCGCATTGCCGGGCAGGTGCCCTCGGGCATTGAGCTGGTCGATGCCTCCCGCGTCGGGGTCGTGGGCCGCGACGTGCTCAAGGAGCGGCAGCAGCTGGCAGAAGACGGCGTCGTTACCATTGCTGCCACCGTAGGCAACAACGGCAAGCTGGTGGCCGACCCCATCGTGCAGATTCGTGGGGTAGCTCAGTCAATTTCCCAGGAGCGGTTCCAGGGCCAGGTGAAGCAAATCATTGCCCAGGTGCTATCTAGCCGTGGCGCTGAGCTGGTGGTGTCTAACGGCAACGGCAAAGCGACCCTCGACCTCGATGCCCTCAAAGCCGCCCTCGATCAAGATCTGCGCCGCTTGGTACGGCGCGAGCTAGACAAGCGCGACCCCATGCTAATTTTGCTGATTCAGGGAGCTGGTGTAGAAGGCTCAGTGCAATCGCAGCCCCAGGCCGAGCCCAAACCCAGGGCCCAGTCGAAGCCCAAGGCTGAACCAAAGGCCAAAGCAGAGCCCCAGCCCAAAGCAGAACTCGAGCCCGAAGTTGTGGTGACCGAGCGCCGCACTCGCACCCGAGCCACGGCAGCGTCGGCATCCTAAGACGGTTTAGATATTAAAAGGGAGGGGCGATCGCGGCTGCGATCGCCCCTCCCTTTTTGCTTACTGAGCGATCGCCTGCGCCGTGTAAACCGACATTGCGGGTGCAGATTTTGCATACTTGTGGTAAAAAGGTACGCAATATCATGTTGCTGCTTCTGCCGGGCGCTATAATGCACACAGCAGGAGCTGATGTACCTGAGCAAAGGTGCATAGCAAGTGTCTTAAGCAGCTACACATCCTTAGCGCTCAAGGCTTCTGTCAGAATTTTTGTTCAGCTTGTGCGGTTTACCCAAGCAGATCTAGCGCAAACGAGATCCAATACGAACAAGAATTCCCACAGTCGCCCAGCGAGTTGAGTGATCTGTGCATGCCCTTAGGAAGCAGAAGTTCGTTGCGGTGTCGCAATGATCTTTATTGCAAAGCCTTTGCAAACGAGTTTTCCGACGACCCGGTGGCGGTGTTGACGTGGCAGGTGAATGGCCAAATCACCCACTCAGGGCAGGAAAAGCAGACTTTATTCGCCCCGGTGAGCGTTGTATGAGGAATTTGAATGCCGAAGCAGATTGTTATTGCTGAGCAAAACCGAATCGCTGCGGTTTTTTCTGAAGATCAGATCCAAGAGCTGATCGTGGCTACGGGTAGCCACCAGGTTAGCGACATTTATTTGGGAACGGTAGAAAACGTGCTGCCCGGCATTGATGCCGCCTTCGTCAACATCGGCGACAGCGAGCGCAACGGCTTCATGCACGTGACCGACCTTGGCCCCCTAAAGCTCAAGCGCAGCGCTGGTTCTATTACTGAGCTTGTGGTGCCCCAGCAGAAAGTGCTGGTGCAGATCATGAAAGAGCCCACTGGCAACAAGGGGCCTCGCCTGACGGGCAACATCAGTCTGCCGGGGCGCTACCTGGTCTTGATGCCCTCCGGGCGTGGGGTTAACCTGTCCCGCCGCATTCGCAGCGAGAGCGAGCGCAACCGGCTGCGGGCTCTGGCCATTCTAGTTAAGCCCGCCGGTATGGGGCTGCTGGTGCGCACCGAGGCCGAAGGCATCAGCGAAAATGCCATCATTGAAGACTTAGAAACTCTGCAAAAGCAGTGGGAAAGCATTCAGCAGCAGGCGCTAGCCACTCGCCCCCCCGCTCTGCTCAACCGCGATGACGACTTCATTCAGCGGGTGCTGCGCGACGCCTACAACGCAGACGTTAACCGCATCGTCACCGACTCTAGCACCGGCATGAAGCGGGTGAAGCAGCACCTCGCCAACTGGAGCGATGGCCAGGTACCCACTGGGGTACTGATTGACCACCACCGCGAGCGCATCCCTATTCTGGAATATTTCCGGGTTAATGCCGCCATTCGCGAGGCCCTCAAGCCTAGGGTAGACCTGCCCTCTGGTGGCTACATTATCATCGAGCGCACCGAGGCACTGACGGTCATCGACGTTAACTCTGGCTCCTTTACGCGCTCGGCCACCGCCCGCGAAACGGTGCTGTGGACCAACTGCGAAGCCGCTACCGAAATTGCTCGGCAGCTGCGCCTGCGCAACATTGCCGGGGTCATTGTGGTCGACTTCATCGACATGGACTCGCGGCGCGACAAGCTACAGGTGTTGGAGCACTTCACCAAAGCGCTGCGCTCTGATAAGGCCCGGCCTCAAATTTCGCAGCTGTCTGAGCTAGGGCTGGTCGAACTGACTCGCAAACGCCAGGGCCAAAATATTTATGAGTTGTTTGGTCGCCCCTGCCCTACCTGCGGCGGGCTAGGCCATCTAGTTCACCTGCCTGGCGAGGCTCTGGCCGACAGTGGGCAAGATATACCGCGCGCGCCAATTTCTGGCGGCGGGGTTGCGCCTCCGCTGGCACCACCCCTGGGAGATACAGACATAGACGGTCGCCCCGATCTGCAGGAGCTCGATCTAGTCAACCACCCCAGCTACCAAGATCGCTCAGGGCGAGGCAACAACCGCCGCCGTCGCCGTCGGGATCCCCTACCCACCACTCGCAGCAACGGTAGAGATGTACCTGTGGTGAAAGAGGCGGGGCCACCAGTGCCTAGCCTCGACGTGAAGGAGCCCGCCGAGTCGGTGGCACCGGTAATTATCAGTAAGACTGAGGATGATAAAGTACCGACCCGTGGCCGAGGGCGAACCGGGGGCCGAAGCGATGTACAAAGCGATCCATCCCGGAATCGTAAACCCGCTACCTCACCCCAGGTGGTGACCGTAGAAATGACTCCCGATGAGCAGCGCATCTACGCCATGATGGGAATTTCGCCGATGGTGCTATCAACTCAGGAGGTGGCCGATCCTCGCAATGTTGTGGTGTCTGTGGTGCTGCCGGGCCAGGCACCTCCGGAGGTGGTTTCGTTACCCGAAGAAACTTGGGCGGAGGCTTCGACAGCGGCTCCGGCAGCCCCGGCAGAGGTGCCGACACTAGCGATCGCCGATCCCGAAGCATCGGCTAAGCCATCTCCCAGTCGCACAGTGCGCACTCGGGCCGCCCGTGCCAAAGCTCAGGAAGCCGAAAGTTTACTCGACGGTTCACCCGACAGTGGTAATGCACCGCCAGAAACTGCACCGACAGACGCGATCGCCGGTATTCCCGAGCCGGCCATTGAAACCCTAGCCATTGCCGAACCCAGCCCTGTCGAAGCGGCACCTGAGCCAGAGGGCGAAGCCACCAGCAACGTGCGCCGCCGCCGCCGCCGTCGGTCTTCCGCTGCCGATGGTAGCGATGACGGTAGCGACGAGTAAACCCAAGGGTAATGGCCTATGGAGCCTAACCATGACTCGGCGACTAAAGTGGCCGGGGTAGACGAGGTGGGCCGGGGGTGCCTGTTTGGCCCCGTGGTGGCAGCAGTGGTAGTGCTGTTACCCGATGCCTGTGAACAGCTTCAGTCGCTGGGGGTGACCGACAGCAAGCGGCTCAACCCATCCCAGCGCGAGAGTTTGATCGTACCAATTAAAACTCTGGCTACAGACTATGCCCTGGGGCTAGCCACCGTCTACGACATTGAGCGATTGAATATTCTCTATGCCAGTCTCCTGGCAATGCGCCGGGCGCTGCGTCGCCTGAGCGTGCTCCCCGACCTCTGCTTAGTAGACGGTAACCAGCCCATACCCAACCTCGGCCTACCTCAGCAAACCGTAGTGCAGGGCGATCGCCTGCATACAGAAATCGCCGCCGCCAGCATTTTGGCTAAGGTCTGGCGCGATCGCTTGCTCGTGCGTCTCGATCGCCGCTACCCCGGCTATCATCTGGCTCGCAACAAGGGCTACGGTAGCGCCGCCCATCGACTGGCCCTGCAAACCCTGGGACCAACTCCCCAGCACCGAAGATCTTTTAAGGGCTGTGGCTAGCGCAGCCCTGGGGCGGCTAAGGCAACCTGCTCGGCAAAGGTACTGGCCCGATCAAACCCTTCAATGGCAATGCGAACGTAGGCCGAAAGCCACCGAAAGCGGTTGGCCGTCTCCAGAGGGATCGGCACCTTGCTAAATAAAATTACCGCAAATAGCTCTCCAGCCGGGGTTAGCCCCCCAAAGCCCAGCACCGACTGCACCCCATAGGGTTTGACAAACTGCTTCTGGGCCGGAATGTAGGGGCTGTCTAACGCCGCAGGCACATAGAACACGTTGAAAGACCTGTGGGGTGTGTCAGTAATCAGGGTAGGTACGGTTTCGATTACCTTGCTCACCTCTAGACCAAACTGCTGAATCAGCTGCAAAATCATCGGTGCCCGGTGCACAAAGTCTTGATCGAGCAGCGGAATGCCCTGATGGCCGGTAGAACCCTGGCGGTGGTTCCACTGGGGCTCGTCGCCAGCGGTAGCCAGTAGCGTCAGGCACTTGGTGGCCGAAGGCACGTACTGACCCTGCAAAACCCCCCGAGCCGACTCCTGCACCGCTGCAGGTAAAAAACCAAAGGGGTGGGTTACAAAGAACCGGATGAGGGCACAGGCAGGCTTGCCGGTGCGAGGATCGACAAAGTTCTCATACAGGTAGCGCACCACCCGGTCAGCAGTTTCTTCCATACTCTGCGATCGCTCATCCATGTTGCGCAACGTGACCGCACATTGGCACATATCGGCCTTAGAAAATTGCTCTAAGTTATACATTGCTTACCCCATGATGGAACCAGTCTATGGGCCAATCATGGAGTGGGTATCAAAGTATTGGTGTTCATAAAAAACACTTTTATTGAATTAGCAATAACCCCAAGGCATCTTAGCTGAGGCTTTACAGTATAAAGCTTTCAACATATTTTCTGAGGCTTTCCGGATTTTTGATCGTAGGTTTTACTGGGGTTTTGCAAACGTTAAAAGTCCTTCTTAAAGGACTAAAGAGTCAGCCAAATTGGCTTGAGCAGAAATTGAGTAACGTAGGAGAATTTCTCCAAACGCCCAGGATCAGAGAATTTGCCTAACCTAAAAGAATTTCTTAACCAGAAACGTATTGCTGAAGGTACTGTTCGTGCCAGGGAAGACTATTAGCAGTGGTGGCCAGAAGTGCTGTGGCGATCGAGTTATAGCGGTGGCCAGTTCGCCTAGGACATCGGTAACCGCCAGTGGCGAAAACTCGGGCGGCAAACTGGCGTATAGCCATCGCTCCAGAAGCTCCAGAATATTCTAATCGTCCTGGCGATGGCTATAAGTCAAGGCAAGGTAAGCCTCCTACCCGTGTAGCCAAGATGTCCACCCTACAAATTTTTACAGTTATACAGATGTACTTACCTGGGGGTGAGGGTTAGGTGCTCTCCTCAACGGTTTTTCTAAAAGGGATGGCAGCGGTGCTCAGTTTGACCACCGACAAGTTCGAAGGGAACGCCAGTGGTTGTCAGGCACAGCACCAGCCACGCCCAGGAGAGGAGTTTGGCCATTCACCTTTCGTTACACTTTAGATGCGGGGTTAGGAGCATGCTGAACTTTAACCGCAACCGTCGTAAGTTGAACCCCAGGGAATGCAGACGCTAGCACCAGCGTTGGCCCGGCAAAGTAATTATGCCCGGCGACCGGACTACCGCTGGTATACGGATACTGTGCCCTCTGGCTCTGCAAGCCAGCAGATTAGCGAAACGCGTAAATTTCACGATTGCTAGCTCAGCAATATCAAAAATAGGTTTCCATAGCCCTCAGTTGTTTGCTATGCTAAAAAGCCGAACGCGGATGTGGCGGAATTGGTAGACGCGCTAGATTTAGGTTCTAGTGTCTTCGGACGTGAAGGTTCAAGTCCTTTCATCCGCATAAAATATCAATCGCTAGGGTCAGAGCACTGACCTTAGCGATTGGATTATGAATTTGTCGTAGGCGGCATTCGACTCCCATCGCCCTAATGTAAGCCAAGATTTTTTGAGGGGCGATCGCGCGATCGCCCCTCAAACTTAATGTGGACAAGTAGTCATCTGTAGCATGTCTCCTCGGTGACCTTCTGGATCTCCAACTGAACACGGCTAGAAAATGATTTAATCCTATGCGTCGCGCTCGGTAGCAACGACAGACTTAAACTCCAGCGAGTTGTACAGCGCAAAAGGAATCCAGGCAAAGGACAGCAGGAACTCGCCAATTTCGTCAAGTACAAAAGTATTTGGCAAACCCATGACCCGTGGCACTGTCATAAACAGTAAAGACAGCAGTACTAACCACATTGTATTAAGGGGAAACATGGGTATTCCCCACCGCGAGTAGAACCGCTGTAGCCGTTCACTCAGTTGATTGGTAATAGGAATTAGAAAACAAAAAAGACTTATGAATGCAACACCTGCTAAGCGCACGTGCTGGTGAATGCCGTCAATATTGTGAATATTGAACTCATCTTGGACATTTACAGTGCTTAGCGACTCAGGCGTCACAATGCCAAATAAACGCTGACCCCAGCTGATTTCTTCTCCTCCGACCAGGAACATCAAAACTGCAAAAAACAGACACCAAAACCGCAGTGGTGCTAGTTTGTTTTTAAAGCCCAAGGCCAAAATACCTGCTGCCAAAAAATAAAAAATTGCGCTTAGACTCTCCAACACTCCGTCTTCGTAGAAGATAAAGCTCAGATCAGCGCTACCGTGACTGACAACGTAAATACTCAACAAGTTAGTGGCTAGTAGCGTCACCAAAAAGTTGAGCCAGATATCGTATTTTCGCCGACTGCTTTTCTGACGAGCCTTAGCTCGAGGCGAGTTGAAGACAGTCATAGATCCTCCTTTAGTCAGTCCTAAAAAGGCATTGCTAGGGAGATATCGGGTAGGCGACCTATGGTGTAGCGTTGCTCAAGAAACAATGCTGTCACACAAACGTAGGCGAGCCTTAGCTGCATCCTGAAACCGTGGTTTAGACCAAACTTAAGTCTAGGAGTAGAGTTTTGCCGGCAGGAAAATTCTAGACTTCGAACTGAACTTGGCATAAACGCTTCAGTGCTGCAGGAGGCTGTCAGCCCTTGGCTCCAAGATGGCCTATTTAAAGAAAGGAGTGCAGCATCGAGCTAGCGGCTACCAACTTTTCATAACCCAATTATCAATCCTTCTTTACCTTCAATTAACTTTAATTTAACCTTATAAGAGAGGTAGTTTATGAAGTTCTGATGAAGAAGCTGTCAGGAAAGGATTGGATACCGTGAAAATACTGAGAAATAACGCTTTTGCCTAAGCAAAAATACTGAACTTAAGCGCTGCTCTGGTGATTGTCAGGGCGAGTGGCATTACACAGATTTGGGCAGGTCACGGAGGACAGTTCAACGACCAACCGTAAAACTGAGGTCGCGAGCTGGTGTATAGCCATCGCCAACAGACAGCTGCCAAGAATGCCCTACCCCTTGCGGTGACGGCTGTACGGGAGCAAGGTTTACGCCTCCAGTTCAAAGCCAGAGGTGTCATTGTTAGTGCCAAAACCAAGAGCTGGAGCTTAAACCACCTTGGCAGGGAAAGGGGCGCATTGCGATTGGTCACCCGATGCCATCAAGGCTGGGTTATGGAACACCCGGAGATAGGGCGAAATTGCAGCGATCGCCCGCTGTTGCCCGCAGTGGGGCGGGTTAAGGGCTGTCGCTAGTTAAGGGCCAGAGAAAATGGCTTCTTCTAAATCTTGGCGGCTGAGAGAATACTTGAACACCCGCTGAATGTCTTTTTCATCGGCCCCAGCGCTGATGTAGCGCACCACAATGCAGTCTGTTTCGAGCACAATTTCAGCTTCCCAGCGGGGACGTACTACGTGCCAACTGTGGAGTTCGTCGCTGTCTTGGGTGCAGCCCTGCTGGCGCAGCCAGACCTCAATGTCAGGCAGGGGGTGATTGTAGAGGGGTGTAGCTGCCGAAGGAAGGGCCATAGGACAAAGATAATAAGTGCAGACGGCGGAATGAGAAAACAGTAGACTACAGCCATTTCGGTGACGAGGCGGCCGAGGGCTGTGCATAACCAGGATCGCTAGGAAGCGCAGGAACCGCCCTAGGGAGTGACTCTAAATTGCGGGGCTGGGAAGCGGAGGGCAATTCGGCCTCGGGAGAGTCCTGCTCAAGCGGTGTTTCTAGGGTTGGGCCGAAGTCCGGCTCCACAAGCTTAGCTGCATACTCGCCACGGGTGAGGCTAACGGTAATGACCAGAGCCAGGCAAGCTACAAAGGTGAGCCCCAAAATAAAAAGGGCAAAAATTTCGCCCGCCGAGAGGGGGCGATCGGTGGGGTCGAGATACATGTTGGCGGGCTCACGCCGCTGGGGGGTGGCCGGGGTTTGCCGCAGCGATTCTAGGGGCTGCATCACCGAAATGCGAGAGTAGCCCACCTGCTGATCGTAGGCCCAGCGGCGATCGGGGCTGCTGAGAATGGCATAGGCATCGTTGAGCTGCTGAAATTTCTCGGTGGCTTCAGCGGCGGGTAGCTCAGTTGTATCGGGATGGTAGAGCTTGCTCAGGTCGCGAAAGGCGCGTCGAATCTGCTGGGGGCTAGCGGTTGGCTTGACCCCTAACTGGTCGTAGTGGGTTTTGGGCTTTGGGTTCAAATCAGGCATAGCATCCCACTGGCAGGGCGGTTGGCAAGGGGCAGGGGTTAAGATCCATCACCCTGGGGCCAGTCCCCAATCGTCAGATGGTTGAGCTTCAAACGAGCGAGTCAAACGAATTTGCGCCAGGGTAAACACCACTGGAATGACCCGGCTGTAGTTGGTGGCTACAGCCCGCCAGCCCAGGTCAGCTAAAAACCAGCCCCATAGAGCCGGTCCTAACACCGAGAAAACGGCTCGGGTGGCTCCGTACCGGGCGGTGCTGGCGGCTACCCCCCGTGATGCCAGCCGTAGGGCAAACTGCTGGTGAATTTGAGCGATCACGGTACCGCCCCCTTTCATCATCGCCTGACGGGCAACTTCATAGCGAGCCAGTTGAAAAGCCATTTGTCGAGCAATTTGCTGAAGGAGCCAGGGCCGCAGCACGGCGCTGACGGCTACAGCACTGCTGCCCTTAGCCAGCAACCCCAGAGGATTTGCCTGCAGGGCAAGCGGTAAGGCCTCAAACTGAGCCGAACCCGTTAGGGACTGCTTTAGAGACTGTTGGAGGCGATCGCGCTCGACCTGAGGCAGTTTCTTCCAGTTGCTGCGCAGCAGGTGCAAAAAGACCTCTGCCTCTAGGTCATCAGTAGACCAGGCCTTAGCGTAGGGCAACTTGAGGTAATGACAAACCTGAACTAGCGCTTGACGGTAAGTCACTCGTTGGCTTCGGCCATTGATGACCGTCAGGCCGTCGGCGGCCAGAAACCGAAAGCGCTGCTCTAGACGGTCGAGCCACTGCTGTCGAGTCCCGCTCTGAACGATTAGTGGGTCGACATTTTGCAAATAATCTAGCGGATTAAAACGAGGCCGAAACAGCATGTCTGTCAGGGCCAAGAGTTCATCGTCTGTCGCTAGCTCCAGGGCAGATCGCAGCTCATCCACTGGGCATCACCGTTCAAAAACTGTCTTACATTTTTACACAATTCCCCAAGATAGGATGTTGGGCAACGGCGACACGGCAAAATTTCAGGAGAAATTGCTATGGAAGATGTGGTGGTGATTGGGGCAGGGCTGAGTGGGCTGACGGCCGCCCGGGCGCTGCACCAGGCGGGCTACCGAGTCGTGGTGGTCGATAAGTCGCGGGGGCTAGGGGGGCGGCTCGCCACCCGCCGAATCGGCAATACGGCTATAGACCATGGCTGTCGCTACCTGCGGCCCTTTGAGGGCCTAAATAACGCCTTTAATCATTACCCAAACCTCGGCCTTATGCCCGACCTGGTAGCAGGGGATGTGCTTCAGCTCTGGCAGCCAGAGAGCTTTGAACTCGGAGCCGATGGGCTGCTAAACCCTACGGCAACCGCTGCGCTCTACGTGGCTCCTCAGGGGATGAGTTCGATTGCCAAAGCCCTAGCACCAGGGCTGACTATCCACCGCCAGTGGCGAGCCACCGCTGTAACGCCGCTACCCCAAGGGTGGCGCGTTGAGGGAGAGGTTCTGGGAGCAGCCAGCCAGAGCTTGCCCGAAGCTTTCATAGCTAGGGCGCTGGTGGTGGCGATTCCTGCACCTCAGGCAGCGGCACTAATGCACAGAGCCGCCCAGGACAGTGAGGGAGTGAAAGTGTTACTGCACCAGCTTTTATCAGTTAATTTTGAAGCGGTGATTACGGTTATGGCCGGCTACAAGCCAGGGGAAGCGGCTCGTTTGACTGAACAAACCGGCTCAGGCGGCTGGATGGTTACTAGCGATACCCACCCCACCCTGCGATGGATAGCCTTAGACAGCAGCAAACGCACCGATCCGCAGGAACCGGTGGTTGTCATTCACAGCAGCCCAGCGTTTGCGGCTGGTGCCCTAGAGCAAGCCGACCTTGAACCTATTGGCCAAGCACTATTTGCAGAGGCGGCAAGTTTAGGAGCCTGGATGCTTTTTCCTCAGTGGGTTCAGGTGCATCGGTGGCGCTACGGATTTGTGCGCCAACCTTTGGGGGCTTCAATTTTAAGCAGCCCCCTATTGCCGAACTTGGTAGGCTGCGGCGACTGGTGTAACGGAGGAAATGTAGAGGGAGCGATCGCCTCCGGTCAGGCTGCCGCCGCTGCCTTGACTAAAACCCTAGGCTAGTAAAAGCTCTGAGGCCAGTTTAGCCATTATTGCTGGAATAATCGCTGCTCTCTTTATCTTCGCTACTCTCTTCATCGGTAGCGCCAGAGTTGTTGCGGCGGAAGAATCGCTGATTACCAGAGCGCTTCTTGCGAAACTTGCGGGCGTAAGCTTGGTTACGTAGAGCTTTTTCTTTTTTAGGATTGCGACGCTTAGACATTCAATAACCTCAGACAACAGGGCAGGTGGATCAGCAAACAAAGAATGGCAGTTACGTGAGGGTTTCCCACGTTGGGAGGCGCTACCTGCCCGAAACAAATCAGCAGACATGGCAGCACTTGCCCACCAGACACTCTGCCCGCACTGGCATCCGCCACTGACGACGTGCCATGACCAAACATTAACTGTAGCACATGGAGACACCAGGGCTGAGAACGGAGAGGCTTGGGTTAGAGCAGAGGAGCTATTCCCCTCATCCTTCTCACCCCTTCCCCTCCGACTCTAGTACCTACCTATGGGGCTGAGCCTGACCTGGCTACGACTGACTGGAGCTCAGGATTTTTTCGGCGCTGGTTGTGTCGGGGTTGGCTTCTGGCGTATCGGCCTCAGAGGGCGGCACCACCTGCCAGAACTTGGGCAGGTACTCGCTCCAGTCGGCCAGGATCTGCTTAGCTTTGGGGCTACCCGTATGGGCCAGGTGAGCTTCAATTAGAGCCTTCAACTGGGCTTCTCCAGTGGGAGTGATGACCCGCTGTACCTTGACAATCTCAGGGTTGACCCGCACCGGAAATCTGCCGTCCTCGTCGAGGAAGTAGCCGAGGCCGCCGGTCATTCCAGCACCCACGTTGCGCCCTACTGGCCCCAGCACCACGACCACGCCGCCGGTCATATACTCACAGCAGTGATCCCCAGCGCCTTCGATTACGGCCTGTCCCTTGGAGTTACGGACGGCGAACCGCTCCCCGGCGGTGCCCAGGGCGTAAAGGGTGCCGCCGGTTGCCCCGTAGAGGCAGGTGTTACCCACAATCACGTTGGTTGAAGGGTTGTAGGTAATGCCTGCCGGGGGCTTAACCACAATTTCGCCGCCGTGCATGCCTTTGCCCACATAGTCGTTTGACTCGCCGATAAGGGTCAAGGTCATGCCGGGCAAGTTAAAGGCCCCAAAGCTTTGACCGGCGCTACCCTCAAAGGTGAGGTTAAGCTGTCCTTCAAAACCTGAGTTGCCGTACTTTTCGGCGATCGCCCCGGCGACTCGAGCGCCAATGGTGCGATCGGTGTTGGCTATGGTGTAGGTCTTAGTGGCGCTGCCCTGGGTTTGAATGGCCTGCTGAATGTCAGCATCAGCCAGCATCTCATCGTCGAGCACGGGGCCATTGCTGTGGATGGCTTCGTGATTGAGCCAGGCGCGGTCGCCGCGCCCGTCGGGCAGAGCCATCAGGGTCGTCAGATCTAGCCCGTTGGTTTTGGCCAGGGAAACATCGGCGCGGGGCTTGAGCAAATCAGCTCGTCCAACAATGTCGAGCAGCGAGGTGTAGCCCAGGCGGGCCAGCAGCGATCGCACCTCTTCGGCAATGTAATAGAAGAAGTTGACCACATGCTCCGGCACGCCGGTAAACCGCTGGCGCAGCTCTTCTTTTTGGGTGGCGACCCCCACCGGGCAGTTGTTGGTGTGGCAGACCCGCGCCATAATGCAGCCCTCGGCAATCATGGCGATGGAGCCAAAGCCAAACTCCTCAGCCCCCATCAGCGCGCCCATGACCACATCCCAGCCGGTTTTGAGGCCGCCGTCAACGCGCAGGGTAACGCGATCGCGCAGCTCGTTATCCATCAGCACCTTGTGCACTTCGGTCAGGCCCAGTTCCCAGGGCACCCCGGCGTGCTTGATCGAGCTGAGCGGCGAGGCTCCGGTACCGCCATCGTGGCCCGAGACCTGAATCACGTCTGCATTGGCCTTGGCCACCCCAGCTGCGATCGTGCCAATGCCAACCTCTGACACCAGCTTTACCGACACCCCTGCCTTAGGGTTGATCTGGTGCAGGTCAAAGATCAGCTGAGCCAGGTCTTCAATGGAGTAAATATCGTGGTGGGGCGGCGGCGAAATCAGAGCCACGCCGGGCTTCGAGCGGCGCAGCATAGCAATATAGGGGCTGACTTTTTTGCCGGGCAGCTGGCCCCCTTCTCCCGGCTTGGCTCCCTGGGCCAGCTTAATTTCGATCTGGTCGGCGTGCATCAGGTACTCGGGAGTAACCCCAAAGCGGCCCGAGGCCACCTGCTTGATGGCTGAGCTGGCAGTGTCGCCGTTGCGCAACCCGTGCAGGTGGGGAAAGGTGGGGGAGTTGCCCTCCCCGTCCACATCCGAGAGCACCTTAAACCGCACGGGGTCTTCGCCCCCCTCGCCGGAATTCGACTTGCCGCCGATGCGGTTCATGGCGATCGCCAGCACCTCGTGGGCTTCGCGCGACAGCGCCCCCAGCGACATGCCTCCGGTGCAGAAGCGGCGCATAATCGTCTCTACCGGCTCTACATCGTCGATAGAGACAGGCTCGCGATCGCTCTCAAAATCGAGCAGATCCCGCAGGGCAGTGAGCGGTCGATTTTCGAGCTGGGCGCGGTACAGCTCGTAGTGATCGTACTGGCGATCGGCCACCGCCTTGTGCAGCAGCTTAGACATAGCGGGGTTGTTCATGTGGTACTCGCCGCTGGGCCGCGACTGCACAAAGCCCATGTTTTGCAACCGCTTGGCCGATAGCTCGGGGAACGCCCGCTGGTGGAAGCGAATGGTTTCCTGGGCCAGCTCGCTCAGAGAAATGCCGCTCAAACGGGAGGTTGTGCCTCGGAACGCCAGATCGAGCAGGTCGGGGCCAATGCCAATGGCCTCAAAGATCTGCGCTCCCCGGTAGCTGGTAATCAGCGAGATGCCCATCTTAGAGAGAATTTTGAGCAGACCCGCATCCACCGCTTTGCGGTAGTTATCCTGGGCCCCGTTGAGGGTGGTTACGGGTAGCTTGCCCGTTTCCATCAGCTTTTGAGTGCGGCTATCATTCCACCAGTGGCGCACCGACTCCAGGGCCAGGTAGGGACACACGGCGCTGGCTCCGTAGCCGATTAGGCAGGCAAAGTGGTGCGTGCTCCAGCACTGGGCCGTCTCTACCACCAGGGAGGTGCGCATGCGCAGTCCGTTGCGAATCAGGTGGTGATGCACGGCTCCCACCGCCAGCAGCGGCGGAATATAGCTGGTTTCAGCGGAAAGGGCAGCGGGGTTGCCCTGGTCGTCAACGCGATCGCTGAGCACCAGAATAGTCTTGCCCGCTTGAACCGCTGCATCGGCGCGATCGCACAGAGCGTCTACCGCTTTTCTCAGTCCAGCGGGGCCGTCGGCAATGGAGTACAGCGTAGATAGGGTGGCCGTGGCAAAGCCCGACGCGTGAATCTGCTCCAGCTCAACCTCATTGATCACTGGGCTTTCTAGCTTTAGCAGCCGGGCATACTCGGGCTGCTCATCGAGCAGATTGCCCTGGGCACCGAGCTGAGTGGCCAGCGACATCACCAACCGCTCCCGCAGGGGGTCGATCGCCGGATTCGTCACCTGGGCAAAGCGCTGCTTGAAATAGTCGTAGAGCAGGTGCGGCTTCTCTGAGAGCACTGCGTGGGGCGTATCATCGCCCATGCAGAAGGTCGGCTCTTTGCCCTGGGCCGCCATGTCTTGAATAATCATGTCGACATCTTCGACGGTATAGCCAAAGGCGCTCTGCTGACGCAGCAGGTCATTGGAGGGGTACAGCGTAGCTTCTCTAAACAGCTGGGGCTGAAGCTCGGCTCGGTTTTCCTTTAGCCACTGGCCGTAGGGGTGCCGGGTAGCCACCCGCTGTTTAATCGCCCAGTTTTTGAGAATTTCCTGGCTGTGCAGGTCTACGGCAATCATCTGACCAGGGCCAAGCCGACCTTTTTCGAGAATGTCTTCGGGGGCAACATTCAGCACCCCGGCCTCCGACGACACCATGAGCAAATCGTCTTTAGTGACCACGTAGCGAGCCGGGCGCAGACCATTGCGATCGAGGGTTGCCCCTACCTGGGTGCCGTCGCTGAAGACAATCAGCGCTGGGCCATCCCAGGGCTCCTGCAGGCCACTGTAGTACTCGTAGAAGTCGGTGATTTCGGGGTAGGCGTCCAGCTCGGGCTGATTGTTGTAGGCCTCGGGCACCATCATCATCAGCGCTTCCTGGGGAGAACGCCCCGATCGCACCAGCAGCTCCATGACGTTGTCGAGGTTGGCCGAGTCACTATTTTCGGCGTTGACAATGGGTTTTAACAACTCACAGCGATCGCCCCAGATCGGATGGGACAGATCCGCCTGACGGGCTACCATCCAGTTGATATTGCCCACCAGCGTATTGATTTCGCCGTTGTGGCCCAGCAGGCGCATGGGGTGGGCCAGGGGCCACTTGGGCATGGTGTTGGTGCTAAAGCGCCGATGATAGACCGCAAAGGGGCTTACGTAGTCGGGGTCGCGCAGGTCGGTATAGAACGTCGCCAGCACCGCCGAGCGCACCATGCCCTTGTACACAATGGTGCGGCACGAGCACGAGCAGACATAAAACTCCTTCAGCTCGGCCGCCAGATCTGCCGCCACGCTGCCGGGATTGGCCACAGCATTCGCCACCAGATGCAGCACCTGGCGACGCACCAGATATAGACGACGCTCCAGGTCGGCCCCGGTTTCGGTCGCCGCCACAATTAGCTGCTCAATTCGGGGCTGGTACTGCTTTGCCAGCGCCCCCAATACTTCGGGCCGCACGGGCACGACCCGCCAGCCGATCATCTTCAGGCCCTCAGCCTCAACAACTTGGTTAAAGGTGTCGCGTACAAAGGCCGCTGCCGCCTCGTGGTTGGGCAGAAACACCATCGCTACCCCGGTGCGATCGCGCTCTAGTGACCCGCACCCCTGAGCTTCAGCCCAGCGGTCTAGCACCGCCCACGGAATCGCCGTCATCACCCCAGCCCCATCGCCCGAGTCCTGGTCGGCGCAGCGCCCACCCCGATGCTCCATGCAGTCGAGGGCGGCTAGCGCCTTCACCACCAGGTCGTGGCTAGAGCGATTCTGCCGATCGGCTAAAAAGCCCACACCGCAGGCATCCCGTTCTTCGACCAGTGACTTGGGTCCCCAGTTGGGCCATTCAGAACGGGTGTGCTGCCGGGGTTGATAGGGTTGATTCACAGGTGTACGTCCTAGTGGAAGAACAAAACTAATACTTAAGTAGAAGTAGCGAGCAAAAAAACTGTGTACTGAGAGGACTAAGCAGCATCGCCCTACAGCAGCGATACACCAAGGATTGAACTACGCTAGAGGCCAAAGAACCCGGCCAGAAAAATCTGACTTCCCCTGAGTCGGACATGGTGTGAGCAATCCAGTCTGGGCTTGGGGCATTGCCTGCAGCTGGGCCAGCTCGTTATGCCTTACTCGTTGCGCCCTACTTGTGCCTTAATCGAGAAAGCTAGCGGCAACAGCCCCTAGCCGAGAACTAGCTAAGAAAGCATTAGCGCATGCTGCGCTTCATCTGTAATTTACAGGCTTTATCAGTAGTTTACAAACCTTAGGCTCAGCATTTAGTCACAGCTTCTTAGAATTAAGCAATCGCAACGGTAGCCATTGTTTCAAAATTGCCCGCGATCGCTCCTAAACGACCTGAGGCACAGCCAGCTATCTTCATAATACTCAGACATTTACACAATTTTCCTATGGTTAAACTGCCGGGCTTCGCTTTGTTCCCAGGCCTCGTACACCAAAGCTGCCGCTGGGTCGCGGGGGGGTGGGTTTCGTTGAGTCTGCTGGGGGCGATCGCTCCCCTCGCCGCCACCGCTACAGTGCCTAGCCCGGTGCCCGAAGCGACCCTGGCTGAAGCAACCCCAGCCGAGGTCACCGCAGCCAATCCTACCGCCCAGGGCCAAATTTTAATCGTCAACGGCACTCAGGCCTCCGTTCCCTGGATGATCACTAACGGTCAGGTTGGCCTCGCCGACTATGGCGTTACCGATCAACTGGGGGCTACTCTGCTGAGCAGCAATCAGCCCAACCGTCAGCCAATCCAGTGGTTTACCGATCCAGGCGGCGCGGTAGAACTGGCCGCCTGGGTACACGACGGCTACCGATATCTAGATATCATCCCTCTAGCCCAGCGCCACGGCTGGCAAGTACAGCCCCAGGGCAATGTTCTGCAAATTACTGCGCCCCCGGTCCAGGTCACCGCCGTGCGCCGGGAGACTCTGTCCGGCGGCGATCGCTTAACCCTAGATCTGTCTGGCCCGGTGCCCGCGGCCCTAAGCGATAGTGCTGACGCGCTTACCCTGACGCTGGGAGCCACCGCCGCCGATCGCGTGCTGAGGGAGGCGATCGCCGCCCCCGCCGGAGCTTACCTGGGATCACTCACGGTAACCCCTGTGGCTGGTGCCCTGCGCTTCCAAGCCAGCGCCAGCCAGCCGCCTCGCCTGTACACTCGGGCTAACCAAATCGTTATCGACACTCGTGCCGATGCGCTTCAGCCCCACAGCATTGCCTGGGCTCCCGGTGTCCGCTGGCAGCAGCGGTACATCTCTGTCGCCGGGCAGCCGTTTCCGGTCTACTGGCTGCAGCTTGACCCAGCCCAGGTTAACCTACGCCCCATCTGGACAGACCCCACCACGGCGACAGGCACGGCTCCCCTGACCACCATTGCCCAGCGCTGGCAGGCGGCAGCGGCCATCAATGCTGGCTTCTTTAACCGCAACAATCAGTACCCCCTGGGGGCCGTACGCGCCAATAGCGACTGGGTCTCTGGGCCCATCCTCAGCCGTGGCGTCGTAGGCTGGAACGACCAGGGCCAGGTGCGCATGGATCGTCTGGTGCTTAACCAAACCCTCACCACCGCCAGTGGGCAAACGTTTCCGGTGCAGGCTATCAACAGCGGCTACGTACAGGCCGGTATCGGCCTCTACACGCCCACCTGGGGGCCGACCTACCGCCCCGTCCTAGACGGCGAAACCATCGTTACAGTCGTGGATGGGGTAGTTGTCAACCAGCGGGCCGCCAGCACCCTGGGGGCAGCGGGGCTACCGATCCCCACCAACGGCTATCTTTTGGCTCTACGCTCCTATGCCACAGCGGCTCAAGCGCTGCCCCCAGGGCAGCAGGTCTCTCTAGCGTCCGAGCTGTTGCCAGCGACCCTGGCCCCCTTCCCCAACCTGATCGGGGGAGGGCCGCTACTGCTGCGCGATCGCACCCTCGTACTCGATGCTGGTCTCGAGCAGTTCAGTCAGGCCTTTGCCACCCAGGCAGCGCCTCGTAGCGCCATCGGCATCACCTCCACCGGTGAAATTCTGCTGGTCGCCGTGCACAACAGCCCCGCCGGATCTGGCCCCACCCTCAATCAGCTGGCCCAAATCATGCTCCAGCTCGGTACTACTGATGCCCTTAACCTAGACGGTGGCAGTTCGGCCAGCCTCTACCTCGGTGGCCGCTTGATTAACCGGTCTCCCCGCACCGCCGCCCGAGTCAATAACGGTATCGGCCTCTTTCTTCGGTAGCTATTTCTGGCTTAACACGAGCGCAATGTGAATTCTATTCAGTTCGATATAGATAAAACAGTTATTGGCATTGAGCATTGGGATTACCTGAAGGGGCTTCCACTTCTTTAACATGTCAAAACAGGGTGTAAAGACTTCGTATGGTTGCCCCTCTGAGCCGCCAAAATTCCCTAGCCACTGAGTTGCCCTTGCTAAACTGTTGGCTGAGCAAGGCGACCTAATCCTTTGGGCCAGCAAGGCACGATCTTACGAAACCTTTGAGTTCAATTAACAGTCTCACAGGGATGGGCACCCTAAAGAAATGCGGCCCAGAGTCGCCGTTCCTGGCGCAGTCTTAACCTTTAGGTTCTAGGAGAACTATCACTATGCCAAAACTGGAAGAGTCAATTCAGCCCTCGGCGTTGGCCCTAGCCACCAGCAACGGTAAGGAAATTGCTGAAACGGGGCTGCGTCCCTGGGGCTGCTACACCGTGTTAGAGGAGGGCCGTGGCTACAAAATTAAGCGCATAGAAGTAAAGCCTGGCCATCGCCTCAGCCTGCAAATGCACCACCACCGCAGCGAGCACTGGATTGTGGTCTCTGGCACGGCAAAAGTAGTCTGTGGCGACAGCGAAATACTGCTCTCCAGCAACCAATCCACCTACGTGCCTCCCTGCACCCAGCACCGGCTTGAGAATGTGGGCGTAATTCCCCTGGTGCTGATTGAGGTGCAGAACGGTGAATACCTAGGCGAAGACGACATCGTGCGCTTTCAAGACGACTACTCTCGCGTCGAAACGGTTTAGCACTGCCCGGCCTGTTGCCCTAACTCCAAGTAAGTTAACCAACCCTAAGATAGTCTGCGGCGGTAGTGCTAAGCTCAGCGGTATCGCCGTTTTCTGTTGCCAACGTCCATGATTCACATTCGTCCCGCCGCCGCTCAGGAGATCAAGCGGTTGCTAGCCCGGCAGGTAACTAGCAGCAACCAGCAGCAACCCTTGGCCTGCCTCACGCTTGAGCCAGGCGGCTGCGCCGAGTGGACCTATCGCCTGACGGCTGGAGCTATGTGCCCCAATGCCGATACAGCAACAACCCTAGACTGCGACGGCATCGGCCTAGCCGTGCCAATCGCTGATTTAGACCTCCTGCAAGATCTCACCATTGACTATGCCGAAGACCTAATGGGTGGGGGGTTCCGCTTTGTCAATCCCCTAGCTCAGCGCACCTGCGGCTGCGGCAACGCCTTTTCGCTCAACGCTGACGCTCCCGTTAGTCAAGACTGCACTGGCGGGCTGCCGACGGGCTAGTCATAAAGTTGCTGACGTACCATCCATGTATTGAGAGCATCGCATTTGACCAAAGCCAATTTGCAGTGCTAGCATTAGATCTTGTGAAAACTTGAGTCCACCCGCCGTAGCACAACAAGCATCCTATGCCCACGATTCAGCAACTCATCCGGAGTGAGCGCCAAAAAGCCGAGAAGAAAACTAAGTCCCCTGCCCTAAAGAGCTGTCCTCAGCGCCGTGGGGTTTGCACTCGGGTCTATACCACCACGCCTAAAAAGCCAAACTCGGCTCTACGGAAGGTGGCCCGAGTTCGTTTGACTTCTGGCTTTGAGGTTACGGCCTACATTCCCGGTATCGGCCACAACCTGCAAGAGCACTCCGTAGTCATGATTCGTGGCGGCCGGGTCAAAGATTTACCTGGGGTTCGCTACCACATTATTCGTGGCACCCTTGATACCGCTGGTGTCAAAGACCGCCGCCAGGGCCGTTCCAAGTATGGGGCCAAGCGTCCTAAGCAAGCGTCGTAAAGAAACGCATTCTAGAGAAACACTGCTGGGCAGAAAGCTAGACAAAGCGCTTAATGAACCCCGATTGATCGGGGGGCGCTAGTTGCTCTAAACGTCTTACGCTCCTGTCTTTGCCTAATACTAGATAAGCCTGACTAGGCCTGTCTTTGTTAAGTACTTTTGTTGGTTCAGCTACGCAGCCTTATCGCTACTGGAATTTAGATCATGTCCCGCCGTACCGTTGTTCAAAAGCGTCCTATCCCGCCCGATTCTGTCTACAACAGCCGCCTGATCACCATGATGAGTCGTCGGCTTATGACCAGTGGCAAAAAATCCCTGGCTGACAAAATCATCTACAACTCCTTCACCATTATCAAGGAGCGCAGTGGCGGTGATCCTCTAGACGTGTTTGAACGGGCTGTGCGCAACGCGTCACCCTTGGTAGAGGTCAAGGCTCGCCGGGTGGGTGGTGCTACCTATCAGGTGCCAATGGAAGTGCGCTCTGAGCGTAGCGTGGCCCTGGCCCTGCGCTGGCTTACCCAGTTTGCCCGCCAGCGTCCTGGCAAATCTATGGCAATCAGGTTGGCTAACGAGCTGATGGATGCAGCTAACGAAACTGGCGGTGCCGTTCGCAAGCGGGAGGAAACTCACCGGATGGCAGAAGCTAACAAAGCATTCGCTCACTATCGCTACTAAACCCGTCCGTTTCTGCAGCGCCAAAGCGTTGGGTTCGTTGGCGATCGCTGTTTTCGCTTTCTACAATAAAGCTGTTCCGGTGTACCGAGACGGTCGACCCTAGCATGACGAGGAGGTATCTGTGGCACGGATAACGCCCCTAGAACGGGTTAGAAACATTGGTATTGCGGCCCATATTGACGCCGGCAAAACCACCACCACAGAGCGGATTTTGTTCTACTCGGGCATCGTCCACAAAATTGGCGAGGTGCACGAGGGCACGGCCGTTACCGACTGGATGGAGCAGGAGCGTGAGCGGGGGATCACGATCACGGCAGCGGCTATTACCACCAACTGGCGTGATAACCAGATCAATATTATTGATACCCCAGGCCACGTTGACTTCACCATTGAAGTCGAGCGTTCTATGCGCGTTTTAGACGGGGTAATCGCGGTATTCGACTCGGTAGGAGGGGTACAGCCTCAGTCGGAAACCGTTTGGCGTCAGGCAAATCGTTACCAGGTCCCTCGCATTGCCTTCGTCAACAAGATGGACCGTACCGGGGCAGACTTCTTCAAAGTTTGTGGTCAACTGCGCGATCGCCTAGGCGCAAATGCAGTACCAGTTCAGGTTCCCGTCGGGGCTGAGGTCGGCTTTCAGGGCGTCGTTGATCTAGTCGCCATGCGCGCCCGCATATACCACGACGACCTAGGTCAAAATTTTGAAGACATGGAGATACCGGCCGATGTACAGGATGTGGCAGAGGAGTATCGAGCCAAGCTAGTGGAAGCGGTGGCTGAAACTGACGATCTCCTGATGGAGAAGTATTTTGAAGGGCAACCGCTGTCCGCCGAGGAAATCGCGACCGCCCTTCGCAAAGGCACAATTAAGGGCACGATTGTGCCCGTTTTATGCGGTTCTGCCTTTAAAAACAAGGGTGTACAGCTGCTTCTAGATGCGGTTGTTGACTATCTTCCCTCCCCCGTTGAAGTGCCGCCGATCCAAGGGCAGCTGCCCAGCGGTGAGACTGCGGAGCGCCCCGCCGATGACGATGCACCTTTGGCCGCTTTGGCCTTCAAAATAATGGCCGACCCCTACGGGCGGCTTACCTTTGTGCGGGTTTATTCGGGGGTGCTCAAAAAGGGCAGCTACATCTACAACGCTACCAAAGACAAAAAAGAACGGATCTCCCGGTTGATTGTCCTTAAGGCCGACGATCGCATTGAAGTCGATGAACTGCGGGCTGGGGATTTAGGAGCCGCTATTGGTCTCAAAGACACCTTCACCGGGGACACGATCTGTGATCCTGCCGACCCCATTGTCCTAGAATCCCTCTTTGTGCCGGAGCCCGTAATCTCCGTGGCCGTGGAGCCCAAGACAAAGCAGGATATGGATAAGCTGGCCAAGGCTCTACAATCGCTGTCTGAAGAAGATCCTACGTTCCGAGTTAGCACGAACCCTGAAACCAATCAAACGGTGATTGCAGGCATGGGCGAGCTGCACCTAGACATTCTCGTCGATCGCATGCTGCGCGAGTTCAAGGTGGAGGCCAACATTGGCGCACCCCAGGTGGCCTACCGTGAAACTATCCGCAAAGCCACCACGGCCGAAGGTAAGTTCATCCGCCAAAGCGGTGGTAAAGGCCAATATGGCCACGTTGTAGTTGAGGTAGAACCCGCTGAGGAAAGCAGCGGATTTGAGTTTGTGTCCAAGATCGTTGGCGGTACTATTCCAAAAGAATATATCGCTCCCGCCGAACAGGGCATGAAAGAGGCCTGCGAATCTGGTATCCTAGCTGGGTACCCGGTAATTGATTTAAAGGTTACTCTGGTTGATGGGTCTTATCACGATGTAGACTCATCAGAGATGGCTTTTAAAATCGCTGGGTCAATGGCGATGAAGGAAGCCGTCTTGAAGGCGTCCCCTGTCCTTCTAGAGCCGATCATGAAGGTCGAGGTTGAAGTCCCAGAAGATTTTCTGGGTGACGTCATGGGAGATCTAAACTCCCGCCGGGGCCAGATCGAGGGTATGGGAACAGAAGTTGGCGTTGCAAAAGTTACAGCCCATGTTCCCCTAGCTGAGATGTTTGGTTATGCTACCGACATCCGCTCAAAAACGCAGGGTCGGGGCATTTTTTCGATGGAATTTAGCCATTACGGCGAAGTTCCTCGAAACGTGGCTGAGGCCATTATCTCTAAAAACACTGGGAACGCTTAGAAAGGAAAGGACAAGTAACGTAAATGGCACGCGAAAAGTTTGAACGCAATAAACCCCACGTCAACATCGGCACCATCGGTCACGTTGACCACGGTAAAACCACTCTGACGGCAGCTATCACCATGACGCTGGCGGCAGCGGGTGGCGCAAAGGCTCGCAAGTACGATGAGATCGATGCGGCCCCTGAAGAGAAGGCCCGTGGTATTACCATCAACACCGCCCACGTGGAGTATGAGACTGAAACTCGCCACTATGCCCACGTTGACTGCCCTGGCCACGCTGACTATGTGAAAAACATGATCACCGGTGCAGCCCAGATGGACGGCGCTATTCTAGTCTGCTCGGCTGCTGATGGCCCTATGCCCCAAACCCGGGAGCACATTCTGCTAGCTAAGCAGGTGGGCGTACCCAGCATTGTGGTCTTCCTAAATAAGCAAGACCAGGTGGATGACGAAGAACTGCTGGAACTGGTGGAGCTAGAGGTGCGTGAGCTTCTGGATTCCTACGATTTTCCCGGCGATGAGATTCCTATTACCTCAGGTTCTGCCCTGATGGCGGTGGAAGCGCTGACCGCTACCCCCGCTATCAAGCGCGGCGACAACGAGTGGGTAGATAAAATCCTGGCGCTGATGGATAGCGTTGACGATTACATTCCCACCCCTGAGCGCGACGTCGACAAGCCTTTCCTAATGGCTGTTGAGGACGTGTTCTCGATCACAGGTCGGGGCACCGTAGCCACCGGACGGATTGAGCGCGGCAAGGTCAAGGTGGGTGAAACCGTTGAGCTAGTCGGTATTCGCGACACCCGCAACACCACTGTAACTGGGGTGGAGATGTTCCAGAAAACTCTGGACGAAGGGATGGCTGGAGACAACGTCGGTCTGCTGCTGCGTGGTGTACAGAAAGAAGACATTGAGCGTGGCATGGTGCTGGCCAAGCCTGGCAGCATTACCCCCCACACTCAGTTTGAGTCTGAGGTATACATCCTCAAAAAAGAAGAGGGTGGTCGTCACACTCCGTTCTTCCCCGGCTACAAGCCTCAATTCTACGTGCGTACCACCGATGTGACCGGTAGCATCGTTGCTTTCACCGCTGACGATGGTAGCGATGCCGAAATGGTTATGCCTGGCGATCGCATCAAGATGACCGTAGAACTTATCAACCCCATTGCTATTGAGCAGGGAATGCGCTTCGCGATTCGTGAAGGTGGCCGCACTGTGGGAGCAGGCGTGGTTTCCAAAATTTTGAAGTAGTCTAGCGCTATCTTCAATGAGACAGGAGTGATCATTTAGGTGTTCACTCCTGTCTCTTGTCTCTAAGGTTTTCGGTTTCGTTTTGTACCTCGACAATTTATTTCTCTCAGACCTATGGCTACTATTCAGCAACAAAAGATTCGTATTCGTTTAAAAGCCTTTGACCGCAGACTGCTTGACACCTCCTGTGAAAAAATTGTTGACACCGCCAATCGCACCAACGCTACAGCAATTGGCCCCATTCCTTTGCCAACCAAGCGTCGAATTTACTGCGTACTGCGCTCTCCCCACGTCGACAAAGACTCCCGTGAGCACTTTGAGAGCCGCACTCACCGTAGAATTATTGACATCTACCAGCCCTCATCCAAAACGATTGATGCCTTGATGAAGCTGGATCTGCCCGCTGGGGTTGATATCGAAGTGAAGCTTTAGAGCAGCCTTGTTTCACCCGCTAAATACACCAATTTAGCGGGTTCTTTTGGGTCTGTCGTAGGGATTAAGCTGGGTAAGTAGCGCCTTTATGACCGGCATTTCGCAAGGGAGTTGGGTTAGAATACTCCTATGTAAACAAGTGTTACGGCCTGCCTTGCTCCGGCACGGCGTGCCTGAAACCTGCAAGAGGCGATAATGGCATTCTCCGAGTCCATATCCGTGCGAGAGCTCCCACTTTTTCCATTACCTGAACTGGTTCTGTTTCCGGGGAGGCACCTACCGCTTCATGTGTTCGAGCCCCGCTACCGAATCATGATGAATACTATTCTCCAAAGCGATCGTCGCTTTGGGGTACTGATGTTAGACCCAAGTACAGGCCAGCCGGCCCAGGTTGGCTGCTGCGCTGAAATTCTTCATTACCAACGGCTGCCCGACGATCGACTAAAGATTCTAACCATTGGTCAGCAGCGGTTCCGAGTATTGAGCTACGTGCGTGAAAAACCTTACCGAGTCGGTCTGGTGGAATGGGTTGAAGATAAACCCACCAGTCAAGACCTAAATCCCCTCGCCTCCGACGTTGACCGCCTGCTGCGCGACGTAGTTCACCTGTCGGCTAAGCTAACTAACCAAGACATTGACCTACCGGACAATATCCCCGATATCCCCATTGAACTCTCCTACTGGGTAGCAAGTAACCTGCATGGAGTTGCCCTAGAACAGCAGGCCCTGCTAGAAATGGATGACACCAGCGTGCGGCTGGAGCGTGAAGCCGAAATTCTGACCTCTACCCGCAACCATTTGGCGGCGCGCACAGCCCTTAAGGAAGTGCTTGAGTAGATTGAGCCCTGGCTTTAGTAGCCGCCAGGCTAGGGTCTACGGTAACTAAACTGTAGGTGCCGAAGTTGATCAGGGTTTCGGTACAGGCTAAGAGTTCTTCAACGGCCTGCTGCCCGGTGGGAGCGTTACCGCCGGTCTCCAAATCCACAAAAAAGAGGTACTCTCCAAGCGATCGCTTGGTAGGGCGCGATTCAATGCGGCTGAGATTGATGCCGTAGCGGGCAAATACCTCCAGAGCTTTGAGCAGAGCGCCAGGACCGTTTACAGGCAGGCTAAACGCCAGGGATGTGTACTGCCCGCTAGAACGTTGCTCCTTGGAGTCGTTGCCCTTGAGCACCCAGAACTTAGTGCAGTTGTCAGTGTGGTCGTTGATATTGTGGGCCAGGATAGGCAAGTTGTAGAGTTGAGCCGCCCATTCCGAAGAAACTGCGGCTACCGCCTCATTGTCGGCTAGGTGCTCAAGGGCTTCTGTAGTAGAACGGGTCGCTACCAGCTTTGCCTGAGGCAGATTGCGCTCGAGCCAAAGCTGACACTGAGAGAGCGCCTGGGGGTGAGAGTAAACCATCTTGATACCCGTCATCTCTTGGGCGTGAGACAGCAGCCCGTGGCGAATGGGCATGACCATTGCGTGGTGAATGTTGAGCTGCTGAAGCCGCCAGAGCGTATCGAGGGTGGTTGTGACGCCGCCTTCAGTCGAGTTTTCGACCGGCACGATGGTGAGGTTGGTTAATCCCTCGGCGGTCGCCTGCATAGCCTTGGGAATGCTGGGCATAGCCCTCAGCTCTACGGATTGACCCGTGCGCTGTTCTAAGTCGAGACTGTAGGCTAGAGCAGCCAGTTGAGAATAGGTGCCCTCAGGCCCCAAATAGGCAATGGTGAACGTCATGGAGAAGAGCGATCGCGATGGGTTTGTTTCAAGTGGGTTTGTTTCATACTACGTCCTAGCTTGGGGGTAAGGAACGGCTCCGTCTACAAGGTCAGAATTAATGCTGCCTTAATCAAAACTGGACCACTTTCAATCGAACAAAGACAGCTTTCCCCAGTAATATGTAATGGGTTTTGGCCGGGGCCTAGGGCTCTGGTGGGGAGAGCTAGAATGGGTAAGAGCACTAAGAAAATGTCCGGTACAAAGCCACCAAGGGCACGGACACTGCTGACGATGGGGTCAGCAGCGTTTTTGCTAGGAGCTGGCGTGCCCCTGGCTGGCGCACTAAGCACCGGAGCCATCACGATGGGCGATGTGGTTGGTTCTGCACCAGGCTCCGCTGAACAACCTCAAGCTTTGAATACGCAGCTGTTTGCCTTGCTCGATGCGCCTGGGGTAGATGCTTTTCCCACCACGGTCAGCAGTGAGCGGATGTGCAGTCGTCCGCTGGGGCTAGCCGCAGCAGAGGCCGCTGGCGATCGCGGCCAAAAACTGTTTCAGGGGTCTGGCTTAACGACCGCTTCGAAAACTTTGGGCACAGAGGCGATTGCGCAGTTGGGAGCAGCGCCTTGGCCCAGCATTCACCCCCAAGCGGCAGAGGCGCGGGTACCCATCTTGATGTACCACGACGTGCTCGAACCACCGGAGGTCTTTTTTGACCTTACCCCCGGCGATTTTGAAGCTCACCTGCAAACTATTTTGGACAATGGCCTGACGCCCATCAGCCCCGATCAGCTTGTGCAGCACCTGCGCACCGGTGCCCCCCTGCCCGAAAAGCCGGTACTGATTACTTTTGATGACGGCTACGTAGGGCACTACGAACATGTCTATCCGCTCTTGCAGAAGTATCAGGTACCCGCCACGTTTTTTGTTTTTCCGGGCAAGGTAGACGGGGATGTGGCCGGGCGATCGACGTTAACCTGGGATCAGCTCAAGACTATGGCCGCCGATCCCCTGGTTACCATTGCCTCTCATAGCGTTACGCATCCGGCCGACCTCCGTGCCCTCAGTGATGATGATCTGGTCTACGAGGTAGTTGAGTCGAAGCGGCGGCTTGAGAGTGAGTTGGGCGTGCCCATTCGCTACTTTAGCTACCCAACAGGCTACTACGACGAACGGGTGGCTCAGGCCGTAGCCGATGCTGGATACCTGGCTGCATTTACCATGCGCGAGCAGAATGAACAGTTCGCCGGGGCCTCAGAGTCGCTGCTAGCGATCGAGCGCTTTGGTCAGTCAAGTCTTGCCGCACTGGTAGATGTAGCCTGGGGCGGCCCCCCGGCCCCCAGTGTTGCGCCAGTTGCGGTGGCCGATTCAGGATTTAACTTTACTGCCCCCGTAGAAGTTCAAAAAATGGACCTGGAGAAACAGTCGCTCTCCATTATTACCGGTGGCCAGCCGGTAACCATCCACGCCAACAGCCGCTACCAGCTGACAGACATTATGGCGGGCACCAATCTTGCTGGAGCGGTTGACGGCGGATTCTTCTCCCTGGAGTATCTAGACTCCAATGTGATGATTGGTCCGGTTCTGAGTCAAAGCACCCGGCAGTTTGTGCCTGGCTATGCTGGAGAGACGCCCAGACTTAATGGTCGTCCCCTGGTGCTAATTTCGCCGCGCCGGGTGCTGTTTGTGCCTTTTGAGGCCGATCGCCACAATGCCCTGGCTGGCCTAGCCCGCGAGTTGCCTGGCGTAACCGACGCCTTTGTGGCAGCAGCCTGGCTGGTTAAAGACGGTCTGCCCCAGCCCGCCAGCAGTTTTGGCAGTCTGTTTGATTACGATGCCCGCCGCCATCGTGCGTTTTGGGGCATTAATACGGCTGGGCAGCCGGTGGTAGGGGTAACCCACACGATGGTGGACTCGGTACAACTGGGCGAACTACTGCACCAGGCGGGACTGCGCGATGCGGTAATGCTCGATTCGGGGGCCAGTACGTCCTTGGCCTACCAGGGTGATTCCTTAGTTGGGTATATTCCCCGCCCGGTACCTCACATCGTTGGCCTAGTACCTCCCGATGCCAACAACGGTAGCCCCTGTCCCCTAGTCATTGACGAGCGAAATACCACGGCTGTTAAGCGCTAGCGGTGCTTTCAGCGACTAATGCTGATCCAAAGCCAGATTTAGGATAGTTTAAAAATCAACCCAGGACTAAGCCCCGGGTCAGCGTTGGGGATTGGTCTAGCCAAATTTAGCTGGAACCAGACTGAGAAATAGGGCAATGGTATAGCCATCGCCAGAACGGTTAGGACATGACTTGTATCCCCTAAAGCGGTGGCTATACGCCATGGCGCTGTCCCAGTTTTTGCCACTGGAAGAGGCCGATATCCTAAGCGCGATGGCCATCGCTATGTCTGCCCAGCCAAATTGGGCTTCAAACAGGCTTTGGTTTAGTTGCCAAAGCCCGCATACCAGAAATAGGTTGCCATGGGGATGACCGTGGCCAATACCAGCAACACAACGAGAACAATAGTGCTGTTGCCGCGATTTTCAGCGGTTTCCTCGGCGCTGGCAAAGGTGCTTTCGCTGTCAAAGGAGTCGTCAAAGACTGGCGGACCCGGGTCTTCTTGACCGCCAAGTACGGCCACTAGGCGATCGCTTGCAGCCAGAAACGACTGATTGTATTTGTCGCCCTCCAGCAGGGGATAAAGCACGGTTTCTTGAGCAACGCTGGTAGCAATGTCTGGGTCTAGCAGCATTGCTGACTGCTCGCCCACGCGAATGCCCACGGTCTTGGTAACCTCATCTAGCACAAGCAGGGTTTGGTTGGCTTGGTCTGCCGGAGTGGGATACCAGCGTTCAAAAAGCTTGTCAGTAAAGGTCTGAATAGTCTCGCCGTAGTCGAAATGGTGGATGGTTACCAGGCGAACTTCATTACCTGTAGCGGTCGCTAGGTCGCCAAAGCGGCTCGAAATTTTGTTCTCGTTGATGCGGCTGATGATGCCAGCTTCGTCGACAATCCAGGTGGAATCTCCAGCGGCTACAGTCGGCACCTGAAAAACGGCCATCGCCTCAGCAGCAGAAACCCCTAGCCCCAGCACCAGGCACAACGGCAACACTAGACCTAAAAAGCTCCGCCAGCACAGCTGAACTGAGCGGGCAAGCATCCGTTGGGGAAAGTGACTGTTCATGGGCTTGGGCTACAGCGACTACGGGGCTTAGGAACTACCGAGCTTTGCCTAAAACCCTAATAATCAATATACGGGCCTAAGAGCTTTGAGGGAACTAGATCGACCAGGTTCCTTGAACAGGCGCAAAGGTCTAGCACGGCTAGCCCAGCGGTTGCCTTAGGCCGCAGGCAAATTGCGGAGCCGGATCAGCTGCCGCCGCATCAGTGGTGAAGCGGCCATTTCTGATACCTCGCTCACCTCTACGTGAGACTCTAGCTGCTCGACAAACTCATCGCTGCCGTAGGAGTAGGCGTCGATAAGTAGTTCCAGCAAGTGATCGCGATTGGCGATAACGCCGTTTTCTTCTAAGATGCGAAGTTTGAGAGTGACAGTGCACTCGTAAACGCCAACCTGAGCCTCAGTGGACGGATGGGGTGCAGACGTAGCCATGGTCGAAGGTGTACTCCCTAGCTAGATATGAAAGGAGTCATCAGAGGAGACTGGGGGGCTAGAGAAGGGGTCCTGCTGGAGGCTGGCAGGGCATCAGAAAGAGTATGGAGTTGTGGCGCTGAGCCAGATCCATAACGGTGATGCAACCTCTATGATGACGGTGGGTTTACTCAGACCTAAGATGCCGGACTTAGGTAATGGACAGCATGCTAGACCTGAGTAACTAATGCCATCAAATCAAAAAAAACTGACCGGAACCAGGTTTTGTCGATCGCTTTTACACGATTGATACAGTTTCGTGAGGCCAGGATTAATAGCGTTAAATCCTGTACGTATTCTCCCAGGCTGAACCATTTTTTTTATACTTGACGTTTGTTTGAAGCTGAGGATTTAGCCTGTTTTAGCTGCCCCTTAAGATTTAATATTGCTACGAAAACCCCTATGGCGCGGGCTAAACGACGTTGGGTAAGGATTGGAGTTTGGAAATTACGATCAGCACATTGGCTTAATTAAAGCCGTCACTTTTCGTCGGTGTTGAAGGCTGAAATTGTGCTGGAGGTGGGTGCTGCGATCGCAATAACTTAGTGCTCTATGCGTAAAAGCTCCGTAGAATACTGACTAAGTTAGGTGCTATAGCGAACGGTCAAAATGCGCGATTCTCTAATTCAAGCCTACTTGCCGCTGGTGATATGGACCGGACTAGGCATGGTGCTGGGCCAGTTTGCTCCCCTAGCGTTGCCCCGATGGCTGGGTCGGGCGCTGTACTGGGTCGGTATTCCCCTGGAGATTTTTGCGCTGGCCCGCCAAACCCACTTTGCCCAAGATACCGATTTAGCCCCGCTCTATACCGTTATCGCCCTGGGTCTAGGCCTGGGTCTAGCGCTGGCGGGGTTGGCCCTGGTGCGCTGGCTAGCCTCTGCACCCGATCCTGCAACCGTTTTAGAGGTTGATAGCCTTGCCCCAGGCATAGCCCTGGCACCGCCTGTCCCTGAAGTCGCTGATTCACAGCTCTGGGTGCCCCCCTTAGCCATGACCTGGGCCGATAGACCGCGCCAGGGCAGCTTTGTGCTGGCCTCTATGCTCGGCAATACAGGGTTTGTGGGATTGGCGATCGTGCCTACTTTGGTGAGTGGCCCCTATCTAGGCTGGGCCGTATTTTACAGCGTGACGCAAAACGTAGTCGGCACTTACGGGTTGGGCGTGTATCTAGCTAGCTGGTTTGGGCGCGGCACCCATGCTCAGTCGCGCTGGCAGCAGCTGCGCGATGTCGTCACTGTGCCATCGCTGTGGGCGTTTGGATCGGGCACGGTCTCTCAACGGTGGCTCTGGCCATCGCCGGTAGAGGATGCGCTACACCAGTCGGTATGGCTGGTGATTCCGGTAGCCCTGGTGCTGATGGGGCTGCGACTGAGCCGTTTGCAGGGATGGAGCAGCCTCAAGCTGGCGCTGGTACCCGCGACCCTCAAGGTGTTGGTGCTGCCAGCGGTGCTGGGGGCCGTGGCTCTGAGGGCAGGGTTGCCCAGGGATGCGGTGCTGGTGCTGGTTCTGATGTCGGGCATGCCCAGCGCCTTTGCGGGGTTAATTTTGGCGGAAGAGTATGCGCTGGACCCTGAGCTAGCCGCTGCCAGCATTGCCCTATCAACTGGAGGGTTGCTGCTAACCATTCCCCTATGGCTGCTCATTTTTAGCTAGGCACGTGGTCAAAGGAGAGTCGCCGGGGCCGAACTGGTGGGCTGTGGCCAAGGTTAGGGGAGTCAGGGGCCGACAATTGGCTAACCTTTACCAAGATTTTTAGATTTACCCCTATTCTGGGGAAACTATCATCTCACGGTGGTGCAATGTCTACTCCTTTTCAGCAGCTAAAGGACACTTTCAAGGCGCTCGGATCGAACCTCACGACGGACGCAGGGGCAGCCGCCAAGGCTTCTCTACAGACATGGCTGGAGGCCAACGCCGAGTTTCTCCAAGATCGGCACCGGCACGGAGGGTTTAACGGCACGATGATGCAGTACTTCCACTGGTATAGCCTGACTGACGGCAGCCACTGGAACTACGTTAAAGCCGAGGCTCAGGCTTTAGCTGAGGCGGGCATTACTGCCCTGTGGTTGCCCCCGGCCTATAAGGGAATTGGCGGCGGCTGCGATGTGGGCTATGGCGTTTATGATTTGTTCGACCTGGGGGAGTTTGACCAGCAGGGGTCGGTGCGCACCAAGTACGGCACAAAGGATGAGTATGTAGCAGCCGTAAAAGCCTGTCGCGAGTTGGGTATTAATATCTACGCTGATGTGGTGTTTAACCACAAGATGGCGGCCGATTGTGAGGAGGAATTTAACGCGATCCCTATGGATCCGAGCGATCGCCGTCGTCCCCTAGGCGACATACGCAAGATTAAGTCTTGGACAGGTTTTAACTTTCCAAACCGGGGCGACAAATACTCAAGCATGAAGTGGCACTGGTACCACTTTGATGCCGTTGACTACAACAGCTTCGAGCCTGACTACAAAGCCGTCTGGCTGATTGAGGGTAAAACCTTTGAAGACAAAGTGAGCTGGGAGCTGGGCAGCTTTGACTACCTGATGGGCTGCGATCTCGATATTGACCACCCAGAGGTGTGCGGTGAGCTGAAATATTGGGGCGAATGGATGCTTGACCACGTCGGGGTTGACGGCTTTCGGCTCGACGCCATTAAGCACATCTGCGGCGACTTTTTTGTCGATTGGCTGGCCCACCTGGAGCACTACACCCAGCGGAGCTTATTCTGCGTGGGCGAATACTGGACCTACGACCTGGGGGCACTCAGCTGGTATGCCGGTAACTCTGGCGGTCGGCTTGACCTCTTTGATGCGCCGCTGCACCACAATTTTCATAAGGCCAGCAAAGCAGGCAGCAGCTACGATCTGCGCACTATTTTTGACAACACGGTAGTTAAAGAAATGCCGCTGCTGGCGGTCACGCTGGTCGAAAACCATGACACGCAGCCGCTGCAGGCGCTGGAGTCGGTGGTAGAAGCCTGGTTTAAACCGTTGGCCTACGCCATGATTTTGCTGCGAGCTGATGGCTATCCCTGCATTTTCTACTGTGATTACTACGGGGCCCACTATGTCGATAAAGGCCGCGACGGCAACGAGTACGAGATCTGGATGGACTCGCACCGCGAGATTTTGGACCGGCTGCTGATTGGCCGCAAGCATTTTGCCTATGGCCCTCAGTACGATTACTTTGATCACCCCAACGTGGTGGGCTGGACACGCCTGGGCCTAGGCGATCGCGGCCGGGCTATGGCGGTGCTGTTGAGCAATGGGGCCGAGGGCACCAAGTGGATGGAGGTGGGGCGGCCCAACACCACGTTCTACGATCTGACTGGGCATATTTCCCACACAATTACCACCAATGGCGATGGCTGGGCCGAGTTTCGCTGTAACGGCGGCTCGGTGTCGGTGTGGGTAGAAGATCATCCTGTGCTGAGATCGGTGCTGGAACTAACGCCGGACAACTAGAGGCAAAAACCCGCGATCGCACCCCATCCCCGGTGGCATCTCCTCGGCCTTTGCTGCCTGGGGATCTCCGATGGGATAGAATTTTACGCCGCGAAAAGTTAAGCTGTGTAACGCCCGCTCATTTTTGTTGAAGCAGCTGGGCGTTCGTTTCTATGGTTAAATTGGTACTTTCGTGCAAGTAGATCGCGTTCCTCTAGGGGCTACAGACGCAGAATTTTCGGCCTATGTGCGCTCAGCCCAGGAGCTAGACTTTACCCTTCAAGACCTTAAGGCGGCTATTCCGGCCCGTTGTTTTCAGCCTTCTACCATTAGATCGTTAGCTTATTTGGGGTTAGACGTTGGCATCATTGCAGCGCTGTACGCTGTCGCCCACGCGCTCAACTCCTGGCTATTTTTTCCCATCTTTTGGCTGGCCCAGGGCACGATGTTCTGGGCTCTGTTTGTGGTGGGCCATGACTGTGGCCACGGGTCGTTTTCTCGCTACAAATGGTTAAATAACCTGGTTGGTCATCTGACTCACACGCCTATTTTGGTGCCGTACCACGGCTGGCGCATCAGCCACCGCACCCACCATGCCAATACAGGCAACATCGACACCGATGAAAGCTGGTACCCGATCGGCGAGTCGACCTATCGAGCTATGCCCTGGCCGCAAAAGATGGTGCGGTTCTATGGGCTGCTGTTTGCTTACCCGTTTTACCTATTTTTTAGATCGTCGGGGCGCAGCGGCTCTCATTTCATGCCCAGCAGCGATCTATTTCGCCCGTCAGAGCGGCGCGATGTGCTGGTGAGCACGCTGTGCTGGTCAGCCATGGTCGTGTTTTTGGCCTGGCTAGGGATTACCCACGGGCTGCTGTTTTTGGTGACCTACTACGTGGCCCCCTACCTGGTGTTTGTCATGTGGCTTGATTTGGTGACATTTTTACACCATAGTGAGCCCGATATTCCCTGGTACCGGGGTGACGAGTGGTACTTTCTCAAAGGGGCGCTGTCGACCATTGACCGCGACTATGGCCTTATCAACCCCATTCACCACAATATTGGCACCCATGTGGCTCACCACATTTTCTTGGGCATTCCCCACTACCACTTGAATACGGCGACAGAGGCAATCAAGCCAATTTTGGGCGACTACTACCGTCGCTCTGAGGAGCCTGTGTGGAAAAGCTTTGCCCGTTCGTTTTGGGCCTGCCACTATGTTGCTGACCAGGGCGCTAAGGTCTATTACCAGCCCCATCCCAACCGCCGCTAGGCCGTGACGTTTTCAAAATAGCCCTGGGCTGATGCTGTTTCGGTAGTCTAGGGAATGAAGTGGGCAGTTTAGAATCAGTGCGGTTCTAGGCTGCCCGCTTTAATTTGGATTGGCGTTTGACAGTTGGCCTCAGGTTCTTTTCGCAGCGCTCTGGAATGATTCAGCCTTTGATTTCAGCTATCATCTGCACCCACAACCGGGCCCGCTACCTGGGGGCCGCGATCGCCAGTCTGCTGAGCCAAACCTACACCGCCTACGAAATTATTGTGGTGGACAACGCCTCGACCGACGACACGAAAGCCGTAGTCGAGGCCTACCTACCCCACCCGCAGCTGACCTACGTGTATGAAAGCACCCTGGGGCTATCGGCGGCGCGCAACCGGGGAGCCGCGATCGCCCAAGGCAGTATTCTCGCCTACCTCGACGACGATGCTGAGGCTTCGCCCAGCTGGCTGATGGCGCTGGCCGAGGCGTTTGCGGAGCACGACAAAGCGGCGATCGCCGGGGGGGCGGTGAGCCTCATCTGGCCACTGGGCGTGGCCCCGCCCCCCTGGCTATCGCCCACCCTATCGCAAAGCCTGGGGGCCTACGATTTGGGTGCTGCTATCCAACCCATTACTGAGCCTGGCCAAACCCCTCGGGGCCTCAACTACGCGGTCAAAAAAAGCTTTTTAGAGTCGGTAGGCGGCTTCGACCCACAGCTGGGCCGGGTGGGCAAAAACCTACTCTCTAACGAGGAACTGCACCTGACTCAGCAGGCATTAGAAGCTGGCTTTGAGGTGCTGTTTGTGCCCCAGGCCCAGGTGGCCCACAACGTCGCCCCCGAGCGCCTGCGTCGCCGCTGGTTTTTGCGCCGCAGCTGGTGGCAAGGCATTAGCGAGTGCTACCGCGAGCACCTCACCCATACTCTGACCGGGCAGCGACTGCGGGTGCGGGGGGTATGCCTGCTGCGGGGACTAGTTAAGGCTCTCAAAAGCTGGCAAGACCCGGCCCTGCGCTTTGAAAACCTGGTCTATGCCTACGGGCAGATGGGCTACGTGTTTAGCGGTCTGCGTCACCTAGTACCCAAGCCTAGGGCCTGTCCTTAATCTGTAAGGGCTACAGTCTTTCCACAGCTTGCTTACCTAACCCACCACTAACCCACGATTTGAAGGGAATCCACCATGGCGACCACGACCCCCAAAGTACCGATCTCTGTGCTGATTCCGGCCAAGGATGAGGAGCAAAACCTGCCCGCCTGTCTGGCCAGCCTGGAGCGGGCGGCAGAAATTTTTGTGGTGGATTCGCACAGCAGCGATCGCAGCATCGAGATTGCTGCTGCCGCCGGGGCCAAGGTGGTGCAGTTTGAGTTCAACGGCCACTGGCCCAAAAAGAAAAACTGGGCCTTAGACCACCTGCCCTTTAGCCACGAGTGGGTGCTCATTGTCGACTGCGACGAGCGCATTACCCCCGAACTGTGGGACGAGATTGCCGCAGCCATTCAGCAGCACGAGTTTGATGGCTATTACCTGAACCGCCGCGTGTTTTTCTTGGGCACCTGGATTCGCCACGGCGGCAAGTACCCCGACTGGAACCTGCGACTGTTTCGCCATCAAAAGGGCCGCTACGAAAACCTGCAAACTGCCGACATTCCCAACACGGGCGACAACGAAGTGCACGAGCACGTCATGATCGACGGCGCAGTGGGTTACCTGAAGCACGACATGCTCCACGAAGATTTTCGCGATCTGTACCACTGGCTGGCTCGCCACAACCGCTACTCAAATTGGGAGGCCCAGGTCTACTACAACCTGCTCACCGGCATGGGCGACGGCGGCACCATTGGCGCAAACCTGTTTGGCGATGCGGTGCAGCGCAAGCGGTTTTTAAAGAAAATTTGGGTGCGGCTACCCTTCAAGCCGCTGCTGCGGTTTGTGCTGTTTTACGTGGTGCGGCTGGGCTTTCTAGACGGTCGCGCGGGCTACATTTACGGGCGGTTGCTGAGCCAGTACGAATATCAAATTGGGGTCAAGCTGTTTGAGCTGCGTCAGTTTGGCGGGCAGCTGAATGTTACCCCTAAAGATGTTGTCCCTAAAGAGAATAAAGCCTTGCCTCAGCCAGCGGTTAAACCGGCAATTGTTTCGGTAGAATCAGCCCCTTAAGACCCGCCGATAAGATCCTTCGCGCCGCTGATTATGTCTGCTCCCCCCCCCTATGCGCCCGATAGCTCTTCGAATCAGGGAGGCGATTCGCAAAGCGATCGCTGCGGGAATCGCCCTCTAGAACCGGACAGTCACCAGGCCTGGGTGCGGCTCGATGCCTACGACCAGTCGTGGTACAAACCGGGGCGTTCCAAGGCAACCATTCTGCTGTGGTGGCTGTTGCAGGCGGTGGTGTTTCCCCTGACACCCCACGCCTCCCATGGACCAAGGCGCTGGCTGCTGCGGCAGTTTGGGGCCACCGTTGGCAAAGGCGTAGTGATTCGCCCTACCGCCCGGTTTACCTACCCGTGGAATGTGAGCATCGGCGACCACAGCTGGATCGGCGACGACGTGGTGCTCTACAGCCTGGCGCAGATTACCATTGGCCAGCACTGCGTGATTTCGCAAAAAAGCTACCTCTGCACCGGCAGCCACGATATCCACGATCCGCGCTTTGGCCTAGTGGTAGCGCCCGTAGTGATAGAAAACGGAGCCTGGATCGCCACCGACTGTTTTGTGGCCCCTGGGGTAACCGTGGGGGCTAACAGTGTAGTAGGCGCGCGCAGCAGCGTGTTTAAGTCGTTGCCGTCGGGGCAGGTGTGCTACGGCAACCCCTGTCGAGCGGTGGTCCCGCGACGGATGACGATCGCGGGTCAAACGTGACTGGTAAACACGGCCAATAGCTGCTCAATGAGGTCAGAACTCAATCGCAGGGATGTCTTGCCTGGGCCCGAGCTAGTTCTGCCTCATGGGTCAGATCGAGGCGCAGGGGCGTCATCGAGACATAGCCTTGGTCTACAGCCCAGCGATCGGTGCCAGCCTCAGGGGCCTCCATCGGTACCACTGTAAACCAGAAGTGCTGCCGTCCCATTGGATCCTCACTTGGCATGACTTGACCATCGTACTGCCGCACCGACTGGCGGGTCCAGCGTAGACCCCGTGGGGCTTGGGCGGGAAAGTTGACATTGACTAAGGCCAAATCTGAATCGGGCAAGAGTAACTCTAGAACCTTGGCCAAAGATGACTTTAGCAGGTCAAAATCAGGCTCACTCTCGGTTACGGGTGCACTGAGGGCAATGCCGCGCAGTCCCAGCAAAACCGCCTGTTTGGCCGCCGCCAGGGTGCCCGAATGCCACATCGCATTGCCTAAATTGCTGCCTAGGTTGATACCTGACAGCACTACGTCTACTTTGTCCCAGTGGTAAGCACCTAGGGCTACGCAGTCGGCAGGGGTACCGTTGACGCGGTAAGCCTCAAAATCTTGCAGTGGCGTGCGTTTGTAGGAGAGGGGACGCGAAGCCGTGATAGAGTGCCCCGCTGAAGACATTTCTACATCGGGCGCAACGATACGCACTTGGCCAAACGCGGCGGCTACCTCTGCTAGAGCTGCAATACCAGGGCTGTAAATTCCATCGTCGTTAGCAATTAGTATCCGCATTTGAACCGCTTTTCCTCCTTTGGAATTGCTACCATCTGTCTCTTTGCCGAGGGATGCCAGGGCTACAAGTTCTAAACTGGTCAAACTTTGTGCTTGGGTTTTTAGAGAATTTTTATGAAAGTTACGCTGATCCATAATTCCAAAGCAGGTGATGATGATCAACCTTCCAAAGATGTACTCTTATCCCTAATGAAGCAGGCGGGCTATGAGGTTAACTACCAGTCAGCCAAAGACGACAATTGGGTTGCCGCCCTGGAAAATCCTGGTGATTTGGTAGTAGCGGCCGGAGGGGATGGCACGGTTGGCAAAGTGGCTAAACGCCTGGTTGGGCAACAAACGCCAATGGCCGTCTTGCCCCTAGGAACAGCCAACAATATTGCTAAAACCCTAGGCCTGATGGATAGCCCCCTGGAGCAATTAATTGCTGAATGGGCCACCGCACCGCGAATCAAGGTCGATAGCGCGATCGCCAGCGGAGCCTGGGGCAAAACCCACTTAATTGAAAGTTTGGGGATGGGACTGTTTGCTCAAACCATGTCTAAGGCTGATAACGACAGTAACTTAGAGCAAACACCAGCCGCTGAAGACGAGTTAAAGGCTGTTTTAAACTTGTTAAAACAGCAGGTTTCTCAATGTTCTGCCCGGTCCCTAACCCTTTCCCTGGACGGACAGGATATTTCAGGCGAATATGTTTTGCTGGAGGTTATGAACATTCAGTACGTTGGACCAAACCTCCACCTCGTGCCCAAGGTCGGTTTTAATGACGGACTGCTGACCGTTGTGCTGGTGCGTGAGGGTGAGCAAAACAAAATTAGCGATTATTTGGCGGATTGCTTGGCTGGCAACTGCGACCTGGCCCCTTTCACACAGTATCAGGGCAAGCACTTGCAGATTCAGGGAGAAGAATTTGATATTCACGTCGATGACAAAATCTTGACCAGCAGCAGCTTAGCCGCACCGGGAGATCCTATCGTTGTTGATGTGAAAGTTGTCCCCCAATCCCTTGAGTTTCTCCTACCTAAGACTTAATAAGATAGCTCCCTGAAAACATTTTTATGCATCTGCTTAAAAGTGAACGTGAGTTGGCAGTCTTGGTCGGCCGGTAATCTCAACCAGATTCAAGTCCAGAAGTGGAGCCTTGCTAACGGTAAAACTCTATTTCTGGACTTGGTGTAGTCTAGTTTGACGTGTTGTCCTGAATCTTTTTCTTCAAGATTGCTGGGTTTAGATATATCTCAACGTAGCCGCAGATTAAGCATACTCGGACTGCATCAATAAGTGTGCTCAGCTTGAAACGTTTTTCTGCCAATAGAACAATACGTCAAGCTTTCGTACTGCGCCTTGCCTAAATCCGTGATGCCGCCGCATTTTGAGCAACGGTAATGTTGCCAGCTCAAATCCTTATAGTTGAGGTTGACACCTGCTTAGAAGCATTGCACTCCAGTGAGCCTACGCGTCGAAAGCGAACTTTGGCGAGATCTGATAGCTGATCGAGGGTTGAGCTAGCTTACTCTGACATGTGCTTGAGAACGCGCTTGTCGGTTGCGGACAGCACATCGTCGCCATGTATCTCAGCCTGACGAGCGCGATCGCTCAGTTCTTCAAGTTTTTGGCTGGCAGCTTCCCGGCCGGTTTCGATCGCTTGGTTGCGGGCTTCGGTCTTACCAATAATCTTTTTGGTGGTGTCTAACCCGTTATAAACATCCTTTGAAAGGTCAGCCGCTTGGTCAGCCGCCTGTTCGAGCTGAACGGGTTCTTGCTGCAGCTTAGTCTGGCCCTGGCTGGCGGACGATAGGGTTGTGCTCCAGAGAATTAAACCGACGGCGATGATAACTAAACCCGTGCCGATCGCAGCACTCAACGTAAATATTCGCTTGCGAACGCCCATACAGCCTCCTGTGCAGTGCTTTTAGCCTAAGCAGGGGGGCTGGTTTTGCCATCCTTCTGGGGGGAGACTGCTGAGGTGGTGGTTGGTGTTGTCCTGCAGCCGCCCTTTGCCCACAGGGTGGTTGGAGGATCTGCCTCAGGTGGCTCGAATAGCTGCACCACTGTTGCGATCGGGCCGAACCTTTGACTTGCTCACCTGGTTTGACTTTGCACCCGAATACCCCAGCGTTTCCGCTGGCGGTTTTGCTTTGTGCTAAGGAGTATGTGGGCCGTGCTAAAGTTGCCGAGCCATCACCTCCCCAACCCACCATGACTAACAGACCTAAATGGCTGAATGTCAGCCGCTATTTCTCGCTCCGCCGCCTGGGGCTAGCTGCGATCGGCGCGCTAATTACGCTGGTTATATTGGCCCTGGGCAGTCGCCCCCTGCTGAGCCGGGCCGATGCAGGCGCTGCCCGCTCGCCCGCACTCGCCACCGCCCCGGTTTGGGTTGGGGCCGATGCAGGCACGCCCTGGACCATTTTTGGCCTAGAAATCGTCGGCAAAATCATGAGTGCCCAGACCAACGGAGCTTATTCTGTGGTGATTAGCACAACGCCGCCTGAGGGTGGCCCGCCCCTGCACGTGCATGAGCATGAGGACGAACTGTTCTACATTCTCAAGGGCACCTACGAGTTTCGCAGTGGGAATGAAACTATCCTCGCTAGCGAAGGCGATTTGATACACCTGCCCGCTCACATTCCCCACAAGTTTCGCAATGTTGGCTCAGAACCTGGGATGGCAATGAACACCATGACTCCCGGCGGCTTTGAGCAGTTTTTTGTCGAGGTCGACCAACTCCCCAAGGGGCAACCCCTCGATCGCAGCCAGGTGGCGGCGATCGCCAGCCGCTACGGCCTGCGGTTTTTGCCGGAGTCGCCCTAGCTTTGAGCGCTAGCCCGCCGCTACGGTGTGAATTTTAAGGAAGTTGGTGCCCTTGGGGGTGTTGGCAGGTACGCCGCCCATCACCAGCAGCTTGTCGCCAGGGTTGATCAGGCCGCGCGATCGTAGTTTCCCCTCGGCTGTCGCCACCATGTCCTCAAAGCTTTGAGGAAAATCGTCGAGCAGAACGGGCCTAACGCCCCAGATCAGGTTCATCCAGTGGTAGACCGTGGTTTTGGGAGTGCAGGCCACCACCGTTGCCTTGGGTCGCTCGCCCGAGGCAATGGTGGCGCTGTAACCCGTCTCGGTAAAGCAGACAATGTGCTTGAGGTCGAGGGTTGAGTCAATGGCATTGAGGGCTTCGCTGAGGGCGTGGGTTTCATCGCTGAGGACGGCGGGCTGGTTATCAAACCTCAGGTCTTGCTCTACATCGCAGGCGATGCGGGCCAGCATCTCGACTGCGCGCACCGGAAACGCCCCCACCGCCGATTCCCCTGACAGCATCACCGCGTCGGTGCCGTCGAGAATGGCGTTGGCCACGTCGCTGGCCTCGGCCCGGGTGGGGCGCGGGTTTTGAATCATGCTCTCCAGCATTTGAGTGGCGGTGATCACCGGAATGCAGCGGCGGTTGCACTCGCGAATAATGTGCTTTTGCAGCATGGGCACCTTTTCGGCCCGCATTTCCACCCCCAAATCACCCCGTGCCACCATCACCGCATCGACGACCGCCAAAATGTCGCTCAGGTTTTGAATCGCCTGGGGCTTCTCAATTTTGGCCAGTACCGGGGTGTGGCTGGCCCCCAAACTCGCCAGCAGGTCTTTGAGGGTGAGAATGTCCTGGGCCTGACGCACAAAGCTCAGCGACACAACATCCACCCCTTGAGAAACGCCAAATTCAACGTCCTGGATGTCTTTTTCGGTCAGGGAGGGCAGACGCAGGGTGAGGTCGGGCAGATTGACCCCCTTGCGGCTTTTGAGCGGTCCGCCCTGGAGCACGCGGCAGGTGACTTTGGCGTCGGCGACCGATTCTACCCGCAGCTCCAGCAGCCCGTCATCGAGCAAAATTTGCATGCCGGGCTTGGCTTCCTCGGCCAGGTAGGGGTAGTCGATGCCAATGCCGCCAGAAACCGCCTCGGCCTGTTCAAGGGGCACCAGCGTCACGGTGGTACCTTCCTCTAGATCGATGGGGCTGGGCAGCTGGCCCACGCGGATTTTTGGCCCCTGCAGGTCTTGCAGCAGGGTGATGGGCGCGTCGTGCTCGTCTGCGACCTCGCGCAGCAGGGCAATTGTGCGGGCGTGATCGTCGTAGCTGCCGTGGGAAAAGTTGAGCCGAGCCACGTTCATGCCTGCGTCGATCATGCGCTTGAGGATGGGTTTAGAACTGCTGGCGGGGCCAATGGTAGCCACAATTTTGGTGCGCCGGGTCAAGGAATCCATAGCAATAGCCCAGGGAGCAGGGGTCGCCCCCAGTATAAGCACAGTTTTTAGGATCCTAGGTAGCCCTGGATTCATTGCGCCAGCGCCAGTTCACCAACAGCTGTTCGGCTTCGGGGGCGGGCAGGGGTTTAGAGAAGCAGTAGCCCTGGGCGTAGGGGCAGCCCAGCTGGCGCAGCTGTTCGAGCTGGCTCTCGGTTTCGACACCTTCGGCGATCGCCGCCATGCCCAGACTTTGGGCCAGGGCCAAAATGGCCTGCACCATAGCTACCCCGCGCGGGTCGGCCTCCATCGCCTGAATAAAGGAGCGATCGATCTTGAGAATCTGCATCGGAAACTGGTGCACCATGCTGAGCGACGAATAGCCGGTGCCAAAGTCGTCAATGCCTAGCTGAATGCCGCGATCGCGCAGGGCTTTGAGCATCACCTCGGCAGTTTTGGGGTTTTCGATCAGGGCGCTTTCGGTAATTTCGAGGCGCAGGTAGTTGCTGCCGAGGCCAGCGGTGGTCAGGGCGGCGTCGATGGTGTCAATCAGGTGGGGGTGGGCAAACTGCTTTACCGACAGATTKACGCTAACCACCAGATCTTGGGCCTCGGGCAGCCGCTGCCGCCACTGCTGCAGCTGCTGACAGGCCAGCCGCTGGGTCCATTCGCCAATCGCCAAAATCAGCCCGGTCTCTTCGGCTAGAGGAATGAAGGTACTGGGCGAAATCAGCCCCCAGCGGGGATGGTGCCAGCGCACCAGGGCCTCAAAGCCGATCAGCCGGTAGTGAACTAAATCGACAATCGGCTGGTAGTGCAGGGCCAGCTCATGGCGATCGATGGCCCGCTGAAGGTCGTTTTCGAGGGTGAGGCGGGTGGCCACCTGCTCGTACATGGCGGGGTCAAACAGGGCCGACTGTCCCCGCCCGTTCTCCTTGGCCTGGTACATGGCGGTGTCGGCGTCGCGCAAAAAGTCAACTGCCTCCACGGCTCCGGTCAGGTTGGAGGCAATGCCCACGCTGGCGCTGATAAAAATTTCGCGTCCGCCCAGCACCAGCGGTGCTTGCAAGACCTGGTGAATGCGATCGGCCACGCCCTGGGCGTCGTCAATTACAGCGATGGGGTTGAGCAAAATGGCAAATTCGTCGCCCCCCAGCCGCGCCACCAGATCCCCCTCTCGCACCACCGACCCCAGGCGGCGGGCGCACTCAATTAGCAGCTGGTCGCCCACCAGATGGCCCAGGCTGTCGTTGATCACCTTAAAGCGATCGAGGTCGATGAACAGCACCGCAAAGATCACCGACCCAGACGCTTTAGCCGCCGCCACCGCCGCGTTGAGCTGCTCCATAAAAAAAGCCCGGTTGGGCGACCCGGTCAGGGGGTCGTGCAGGGCCTCGTAGGCGAGCCGGTCTTCGATTAGCTTGCGCTCGGTGATGTCGGTGAGGGTGCCTACCAAGCGGGTTACTACCCCCAAAGCGTTGTACTGGGCTTGCCCCAGCAGCTGCACAACTCGGCGACTGCCATCGGAGCGCACAATCGCCCCCTCCAGATTGAGCGACTGGCCGGTGCGACTCGATTCAGCCAGCTGGTGCTGCCACCGGGGGCGATCGCTGGGGTCTAAGGCCGCCAGCTGCTCCTCCAGCGAAGGCGGCACTGGTTGGGGGCTGAGGCCATAGATTCGAAACATTTCCTCCGACCAGGTGAGCTGCTGGCTGGGCAGGTACAGCTCCCAACTGCCGGTGTGGGCAATGCGCTGGGCTTCTTTGAGCCGACTCTCAGCCCGCTGCCGCTGGCGCAGCTCGCGCTGGGCCTGGGCCAGGGTTTGAGCCTGCTGCACGGCGATCGCCAGCTGGTCAGCCACAGTTTGCACTAGCTCGATCTCGGCGGTTTTCCACGGTTCGGGTTCAGGCCCCTGGCGGTGAATACCCAGGCGGCCCCAGGGCCGGGGGTGACTGAGATGGAGCGGTACCAGCCGCCAGCTACCGGGTAGAGCGTCAACTAACTCGTGGGGGGCGTCAGCGTCGAGCTGCACTAGATCGGGATGAGGTGAACCTCCAGGCTCAGATCCAGGCCCAGGCTCGGCAATAGTGCGGTAGAGCAAGCTGGGCAAATCGGGGTTGGCCCGGTGCTCAGCGATTACCCGCCAGTGGTGGTCAGCGGGTAGGTACATTTGAATATCGACGTGGTCGGCCTGGAGCAGATGGGCAATTTCGCGGGCGGCGGTGCTAAAGATGCTGTCTAGATCGAGTGACTGGCGAATGGCCTGCACTACCCGATTGAGAGCCTGTTCGCGGCGAATCTGGTGCTCAATCTGCTCGTAGGCCCGCCTGCGGCCGGTGACATCTTGAAAGTACACCGCCAGCCCCTCCTGGGTGGGGTAGACATGGAACTCGCACCAGCTATCGGAGTGGGCCATGTATTCTTCAAAGGTGAGGCTGATCCGCTCGACCATAGCCCGGCGCAGCTGCTTAGACATCTGTGTGCCCAGCACCTCAGGAAATTCGTACCACAGGTTTTGGCCCAGCACCTGGTGGCGCGATCGCTGCAAAAACTGCTCAGCCCGCTGGTTGAGGTAAATGAACTGCCAGTTTTGGTCGAGGGCAAAAAAGGCGTCGGTAATGCTCTCCAGGATGTTGTTGATGCGCTGGTGAGAGATTTGCAGCGCCTGCTCGGCGGCCTGGCGCTCGGCCTCCTGCCGCTTGCGTTCGGCCTCACCGCGTTTCCGCTCGCTAATGTCTTGCGATACCCCAATGCTAAACAGGGGCTGACCGTCGTCATCGCAGACCAGGCACACCGTCAGCGCCACCCAAATAAAGTGGCCGTCCTTGCGGCAGTAGCGTTTCTCCATAGCAAACGAAGGGATCTCACCGGCTATCAGCCGACGGTAGTGCTGCAAGTCAAACGCCAAATCTTCGGGATGGGTGAAGTCGGCAAAGTTTTTCTCCAACAGCTCTTCGCGGCTAAAGCCCAGCATGCGGCAGATGCCGGGGTTTACATCGAACAGCTGACCGCTCAGTTCGGCCTGGCAAATACCCACGTTAATTTGCTCAAAAATAGCCCGAAACCGGGCTTCAGCCGCGCTCAGGGTCGCTAGTATAGCCTTGCGCTCGGTGATATCTTTGCCAACCGAGAGCAGGCAGGTCTGGTCGTTGAGCTGGGTTAGCTCCGCCGACACCAGCAGCGTACGGGTCTGGCCATCGGCCAGGTGCGAGTCGATCTCAATGTTTTTAATGCAGCCGCGATCGCGGATTTGGCGGCGCAAGTCGGCAAACTGCCGCCGATTGTGAACCAACCCCAAATCGGCGGGGCGACGGCCGATAATCTCGCCGCTAGGGCGGCCTAGCCAGCGGGCATAGCTGGCGTTTACCAATAAGTGACGGCCCTCGGGAAAAGTGGTCACCGCCATGGGGTCGGGGCTGTGGTGAAACAGGCTAGCAAAGGCGTTTTGCGTCTGGCGCAGGCACGACTGCATAGTGTACTGCTCGCAGGCCAGCGACAGGCTGATGGAGGCGGTGCGCAGCAGCTTAACGGTGGCCGGTGGCCAGGCAGGGCGATGCTCAGCGCCGGCCCGTCTGGGGTCATTGCTAGTGCGGTTAAAGATCAAAAACCCAAAATACTGACCGTGGCAGCGCAGGGGCAGTATCAGCACGGTATCGCCGCCTAAGCTATTCAACAGCGGCTGCTCCGCCGCTGGAAAGCTGCTCACCGCCCCGCTCAGCATCCCTCCCCGCGCCAGCACCTCGTGCCACCGCCGCAGCTGACTAAGAGGCAGGTTTTGAAAGCTGCCCTGGTCGAGGCCGATAGCCCCTGGGGAGTGCCAGGCAGCTCGCAGGCTGGTCAGGGTTTGGCCGCCGCCGTCTAGGTGAGTTTCAAACAAAGCAACGCCCTGGGCCTGGCTGGCCACCCCCAACAGCTTCAGGCAGCGGCCAAACACCCGCAGGCGGTTTTGCCCCTCCAGCCCCAGGAGCTGATAGTGAATGTTGGTCAAGATCGTCAGACTGCGATCGGAGGCGGGAGCTAGCAGGGTTTCAACCGGGTAGTCAAGGGCGAGTTCTGCCGGCCAGTAGGGAGGAAACGCGGCATCCCCTGCCCCACCATCGGTTTGCCTGCCGCTCTCGGCCACGGCCCGGTAAAGGCGCTGGCGCGGCACCAACCCGCAAATTTGATCTTGCCCATCGACCACCAGCAGGTAGCGGCAATGGGTGGCCTGCAGGGCCTGCAACGCCGCGCCAATACCATCGTCGGGGCTCAAAATAGGAACCTGGGGCACCAAGCTCAGGCCAATAGGGGTCGTGGCGGTGTCTACCCCAGCGGCAACGCAGCCGAGCACGTCTTGCTCGGTAAATAGCCCCAAAATAGTGCTCCCACTGGCTACGACGACACAGCTCAACGCCTGCTCCTGCATCACCTGCACCGCCTCTCGAATCGAGGCTTGGGGGGTGAGCACCGCTGGCAGCACGTCGACTAAATCGCCCACGCGGAGCGTGCCGGTCTGGTCAGAGAACAGGGATTGGGCAGCGATCGGGGCTAACGGTTGGCTATGGTCCCTGGCAGCAGGGAAATTTGAGTTTGAGAGAGCGGCCATAGCCGACACACCCCGACCGATAAGGTTATAGCATTGGCCAGATAGCGCCACACCGAGTGAATAGGCCGAGGGCAGTGGCCAAAGACGGTGAGTTAGGGGCTATCCACAGGGCGATCGCCCAGCTCCGCAGCCACTCTGTACCCATTCTGCAGCCACTGGTTGACCCACGAGCAAAAGAGCAGTGCCCTGACGGCAACAACAAATTAATAAACCCAGGTTACCCATTTAATCGGGTCCGTCAACTCCCCAACAAGCAAGTTCTGCAGGGGTGAGCGGGGTTTGCTTTGCCGTGCAAGGCTAGCCAAGCAGAGTGCGGTATGAGCCCCAGGGGTGGATTGAGGTCAAGCGTTGGCGGCTAGAGCTAAGCCCAACCTTAGGCTGTCAAAGTCCTTACGTTGAAGTTTCTACTAAGTTTAAATCGGCTTGCACCTCCTGGCGCAGACGGGCCAAGGTTTTTGAAGCATCGGTATCTTGCAGAATGGCGGCCAGGGTAGCACTCACCCCCTCAGGTCCCCAAGTGCAGCCCTGCTCCAAATAGGTTTTAGCGGCCTTGCCCACGGTATAAGACCCGTAGCCTGCGGCGCTGGCCTGGGCGGTCATGGCTCCGGCTAGGGCAGCGACTCCAGTAACGCTATCGACCAAGGTGACCAGAGCGGCAGTCGTTTTGCCCGCCCCCAGCAAGCCGCTGCCCACCTCGCTCAGCAGCAGCGTGCCCGAGCTTTTGAGGATGGCTCGCCACAGTCGCCCCGCCTCGTGGCTGGTAATGGGAAAGCCGTAGAGCCGAGCCAGGGTGCGAATCATCACCAGGTCGATGACGACTCCGCCCAGCAGGTCAAGGCCAGCAATGGGGTTGAGGGCAACGGCGGCGGCTTTATATTTGGCAAACCGCCAGATGGTTTCGTCGGCGCGATCGCCGTGCAGACGGCTCACGTGGCCCACCATTTCACCCTCGATAGCGCGGGCGTTGCGCAGGGCGTTGAGAGCGACCAGGGCGGCACCATCCTCGGCGACAATCGCCAGCAGGGCCTGACGCAGGGGTTCAATCTGGGGGGGCTGAGGCTCCCACTCTTCGCTGGTGCGACCGTCGGGCCACTCGACGCGCACCTTGAGTGGGGCAGGGCTAGCGGCTACGGTCACAACATCGTCGACCGCCAGCGGGTTGCTGGGGCTACCCTGGCCCAGGTCGGCCCGCAGGGTTTGCAGGGTTTCGTACACCGCCTGGCGATCGACGTCGGGGTAGAGATCGCCTTTGTTGAAGACCAGCAGCAGAGGTTTTTGCCCGCGCTGTAGCTCCAGCAGGGCCTCGTATTCGAGCTGGGTGATATCGCCTGAGACGACAAATAAAATTAAGTCGGCCTGGGTAGCTACAGTCTGAGCCATTTCGGCACGCACGTCGCCCCCCACCTCATCTAGTCCGGGGGTATCGATCAGCTCGATTTGCCACGAGAGACCGTTCTCAACCTCAGGCTGCACCTCGGGCTGCCAGTACACCGACCGGGGCCAGCGGGTGACGCCGTGCAGAGGGCCTGTTTCGAGAATGTTTTCGCCCACCAGGGCGTTGATCACCGCCGACTTGCCCCGGCTAACCAGGCCAAACACCGCCACCCGCAGGCAGCGCGACTCGAGCTTGGCCGTCAGGCTCTGGAGCTGACCCAGCCCGGATTTGACCGCCGCCAGGGTGGCCCCCTGCTCGGGATTCCCCTGGAGCGCGGTGGAATAGCGGGAAACGGCCTGACCTAGGGTGTGGCGAGCGCGGTGGAGGAAGGGGGAGGGCATGGGGTGGGGAGTGAGGGGGTGGATGGGTGGATGGGTAGACGGGTGGATGGGTAGGGTTAGGGAACGGGGTGCTGGGGGGGTGATGACTAGTTTCCTTCGAGTTCCTTGTGAAGTGGCTCGTTGGGGGTAGGCGTAGCCCTGATGGTGATAGGTTCGGCGGGAACGGGTTCGGCGGGGATGGGGTTGGCCGGGTTAAGGTCGAGGGCGGGGCCAAGGTCGATAGCGGTGCTGGCGGAGAGCTGGGCGGGGGTGGGCCTGAGAATATCGATGCCCTGTTTGGCCAGGGTTTGCAGCAGGCTGAGCTGGCGATTTTGCTGAATGGTGCTTTGCAGGCGTTGGGCGATCGCTTCCCAGGACAGGGCGGTAGTGGGGGTACCGGCGAGGGCAGCTTGCTCGAAGTAGTCGACTAAGCTAAGGCCTGCCATTCGGGTGAGGTAGGCGGCACTGAGACCCTGTACCAACCCGCCCGCCAGGTAGGTGGCGAAGTGGCTCTTGAGCACGGCGGTCAGCACCTGGGTGGAGAGTTCGACCAGGCCCAGCTTAACGGTGAGGCTGGCCAGGGTGCCGGCGGCGGTTTTGGCTTCGTCAAGGTTGAGGTTAAAGCCGTAGAGCTTGCCCAGATCCATAATCAGCTGGCCGTTGATGGCGACGGTAGCCAGCAGGTCGAGGGTAGGCACAGGGTTAGCAAAGGCGGCGGCTCCAGCCACCCACTGCAGCTGGTCGATCAGGGGCATGGCCCGATCGCGGCGCAGGCGGTTGAGGTCGGTTTGCACCTGCTGGCGCAGGGCCTGGGTGCGGCGCAGCACGGTGGCGGCAACCAGGGTAGAGCGTTCGGCCACGAAGGCTTCTGCTAGGGCGGATTGCAGACCGGCGATCGCAGGTTCGGGCGTTTCCATGGTTTCGACCACGGTGCCATCGGCCTGGTGGCGACGCACCTTGATGGGGCGCGGGGCGGCGGCGACAGCGACGATGGGGACTGGGGCTGGCAGGGCGGCTACCCGCTGCTGAAGCTGGGTCAAAATGGCCTGCTGGTCGGCGGAGTCGTAGTGGTCTTGCTTGTTGAATACCAGCACCGTGCCCTGCCCGGCGATGACGCGATCGCGCAGCAGGGTAAAGGCGCTATTGGTCAGGTCGCCGTCGGTGAGCAGCAGCACGCCGTCGTAGCCCAGCCAGTCGGGGGTGACGGTTGGGGCCAGGGCAACTTCTGCAAAGCTAAGAGAACTGTCGGTGGCCCCCTCGCTCAGCAGCGTGAGAAGGGTGGTTTTGCCCGTGCGGGGGTCGCCTGCGATCGCCACCTGTAGCTCCTGGCGCTCTAGCCCGCTGATCAGGGCCTGGTGGTCGTGGCGATAGCCCTTCAGGCCGGCCCGGAGCGCATCTAGCGCGATCGCCGAGCCATTGACCAGCTCGGTCTCCTGGGCCAGGGTATCGATCAGGCTGGCCAGAGCGGTTAGTTCGGCTTCTACCCGAGGGCGATCGACGACGGGTGGGGCAATCGGTTTGGGGGCCGCTGGGGTCTGGTCACCCCGCCGCCACCACCAGATCCCTGAGCCCAGGGCAATGGCGCTCAGCAGCGTAGAGCTATCGAGGGGGTTGAAATGGGCACTGCCCAGCAGAGCCAGGGTGGCCGAAAGGCCCAGGCCGCCCACCAGCAGCGGTCGTTTGAGCAGAGCCGGCAGCCCTGAGGATGGGATCAAGCCTCCCAAGCTACCGGCGGGTTTCGACGGTCCTTTAGAGTCTTTAGAATGGTTACTGGTCTTAGCCGCTTCAGGAAGCTCAGAAATCTCAGCCGTTTTTAGATTGGTCTGGTCGTCGTTGCCCATTGCCTCTAGCCCCACGGCCTCACGGCCTTTTACGATTTTGAGCGCTGTCTGCTTACCGTCAATTCTGGTTGAAGATGGCTGCCCCATGCCGCCGTGGGTGCTGCCGCTGAAATCCCCTGAGATGTTCCTGGGATGCCTTAGTGCCACTGCGATTGGCGCGGGCGACTGATGCGATCGCAGACTAAGCCTTCACAGTCCTATTGTGGCAAAGGGTTGGGCATTCCTCCAGTGGGGTCTTCCTACCTGTTGACGGCGTAGATTCCGGCCCAGGGGATGCCCACGGCGGGGTCGGTAATCCTACTGTAAACTGGGGTAGCGATCGTCCTGGCAGACTGGCTGCCCTATTTTCAGCTCCTGAACTGACCCAAACGCTATGCATCCCACCCTGATCCCTGGTACTACCCTTCAGAACCGCTACCGCGTGCTGCAAGAGCTGGGTTACGGCGGCTTTGGGCGCACCTATCTAGCTGAAGACCTGGGCCGCTTTAACGAACGCTGCGCCGTCAAAGAACTTGAGCCTCAACAGGGCGACCAATTTTCAGACAAAGCGCTGCAGCTCTTTCAGCGCGAAGCCGCCATTCTCTACAGCATTGAGCATCCGCAGATTCCCAAATTTCAGGCCATTTTTGAGGAAAATCAGCGGCTGTTTTTGGTTCAAGACTACATCGACGGCGTCACCTACCGCGATCTGCTTAACCAGCGCCTGCAGCAGGGCATGAATTTTTCAGAGGCGGAGGTGCGGCAGTTTTTGCAGCAGATGCTGCCCGTACTGGCCCACATTCACAGTAAGGGCATTATTCACCGCGACATCAGCCCCGACAACGTTATGCAGCGCCGCACCGACAACCTGCCGGTGCTGATTGACTTTGGCGTGGTCAAAGAGGTGGTCACCCGCATTCAGCCGCCCGGCCCCCACAGTCAGGCCACCTCGGTGGGCAAGCTGGGCTACGCCCCCAGCGAGCAAATGCAGTCGGGTCGCGCTTACCCCAGCAGTGATCTCTACGCCCTGGCGGTGACCGCCATTGTGCTGCTCACCGGCAAAGAACCTCAGGAGATTTTTGACGATGTCAACCTGAGCTGGAACTTGCCCACCACCCTCAGCCCTGGCCTGTTGCAGGTGCTGCAGCGGGCCACTAGCTACCGACCGGGCGATCGCTACCAGTCGGTGAGCGAAATGGCCCAGGCCCTCGGTGCTATGGGCAGCGCTGTGGGCACCGTGCAGGGGCAGCCTGCTGTGCCGCCGTCGCCGTCGCAGGTGAGAACTGTGGCCGTGGGGCGGCAGTACCAGCCGACCCAGGTGGGTGCCCCGCCCCCGGCTCGCAACTACACAGCTCCGGTACCTGCTGTCGAACCCGCCTCGGTGTGGGAAAACCCCTGGGCTGTCGCGGTCATTGGCGGTGCCCTGGCCCTGCTGGCTGGCTTGGGTGGCTGGACGGTGGTTAGCCTGCTCAACCGCACCCCCGAGCCAACCCCAGTACCTAGCCCCGAAATTAGCATTGCCCCGATACCCGAGCCCACCGCCGAGCCCACCCCAGAACCCAGCCCCGAAACTAGCCCAGTCGAGTACGACCAAAATTTAGCGATTTCCCCCGGCCAAGACCGGACGGTGACCGGCAGTCTGCGCCGCAACGAAACCATCAACTATCGCTTTGAGGCCACCGAGGGTCAGGTGCTGCTGGCGAGAATGCAGGGCGAAGGGGTGCTGCTCACCGTGCTCAATGCCCAGGGACAGCCGGTTGAACGCTCGGCCCAGCGGGTGTTGAACTGGCAGGGCACCCTACCTACCGACGGTGAATACACCCTGCAGCTACGGCCAGTGCAGGGGCTGGAGCAGAGCGATTATGAGCTAGAGGTTAGCCTCAGTGCTCAATCCGAGCCCGAACCCTCGGTCGAACCGCAGCCCGAGCCCAGCGTTGAGCCGCCCGTGGTGGTGCCTAGTCCTGAGCCCGAGCCAACCTCTAACCCCAATCCCAATCCCAATGTGACCCAGCAGCGGGTGCAAATTCCGCCGGGGCAAACTAGCGTGCAGGTATCGGGGCAGGTTAACGAAGATCGCACGCGTCGCTACGTTATTAACGCCCAGGAGGGTCAGGTTTTAGCCCTAGATCTGCCCACCGTCAGCGGCCCGGTTACCCTCGACGTGCGGTTTCCCAACGGTGAGCTAATTCCCGATGCCTCGCGGGTGCTGTCGTGGCAGGGTCAGCTGCCCACCAGCGGCGACTACCTGGTAGATGTCTCATCGCCGCGCCCCTCCAACTACGTGCTGCGGGTGTCGGCGAACTAGGGCCGATAGCCAAGGCCAGGTCCTTCCTGACCCCTGACACCCTGAACCAATCACCCTGCTTAGGTCGCAATCACAATACCTATGGCTTCTCTCAACGCATTGCTGGTGGCGGGTACCGACACCGAAGTAGGCAAAACCGTGGTGGCTAGTGCCCTGCTGGCCTACTGGCAGCGGCACCGACCTGCCCAGGCTCCGGCGGTGCTAAAGCCCTTTCAGTCGGGGGTGGGCGATCGCGAGCTGTACCAGCGCCTGTTTTTTCCTCAAACCAGCCTGGAGGCCATTACACCCCAGTACTTTGAGGCACCCCTGGCCCCGCCGCTAGCCGCCGCCCTAGAGGGTCGCAGCGTTGATTTAACCCTGGCCTGGCGTGCCCTGGAGGCCAGCACCCGGCAGCACCCCTGGGTGTTGGTGGAGGGGCTGGGGGGGCTGGGGTCGCCCGTGACCTATGAGCTGACCGTGGCCGATGTGGCGGCGGCCTGGCATCTGCCCGTGGTGCTGGTGGTGCCGGTTAAGCTGGGGGCGATCGCCCAGGCCGTGGCCAACGTGGCCCTGGCTCGCCAGAGCGGCATAGACCTGCGCGGCATTGTGCTCAACTGCCCGCGGCCTCTGACCACCCAGGAGATTGACCAATGGGCACCGGCCGGTTTAATCATGAACCTGGCCCAAACCCCCGTGCTGGGCACCCTGCCCTACCTGCCCAATCCCGAATCTACCGAAGCTCTGGCGGCGGCGGCGGCGGCCCTAGAGATCGAGGCTTTGACCCCTGCCCTCGGCCTCACCCCGGCAAAAAGCCGCTGAGGGTGCCCCAGCGGCTAGTTCTGGGTTGGAAGTTGGTTATCGTCTAGACCCGCGATCGCCAATATCCGCAAGCCTCAAAAGGGGCGAACGATCGCTTCAATATCTCTGGACTGCATCGGAACGGGCACCATCGTCGGTTGGGAGACAACCCCAACTCGATCTTTGGGAAAGCAGTCGCGACTGCCTTGGGTGCAATCGTCGCTGTCGGTAATCATCATCTCGAACTGAACAAATGCTGCGCTGCTAACGTCAGAGAGAGGCAGAGCGGGAGGAATGTGAAAAAACATAACTAATCCTTGAGACACCCTGATTTGACCATATCTGCACAAAAACCCTGCGATCGCCAGAAATTCTAGCCTAAACAGGTGTCACCCGAACGTCACAGAGTGCAAATCTGCTCTAACCATATAAGAAAAAACTTAATAATCCAAACGACTTTAGTAAATTTTCCTAGGCTTACTTCACGTTTTATGAATGGTTCTACGTGCAGCATGTTATCGCGGCAGTGAGGTTGGCCATCCGCTCCAGTTAAAATCTCTGGGCAGTGTATTGGGGGCAGTGACAGCACGGTGGCTGATCGTAGCGGCACGACTTTTTGGTTTAAGGGTTTTGAGTTTAAGGGGGCTGTCAGGCAAAGGCAGGGATGGCGCGGGGGGCGTTGGCTAGCGGCTATGCTGCTAACCGCTTTCATGACCGTACAGCTGTCGCCCCACCTGGCGCTGGCCACAACCGATCGGCCCGTTATAGTCACTCCAGGGGCCGCTCTGGGGACTGCTCCGGAGACACCATCCGCCAGCCCCGACTGGCTGGCTCAGCTCGAACAGTTGCCCGACAGAGCCGTGGCGCTGCCAAACTTTGACCCGGCGGTAAATGGGTTTCAGTTTACGAACCAGGAGTTGATTGAGGCCATCGATCGCAGCCGCAATGCCCAGGCTTGGGAGGAGGTGCTGACCGAGCAGCTGCAGCAGCTGTTTGGCACCCAGGTCTGTGTAGGCGAATCGGCCACCTGTGTGCTCACAGCCGCTGCCCAAAACTGGCTGACGACCCAGCTAGACCGTATGGATCAGGGCCTCTCGGAAGGGATGGCGGCGGCGGTGCTCGACCTGTGGCAGCCGCCCCAGCCGCGCCTCCCCTGGTGGCAGCGGTTGATCAATGGTTTGCTGGGGCGCACGGTGTTTGGCCTGGCCCGCACGCTGTTTGATCTGCAAACTTTTATCGCCAACCTGTTTTTGATGCAGGGGGTGGGCGAGGTGTTTCAGCCCACTCAGGCGGTGCGCGAGACCTTTACCCCCACCCAGATTTTGCTGTCGATCGCGCGGGTGTTTCTAACCGGCTCGGGCGATCCGTTTACGATGGGGGTCTACCGCCTGCTCGATGGAGCGCTGAGCGAGGGCCATGCCCTTACCCCCTACCGGATCGAGAACCAGGGTGACGGCAAATACTGGGTTTACGTCTACGACAGCAACTACCCAGCAGGTCGCCCCGGCAGCCCCACCGATCTCCACGTCGAGTTTGACACCCAGGCCGATAGCTGGACCTACCAACCCACCGCCAGCAGTCCAGCGTTTGGGGGCGATACCGAGAGCAAAACGCTCGATCTAACCCAGCGATCGTGGCGGCAGCCCCCGGCCGAAACCGAGCTTTCCACAACTGGTCCGTTCACCTGCCCCTTTTGTGGCCCTAGCGCTGAGGCCGAGGCCGTACCTGAACCTACCGTGGATATCACCCTGGTCGGCGAAGGGGTGCTTACGGTCGCCCCCTACGTCGGCCCGCAGGTCGCTGGGCCATCGGAGCCGGATGCCCTTAGTGGTGGCAATACCGTTGATCTGGTGTCCTCTTTGGTGCCCTTTAAGGGCGGCCTCAATCGCGAGGTGCCCGCCAGCTACCGCCTGCCCGCCGAAACCCTGGGACAGCCCCTTGAGGTCACCTTAACCGGCGCTACAATTCCTAACGCGCAGCGTCAACCAGCCACACTACAGCTGGCTGGGCCGGGGTATACCGCCACGGTAGAAGGTCTGGTGCTGAGCCCTGACCAAAGTTTGACTCTGTTCCTGGTGGCCAATCCCACTGGCCCTGAAGTTACGTTCGTGGCCAGTGGGGCCACTGAGATTCCTCGCCTGACGATCAACCTGACCGATGACACCCGCGCCTACCAGTTCAACTCGTCTACGCCAGAGACCGGGTTCTCGCTTACCGATCGCCAGGTGTCGAAAAGCTCTGGGTTTGACCTCAGCGGGCTGAGGCTGGCGGCAGGCCAGCGCGTTGCCCTGGCCGCAAACGATGACCTCAAGCGCCTCTACTTTGCTGACGACACGTTAGCCTCCAGCCAGTACGCCCTCACCGTGAAAAACCGCATGGTGATCAAAGACCGTATTCAGCTGGGCGATCGCCAGCCCGATTTCGTCAACTACACCCTCACCTACGACGAAGATATGCGGGCCAGCGACGTGCAGGTCGAGGGCGATCGCCAGGCTTTCTTTGACTACAATCCCGCCTTTATAGACCCGGCAGAGCTGCCTCGCCAGCAGCTGCTAGAGGTCTTCGAGCAGCGCGATTTCCCCATTGCGATCGCCTACGAACCGCTGACGGCCAGCCCCAATCAGCGCAGTCCGCTGCGGCTATTGCCCTCTGGGGCCGCGCCAGTCGGCGAGCGGTGTTTCAGGGCGCACTTAGAAAGACCAGTTGATACCAGATTCGATATCACACCTGTTTCAGCAATTCCTCATGACCCAGGGATTCTTACCGTGTCTGGCCGCCATCAGTCAAACTCGACCGGGGCGTCGGGGTGATCCAAAAGGTCAAAGCAGCGCTGAATTTGGCTCAGGCCGTTACGGCCCGGCGACAGTGGTGGAATGCCGTCGGGGCCAAAAAAATCGATCGCGGTGGTTTCGTAGCTGGGGGTCGGCTGGCCCTCGACAATTTCGCAGCGAAAGAACAGCTTGTAGCTGTGGTGCGGGGCGGGCGGGTGGCCGTGGCGGGGGTTGGCGCGATCGTAGACGGCCAGCAGCCGTGTGGCACGAGTGATATAGCCCGACTCCTCAAAAATTTCGCGCTCCACGGCTCGGCTGGGCGAGTCGCCAATGTCGGCCCAGCCGCCGGGCAAAGCCCACAGCCCATCAGAGCTTTCCTGCACCAGGAGCAGTTTGCCCTCGCGAAACACAACGCCACGCACATCAATTTTGGGGGTGGCGTGGCCCACATCCTGGTGCAGCAGGTCGGTCAGGGTTTGGGGTTCGGCACCTGCGATCGCAGCCAGCATGGCGTCGGCAATTTTCTGCACCTGCCTGTAGCGATCCGTATCAAAAGGATGATTTTCGTAGTGCAGCCCAGTTTGGGCAATACCCTGGAGCTGCTGAATCCAGCTCAGCCACGGTGATGTCATAGGGGTTGGGGGAGGATGAAAACGGTATCTGCAAAATTGTAGGGGTGAGCTACTTTTTACGTCTTAAGGACTGTTAAAAGCGCTCTAGTTACGCTCATAACCCGAATAATTCAAAAGTACTATTTGATTATATTGACTGCATTTGCTCAGCTAAGCGGGCGTCAAAGCCAGATGAAAGCACGGTGTGACTTGACATCTTCCTAAAGGTATACCCTACGGGGATCAAGCCAGAATGGCCTAAAATGCAAGGAAACCATGATAAATTAATGAGTATTTCTACCGCTTCTCCCAAAAAAATTCGAAACTCATAAGTGTTTAAAAAACTTAAGTTAACCTTCCCCTAGCAGCAAAAAAATTGTGCATAGACCGTCAATCAACCACCAATCAAGGGATTGACGAGGAGCGATGAGGGAGCGATCGCAGTCTAAGGTCGGTTTGTGCCCGCCTAGTGCAATAAAGCCTTAGATTACTTAATAAAATTCTCATGAAGGCAATGATAGGATTTCCTCAAGTAAGCCATAAGCTTTTCTTTATCAATTGCTGGTCGCTATTTTCTGGAGAGCATAAGTCATGTCTGGTAACCCCGTTGGAATCAAGCCCGAAACTCGGAACCATAAGGGATTTTTTGTGCAAGATGCCGACTACGAACTAGTTAGCATTGAAGCCTCAGGCTGGGCCCTCATTTGCGTAGATGATGCTGTTTGTCACTACGTTGACCCCGACAATTTGCTGATTCAGAACCTAGAGGCATAGGGCAACGTCGAGCTGGCTGTTTGCCTGAGTCCAGGGCAAGTTTTGTATCAATCCATTAATAACTTAGTCTTTTTGGTAGGCTGCTCTAGCCCTAGAGCAGCCTATTTTTGCTTTAGGATCAGGGCTAGGGGTAAGCGACTTTGGCTGGCGCTGCCTCGTCTAGCTATTTTGTTCACGGTTAATGTAGTAGTACACCCATGAAAACCTCCATAACGCAACGCATTTCTAGCCTGATTAGCTGGGTACTGGTGGCCGATCTGGGGCTGGTGCTGCTCAGTTTGGGCTGGTTTCTGGTGGCCGTGCTGGGGCGCAGCATGAATCTCGATCTGGGCCTCGACCTCTGGTACTCGCTGTGGAACCCGCTGATTTTGCCCGCCCTCAGCGTGCTGATGGCAGGCGCGATCGCCAGCGGTGTGGTCGGTTGGGTGGGGCGACGGTTTAACACCGACCCCTCCTAGGAATTGCGGGTTCAAGGTGTCAGGTTCAAGGTATAGGGGTGCAGCCCTGAACCCGATACCCTGAACCCTAAATCTGATATCCCGATCACCACATGCGCTGGGTGCGGGTATACCAGCGCAGCAGCACCCGCGCCAGCCGCTCGCTGTGGTGGCGAACGGTGAGGTCTTCGCTCTCCTCCATCACGTTGGCGGCAATAATGCGCCGACCCGAGTCGAGAATAGCGGCGCGATCGAGCAGCACCGGCCCTACCCCCGCCCGAGCGTAGTGGCTAATTACCGGGTCGGAGGGCATCACCTTTTGCACCAGTACTGCGTCAAACAGGTAGCAGCCGCAGGCCGAGTCGATCGCCCGAATGTGGTCAGACACCGAAAACCCATCGGTCTCGCCGGGCTCGGTCATAATGTTGCACACGTAGATTCGAGGTACCTGCCGGGCCGCGATCGCCTTCACCAGATCGGGCACCAGCAGGTTGGGAATAATGCTGGTGTAAAGGCTGCCAGGGCCAATCACAATGTAGTCGGCCTCCTCGATCGCCTTGATCGCCTTGGGCAGCGGCGGTGGGTTAGGCGGCAGGCAGCCAATGTGCACAATGTGACCCCGCGCCTCGGTGATCTTTGACTCCCCCACAATACGACGACCGTCGCTCAGCTCGGCCCACAGCTGCACATCCACCGAGGTCGAGGGCAGCACCTGACCCCGCACCGCCAGCACCTTAGAGCTAGCGGCAATGGCCTGCTCCAGATCCCCCGTAATCTCGTTCATGGCGGTCAAAAACAGGTTGCCAAAGCTGTGGCCCACTAGCCCACTGCCCGACTCAAACCGATACTGAAACAGCTCGGTGAGCAGCTTTTCCTCGTCGGCCAGCGCCGCCAGACAGTTGCGAATATCGCCCGGCGGCAGCACCCCCATTTCGCGCCGCAGCCGCCCCGACGAGCCGCCATCGTCGGCCACGGTGACAATGGCGGTAATGTTGGAGCTGTACCGCTTCATGCCGCGCAGCAGATTAGACAGCCCGGTACCGCCGCCCACCACCACAATCCTGGGTCCGCGCGACAGTCGCCGCTGGGCCAGCAGCGCGTCTAGCAGGTCTTCCTCATTGCCGGGAATGAGCACATCGGTAATCGCGCCCACGGTGCGGCTTTGACCCCAAAAAATGAGTCCTAGCCCCAGCAAAATGCCCAGCGGGCCGCTGACGTAGTTGGGCACGTGGGTGGTGAATGCCCGCAGGGCCGCCCCCAAAATCTGCCCTGTATAAAACACCGGCGTGAGCTTGAGCCAAATCATTACCCCCACACCCACCGTTAGCACGCCAGCCATACTTAAGAACAGCCACCGCTTCACCAACAGCCCTGGGGCCAGCCACCACAGAAGTCGATTCACCCGCCGGGGCGGGGCCAGGGTGAGGGTCTCCCGTCTAACCCGACGAAAGAGCCGGGCCAGGGCCGTATAGAAGAATTTTAAGAACATGAAAGGAGGTCGATAGCGATCTGACCAACCTGAGAGGCGGGTAAAAACAGGCGTTTGCTGCTGCCCTCGGCCATTTAGCTGCCCTACCCAGGCCGATAGTTGACCAACCCTGACGACCCGCCCTCGCGATCGGTCTTAAACATCCTCAGGTAAACACCTGCAGATGTTTTAAGCCGTCTCTGATAGGATTGAGCACCAGCGCCTTCGATTTTAGCGGCTATTTGATAGAGTCAAAGCATGGATATACCCCCAAAGCTATTAATGCTCGGTAAAGCCACCCGCCTCGCTGAGCCGACCCAGGCGGATCGATCGCCACACCTGCGTGGGTACACACATCGGTAAGGTCTATGCCCGATTCCCCCAACCGTGGCCCTGATGCTGGGCCGCCAGCCGTATCCTTAGCCCTAGGGTTAGCCTCGCCGGGTGACCTGCCCCCCGCCGACTGCGGCGATGAGGTGCTGCTCGAACTGCGGGGTATTTCTAAGCAGTTTGGCGACAACCAAGTGCTCGATAACGTCGATCTAACCCTGTATCGGGGTGAGGCAGTGGCTATTATTGGCCCCTCGGGCACCGGCAAATCGACGATTTTAAGAATTATTGCCGGTCTGCTTCCCCCCGACGAGGGAGAAATCTACGTGCAGGGGCGCAGGCGAGAGGGGCTGATTGAAGATTCCCCTGACCCGGTGGGCATTGGCATGGTGTTTCAGCAGGCGGCCCTGTTTGACTCGCTCACTGTGGAAGAAAACGTCGGGTTTTTGCTCTACCAACACTCCAAGCTGCCCGCCCGCCAAATTCATCAAATTGTCGATAACGTGCTCGACATGGTGGGGCTGCCAGGGACCGGCAAAAGCTACCCGGCGGAGCTGTCGGGCGGTATGCGCAAGCGGGTCAGTTTTGCTCGGGCGATCGTGTCAAACCCCGAAAACCCTCAGGATCGTCCAGCGCTGCTGCTGTACGACGAGCCGACGGCAGGGCTTGACCCGATCGCCTCAACGGTAATTGAAGACCTGATTCGCTCGATCAAGGGCAACAATGGATGCAGTTCTTACCTGATCGTCACCCACCAGGACAGCACCATTCGCCGCACCGCCGATCGCGTTATTTTTCTGCACCAGGGCAGAATTCAGTGGCAGGGGCCGGTAGCGGAGGTCGATGACACCGACAACCCCTTCGTGCGACAGTTTTTTAGCGGCCGGGTTGAAGGCCCGATTCAAATGGTGCATTAGCACCTGGGCAACGCTTTACCTAGCCCAATCCCGGCGTCACCCCCGGGCAGGTAGGGTGAATTCAGGGGAGAATGGATCGGTGATTACGTCAGTTCCGGGTTAAGGGTAAGAGGCACCATGCGGGCAAGGGCAATTCGAGAAGGGTCGGTGGGGTTGCTAATCTTAATTGCGGTGGGGTTGTTTGGCGGGCTGGTGCTGTGGCTGCGCGGGCTTAACCCCGGCCAGCGCACCTACCGGGCAACGCTGGTGTTTGCCAACACGCTGGGTATGCAGGATGGCACTAGCGTGCGCTACCGGGGGGTGCCGGTGGGGCGCGTGCTCAGCATTAACCCCAGCACCAACGCTGTCGATGTGGTGGTAGAAATTCTCGATAGCGAGCTGCGCATTCCGCGAGACTCGTCGATTTTTGTGAACCAGTCGGGGCTGATTGGCGACACCACCATCGACATCACCCCCCTGCGCCCGCTAACGCCGCCGGAGCTGGCCCTCAACCCGATTGGCGAAGGCTGCCCCGAGACGATCATCTGCAACGGCGATCGCCTGATTGGCAACGTAGGAGCCAGCTATGAGTCGCTGCTGCGCTCGGCGGAAGAGTTGGCCAGCACCTTTTCTGATCCAGAGCTGGTCAACGACCTGAAGGTCACCCTCGACAATGCGGCCACCCTCACCGAGACCGCCAACCTGCTGTCGTCAGAGCTAGTTGTGCTGTCACAGCAGTTGCGTACCGACCTGGGGCCGCTGCTGGCCTCGGCCAACCGCGCCACCGACAACGTGGCCAACGCCGCCGCCCAGTTTGAGCTGACGGGCATCGAAGTCAACCGCCTGGTGCTGACCAACCGGGGCACCCTGGTCACCACCCTCGACAACGTCAGCCGCAGCGCCACCAACTTAGAGGCGATTACCACCACGCTCAGACCGACGATTCAAGACGGCGAACTGCTGGCCAACCTTGAACTCCTCTCTGCCAATGCCGCCCTGGCCGCCGCCGATATTCGCTCGATTACGGGCACCTTTAACAGCCCAGACAACCTGGTCATGCTGCAGCAAACCCTCGACTCAGCCCGCAGCGTATTTCAAAACGCTAACAAGGTTCTGGCCGATGTGGATGAACTCACGGGCGACCCAACCGTACGCCAGAATTTACGCGACCTAATCAATGGCCTCAGCGGCCTGGTTTCGCTGACCCACCAGCTTGAGCAGGCGAGCCAGGTGGCAGGCTCACTCACCCCCGCCGCTGGAGAACAGGTGGAGCGAGTGACGTTTACCCCCGTACCTGCTCCACCGGCTGCGAGCGGGGCAGGCCCCACCCCGGTGACCATTACCCACCAGGGGCAAACTTACCAGCTTGACGTGCACTCGATACAGGCCCGCTAGGGCCTGCTCTCTCAGCCGCTACTGCCTCTTTTTGCTATGGCTCAAGACCGCGCCCTAGACGACAACGATTTTTTTCAGTTCGAGTCCGACTTTGTGGAGTCGCTGCGCTGTATTCCCATGCAGGTGCGGCTCAAGCTCGACACCTGCGGCGTTAAGCTCAAGCTAGAGCACTGGCACCGCTTTAGCGCGGCCGATCGCGAGCGGCTCACCCAGCTGCCCTGCGGCGATCGCGCCACTACCGTCACCTACACCGCCTACGTGCAGGCCCTGGTGCATCGGGTACAGGGCGCGCCCGCCTCGACCCTRGMCATCGACCCCCACCCCCCCTGGCACAATGGGGATAACGTTCCCCCTGAGGTGCAGGCTCAAGCCAAGTCTTTGGGGGCCAGCATTGGGTTGGCGCAGTGGCGATCGCTGCGCCCCCTGCAGCGCTTTGCCCTGATCAAACTCAGCCGCGCCAGCCACGAAAACCGCAACTTTTACCCCGCTTTGGTAGAGTTTGGGCTGGCCCAGCCAGCGGCGTCCGTAGACCAGGCTTAGGCTGCCCTTAATCAGACCTCAGCCATAATGGGGGTGCCCCCTCCATCCCTAGCCCTATGGTCACTCTGCAAGCCAGCCCTACCACTCCGACCCAGGCCCAGCTCCAGACCACCCGGCAGCGCCTTGACGCCTACATTCAAACCCTGGCCAGCCACCCCGATCGCCGGGAGGGGGCGCTGCCCTACTACCTGTTTCACGACGCCAATACCCCAATCAAGGGCACCGTCTTGATGTTCCACGGGTTTAGCGCCAAGCCCCACCAGATGTCGCGACTGGCCGACTACCTGTTTCGCAACGGCTTCAACGTGTACCAGGCCACCCTGGCGGGCCACGCCTACCGCATTCCCGATAAATACTGGCCCCAGGTCGATCTCAAACCCGAGATTTTGGTCCCTCTGCGCAAAAAAGTCGACGCCGACCCGGTACTGCAAGCCTTTTTGGCCAATCTGGCGATCGCCAGCGAGGGGGGTGCGGTATCGCCCTCGCCGGTGCAAATGATGGGGCTGGTGGCCCGCCTGCGCCAGCTAGAACCGCGCCTGCTCGACATTATTGCCGCCATCGAAAAGGAAAACGCCCCCGAATTTGACCGCTATTTTGTGTCGTCGCACCTGAACTACCTCAGCGATGGCCAGGCCCGGCTAAACGAGCTAGAGGCCATACCGGGGCCAATTTACACCCTTGGGCTGTCGGTAGGCGGGGCCGTGGCCCTGGCGTTGGCGGCTCGCCATCCTCAGCGGGTGACCAAGGTGGTCGCCTTTGCGCCGCTGCTGGAGGTGTATGGCGAAACCCGCGAGCGCTACGTTAACCTGGCTGGCCCGCTCGACATTCGCGAGTTTGGCTGGGATGATTTGCAGTTTCCGCTGGGCTGCTTTACCGCCGCCAACCAGTTTGGTGCCTTTGTGCGAAAACCTGACAACGTGGCCGCCCTGCGCCCTACGCCCACGCTGATAGTTTTGACCGAAAACGAAGACGCCGCCGACATTCAAACCAGCCAGAGTTTCGCCCAGTCGCTGACCCGCGCCTCTCTCTTTAAGCGCTACGACAACCACTACCTCTACACCTTCCCCAGCGCCGCCCTGGTGCCCCACCCGATGGTTGACCCGCTGGAGCGCAGCCAAAACATGAGCAACGGCTACTGGAAGCCCATGTACCAGGAGACGCTGCGCTTTTTGAGCCAGACCGAGTTTAGGGCCAGCAGCCTGGAGCAGATCGGCGAAGTAGCAGGTCTGCCACCGATTCCCCCCCTGTGACCCAATGTTTGTCTGTACCTGCCTAGTGCAGCGTCAGCGCTAGAAATTGGAGTGTCGTAGGGTGCATAACGCTAAGGCGAGGCTTCGCCAACGCGAAGCAATGCACCACGGAAAAACTATGCCGAGGATAGGCATATCCTTCGGCCTATGCGATCGCGCAGTTTCACCAATCGGTCCCCCACCCCTCTAGGTTTTGGCAAAAGCTAGGCTTTCAAATTATCTGAGTTTGCCTGGTGCTTCGGCATCGGGCAAACACCAGCATCATGCTGGCCAAACCCCTGCGATAGGAATAGATAGTGATCTAAGACTAATGCTCATCACCGTCGTAAATCCACATGGACTGGGTTTGACCAGCTCGGGTAAAGCCACATTTTTCGTAGAATGCGATCGCTCCCTCATCCGCTACCAGCATATGCATGTGTAGTCCTGCATACCGCTGCTGTAAACGGGTCATAATTTGCCGACCAATGCCCTGGCCCTGGTAAGCTGGGGCCACCAGCAAATGGGGATAGTAGACCACCAAAAATCCGTCAGAAATGGCATTGCCAAGGCCAACGAGTTGGTCACCATCCCAGGCAGAAATTAGCGCGTGAGAATTGAGCAAGGCCTGTTGCAGGGCCTCGGGTTTGTGGGTGGCTGACCAGTTATGAGCCTGGTAGAGCGGCAGAATTTGCTCCAGCTCCAGGTCTCGTCGCTCAGAGAATGTGATCATTGGCTTTAGCCCAGGGCGGTCGAGCCCACATTAGATGTAGACAAATACGAACCCAAAACCGGGGCGTCTTCACCTAGCTCAGTTTGCAGGTGAGCTTGCCGCCGCCGGCTTCGCTGCCGAGTTCGCCATAGTTCACCAAACCGACGGAGAAGGGGGATACCTTCCAGATCTCGCTGCAGTACTCGGCGATGGAGCGATCGCTCGAAAAGCTCCCCATTCGCACCGAGTTGAGAATGGCCATGCGGGTCCAGCTGTCGGTGTCGCTGTAGGCTTGGCCCACGATTTGCTGGCAGTCAACGTAGGCCTGGTAGTCGGCCAGCAGCATAAAGGGGTCGTGGTAGAGCAGCTTGTCGAGCAGGGGCCGAAACAGATCGCGATCGCCCTGGGAGAAGTGGCCGGAGGCGATCAGATCGATCGCGTCTTTGAGCAGCGGGTTGCGCTCGTAATAGCTGTAGGGACTGTAGCCCTCGGCCTTAAGGGCCACCACCTCGGGGGCGGTGAGGCCAAACAAAAAGAAGTTCTCGGCCCCCACGGCGTCGCGAATTTCGACATTGGCCCCGTCGAGGGTGCCGATGGTGAGCGCCCCGTTCATGGCAAACTTCATGTTGCCGGTACCCGAAGCCTCGAACCCGGCGGTGGAGATCTGCTCGGAGAGGTCGGAGGCGGGGTAAATGCGCTGGCTGTTGGTGACGTTGTAGTTGGGCAGAAAAATCACCTTAATTTGGTTGCGCAGGTCGGGGTCTTTGTTGACCATGTCGCCCACGGCGGTGATCAGCTTGATCATCAGTTTGGCCATGTGGTAGCCGGGGGCCGCCTTACCGCTGAAGATAAACGTGCGAGGGGTGATGGTGAGGTTGGGGTTTTGCTTGAGCTGGCTGTAGAGGGTGACGATGTGCAGGGCGTTGAGGTGCTGGCGCTTGTACTCGTGGATGCGCTTCACCTGCACGTCGAACAGCGAGGCGGGGTCAACCAAAATGCCAAACCGCTCGTGAATGCGGCCCGCCAAATCGCGCTTGACCGCCTGCTTAATGCTGCGCCACTCGTCGCGGAAGCCAGCGTCGGCGGCCAGGGGTTCAATTTGTTTGAGGTCGTCGAGGTGCTTGATCCAGCGATCGCCGATACGTCCCGAAATCAGCGTGCTCAGGCGCGGGTTGCTGAGCACCAGCCAGCGGCGGGGGGTGACGCCGTTGGTCATGTTGGTAAACTTTTCGGGAAACAGCTCGTAGAAGTCGCGCAGCACCGTTTCTTTGAGCAGCTCGCTGTGCAGGGCGGCGACGCCGTTGATGGTGTGGCTGCTGACGCAGGCCAGATTCGCCATGCGCACGTAGCGATCGCCGCTTTCGTCGATCAGCGACATGCGGGCTAGGCGATCGCTGTCTTTGGGAAACTTCATCCGCACCAGCTCCAAGAAGCGGCGGTTGATCTCGTAGATGATTTCCAGATGGCGGGGTAGCAGCTGGCCAAACAGGCTGACGGGCCACTTCTCCAGCGCTTCAGGTAACAGCGTATGGTTGGTGTAGGCGAGGGTTTTCTGGGTAATTTCCCAGGCCAGGGTCCAGTCGAGGCCGTGCTCGTCGAGCAGCAGGCGCATCAGCTCGGCACTGGCGATCGCCGGGTGGGTGTCGTTGAGCTGAATGGCAAACTTCTCGTGGAACTGCTCCACGGCCATGCCCTGGCCCTTCAAAATGCGAAACATGTCTTGCAAAGAGCAGGAGACGAAGAAAAACTGCTGCTCCAAGCGCAGCTGCTTGCCCTCAATTTTTTCGTCGTTGGGGTAGAGCACCTTCGAGATGTTTTCGGAGGCGACCTTGTCTTCGACCGCGCCGTAGTAGTTGCCCCGGTTAAACACCTCAAAATCAAAGGACTCGATCGCCTCGGCCTTCCACAGCCGCAGGGTGTTAGCGGTATTGACCTGGTACCCCAAAATTGGCGTGTCGTAGGGCACGCCCAGCACCTCGCGAGCGGGTTTCCAACGCACCCGGTAGCAGTCGTGATTGTCGGTGTAGGTTTCGGTGTGGCCGCCAAACTTGACCTCAACACACCACTCGGGCCGGGCCACCTCCCAGGGGTTGCCGTAGCGCAGCCACTTGTCGGTGCGCTCAACCTGCCAGCCATCGCGCAGGTCTTGCTCAAAGATGCCAAACTCGTAGCGAATGCCGTAGCCCACCGACGGAATCTCTAGCGACGCCAGCGAGTCGAGGTAGCAGGCCGCCAGTCGCCCCAGGCCGCCATTGCCCAGCCCCGGCTCCTCCTCCTGGGCCAGCAGGGTGTCAAAGTTCAGGCCCAGCTCTTCCATCGCCTGCTTGACCTGCTCGTAAATGCCCATGTTGATCAAGTTGTTGCCCAGGTGCGGCCCCATCAAAAACTCCGCCGACAGGTAGCAGACCGTGCGGGCGCGGTGCTGGGTGTAGTTTTCGGCAGTGCCGTTCCAGCGGTGCAGCATGCGATCGCGCACCAGGTGGGCCAGGGCCATGTAGTAGTCGTGCTGGGTGGCCAGCGACACGGGCTTGCCCTGCACATAGAACAGGTTGTTGAGAAAGGCCCGCTTGATGCTCTCAATGTCGTTGGCGGTGCGCTCCTTAGCCAGGGCTGTGGCAACCGCAACGTCTACCGGAGATGGGGTATCCATAGGTGATTCGTCCTGGATCGGGAAATGAGCAGTGACCCTTTGATCAGATCAAATTGCGCGATCGCCCACTGTGGCCTACAGCACGTTTTAACCTTTGTTTAGGAATGGCCCATCACATAGCTGTCGAACCATCGAAACTGCTCCCAGAGCACGTGCTCTATGCTCTCTTTGGCCCGGTAGCCGTGGTCCTCAAAGGGCAGCAGCACCAGCCGAGTTGTGCCGCCCGACCCGCGCACGGCTTCGTAAAAAACCTGAGACTGAAACGTGGGGGTACCGGGGTTAGAGTCGTCGTCGCCGTGGATGATCAGCACCGGCTGGTTGATTTGGTCAGCGAAGAAGGTGGGCGAAAGCTGCACGTACGCATCCCTCGCCTCAAACAGAGAACGCCGCTCGGCCTGAAAGCCAAACGGCTGATTCGTTTTGTTATACGATCCGCTGCGGGCAATACCGGCCCGAAACAGATCGGTGTGCGCCAGCAGATTCGCCACCATCAACCCGCCGTGGCTGTGGCCAATAACGCCAATCCGTTCAGGATCAGCCACGCCCATCTCAACGGCCTTCGCCACGGCAGCTTCCGCATCGGCCACCAGCTGAGGAACAAAGGTGTCGTAGGCGGTCTCAGGATCGCCGAGGATCGGCATGGCGGTCTGGTCGAGCACGGCGTAGCCCTGCAGCAAAAAGTAGAGGTGAGAGGCCCCGTACAAACGCATAAAGCGCTGGGCCGAGCCCCTTACCTGCCCGGCGATCGCGGCCCCCGAGTACTCCATGGGGTAGGCGTAGAGCACCGTGGGCAGCGGTGTGCCCGCCTGGTGGCCGGGGGGCAGATACAGGTGAAAGCTGAGCGGAATGCCGTCGCTGCGCTCGTAGCGCACAATTCGTTTCTCGATCGCGCGCAGCTGAGGGGTGGGGTCTTTGAATTGCGTAATCGGCTGGCGCGTCAGGGCATGGGTAGCTTCGCCCGCCGCCGACTCGATCGCCTCGCCGAAGGTGGCCAGGTAGTAGTTGGGTACATCAATGGCAGACTCGGAGCGCAGGATGACGCGATTTTCATCACCAGCAAAGGCCACCACGTACTCGTAGCGATCGGGCGCGCAGCGAAACAGGCGCTCGGTTTCCCCGGTGACCAGGTGGCGCAGGTCGAGGAAGGGGCGATCGCCCTCGTCCGTCGCACCGCTGCCGCTGAAGTAGACCGCCTCGCCCCGCTGGCGCAGCACCCGCCGCCCGTTGGGCAATGTGCGAAACAGAGGGTGGCCGGGGTCGCCGTAGCGATCGCCCTCGTTCAAATCAAACCACAGGCGCGACGTACCCTTGTCCACATCCAGCAGCCAGACGTAGCGCCAGCGGCGAATGCGCTCGTGCTGAGTAAGCATCAGCGTGCTGCCCTCCGCAGTCCAACCACAACGCTGCGGCTGAATCCGGTGCTCGGCTTTGAAAACGACTTCAGGCTCCGCCGTAAAGGGAGCCTCTAGACGCATGAGGCGATCGCGGTGGGGCACCTCAGCCACAGGGTCGCCGCCGTCGAGCGCCTCAACCCAAAATAGCGTGTGCGGCGCAGTAGCCCGCCAGGTCACCGAGCGGGGGCCGAGGGGCACACCGTGGGCTGGCACCGCATCGGCCACGGGCAAAGCCGCGATCGTGGCGACGCGATCGCCCTTCTCAGTCCACACCTCGGTCACGCTGGCAAAGCGCCACCAGGCCACCTCGTGCGACCAGGGGCCAACCAAACGCTTGATCAGCAGGTACTCCCCAGACGGCGAGAACTTAGCCCTGGCATAGGGAGCCGGGGCACCGATGATGTTGACCTGGCCAGTTGCTGGGTCAATAATTACCAGCTCAGAAGTGGCGTAATACTCAAACAGGGCATCGTCGTGGGCCGTCTCTAGCAGGTTGCGGGCCTCGTAGGTCGATCGCGATGAGGCCCCCGCCCCTTCCACAATCCCTGGCCCCACTGGGATAGCTGGCGGCTCAGGAACTGGCCCCCGCGCCGGAATGCGGCGAATCAGCAGTCGATGCTGATCGGGTAGCCAGCTCACGGCGGTGCCCAGCAGCGGGTTGAGCGCCAGCCCCTCAAGCTCGACCACATCGCCTGCCACCGAGCCTACCCACAGACCGATATGGTCGCTATGCCTGACGCTGAGCGCAAAGCGCTGGCCATCCGCCGTCCATTTCACCTCCAGAATCTCGACCTCCCCAGGCAGATCGAGCGGGGTCATGGCTCCGTTCTCAACCCGAACCAGGCGCGGCGAGGTGCCCCCGTGCCGACCGTGGTAGTCGTTAAGCGCAGGATTGAGCCGAATGCCAGCCAGCTTGTGCATGGGCGCAGCCAGTTCGGCCAGAGGCGGGTAGAGCACCGGGTCGGCCAAGAGCAAATACTCTCCGCCGGGTGCCGTCCACACGTAGGGCAGCTGCGGCGCGTGGAGCACCTCCAGCACCTCTTTGGATGGAGACTGCCACCCGGTAGTCGATGTCAGGCTGTCGTCAAATGCCCCTGCGCTTGCCGCCGTCATAAATGCTGCCACTGTTAACCCTAGGATCACTCCCTTCAGTTTCACTCGCTATAGGGTAAAAAGGCTGCTCTACGCAAGCAAAAGAGTTTTGATGCTTGTTATATCGGCTTATTTAGACCAGATCACAGAATTCTGTATGACCGGGTTGCTGAACAGTTGGGGACCATCCATCAAAAAAGCCCGTAGGGAAAGCCTACGGGCTAGACATCAGGGGGAAACAAATTACAAAACGCTGGCGAGCTAGGCGCTGCGGCGGCGGGGGCGCTTGCGCTCTGACTTTTTCTTGTAGCCGATGGCCTGGGCGGCGTTGCTGTCGGGGCCAAACTGAGCCCGCACCGCTTCTTTCATGCTCAAAATGGAGTTGTGAAACTCCCACTCGGCCTGTCGGGCCGCATCGGCGGCGGCTTTGACCATGGCTTGCAGCTCGGTTTCTTTTTGCTGCATGGCCAGCATGGCGTCAAAGTTAGCTTTGAGGGCTGCGGGCGACGCATCGGTGCGAACGGGGGTGTAGCCTGCGACGGTGCCGAGGCCGTTGAGGGAGTCTATATCGTTACTGATGGTTTTGACGGGCAGACGACGGGTGATGTTGACGACGGGCATGGTGGATACACCTGTAGTAGTGGGTTTATAGCGAACAGAGCCAAAGCGCCTGCCTGAATAGATCTCAGGAGGGATAGCGAGCATTGGGGGCAGCGACGAAGGTTAGGTCAGGCGGCGCGAGACGACGGTTGGGGCGAGGCGTTGTCTCGTCTGTTGCCAAGATTGCCCGGTGCAAGAAGCCGATCGCGGCCTCGATTTGAAAGATTGTGACCCAACACCAGCGGTTTTGATAAAGCCTAGATGAATGTTGCAGCGGGTCGCAGCGAGTTTTGGTCCCACAATAGCGATGCAGCGCGGGAATGATTGATTTGCTGCAATGACAGAAGCATTGCGCATTGAGCAGGTGAGAGTGCAGCGGGCGACTATTCGAAGTTGCTCTATGACAGAAGCATTGTGTATTGACAACTTAAAAGGTTGCGCTGTTGCAGAAGCATTGTCGCGCCGCAACTTAAGATGTTGCGGCGCGACAATAAGAAGTTGCGCCATCGCATTAAAGAGTTGCGGCTTGACAATCGAATGTTGCGCTGTCGCACTAAAGGATTGCGGCCTCACACTAAAGGATGCAGCCCTGGCAACAAAGCGGTGGGGTGCTGCAATAGGCGATCGCGCCAGAGCAGGGAGAGGTGTTTGACTACCTGCTGCACTACCGACAGTTAGGTTAGGCCTGCTAAGGGTTGAGCGACCGAACCGATCGTCATGATCTTAAAAGGCACAAGAACCCTGGCCACTTGTCTTCTTGTGAGACAGAACCCCTATGCCACAATAGGAGCAAGCCTCACCCCTACTTAGCCCTATGACTGCTGCTACAGACCTGCGATCGCTGAGTGTGCAAGATTATCACCGCATGGTAGAAGCGGGGATTTTGGCGGCAGATGAGCGGGTGGAGTTAATCGAAGGACAGCTCTATACGATGGCAGCCAAGGGGACGGCCCACAGCGCAGCGGTAACGCGTATTGATCGGGTGCTGTCGCGGCTATTGGCAGGGCGGGCGCTGCTGCGATTTCAAGACCCGGTGCAGCTAAGCGACTTTTCTGAGCCGGAGCCAGATGTGGCGGTGGTGCAGATCGACCCGCTAGATTACGAAGACTACCACCCAACGCCAGGGGAAATCTTTTGGCTGATCGAGGTGGCGGACAGCACGCTGCGGCGCGACCGTAACCTTAAAGTGCCGGTGTATGGGCGATCGGGCATTGCCGAATATTGGATTTTAGATGTGCAGGAGCGCTGCCTGTACGTGTTTCGGCAGCCGGAGGCAGGGGGCTATGGAGTGGAGCAAAAGCTCTATGAGGGAGATGCGATCGCACCCCTGGCGTTTTCTAATTGCGAGATTGCAGTGCAGGAGTTTTTGCGATCGGGTGAACAGCGGTGAGGAATAGACTGATCATCATTCGGTATCTTAAAAAATGACAGTCAGTTCAACCCTGCTCCCCTTCAACCCATAAGGGATCGGCAAAACCTATGATCGCAAGGCTTAACTTTACCCCGATGGCTCCCCAGGAATACCTGGAATGGGAGTCTACCCAGGACATCAAATACGCCTATGTGAATGGGGAAGTCTTTGCCATGACGGGGGGCACGATTCCCCATAATCAAATTGCGCTAAATTTAGCGTCTGCCCTTAAGGCCCATTTGCGCGGAAAAGGCTGTCTGGTGGTAATGGCCGATGTCAAGGTGGAGGTTTCTCAAAATGGGCCTTACCACTATCCCGATGTGATGGTGAGCTGTGATGAGCGCGATCGCAACGCAATTAAACTTATCCGTTACCCCAGCCTAATTGTTGAGGTGCTGTCGCCGAGCACTGCCGACTATGACCGGGGCGATAAGTTTACGCACTATCGCCAAATACCCACCCTGCAAGAGTATGTTTTGATCAATGCTGACCAAATTAGTGTTGATCGCTATCGCCGCATTTCGTCTCGCCGTTGGGATTTGCAAACCTATATAGAAACAGAAACCCTGAGCCTTACCAGTGTGGACTGGCAAGGCCCCATTGAACTGCTCTATGAGGATGTGCGGTTTGCGGAAAATGGGTAGAGATTGCAGTTAAGCCAAAGGTGCGATCGTACGCCTGGCGTTTCCCAAATGCGAGATTGTGGTGCGGGAGTTTTTGCTCGTCTATAAAATGCCCTACACAGTTTTTGGGTCATCTAAACATTCCCCTTCGTTGTTAACTCTTCGGGAATATCCACTTTGCCGAGCTTAGGCTTGGGCCGCTTGCAGGCTCAAAAATTGCCACAAAAGCTGGCTCTCTTGGCCGGGGAACTGCATTAAACGCCAGCGTACGTCGTTGGGAGCTTGCACAAAGAGCCTTACCATGGCCGCCACCAGTTGAGGGGTAGAGAGTTCATCGGCTAAAAAGCCCGACCATTGGTCTTGGGGAATGCTAAAGAAGGCATCGAAGAAATGCTTGAGCTGCTGCTCGTCGAAGCGCATCAGCTTTTCTAAGCCGAAGCGGTAGAGGTAGTATTTCCGCAGTCGATCCGCTGGCCACAATCCCTGCCAACCGGCGCGGGCGATCTGCTGGGTCGAATTGTGCAGATCGGCTAGGGCTGAGGCTAAAGCATCGGCCAAACTGGGAGCGCGGCGCAGTAAAGCGCCTATCATATAACCCGAAGCCGGATTTACCATACTGGCGGCTCCGCCGAAAGCTACCACCGGCTGCTGTAAGTCCGGCAGGGGCAGAGTCATGGGGAACAGGCAGCGCTCCACCTCGTGGACTTCTCTAACTTCGATACCATGAAACTTGAGACGCTGGTGTAGGCGGCGCTCCAGCACATCTAGGCCCATGGCCGGAGCCAGAGCTAAGGAAGTTTCTTCTATGAGGTAAACATCCTGGCCGAAGTCCATGGCGTAGAGAAAAGTGGGCGGGGTTGAGGCTTTTTCCAAATCGGAGAGGTGATCGCTCCGAAAGTCCTGATGGACGAATCGCTCGGGCTGCACTGGCGGGGCCGAGAAACGTCCCACAATGCCGTAGGCGGCTTGATAGGCCACTGGCCCTCGGTTCTGGCGCTTAACGAAGACCGGATTGTGACCGCTGGCGTCCACCACCACCCGCGCCTTTAATTTCACACCAACATCAGTAGTGACGATTGACCCCAAGTCTTGATGAGTAATACCTTGGGCTTGGGCCATCTGCCAGCTCACTCCACCCGCCGCGCAGCGATCAAGCAGATAGCGCTGGAACTTAATTTTGTCGATCAGGCCGTAGGCGCGATTGTGCTTTACTTCCCCTTTAGCATAGTAAGAAACAGTGTTCTCCCAGCGATGACTCAAGAAGTCGCTCAAACCTAGAGCCGTTAGCTCATCTTCCCAGATGCCGTAGGTGTTGGGCCAAGGTTTATCCACGGGCGTAGCGGTCAAACCACCCACCTTGAGCCCCCGTTCTGCGAGGCTAGCCGCGATGAGGGTGCCCGCTGGTCCCGACCCAATGACTAAAACATCAAAATCGCACATGGTAAAACTTCAAGGAGATTTTACGAAATTTGTGTCGTCTTTTCCACATCTCAATTTGAATTCAACTGAACCCATTTGCCCATATTTATGGCTCAATGTAATGCGAGGCGCTACAGTACGTTATCTGGCTAGCAACAGGCTGAGTAATCGCTCAACACCGCTCATCCCACGATTACTATAAGTTAACGTGGCATGACGTCATTCAGCCGTAGCGTTAGCTGGGGCAACAGTGGCGAATCGATCGTCTCACCCAGTCGATACTGCTGTTGTTGATAATCTTCGCCAACCAATCGACACACGGTAAACGTAGGCTGCTTAGGGCTGCCAATAAACACCCGCCCACCCAAACCTCGATAATCCACAATCCAATATTCCGGAATGCCAAACAGGGCATACTCTTCTACCTTGCGAGCATAGTCTGTTTCCCAGTTAGTGCTCACCACCTCCGCCACCAGCTTTACCGAAGTGCCCAGGGTAATCACAGGTTCTCGTTCCCATAGCGGCTCATGTACCAGAGCTGGTTCGTCAAGCACCACCACATCCGGGCGGCGAGCCGTCGCAATATCGGCAAACGGTCGCAGCAAACAAGTGCGAGGAATAATCCACGGATGGCCCTGGCGATCAATTTCAATGCTGAGCTGGCTGGCAATCTTTCCGGCAGTGGTTTCGTGGAGGCCGGTAGGTGACCTGTCTATTAGCTCTCCATCGGCCAGTTCATAGCGCGGGTTATCGCCATAGCGGGTCAAAAATTCGTCAACGCCAAGTACCAGCGACGATGAGGTCTGAGTCATAGAAAAGACTCCCAGAGCTAAGCAGTCATAGAACAATGGTAGAGAATTAGAGAAAACTTGACAGACATCTCGACAGGTAGCAATTTTGACTTGATTTGAAGGCTTGAATGCAGTAAGTTACTGAGCTATGGCTGTGTGCGAGCAGTCTGAGCTTCCCAAAAATTTGGTCTAACGCCACTGGAAGGTGCTTGCAACACCAACCAGCAGCTAACCCCGTCGACTGAGCTAACCAGTCTCGGAGGCTAAGGTAAATTTTACCTGGCCGCCCTGAACTGCACATGTCTGGGGCGGCCAAGTTTTTGGGATTCCTTACCCACCGTTAGAAAAGGAATCCCTCAACTATGTTGTGTTTACCTTATCTGGTGTCGTCGGCCCGTTGGGGTGAGGCGACCAATCCACTGCTGCTGTCAAAGCCAGAGACCCAGCCGGGGCGCGAGCGATTGCGCCATTTGGTGATTGGCTCACCCACAGGTGTGAGAGGGGCTATCAACTACCTGCATCTGCTCCAGTACGCCGAGCAGCGCGAGTGGAGCCAGTTCGTGACAATCCCACCGTCTGGGATTTTGATTACCCCAGAGCAAGGCGAAGTGTTTAGTCTGCTGAGGCGCGATGGTCAAAGACCGGCTCCCTAGGGCCATCGGCAAATAGGTTAGTAGCAAATTACATTCCTGGGGGCTTGAAGCCCCTAGGAATCTTCCCTATTAGGCAAATAGAAGTAGGGTGGGCACTACCCACCGTCCACACACTGATACACACACAGCTGCAACAGTTCAAAACGCCTCAACTCCAGTACGAGTTGAGAGTTTACTGGCTTTGGGTATGGCTCAGACGTAGTAAGAGATGCTCCTCATCAAAATAGGTGCCGTCAACGCATAGGGAATCTCGCTCTAAACCAAACAGCTCAAACCCGCGCGACTGGTAGAGCGCGCTAGCTGCAACGTTACCCGCTGTGACGCTGAGCACGAGCTGCCGCAGGCCGTCTAGATCTTGGGCGTAGGCGATCGCGCGATCGAGCAGTGCCGAGCCGACGCTTTGACCGCGAAACTCCGGCAAAACATACATGCTCCACAGCGACCCAACGTGAAGCCGCTTTGGGCGGTTCTCCCGCGAAAAACCGAGCATGCCAATTAGCCGGTTGCTGTCGTCAAAAGCGCCCAACATGTGGCTAGCGGCATTCTCAGAGTTGGGGTGTAGCCTAGCGGCAAAATCGCTCAAAGAAAAACGCGCCTCCTGCTCGTAGCTGGAGGCAAACGCCGTGGGCGACTCCTGCAAAGCGTGAAGCCGGAGATCGCGGTAGGCGATGACATCCCCAGAGGTTAGGCGGCGAATTTCCATAGTGCAGTTGAGCTACGACCTGGCCTAGCTACTGTTCTAGCCCCTTGCTGCCACCTCGACCCATAAACTGCCCGTGAATGCTGACAGCGTAGGGCACCAGGTAGGTTAACCCGGCTGAGATCCATCGCGCCTGGGTCATGGTGCGCGATCGCACCGCTGCCCCGTGGTTAATGGCAAAAAGTAGCGTGCCGATCACAAAAGCCACTCGTACAGCGCGGCTGGCCAAATGCGGCGTTACCAGTGCCCTTAAGTAGCCGTTTACTGCTTCCATGCGCTCGTTTCCCAACCTGTAGTAAAGGAATCTACAGCACTAGCTCGTTAAGATTCTGTAACATGGCACCCAATCTACTCAGCCGTACAGGTTTTGAGCGCAACAGTAACAGCCCCTCTCCCGGGGGGAAAGGGGCTGCGATCAGGCATGGCCGGTAGGCTAAGACACCAGTTCCTTGGCTCGGTTTTCTTCCCACTTGCGGGGGGGGCTGGCGCGGCGAATGGTGCGCCAGATCTGGGTGGCGGCCAGGGTGCCGTCAGCCACGGCCACCGTCACCTGGTTAACGCCCTGCTTCAGGTCGCCGATCGCAAAAATGCGATCGTGGGTAGTTTGGCACATGTTGTTGGTGACTAGATTCTCGCCATCCCACTCCAGGTTGGGAATGCCCTTGAGGTACTGGTTGTGGTAGATCGAACCCATGTTGATCAGGCCAGTGGTGGCCTCAATGACGGTGCCATCGCTCAGCTCTACGCCGCTCATTTTGTGGTTCGCGCCAAGGAACTTGGCGATCGGGGCTTCGTAGAGGGGGTAGCCGTAGTCGGCCAGCTTCGCCCGCATCTCGTCGCCGACGGTGCAGAGACCGTGGGTAAGCACCGAAATGTAGGGGGTAAACCAGTCGAGCACAAAGGCGGCATTGATCTGCGACTCTTTGCCAGCAATCAGCACCGCTTTTTGATCCCACATGTCGAAGCCATCACAGATCATACAGACGTGCAGGGTGTAGCCCGCGTAGTCGTAGACGTTTTGCATGTCGTCAAGCTGGGGCAGCACGTCGATGACGCCCGAGGCCGCAATTAAGTACTTGGTGCGAAATACGGGGTAAATACTGTCCACTTTGCCCACCTTGACCTGCACTGCCAGGTGGTCGCCCTCGTCAACGACATCTTCGACGAAGCCGCGCAGGTAGTCGGCTCCCCACTCTACCGCCTGTTTAGCGCCGTGGATGAGCATATCGCGACCGGGAGTATCGGGGTTAATGCCGACCACGTTGCGAACCTCCTGCATCCACAGCGATCGCCCCTTGCCCTTTTCAATCACCAGGCACTTGAGCCCGTAGCGGGCCAGATAAATAGCCGCCGACAACCCCCCCATACCGCCGCCGACAACAATGGCGTCATAAACTTGGTCTGTCCGTTCATGAAGATTTTGACGGGATAATTTCATAGCGGTGATGGATGGAGAGGACTGCGATCGGCCTAATCTGTAGGGATGAGTTAGGCCATATCTCTAGGCTAAAGGATTTCAGAAAATCGAGATGAGAATTACCAAAGACGCTACCTAGGGGCTGTTATCAATTACCAGCTGACGGCCTAAGAATCAGCGGTTACAGCCCCTAGCCTGCTCTTCTGCGTCGAGCGTGGCAAGCTGCCAAAATAAGGATCGTAGCGGAAGTGGATGACACACCCCAGGTCAACAGAGTGCGGGCGCAGGCTAGCTTTACCTCTGATGTAAAAAGGCAAAGGGAATTGAACCAACCCCCTTTGCCTCAAAATCACTCAGGGTGAGCCAAAGAGCAATTAGCCGACGAAAGCCAAACGAGGCTCAGATACCCCAGCCGACTCGGTGCCCTTTAGGTAAGCCAGCATGGTGTCAGCATCAGACACCTCAAAGGGGTCGATGGGGCAGTTGTCGCCGAAGTCAGGCTCAACGAAAATCTTTTCGATGTTGCCGTCTGTGGCGAGCATGGAGTAGCGCCAGGAGCGCATGCCAAAGCCCAGGTTAGATTTGTCGACCAGCATGCCCATCTTGCGGGTGAATTCGCCGTTGCCGTCGGGCAGCAGGAAGACGTTCTTCGCGCCGACCTTTTGGCCCCACTGGAACATCACAAAGGCATCGTTGACAGAGACACAGACGATAGCGTCAACGCCGTGGGCCTTGAACTCTTCGTACAGCTCTTCGTAGCGGGGCAGGTGGTTGGAGGAGCAGGTGGGGGTAAACGCGCCGGGCAGAGAAAACACCACAACCTTCTTGCCAGCGAAGATATCGCTAGTGGTCAGATCTTGCCAGCGGTAGGGGTTGGGACCGCCCACAGACTCATCGCGCACACGGGTCTTAAAGACAACGTCAGGTACGCGTCCAGTAGCAACCATAGCAACCATAAATTACCTCGTTCGTAGTTCTACAACAGTTAACTGCGTTTCCAGCCTTAGCTGCTTAACCCAGAATAATTCTGAGTTAAGAAATCTTCAATAAGCATATTAACTCAAAAATCATAATTTTTATCAAGGCACATTGATTCTTAAGTGGGAATGCTAATCTATTAGAGATGAGTTATCGTGGTATGCCTAGCCTGAGCGGGTGTTGGGCAGAGTTGTCGTAGCGCTGAAGTTCCGGAGCCAGGGAAAATGCTGTCCCAAGCTGATCAAATCGTTACTGTGCTAAAGTCTCGGGGGCTGCGCGTCACTCCCCAGCGCTTTGCCGTGTATGCCAACCTGCTGGGCCGCTGTGACCATCCCACCGCCGACGATATTCTTCACGATCTAAATCAAGACGCGCCAACTTCGTCCCAAGCAACGGTTTACAGCTCTCTGCAAGCCCTGCGCAGCGCCAATCTGGTACGCGAGGTGCTGCTCGAAGAAGGGGTATGCCGCTACGACGCCAATGTTGGCCCCCACCACCACTTTCGCTGCCAGTCCTGCGGCGCGATCGCCGATATCCCCTGGGAAACTCTGTCTAGCCTCAACCTGCAAACCCTTAGCCCCCGCTGGCAGATCGAAGGCTATGAGGTAACTGTGCGCGGAGTCTGCGATCGCTGCCAACCCGAGTAGGCAATTTTAGATTTGCGATTTTGGATTTTGGCTTAGGTGACCTGCCTAGGCTATAAACTGCTGCTAGACAAGCCATAGAATGAGTCGGTACTGCCCGAGCCAGAATCGCAAATCCAAAATCCAAAATTGACTAAAACGATGACTGACCCTGCCCCAATCACCAGCCCCTGGCAGCTCAAACCCTGGTGGTGTCAACCCTGGTCGATCGCGCTAACAGGAGTGGCGATCGTGGGCGGCAGCTGGGCCTTGCTCCATCGTCTCTGGCTTACGGCCCTAATTGCAGTTCCTATCGGGGCGTGGATGGGCTTCTTTTTGCTGCTCTGGCCCCGCCTTATGCGCGAAGCCGGGCTGCTGGAGCCCCACCAAAACGCTGAGCATCCTAACGTTTGATCCCCTACGGCTGGTTGAGGTATGCCGGCGATATTGTCAAAAAATCGTGGGAAGATCTGCCTTATGCTGCGCCCCAAGCTGATAGTTCTTGCGGTCTTTGCCTGCTTGGTGCTGTGGTCGGGCCGGGGTATGGCGATCGCAGCTTCCAGTATTCTGGGCCAAGGCGCAGCTCCCCAAACCCATCACTGCGCCCTGGCTCGCTGGCTCAGGTTGGGCAGCGGGCCAACCCTGGCCGATCTGGCGCGGGGGCAAGACCTGTACGTGGGCACCGCCGTCAACTCAAAGGCTCTGGAACGCGATCGCCAGTATCGCCGCCTTTTGGCCCAGGAGTTTAACCTAGTTACCGCCGAAAATGACATGAAGCTAGAGCGGCTGCAACCTCGCCCCAACGAGTTTGACTTTAGCCGGGCCGACCGCCTGATCGCCTTTGCCTCCCACCACCACATGGCGGTGAGAGGCCACACCCTGGTGTGGCACCAGGCAATCCCCGACTGGTTAGAGCAGCAGGACTGGAGCCGAGCCGAGCTGATGGCGCTCTTAGAAAACCACATCAAAACCGTTGTCGGTCGCTATCGCGGACAAATAGTGGCCTGGGATGTGGTGAATGAGGCGATCGCCGATGACGGTACCCTGCGTGACACCCTCTGGCTGCGGGGCATTGGTCCCAACTATATCGAAATGGCCTTTCGCTGGGCTCATCAGGCCGACCCAGACGCTCTGCTGATGTATAACGACTACGGCGGCGAGGGACTGAACCGCAAGTCTGACGCTATCTACGATCTGGTGCAGTCGCTACTGGCTAAAGATGTGCCCATTCACGGGGTGGGGCTGCAAATGCACATTCAGAACAACGGCTCCCCCAGCCCCCAGGCGGTTGCTGACAACATGGCGCGGCTGGCCGACCTGGGCCTTCAGGCCCACATTACCGAAATGGATGTGCGAGTTCAGCAGCCCTCTAGCCTCGACGATGCTGACCGGCAGGCCAACATTTACCAAACCATGCTGCAAACCTGCCTACAGGCCGAAAACTGCAACACCTTTGTAACCTGGGGCTTCAGCGATCGCTATTCCTGGGTGCCTGGCCATTTTGAAGGCTGGGGCGAGGCCCTCATATTTGACCACGACTACCAGTCTAAGCCCGCCTACCACAGCTTAATAGAGGTGCTAACAAACTACTCAACCACAGGCGCAGACTAAAACGGCAGCTTTTTCTTGCTGGCTTTTTCGCTGTCGTAGTCCAGTTCCTTCAGCTTTTTCATAATGCGGCTGAAGTACTCCTGCATGTAGTCTTCGAGGGTGGTAATCTCCTCTTTGGCAATGCCAAACACCTCATAGACCTCGTCCATAGGGGCATCAAGGGGCTGACTGCCGGCTACCACCTCCACAAAGGCGAGGCGATCGGCAAAGTTCCAGCCCCACTGAAAGAACTGCGCCACCTTGCGAATGGCCCGCAGCAGTTCCAGCGAAATGCGAGAAACTCTCGCCTCCTGGCCGCACTTGCGCTCGCACAGGCGCATGATCTCGTAGCCCCCCCAGGCGCGGGTGCCCGCCAGCGGAAAACTGCGGTTCTCGGTTTCGGGTACCGACAGGGCCTTGACGGCAAAGCGGGCTATGTCCTGGGTATCCATGTAGGCGATCGGGGCGGCTTCACCCATCACCCAAATCGGCTGCTTTTCCAAAATGGGAATGGCGTACTGGCCAATCAGTCCCTGCAAGAAGCCGCAGGGCTGCAAGATGGTGTAGTTGAGCCCCGACTCGGCCAAAAACTTCTCAGTGCAGCGCTTGACATTCATCAGCGGCACGTGGGGAAACTTTTCGGAGTTAAGAATTGAGAAAAAGATGAATCGCTGAATGCCAGCGTCGCGGGCAGCCTTGATTAAGTTAACCTTGCCGCGCCAGTCAACCTCCATCACCGACTCCGATGGACGAGCGGTGGAGGCATCGATGACGGCGTCAACGCCCTCAAGGGCGGGGGGCAGGCTTTCTGGCCTTAACAGGTTGCCCCGCACCAGTTCTACCCCCCACTCTCGCAGAAAAGCAGCTCGTTGAGCACTTCTGACCAGGCAACGAACCTCGTGCCCCTCATCCAAGGCACGGCGGGCGATTTGCCTGCCAAGGGTGCCAGTAGCGCCAACAACCAATACTTTCATGAGGGAAATGATACAAAAGTTTAACTTCCTCTAAGAATATCAGATGGCTTCACCGGATACACCCCCGGCAGCAAAATCTACTCCTCGCCGCCCTGCACCCGCAGCATCAGAAACCCAATGCCCAGGCCCACTAGGGTGAGGGTAAAAATTATGATCGCCGTATTAAAAATTTCGCCGCCCATACGCTCTCCTTCCACAGCACTATAGTAATTGGGCCAGTTGCCCAGCCCGCCAGCGGTTGACATAACCCCTAGCCGCCCTCATTTTAGACCAGTTTGGTATCACCCCCTGCGCCTATGACCACCCCTACAACCCCGACTTTGAGCCAGCCTCCTGGGCCTCCCCGGCTGGCAATCACCCTGGGCGACCCGGCGGGCATTGGCCCAGAGGTCGTGCTAAAGGCGCTGGGGGCAAAAGACTGGGCCGCGATCGCAGGTATCTCGCTCCTGGGCACGCGATCGCTGCTCGACCAAACCCTCCAAGCCCTCCAGCGATCCGCCTACAGAGGGCCAGTGCCCCAACTCGACTCCCTAAACTTTGTGGATGTTTTCCCGCCGCTGCCCCTGGAGACAGTGACCCTTGGCCAGGCCAGTGCAGCCACTGGGGCGGTTAGCTTTGCCTACCTGAAAGCCGCTATCGAGGGAGCCGTAGCGGGTCAGTACGATGCGATCGTCACAGGGCCGATCGCAAAATCGGCTTGGAAAGCAGCAGGCCATCCCTATCCCGGCCAGACTGAACTTCTGGCCGAAGGCGCTCAGGCCGATCGCTTTGGGATGGCCTTTATCGCCCAGTCGCCCCATACGGGCTGGTGGCTGCGCGCCCTGCTGGCGACAACCCACATTCCCCTGCGCCAGGTGCCCGATGCCCTTACGCCAGCGCTGCTGACCCAAAAGCTCGATCTATTGATTTACAGCTTGAAACAAGACTTTGGCCTCAGCCAGCCCCACATTGCCGTAGCCGGTCTCAACCCCCACAGCGGCGAGGGCGGACAGCTAGGCCGTGAAGAAGTTGACTGGCTAATGCCCTGGCTGGAGACCCAGCGCCAGCGCTACCCCCAGGTGCAGATTGATGGCCCCATCCCCCCCGACACGATGTGGGTACGCCCAGGTCAGGCCTGGTTCGGCACTGAGGGTAGCGCCGTGGAGACCGCCCACGATGCCTACCTAGCCCTGTACCACGACCAGGGACTCATTCCGGTAAAGTTAATGGCCTTTGACCGAGCGGTAAATACCACCGTGGGGCTACCCTTTGTGCGCACCTCTCCCGACCACGGCACCGCCTTTGACATTGCGGGGCAGGGAGTTGCCGACGCCAGCAGCATGGTGGCGGCGATGGAGCTAGCGGCGGCGGTGGTGAGGGAGAGGAGGGGTGGATGAGGGGATGGGTAGATGAGGGGTTGTAGACGCTAAGCGGCTTCCCGAAGGGTGGGGATGAGGGGATGGGTAAAGTAAAGTAGGGTGGGCAATGCCCACCAGGCCTATTCATGCCTATTCTGAATAGGCTTCAGACTTGAGTTACAGGCAAATTACGCTGCTCTATGGCTACGCAAGAGGTTCTCTACGACCAGCTCTACCGCCTAGATGGTCAGGGCTACGGGGCTTACAAGTCGCTTAAGGGGGAGTACGATTTTGAGAACTTTACCCTGCACATCGACCATGTGCAGGGCGACCCGTTTGCGGCTCCGAGTCGAGTGAGGGTGCGGGTGTCACAGGCGGTAGCGGGGTTCCCTGACAGCCTGTGGGAACTGCCCTGTCGGGCGATCGCCCTAGCCGACTACCTGACCCGCGAGTTTTACCGCACCGCCGAGGGCAGCCAGCAGAAATCGGGTTCTGGCAAAAGCGGGCTGATTAGCATTGTGCGACCTAGTCAAGCCGTGCTCAACCGCAGCGCGGCCAGGGTGACGGCGGAGGCGGTAGAACTGAGGTTTACCGTGGGCCTGCCGGCCTTTGGGCGACGAATTGCGGGTCGGCAGGCGGCGGAGCTGTTGTGTCGCTCGGTACCTGCTCTGGTAACTCGAACGTTGCTCTACAAAGCGTTGAACGCCGCCGAACTTGAGCACTATGTCGATACGGCGGAGGACGCGGAGGCGCTGCGATCGCAGCTCTCCGCCCGTAACCTCGTTGCCTTTGTCGCCGATGGAGCCATTCTGCCCCGCCGCAGCGGCGTCGATGAGCGCCCTTTAACGGATCAGGCCATTCCCTTCAAGTCTCCCGACTCGCTGCGGGTGACGCTACGCTGCCCCCACGCTGGGGAGGTCACGGGCATGGGGGTGCCCCAGGGGATTACGCTGATCGTGGGGGGCGGCTACCACGGCAAATCGACCCTGCTGCGGGCGATCGAGGCGGGGGTGTACAACCACGTGCCGGGCGACGGCCGGCACCAGGTGGTGACAGATCTGGCAGCGGTGAAGGTGCGGGCCGAGGATGGTCGCAGCATTGCCGGGGTGAATATTTCGCCCTTTATCGGCAGCCTACCCCAGGGCAAATCGACCCAAAGATTCTCGACGCCCAACGCCAGCGGCAGCACCTCCCAGGCTGCCAATATTGTCGAGGCGATTGAAGCCGGAGCGACGGCACTGCTGGTGGATGAGGATACCTCGGCAACCAACTTCATGATCCGCGATCGCCGCATGCAGGCCCTAATCTCTAAAGATCGCGAGCCGATTACCCCTTTTATCGACAAGGTGCAGCAGCTCTACACCGACTGCGGCATCTCCACAGTGCTGGTGATGGGGGGCAGCGGCGACTACTTTGACGTGGCCGATACGGTGATTGCCCTGGACGAGTTTGTGCCCCAGGATGTGACCGATCAGGCTAAGGCCATTGCGGCGAAATTTAGAACGGAACGCGATCGCGAGGGCGGGCAGTCCTTTGGCACGCTCTCCCTCCGCACGGTGCAGCCCGACAGCATTGACCCCAGCCAGGGTAACCGCAGCGTTAAGCTCCGGGCGCGGGACGTGGACCAGCTCCAGATCGGCACCGAAGCCATTGACCTATCGGCGGTGGAGCAGCTGGTGGAATCGGGGCAGGTGCGGGCGATCGCGGCGGCGATCGTCTACGCCCAGCGCTACCACCTGACGGCAACAACCTCTCTGTCCGAGGCGATCGCCGCCGTCATGACCGACATAGCACAGTACGGACTCGACTGCTTGACCGAGTGGCCCACGGGCGACCTGGTTTGCTTTCGTGGCCTAGAACTCGCCGCCGCGATTAACCGCCTGCGCACCCTGCGTACCGTCTAATGAGTTAACAGGGGCGACGGCAGACCATAAGCTTTGGAACCTACGACAACAATCAAACCGCTTTTGCTTCTGCGACCATAGGCGAATCTACCGTCACGCTGTTGGCCACCCGCTGCAGCAGGCGAACGATCTGCTCAATGTGGTACTCACTCGTATGGTTTTCCAGAAAGTATTTGTAGGCCGCCTCTGCTCTGGCGCTAGCTTCCTCAGGATGGTCGAGGATGTATTCGACAGTCGCTTTCATTTGATTAGGGGAATCGGGTTGCACGCCCCAAACAAGCCCTTTATTAACCATCTCAGTGGCTAAGCCGGTTGTTTTGGTGATCACAACTGGTCTACGGCAGGCTATAGCTTCCATTAAAACCGTCAACCCGGCAGAATAAGTGTTGTCAATTAAGCTAATGACAGTTATATCTGCGCTGCGGTATAGATCGCGCAACTCGACCCAGTCGAAATAGCGCATTTCCATATTTTTAGGCAAAGGCTCTGGAATTCGGCACCGGGTTTTGGAGGTAGCATTGGGCGATACGGCACAGACTTTGATATCTAAGTCTAAGTCCTGCAATGCCTTAGCCAGGGTGACATAGTCCCGCTGCTCTAAACCAGCGCTAGCAATTAAAGGACGATGTTTTTGACCAGCCCCAGGCGCAGGGTAAAAGAACTGCCTGTCCGTTTGCTCAGCCAAGCACAGTACACGGGCCTCAGGTAACTTGAGCATGGCTCTCATCGTCTCAGCCTTGAGAACCGTGTTCACCATAAAGGTATGAACGAGACGATGGAGTTGCAGCCCCTTGAGCAGCAGACGCGGTCGCCAGCGTTCGGGGCACATCACGTTCATAACTAAGTGGGGGCGATCTTTTTTAAGCAATGCAAGAAATGCCAGCGGTAGACCCGCATCCTCGCCACAGCAGTAAACTATATCCCCTGAGCCGGTCTGAGCCAAAACTTGCCTTGCCAAAGTCCATTGCTGAGGACGGCCAATAATCTTGGCGAGCAGTTTGTCTAAAGCCGTAACGGCACTATCATCTTCAAAGTCTGGCTGGTGAACCTGCGCATCTAAATATTCTTTAAGTTGTAGCACCACATGCCTTGGGCCTTTGCCGAGGCTAGCTCGGGTTTTGAAGTGCTCAAAATCAATTTTTGTGCTCGTCAAAAGATGGAACTTAGCTGAAGATTTTGCAGTCATCTTTATAACCTTCTCTCGGTGCCCAAATCAGGAAAAACATGTGTGTAAAGTAAGTTATCACCAGCTACGCAATAGCTAGAATTCAATATTGGTCTCTCACGGCAAAAAACTAGAAACTGAGTCAGACCGGATAACCATGGGGGACCCATTAACAGAGACAGAATCCCTACAAGCTGTAGAAGAGTTCTGCAGAGGCACAAGTACACTTAAACCTCTGGAATCGCCAGGAGATTAGAGGAATTAGCGTAAGCAACCTTATTTCGCAGGTGCAATCTAAAAGTTGTAGGTGCTTGTTTCGGTAAGATATCACCCTGAGCCCTACAGGCGGTTCCCATACTTACGTATTCAACCAATCTTAATCAAGCCAGGTGATTTGGCAGTGGCTTATAAAGTTCCTGTGTTACGGCTTGTTCAACTGATGAAGGACTGGGGCAGATAGGCTCAGGAGGGCAGGGCAAAATCTCCTTCTTCTGATTGACTGCATAATTGACGGTATTTTCGCAACCGTGAAATCACAGAACCTTGACCAGGTTCTTGTGAAAGATTAATATACACTACTACTTGAGCACCTCCCTGTGTGGAAGAGCAGTAGCAGTCGTGCAGACTAACCTGTTCCCCACCGCCCTGCCGGAGACAGGAGGGCCGGGTGATAGTGTTGGCGGTTAAGTACTGACGCAAGAGCCGAAACTTCATCTCAAACCTGTTTGGGGAGCTCCAACTCGGTTAGGCAAACGACAGCCCGACCCCAAAGGACTGCCAGTTTTTGGCCAAAGATGAACCTGGCACCGTACCAAGTCCTATAGAAATACCCCTTAGGAGCATCGCACCGCAATGCCCTTAAGGGGTATCTATCGACCGCTGAGGTCTAGTCCTGTTACGGCACCACTGAGCGATGCCGTAACAGACAAATTTGTACAGAACAGTCTTTACTCGGCAAAGAGGCGCTCGCCAAAGTCTCGCTGGTGTAGATAGTCTCTAATGGCTTCCCGGTGGGCCAGCGTTCTCTTCACAAATTTAAGCGGGCGACCAACGGTTTTTTCAACCAGTGATTGCCGTAGCCAGCGCTCGTACCCCCAGGTAATGGGGCCTTGCAAGAGGTCGTACCACTTAGCGGATATACGGTCAGCCGTGTACTCTTGAGCCCTCATAAAGCCGTTTTCTACCACCGCCTGGTACAGATTGGGCATTTCCTTCAGCTTTTGAAGAGCCGCTATGGCATCCTCGGGGCTATGGACTTCAAAGTAGTCTAGTTCTGACTGTCGCAGTGCCTGGAAACTAGGTTCAGGGCCTAGAATAGCTGGGCAGCCGCCGTGCCAGGCATTGATGAGTTTGGTGGGCGGTTTTAGCTTGAGGTCGGTGTTGGTGATGTTGCGAACCGCAATGACCGCATCGCTACGGGAGTAGTCGGCAAAATCAATCAGTCTTTGGACCGGATCAGTGGAACTGTGAACAAACTGAATACCCAGCTTTTCTAGGCTAGCCAAAAATTCGGGAGACTGAAATGGCTTGGCCAGGTTGTACTGCACATCTCCTTTAAAGTCGAGAATCTCTAACCTGGTGCCCCTTGACTGATCTCGTGGAATCAGGTTGGTCTGAGGCCATTGGGGAATGAAGTAGTCATCCTGCGTGTGGAGGCAGGCTGGGCTTAGCACAGTGCGCTGCTCGCAGATTTCTGGACGGGCAGAATCTAGCTGACTACCGACCATGTAGCTGTGAAAGGCAAAGTCTTTGATGTAAAGGAAGTGATAGGGAGCTATGCAGATCTGGCCTCGAATTGGGCGGGGTACGAGATGAACATTAAGCCCCCTGGACTTGAGCTGAAGATAGGTTTGAACGCCCCAGATATCGTTACCGCTGGCTACCTTTCTGAGTTCGGTGTCGAGGTCAATCGTAGAGAAATCTGCATTAAACAGATGTTGCCACCTATCGACATCTTTAGTCAGAAAATAGACAGGATATTTTAAGGGCTCTAGCTTCATGACGAACTTAACTCCTAAAAATAAAATAACTGAGAACCCACAGCTTCAGAGTTTTGCAGAAAGAACTCATTACCCAGGATGGAACACAACTGCACTATAGATAATAAATGCAGCTGTTCGGGTGGTCTCTTTTGTATTTCAAATAAATAAAACTGTTCGGTATATCATCGATTAAACCCTCAGCAAACCTATCATACCCACTTACCAAAGGTGAGTTTACCCGAGGCTAAATGACAAAAACTTAACCAGCTAGCAGGGGTTTTGGGGTTTCTATAAAGTTTTTATGTCCCGTTCTGCTAGTTTGAGAGGGTGTCTGGTACTATCCAAGCCTCCAGGCGCAAGTGAGCAATTTTTTGAATTTCTTGTAGGGCGATCGCGATTTCAGCTTCCGTAGAATTGCGTAATCTGTGAACAAAATTCTCCAGGATGGAGGCTTTAGTGTGCCCTGCTACCGCCAGGATGAAGGGAAAGCCAAATTTATCTTTGTACTGCTGATTGAGGGTTTGGAACTGGTGGTACTCCTTTGGGCTGAGGTTGGTGAGACCAGCTTTGGTCTGTTCGGCCACAGAGGCCTGGGCCATGGTCACCCGAGTGCCCAAGTCAGGGTGAGCGCGGATCAGCATCAGCTGGTCTTCGGCAGCCATAGCCTGCACAAGGTTGACCATACGCTGGTGGAGATCGGCCACCGATGCAAATGGACGCTGGGGCCAAACCCGAGCGGCGATATGGGGCGTATCCTCAAAGGCCGGGCCGATCGCAGCCACAAACTCGGCCTCGGTCATGGTGTTGAGCTGGTCTAGGGTGTAGGGCATTGAGCGTAGGTGAGTCGGTAGGTTAAGGGAGTACGCGCCTTTTTTTCTGGAACGCTACGTGGGTGGGTGGCCAGAGAACATCATGGCCCATACCAAACGGCTTCGATCGCAGCGGCAGCGGCGGTCAGATCATCGCCAGGGCCAAGCCGCTGGGTGAGGTGGCCGAGCTTGCGACCGGGGCGAATGTCTTTGGTGTACCAGTAGAGGGTGGCGTTGGGCAGCTGTTGGAGGGTTTCAAGTCTTTGGTGGTGGGTGGCTTCGTCTGCCTCTAGGCCCAGCAGGTTGACCRTCACCGCCCGGGGGCAGGTGAGGGCGGTGGGGCCGAGGGGGCGATCGCTAACTGCCCGCAGCTGCTGCTCGAACTGAGACGTTTGGCTGGCATTGAGAGTGTAGTGGCCCGAGTTGTGGGTGCGGGGGGCAATTTCGTTGATGAGTATGCGATCGTCTTGAGTCAAAAAGCACTCGATACCGACGATGCCCACCAGCTGTAGCGCCTCGACCAGGGTGCGGGCGATACCCTCCATACGGCTGTCAACCCCAGCTCTGATCCTGGCCGGGGCCAAGACCCGACGGCAGACTTGGTTTACCTGCTGGGTTTCGACGGTGGGATACACGGCAATGGCACCGCTGACGGAGCGGGCCACCATGATCGCCAACTCTTGCTTAAAGCGCACAAACTCCTCTAGCAGCACTGGCGCATGGTTGAATTTGTCCCAGGTGGGGCTGAGTTCTGCCGCCTCTTTGACAATGGCGGTGCCCTGGCCGTCGTAGCCCAGGCGGCGAGTTTTCATCACTAGCGGAAAGCCAATGGTTTCTGCTTTGGCGGTTAGTTCTACCTCGTTTTCGTCACCTTCCAGGCAGTCGTAGCGGGGGTTGGGTAGGCCAATTTGCGCAAAGAACTCTCGCTGGTGGCGCTTATCGAGCACCAGGGCCAGCACGTCGAGGCCGGGACGAAAGATCGTGCCGCGATCGGCTAGGGATTGCAGCCCCTCGCGGTCGATGAATTCGTTCTCAAAGGTAATGACGTCGCACTGGGCGGCCAGAGCGGCGGTGGCGGCGACGTCGGCGACAGGGGCGAGAACGGTGGAATGGGCGATCGCAACGGCTGGATCGGACTCCTGGGGAGTTTGTACTACCAGCTCCAGGCCCAGCTTTTGGGCCGCTGCTCCCATCATCCAGGCTAGCTGGCCGCCGCCAATCACGCCGACTCGCTTAGCTGGGTTAGCCGTTTCCTGCGCCATAGTTCTGCACTGCCGTGCTGTTGTCGTATATGCAAGCTCCCATTATTCCACGGCGCTAGGGTTTCATAGCACCGACCTGGCCGTGGCCCGCGCAGTAGGGTCGTCAGAAATTAGTGGGAGAGCTGCAATCACGTAGGATCTGCAAGAGGCTTTGCAGTTTTGATTCATACCTGTACTCAGCAAATCCTACTTTAACTATGGGTAGCTGGCTTGGCTGTCCGTAGTTAATGCAGTCCCTAGGCTCTAGCCGCCCTGGCTCATGCGGCGGATCTTGAGCACGTCGGTCATTTTGCGGATTTGCACGAAGGTTTGATCGAGGTGGGCATGATCTTTGACGTCGAGCCCCAGGTCAATTTCGGCGGTTTGGCCAGGGAAGGTTTTAACCTGAGCCTTGTGAACGTTGATCTGCAGGTCCGACAGATGCGACAGAATATCCTTTAGCACGCCCACTCGGTCGATCACCTCGATGCGCACCTCTACTGGGTAAGTCTGGCGGGTGCCGTTGTGGTCGCCACAGTTCCAGCTGACTGGAATAATGCGATCGCCCGGAATGTCGGCCAAATTTGGGCACCCCTGACGGTGGATGGCAATACCCCGGCTGCCCAGCGACACGCTGCCCATGATCGGCTCGCCAGGCAGCGGGTTACAGCAGCCGGCGATGTGGTGCATTAGCCCCTCAATGCCCAAAATTGGGTCTTTGGAGGGGGCCTGACGGTGGCGATGGGGACTGGTGACGGCCCCGGCCAAAAACTGGTCAGAACCTTGCAGCGATGACTCGGGCGACAGCACCTCCAGGGGCTGCTTGGTCTTGATCGCCTCCCGCAGGCGGTTGACGAACAGATTGAGGGTGACCTCGCCGTAGCCCAGCCCGGCCAGCAGATCGTCGACGCTTGGGTAGTTGCAGCGCTCAGCCGCCATCTGGGCCGGTTCAGACTTGAGCAGGGCATCAAAGCCGCTGCGACCCAGCTCTTTTTCGAGCATGTCGCGGCCACGGGCAATGTTTTCATCGCGGTGGGATCGCTTATACCACTGGCGAATCCGATTGCGGGCGCTGGGGGTAACGGTAAAGTTGAGCCAGTCGAGACTGGGGTGACTGTTCTTTTGGGTGATGATTTCGACAATGTCGCCGTTCTCTAGCGGCGTGTCGAGGGTGACGATGCGGCCATTGACCTTGGCCCCGGCGCAGTGGTTGCCCACCTCCGTGTGAATGCGGTAGGCAAAATCTACCGACGTTGCCCCCCGGCTGAGGGGCACCACATCGCCATCGGGGGTAAATACGTAAACATCTTCGTCAAACAGGTTGCCCTTAACGTTCTCAAGAAATTCTTGCGCATCGTCTTTGAGGTCGTTTTGCCACTCTAAAAGCTGCCTGAGCCAGGTAAACTTTTCGTCGTCGGCGTTGATGCGGGTGTTGACCGAAGCCCCTGTTTCTTTGTACTTCCAGTGGGCGGCGATGCCGTACTCGGCCACGTGGTGCATTTCTAGGGTGCGAATCTGCACCTCGATTGGTTTACCCTTGGGGCCAATGACTACCGTATGAAGCGACTGGTAGCGGTTGGGCTTGGGCAGGCCAATGTAGTCTTTGAAACGGCCCGGCACCGGACGAAAGGCATCGTGGACAATGGCCAGGGCGCGGTAGCACTCTTCGTTGGTGCCCACAATTAGTCGGATGGCGGCGATGTCGTAGATTTCGCTGAAATCTTTTTGCTGCCGCTCCATCTTGCGGTAAATGCCGTACAGATGCTTGGGGCGACTGCTGACATCCACCACCTGAATGTCGGACTGGTGCATGCGCTGGCGCAGGGTTTCGGCCACCTGCACCAGCCGCGCCTCGCGATCGGCCCGTTTTTCGGTGATGTGCCGCTGCATCTGCCGGTAGGCGTCGGGCTCCAAATACTTAAAGGAGAGATCTTCGAGTTCCCACTTAAACCGCCCGATCCCCAAGCGGTTGGCCAAGGGGGCAAAGATCTCCATGGTTTCGCGGGCAATGCGGCGGCGTTTTTCGTCGCTGAGGTGCTCCAGGGTGCGCATGTTGTGGAGGCGATCGGCCAGCTTCACCACGATGACGCGAATATCCTGAGCCATCGCCAGGAACATGCGGCGAAAGTTTTCGGCCTGACGCTCGGTTTTGCTCTCGAAATTGAACTTGGAGAGCTTGGTTACCCCCTCGACTAGCCGCCGCACCTCGTCGCCAAAATGGGCCTCAATTTCTTCTGGGGTGATGTCGGTGTCTTCGACAATGTCGTGGAGAAAGCCTGAGGCAATCATGGCGCTGTCGCCGCCCAGGTCGCGCAGCAGCCCGGCCACGGCGATGGGGTGACAGATGTAGGGTTCGCCCGAGGCTCGGTACTGCCCCTTGTGGAGGGTGTAGGCAAACTCAAACGCCTGGCACACCAGCACATTGTTTGACTTGTCTTCGGGGTCTTGGGCAAGGTCATCCAGGTGGTCGTCGTGGTGAGTTAGCACACAGGTTTCGAGCCAACCGGGCAGGGTGCAGTCGTCGGGTAGAGGGGGATGAACCGTTGCAGTCATACAGATGCCAGTGACCTCTCAGGGAGACGGATAAGCTAAAAAGGTGCCAGGTTGAATGGCAGCTATTTGAACCAACTACTTGAACACGGCGTTCAGGTATGAACAGGGTTCAGGGATGGTAAATGCGGTGTAGAACGACTGGCCACCTCAATAGGAGGAAGATAACCGTTTCGGCGGATGGATTAAAGTTGAAAACTTCGACAGAACTCGTACAGGTGTTCTGCCTAAGTGTTCTGCTAAAGCGTGAGATGCTACTGCCCGAGGGCAGCCCGGTGAGATAGAGATAACCTACACCATAACCCTGAGGAAATTGCCTCTTCTGGCTAGGCCGCAATAAATGCATATAGCCAGTTTCAAGTTGATGGAGTGTTATGTATTAACCTTAACATTTGTCCCCCCCAGGGGGAATCAGTAATTTGCCTTTGGCGGCAATAAAACGCCACCAGGAGGCTTCATTTACGGCCCTAAAGGGGACATATATACATGATAAGTGCGCTGTCAAATCTGCGATCGCAGCTGCAAGACCTAGAGACCCTGGCGCGCTCGGCCAACCCCAGTGGTCGTCAGCTTCAGGAGCAATTTTTGCTGGCGCAGCAACACTTTCAGCAGCAGATTTTGCCCCTGGGCAACGAGTTGGCAAGCCTCCAGCCAATCCTCACCGAAATGAACCGCACCCTGCGACTGTTGGCGATGGACGTTGCCTTTTTGCAGGCGGCGCGCCAGTCGAGTACCGCCCAGCAGCGGCAGCGGCAGCTGATTGACAAACTTGAGCAACTGCTGAGCTTTTGCGATGCTCTAGAGCAGGCGATCGACGGTGCTAACTAACGCCCCCAGCCCAGGTGGTTTACCCAAGTGGTTTAATAGTAGGGGTTCGTTGGCCCCTGGTTCATAGCGCGGTGGAGAGTAGGTACGTTGTATCAGTGCCCTAAGGAAGGCAGTATTGACCTTCAAGACAGTCAGCTGGCCCCGGGTCTGCCGGTCAAGGCGTGCTCAAGCTGTGGCGGAGCCTGGATTCCGCCGGAGGACTATGCGAATTGGCAGCGATCGCAGATTGATCCCGATGCGCCCGTCAGCGTAGCGGTGCTGCCCCTGTCGCTGAGCACCTCCTTTCAGCCCGCCGACCTCGACAACCGGGCCGCCCTCTGCCCCGACTGCCGCAGCTACCTGGTGCGGGGACGCATTACCCTCAAGCAGGGGTCGTTTTATGTCGAGCGCTGCCCCAGCTGCAACGGCATCTGGTGCGACGCGGGGGAGTGGGAGCTGCTGGGGCAGCTCGATTTGCAGACCCACATCGACTATATTTTTTCTGCCGACTGGCAGGGGCAGGTGCGCGAGCTGGAGCATGGCGAACGCGAGCGGCAGGCCACCATCGACAAGCTAGGCGATGACATTGCCCACCGGGTTTTTGAGCTGGCTGAGCTACTGGAGCAGCACCCCAACGGGGATTTTGGGGTGGCTTACTTGATGCGACGAGTCGATCAGTGAGTGAGTGGGTAGCGAGCCCTGAGTGAAGTCGTTCGCGCTAGCGTCTCCCATGGGGAGAAAGGGGGTGGATGGGTGGATGGGTTGGATCACTGATACAGGCACTTGATCTCTCCCCAATCCGCATTCTTCGCATCCCTCCAATCTGCTACTACCGCACCCCTTACTCATCTACCCCCTACCCATCCACCCCCTGCCCCTCATGCTAGACTCCCTCCTCACCCTCGAAAGTTTCTCAGTCACGTACCCTGGTCAGGCGGAGCGGGCGGTCGATCGTGTTTCGCTGACCCTGTCGCCGGGGGAAAAGCTGGGTCTGGTGGGCGAGTCGGGCTGCGGTAAGAGCACCCTGGGGCGGGCGGCGCTGCGGTTGTTGCCTAAAGCGACTGAGCTCCAGGGACGGGTGTGGTTTAACAGTGAGTCGGTGCTCGATTTCACCAAGCAGCGGCTGCGGCAGTTTCGGGGCGAGGCGATCGCCCTGGTGTTTCAGGACCCAATGACGCGGCTCAACCCGCTGATGACCATTGGCGACCACTGCATTGAAACCCTACGGGCGCATCGACCCGAGCTGTCGTCGGCGGCGGCGAAGGCGCGGGCGATCGCGGTGCTCGAAAAAGTCAATATTTCCGCCAGTCGGTTTGGCCAGTACCCCCACGAGTTTAGCGGCGGCATGCGCCAGCGGGTGGCGATCGCCCTGGCGATGATTCTAGAGCCGCAGCTAATTGTGGCCGATGAGCCCACCACCAGCCTGGATGTGACGGTGTCGGCTCAAATTCTCGACGAGCTGACGCGGCTGTGCGACGAGTTGGGCACCGCCCTGGTGCTGATCTCCCACGACCTGTCGCTGGTGGCTGAGTACTGCGATCGCGTCGCCGTTATGTACCAGGGCCGCGTGGTTGAGGAGGGCACCGCCGCCACGGTGTTTCAGGACCCGCGCGATGACTATACGCGATCGCTGGTCGAGTCGGCTCTGAAAATGCAGCAGGCGGAGGGGTTGGCCTACAAGCCCTCCGCCGCTGCCCCCGTTCTGCGCCTGACGGAGGTTAAGCAGCACTACGTTCTGGAGTCCAACCCGATCGCCCGCCTGCTGGGCAACCGCGAATCGAAGGTGATCAAGGCCGTAGACGGGGTAACGCTAGAGATTTACCCCGGCGAGGTGGTGGGGCTGGTGGGCGAGAGTGGCTGCGGCAAGAGCACCCTGTCGCGCACTATTCTGCAGCTGGTCAAACCCACCGCAGGCCAGGTCGAGTTTAACGGCACCGAGCTGACTACCCTATCGCGCCAGGCCATGCGGCAGCAGCGGCGACAGCTGCAAATGGTCTTTCAAGACCCCCACGCATGCCTCAACCCGATGATGAGCGTGGGCAGAAGCATTGCCGACCCGCTGCTCATCCACGGCCTTGCCACCGTTGCCGAGGCCGAAAAGCAGGCCCACGACATGCTGGCCCGCGTCAGCCTCAACCCCACCGCCGACTATTTCAATCGCTTCCCTGGCGATTTGTCGGGGGGGCAGCAGCAGCGGGTGGCGATCGCCCGCGCCCTGATTACCCATCCCAAGCTGGTGATCTGCGACGAACCCGTCAGCATGCTCGACGCCACGGTGCAAACCCAGGTGCTAGAGCTAATGATTGCCCTCAAGCAGGAGTTTGACCTCACCTACCTGTTTATTACCCACGACCTGTGGGTGGCGCGCTTTATGTGCGATCGCATTGCCGTCATGCAGCAGGGCAAAATTGTGGAAATTGCCCCCACCAAAACCCTGTTTGAGTCACCCCAGCACCCCTACACCCAAGCCCTGCTGCAGTCGGTTCCTGTGCTCGCGGCTAGTGTGTAAAGGCCCATTGTATCTGCCTGTACGGCCCGGCTCGCTCTACGTTTCATTAACCTGTTGCTTTACCGTCTGGAAACGTCGGCTACGCTCTTGAAATCCTAACTGTTGGGTTTTTTAGGGCATCTATGAAACAGCTCCCTTTCATCATTCAAAAATTTGTCTTTGCCGACGAAAGCCTAGCCCAAATTGTCGATATGGATGATCCCGCCGGCACTGAGGGTAAGGTGCCGGGCTATTTCGTGATGAGTAGCGCTCCGCCCAATATTGAAGATGCTCAAGAATCTAGCGATCGCCACCAGCAGCAGGCCATGCAGGGCATTGACAACATTGCCGACCACCTGTGCCGCATGATGTCTGACGCCCCCGATCGCTGTGCCGAATTGGTAATTTCGGTGCACGGCTACAACACCAGCCTAGATGGGGTCCAGGCCTGGTACAAAAACATTTTTAAGTATATCAACCGCCACGATCCAGCCATTAGCGGCAGGCCCAACCGAGTTTTTGTCGGCTACCGCTGGCCTTCTGAAAATGTCGCCCTCACCAAGCCCAAAAAGGTGATGGAAGCCCTAGGGGCACTACCACCCCTGCCGCGAGATTTGCTGCTAACCGGGGCAGTGTGCGCCCTGGCATTGCTTGTCATTGAGATTTTTCTCCTGTTTGAAACCTCGGTGGTTGGGTTTGCGCTCAGCCTGGTGCTGGCGCTCTTTTTGGTGCTGGGGCTGCTGATGGCAGCGCTGGTAGTGCTGCGGCTCATCGTCTACTTTCGCGACAGCTACCGGGCCGACAACTTTGGCGTTCTCGATCTAGTTGAGCTGCTGCGCCAAATAGACCAGGCGATGGTGCAGCGCACGGCCAATAGCCAGTTTCCGCTGGCGGCCACCGCGCACGAGCAGCAGCAGGCGGTGCTTAAAGCCCGCGAGTACTGGGCAAAAAACAGCCGCAACAAGGTCAAGCTAAGTTTTATTGGCCACAGCATGGGCGGCTTTGTGGTGACGAATGTGATTCGCATTCTGTCAGATGTATTTGACTCGCGATCGATTGACAAACAACCCCCCAGCGACGTGGGCGATGTGTACCGTTTGGAGCGACTCATTCTCGCTTCACCCGACATTCCGGTACTGACAATTGTGTCGAGCCGGGCCAATTTTTTGGCGTCGTCGCTGCGGCGGTTTTCGGAGTCGTATCTGTTCTGTAGTGAGGGCGATATTGCCCTGCGCATTGCTTCGACAGCCGCTAACTATATTGCGTTTCCTAGCCGTACCCAGGCGCGGGGCTATCGTTTAGGCAACGTGGCGCTGCAAAACAAAACGAGTAGCGTTAACGACTACGGCCTGATCAATTTAAACTCCCTCGATCGCGATTTCCCAGTAGATTTGCCGGTGGGTGAGGCGATCGCCAAAACGAACCAGAACGTGATGGAGAATTTGTTTCTCACCTACAATCGGGTTCAGACTCGGGGCGTGGTTACCCTGGCCAAACTGTTTGAGGTGCAGGCCAGACAGGACAGCAGTCGCGCCACCGTGGCCGACTTTTTTACCTATTTTGACTGCACCGACTACACCGATCTGAAATTTGACCTGCAAAGCAATGTCTGCTCGACTCAGCCGGTTGGTATCTTGACCCGCGCCCTGGGCAAAGCGGCCCTCAAGCCGCTAGATTACTTTCTGCTCACCCTCGACTACAGTACCGGCAAGCGAGACGTGCACGGCGGCTATTTTGAGGGCCAATTTAGTCAGCAGTTGCTCTACCGGCTGGCATTTTTGGGGTTTGGCGGCTATCTCGATACGCTCGACGGCGATCGCCAGGTTGCCCTCAGCCAGCTCCACCTCGATTGCCAGAAGCTCAAGATTCAGGGCTACCTGTCGCCCATGCGCTACCGGGTCAGTATTCAGGGCGGCAGCGTGGATGGCACAAAGTCGGAGATGCTGGATGCGATGAGTACTCCGCAGTAGGAAAGTAGGCGGGTGGGGAGTGGGAGGGTAGGCGGCTGGGGAGTTAGGGTTTACCAGATGAGGGTTTGCCCTTACCCCCAAAAGCCGTCGTATTTGGTGACAGTGATATTGCCGAGCACTTGGGTTTGGCAGGCGAGGCGGAGGTCGCGGGCAGGGTTGTGGGGAGGGAGGGATCGGCGCGCCTGGTCTTTCCAGTTGACGGCTGAAACGTCGCCCTGAATTGCTACTGCGCAGGTGCCGCAGGTGCCAAGGCTGCGGCAGTTGATCACCTTGGCCTGGCCGTTGTACAAGTCCACACCGTTGGCCAGCAGAACCTGGCGCAGATTGGCCCCGGTATCACAGGCGATCGTTTTTCCCTGGGCGGTGACGGTGGGCATGGTATTTCCTGGCAGACGAAGAATATCTACGTTTTATAACGCGATCGCCGCGACGTTCTCAAGCATCCCCAGCCCAGGGCTTACTCTAGATAACTGTGACAGAGATAATCCCTAGGGCACCACTGGCTATGGCTGAGCGCGATTGCACCCCCATTCACATCTACGACACCACGCTCAGAGATGGTGCCCAGCGGGAGGGGCTAGCCCTGTCGATTGAAGATAAACTGCGCATTGCGCGACGGCTCGACGCCCTAGGAGTGCCCTTTATCGAGGGCGGCTGGCCGGGGGCCAATCCCAAAGACGTGCAGTTCTTTTGGCAGTTGAAAGAAACTCCCCTGACCCAGGCCAGCGTCACCGCCTTTTGCTCGACCCGCCGTCCCGGCAAAGTTGCTGCCGAAGAGCCGATGCTGCAGCCGGTGCTGGCCGCGGGCACCGAGTGGATTACGCTGTTTGGCAAATCCTGGGATTTGCATGTCACCACCGGCCTGCAGACCACCCTGGCCGAAAACCTGGCCATGATTGTCGACACTATTCGCTACTTTCGTAGCCAGGGCCGCCGGGTAATCTACGACGCCGAGCACTGGTTTGACGGATATTTGGCAAATCGCGACTATGCGTTAGAAACCCTCGAAGCAGCGGTGACTGCCGGGGCCGAGTGGCTGGTGCTGTGCGACACCAACGGCGGTACGTTACCTCAAGCAGTCGGCGCAATTGTCACCGCCGTGAACACCTGGCTTCAGCAGTTTCCGGCCCCCCGGCCCCAGTTGGGCATTCACACCCACAACGACAGCGGTACGGCGGTAGCCAACGCCATGGCGGCAGTCGAGGCTGGGGCCACCATGGTGCAGGGCACGATCAATGGCTACGGCGAGCGCTGCGGCAATGCCAACCTCTGCACGCTGATTCCAAATTTGCAAATTAAGCTGGGCTACCCCTGCATTGCCCCCGCCCGGCTCGAAACCCTGGCCGAGACCAGCCGCTTTATCAGCGAGGTGGTGAACCTGGCCCCCGACGAGCACGCCCCCTACGTGGGGCGATCGGCCTTTGCCCACAAGGGCGGTATCCACGTCAGCGCCGTGGAGCGCGAGCCCAAAACCTACGAGCACATTGACCCGGCTACGGTGGGCAACAGCCGCCGCATTGTGGTGTCGGATCAGGCGGGGCTGAGCAATGTGCTGGTGAAGGCCCGCAGCTTTGGCCTAGAGCTAGACCGCCACAACCCGGCCTCGCGCCAGTTGCTCACCCGGCTCAAAACCCTGGAGCACGAGGGCTACCAGTTTGAGGCCGCCGAGGCCAGCTTTGAGCTGCTCATGCGCGAAGCGTTGGGCGATCGCCCCCGATTCTTCGACCTCAAAGGCTTCTACATTAACTGCCAGCACCAGGGCAATGGCAGCGACCACAGCAGCCAATCGCTGGCCACGATCAAAGTCATGGTGGGGGATGAGGATATTCTCGCCGCCGCCGAGGGCAACGGGCCAGTGGCCGCGCTGGATACGGCCCTGCGGAAGGCGCTGCTGACGTTTTACCCGGCGATCGCCAACTTTCACCTCTCTGACTACAAAGTGCGAATTATTGACAGCGGCGCGGGCACGGCGGCCAAAACGCGGGTGCTGGTGGAGTCGAGCAACGGTGCCCAGCGCTGGACTACTCTGGGGGTTTCGACCAACATCATCGAAGCCTCGTACCAGGCGGTGACCGAAGGGCTGGAGTACGGCCTGATGATGGAAACGGCGCGCCCCCACTGCGCGATCGGCGGCGAAATTGACCGCTCTGACGCCAATGCCGCTTTGCAAAAGACCCGTGAAACGGCGCTGGCTAAACTTAAGCAAGAGCTGGGCTTTGAGTGAACGAGGGCAGGCTATATCCCCTTTATGGAGGCAATCGATAGGCGTCAGATTTGCAATACTTAAGTAATACTCCTGTTGCTAAAGTGCTGTTGCTGACGCCCTAGACCTATGACCACCGCCAACCCCCTGCTTGCCCTCGACTACCTGCCCGCCCTGGAGTCCTTAGGCGATGACTACTACGACGTGGTCGCCGCCGCCGAGTTTCCCCAGCACATTCTGCGGTTTCGCAACGACGACCTGGTGCGGCGGCTCGGCCTCGACCCTGCCACCGTCAGCGACGACCACTTCATTGAAGCCTTCGGTAAGTTTGAGGGGCGCGAGCCATTTCTGGCCCTGCGCTACCACGGCTACCAGTTTGGCGAATACAACCCCTTTTTAGGCGACGGGCGCGGCTTTCTCTACGGCCAGGTGCGCGGCACCGACGGTAACCTCTACGACTTTGGTACCAAAGGCTCTGGCACCACCCCCTACTCGCGCGGCGGTGACGGCATGCTTACCCTCAAGGGCGGCGTGCGCGAGGTGCTGGCCTCCGAGGCCCTCCACGCCCTGGGGGTCAATACCTCCCGCGCCTTTAGCCTGGTTGAAACGGGCCAAGCCCTGTGGCGCGGCGACGAACCTTCGCCTACCCGGTCATCAGTGCTGGTGCGCTTTAGCCAGTCGCACATTCGCTTTGGCACCTTTGAGCGGCTGGAGTACCACAACCGCCCCGATCTGATCGCCAAGTTGCTGGAGCACGTCATCGACGTTTACTATCCTGAGGCACGGCTGTTTACCGATGCCCAGGAGCGGTATTTGCACTTTTATGGGGAGTTGTGCGATCGCGTAGCCCGTCTTGCCGCCCAGTGGATGTCGGTGGGCTTTTGCCACGCCGTGCTCAACACCGACAACATGTCGATCACGGGCGAAAGCTTCGACTACGGCCCCTACGCCTTTATGGATGGCTACGACCCCCGCTTTACCGCCGCCTACTTCGACTACGCCGGGCGCTACAGCTACGGCAACCAGCCCGCCATCTGCCAGATGAACCTCAAGGCGCTGCAAAAGCCCCTTCAGCTAATCATGCCCGAGGTGGAGCTGGAAGCTGCCCTAGAACCCTTCAAAGATCGTTACGCCGCTTACTACCAGCAGCGTATGCTCCACAAGCTGGGTTTCGAAACCCTAGCAGATGACCTGGCTACGACTCTAGTCAGCCAAACAATCGCGCTGCTAAGTGCCGTAGACGTGGGTTACCACGACTTTTTCCTGGCCCTAGCCCAACAGTTCTCTCCCCTCTGGCGCGAACACGCTACTCTCATCTTTAGCACCACGCTGCACGCCTCAGACGCAGCAGCGGCTTCTCAGCTCGATGACTGGCGGCAAACCTACTACCGCTGCTTGCAGAGCCTCGATGCTGAGAAGATGGAGGGCGTTGCGTCGCTGCTGAAGCGCACCAATCCCGAAACCGTACTGCTGCGCCCCGCCATTGAGGCAGTTTGGGAACCAATTACCACCGACGATAACTGGCAACCCTTTTACGACTTACTTGATAAAGTCCAGCATCCCTTTGGGCAGAGCTAGACGGTTTCTGAAAAGATACTCGTTTCGAGTCGGTTTCCGGCTCTGGCATACCCAGGCTATAGGCTGCGCAAATCGTATGTAGAGGGCAAAGTTCCCCCTTTTCAGCCCATCGACAGACTCTAATACCCCAGATGCCCCTGGTTTGGCAATCCCTAGTTTGGCAATATGTAGATAGCTTTCAATCCAGAACCCTAACCATGTCCGACGACCCAGCTTCCGCCAGCCCTCTCGCACCGACGCCCACAGCGAAAATTCTGCAGTGCTTTAGCGGCGCTTTTGTGGCGGGCACCATTGCTGTACTGGCCTATCGCCTGATGCTCTCCATTGCCGCCAACTTTGCAACCCATCCGGTTGTATCAGACAATCCGGCGGTGGCCAACATTTCAGCGGCAGTCCGCACGCTGGTGGTGGGCATGGCGGCTCTGGGGTCGGGAGTTTTTGGCTTAGCGGGGCTGGGGTTGTTTTTGCTGGGCATTCAGCTGCTCTGGGGGCGACTGGCGGGTCGGCCTGCAGCCCCTTCTGAAGAGCAGTAGATCAGTCTCGATGGCGAAGCCGCCCTGCGATCGGTCAGTAACGAACACTTTTTCGGCGTTATTTTTGTTAGGTTAAAGACGTCTTTAACCTAACTGTTAGACACAAGCTAAAGGTTTTAGCTTGGCCTCAACCGAAGCTGGGGGGCAAAGTGTTTGATCAGTCAACGATCAAAGCACAAATTTTTCCTCAGTCAACGGGCCAAAGTTATATATTTAATAAAGAACATTAGGTAAAACGCAGCACTCCCCACCAAGATTCATGGTTGCCACTCCCAGTCTCAGCACCCTTAGCCAGCGCCCTCGCACCGGGGATGCCGAAATGCTGAGAGAAATTTTTACCGCCATAGATGCAACCAGCTGCCCCTATACCTACAACTTTCACATGCACACTGCCTGCTCCGACGGCAAGCTTACCCCTGCCGGTCTGATGGAGCAGGTGGTTGATATTGGCCTCAGCGCCTTCGCCATTACTGACCACCACACCGTCAAGGGCTACCAGCAGGCCAAAGCCTGGCTCGAAGACTGGCAGTGGCGCAACCCCACCTCGTTGCGCAGTCGGCGGCAGGGCAAGGGAGGGGCCGTACCCCGACTGTTTACTGGCGTAGAAATTACCGCCATTCTGGCCGAGACCGAAGTGCACATTTTGGGTTACGGCTTTGCGCCCGCCCACGATGCGATCGAGCCCTACCTGCGAAGCTACGCGCCCCGAGGCGATGACAAGCGAGCAGCAGCGGTGATTGCGGCGATTCAGTCTGCTGGGGGTATTGCGGTGCTGGCCCACCCAGCCCGCTACCGGGTGTCGGCTAAGCAGCTCATTCCAGTCGCGGCGGCGCTGGGTATTGACGGGGTGGAAACCTACTACGCCTACGCCAACCCCGAAGCCTGGGTGCCCTGCCCCCGCCATACCCCCACAGTCGAGCAGCTAGCCCAAGACTACGGCTTGTTGACGACCTGCGGTACCGATACCCACGGGCCAAGCTTGCTGCGGCGACTGTAGCCCCCTATGGCCGACTACGCTACCCTCAAGCGCGTGCTCGAGCACGGCATTAAGCAGCAAGAAGCCCGCTACGGCCTGATGGATGAAGCCCTTCACACTAGGGTCTGGCTCCAGTCTCAGCCTACTGAACGGGTCTGTCTATTTTTCCACGGCTTTACCGCTGGCCCTTACCAAATGGAGCGCATTGGCCAGCACCTTTACCGGGCAGGTTATAACGTGGTAGCTCCGCTGCTGCCTGGGCACGGTCGAGCTGGCCACTGGGGCAAAGACAACCCGCCACCTCTGCCCACCGACTTCAGGGTGTACCAAAACTTTGGCCTTCAGTGGCTCAATTTGGTCAGTCTGCTGGGCGATCGCGTGGTGGTAGGTGGCCTGTCGGGGGGTGGCACCTTGGCCAGCTGGCTGGCGCTAGAAAAACCGGCTCAGGTCGATCGCGCGGTACTGTGTGCGCCTTACCTCAGCGCCAGCAGCAAAGTGATCGATCTCTTTGTGAAAAGAGTTGATACCTACTTTGCCTGGGCCGCAGCCCCTAAGCAGATTGTCGATTCAGCTACGGCGGCTCAAGCACCACCGCTGGGCTACTCAGGCTTTACGACCCCGGCCCTGCGAGCCGTACTTGAGCTGGGGCAGCTGTGCCAGCAGCGGGTGAAACAGTCGGCGATCGCCCCCACCTTTACAATTTCTAGCGAGAGCGATCGGGCCGTCAGCAATGTTGACCATCAGCACTTTTTTGCCGCCGCCCTCAACCACCAGCCCATCAGCTGGTATGTGCTGTTTAACAAGGTGCTGGATATTCCTCACACCATGATGACGGCGCAGGAGGGCAACCGCTACCAGCACTTGCTCAACGTCATGATTCAGGCCTTTGTTGAAAGCGACCTGGCCTGGGCCGAAGTTGAAGAAATTGCCTACCGCATGACCAAAAACCGAACCTTTAACCAGGTGGTGGCCGAGCTGGGCTGGCAGACCAAAGTGTCTAAAGACATGCCTGCCATGGTCACGATGGTAGACAAGTGGGCGATCGCGGTAAAGCGCGAGCTGGAGGGTAGGCAGATGGGGGGACGATCGCCGCGCGATCGCTAGCTACCGCCGAAACACAAACAAATTGCCCGTAGCGCCGCGCCCAAACCGCAGATCTTCGTCCAGGTAGGAGGTAATCCACAGAGCCTCCTGACGCAGAAACTCCAGCACTGGAAGGGTAATTTGGGGCAGGTTTAGCCCGGTGATACCCAGCAGCCGGGTGGCCTGGACGCTAAAGGCTCCAAAGCTAACTCGAGCGCTTTCGCCTTCTTCGTAGGGTTGCCAAATGCCCTGGGCGGTGGCGGTGAGTTCGCCCAGGAACGGTAGCGAGAGCACGGCCCCATTTTCGGTGGCGATCGCCCCCAGGCCCTGGGTTTTACTAGCGCCCCGGTCTTTCAGCAGATTCCCCTGGCCCTCGGGGCCGGTCAATCGCTGCCACACCCGCTGAATCCCCACCGGCACCGGAAACTGGCGACTGATGCGACGGGTGACCACCGTGCCCCGCGAGGCGTAGACCAGCGCCCACGAGCCCAGCAGCATCGGCCAGTGCTCCTGACGCAGGGGCTGATCGATTGGGTTGAGCGCTTCTAGTTCACAGATAATTTGATCGATCGCAGGGTGCTCAGCAGGCAGAATGGCAGCCTCTGGTTCGAGAGCATCGATTTGCTGGAGCAGCTGAGTCTTGAGCTGGGCGCGGCGGCGGTGAACAGGAGTCATTGTGGCAGAGACGTGAAGGGAAGCAGGACCTACAGAGCCTTGAACCTTAGAGTACCCTCGCAGGTCAGCGATGATTCTCTAGGGGTAGCGGCACCCCACGAATAGAAAAATCAAGCAGCTCGATGGGGTGAAAGAGGGAGACAGAGCGCTGCTGCCCAGCCATGTGCTGCTGAATTTGCAGGGAGCAGCCGGGGTTGGGGGAGGCCACCAGGGCAGCGCCGGTATTCAGCAGATTCCTGACCTTCATCTGGCCCAACTCGGCGGCCACGTCAGGATGCAGCATGTTGTAGACCCCAGCACTGCCGCAGCACAGGGCAGCATCAATGGGTTCCCGCAGGCTAACGCCGGGAATCTGTTTGAGCAGATGCCGGGGCTGCACGCTAATTTTTTGCCCGTGCAGCAGGTGGCAGGCGTCTTGATAGACAATCGGTAGGGTGCCCTCGGCGATCGGGTGCAGGGGCGTGGTCAGGCCCACCTGGGCGAGGAACTCCTGCACGTCCCTGACTTTGGCCACAAAGGCTTTGGCGCGATCGCGGTACTCTGGGTCATCCTGCAAAATGTGGTGGTACTCCTTCAGGGTGTGGCCACAGCCCGCCGCGTTGATCACCACAAAATCGACCTCGGCGGCCTCAAAGCAGTCGATCATGTGGCGGGCCAGGGTTTGGGCCTGGGCCTCTTGCCCCTGGTGGGCGGGCAGGGCCGAGCAGCACCCCTGCTCGTGGGGAATCACCACCTCACAGCCGTTGGCGGCCAGCACCCGCGCCGTAGCGGCATTTACATCCGAGAAAAACACCCGCTGCACGCAACCCAGCACCATACCCACCCGGTACCGCGTTTGGCCCACCGCAGAGACGAGTTCGGGCAGGTCGTCCTGAAAGCTCTCGGCGGTAATCGGCGGCAGCAGCGACTCCATTGCCGCCAGGCTGGGGGAAAGTTTGGTCAGCAGCCCAGTTTTTTGCACCAGCCTAGAAATGCCCAGTTTTTGGTACAGGTACAATGGCCCTGCCACCGCCCGCAGTCGGGTGGGGTAAGGGAATAGGCTGAAGATTAGCGATCGCACCAGCCGTTCTGGCCAGGGCCGAGCGTGGTTGCGCTCGACCTGGGGCCGCACCGCCGCAATTAGCTGGTCGTACTGCACCCCCGAGGGGCAGGCCGTGGTGCAGGCCAAACAGCCCAGGCACGAGTCAAAATGCTGGGCCGAGGTAGCCGACAGGGGCGCTTCGCCAGTATTGATCGCATCCATTAAATAAATGCGACCCCGGGGCGAGTCCATTTCGGTGCCGAGCACCCGGTAGCTGGGGCAGGTGGTGAGGCAAAACCCGCAGTGTACACAGGCATCAATCAGCTTGGGGTCGGGGGGGTGCTGGGCATCGAAGCCATTGGCAACGCTGTCGGACGTGGGCCAAGCGAGGGGTGCTGAAGACTCGGAGGTCGGCATGGAAACGTGGGTAAGGGCTATGTTTAGGCTAGCGCGATTCCGCAACGGATACTCGTTCCAAGTCGGTTCCCGTTTCCGCTATGCCGCAGGCTATACGCTTCGCGAATCGCCCCCAGCTTTTGCCCTCAGCCGTCAAGGAAATTCTTTACTGATAACCCTGGGCCAACCGCAGGCCATCTATTGCGATCGAAGGGGTAGTCCAGGGTAGGTCGCCCCCAAAAGCAGTAATTGAGAGGCCTTCCAAACTTTTGCCATCAGGGTCATACCGCCTAGCATAAGATAGCCGACCCGGAGACCAAATCAATTACCGATGCCCTCGTTGGTAAGCTGTCTTGCCAATTGGGCTTGTGGGCAATTCCAGTCAAAGCAGCTTAGCTCTAAGCAGCAAGGGAGACGGCAAATCCTACCTTTTGCTCCTGACTCCCGACACAGTTCACCTATCAAAAGGTAGTCAGAATTACTCTTTAGAGAAGATGTAAAAACTATTCTGGTTAGGCTATCACCTTGATAAAGCTTCAAAAAAGACGACACAAGAATCAGATGCCAAAGGGATTTTTCGTATAGATTGCTAATAATTCAAATGGGCATCTTCAAGCAGGGTATAGCAGCTACCACCAAGGTGCCAGTAGCTATTAGAGCACCGCAAAGCCTTTGTCATAGCCTTGCTCTCCAAAGATTTGCAAGACTGAAATGAGTAAAGAGCCACAGATGATTTCGAGTGTGGCTCGACTAGCATCTACTTTGATTTTTTTAATCATTTTCAGCGAGACGGGTAGAGTAGGCTGCTTTGCCCTGCTCTAGCTTGGAAGAGTATTTTTTGAAAACCGATCTCAAAGCCTGAGGAGACAGTAAGGCTTTTCATAACAATTACTGTCAGCCATTTACCATCCTAGAACTATTCACAGTTCCACAGATTTTTGCCGAGAAAAATCTTGATACAAGAGCAACTTTATGAAAACACTCTTTGGTCAATCTATTTCAGCATTCAAGCCTAGAATTGTTCAGCAATGGGTAAGAAAAGTCAAACGAGCTATAAACTATGCCTTTGGCAAAGGCCCCTACGACCTAGCACCTTTTGAATATATTGAGAAACTTTCTCACCAAGTCAATTTGAATGCCACGGGTGTCGACTATCCTGACTCTACTACCGGTATTCTGTATCAAGAGAATACTGGCTGGTTTGAGTACAAAAAGTATACTAATAACTTGGACAGAAAGTTGATCAAGAAGAAAAAATCGGGTCGAGACCGATTTTTGACTAAAGGCATCCTGCCTGAGCAGCCTCGAATTCTCTACTCCATCTCTCAGGGTGGAGTGATTGTCAGTCGAAAGTCTGGATACGAATGCATAGTATACGATTCGGTCTCAAGACTAGCGGTAGAAGAAGTTACCTATATTTGGGAGGGAGAGCGGCGATATCAATATGCCATGATGTCGCCAAGAATTCCAGGCCCAAAGTACCTAGAGGGTATATCACTCAATTTGGTAACTCTTACTGGCTTCTGTTTTTTCCATTTTCTTCATCAGGCTCTACCTCAAGCGTTCTTTTGTCGGCAGTTGTTTGATAGAGTTGATCACATTTTGGTTAACGGCAGCGGCGAAATCTGGCGTCAGAAGTGGCTCGAACGAGCTGGTATTCCTCTTGAGAAAGTCATTTGGATGGACCGAGAGAACTTCTGCCACTATCGGTGTGAGCAGCTCTTGTTTACCTCCTGGGTAGTGTGGGATGCAAGACCCACAAACTGGAGCGTTGCGGCAATCAGAGATCTTTTAGACGCTTCACCATCAGGCCACGGCGATCGCTGGCTTTGGGCTAGTCGCTCTGATGCAGATCTCAGAGTGCTGGCTTGGGAAGATGAGATACTTAAGCGCTTTCCTAAGTTTGAGAAAATCTGTTTCTCCAGCCTATCGCCAGAACAAGCCATTGATGCCTGCCGAAGCTGCAGTGTATTTGCTGGCCCCCACGGTGCCGCATTTTCAAATATTGTATTTTGCAATCCTGGGGCTCAAATAATTGAGTTTTCACCATCAGTCACTTTACATCCCTGCTACATTAGACTCTCTGATATCTGTGGGCTAAACCACGCTAGCTTTGTGGTCGATTTCGAGCGTCTCCCAGACGACTTTGAGGACGTTGTTGAGGACATGGCTAGCCTGTTATGGCCGACACCTAAACCAGCGGACGGAGAGCTAGTTTACCCAGGGTTGCTAAACCCCTGAAGTGGATGAAGCAATTGATCTGAGCCTGCAGTGCTCGGGTTTGGGCGACTGCCGAGCTTGATCTTGAGCTTGAATTACTGAGCCCCTAGCAGTTGTTCAGCGGCGCTTGGCTGGGTCACAGCCTGTACCTCACTGGTCCAGCGGTTGGCGATGGGCATGCGCCAGCCCATGCCAAAGGCGCGATCGGTAACCTTGAGCACGGGCGGAGCCTGTCGCCGCTTAAACTCGGCCCGCGCCACTAGCCGCACTACCCGATCGACCATAGCGGCATCGTGGCCAGCGGAGACGATGTCGGCGATCGACTCATGGCGCTGCACCAGGCGTTCCAAAATGTCATCGAGCACGTCGTAGGGTGGCAGGGAGTCTTGGTCTACCTGGCCGGGCTTGAGTTCGGCGCTGGGGGGCTTGTCAAGAATGTGCTGGGGAATCAGGCCATCGGTGAGGGCGCTGGCGCGATCGCTCAATTCTCCCAGACCACCAGGGGCAGCGCCATCATGACCGCTGCCCACCTGCTGGTTGAGCCATTGACACAGGGCATAGACCCGCGTTTTGGGCAGGTCGGCAATCACCGCCAGGCCGCCGTTCATGTCGCCGTAAAGGGTACAGTAGCCCACCGCCATCTCCGACTTGTTGCCCGTAGACAGCAGTAGGTGGCCAAATTTATTCGAAATCGCCATTAGCAGGTTGCCGCGAATGCGCGACTGAATGTTCTCCTCGGCGATGCCGGGGCTGGTGCCCGCAAACAGGGGATCGAGCACCTGGTCGTAGTCGGCCATCAGCGGACCGATGGCCAGGGTTTGGTGGGCGATGCCCAGGTTTTGAGCCAGGGCCAACGCATCGGTGACCGAGTGGTCAGAGCTGTAGGGGGAGGGCATGAGCACGCCCAGCACGTTGTCGGGGCCGAGGGCCGCAGCGGCGATCGCCGCCACCAGCGCTGAGTCTATGCCACCGCTGAGGCCAATCACCACCTTAGAGAAGCCGCACTTGTGGGTGTAGTCGCGCACCCCCAGCACCAGGGCCGACCAGAGGGCTGCGTTTTCGTCGGCGGGCAGGGGCGCGATTGCGGCTGGGCACAGCTCGTGCCCGACGGGGTCGTACTCTACCACTGCCAGTCCGGCCTCAAAGGCAGGCAGCCGCGCCACCAGTTCCCCCTGACGGTTAAAGGCCATGCTGGTGCCGTCGAAGATTAGATCGTCGTTGGCCCCCACCTGGTTGACGTAGAGAATGGGGCAGCGAAACCGGGTCGCGCTGTGGGTCAGCATGGCGGCGCGGAGCTGGGCTTTGTTGAGCGAGTAGGGCGAGGCGGAGAGGTTGACGACCAGGTCAACGCCTGCGCTGGCCAGGTCAGCGATCGGGTTGCGGGGGTAGCTGCGCCCGCCCCAAAACTCTTCATCGTTCCATAGGTCTTCGCAGATGGTGACGCCCACCCGAATGCCCCAGTCGCCGCAGGGCAGGGTAAAGCTGCTCGGCCCCTGACCCGCCGCAAAGTAGCGGTTTTCGTCGAAGACATCGTAGGTGGGCAATAACTGCTTATGGAACACCTGCTGCACCCGCCCCCCCTGGAGCAGGGCGGTGCTGTTAAACAGCGGCTTTTCGCCGGAGTAGCGGGCTTTGGGGTTGGCAGCGGCGTAGCCAACCAGCACCGATAGATGGGGGGGCAGCTCTCTCGCCAGGGCGTCTAGGGTGTCGGCCATGGCCTGAATAAAGCCGGGGCGCAGCAGCAGATCGCGGGGCGGGTAGCCACACAGCATCAGCTCTGTGGTGACCAGCACCTGGGCTCCCATGCGATCGGCCTGGCGGGCGGCATCGAGCACCTGCTGCGCATTGTGGGCCAGGTCGCCAATGGTGGGGTTAAGCTGGGCGATCGCAAATTTCATAGGATTTATATAGCAAAAGAACGAAAATGGAAGAACGAAACGTGAAAAAGTGCTCGACAAGGTTGAATTTGGCATTTTGGGCTGTTTTGAGCCAAATTTCCCTTGCTCTATGGCTTAGAGTATTACTGCTCGCTGGACACAGATGTTTTGTATTCACCAAGGCTTAATTGCGCTCTAATACAGCGAAGTTGTTGTGTGCGCCCACTAACTGCAAGATCTCACTGCAAGTTTCATTCGGTGTCTTTGCTTTTGTATATACCGTGAATTTTGCAATTTTGTAGTTTGAAGGATGTCTTACAAAATACTCATTGATATTTAGGTTCCCGTCTGGCACGTATTCATTACGCTCGTTCAAAATCTTCACTGATTCATTCAAGTCTGACGAAGGCAGCAGTAGAACAATGTTGGAGTAAGATGCTAAAACCTGCTGGACTCTCTGAAACAGGACATTGTCCTCATAGACAGAATGGCCAGCGCCAAAATCAATAACACAATTTTTGTGCTCTGATAAAAACCTCTCTACTGCATGGGCTTCAAAAGGCTTCCAATACTGGTAAATTCCCCAAAAACCTTCGGTTTCTCTTTTATGTTTTGCCAGTTCCTCATCATATCCAATCTCTTTATAGTAATTCCATCGATACTCGTCCATTGAGCGCTGTGGAAGACCCATTTGAGTAGCTAAAAGCGACCCAACAGTGGATTTGCCAGAACCAATCGGACCTATCAAAATGATGTCTGATGACATGGCTGTTTTTAGTAGCAGTACGGATCTAGATTGGGCAGTAGGAACGCAGATTATCAGGATTTTGGGGGAATGGTTTTTGGGGGACGATTGCGGACGGCCAGGGTGTTGCGCTCCCAAAAGACGCCATCGGCGTAGCCCTGAATGGTGGGGTCAATATCAGCTAGGACCAAACGCTTTTCGGCCAGGCAGCAGTAGTCAACGTTTTGCTCAATACCCACATACTGCCGCCCCAGCTTTTTAGCCACCACCGAGGTCGTGCCGCTGCCGAGAAACGGGTCAAGCACCACATCATTAGGGCTAGAACTGGCGAGAATAAGTTTGGCAATTAGTTTTTCGGGTTTTTGCGTAGGATGATCGGTGTTTTCAGACATCGACCAGAAGGGCACAGTAATGTCGGTCCATAGATTAGACGGATGGGTGAGGCGATAGTGTTCTGGGCCGCTGTCATCCCAGTCTTTGGGTTGCCCAGCTGAGTTGCGATAGGGAGCCATCACCTGGCGTTTGAGCTTGACGGCGTCAACGTTAAACGTGTGGCGATCGGACACCGTGCAGAACCAAATATCTTCACTGGCGTTCTTCCAATTGGCCTGGGCACCGCGACCTTTTTCGCGCTCCCAGGTAATTCTATTTTTAATTAAAAAGTGCTTTTCTAGAACTGGATACATGGCCGTTGAGGTGGCCCAGTCGGCACAAAAATAGGCGGAAGCGCTGGGCTTAAGCAGGGGGATAAGCTGGGCAATCCAGCTGTCGAGCCAGTCGGCGTAGGTGGCGCGATCGCACTGCTTAAACACCTTGCCGTTGAAGTCTTTAGTCAGGTTGTAGGGCGGGTCAACAATCAGCAAATCAACGAAGTTGGGAGGAAGGTAAGACAGAGCAACCAGCACATCCTGGCAGATGGTTTTGTTGAGAATATCGGCGGCAGAGATGGTGCGCTCTAGACACACTAACTGCTGCAAAAACCTGTCCCGTTCCTCAGGCGTAAGATCGAGGGTTCGGTTGCGAGGTGCTCTCGTTTTCATGATCAAATAAACACCATCGGTTTATCTTTGCAAGGCTCAAATGCGGCGGCATCGAACCGGTACAGGCTGGCGGGCCGACCAGCCCCCCGCGAGGTTTTGCGGCCAGTATCCTGCAAAAAACCGAGCTTCAGCAGCCGGGCGCGAAAGTTGGAATAATCAGAAAAGCCATCCCCCAGTACGGTGACGTAGAGCTGGTAGAGGTCGCCCAAGGTAAAGACTTCGGGCAGCACATCAAAGGCAATCGGGCTGTACTCCAGCTTGTTGCGCAAACGGCGGTAGCCGTAGGCCAAAATTTCGTTGTGGTCGAAGGCGAGCTGGGGCACCTGGGCCAGGGGGTACCAGGCAATACCGCTGACGCCGTCGGCGATCAGCTCGGCATCTTCGAAGCGCACCAGGGCAAAATGGCTGACGGAGAGGTAGCGCACATCAAAGGCCGTCGGCGACTCGCGGGGGTCGCGATCGGGGCCGCCGAAGGTGTAGAGCTGCTCCAGGTAAAGGGTATTAACCCGAATTTTTTCGGCCAGCACGCGGTAGGCGGCGTCTTCTAGCGATTCGCCCTGGCGCACCAGGGTGCCGGGCAGGCTCCAGTAGCCCGCAAACGGTGGATCGGGGCGCATGACCACCAGCACCAGCAGCCGATTTTGCTGGGTATCGACGGAGAAAATGACGTTGTCGACCCCCACCTTGAAGTCGGCCAGGGGCACCGGGCTCAGGGAGTGGTTAGCGGTTCGGTGGAGTTTTGCGGACATGGGTAGAGGTGGTGTTGAGCAATATAGGACTGCACCGCTGGAGTGAGATTGGGGGCGCTGGAAGAGCTGGCACCATCGTCGCACTGCCGGTAGCGAGACGACGACACATCGATCGCAGGCATGGCCGCGACAGCTACCGTGGTGCGCTGTCGCAGACTGGCCAGCCTCGCCTCGGTGAGGTCATACCCTGGGCGCGGAATCACTAGAATGTTTACCGCAGCGAAGATCTCGTCAGCCCGGTGCCAGGTGGGTAACTGCTCGACCAGGTCGGCCCCGATGACGAGAGAAAACTGGGCCGTGGGCCAAATTTGTCGTGCTCGCTCCAGGGTGACAACGGTGCGCAGGTGGCTCAGTTCGGGGTGGACCTGCACCCGGCGAGGAGGGACATCTCGTTCGTCGGTATTTAGCTCGTCGATCAGCAGCTCTAGCATACGAAAGCGATCGCCCAAATCGGTCTGGTGCGCCTTGAAGGGGTTGTTCGCCGTCCATACGGCCACGTGGTCAAATTGAGTGGCCAGCCAGGCCAAAATAGCGGCATGCCCCCGGTGGGGTGGGTCGGCGCTGGTGCCAAACAGGGCGATGCGAAGCGTCTCAGGGCAATCCATAGGGCGGCGATTGATCTAGGTCAGGCGAGGTCAGAGGAGCCAGGCTCAGGGCTGAGGTAGCGGTGACAAACGGCGACGGGTGCGCGCCGCCAGATCCTCCAGCGCATTGGAGAGCGCTACCTCGTAGGTGGCAGGATGCTCTAGCTGCCGCACAGACAGGGGCAGGCTAGCCACCGAGGCCGCGGTGCGGGCGGCGATCGCATCCAGCGATTCTAACCCCTGCAAGGGTTGACCCTGCTTGACGACGAGCTGTAGGAGGGGCTGCTCACCGGAGGCAGCGGTCTCGTCTACCAGGCCGAGGCGATCGCCCACCGCCTGGTCGCCGTCGTAGCGCCGAAAAATTTGCTTCCGCCCTGGCAGGGTCGTCTTGTGGCTTGATTCTTTCATCACTGCTACGCCATCGATATCGACCAGCTTATACACGCCATTCACCGGGTCGCCGGTCACCAGTTTGGTGCCCAGGCCGTAGCCGTCGATCGCGGCCCCCGCCCGCCGCAGCCGAGCAATTTCGTACTCATCCAGGTCGCCGCTGGCCAAGATCTTGGCTTCGGGCAGGTGCGATCGCACCGCCTTCGACAGCTCCACCAGGTCCCCCGAATCGAGCCGCACTGCGGCTACCGGCGGCACCTGACCCGCCAGCCGTTTTGCCGCCGCCAACGTGTCGTAGGTATCGATCAGCAGGGCCGACCCCGGAAAGTAGCGCTGAAAGGCCTTAAAAGCGTCGTCCTCATGGCCCTCCAGGGCGGCAAAGACCATCACCAGGGCATGGGCCATGGTGCCCGCCGGTCTGCGCCCCAGCTCTAGCGCCGCCAGCACGTTGGAGGTTTCGTCTAAACCCGCCGCCAGGGCCGCCCGCGCCGCCCACAGCGCTCCCTGGGGGCTGAAGGCTCGGCGGGTGCCAAACTCCAGCAGTTTGGTAGTTGGCCCCGCCACGTCCCGCAGGCGAGCGGCGCGGGTGGCCACCAGGGTTTGGTAGTTGAGGGTGTTGAGCAGGTAGGTTTCGGCCAGTTGGGCCTGCCAGAGGGGGGCCTCAACCCGCAGCAGCGGCTGATTGGCAAATACCGCCGTGCCCTCCGGCACCGCCCACACATCGCCTGTAAATACCCCATTTTCTAGCCGTTGCCAAAATTCGGCGGGGGCGCGGTCAAACAGCCCCGTTTGCCGCAGGGCCTCTAGATGGTGCTCTGAAAACCGCAGATTGTTCAGATACTCGATCGCCTGGGCTAGCCCCATGGCAATTAGGTAGCCATAGCCGTTGGGCAGGCGGCGGGTGAAAAGTTCAAAACTGGCCCGGCGATCGGCTATGCCCTCACCCGCATAGCAGCTGACCATGGTGAGCTGGTAGAGATCGGTTAGCAAACCATAGTCTTCGGGAGCGGCTAGAAGCGCTGAATAGGTCATGGTGAGGTGCGGCTAGTTTTAGTTGTTTATACCATAATTACCCTGGGTTTGCCAGGGCTTCTTTGGTTTGAGGCCCCCTCTAGGCAATGGTTATCCCAATGGCGAGTAGCGCCCGTTACATAATGAGCTACAACCGCTGCATCAAAGCTGAGGTCTGTTTTTCAGACATTTTCCCCCAGGTTCTACAGGGCTAAAAACGGCTCGTGTTTTGGTAGTTTTTACTGATAAAAGCCGTCTGGTGGCTGGCTCAGGGTAGCGATCGCCAACGCCGATCAACCTGCCGACACAAACGATTCAATATCTGTCATAGGGCTAGCGTTGGGCCAGCGCTGCACCCCCTATCGTCCTTCATTACTGGTTTGGAGCAGTTCTAAAAGTACCGCTGCCCTGCTGAGCCTGTCACAGGCAGTACCCAACCATCACTTACAAGTAAGCACTCAACAAATCCCTCGGGAGGATAGCCATGAATCTGACCCACACCCTGGAACTCTTTGATACTCCCAAAGCCGCCCGAGTAGATTGCCCCATTACCGCCCAGCTAGAGGGGCGAGTTTACTACCAGGGCACCTACTGGCCGGCTCGTTTCTATGAAGGCGTCATTGATGCCGCCGGTACTGGACTGGCTCCGTCGAGCTGGGTCACGGTGGTAGGCCGCTACGGGCTGACGCTGCTCATTGTGCCGCCTCTGGCAGCGGCTTAGCCCAGTGCAAGTGGGGCGATCGCTCCGCCTACGGCCCTCCCAACGGCAGCTTGGGTACTCGACCCACCGCATTTTGGCAATAATCCTTGGATATTCAGCAAAAACCGCTATGCTTGAGGTAGTTTTACCCAATTCTTTCCGCCATCCCCGTTGACCTATGGATAGCCTGGCTCAAAACCTGCTGTGGCTAGTCTGGGAAACTAGCCTAGAGAGCGACCCCAACCTGGTTCAGCTAGCGGCTTCCCGTTCGGGTAAGGGGTGGCGAATGCCGGGCGCTGTGGCACTGACAGCGGGGGCGATCGTTTTAAGCAGTAGTTTAACGGGTCCGGCACTGGCTAACAGCCACCGCTGGGGCGGTACGGTCTACGTGGCCACGCCCGAGGGCTATGCCCTCAACGTCCGCTGGGGACCCGGCACCAACAACGGTGTTTACCGCAAGGTGCGCCGAGGCAGCGCCCTGCAGGTATCGGGGGTACGCCGCAACGGCTGGGTACAGCTGGTCGATACCACCTGGGTGGCGGGCAATCTGGTCAGCGCGTCCCCCGTGGGAACGGTGCCGACTGATCCGTCTACGGGCAGCGATCGCAACTTGGCCACGGTAGTCACACCGCAGAATTTTGCTCTCAACATTCGCTCTGGCCCAGGCCGTGAGTACCCGGTGGTAGGGCAGTTCACCAACGGCAGCCGTATTGCGCTAACGGGGCGGTTTAACGTGGGCTGGGCGCAGTTGACCAGCGGCAACTGGGTCGATAGCACCCATATTCAGTACAGCGGCCCCATTCAAAACGACCGACCACCGACCACCACTCGGCCCGACAACCCAGACCCCACCGCCGACGTTATAGAACTGCAGCGGCTGCTGCGCCAGACGGGCTTTCTGCCCCCCAATTTCATCGTCAGCGGCATCTACGACGCAACGACCCAGGCCGCCGTGCGTGAATTTCAGCGGGTCAACGGCCTACCTGTTACCGGCATCGTCGATGCGGCTACCTGGCAGGCTCTCTACCGGGCAACGGCCCCTACGCCCCAGCCCAGCCCTAACCCCAGCCCCAGCCCTAACCCCAGCCCCAACCCCAGCCCCAGCCCCAACCCCACCAACCCACCCTCGGGCAGCAGCCAAAGGCGGGTTGTTACCGATGGCGATTCAACCTCGGKGTTCGACGGCCCTGGCACTGAATTTGGCTTTGTCAGAAGCGTACCCAATGGCTCGATTGTTAACGTCACCGGGCGCACCTCGGGCAACTGGTCAGAGCTCAGCGACGGCGGCTGGATCTTTTCCCTCTGGCTGGAGCCTCTCTAGCGGTCAGCACAGCAGCCTTCAAAATTCTGGGGCATAGCCCTGATGGGTAGTTTCTTGTGCAATCGCCGTCTTGGCTATCTAGTCGAGCCAGGTGCAGAATGGTGATCGGACTGCCGACAGTTGCGATCGCCGCTTGCCTAGTCGCCCTCGATCGTGTCGCTAGGCTCAGCTCCTCCGCAAAGTTGAGCCTGTCGTAACGATGGGAAGACTGGGGCGTCGCCCTTAACCGTTCACCCAATTTCTCCGGCAGTCGAGGGCAGGAAAGCCCAAATATTGAAAGGAATCTATGATTTGCAAAAATCCATAGACTAAATTTAGCAAACGCCCCAACCCTAGATTCCATCGGCCTTTTAGCGGTTCTGTCGGCAGGCTTGGCCCCTGGGATTAGGGCTTAACAACTTGTGACTTTATGACGTTATGTGTATAACAGATCTAAGTAAAACCATTGATTTGCGCCTATAGCTATTTCGGTAGCTGCTTCAAGCGCCTCGGTGGAATCCCTAAAGATTCGGCGGATGAGCTGATTGGCTTGACCCTGACGAATCTCCGTAACTGGGTCAGTAGTGCAGAGGAGTTTTACCTTGCTTAACGATACCGAGTCATCCCCAGCGTTTTGGTCTGCTGTGCAAGACGTGGCCATCCAGGTACTCCAGGTCATTGACATTCGTGTGGCCTTGGTAATTGGTCTAGCGGCTTTCATGCTGGCGGTTGGGTTCGATTCGTCGGGCAACCAGGCTGAAGCGGCCGATTTGGTTACCCAGTCGGCTCTAGTTCCCGTTAAGGTGTCAGCTCGGGCGACTTCTCTTAGCGATAGCTTCCTTGAGCCATCGGCGACCGTGGGCAACACTCAGTTGGCAGCGACCCGTCGTCTACACCACGGCAATTTGACCAGCGCAATCCTCACCAACAATCGCCTGACCGAGGCCCACTTTTTCACCGATTTGCCCGCTGGAGAGTAGTCGCAGCATTCCCTGAGGGTCGACAGAGGCCAATGGTTGCCTCAATCTCCAGAACTCATGACAACTGAATCAACTCACAGCGTTGAGGGCCTAAAATAATATGTTGGCCCTCAACGCTATTTATTTCAGCGCTGTTTGTTGAGTGCCCCAGGGCAAATAGCCCACATTACCTAGCCCACTGGCTCGATTCAGTCCCCTAGCGTCAGCATTCCTCCTATGACCTCCTCCATTCGCTTTCTCATGTGCGCCCCCCACCACTACGAGGTGGACTATGTGATCAACCCCTGGATGGAGGGCAACATTCACCGCTCGTCGCTCGAAACGGCCCAGGAGCAGTGGCAGGGCCTTTACCAAACCATTGCCGATCGCGCCGATGTCGATCTGGTTAAGCCCCAGCAGGGCTGGCCCGATATGGTGTTCACCGCCAACGCTGGCCTGATTTTGGGCAACCAGGTGGTGCTGAGCCGGTTTTTGCATCCCGAGCGCCAGGGCGAAGAGCCCTTCTTTAAGGAATGGTTTGAAGCCCAGGGGCACCAGGTGTTTACCCTGCCCCCCGAGCTGCCCTTTGAGGGGGCCGGTGATGCCCTGCTCGATCGCGAAGGGCGCTGGCTGTGGGCGGGCTACGGCTTTCGCACCGAACTCGATTCTCACGGGCTGGTGGCCCAGTGGCTCAACATTGAGGTGCTGTCGCTGCACCTAATGGACGAGCGCTTCTACCACCTCGACACCTGCTTTTGCCCGCTGACCGGCGGCTACCTGCTCTACTACCCCCCCGCTTTTGACGCCTACTCAAACCGCCTGATCGAAATGCGGGTACCGCCCGAAAAGCGGATCGCCATCGACGAGCCCGACGCCATCAACTTTGCCTGCAATGCCGTCAATATCGATCGCATTGTGATCATGAACCAGGCCAGCGATGAGCTAAAGTCGCGCCTGGCCGAGGCGGGCTTTGAGGTGGTCGAAACCCCCCTGACCGAATTTCTCAAAGCTGGCGGTGCCGCCAAGTGCCTCACCCTGCGCGTCACCGAGCCGCTGCACCCCGAACCGGCCCGCGATCGCGGTCTGCTGGCCCGCACCGTCACCATGACCGGCCACCTGCTCGACTCGGGTCTGGTCAGCCGGGCGCTCGATTTAGTCATGGAAGGGGGCGGCAGCTTTCAGGTGCTGAACTTTGACCTGGGCGAGCAGCGCCAGAGCACCTCGTCAGCCGAAATTCGTGTCTCAGCCCCCGATCGCGAGGTGATGGATGAGATCATGGCTCAGCTGATCGACCTGGGCGCGGTAGCCCTGCCCGAAGATCAGCAGGATGCCCGTCTGGTCACCATTACCCAGGCCGGGGTGGCCCCCGACGACTTCTACAGCTCCACCATTTACCCCACTGAGGTGCGGGTGCGGGGCCAGTGGGTGCGGGTGCAGGGCCAGCGCATGGACGGCGTGATTGTGGTGTCAGAAACCGAGCCGGTGGCCACCTGCAAACTGCTGCGCGACCTGGCGGTGGGCGATCAAGTAATTGTCGGCTACGACGGCATTCGCAGCGTACGCAGTACCAAAGACCGCAGTCGCGCCGCCGCCAGCGCCAGCGCCGAAGAGTTTAGCTTTATGGGTTCCGGCGTTTCGAGCGAGCGCCGGGTGGAGCTAATTGTCGAGCAGGTGGCCTGGGATCTGCGCCGTCTGCGCGACCAGGGCGGCAAAGTAGCTGTGGTGGCTGGCCCGGTGGTAATTCATACCGGCGGCGGCGACCACCTGTCGCGGCTAATTCGCGAGGGCTACGTGCAGGCGCTGCTAGGGGGCAATGCGATCGCCGTTCACGACATTGAGCAGGCCATGCTCGGCACCTCCCTCGGTGTCGATATGAAGCAGGGCACCTCGGTGCGGGGCGGTCACCGCCACCACCTGCGGGCGATCAACTCTATTCGCCGCTGCGGCAGCATCGCCAGCGCCGTTGAGCAGGGCGTGCTGACGCGCGGCGTACTCTACGAGTGCGTCAAGAACAACGTGCCCTTCTCCCTGGCCGGTTCCATTCGCGACGACGGCCCCCTGCCCGACACCCAAATGGATTTACTCAAGGCCCAGGCCGACTACGCCCGCCTGATCGAAGGCTGCGACCTGATTTTGATGCTCTCGACCATGCTGCACGCGATCGGTGTCGGCAACATGACCCCGGCGGGCGTGAAAATGGTCTGTGTAGACATCAACCCTGCCGTGGTGACCAAGCTGGCCGATCGCGGTTCACTGGAGTCTATCGGGGTCGTCACCGATGTGGGCCTCTTCCTCAGTCTGCTGGTGAAGCAGCTCGATCGCCTCACCCAGCGCCACATCGTATCCAAGGCGTAAGCCATTACAGAAACCCGGTTTCTTCGTCGCTGCCCCACTGGCAGGCCTAACAGGCTGACCGAGAAACCGGGTTTTTAACCCTACTGTGCCAATGCCCTAGTAGCCTACAACTCGCTGGGGGTGTCTGGGGCCACGACCATACCCCGTTCGGCCCGCACCGCAGCAGGATCATCGTCCTCTAGATCAGAAAGGCCCTCGATCTCCACGTTCATTTCGCTACAGGCCGTCCTCAGCGCCGTCTGAAATTTTGCCGTGTCGTTGCCATAGCCACACCGCTCGGCTGCGGTTTCAAGCCCCTCGCTGGCGTTTGCTCGTGCACAATCTACCAAAATTACGCCGGTCAGCGGAGATGAACTAGCCATATGCAAAGCCATTTCTGATTACATCTGCTTCCCAAGCTATTACCAACATCCCCCCTCTACATCTAACCGATGGAGGACTTACGGCAGCGAAACAATCTCAAGGAAGAGACGGTTACTGTCCTGTTTCCCACAGAGGATAGATGAGATTTGCGAGCGGCTGCGGTTAGATAGAGCAGAACGCAGTCACACCGCAAAGAGTAACCAAATTTATGAGCATCAACATTGGTCTGTCCGATCAGCAGCGTCAGGGCGTAGTCGACATTCTCAACAAAGTTTTGGCCGATGCCTACCTGCTGCTAATTAAAACCAAGAAATACCACTGGGATGTTATTGGGCCTCAGTTCCGCAGCCTGCACGAGCTGTGGGAAGAGCAGTACGAAGCCCTGACCGCGAACATTGACGCGATCGCCGAGCGCGTGCGCATGCTGAACGGCTATCCTCTAGGCACAGCCGAAGGATTTCTTAAGAACGCCTCTCTGAAGGAGCACGCTGGCGATCTACCCCGTGCATCAGAAATGGTTCAGCGCCTAGTGGTCGATCACGAGCAGATTATTCGCAACCTGCGTGAGTTTGTCGACCAAACCTCTGAAGAATTCCATGACGAAGGTACTTCGGACTTTCTGACCGGTCTGATGGAAGAGCACGAAGGCATGGCCTGGATGCTGCGATCGTTTATTGAGGGCGAATCCCTAGAACCCAGCGGCCAGCGCGACAAAGAGCTAGTTTCTAACAAGTAGTAGAACGGCCTGCTGTCACCGCATCAATCGGCCCTGCTGACCCCGTAAAGGAATAAATTTCTTTTATTTCCAACTTCAAAGGTTAGCCGCGTTTCTACCTTAGCTTTGCAATTTACCCTGCTTTGCAGCCCCTTAAAAGAGAGAGGTTGCGAGCAGGGTATTTTTGTTGTGCCATTCTGCCCGCAAGAACCGATAACCTAGGGAATGGTGCCCGCAAGAACCGATAACCTAGGGAATGGTTCAGCTCATCCCAAAGGAATATTACTCTGAGTCCAACTCCCTCGGWTGGGCATCAGCAACCTTCGGAGGCGATCGCTAAAAGCCCCCAACCCGCTCACCCCCAGTAAACCACCCTCTCACCCATGCCCACCGTCACCTTTCCCCTCGCCTACCTGCAGCGGCTCACTGCTACCCCCCCACAGCAGCTAGCCCAGCAGGCCTTTGACTACGGCCTAGATGCCACTTTGGGCAACCAAACCCTGGAGGTTGAGGTGACCGCCGAGCGCCCCGACTTGCTGGCGGCGGAAGGGTTTACCCGCGCCATCAACATCTACAACGGACTGGCCCGCACCGTGCCCGACCAGCTCATTCCCTCAGGTCGCCAGGTGACGGTGCTGCCCGAGGTGCTGCCCCTGCGCCCCCACATTGCCGCCCTAGTGGTGCGCGGGGCCGATCTGCAGGACGGTGGGCTAGAGGTGCTGGTGCAGTTTCAGGAAAAAGTGACCCAAACCTTTGGTCGCCAGCGCAAAAAAATTGCGATCGGCGTCTACGACCTCGACCAGATCAGCGGCGACTTGACTTACGGTGCAGAATCGTTAGATCAGCTGACCTTTGTGCCCCTGCACAGCGCCCAGCCCATGACCGCGCGGCAAATCTTGCAAACCCACCCGGCGGGCAAACTCTACGCCCATACCCTGAAAGAGAATCACCATGCCCCAGTCCTGCGCGATGCCACCGGCACCGTGCTCTCCATGCCGCCAATCATCAACGGGGCCGGGGCGGGCGAAGTAACGGCTAGCACCCGCAACCTATTGATTGATGTCACCGGCATTTTGCCGCAAACGGTGCTGGAAACCGCCAACATTTTGGCCCACAACTTCTTAGACACCGGGGCCGAGGTGCAGACTGTGGATATTGTGACTGCCGAGGGTACCATTACCACTCCCAGTCTGGCCCGTCGCGCGGTGCCGTTTTCTGCCAAGTACCTGAACGAAATTATGGGTACCGCCATTCCCAAAAGCAGCTTGGGAAACGTACTGTCTCGAATGGATTTAGACGTCAGCGGTACCGATGTAGTGTACGTGCCCACCTACCGCACCGACATTTTTAGCCAGGTGGATATCGCAGGCGATCTGCTGGTCGCCCTCGGCATCGCCACCCTCCAGGCTGAACCCCTGGCAGTTAAGTTTCACCTGGGAGAGGCTGACCCGCTGCGCCAGGTCATGTTCAAGGTGGGTGATCTGGCCCAGCGCATGAAGCTAACCGAAGTTAAAAGCTACGTGCTCACCGACCCCGACATTCTCGATTGGTTTGCGGCCCCTTATTTACAGACCGGCAACGCCAAAAGCCGCACCTACAGCGCCACTCGCCCCACCCTACAGGCCGGGCTGCTCGATATTTTAGCCCGCAATATCAGCGCCCCCAAGCCCATTAACATCTACGAAACGGGAGAAGTGCTGCGGTTCAGCGCCTCGGAAGAGATTCACGAAAGCCAGTGCTGGGGCTTCGCCAGCCTCGACGCCCGTGCCTCGTTTACCACCGCCAAAGCCTATATGCAAACTATGTTGAAGGCGCTGGGGGTAAGCTACGACCTGGCGGTGTGCGACGCGCCTTACTACATTACTGGCCGCGCCGCCACGGTGCTCGTTAGCGGGCAGCCGGTGGGGGAGTTTGGCGAAATTCATCCCCAGGTGCTAGAGCATTTTTCGTTTCCGGAACCGGTCTGCACGGGCGAACTGAACTGCACCGCCAGTTTGATCCAAAAGTCCGGTGCGCGGGTTGAGTAAACGGCGTTGCTTAACGCAGGTGTAGCAAGGTTGGCTTTGTTAGAACACTCACGTGCCTGGTAACACATCCTGAGTATCGAGCGTCCTAGCCATCAGCTGATATTGCAAACGTCCACTGAGCTATGGCAGGTTCGGCCCAAGGGCATTGCGGTGCAATGTCCCTACCAGATGATTTTGCCCGTCAAAGTGTCTTAACTAAAGCGACTGCGGCTAACGTGTTGGCCGCACGGTGATCAAATATTACGGTTGCACACAAAATTGTGACGCGACCCGCCACGCTGACTTGGTTTGGCTAGCTTAGTCAGCATCCACCCTGACAGACCTAGCCATGACCGAACCATCTCCCGAGCAGCCCAACCGAGTTTACGCCAAACCTACCGAAGGCCATGTTTCCCTTGGCAGTGGCGTGCGGCAAGTGCTGTTTTTTGTGCCGGTGGTGGTCTTGTTTGCCCTCCTCTTTTTTGGGCTGGCTCCCCGCCAGCGCCCTGCTGGGCTAACGGCTGGTGTGGTGGTAGCGGTGGTCTGGGGCGTAGCAGTCGGCGGTGTGCGGGTGGCGGCCGAGTGGGAGCGGGGGGTGATTTTGCAGCTGGGCAAAATTCAGGATGTGCGAGGGCCGGGGCTGATGTACGTGGTGCCGGTGCTGGAGTCGGTGCAGTTTATCGACACGCGTACGCTGGTAATCAACATTCCGCGCCAGAAGGTGATTACCCAGGACAACGTGCCCGCTGAAATTGACAGCGCTCTGTTTTTTCAGGTCAGCGATGCTCAAAAGGCGGTGACCTCGATTCAAGACTTTCGCTTTGCGGTATCGCAGTATGCCCAGGCGGCGCTGCGGGACGTGGTGGGCGGCCTGTCGCTGGATGAGCTGCTGTCGGAGCGCGAGCAGATTCAAACTCAGATTGGCACCATTGTCGAAGCCCAGGTGCAGGAGTGGGGCATGCACATCGACTCCATTCGTTTGCAAGACATTGAACTGCCAGAGGATTTGAAGCGAATGATGTCGCGCCAGGCCTCAGCGGAGCGGGAGAAGCGGGCCACGATTACAAAAGCTGACGGCGATCGCCTGGCCGCCCAGAGCCTAGCCGCCGCCGCCCAGATCATGGCGGCCAACCCCATCGCTCTAGAGCTGCGCACCCTGCAAAGCATCGACGGGCTGGGGGCAAGTCCGTCCAATACGGTGATTTTGTTTCCGATGGAGCTGTCTCAGGCGCTGGGCCATCTGCGCCAGCCCGCCGAAGACTAGCCGTCACGCCTGGCGGTGTCGTGGCCATAATAATAAAGGCCAACTACGAGAGCAAACTCACCATGCGACTACTCCACACCATGCTGCGGGTCGGCGACCTCGATCGCTCCCTCCAGTTTTACTGCGATGTGCTGGGCATGCAGCTGCTGCGCAAAAAAGACTACCCCGGCGGCGAGTTTACCCTAGCCTTTGTCGGCTACGGCGACGAGGCTGACCACACGGTGCTGGAGCTGACCTACAACTGGGGTACAGAGTCCTACGATTTGGGTAATGCCTACGGCCACATTGCTTTGGGCGTAGACGACATCTACGGCACCTGCGATCGCATCAAAGCCCAGGGCGGCCAGGTGGTGCGCGAGCCTGGCCCCATGAAGCACGGCTCGACGGTAATCGCCTTTGTGCAAGACCCTGATGGCTACAAAGTCGAACTAATTCAGATGGGCAGCTCTGAGGGGCATCGCAAAGCCGCCGAGCCAGAGATGGCGGTTAGTTAGGAAAGGTAGACAGGGTATAGGGTTTCAGGTACGGGTTCAAGGTTTGGCCCTACACCTTAAACCCTATACCTTGCACCCCTGCTAGCAATCCTTAAAAAGCATAGTTAACCGTAGCCGTGATCTCCGCGTCGGTGTCGCTGGGCTTAAACAGCACGCTGCCGTTGATGTCGATGACTACACGGCGGGTGATGCCCCAGTCGAGCCCAGCGGTGATCATCGGGTCAATGGCAGAGCGACCGTCGGCGTTGTAGGCTACCCCGGCCCCAGCGTAGGGGTAAAGCCCTTGATCGAGGGCGTAGTCTACTGAGAGCGGCAACCGCAGTTCGGTACCGTTATCGAAGACCAGCGCTGGGCGCACCGAAAGGGTCGTTCTGGCTCCTAGCTCCAGAACTTGGGCTTTAGAGTCGATTACAAACGAGGTGCTGTCGTTAAACCCGGCTCGAATACCAGCACCAACATAGTATTCAGGAGCTTGCTGAGCTTGAACCGCAGCAGGAGCGATTCTTTCAGGCAGAGGCGCTGCCAACGCTCCCAATGTGACAACTGACAACAGGGCAAATTTTAGATTCATGGTCACTCCTCTCAGATCAGGAGCCAGCGCGCGGCTGGCCCACTTAGGCATCACAGGGTAATTTTCAGGCTTAAAGAGGCAAAATCCTGCTAAAAATTCGGGTAATGCAGCGATTTTGGGTAAAGGTTGTGTAAGCTTTCTCCCTAGGTACCAGCAACTAAGCCTGGGCATAGGCAAAGATCAGCTCAAAGCGCGATCGCCAACAGTATGCAGCCGCTGATAGGGGCCACTTCGCGCAGAGCCTGCGCTACTACTAAAGACAGGAATTACTTTAAAGCGAGCATCGCGGTGAACGTTGCCCAGACCAACAGCCTGTTTCAGCACCATTGCCCCAGCCCGTCTAGCCCCAATCAACCAGTGAGTCTGCAAAGCCCTAGATCTCATCTCAGTCCAAGTATAAAGTTGCGATTGATGACAGCCCCTAGCGCAGCTAAAAAATAACCCACTTCGCTGCGATGGGTTGAGAATAGCGCTTCCCTAAAAGCAGCTTTAGAATCTGGAGTTTGTTCAAATTGGCGGTGGCTTAGTCATCCGTTTCATGAATCTCTTGGCACACTAGAATAGTGACGCCCTTACCACAGTGCCAACCGCGTGCTAGACCTCGCCAAATTATTTCCATTTCCCCTCGACGATTTTCAGCACCAGGCGGCAGTGGCCCTCGATGCCGACAAGTCTGTAGTAGTGTGTGCCCCCACCGGTTCTGGCAAAACATTAATTGGTGAATACGCCATTCATCGCGCCCTAGCCCACGGCAAACGGGTGTTTTACACCACGCCTCTGAAGGCGCTTTCTAACCAAAAACTGCGCGATTTTCGGATGGCTTTTGGCTACGAAAACGTCGGGTTGCTAACGGGTGATCTCTCTATCAACCGCGATGCCCCCATTGTGGTGATGACCACCGAAATCTTTCGCAACATGCTCTACGGCACCCGCATAGGCGAAACCGGCACCACGCTGCAGCAGGTCGAAGCCGTGGTGCTCGACGAGTGCCACTACATGAACGATCGCCAGCGCGGCACCGTCTGGGAAGAATCGATCATCTACTGCCCGCCCGAAATCCAGCTGCTGGCCCTCTCCGCCACGGTCGAAAACTCGGGCCAGCTCACCGACTGGCTGCAAAAAGTCCACGGCCCCACCGAGCTAATCTATTCCGACTTTCGCCCGGTGCCACTGCAGTTTCACTACTGCACCGGCAAGCGGCTGGTGCCCCTGCTCGATGCCAGCCAAAAAGCCATTAACCCCCAGCTCAAAAAGCAGCGGGCTCCCCAGCGCCAGCCCGGCAAGCGGGGCGGCGGGCGGGTGAGCCTGCCCTTTGTGGTGGGGCAGCTGCAAGAGCGGGATATGCTGCCCGCCATCTACTTCATCTTTAGCCGTCGCGGCTGCGACAAAGCGGTGGATGAAGTCAGCTATATGTCGCTGGTAACCGACGAGGAAGCGCAGGAACTCAAGCTCCGCATTGACACATTTCTAGCCCACAACCCCGACGCCGGGCGGGCGGGCCAGGTGGGGCCGCTGTACCGGGGCATTGCGGCCCACCACGCGGGCATTTTGCCCCTGTGGAAAGGGCTGGTAGAAGAACTCTTCCAGGCCGGGCTGATCAAGGTGGTGTTTGCCACTGAGACCCTGGCGGCGGGTATCAACATGCCCGCCCGCACCACGGTAATCGCCAGCCTGTCAAAGCGCACTGACATGGGCCACCGCCTGCTCACTTCGTCGGAATTTTTGCAGATGGCGGGCCGGGCCGGGCGGCGCGGCATGGATGAGCAGGGTCACGTGGTTACCGTTGAAAGCCCCTTCGAGGGTTCGCGGGAGGCAGTGCACCTGGCCACATCGGGGGCCGACCCGCTGGTCAGCCAGTTTACCCCCGGCTACGGCATGGTGCTCAACCTGCTGCAAACCCACACCATTGATGAGGCCAAAGACTTGATCGAGCGCAGCTTTGGCCAATACCTGGCCACCCTGCATCTGGTGCCCCAGCAGCAGGAGATTGAACGCCTGGAGGGGGCGATCGCTCACCAGCAGGCCCAGCTCGCCGCCTTTGACGAAGGTTTGCTGGCCGAGTACGCCAAACTCAAAGAGCGTCTGAAGGAAGAGCGACGACTGCTGAAAACCTTGCAGCAGCAGGCGGCCCAGGTGCTGGCCGACGACGTGGCCAAGATGGTACCCTTTGCGATCGCGGGTACTCTGCTCTCCCTCAAGGGCAAGCACATACCCGTGGGCGAGCCGGTGCCCGCCGTGCTGGTCACCAAGGTACAGGGGTCGGGGCAGTTTCCCTACCTGGTGTGCCTGACCAAGACTAACCAGTGGTACGTGGTCACCGCCGCCGATGTGGTGGGCCTCCACGCCGATATTCCTCGATTGCAGGCGGTCGATACCCTGGCTCCACCCAGCGAGCTAGCGCCCAGTCCAGGCAAGCGCTGCCGGGGCGACGACTACACCGCCGCGATCGTCGCCACCATGGCCACCCCGCCCACCCTCGAAATGCTGGCCCCCGAGGTGCAAGACCAGCTCGATCGCATGCGCGAGGTCGAGCACACCCTGGCCAAACACCCCGCCAGCCAGTGGGAGAATACCAAGTCGCTGCTCAAGCGCCAGAAGCGGCTGCGCGATTTAGAGGATGAATGGCGCGATCGCAAGGCCAAACTTGCCCAGTACACCGGTCGCTACTGGCAAGAATTTCTCAACATCATGGATGTGCTGAAGCACTTTGGCGGCCTCGCCGATAACCGCCCCACCGAACTGGGCGAAATGGCCGCCGCCATTCGCGGCGACAACGAGCTGTGGCTGGCCCTGGCGCTGGAGTCGGGCGAGCTTAACCACCTCAACACCGCCCAGCTGGCCGCCGCCTTTGCCGCCCTCGTCACCGAAAACTCGCGCCCCGACAGCTGGTGCCGCTACAAGCTCTCCGGCACTGTAGAAGAGGCCCTGGGCGGACTGCACAGCCTGCGTCGGCAGCTCTACCAGCAGCAGCACCGTCGCCACATCACTGCCCCTATCTGGCTAGAGTACGACCTGGTGGGTATGGTCGAGCAGTGGGCCAACGGAGTTGACTGGGTAACGCTGTGCGACAACACTAGCCTTGATGAGGGCGATATTGTGCGTATTCTGCGCCGCACGATTGATGTGCTGTCCCAAATTCCCCATGTGCCCTACATCAGCGATGCATTGCGCAGCAACGCCCGTGAGGCCAAAGAACTTATGAACCGCTTCCCAGTTAATGAAGAAATTGGCTGAGGGTTACGGCCTAGCCCTTGATCAAGTTAACTGTGACAGGCTCTAACGGCCCAGGGTTTAAGGTGCACGGCGGGCTTTAACCACCACTAATACTAAATCCTGGTTACCTAGCCCCGATTGGTTAAGGGCAAACGGTTGTTTGCCCCTACGAGATACCTGTTCCGATCTGGGGTTTTTGAACTCGGACTTGGTATAACCCGTCCTCTTCGGCTTGGCAGACTGCTAGGCTCTATTTTGTCTAACCTGCGGTTGTAGAGCAGCCGCGGGCGTTGGCTTGTCTGGCGCTAAAAGCCGAGGTGGTCTTGGCTGCACCTTAAGGTTAGCGTCAAAGATGGGCAAGCTATGGAGGTGCGTTTCCGATCTACGTAAATATCCTCAGGCCACTGGCCCCTCTTTGGCTCCGTAGACCCCATGCTTGACCACTGCCCCACCGCCAGGCCCAAACCTACAAACCCTACTGCCCAGGGGGTGCAACCCCGAATTTCGATCCTGGTAAGCGATTTATCCCGTCAGGGGGCGGGGCGCTGGGGTGGTGCGGTGCGCCCTTTTCTGCTGGGGCAGGCGCTGCAAAGCATGGGCTATCCAGTGAAAATCGTCGGTTTTTCGCCGAAGGGCGATGGGCCTGGTGGGAGGGGCGATCGCCAGAACCCAATACAGGAAAACCCTACCGCTGCCGCTGGTATTCCCCTGCACACCATCCCCGTTGCCTCGGCGCACCTGGGGCCTCAGGCGGTGGCAAAACTTTTTCGTCAGCTCAGTGGCGACATTGTCTACGCCTACAAGCTCAAACCCAGCAGCTTTGGGCTGGCCCTGCTGCACCGCCAGATGTCTCACTCCTGGCCCCGCCGCCCAGTCATTCTCGATATCGACGACTGGGAGCTGAGCTGGCATGGGGGCGATGACTACCGCTATCGTCCCCAGCCCCGACAGCGGTTGCGAGATTTGCTCAAACCTGGGGGGGCGCTGCGCCACCCGGATCATCCCCTCTACTTGCAGTGGATAGAACGACTGGTTGCCAAGGCCGATTTGGTCACCACCCACAACAACTTTTTGCAGCGGCGCTTTGGCGGGGTCAAGATCCCCAACGGCAAAGATACCGAGCTATTTAACCCCGATCGCTACGACTCAGAAGCCAGCCGTGCCGCCTACGGCCTCAGCGACTACCGGGTGCTGATGTTCCCCGGTGCACCCCGTCCCTACAAAGGCGTCGAGGATGTGCTGATGGCGCTGGATCAGCTGAACCAACCCGACCTGAAGCTGGTGATCGTTGGCGGCAGCCCCTACGACGACTACGATCGCACCCTGCGTGATCGCTGGCCCCAGCACGTTATTCATCTGGGCAAACAACCCTACGGAGACATGCCTAGGGTGATTGCCGCCGCCCACGTCGTCGTTGTGCCCCAGCGCCAAACTCCCGCCGCCCAGGCCCAGTTTCCGCTCAAGCTTACCGACGGTATGGCGATGGCAAAGCCTATTTTGGCAACGCGGGTGGGCGACATACCAGAAATTTTGGCCGATACCGGCTACTTGGCCGAGCCAAATTCACCGGCTGATCTCGCCGCTCAGATCCAGGCTATTTTTGCCGACTGGCCCAAGGCCCAGGCCCAAGGGCAAAGGGCCAGAGCCCGATGTTGCGAGCACTACAGCATTACCGCGATGGCGACTCAGTTAGACCATTTGCTAGCCAATTTATAAATCACTATGAGTGCTAACCACCTAATTCTTAACGTTGCCAGAAAATCGCCGCTGTGGTTTTTATTGTCTATTGTATTTGGCCTGTCGGGAGCCATTTTTAACGGCATTGGCATTACGCTGATCATTCCGTTGATGCTCGATCTACTGGGCCAGGATATTCTTAGAAATACCGATTTTCCGCCGCTGCTCAATTCGCTATTCTCGATTTTCGACGGCGTATCTGACGACTATCGGCCCCTGGCGCTCATGGCACTTTTGCTGGTGGCGCTGCTGTTTAAGAACCTGGCTAACTACGGCGGCACAGCAATTTCTAGCCTGCTCAGCCGAGACTATGTTTGTAATTTGCGCCGAGACGGGCTGCGGCTTTTGCTGGATGTCGATTTAGACTACTACGCCAATGTTCGACTGGGCGATTTGATGAACTACCTCAACACTGAGGTCAATCGAGTCGCAACGGCGGTCAGAACCCTGGCTAGAATTGCGACGTTGATTGTAACCATTCTGGTTTTTTTGGCTATTTTAATGGCTATTTCCTGGCAGCTAACGCTGGTTTCGGCGCTGCTGATGGCCACGGTTGCGTTAGCCAATCAGGTATCTATTAATCAAGCTAAAGTATTTGGTCAAGAGCTTTCTAGCGCCGCGGCGGCGTTATCAAATCGACTGATTGAGGTGCTCTCCGGCATTCGTCTGGTCAAAACAACCGCCAACGAAGACCGGGAGTACGCCATTATCAACCGCCTGGTAGACCAGCGAGAAGAGGCCGAATTTAAGTCGCAGCTGGTATTTGCCAGCATTGGCCCGGTCAACGAAATGCTGAGCATCATGGCCTTCATTGCGCTGATTATTGTGGGGCGATCGCTGTTTGCCAGCCAGCTAGAAACCTTCTCTTCAATTATTTTGATTTACCTGGTGGTGCTGTTTCGCATGCTGCCGTTTATCGGTCAGCTCAACAGCAGCCGTAGCCAGTTTGCCAGCAACGTGGCCAGCACTGAACGGTTAGATGCCTTTCTCAACCGCAGCGACAAACCCTTTATGGCCTCCGGGCATCGCCCCTTTTCGCAGCTCAGCGAGGGCATTCGCTTTAACCACATTTCCTTTCGCTATCCCCAGGGCGATCGCTGGGCGCTGCAAGAGGTAGATCTGACGCTGCCCAGGGGGCAAACCCTGGCTCTGGTGGGGTCGTCGGGAGCCGGCAAGTCTACCCTGGCCGATCTGCTGCCCCGCTTTTACGACCCGAGTTCTGGGGCGATCGAGATCGACGGCATTGACCTAAAGGAGTTCGACATTCGCGCCTTTCGCCGTCGGGTAGGGGTGGTGAGCCAGGACACGTTTCTCTTCAATGCGTCGGTGAAAGACAACATTTGCTACGGCTACCCCGAGGCCAGCGAAGCGGAGGTAATTGAAGCGGCCCGCCGCGCCAATGCCGAAGAGTTTATTCTCAAACTGCCCCAGGGCTACGACACACCCATTGGCGATCGCGGCGTTATGCTCTCGGGTGGACAGCGGCAGCGGCTGGCGATCGCCCGCGCCCTGGTGCAAAACCCCGAAATCCTTATTCTCGACGAGGCCACCAGCGCCCTCGATACGGTCTCTGAGCGGCTGGTGCAGCAGGCGATCGACGAACTTAGCCAAAACCGCACCACCCTGGTGATTGCCCACCGCCTTTCCACGGTGCACCGGGCCGACCAGATCGCGGTGCTCGACCACGGGCGAGTGGTGGAGGTGGGTACGCATCGAGAACTTCTAGCCAGGGGCCAGCACTACGCCAAGCTCCACGCGATGCAGTTTGCTGAACAACCGGCGGTGACCCCATGACCAACTCACGCAAAACCATTGCCGTCTGGCAGCCCTATTTTCTCGGCGGCGGGGCCGAGGCCGTGGCGCTGTGGGTGCTGGTGGCCCTGGTCAACGACTACGATGTCACCCTGTGCACGCTCACGGGCGTTGACCTGGACCATCTCAACGCCATGTACGGTACCGATCTAAGCCGCGATCGCCTGCAAGTGCGCCCCCTGCTCAGCCCCGGTCTTACCCGCTTAGTCCACGGTCTAATTGCCAACCTGCCTTGGGTCAGACTGGCATTTATTCACTGGTCAATTCGCCGCTTCAAAGCAATCAGCGCCCAGTACGACCTGGCTATCTCTACCTACAACGCCGTTGACTTGGGCCAGCGAGGTCTGCAATACATTCACTGGGTCAATGTAGTCGAGCAGCCCTGGGCCAAAGCTGGCCCAATCATGAAGCTGATGCTGAAGCTGTCGCGGTTTTCTGAGGCCAATCTCAAAGCTAACCGCTCCCTGACCAACTCCTTTTGTACCGCTGGGGTAGTCAAGCAAACCTATGGCATCGACGCTCAGGTAGTCTACCCGCCCGTAACCACGGCGATCGCCCTCGTGCCCTGGCCCGACAAAGAGACCGCCTTTCTGTGCAGCGGGCGCGTAGTGGTGGCCAAGCAAACCCACCGCGTGATTGAAATTTTGGCGGCAGTGCGGCAGCGAGGCTTCGACGTCAAGCTGCATATCACTGGCGGCGGTGGTGGCACCTACGGCTGGGGTTACGAGCGCCGGGTGCAGAAGCTGGCAGCGGCCAACGCCGACTGGGTCACCTTCCACCGCGATTTGCCTTACGCCGACTATCTCAAGATTTTGGCCCGCTGCCGCTACGGCATTCATCACAAGCCCGAACCCTTCGGCATTTCGGTCGCCGAGATGGTCAACGCGGGCATGATTCCCTTTGTGTACAACCGGGGCGGCCAAATCGAAATTGTCAACGCCGCCAACTCAGACATCATTTTTAGCAATGCCCAGGATGCCGTCGAGAAAATCGTGGCGGTGCTGGAAAGTCGCGATCGCCAGTCCGCCCTGTTAGAAGCCCTAGTCCAGCAAAAATCCCTTTTCTCCACCGAACGCTTCACCCAGGAAATCGCCGCTGCCGTCGCCACCTGCCTCTCCCCTATCCCCACCCCTACCCACTCCCTCTAACCCACCTACCCATCCACCCCCCCTATGCCTCTCCCCGTTGTCGGCATGCTCTCTAGCTACGGTGGCCTCACCCAATGCGACTGGCTGTGGAAGCAGACCCCACAACCCTTCGGCGTGTGGGGCAATATGCAGCTTCATGCGCCAGATCCCCAGCCTGACTACCTGCTGCTGTATCAGTTCAACTTTCACGAGCGGTTTGCTCCCCCGCGCCGCTCTAAAATACAGCGGTTGCGCGATGTGCTGTCCCTGGCCAAGCCTAAAACAACAAATGCTATAGACAAGCTGCCGCCCCAACTTAGCCAAGTACCCAAAGAGCACACTGCCTTTTTGCTGCGCGAGCCGCCACTGCCGGAAGTGCGGTACCAAAACCTGCTCAACTACGCCTACGCCCGTGACTACTGCGGCTACGTCTCTGGCCCCGACGACTCGGCTCCGGTGCCTGCCTACATGCCCGCCATCTGGTACGTGAATGTGTCGTTTCGCGAACTCAACGAGGCCCCACCCCCCGAAAAGCACAGCCCCTGTAGCTGGATTACCTCCGGCATTAACCGCACCGAAAGCCACCGCCAGCGGCTGGCGTTTTTGCAGCAGCTTCAGGAGAGCGACGTGCCCGTCGAGGTCTACGGTCGCGACCTGCCCCCCGGCACCCGCACCGCCGGAGAACTGAGCAACAAGTGGTCGGGTATGGCCCCCTACACCTACAATCTGGCGATCGAGAACTTTGCCGACAACAACTGGTACGCCAGCGAAAAGCTTTGGGATGCCCTGCTAGCCTGGTGTCTACCCATCTACTACGGCGGCGGCGCAGCAGATAAGCTACTGCCCCCTGGCAGCTTCTTGCGCCTGCCCAGCCTGGATGAAAAGGGCATCGAGTACATTCGCGAGGTCACGGCCAGCCCCGATGCGTGGATTGAAGCAAAAGATGCGATCGCAGAGGCCCGCCAAGTAATCCTCCACAAGCTCAACCTAATGAACTGGCTGTCAGAGTGGGTGGGGAGTAAGGAGTAGATAGGTGGGTGAGTAGGCGGGTAGGTGGGTGGATGAGTGAATGGGCAGGGGCAAACCTGTTTTTCTAGATCAGCAAGTAGGGTGGGCACTGCCCACCATTGAGGTAGTTTGAATGGATGGCATTTGTACTCTCGGCAACGATCGCGTCTACGACCAAATCGTCGCCCTGATTAACAGCATTGAACTCTCCGCCCCGGGGATGCCGGTGTGCATTTACCCCTACGACAACCAGGTGGAGCGTTTAAGGGAACTGGTGCAGGAGCGGCCCCAGGTGACGCTCTACGACGATGGCCCTTCTATTCGCCGCTGGGATGCGTGGGTTGAGCAAATCTGGGCTACTCACCCCACCGCTCGGCAGCAGTGGGATGCGATCGGCAGTGCGGGCATTCACCGCATGGGCACCCACCGTCGATTCTGTGCCTTCGACGGCCCCTTCGATCGCTTCATCTATATGGATGCTGATACGCTGCTGCTGAGCGACCCACTTCCGGTGTTCAATGCGCTGAACGAGTACGACTGGGTCACCTACGACTTTCAGCACAAAGACCTCAGCCACGTATACGACGTGAATTCTGGCTGGATGGAAAAATTATTTTCAGCAGAACAGCTCCAGCGGCAAGCATTTTGCTCAGGGTTCTACGGCAGTCGCCGAAACTTGTTTGATCCTGACCAAGGCCAAGAAATTTTGACTTGGCTGAAATCTGGGGAAGCGGCGGTGCTATACTCCATGGCCCCCGACCAAACCATTCTCAACTACCTGGTGATGCGGAGCGGGGCGAACTCCTGCAACCTGGCGCTGACGCTGCCAACCGAGCAACGCACCGGCAACTCGGTCACCTCTGGCCACTTCACCGTTGAGAATTGCCGAGTCTACGACAAGGGTGTGCCGCTGCTGTATCTGCACTATATCGGCCTATCGTCCAAACTCTTTGCCCGTCTGTGCAACGGCGAGAATGTGGAGCTGCCCTACCGCGATATGTTCTTGCACTACCGTTATCTGCACAATCCTGAGACCCGTCCGGCTCTGCTGGGCAAACTAGTGACAGCCAAGCCCCAGGGCTGGCGACGGTACCTAAAACCCCTGGCCCAGCTGCTCCCCTGAGGATTGCTATGACTTCGCGCGGCATTTACATCACAGCCAACGACAAGGTGCTCGACCATGCGATCGCCTGCCTTAACAGCATTCGCGCCCACGACCCCAGCATCCCCGTCATGCTGATTCCCTACAACGACGACTACCACCAGGTGGCCGAGGTGCTGGGCCGCGACTACGGCGTGGAGGTCTACCCCGATCTGGAATTCATTCAGCGGTTGTCAGAAAATTTGCACGGCATCTTTGGCGAGGGGTTCTTTGCTCGACCCAACCAGTTTCGCAAGCAGGCCTGCTGGTTTGGCCCCTTCGATCGCTTCCTCTACATCGATACCGATGTGGTGGTGTTTAGCGCGATCGCCAATGTGCTTGACGCCCTCGACGACCACGATTTCATCAGCTACGACTACCAGCACCGGGGCGGCATTCGCAACGTGTTTGCCCCCGCGATCGTTGAGCAGGGGGTCTTCACCGCCACCGAGCTAGAGGATATGTTTAACTGCGGCTTTTGGGGTTCTAAAAAAGGACTGGTCAGTGAGCAAGACCTCTACGACACCTTTGCTGAATGCGCCGCCCACCCCGACTATTTCGACTTCTCCGAAAAGACCTCCGACCAGCCAATTATCAACTACCTGATTCTCAAACGCATGGCGAGGCGGTTTAACCTGGTGCGCCAGCCCGGCGGCGGCCCCGGCAACTGGGCGGGCAGCCCCCACTTTGTGCAAGAGGGCATGACGCTCAACGACCCTAACGTAAATAAGCCCCTCGATTACCTGCACTGGGCGGGCTACCGCATTCAACCGGGCTGCCCCTACTGGGATATTTGGGCTCACTACCGCTACCTGCGCGACCCCGACAGCCGCCCGGTAGAAGTTCCGACAGCAGCCCCCTCCCCCATGAAAGTTTTAAGCCGCAAGGCAGGCAAACTGCTGAGCCGTTTGAGCAAATAGCAGGATTTTGTAGGGTGGGTTAGGCCTCATTCACTCTGGCCAAACATTCCAATACTTCGTCAGGCCGTAACCCACCAATCGAGCCTTATTGACCGTCAAAATATCCATGTATCGAGACCCCAGGGTTCTTTTGCAACTGTCAAAGAATTTTGGCTTACCTCAGAAGAACCCTGGGGTCTAACCTCGCTAAAACAGGCGGCCTTGTTGAACGTTCTCTAGCGCCGATCGCGCCGTGCCGGAAGACGCTAGGCGATCGGCGTAGCGAGTAGTTTCGGGCAAACGGTATTTCGTACTGCACTGCAACACCAGGTCAATAGCAGTCTCTAGCGATGTGTAGTGGCCAGGGGAAATGTACAGTGGCTTGGTGTTGGCGCGGTTGCGCAGTACGGCCCCGATGCGATCGCCCCGATCTGTCAGCGGTACCCAGGTACCTTTGTCGGAAGGTACCTCGATGTGGGTGCCGACTAGGCGCGACTTGGCGACGCCAACGGTAGGGCGATCGCACAACAACCCCAAATGCGACGCAATCCCCAACCGCCGAGGATGCGCGATCCCCTGGCCATCGCAAAGAATTACGTCCGGCTCGGTTTTGAGCTGCGCCAGGGCCGCCAGCACCGCAGGCACCTCCCGAAACGACAGCAGCCCCGGCACGTAGGGAAAGACGGTAGGCTGCCGCACCAGCACCTCATCTACTGGGGTCAGGTCGGGGAACGACAGCACCACCACAGCAGCACGGGTGGTTTCGCCCTCATCCTCAAACCCCGCATCGACCCCGGCGACGTAGCGAATCGGGTTGGGGATACGGTCTTCGAGGACGACCTGGGGGGCAAGGGTTTGCTGGAGTGCGATCGCCTCGGCAGGCGTGGTCGGCCAGCTCTTTGGAAACTGAATCTGCATAGGCAAAGCCTTCGTTACGCCATAGCCTCTACCTTGCCGCAAATGTCATAGTAGAAACAATCCCCGTTAGAAGGAGACGCAAAAATTTGGTAGGCAGAGCAAGGATTGCAAAACCAAGGATTCAAATCAGAGGAATGACCTGATGAGCAGTGTACAAATTGACGTTCCTGATGAGGTTTTAATTAGCTTGAAGGAAACGCCAGAAACAATTTCACGAGAGCTATCGATTTTAGCGGCTGTCAAGCTTTTTGAGTTGGGAAAACTTTCTTCAGGTCGGGCAGCCCAACTGGCCCAGGTCTCACGGGTTGAGTTTCTCAATCTTATTGGGCGATATCAGGTATCGCCCTTTGCCCTTTCCCCAGAAGAGCTAGCGCAAGACGTATTGAATGCCTGAGAACCCAACTTTTATCAATACATCTCCTCTGCTCTATCTTCATCAGGTTGGGCAACTGTCAATCTTACCCAAGCTCTACGGCACAATTATTGCCCCTGCCGCTGTAGAGCAAGAATTATTCATTGGTAGAGAGCGAGGTGTTGATGTTCCTGACCTGACTGACCTGAACTGGTTACATATTCAAACCATTGAGTCAGCTTTAACAGTTCCTAACATTGTCGATCTCGGTCGTGGTGAAGCTGAGGTCATTGCTTTGGGCTTACAGAACCCCACTGGACTACTCATTCTTGATGATCAATTGGGTCGGCGTATCGCAGCGCTCTCTCAACTTCGCTATACAGGTACTCTAGGAATTTTAGTCAAGGCTAAACAAGCTGGATACCTAACTACCGTAAGTCCAGTCATTGCGAAATTAAAAACGAAAGGAATGTGGCTAACTCCAACGATTGTTCAAACCGTATTAGAACTGGCAGGGGAGGCTGATAAATTATGAGTCCTTCAAGTTGTTACAGCTACCCTACAAGCTGCTTAGCCTATGGAGAGAATTTCTAAAGCTCCTCAATCTCAAACCCTAGACCGTAAACCCTCTAACTACTGCCATGCTAGGGTGATCATGCCCTTCACTGCCTCACCTTTATGACCAATCGTCTGGCAGATTCGCCCAGTCTGTATCTGCGCAAGCATGCCGAAAACCCGATTGACTGGTGGCCCTGGTGTGACGAGGCGCTAGAGCGGGCCAGGGCTGATGACAAGCCAATTTTTCTGTCGATTGGCTACTCTAGCTGCCACTGGTGCACGGTGATGGAGGGCGAGGCGTTTTCGGATGAGGCGATCGCAGCCTACATGAACGCCAACTTCATCCCTATCAAGGTCGATCGCGAAGAGCGCCCCGATATCGACAGCATCTATATGCAGGCGCTGCAAATGCTCACCGGGCAGGGGGGCTGGCCGCTGAATGTGATGCTGCACCCTGAGACGCGAGTGCCGTTTTATGGCGGCACCTATTTTCCGCTAGAGCAGAAGTACGGGCGACCTGGGTTTTTGCAGGTGCTCACGGCCCTGCGCCAGTTTTACGACACCGAAAAAGCCCGTCTGGCCGAAATCACCGAGGCGGTGATGGGCAACTTGCACCAGGGGGCGCAGTTACCAGAATCCCCCACAATTCCGTCGGCGGAGGTGCTCTATGCGGGGCTGACCACCAACGCCAAAATCCTGATTCCTTCGGGTCAGGGTACCTGCTTTCCGATGATTCCCTACGCGGCAGCGGTGCTGGGCGGGCGGCGGTTTGACCTGGAGCTAGATGTGGCCCACATCTGCGGCCAGCGGGGGCAAGATATGGCCCTAGGCGGCATCTATGACCACGTAGGCGGCGGCTTTCACCGCTACACCGTCGACCCAAGCTGGACGGTGCCGCACTTTGAGAAGATGCTCTACGACAACGGCATGATTGTGGAGTATCTGGCTGACCTGTGGGCTAGCGGGCAGCAAGAACCGGCCTTTGAACGGGCGATCGCCCTCACCCACACCTGGCTCTTGCGCGAAATGACCGCCCCAGAAGGCTATTTCTACGCTGCCCAGGATGCCGACAGCTTTGTCGCCGCTAATGATGCCGAACCAGAGGAAGGCGCATTCTACGCCTGGCCCTACAAGACTCTGGAATCGGCGCTGACCCCTGACCAGCTGCAGGCGTTGGCGAACGCTTTTGCGGTGACCCATGAGGGCAACTTTGAGGGGCAAATCGTGCTGCAACGATTTGATCTTGGCCCCCTGACCACTGAGGTCGAAGCGGCCCTCGATCAGCTCTTTACCCTGCGCTACGGCACCCCAGCGGTCGAGCTAGAGACGTTTCCCCCAGCGATCGACAACCAGGCGGCTAAAACCCAAACCTGGCCGGGCCGCATTCCCCCAGTCACCGACACCAAGCTGATTGTGGCCTGGAACAGTCTGATGATTTCTGGCTTGGCCAGGGCAGCGACGGTATTCCAAAATCGCAATTACCTAGCCACAGCTGTAGCCGCCGCTGAGCACATTCGCCAGCACCAGTGGATCGGCAGTCAGCTGCACCGCCTGGGCTACGACGGCACGCCCCAGGTACCGGCTCAATCGGAAGACTACGCCCTGCTGGTCAAAGCGCTCCTCGACCTGCATCAGGCCAACTTGGCCATGCCAGGGTCTGCTACCGACACCGACTGGCTGACGCTGGCGATTTCAACCCAGCAGGAGTTCGACTATTTGCTGTGGAGCGCTGACCAGGGCGGTTACCTAAGTGCGGCGGGCGGCGATGACCTGCTGGTGCAGGAACGAGCCTACCAGGACAGCGCGACTCCGGCAGCCAATGGGGTCGTTGTGGCCAACCTGGTGCGCCTCTCGCTGCTCACCGAAAACTTAGACTATTTAGATCGCGCCGATCGCACCCTGCAAGCCTTTGGCACCGTCATAGAGCAAATTCCTCGCGCCTGCCCCAGTTTGCTGGCGGGCCTCAACTGGTTTCGCAACGGCACGGTAGTTAAAGCGATAGCAGAAATCATTCCTGAACTAGCGGCAGAATACTGGCCAACGACTGTTTTCACGGTTGCTGACGATCTGTCTGCTGGGGCCGTGGGCATGGTGTGCCGAGGCACCACCTGTTTAGCCGTGGCCGATTCTGGCGATAAACTACGGCAGCAGTTGCAAACTCTTCGGCCTCGATAAGCTATGCCCCACAACCCAGATCTGTATCGGGTGCTGTGCGATCGCATCCACCAATCGCCCCACCAGCGCATCACCTTTGCCGAGTTTATGGAGCTGGCCCTCTACCATCCTCAAGGGGGCTACTACACTACCAAAGACGCCATCCTGGGGTTTGAGGGAGACTTTGTCACCTCTGCCCACTTGGGCCACGACTTTGGTGAACTGCTGGCCATCCAGTTTGCCGAAATGTGGGAGCATTTGGGCCGTCCCAACCCCTTTTCGCTCGTAGAAATGGGGGCGGGTCAGGGCTTGATCGCGGCCGATGCACTGGGTGCCTTGCAAAACCACAGCCCCGACTGCTTTGCCGCTCTGAGTTATCAAATCGTCGAAAAGTCTGACCGACTGCGGGCTGCCCAAGAGCAGCGCCTTTCGCCCTGGGCCGGACGCATCACCTGGCTAAACCTAGACGACATTCCCGACGACAGCATCACCGGCTGCTTTTTCACCAACGAACTGGTCGATGCCCTGCCCGTGCATCAGGTTGTGATGGGAGAATCCGGCTTGCAAGAAGTTTACATCACCCTAGCCGACAACCCAGACGCCCCTGTAATGGAAGTCTTAGATACGCCATCAACTCCACGTCTAGCTGACTATTTCACCTTTGTCGGCATCGACCTGGCTGATCCCCAGTACGCTTCCGGCTACCGTACAGAGGTACACCTGGCCGCCCTCGACTGGATGAAAACGGTTGCGGCTAAGCTACACCAGGGCTACGTACTCACCGTTGACTACGGCTACCCCGCCAGCCGCTATTACAATCGGGCGCGTTCCCAGGGCACCCTTCAGTGCTACTACCAGCACGCCCACCACGACAACCCCTACAGCCACCTGGGCCACCAAGACATTACCGCCCACGTTAACTTCACCGCGCTAGAGCGCCAGGGCGAGCAATGCGGTTTAGAAACCCTAGGGGCAACCCAGCAGGGTATGTTTTTGATGGCGCTGGGCTTGGGCGATCGCATTGCCGCCCTGGGCCAAATTCAGGCTAGCGACCCCACCACCGTCAACCTTGCCATTCAGCGGCGCGAAAAACTGCACCAGCTAATCAATCCCATGGGCCTGGGGAATTTTGTGGTATTGGTGCAGGGCAAAGGGCTAACGGCTACGGCCAAGACACTCAAAGGACTGACGGTGCCACCGCTGATGTAGTTCAGTTTGAATGATCGCCACAGCTGTTAATTGTTTCAAACAGCAAAAAAAGCCCCCCGACAGTATCGGAGGGCGACGTCACAGGCGCAGGTAAACGTTGCATCAGTCAAACCGGGGAGACTGTCCTAACCCTACTGATCAAATTGTGATCCAGCCGAACCACGACAGCACCACCGCTACCGCTATAAGGGTAAAGAAGATGGCCAATCCAGCCGTCACGGCCCCAGCCGCCTTGCGCACGCCGTCGGGCGTTGCTATCCAGTCACCCTGGTCAAGGCGGCGATCGCTCGAAAAGTCGTAGCCCAATGCCTCCAATGTGGTCAGGTGATCGCGGGTGTAGCGAGGCATGCGCTCAAAGGGGAGGTCGCCCTGCGATCGCTGGGGCAGCACCCGCCGCCGTTGGTAGGGGACGGTGCGATCGCCAAAGTTGGTCATATATTCCTCACTGCTGACCAGGGCATCTACCAGCCCCTCAACCCCTTTTGTCGCCAGCACAATCGACCAGGCCAGGGTTTCCTTATTGTCGTAAACGCTGCGGCCGAGTAAGCGCTGCACGCACAACTCTGCGAAGCGATAGTTGTTGTTTACTTCATAGTTCCAGGTGCGAAAAGCATCAGAGGTAGCGAGGCCTCGCACAAAATCTTTTACCGAAATCAAACCGCCCCGCAGCTGGGATTCTAGCTGCGTTTGGCGATTGCTTTTCAGCATTTGCTGTTCGTGAAAAATTTGTCGATAGGCTGCCGTCACTAAGGCATCAACATCGTCTTTATCGTAATTTTGTTCCAGCGTAAAAATTCCAGCATGCTCATCTCCAGGCACTTCGTAGCTTTCTACACGCTGGTTTTGGCTGCTAGGGGCATAGGTTAATAGCGGCAAAGTCACAACAGTTTTTCCTCCACACATAGAATAAAATGGTTTCAGTTAAACGTTAGAGATCGCAGCAAATTGAGCATCTCTATTGTTATTGATAGACCCAGAACTATGCTTAGGTTTTAGCTGCGATCGGGCCAGAAACAGCTAAGGCCTAGCCTAAGAGCAATGGGGATCAAACATTCTTATTTCGACAGGGAGAGTAACAACCAGTCACGTTTCTTCAAAGTTGCTTGGCGGTATTATTTCTACTGTCCCCTGAGCAGAGTTGTTGACAAAGTCGCCTAGAGGTCCAGAGAGCATACCGGCAGGGTTTCGGCTCTGCTTAGCCGACCTAGGGCCAGGGACACTTACCGCCTTTTTTTATTCTGAAAAAGAATTAAAACCATGCCGGAAGTATTACTTCCCAAATATTTGGCATGACCTGGATATCCAAATTAAAAGCGCGGAATTCGGCAGAGGCGGCTAATAATAGCCTCTATGCGATTATGGGAGGACAACCGTCGCCCCCCGAGAAGCCCTATAGGTCGAGTTTGGGATAGATTGAAGTTTAAGCCTAGAGCCAGCGACGTGTGCGGCAGAGCCCTCTCCGATTCAGGGAAGGACTCTGCCGATGGAGATACTATTTGCGCTACCGGCGAGGACTCAACCAGTGCTTACCAGCCAAAGGCTGAGACAGGGGCTAGCGCTTGTACCTCAGCCTCTTCAGCTTCAATGGCAGGCTCGGCCAAACGCGACTCGGCGCAAAACGACGCCGTGCTAAAGCCGCCAAACCGCTTCACCACGCTGGTGCGCAACCTCAGGTTAGGGTTGGCAAACCAAAACCGCTCAACCGAGCTCATAGTTTCGTACTCGGTAATCAGCAGCAGCCCGCCATCGCCGTCGATTTCGTAGCGACCAATCACAGGCACAATTTCGGCGTAGCCCCGCTCGCGCAGGAGCTGCCCACGGCTGGGATCGTCAGCATCGGGCACCAGGGCAAACACCGTGCTGCCGGCGTGGTTTTCGTCGTCCTTATCCCAGGCCATAGCCCCATCCCAGGTCACGTAGGCCCCTCCTACTGCTAGGGCCGGGTCGACATCGTGGAGCTGGCAAATTTCGACCACGCTGGGGTGCCCCTGATCGAGAGCTTCTACCGAAATAGTAGAGCCGCCCAGCTCGGCCCGGCGAAAGGGCAGGTGGTGGGTTGTGCGTTGAGAATTCCACTGGCCCGCACTGAGGCGGAAAAAGTCCATTACGTCCATGGGGCAGGTTCTATCGCTACTAGCGTTCTCAGAAATGTATTGACTCAGCCTGGCCAGTACTGGGGCGCACTGGTCTTTCTGGATCATACCGCTGTCGCTGGGGCCAACGCAGCTAATCCCTGTAATAGCTGGCCGCAAAGGGCGCGATCGCCCTGGGAGAGAGGGTTTAGCCCCTTTGTAAAGGCGGCACCAGCGCCCGTCACCGGGCTGCCTTGGGCACGGCTATTGTTGCGTAATGTTACGCCACCTGAGAAGACTTGAGGAGTCCTGCAAAGGGCCAGAGTGCCCAGAATGACTGAATTCTTTCGCTTTGCCCCTGCGGCGAAGGTAGCTTTTCCTTAATAACTTGTAAAAGATAAAGACACACTGGCGGTGTATAAACATGTCTGGAGGGTTAATTGAATTAGCGAAAGCCAATTCAGGCAACGGTTTCGAGGAATGTTGCGGATCTCTTACAGAACCGCTTTTTCCCCTTCTCATCAGCCTTCTTCTTGAGTGTGTTGAGCCGATTGTGTCGAAGCTTGAACAAACTTGAAGAAATGTAAACTAGATGAGAAAACCGAGCACGCTGATCTTTAAGATCCTTCCTATAGATTGGTTAGGCAGCTCCGGCTGAACTAATGATTAACTCGGTCTTTGGACCATTTTCAAGCAAACTCAGCGACAAAAATATTAGGAGATTTGAGTCGATGTTTGACGCATTCACTAAAGTCGTTTCCCAAGCTGACGCACGAGGCGACTTCCTCTCCACCGATCAGATCGATGCTCTTCAGCGCATGGTTGCCGACAGCAACAAGCGTATGGACTCCGTGAACCGCATCACCAGCAACTCTTCCAAGATCGTTTCTGATGCTGCTCGCGCTCTGTTCGCCGAGCAACCCCAGCTGATCGCTCCCGGTGGCAATGCCTACACCAACCGTCGCATGGCTGCTTGCCTCCGCGACATGGAAATCATCCTGCGCTACGTTACCTACGCTATCTTCTCTGGCGATGCTAGCGTTCTCAACGATCGCTGCCTGAATGGTCTACGTGAGACCTACGTTGCTCTGGGTACCCCCGGTGCTTCCGTGGCCGCTGGCGTTGAGAAAATGAAAGGGGCCGCTATCGCTATCGTTAACGACACCAGCAACATCACCCAAGGTGATTGCAGCTCTCTCGTTTCCGAGATCGGCAGCTACTTCGACCTGGCTGCGGCTGCAGTTGCTTAGGTTTAACCAAGCGCTTCGCCGGTTTGCGCCCATTGGCCAATGGCCACTTGCGCAATACCTTTCATTTGATTTATTCGCTGTGAAGACAACTGAAGGAGAACCTTAAGCTATGAAAACCCCTTTGACCGAAGCCGTGGCTGCTGCTGATTCCCAGGGCCGTTTCCTGAGCAGCACCGAGATGCAAACCGCTTTTGGCCGTTTTCGCCAAGCTCAGTCTGGTCTAGAAGCTGCTAAAGCTCTGACCACCAAGTCTGATTCTCTGGTGAGCGGCGCTGCTCAAGCCGTGTACAACAAGTTCCCCTACACCACCCAAATGCAGGGGCCTAACTACGCTGCTGACGAGCGCGGTAAAGCCAAGTGCGCCCGTGACATCGGCTACTACCTCCGGATGGTCACCTACTGCCTGATCGCTGGTGGTACTGGCCCCATGGATGAGTACCTGGTTGCTGGCCTAGATGAAATCAACAGCACCTTCGAACTGTCTCCTAGCTGGTACGTGGAAGCTCTGAAGCACATCAAAGCTAACCACGGTCTGTCTGGCGACGGTGCCGTTGAAGCCAACTCCTACATCGACTACGCCATCAACGCTCTAAGCTAGGTTGGCCATTTGCCCGGAGGGGCAGACAGTTGTTAGCGACTTGTTAGCGATTGTTTGTTGCTCCGGGCATTGTTGTATCTATACACGCCCAAGGAGGCAACCATGGCAGTAACCACTGCGGCGGGACGCCTTGGCGTTTCGCCCTACAATGAGTCGATGCGGGTTGAGCTACGGCCCAACTGGGTTGAAGGTGATGTGGAAGCGGTTATTCGCGCTGCTTACCGTCAGGTCTTTGGCAACCAGTACATTATGGCTAGCGAGCGCAATACCAGCGCCGAGTCTTTACTCCGGCAGGGAGATATTTCAGTTCGTGATTTTGTGCGGGCTTTGGCCCTATCCGATCTGTATCGGGATAAGTTTTTCCTGAGTGGTCCGCAAAATCGCTTTATTGAGCTGAATTACAAGAACCTGCTGGGTCGGGCGCCCTACGGCCAGGACGAAATCGCCTTTCACACCGACCTTTACAACACCTACGGCTACGCAGCGGAAATCAACTCCTACCTTGATTCCCAAGAGTACCGCGACAACTTTGGGGACAATGTAGTGCCCAGCTATCGCGGTCACCTGACCCAGCGGAGCCAGAAGACGGTCGGGTTTACCCGGTTCTTTCAGCTCTACCGGGGATATGGTACCAGCGATCGCACCCAAGGTGGTACGCGAGCCAGGCTGGTATCTGAAATTGCTAAAAACTCTGCCTCGCCCGTGGGCAGCGGAGCTACCGGAGCCGCCGTTGTGGGTGGATCTGGTGGCGATCGCGAGAAGCTCTATCGGGTTCGGGTAACCCAGGCTGCCGTGGCGGGTAGCCCCCAGGTGCGGCGCACCTGCACCGAGTTTTTGGTGCCCTACGAGCAGCTGTCTCGCAAGCTTCAGCAAGTTAACCGCACTGGCGGTCGGGTAACTAAAGTCGACCTGGCCTAGGTCCGCGGCTTTAATACCTCTCTGGCGGAGTGCTTGGTCTTGCTTTGGCAAGGCTGCGATGGCGACCTCATTTGAGCGAGGGCGACGAGGGCTTAGGTCTGCGATTGCTTTGGCTTTAGATGGGGTTAGCCTGGGGTGCTCCGTCATTTTTTTATTCTGCTGCACCGAGTGGGCTCACGCTCACTGTGTCGATAAGACTGTGTTGATAAGGAGGATATTCCTGTGCCTATTACAACGGCAGCATCCCGTTTGGGAACTGCTGCATACGACGAAAGCTCGCCCGTAGAGCTACGCGCCAACTGGTCTCCCGAAGACGCCGAACTCGTCATTAAAGCTGTGTACCGCCAGCTGCTGGGTAACGACTACCTGATGAAGTCTGAGCGCCTGGTCGGTGCCGAGTCGCTGCTCAAAAATGGCTACATCAGCGTACGCGACTTCGTGCGAGCCGTGGCTAAGTCTGAGCTGTACAAAGAGAAGTTCTTTTACGGCAACTTTCAGACCCGCGTCATTGAGCTGCACACTAAGCACCTGCTAGGTCGCGCCGTCTACGACGAGTCTGAGGTCGTTGAGCACCTCGATCGCTACGAGACCCAGGGCTACGACGCCGACGTTGATTCTTTCATCGACAGCGAAGAGTACCAGGCCAACTTTGGCGACAACGTAGTGCCCTACTACCGCAGCTTCGTCTACCAAGCCGGGCAGCGTTCTGTGGGCTTCACCCGCATGTTCCAGATGTACCGGGGCTACGCCACCAGCGATACCTCTCAAGCGGGCGGCAAAAAGTCTCGCCTGGCGGGTGAACTGGGCCGCAACACCTCGTCATCGGTGATTGCTCCCACCAGTGCGGCAGCAGGCTGGTCGTCTCAAGCCAACAAGCTGGCTACCCCCAGCCAGGCCCTAGGCGGGTCTACCCCCTACGGTGCCAACGCTGGTCGGGTCTACCGCATTGAGGTCATGGGCGCTAACCTGCCCCGCTACCCCAAGGTACGGCGGATCAACACCTCCTACCTGGTGCCCTACGAGAAGCTGTCGGCTAAGCTACAGCAGATCAACGCCATGGGCGGTAGGGTAACCAGCGTTACCCCTGCTAGCCTCTAAGCCACTGCCAGTCGGCGTATCTCGAGAGGTGCGCCGACTGGAGCCAATTGCCACATTCGAGATCTCGCAACGACCAGGAGAGTTTCCTATGCTCGCTCAAAACGCCTTTGGCAGTCAGACCACTTCCCCCTCGGGCAACCGCATCTTTCTCTATGAAGTTGAGGGGCTGCGCCAAAACGACGCCACCGACCAAAACAATTACCCCATCCGTCAGAGCGGCAGCACCTTTATTAAGGTGCCCTACAGCCGCATGAACGAAGAAATGCAGCGCATTACCCGCATGGGTGGCAAGATCGTCAGCATTCAGCCCCTGGCGGCTGACTAGACGATCGGGCATCGCTAGGCATCGCTGGAGACCCACTGGAGTATGGAACAGGATTCGCAACCGCTGGTCGCTGTTGAGGGGGCTGAGGCAGAATCTCTCACCGCAGAACAGGCCATTGCCAACCTGCGCCAGACGGCTGACATGGGATTGCGCTACTACGCCGCCTGGTGGCTAGGGCGCTTTCGCGTGGCCGAGCCAACGGTTATTGAGTCGCTGGTGCTAGCCCTAGAAGACGAAAGCGATCGCGCCCCCGATGGGGGGTACCCACTGCGGCGCAATGCGGCCAGGGCGCTAGGAAAACTGGGCGATCGCACCGTTGTTCCTGCCCTGATCAAATGCCTAGCGTGCGACGACTACTACGTGCGCGAATCGGCGGCTCAGGCCCTAGAGTCCCTGGGCGATCCTCTGGCTATTCCGGCGCTGAGGGCATTGCTAGCGGGCGGTGTCGCCGCTGCCGTAGCGGTACCCGGCAAGCCCCACCTGGTGCAGCCCTACAACGCTATCCTCGAAGCCCTGGGCACCCTGGGCGCAACCGAGGCTATCGAGGACATTGCGCCGTTTTTGGAGCACGACGTAGCCCAGGTGCAAAACGCGGCCACCCGCGCCCTCTACCAGCTGACCGGCGATGCCACCTACTGCGATCGCCTAGTCGAGCGCCTGCAAGAGCTCAACCTACAGCTCAGGCGATCGGCCATGATGGATTTGGGGGCAATTGGGTATTTACCAGCGGCGGAGGCGATCGCGACCACCCTGGCCGAAAATAGCCTCAAGCTGATTGCCCTTCAGGGCGTTTTAGAATCGCACCTGCGCCAGTCTAACTTTCCCAGCCAGGCGCTGAGCGACGACGCCCGCCGGGTGCTAGTTCTAATGGATGAGCTGTTGTAAGCGGGAAGGCGCGATTAAATGTATAAAAGGTTTCGCTAGCGCAGCCCCATCTCCACCGGCACACCGGCCCCAACGATATTTGATCAGGCAATATGGTTAATGGTCTCCAACCAACGAAAGCAGGCGTGGGTGCACCCGTAGCAGAGCTAGTTCGAGCGATCGAAACCGCCGATTCTAAGGGCGCAATGGTAGTTGCTGTCAACAACTTGGCTGCTGCTCAAGATGTTGACGCTATTCCCACGCTGATTACGGTATTGGGCTACAACAACCCCGGTGCAGCCGTAGCAGCCGTCAACGGCTTAGCCGCTTTGGGTAGCGCAGCCGTACCCGCCCTGCTCGAACAAATCGACGGCTATAACTACGGCGCACGGGCCTGGGCTATTCGCGCCCTAGCGCTGATTGGTGATCCTCGCGCCCTGCCTGTGCTGCTCGAGACAGCCAAAGGCGACTTCGCCCTCAGCGTCCGCCGGGCGGCGGCGCGGGGGCTGGGCACCATCCACTGGCCGCTGCTGCCCCCCGACCAAGCCGCGATCGCTCAGCGCGATGTGCTAGAGGTACTCACGCAGGCTACCGCCGATCCAGAATGGGTTGTGCGCTACGCTGCGGTAGCCGGGCTGCAAGCCCTGGCGACTGACTCAGTAGAGCCCATTCGCCAAAAACCGCTGATTCTTGCCTCCCTCCGTCGCAGCTTTGAGCAAGATGAAACCCTTGCGGTGCAGGCCCGCGCCCGTCTAGCCTTAGACACCCTTGCACTCCAATAAAGCCTTTGCTTCGATGTTGAGAAATGCGACACATTAACTCAATTTCGAGGTATTGTCTCTATGGTTAATCGCGGCTTTAGAGAGGCATTGACGATTTAAGTCCTCTGGCTGAAATATTCAGTTCAGCCGCTGGGCCGTTTTACGTTGAAATGCAGGTTCGGAAAGGGTCGTATGGTGTTGGCACGGTCAAATACTCCAGAAGTTTTGAAGGTGATGGGTTTACCCGTTCACTGGCGGGCCGACTATGCAGGCTGGCTAGTCGATCGGTACCGCCAGGGGCACGGGGGCCACGTGGTTACCCTCAATGCCGAAATGGCTATGCAGGCCGACCAAAACCCGGCCTTGCGCCAGGTCATTCTCAATGCTGAACTGGTAATCCCCGATGGGGCCGGGGTGGTGCTGTACTTTCGCACCAAGGGGCAGCGCATTGAGCGAGCACCAGGCATTGAGCTAGCCGCTACGGTGCTCAAGCGCCTGTCACCGTCCGAAACCGTCTTCATGTACGGCGGTGTGCCCGGTGTGGCCGATCGCGCTGGCATCTACTGGCAGCGACAGCTAGCTGGTTTGCAGGTCGTCGGCACCCAGCACGGCTATCTGGGGCCTGAAGACCAGCCCGAATTTTTGCAGCGCCTAGAGCAGCTTCAGCCCAGCGTAATTTTGGTCGGCATGGGCGTTCCCCGGCAGGAACTGTGGATTCATGAGCACCGCCATCTCTGCCCCAACAGCATTTGGATTGGGGTCGGTGGCAGCTTTGACATCTGGGCCGGGGTTAAGTCGCGCGCTCCGCAGTGGATGTGTGACAACCACCTGGAGTGGCTCTACCGCCTGTACAAAGAGCCCTGGCGCTGGCGGCGAATGCTGGCGCTGCCCCACTTTGCCCTGCGATCGCTGACCTATTCTGCTCGTTAGCAGGTTTGAGGTTCTGGGTTTCAGGTGCTGAAAAATCTCTTGAGCCCTGAGCCCCAAACTGCCTTAATCTATCCTTAAATTTGCCAGTCCCAAATACCGAATTCCGGCTGGCGTGATTTCAAAGCGACAGGGCAGCACCTTTACCCCCTTAAGCATGGCCTCCCGCAGTAGCACGCCGTAGGTAGGGTCGGCCTCGTCGCCGGGGGCAAAATCGGTGCAATCGCTGCGGTTGATAAAATACAGCATCACCGCCTGAGCCTGCGGGATGAGCGCGGCTAGCTCCCTCAAATGCTTCTGGCCACGGGTCGTCACCGTATCCGGGAACAGGGCAACGTTGCCCTTGGCCCAGGTGGTGTTTTTGACCTCGATATACGTAGGGAGCGCGTTATCCTCCCCCGAGACAACGAAGTCGATGCGGCTTTTACCGTCGCCACCGTAGCGCACCTCGGGGCGAATGGCGCTGTACTCTCCCAGCTCTGGAATCTGCCGTGCTTCCAGCAGCGACTTTACGACCCGGTTCGGCAGAGCCGTATTCACCCCTGCCCAGGTGGGCACCGTATCGTGCACTTCGGCCAGCTCCCACGTGTAGGCCAGCTTGCGCTTGGGGTCGGAGCTATGGGAAACCAGCACCCGCCCGCCCAGGTGGCAAACCCCCGTCATCGGTCCAGTATTGGGACAGTGAGCGGTGATTACCTCGCCTGTCTCTAGCTCAATATCGGCAAAAAAGCGCTTGTAGCGCGACCGCAGCGTGCCCTTCAGGAGCGGGGGAAAGGGGTAGAACCAGTCGGTGGCCATAGCAGGGATATGTGATGGGCAGTGCTCACCCTACCAGGAAAGCGCCGTTACCGGCACCTGGGCAAAATAGCGACGGCGAAACTGCTCCTCTTGAACCGCATCTAAGAATCGTTGCACCATCTTTGCATCGGGCTCTAAATTGGCAGCAGCAGGGTCTGAGTCAGCCTGAATGGCGATCGCGTCGCCCTCTAGAGCCGTAACCTCGAACCCAGCCGCCGCTAGAGCAGCCAGACCGAGGGACAGACTAGTGGGCGCAAGGCTCAGCCGATCGCTGAGCTGCGATCGCGTCACTACTAGCTCAGTCCGCACCAGGTACTTGGCAATACCTACCAGCTCTTGCCAAACCCCAACGGGTGACAGGTCATCGTTCTCGGCAGAGAAGGTCAGGGCCAGGGGCAACCCAGTCTGAGCCGCCTGACGCTGCCAGGCCTGCCAGTCGCTCCACTGCACCGGGGCTTGATCAACCCTGAGCACAGCCTCTGGCTCAGCGGGAACCGCCTGCCGCCAATCTAAAACTGGAGCGGTAGGCGGTGGGGGCAGCTCCGTTGCCTCACGCAGGGCGGGGCGCACATCTACTAATTTGACGTGGTAGCCGTTGTAGCTGTTGAAGTCTAGCTCCACTACCACATCGCAGCGGCCCGGCGGCAGTTCGTCGCGGTAGTGGCCCCACCACTCGCCTGGAAACCCGGCCAGAGCACCGCCGTCCCACAGCTCAAACTCGGTTTTGATAAACCCAACGGCCTTGTTCTGGCGATCGCGCAGCCGTTTGTGAAACGTATTTTGGAACCAGGCGTTGCGGACCAGCAGCCGCGGCACCGGATTGCCCATACCGCAGGGCTCCAGCCACTTGAGTTCGCGAAACAGGGGCTGGCCCAGCTCAGCCACCGTCACCGTCAGATCTACCTCCAGAGCAGGCTGGGGCACACCATCGCCGCCCAACTGCTCGCGCACCATGCGGTTGAGCGCCGCCGCCAGCACCTCAATGTGCTCCACCGGCAGGGTCAACCCCGCCGCCAGGGGATGCCCACCAAAGCCCGTAAGTAATTCGGCCTGAGCTTGAAACAGCTGGTACAGATCGAGCCCTTTGACCGATCGCGCCGACCCCCGCGCCAGCCGGGGGCGACCGCCCTGGCTAGGCAAACCCTCCTGGCTGGGCGGATCAATGCGCAGCAGAATGGTGGGTCGCCCCAGAGCCTGAGCCACCTGCCCCGCCACCAAGCCCAAGATACCGATAGGCCACTGCTCGTCAGCGAGCACTAGACAGCGGGTAGTGGCGAGATCGATCTGAGTCACCCGCGACATCACCTGCTCGTAGAGGTCGCGCTGAAGGGCTTTGCGGCGGGTATTGGCCAGCTCGGCTTCGATGGCCAGGGCTTGGGCACGGTTGCCATCCTGGCTGGTCAACAGCTCCACACAAAAGCTGGCATCGCCGTGGATGCGGCTGACGGCATTGATGCGCGGTCCCAGCCCAAAGGAAATATCGGTGGGGCGATCGCCCGTGCGCTTGCACAGTGCCAGCAGCTCCGCCAGCCCCGGTCGTGGATAAGGCGGCTGGGGTTGGGTCTGGCTTTGCAGCCGCGCCAGCCCTCGCTGGGCCAGATATCGACAGTCACCGCGCAGCTCTACCAGGTCGGCAATCAGGCCAATCGCCACCAGGTCTAGCACGTGGTCTAGGGGTAAGGGCGGCGGCGAAGCAAGCGATTCGTACAGCCCCTCCAGCAACTTGTAGGCCACCGCCACCCCCGACAGCGTCGCCAGGGGATGCTCCGGCGGCAGACGGCGGGGGTTAATCAGGGCCACCGCACTAATATCGACCTCTGGCAGGGTGTGATGATCGGTCACAATTACCGCCATACCAAGGGTCTTGGCATAGGCAATTTCGGCCCCGCTGGTGCTGCCGGTATCGCAGGTTACCAGCAGGGTAGCCCCCCACTCGGCTAGCTGGTCAAGACCGCGCCGCGACAGCCCGTGGGATTCGCTCAGCCGGTTGGGGATAAAGTAGGTGAGGCGATCGCCCTTGGGAATCACCTGGCCCAGCCCATCCCAAAGCACGGCGGTAGCGGTTACCCCATCGGCATCAAAGTCGCCCCAGATAGCGACTTTCTCCTGGTTAGCGATCGCCTGCTGGAGTCGGGTAACGGCGATCGCCATATCGGCCCCCAACGCGCTAGCCGGTGCAGGACAATAGGCAGCAGGGTTGAGCCAGCCCGCCAGTTCGTCGAGCGAACACACCTGGCGCTGCCACAGCACCTGGGCTAGCCGACGGCTCGTTCCCGGCAGCGCCTGGGCGACCGCCTTGACCCAGCGATCGGGGCAAACATCATCTGGAGGCAGGTGCCAACGCAGCGCTAAGGCATCCATAAATTTGCTTAAGAATAGTTAAGAAACTCAGTCAGGAAAAAGTGATATTGGGATGGTGCAAGATGGACGGACGAGGGCAGTTTAAATAAGCTTCCGTAAAATTAAGAGAGCCTGAAATTGTAGATCTATGTCCTGCGATAGAGTTACTGGTATTGAAAGTTGGTCTATTTGGCTGAATACATTCATACTTATATCTGTCCTAGGTTGGCACAAGGGGTTGAAAAGCCCTTATCGTCTCTAAATTCCACCAGGTTCACGTTTAACGGAAGCCCCAGGCAAACGCTGCCTTAGCCCCTGGTTGAGCAGGTGCCTCTGGGGTTGTGTACTCCTCACGAACTACTATGACTAAGCATAAGCATAGCCACCCTGAGCTAGACGGGCAAAACCCTCAAACCCTGTATACCTTCCAACTCAAGCGCCCCGGCCAAACTTTGCGAGAACGAATTACCTGGGGCGCACTGGGGCTCTCGGTGGGGCTGGGGATAGCCGCCAGCGCTTTTCTGCTGACTCCCCAGGCGAGATCCTGGTCTTGGCCAAACCGAGCCGCCGCCGCTGCCCAAACCGATCCCTTCCGCCAGGGAGCCGGGCAGGCCATGGCCGCTGCAGAGCTGACTCAAACCGCAGAATTTAGCGAAGACTGGGCCGAGGTTGCTATGCTTTGGCAGCAGGCGATCGCTCACATGCGAGCGGTGCCCAAGGCCAACCCCAACGCTGCCCTGGCCCAGGAAAAAGTGGCCGAGTACGAGCGCAACTTGAAGTACGCCCAGAGCAACGTGGGCAGCCGCGCCAGCCGCACCCCCACCGACAAAACTTACTGGACTCTTGGCTCTGACAGTGACCTGGTGAGAGCGATTCAGGGGGCACCCTCTCAGACCATGCAGTACCAAACTGCCTGCCAACAAACCCTGCGCTACGGCAACAGCTTTGTTGAGCTGCACAACGGCTACGTCAAACAGTATGACAACGCCGACGGCAATCTGCGGGTACTCGCCAACGAGTCGGCCGTAGTGTCGGCGAGGGCTGCCCAGGGCAGCTGGACGCTGGGGTCAACCCAGGCCGAGGTGGCACAAATCCAGGGCGCACCCACCCGCCAAGAGCAGTACACTTCAGAGCGCTTTACCACCTTCTACTACGGCAAAAGCTCGGTGCTGTTCGAAAATGGCCAGGCCATTGGCTACCTAAACTCCGACAACAACCTCAAGGTGTCGCTGCAGCTGCCCGCCCCGCCCCCCGACCAGGCAGCCCCTCCGTTCTGGACCATGGGGTCTAGCCGCACTGAGGTGCTGCGGGCTGAGGCTCAAACTCCCATTGCCATCAGCCGCAACGATACCAACTGTGAGGAAGTGTTTCATTTCAGCGACGGTGAAGTAACCTTTCGCCAGGGGTTGGTTACCGGCTACCGCGATCGCGGCGGCTCCCTCAAGGTGCGCTAAGGCAGGCCTTGAGGCGTTTCCTACTGCTTCCACTGACAAATCGCTCACCGCCAGGGTGCTTAACAATTCAGGTAGTTACCCGGCTACGGGTCGAGTAACGGCGCTACCCTAGAGCTGAGGGTATAGATTCGGTGCATCGTTTCGGCTCAATGCCCCTATGCTTAGACCAATGACGTAGCCTGCCTGCCCCCGCGTTGTGGATGATGCCTCCGCCGCCATTGATTTAGTCATCGTCGACGACGATACTGAGACATCGTGCCTCCTGCAGCGGCTGCTGAGCCAGCAAGGGTACCGAATTCGGGTGGCTGAAAGTGGCCAGCAGGCGATCGCGGCCATTTTGGCGTCTCGGCCGGGTCTGGTTTTGCTCGATTTGCTGCTGCCAGATATGGACGGCTATACCCTCTGCCAGCAGCTCAAGCAAAATCCCCTCACCACCGAAATCCCAGTAATTGTGCTGAGTTCTCTGGTAGACTCCATCGACAAGGTCAAAGCCTTTCAGGTTGGAGCGACCGACTACATCACCAAGCCCTTTGCGGTGCAGGAGGTGCTGGTGCGTGTGCAAAACCAGCTGCGATTGGCCCAGCAGCGGCAGCAGCTCAGCCAGCAAAACGCCCTGCTTACCCAGGAGGTGCACGAGCGCACCCAGATGGAGCAGGCGCTGATTGCGGTTGAAATGAACTACCGCAGCATATTTGAAAATGCCACGGTAGGCATCTTTAAAGCCTCATCGCAGGGGCAGTTGCTCAGCGTTAACCCTTCGATGGCGCGCCTCTACGGCTACGAGTCGGCCCAGGAGATGGTGGCTACCGTCGCCGATATCAGCCGTCAAATCTATCTTCAGCCCAAGCGGCGCGATGAGCTAGTGGTCTACCTCAACCGCTTTGACAAAATCACCGACGCTGAATCGGAGGTGTTTCGCAAAGACGGCACCACTTTTTGGGTCAGCGAAGACATCTGGAAGGTGTGGGATAAACAGGGCACCTTTTTACATTACGAGGGCATCGTTCACGACATCAGCGAACGTCGCCAGATGGAGACCGAACTGCGCCAGCAGCGGCAGCAGGCCGATCGCCTGCTGGTCAACATTCTGCCCTACCGCATTGCTCAACGACTGAAGGGCGGTGCCCGCACCATTGCCGAAAGCCTCGACCAGGTCAGCGTGCTGTTTGCCGACCTGGTTGACTTTACCGCCGCCTCTAGTCAGATGACGCCGCGTCAGCTGGTCAAGATGCTCAACGAAGTCTTTTCCATGTTCGATCAGCTGGCCGAGTTTCACCGTTTGGAGAAAATCAAGACCATTGGCGATGCCTACATGGTAGCGGGGGGTTTGCCTACTCCTAACGATGACCATGCCGCTGCGATCGCGCAGTTTGCCCTCGATATTTGTGACGCTATTAAGCAGTTTCAGCGCCCCGATGGCAAAACCTTTCAAATTCGGGTGGGTATCAACACCGGCCCGGTCGTCGCTGGGGTGATCGGGCGGCGCAAGTTTGCATACGATCTCTGGGGCGACACCGTCAATATCGCCAGCCGCATGGAAGCAACCGGCGAAGCCCAGCGTATTCAGGTCACCCCAAACCTATACGAGCGGCTAAAAGACCAGTTTCAGTTTGAACAGCGCGGCTACGTGGCGGTTAAGGGCCGGGGCCAGATGATGACCTACTGGCTGGTAGGGCGGCTGTAACCAAGCCGTGGATACGTGTGATTTTGGTACATGTGATAGCGTAATCAAGGTTTACATAAATCGCCTTTCCTGGCGCTTGTTGCGAGGGAGACAATGCCTGCGGGAAGGATAAGGCCAGGGAAAGATTGGGGGTGACCCCAGATCATTCATTAGTTTGCCCACTTGTTTGACAATGAGCGGTTGGGTTTGCGGTCCAGGGGCGGGGCGGGGTTCGATTCAGTCACGCCAGAGCCTGGTAAGGCTCCGGTAGAGGATTGCAGGGATGACGTTACTTCAGCAAGCAACGGTTTTAATTACAGAAGCTGCCCCTCACCAGACAGAGGCCCTGGCCCAGATGCTAGTCGCCGCCAGCTACCAGGTGCAGGTGCGCGCCGAAGCAGATCTACTGCCCCAAATATCGCCCCAAACACCGCAACTAGAGCCATGGCCCGACCTCATAATATTGCAGGTCGCTGGGGCCGACAGCAGCGGCTACCACCTGGGCCAAAAGCTGAAGGCCAACCCTTCCACAGCCGTCATACCGCTGATCTTTGCTGGCAGCTTTAAAGATACTGCTAGCCGAGAGCGGGTTTTTGCGGCGGGCGGCGTAGACTACTTGGAATCTCCCTTTTTAACAGCAGATGTGTCCGCCCGCGTTGGTCACTGGCTTGAGGTCGCTACGGCCAAACCCATCCGTCCCTCTTTACTGAAAGACAGCCTGCAGCGCCTGCACAATACCCTCGATCTAGACACCATTTTGCAGACGGCTGTGCAGGATGTGCGACAGCAAATCTTGGCCGATCGCGTCATCATTTACCAGTTTGGCCAGAACGGGCGGGGCATGGTGACCCACGAAGCCGTAGTCGATGAGCGCCTTACCGTGCTGCGCCGCCAGGTAGAAGATGCCTGCTTTGACCAGGAGCACGCGACCAAGTACTGGTCAGGGCGAGTAGGGCAGATCAACGATGTAAAGGCTTTGGGAAACATCAGTCAGTGCTACCGCGACATGCTGCTGAGCTTCGGTATCCAAGCCAACCTGGTGGCACCCATCATTCACACCCTGCCGGGGCAAAACCGCTACCTGTGGGGACTAATTATCGTGCACCAGTGCTACCAGCCCCGGCGGTGGCAAACCCATGAGATTGAGCTGCTGCAAGAAATATCGGCCCACCTGGCGATCGCCATTCAGCAGAGTCGTCTGTTTGAGCAGGTGCGTCACCAGGCTCGCCAGGAAATGCTGCTCAATCACATTCTGGATGAAATTCGCGCCAGTCTGGATGTGCAGCATATTCTCACCTGCACCGTAGAGCACCTGGGCACGGCCCTTAACCTACGCCAGTGTGGCATTACGCTGCTGCGCCACAACCTGACTAGCCTGCCCACGCCGTTTGTGGTTACCGTGCAGGCTCCAGCCCTGAGTGAACCTATCGCTCCCTTGGAGATTACTGAAACGCTGCGTCAGCAGCTCATGCTCGACAACAACCTGATCGTGCTGCCCTACCGGGTGAACCCACTGCAGATGCGCCCCAACGCTGCTCAGCTGGTGGCCCAGGGCGAAAACACCTACCTGGCTACGGCCATTCGCATTGACAACCAGGTGCAGGGGGTGTTGTGGGCCTGCCCCGCGCCCAGTCGCCTGGCCAGCATCGACAAAATGAGCCTCTGGGAGCACAGCGATCTGAGCCTGGTTGAAGAAGTAGCTATGCAGCTGAGTCAGGCGCTGCAGCAGGCGGCCCTGTACCAGCAACTCCAGGCGGCCAACGACGAACTCCGTCGGCTGGCCCACCTCGATGGGCTCACCCAAATTGCCAACCGTCGCGAGTTTGACCGCTACCTGGCCCAGGAGTGGCAGCGGCTGCAGCGCGAACAGGGCAGCCTGGCCCTGGTGCTGGCCGACGTTGATCACTTCAAGGGCTACAACGATACCTACGGCCACCTGGCGGGCGACGACTGCCTGCGATCGATCGCCCGCCTGCTGGCCCAGGTAACCAAGCGCCCGGCCGATTTAGCCGCTCGCTACGGAGGGGAAGAATTTGCCTTGGTTCTGCCGAATACGACCGCGGCTGGGGCAATCTCCCTCACCGCAGAAGCCCAAACCTATCTAACCCGACTGGCCATTCCCAACGCAGCCTCGCCCCTGTACGGACAGGTCACGGTCAGCTTTGGCATTGCTGTTCTTACGCCGGCCCCGGCCCTCTCTACCGAACTTCTGATTCAGCGGGCTGACCAGGCTCTCTACGCCGCCAAGGAGAGCGGCCGCAATAGCTACTGTCTGTGGTCTGAGGGGATACAATCGACCTAAGGGGTTAGCGCCAGTTTGGGTTGAACGAGGACTCGAGGGCTAGAGCAATCTGCACAGGTTGCCGGGGACAAGTCGAAGGTTTAGACCGTCGAGCTTTTCAACTTGCAAACGTCTCAACCGGCAAACCTAAGCGACAGGTTAGTCTTCCGCTGCCCTCGAACTCGGGTTAGTAAACGCTTGATTTAACGTATGGTGATTAGCCTGTCTCCTACCCTACAGCAGCGGCTGCGATCGCCTTTAGCCATTGGCGCTGTAACCTTGCACAGCCGGGTCTTGCAGTCGCCCCTGTCCGGGGTGACCGATCGCGCCTTTCGCCAGCTGGTGCGCCGCTACGCCCCCACCTCCATGCTCTACACCGAAATGGTGCAGGCCACCGGGTTGTGTCACGCCCAGCAGCTCGAAAAGATTATGGACATTGACGCCAGCGAGCAGCCGATCAGCATTCAGCTATTTGACTGTCGGCCTGACTTTATGGCCGCTGCCGCCCGCAAAGCTGCGGCCGAAGGAGCCCAAACCATCGACATCAACATGGGCTGCCCGGTGAATAAAATCACCAAAAAAGGGGGGGGCTCATCGCTGCTGCGCCAGCCCGAAGTCGCCGAGGCGATCGTGCGCACCGTCGCAGCGGCTGTCCCCGTACCCGTCACCGTTAAAACCCGCATTGGTTGGGATGACGACCACATCAACGCCATTGACTTTGCCCGCCGTATGGAGGCGGCAGGGGCGCAAATGCTCACCCTGCACGGCCGCACCCGCGATCAGGGCTACCACGGCCCCGCCCGCTGGGACTGGATCGCCAAGGTCAAGGCAGCGCTGAGCATTCCGGTGATTGCCAATGGCGATATTGTCTCGGTAGAATCGGCGGTGCGCTGCCTGGAGCAGACCGGGGCCGACGGCGTTATGTGCTCTCGGGGCACCCTGGGCTACCCCTTCTTGGTCGGCGAAATTGATGCTTTTCTCAAAACCGGCACCGTTCCTGCAGTGCCCACGCCTACAGATAGACTGCGCTGCGCCCGCGAGCACCTGGGCCTGCTGTGGCGGTACAAGGGGCAGAAGGGCATCCACCAGGCTCGCAAGCATATGGCCTGGTATGTCAAAGGCTTTGAGGGGGCCGCTCCCCTGCGCCGACAGCTCTGCCAAATTGAGACTGTCGAGGCTGGGTATGCGCTGCTCGATGGCGCGATCGCTGAGCTAGAAAACGCGATCGTAGCGGTCGAACGCCCCGCGCTCTGGTCGGTTAGATGTAATGAAGTTCTACCCATCGGATAACCGACCCTTGACTAATGGGCTTTAAGGTAGGATCTATTAATAAATTTAATTTGCAGTTTCCACCCCGTAATCTCCATGACCTCGTACGCCACCGCCACTGCCCGCGCCGATATGGGTGAGCTTCGCCGTCTGAGAAGCCTACTGCCCCCCGAGCTTCAGAGCTGGGTGACGGTGGAGTCGGCGATTGACGTCACCCCGCCGCTGATTACCTGCGAAGAACTGGGCAAAGACCAGGTCGAAATTCAGGTCGATCTGATCAAATGGGAGCAGCTGGCCCTCGATCAGCGCAACCTGCTGTTCTGGCACGAGGTGGGTCGCATTCAAAACGACACGATTCCCCGCGACGGTTGGGAAATGGCGGCGTTGGCCATTGGTTTGGGCGGTGCGGTGGGCGAACTGTGGGTGCAGGACGGTCTGCTGCTGATGCTCGCCCTGAGCCTGTGTGGCTTCTCCAGCTGGCGGCTCTACAAGCGCAACAACAACCAAAAAACCCTCCAAGAGAGCATCAGTGCCGACGAGCGGGCGATCGCCATTGCCACTCGCTTTGGCTACACCCTGCCCAACGCCTACAAAAGCCTGGGCAGCGCTCTCAAGACCCTAATTGAGCAAACCCCTAAGAAGCGCCAGCGCGATCGCTACATCAAGCGTCTAGAGGCTCTCAAAAAGAGCGCAGCGAAAGCCAAGGAAAGCGCTCGGGCCGAGCGGGGCGACATGCGATCAGCCTATTAAGGCTCTATACAGCTATTTAGGAACCGGGTGTCTGTGCTTAAGCCTAGATCTAGGTAATCAGCACAGGCATTCGGTTCCTTTTCATACGAGCTAATGCACCGCCTGCAATATCGCCTCTACTACCGCTGGCTCAATCCCCAGCGGCAAGTTCCTGCTGGCCCCAACTACCGCAAACCCAGACCCCTGAGGAATCACTCCCGTCAGCTCAGCCGCCGTCAACTGTGGCGCGACCTCAGCACTCTGCCTAGGCAGCACGATCAACGGCTTTGGCCCCTGACGGTAAACCCCCAAGCGCTGTACCGTTAGCCCAAACGAGCCGGCTTGAAAGGCTGGGTTTAGCCCACCGTCATACTCAAACTTGCTCAGCATCAGCTGCATTGAATAGAGCTGCGCCGGGTTGAGCGACGTAGCCTCTGGCACCGTGCGGGCGCGACGGGTGGCCACCATCTCTAAAAAAGGAACCCTAACCTCGCTCAACCGATCGGTTTGGGTATCGAACGAGCGGCAGTAGGCCAGGCTATCCCAGCCGGGGTTGTCGCGCAAGATCCACTTGTAGCGCTGGCCGTCGCCCTGAGCATAGAGCACCGTGCCCTGCCACTGCCCCAAATTTAGCGGCGGCTCAAGATTGCGCGTGCGAACTGAGGCAAACCCACCGCTGTTGGCCGTAGAAACCTGCCCCACAAACCGCAGGCCGTTCTGCCACTGCACCTGGCTGGTGCTAACACCCCCCATCACTCCGTCGTCCAGGCTGCCCCACAGCGCTGCGATCGCCGGATCAGACTGCCGAAAATCGAACAGGGTAGCCTCCTGATAATTGGGCATTTGGCTCACTCGCTCCAGCCAAGGCTGAAGACCACCCTCAGGATCGGTGGCTGACCAAACAACTAGCGCAACATTCCTCATATGAGCGGGTTCAGCGGCCTGCGGTGGGGCCTCAACCCTGTACCCCAGTGAACCAAGGGGTTCGATCAGGCTGTTGACCCAGTCAGCTGCGCCGCCCAACAGGTACACGCTCGGCTGAGCTAAGGCTGGGTTCAAGCTAGCGGGGTCGAGAGACGGCGTCATTGCACTACCTGGATCAGCTAGCTCAGACAGCCCTCTCAATACTGGCGCTAAAGGCCCTGCCACATCAAAGTGGACCAGTGTTTTAAGCAGCCGTAGAGGGTTCCAAACCATAGTGATAACTTACAGCAAAATCTCGGATGGCACAGAGCTATGGCTGTGCGAGGCGGCAGCAAAAGAAAAGTTTTTCTGTGAATTTACTCATTAACCCGGTGAATAGGCCTGGGTATGCTGAGTTTATCGATGGCTTCGGTGCTGATGACCACTGTGACGATGGCTAGAGTGCCCGGCCACCGGGCAGACACTTTGGCTTGCAGCTCAGCGGTCTAAGCTGCCTCCAGGCGAAGCTTCTATGAGGTTAACCAGGGCAATGCATCAATCTTCCATAAACAACACCCAAAGGCGTCCTGACTACCCCTTAGACTTTCAGTTTAATGAAAGCGGGCCAAGTACTGCGCCCGGACACCATTCCTAAAGTGAGCCTGAAACTATTGCTGGACTGGGCTTAACCAGAATCTTGCCCCAACAGCCGTCTCCAATAGCCCCCCTTTCCCAACAGCCCCTACAGACATCTTGCACGCGGTTTTCTAGAGCAGGCGTTGTCCATGCGAATTCTGATTTATTCCTACAACTACCATCCTGAGCCTATTGGTATTGCGCCATTGATGACTGAGCTGGCTGAGGGGCTAGCCGCTAGGGGTCACCAGGTGCGGGTGGTAACCGCCATGCCCAACTATCCTGAGCGCACTATTTATCCTCAGTATCGGGGCCGTCTGTACGCTACCGAACAGCGCAACGGCGTTACTATTCAGCGTTGCTTTGTACTGGCTTGCCCGAAGCGGGGGCTGGTGGGGCGACTGCTGCTGGAGTCGAGCTTTATCACCCTGAGTCTGTGGCCAGCGCTGCGGGGCTGGCGTCCCGACGTTATTCTCAACACCAGCCCGTCGCTGCCGGCCTGCTTGCCTGTCGCCATTCTCAAGACGCTGTTTCAGTGCCCCAGCGTGCTCAACCTGCAGGATATTTTGCCTGAGGCCGCCATCCAAACCGGATTACTCCGCAACCCGTGGGCCATTCGACTGTTTGAGCTGCTGGAATCGTTTGCCTACCGCAGCGCTACCCGCATCAGCGTGATTGCCCAAGGCTTTCGCGATAACCTGCTGGCCAAAGGGGTACCCGACACCAAAATGGTGCCTATTTCGAACTGGGTGGATGTCGATTTTATTGCACCTCGGCCCCAGGCCAGCAGCGAGTTTCGCCGTCGCCACCAGCTACAGGACAAATTTGTGGTGCTCTACACGGGCAATATTGCCGAAACTCAGGGGGTCAGAACGGCTATTCGCGCCGCCCAGGCGTTAGCCGCTTACCCCGATATTCGTATGGTAATTGTAGGCGAAGGGAAACAGCTGGCGGTGCTCGACCGGTTTCGCCAGCAGCTGGGGCTAACCAACGTTTTGCTGTTGCCCTTTGTGCCCCGAGCTGAATTGCCCGATATGCTGGCCGCCGCCGATGTGGGGCTAATTTTGCAGAAGCATGGCGTGGTGGGCTTCAACATGCCGTCTAAAACTCAGGTGCTGCTGGCCAGCGGTCGGCCAATTTTGGCATCGGTACCGGCCCATGGCACGGCGGCCCAGGCCGTTAGGGCCAGCGGCGGCGGCATTGTGATTGAACCCGAGAACCCAACGGCTCTAGCTAAGGGGATTCTCGACCTGTATCACCAGCCCGAGAAAGCTCAGGCTTTGGCCCGTCAAGGCCGTCAGTATGCGCTAGAGCACTACTCGGCTAAGCGCGCGATCGATCGCTACGAGGCCCTGTTTTACACGCTGACTGCGCCTCAGCGGCAACCGCTGGATGGAGAGGTCATACTGGCGCTGCAGCCGGTGCAGAAGTAAGGGGGCGAGCCGGCTTGGCTACTGGCCCAGGGTGACGGGAGGGGGTGATGACGATCGCCTATTCTTCGATCGCAAGAGAGACCCGGTTGCCGCCTACGGAACGCATTTCGCCCAGAAACTGCATGACCTGCTCGTAGGGGAGGTCTTGATTGGGCAACAGGAACACAATATTTTCAGGGTTGCGGCTGAGATAGGCGTCCATCTGACCCTTGAGGGTATCGACTTCGATGGGCTGACCGTTGAGCTGCACCTGATTTTCGCCGACTAGCTCCACAATGAACGGATCGGCGGGCAGCGGGGGTGGGGCGTTGTCTTGCTGCTCGGCGGGAAGCTGAACTTCGATCAGCGTCTCGCTGCCCAGGGTCATGGTGATAGTAACGAAGAAGGCCAGAATGCCCATCATGACCGTGAGCATGGGCACCAGATCGACCTGGGGCGGGTTAGGGCTTAATTTAGATTTAAAGCGCATGGAGGCCTACTAAATTCGCTCTGGGGTACCGACAAAGTCGCTGTGGCGGGCCTTGTCGGTGGCGAGGGCGGCAGGCTCGTACCAGTATTGGCGATAGATTAGCTCTAGCTCGTTGCCAGCATCGGAGAAGTAGTCGATCTGCTGGGCCTGGAGGGTGACCAGAACGCGAAAGATTAGCAGCGCCATAATGGCAACAATCATGCCAGCGGCGGTGGTAATTAACGCTTCACCAATACCTGCCGCTGCCGCCGTAGCCTGATCACCCGTGCCGCCGCCGCCAATGTTGAGGTTGCCAAAGGTGGCAATCAGCCCTGTTACCGTGCCCAGCAGGCCCAGCAGGGGGGCTATAGCCACAATGGTTTCGAGCAGTTTGTCGCCCTTGCGCATTTTGACGAACTCGCGATCGCCCGTTGTTTCCATCGCCAGCCGAAAGGTGTCGGGGGAGGGCTGCTTGAGCCGCAGGGGCGCGAGCAAAAACCGACCGATGGGTAGGTCCTGGGACTGGGCTGCGATCGCGGCCGCCTGCGTCAGATCACGACGGGAGGCATCGAGCACCTCGCTGACCACCTGGTCTTCCCGGCGCAGTAGCTTAGTCCAAAACAGGGCGCGCTCTAGGGCGGTGGCGATGGTTAGCACCGAGCAGCCCAAAATGGGCACCATGACCGGCCCACCCTTCGCTAAAAAATCAAGAACAGTTGTCATAGCCCAGAACTAAGGTTGAAGTTGGTTGTGCGAGCAGGTCTGCCTACCAGGATAAGCGTATCGAAAGCCGCTGCCTCACACATTAACGCATGGGATTTAGCGCTTTAAGAACAAATTAAACCCGCAGCTCTATTATTCCCACATTAGTCATTGTCGCCCGGAAGGTAGGGACGGTTGATGACCCGGCCCGTGGGACCGGTCACAGCGGTAGTTTTGACCGTCGGAGCGGCCTGCGGCTCAGCCCCATTGGCCGGGGGAGCAGACGCAGGTTGGGCTGGCACCGCAGGGGCGGTTGAGGCACTGCTGAGCGCTACCGCCGCTGACGCTGCCGTGGTGGACTGCAGCTCTTGCCAGCTTAAATTGCCGTCGGGGTCGATTCTGACTAGCACTGAATCAATGCTACTAGACCCTGTTTCTAAACCACCCACTACCTGACACTGGAAGCGATCGCCCGGCTGGTTGACCCGATATGTGGCGGTGCCACAGTCGATCAGGGCGCGCTGCCCAAAGGCCTGAGACAGCTCCTGCTGAATCGTGTCTTCAACCGTGGGCAGGTTGAGCAGCACCTTAGAGTTGGGCACCTCCCAGGTAACATTGCCCTGGTTGTCCTGCTGGGTCACATTGATCGTGAACGTACCCTCAGGGTCTAACTCTCCCACACAGCGAAAATAGGCCCCCGCCTGGCGGCTGACGTCGCTGGGGCAGCGTACCGCACTGAGTGACAGTCGCCGCCCCTGGCGCTCGATATCGGCCTGAATGTTGGCTTCGATGTCGGCGGTGTCGAGGCGATTGCCGCAGGCCGTCAAGCCCAGGACTGCCAGCCCGAGCAGCCCGAGCAGAGATGGCGAAAAATTTACGCGAGGTATTGGGTTGCGCCTGTCCATCGAGCCAGTGAATCCTTAGAGTTAAGTTGGGTATTGACTATGGTAGTACCCCAATTGTGGCAGCCAGGGGGGTCTAAGGCACGCTATCTCCACTACCTTCAGCACCCAAAGCCGTGACCAAAGGGAAGGCACAATTTTTGCTGGACTGACCCCAGTCTCCACCATAATGAAGACAGCTCTTAACACTCGTTCACAAACATTTCGGCATTATGGCAAAAGATCTACAGCAATTTTTGACCCTGCTCGAGCAGCGTGGGCAGCTGCGTCGCATTGCGGCCTCCGTTAGCCCCAATCTAGAAATTGCTGAGATTGCTAACCGCCTGCTGCTCGGCGGTGGCCCCGCGCTGCTGTTTGAGAATGTGCAGGGAGCCACTATGCCCTTAGCTATCAACGTGCTGGGCACCGTAGAGCGGGTGTGCTGGGCCATGGGTATGGAGCATCCTGAGGAGCTAGAAACCCTGGGCGAAAAACTGGCACTGCTCTACCAGCCCCGTCCTCCCAAACAGTTTTCCCAGGCGATTGATCTGGGCAAAGCGCTTTTCGATGTGGTCAAGGCCAAGCCCGTGCGCGATCTGCTGCCGCCCTGTCAACAGGTGGTGCTCAAGGACGATGCCGTTGATCTCAACCAAATACCGCTGCTGCGGGTCTATCCTGGCGACGCCGATAAGGTGATTACCCTAGGCCTAATGATCACAAAAGACCCGGAAACTAATATTCCTAACGTGGGGGTCTACCGGCTACAGCAGCAGTCGAAGAATACCGCCACAGTCCAGTGGCTCTCGGTGCGGGGCTGTAGTCGCCACCTGCGCAAAGCGGCTGAAATGGGCAAAAAGCTGGAGGTGGCGATCGCGATCGGCGTTCACCCCCTGGTAATTCTGGCTGCCGCCACGCCGCTGCCCATCGATCTGTCGGAGTGGCTATTCGCTGGACTCTATGCGGGCAAAGGACTCAGTCTGGCCAAATGCAAAACCGTTGATTTAGAGGTACCTGCCGCCTCTGAAATCGTTCTAGAGGGCACCATTACCCCTGGTGAAACCGCCGTTGACGGTCCTGCAGGCGACCACATTGGCTACTACGGCGGCATCAATGAAGCTGCGCCCCTGCTGCGGTTCCATTGTATGACTCACCGCAAAAACCCAATCTATATGACCACCTTTAGCGGTCGCCCGCCCAAGGAAGACGCCATGATGGCGATCGCCCTCAACCGCATTTACAATCCCATCCTGCGCCAGCAGGTGCCCGAGATTCAGGACTTCTTTTTGCCGATGGAGGGGCTGAGCTACAAAGCGGCCGTACTCTCAATTGAAAAGTCATACCCAGGTCAGGCTAAGCGGGCAGCCCTCGCCTTTTGGTCAGCCCTACCCCAGTTCAGCTACACCAAGTTCGTGATTGTGGTTGATAAAGCCATCAACATTCGCGACCCCCGCCAGGTAATGTGGGCGGTGACATCCAAGGTCGACCCCGTACGCGACGTGTTTATTCTGCCCAATAACCCCTTCGATCGCCTCGACTTTGCCACCGAAAAACCGGGGCTGGGCAGCCGCATGGGCATCGATGCTACCACCAAGGTCTACCCCGAAACCGATCGCCCTTGGAGCGAGGAACTCACCCCCGACCCGGCGACAGCGACGCTGGTAGATGGCCGCTGGGCAGAGTATGGGTTGGGTGATTTAAACCTGGGCGATGTCGACCCCAATTTATTTGGCTACGACCTGCGCTAAGGGGAGAGCACACGATGGTATGGTGAAACTTTTATTTTGGCGCTAGTTGAGCTTGTAGTCTTGGGAGGATGGTTAAGGCTGAGATGATGATGCCTTGTAGCCAGCAAGCTCTGTCGCCACATGGAGGGGCAGCAAATCTGCATCAACTCTATCAAACGTAGTACAGAATACTTCGGGGAATATCGATTGTTGGTTAGCGTAGAGAGCAGCCGTCAACCCCTAAAACGCTAGACTATCGCCAGTCTGCGGCGGCTTTGGAGAAAAAAAGGATTTTTTCACCTAAAATTGCCATCCGGTAGCTAATTTGTGATTTAGTCCCTCACTGGCTACTTCTCATTTCGAGAATGGCCGCATAGACCGCTATTAGTCGAACCGCAATTTTGTCACATGTATAATTATCCAAAATGAATTTACGGGCACGAGCACCTACAGCTTTAGCCGAAGACCAATCGGATAAGCAGTTAATTAATGCTTGAGCAATAGCCTCTGAGTCAATAGCAACGACTTGGGCTACCCCAGCCTCTGCAGCTTCAGGAAAATTGCAGCCAGTGGTGATGATGCATGGTAAACCAGAAGCCATGGCTTCTAACACCGAGATGCTAAAACCTTCTGAATAGGATGGCAATGTAAATATGCTAGAAACGTTTAGAGCGGCTTGTTTCAACTCACCGGTTAGCATTCCGGTAAAAGTTACGGCGTCTAAACAACTTACATCGGCAAAGTATTTTTTAACCTTGGCGCTGTAACCAACGCTATCAGGCCCGGCAATAGCCAAGTGAATGTTTGGGAATTTGGCTCGGGCTTTAGCAAATGCCTTCGCCAACAAGTCTAAGCCTTTTTTCGGATCAAGACGGCTCATAAAAAGGATTAGAATTTTTCCTTTTGCTTCAGGAAAATGCTGATAAAAGAGCTCAGAGCCAAAGGGACATGGCAAAGCCTTGACATCAATTCCATTGGGTAATAGGGCCATATTCTTTAGGCCCATAGCGGCCAAGTTTTTTGCTTCACTGTGGGTTAAGACTTGAATGGCAGATGCCTTGGACAAAGCATTTTTCTCCACCATTTGCAAGTAAAAAGCTTTCTTTTTAGATTTGTGGGCGAGTGCCCAAGGCTCTAACATACCATGGGGAGTCATGAGGTAAGGAATGCTACGGCTCCAGCACAGACGATGCAACCGCGACAGCATGGGAGAAAACAACGTGTGAGTATGCACTAAATCATAGTCATTAACATGCTGGTTCAACCATTTAAGTAAAGACAGGCTAAATACTAGATCGTATCGATGCCAGCAAGGAAAGTACTGAATTCGAAAACGGGTCTCGATCACCCATTGCTCAAAAGGTACATCTAAAGTGTTGCCGTCGTTGGCATTTGTGGTGACTATATCCACATGAATGCTTTGCTGGCCAAGGGCACAGGCTAGATCTCTAACAACACGAGCTGTGCCGCCATAGACAAAACTAATATAGGGCACAACTAATAAGACCTTCATGCAAGGATGTTAGTAGAGGTCTTAAAAGATCGACTTGTCTGAATAATGCAGTCTGTGAGAGCAATTGCCCAGCTTTCAAGGCTAAAATCTTGAATAATGCGTTGAGAAGCTTGCCCCATATCTTTTTGAAGACTGACAGAATAATGACTAAAGGATGTCATGGACTGATTGATGCTTTGACTCTCCCACGGATTAAACACAGAGCCATTAATACCAGGAAAAACCAAGTCGAAAATCGCTCCACATTGAGAAGATGCCAAAATTGGCAACCCGCAAGCCATTGCTTCATTAATTACTAAACCCCAGGGTTCACTAATGCTTGGTAGGATAAATGCTGAGGCTAAGCCATAGTAAGCTGGCAACTCACTAATTTGCTTAAACCCGGGCCAGACTATGTTCTTCAAGTCCAACCTCTTTGCTTTATCCTTAAGAACTAATTCTTGATCTCCACTGCCCACTAGAACTAGCGTTAATGGCTCGGAAGGATGTGCGTTTTGATATAACCCAAATGCTTCTAGCAGACGCAAGAGGTTTTTTTCTTGGGAAAATCGACCTACATAAAGAAAAAACCTTTCTGGTAAGCCTAGTCTCTCACGCTCATAAATTTTATTTTGCTTGACTAAATGCGAAGCTTTGCTGAAATAGTGATTGTCGATAACATCGTAGCCCCGCCATATTTTGTGCTTAGGGAAACCAAGTTTTTCTAGATAGCAGGCAGCACTCGCTCCTGCGACAAAGGCGGCATCGCATCGTCGACAAATCCATTGTCCTTTAATGGCTTCTAAAACAGGGTTGCGGGGGCGATCGCAATATTGCGAGTCCGACAACAGAATAACCGGAATTTGATTCCGATTACTCCATTTAATAGCTGCCCTCATTGCAGGTTGATTATATCCTGCAACAATGAGTATGGAAGGTCGAGTTTTTGTTAAGTGCTCAAGCAGACCTTTGATTAGATCGCTAGCTGCGTATGCTTCTAAAACTCCGTCAGCAATAGTTGTTACTTTAACTGAGCAATCATCTACAATCCACCGGCGCTGACTTTCTTGAGCAGCGAGCTGAATAAGATCTACATTTCCAGGATAAGCAGAGGTAAGTGCACGGATGCGAGCCAAGTGGTAAGGGCCGCACTGGGTATGAATAATCGCTATTGGGCTCACAGTACTTACCCATGTAGAATCAAAAACCTCATTTATAAAAAGATGATTGCATCGGTGATGTATGGGAAGAGTAGGGCAAAACAGAGGACTGGGTTTGAAAGGAGCGACCGTCAGTGGAATATTTCCAAATTAGCCAAGCTGCACCGGTCATTAGCAAAAACCGAAAAGCCATTGCTTCTAGAGTCTGCATTACTAGATATACCGAAAGAGCTGCTAGTAGTGTGTAGATTAAAATCCACAAACCTCCTCTCCTAATCGCTCTTCGCCATGTCATTCCATAAAGCCAGCCGATGGCAAATAAGACAAAAGGAGAGAACCACCAAAATTCTAGCCACATATCTGCCACAATGCCCGGAGCGGAGCCAACTGCTCCAGCCCAACCCAGAGTTTCAACAAAAGTTTCTCCTCCTGTACCCAAGTTTAGTTCTAGATTTGGGATTCCTAACATTCTGCTAGCATCTTGGTACTTAGACGGCCAGAGAAATCTAGGGATCGGGCGAATAAACAGAATTGTAAAATATCGTCTTCCCCAAAAGAACGTATTTGTACTGTTTGCATTAACTATAACACCACCGCCATAAATAAACTCGTTACTACTAACTATTTCAGAGGCGTAGCTAGAGGAATTCGTGAAGTCAAAGTCTGAGCCAAGATAAATACTGCCTCGATTTGCTACTAGAAAAAGCATTAACGTCCCAAGAGCCACTGCCCCTAGAACGACTTGCCTAAGATGAGGACGCTTAAAGCGAACAAAGAACCAACCGACTACTGATGCAATTAAAATCATGGCTGTTGGGCCACGCCGAGCGCCCAACAGCCCATGTATCAATATGGGAGCAGTAAACAGAAAAATCCATCCCCAGTCCTTCAATTTCATCTTTTGGTGTAAGTGACTCACCATAAACCAAAGAAGGGCAGGCAAGGTCAAAAGAATCGCCTCACGAATATAGCCCGACTCACTCCATCCTCCACCATAGGCACGACCGTAGGCCGAGCTCAATCCTCCGCGTTGAATAATGCCATAAACAAATCCTAAGATGCCGAGAAAACCGCAGACGATAGCACCACGCTGAAGTCGCCTTCGAACGCTAATCGTGAGTATCCACGAATTCTGAAGAAAAGGACTAAATGAAGTTCTCCTAGCGCTGATTAATACACCAAGACAAATACTTAAAACCCCAACAAAATTTATTGTTTGAACATATTCTAGCTGTTGAGCGGAAAGAAAAGTTTGCAAATGAGCAGAATTTTTTTGTGCAAGGCTTAAGGGTAGGTAGCTATATAAGTAGAACAGCATTAACCCTAAAAAAATCATGGGATGCAAGGCATCATGGCTACGTCGATAGGCAATCCAAATTGCGCCCAAGGAAACCACTCCAATAGAAATTGTCAAGGCTATGAAATAGTCAATCAGCATATTTTAGGACTCGTTCCACTAAAACTAAAACTATGCTCTCGAAATTTCGGAAATACTTAGTTACTTATCCTTTGTTTTTCTTTGCTAAAAGTTTATTAACCCTTTCTCCAAGCACATAGCAATTCTGCTCCTTCGAGAGAACTGAGCTAAAAATTTTGCTGATTCCATAGGCAGAGTGGTGCGTAATGATAAGACGGTGAAGAAATATACAAAATTTAAATCACTAAAAGATTCTCTGTAGTACACTTCATTTAAAAGTTGAGGACGTACCAATCACGATAACCTTTTATAACTTTTACGGTGAAGATTTCGATATATCTCTGATCCAGTAGAGATGGTCACTATGAGTTCGTTCCGGACAAGATGACGCTAAGCAAATTCGAGAAAATTTGAGACGGCAGGTAAATGTTCGATAACGTGGGCCGAAAAAAATAACATGAAATTCGCCTTGAATATCTGACAAATTATTTTTGACACTAACACCTAATTGTTGACAAGCGAATTCACTATGAGGCTTAAATATCTCAAAACCTTTTACTCGATAACCTGCTGCTTGAAATTGTCGAGATCTATATCATCAGGAACAGCTATAATTTAGAATTGACTTCCCAGGCTTTACTTCAAGGGCCTCAAAAAATTTCAAGTAAGATGTAAAATCCTTTTCTAAGTTCGCAGATCCGGTTCCAAGATGATCATCGAGTCAGGTATTATCAGGAACTTCTGTTGTAACTCCTTGAGTATAATCTTGCTGATGAAAATGCTGACTTTCTTAATCACTTGTGTCAGGTATGATAAATAGAAAGACGCAGTTTTTGCACCACCTCAAATCTGTAATCAAATATTTTCTTTCAACCACTTCTGCTATAGAATGGCCGCAGCTCAGGCATAGATTGCTTTGCGATAAAAGTCTCTTTTTAGAGAAGAAGCAAGATACTTAACTTTTATATTCATTTTGCTGAAGTGAGGTTTTTGCATTGTCACTGTTCTGAGGATCCAATGCCTTTTGTAGTCGGTCTCGGTAATGCATCCAGGTAAATTCTTGAGCGCGGCGGCGGGCAGCCTGCCCCATCTGAGCACGGAGTTGCCGATCGTTGGTTATCCGTTCGATTCTTTCCGCTAAAGCCTCAGCATCTCGGATGGGGACAATAAAACCTTCAACCCCATCGCGCACCACTGAGCCACAGTGGGGAGTGGTAATTACCGGTACGCCGCAGGCTAAAGCCTCTAGATGAACCAACCCAAAACTTTCCGATAAGGTCGGTAGAACAAAGACATCTGCCTGACAAAATTCCTTGTAAATGAGTGATCGAGGTACTTGACCCAAATACTTTGGTCCCCGGAAAAGTGAGTTTTCAACGTTGACAAGCCAAGGCCCTACGACTCGAACTTCTCCTTGAAATCCTCGGGTTTTGAGTAAACGTGTTGCTTCTGCTAAATAATGATTGCCTTTTCGCAGGCCCACTTGGCCGACAAACAAAATTCTACCTGGTGCAGGGTTGGCAGGAAGCTTTAGCCACTCTTCCTGGACACCGTAGGGAACAATCCATAACTTGTTGGGGTCTCCTCCTAGGGCAACGCAGCTGTCAAAACAATACTGTGAGGGCACTAGTACCCGATCTACGGTTGCCCATTTTTCCTGATCTTTCTGAATACCTGCCTCAACAACTGCTTTTGTTTCTCCATGGGGTTCAATGCCGGGAAATTTACGTCGTTCTTCCAATAAAACACGCCCAACATCTATACTGATAATCAGTTCGTGGATGCAAAATAAACCAGCGGCTTTGGCGGCACGAACGACGGGTAAATCGTTATTGATAAAATTAGTGTAGAGAGCAGACGCCTGGGCAAAGTGTTCCTGCCGTGCTCGTTCTAATACAGCTTGTTCAGAATCGAGGTAAACACCAGGTAGTCGATTCAGCAGCGTGGCCGTCAGGGTTCTAAAGGGCTGATCCCGAACGAGTGATCGCGGAATATCGGCAGGAAGTTTGCGCCCCAATAGACGCTTAAGAGATTTTGGCGTCGGCAGTTCCTCCTGGTTGAGCCACTGTAACCAGCTATGATTGCTGTGTAAATCTGTATAAAATGCCTTGAGCTGATGGGTTTGTGCCAGAAGTGCTGGAACAGCATAGTGCATGCGTGCCCCGGCCTGTAAGACCGCAAAGGTTGGTTTAGAGCTAGAAATGGTCATAGGAAAAGGTGTCTGCTCCTTGCCAGAGTTGAATGAATTTGTGAACAGTGTTGTTCCAAGAAAACTCTTTGGCTCTTGCTGCAACCCGCTGCCGGAGTTCTGCATAGCGATCTAGGTCTTGAATGTAAGTTGCTAAAACATTAGCCACTACATGCGGAGGGGTTCCTGGAATAAACAAGTGCCCTAGCTCTTCCGGTAGGGTAGCAGGAATACCACCAACTCGATGGGCGATCGCCGGAACTCCTAGCCTTAAACATTCTACATTTGAAATACCAAACGCTTCTGCCGCTGAAAATAAACAGCCAAAGTGGAAGCTTTGCACAAGCTGAACATAGTCGGCCAGATGAGTAGATTTGTTGATAAATCCCACGCTTCTGATCGCTGGGTGTGTTGGCAGATCATCGGTTGAGGGGCCAACAACAACGACCTCAACCCGCATTTCTTTCTTCAAGAGCACATCAGCAATTTGGAGCAGGTAGGGCAAGCCTTTTCGGTTCCAATCCTTGCCTACAAACCCAAGACGCAAGGGTTGCAGGGGCGAAAAATAAGCGGAAGATGGCGGTAACGCTTCGTCGTCGAGATTGGCCCCGCCAGGTATGATGTGCACCTTCGACGAACAGATGCCATAATCTTTGACCACCGACTGGGCGGCCCAGGTGCTCATGCAAATGATTCGATCGCACGCTTGAAAATTAGCTTTTTCCCGTTCTAGGGCCGTTCGTCGAATGTTAGGGCTTACCTTAGTCCGTAACCCATAATCTTCAAAAATTTGCTTCGTTGTTGCATCTAGATAATAACTTACACTCCATGATGATGGCCAGGGCATAGGAGGCAGCAGGGGGAAATGACTAATGATATCTGTTGGTTTATTGCCTAACTTTGCCTGAGCAAATAGCCGATTAAGACCAGCTGTGGAGTACTGAAATCCTCCATGATGAGCAGTGGTAATGTGCTGCCATCCATTCCACAGCAGGCGCTGTAGGTTTAGTTTTTCGGGTTGAAGGGGCAGGCCACGATGCAGAAATCCTGCTGCTTGCCCAGCCTTTAGGAAAAAGTAGGGAATATTACTCCAAGTATTAATTTGATTAGGGTCTCCTACTAAGGTCAGCACCCGTTGAGTAGAAGTCATACAGGTACTCTAGGATTCAGCAACTGGCCATACCAGCGCTGGGCACAGGTATGAATACTGTAGTGATTGACGGCCCTATTGTAGGCCAACTGACCCCATTGCTTACGCTCATCAACCGATAGGATAAAGCCTTCCAATACCTTTGCCATAACAGAAACATCCTTCGCTGTAACCAGGACTCCGGCTTTTCCGTTGTCTAGTACTTCCCGGCAGGCAGCAACATCGCTTGCAACGATTGGCAAGGATGCCGCCATTGCTTCAACCAAGGCAATGCCAAAGCCTTCTGCTTCAGTAGTACTGAAGACATAAACATCCATTTGCCCTAAGAGCTCCGGTACATCAGAGCGTGTTCCAAGAAATTTTACGCCTCTGCTTAGATTTAAGCGATCGCAGAGCTTCTCCAAGTAACTTTTTCTAGAACCTTCCCCGATTAGCCATAGCTCGACATTTTTGTAACTTATGAATAAGCGTGAAAATGCATGAATTAGGGTTGCCTGGTCTTTAATCGCATCTAACCTTGCGACCATACCAATAATGAAGACGTCACAATTGACCTTTTTTTTCTGAGTCAATTGTGATCGTCTCACTATATTCTCAATATCACAACCATTTGGAATTGGAAAGGAAAACCTAGGCAGTTGTGCTAACGTCTGCAAAGAATTATGTGTAGCCTGCGAACAGGCATGAATAGGAATATCCAAGAGCCTAGATACCTGAATGATACGCTTCCACTGACGCCTAGATCGGCTGTTGAACGGTGCAGGATTTCCAGCATGAGCAACTGCTACATCAATGGCCGCTAAGCGTGCAGCAAAACCAACTAAAACGTGGATTCCAAATGGCTGAATTAAGATTGCATTAAGCTTTTCTCGCCGAAGAAGGTAGGCAAGAGAGAGTACAAACATGACTTTATTCCTTGACTTATATTGGCAATTTATTATCCTTAAATTACTGATTTGCTGAAACTTAGGGAGCATATCTAGCTTCTCAGAGTTTAGATTTATTAAGACATGCTCGGTTTCGCTAGGGGAATGAATTATTAGCTGAAGGCAAAGATTTTCAATTCCCCCTCTATCTAGGCCATTCAGTACATGAGCTACTCGAATTGTGTATACTCCATCCATGTTTCATCACTTAAGGTGAGGTGCAGAAGATCTGTAGCGATAAATTTCATAGCCATCGAAAATGACTTGATTATCGCTTGATATGTAGCCTGCTTGACTGAAGTTTTCATGGATATCCAAGGGATCTATGCCTCGACTTTCTAAAATTGTTTTGTGATAGTCAATTGCTACAGCCTTTATCTTCCCCATTGCAAGAGACTTACGCATACCACAAACGACTTCGTACTCATAACCTTCTACATCAACTTTAACGAAGTCTACTGCCTCAATATTTTTATTTTCTAACAAAAAGTCGAGGTTAAATGCATGAATTTGTTGCGCTTTTGAACCCCATCGGTAATGCCTGGCCACGGAAGATGCTCCTGTATTTGTCTCAGGCCAGAGATTTATCGACAACTTTTCGTTGGGCTTATCCGATAGACAAAAGTTGAAAACAGTAGCGTTAAAACATAAATTTTCATTGAGGTTTTCAAAAATTAGCGGCAGGAGGCGAAACTGCGGTTCGATAGCAAGCACTGTGCCAGTTTTTCCAGCAAGCTTTGCCATTAAGCAGGTGAAATAACCTTCGTTTGCTCCTACATCTATGCAGATGCTGCCTTCATGAATTGAGTCTGCTAAAATCTTCTGCGTGGCCTGCTCATAAGTCCCGATGGAAACCAAAGAGCTGCCTAAGTTAGAAAAGGGATCTACCCAATGACTAAGACCTGTTTCTTTATCTGAAACTAGAATTCTACGCTTCTCCAAGTTTCCATAAATGAAGCGAATTAGCAGGCTTTGCAGACTCGCAGGTCTAATAGCTTTTATTAGTTTCTGAAAATCTATATTTTGAGGAATAGTTTTTAAGAACATACGTGTTGTTATTCTAGCTTTTTTAGATTAGATAAACTTAAAACGAAGAGATAGCTATAAGCGTTGGGATTTATATTGTAGGTTCTGTCCTCATTTAAAGTTAGTAAAGCTGTCATTTAGATTTGCCAATTTCTTAAGTAAAAACTGTTTGATTAACCATTAAGAGCGCGTTGCTGTGTTGTTTTGTTGCTCAATCTGAGTTCATGGGAATAGGCTTGAGCCATTGCTTCAATGCTAAAAACTGATTGGGCACGTTCACGAGCGATCTGAGTCCGTTTTGCCGCTTCATAGGGCAAATTCATGACGGTCAAAATTCCTTTGGCAAGGTGCTCAGGACTTTCTGGTTTAACTAGAATCCCGCTTAAACCATTCTGAAGAATTTCTCTACAAGCCCCAACATCGGTCGCTACAATCGGTACTCCTGCTGCCATAGCTTCCACGAGAGCTATCCCAAAGCCCTCGTCGGGTTTGGCCGAAAATACAAAGGCATCCATCTGCTGGAGCAAGGATGGAATGTCGCGCCGCATCCCTAGCAGGTACACCGTGTCCTGCAGCGATAACTCATCAATAAGAGTTTCGTATTCTTTGCGGCGACGACCTTCTCCAACTAAGTTAACTTGAATTTTGAACCCCTGGTTCTTTAGCAGTCCTGCCGCTCGAATTAGGGTCGGCTGGTCTTTGTGCTGCTCTAGTCGCGCTACCATTCCGACAATGAAAGGACGATTGTCGGAGCGAACGGTTACTTTCGCTACTGGATTAGCTACGCAATTAAAAGGACAGCCGTTATAGATCGTGACAGCCTCGGTAGGAGTGAGATTAAAGTGCGCTAGTACTCCCTGACGGATGTAGTTACTACAACAAATCAATCGATCTGTTACTGGACGCCCTAGCTGAATTTGCAGGCGAAATTTTTGAAATGCCAAGCCGCTCCAATGCGGTGGGTAATTTCCTACATGGGCGGCTACTCGCTTAACACCAGCGCATTTTGCTCCGTAAGCAACACAAGTATGCCAGCCCAAGGGCATAGAAAGCACTGCCGAAGGTTTGAGTTGATAACAAAGTTGGTAGATTTCTTTAGTAAGTTTGGCGTAACGGCCTAGACCAGCTTTGGGAAGTTGAAGGTAGATTAGAGGAATGCCCAATGCCTCAAACTCAGGAGCCAAATCATTGGGCTGAGGATAAAAAAGTACAATAGTAGGCCGAATGCCGCAAATCAACCACCAGCGGCAGAGTTCGAGAACAAGCACAGGGGTGCCTTCGGCGCAAAGAGAGGTGAGAACAATCAGAAGCATCCCAGCTTGGAGAATTTAAATTTACAATGAGGTTCAAACTGCAACAGACTTAGTTACACGTGCTGAGTCTTTGCAAAACGAAATCCTTGCGGTCTTTGCTGATGAACAAAACATCATTCCAAGTATCTGTCTTGAAATCAAGGCGATTTGAGTCTGCATCATAGGTAGAAGCCTCATACCCGAAATCTTCTAAGAGGCAGTAAATATCTTTTTCTGAGTATCCATACCTTGAAAAAGAATTATTAATTTCTAGTAATATAACAGGAGGGTTAGAATTTTTCAAAAGCTTATATGCACCACGAAGAAAAAATAGCTCATAGCCCTCAAGATCAACCTTAGCCATTGCCCAAGGAATATCCAATGGAACTGCTTCGCTCAATGGCATAGAAGAGACAGAAACAGCTAAATGCTGAGATGCATCGGGAACTACATGGTTTGTTTCATCTTGGTCAAGAGTAAATTTTAATTGTTCAAAGCTTTCACCTAGTGCTATTTGAAAGGACTTAATGTTTGTAATATTATTTTGAGTGATATTTTTTTGAAGTCTGCGAAAAGTTGAAGGGATGGGCTCAAATGAATATACACAACCCTTTATACCGACTAAAGAGGATGCTAGTAAACTGTAAATTCCTATATTTGCACCTGCATCAATAAAAAAGTCATCAGTCTTTAAATATCGCCGAATAAAGTTCATGCCATGATAATCTTTGAGCGCTGTGTAGTAGATATAGCTTCTTGAAAAGTCCGCTTTTGGGTCTAAAAATAGATTATATCCAAATGCAGGTATTCTTATTTCCTGGCCTTTCACTAAGCAAGTGTAGTACTGACTAGCCGATCTTAATACCGCACCTAGACGATTTTCATGGTTGGAGGGATGATTCCATATGCTTTTGACTTGGCGAATATAGTTGTTAATTGACATAAAAGAACTAGCTCAAAATAAAGAAATTTATAATAGGGCGTTAAAGGCACTAGCGTCAGCAAGCTACAAATCTTGCACTATCGACTAAAAAGAAAACAAATGAGCATTTAATTAGAATAAGCTCGAATTTAGCCTGGAACGCAAAAAGACTAGTTTAGTATGACCAAATATGTCAGATATTGATTCCCCATACGCTGAAGATGATGGGTATTTAAAGTACTCGTGTGCATGATCTAAAGCAATGCTCTAGCTGTTCAAACCTTGAAATCTCATATTTTAAGTGCTTTGTCAGGCATTCTATGAAGCGCAAAAAACTGGAATAAAAGCTCAGACCAGAACGAAACACTCGTCGTAATGATTCTCATTCTTGTTGGATATAGGAATAAAACCACAGTTTTTCATGTAGTCATAAATATCAAAATCGGAATTGGCTAACCGCTTGGATCGTTGATGATCAATTTCAACAATAACCTTGCGTACTTTGCCGGATATCAACGCTGCTTTCATTCCAAGTAAGACTTGTGGCTCAAAACCTTCAACATCAATCTTTATAACAAATGAGTTGTTCAGATTATTGTCCATGAGATTGTAATATTCTTTATATGAGTTCACCAAGTGATCTACTGTTACCATTTGAACTGTTTGAGTTTGGCAAATATTCTGAGAAATACTATCAAGAAGGATTGAATTGCCGCCACTGTGCGAAATTTCTTGTACATGTATCTTGCTTAGGCTGAGTTTACTCCCTGCTGCTCCTAGAATAGGGACAACATTGGTACACTTGTTGAGTGAAATATTTCGTATAAGCTCTGAGAATTCTCTGGAAGATGCTTCTATGGAAATAACCATAGAGCACTGAGAAGAAGCAAGAATTGTAAAGAGGCCTATATTAGCACCTATATCGATAAAAACATCGTTTGCCCCTAAGTCTTGAAGATGATCATAACAACCTTCATTGCCGTAACGGGCCATAAGCCAAAAAGTGCTATCTTTAAATCTTGCGCTTAGTTTTGGCCCATAAACCGAGGTGACAACTGCTCCATCTAGAAAATGGCTAATCAACGTAGCAATTTTATATTTTCCTCGTTTGATCGGAAAATTCTGTATGTACGACAGGAAAAATTCTGAAAGCAATGTTTTCAGATTAAGTTTTCTACCCATCAAATTAGCATTCCTTGCTGTTGCTGATTAATCTACTCACAAATTTGAGCATTAAAATTTCCATACTATAAATACTCGAAGCTTTGCAAGTCTAATAAAAAAGAAAGCATATGAAGATACCGTAAAACATATTTAGGATATTACTTTCAAATATTGCTCAACCATAACGTCTGCACTGAAACGGGTTTCAGCAGTGTGACGGCAAGTCCATCGGTCGAGAATGTGAACTTGCTTAACTGCTTCGACCATTGTATTCACTGACTCACACAAGAAGCCAGTTTTGCCATGGTCAATTACTTCTGGAGTCGAAGCGCGGCGGGTGGCGATGATAGGCGTGCCGCAGGCTAAGCTTTCAATCATTACGATGCCAAAGGGTTCATCCCATTGAATGGGGAAGAGTAAAGCCAAGGCATTGCCCAAAAGCTCGTTTTTTTGTTCGTCGTCTACAGGGCCAACCCACTCACAACCATAACCAAGATGAGGCTGGATAGCAGCTTCAAAGAACTGACGATCAGATAAATTATTAGGAATATTGCCAGCAATTTTGAGAACAACACCTGCGGCTTGAGCTACTGCGATCGCGACATCTACTCCCTTGTTCTGAGTTAATCGACCAAGAAAAAGAAGATAAGGAGGTGATTTTTTTGAATCACCCAAAAACTGAAAACGCTCTAGCTCAACACCATTGTAGACAACATGAAAACCTCTCTCAAATTTTAGATGTGCAATCTGAGCTTGGCTAATACCAACAAGGTTAAGTTGTTTTCTATTTCTACGACTAACTAAAAAATCAATCTCAGTTTGGTGGATTGGATTTGCAAATCTACAAACCAGGGGTTTAGATGTCTTAAGCAGTAGCTCTAGGTAATCAATTCGTCCAAAATTTAGGATTATATCGACGTTAGATAAACTAGTTGCACATAGGTATTGGAACCACAATTTCCTAGATGCACGACTGGCGTAGGCTAATGTCGGTGCTTGGTGGATCTTTAAATGTCCTCCGTAGGAACGAGACCCCGCACCCGCAATCAGATCAATAATATGACCGCGATTTTGTAGTCCTTGGCATAGCAAATGAATGATTCTCTCTGTTCCTCCATAACAGTGGGGCGGAATCGGAATGTGAGGATCAGCAATAACCAACAATCTCATTAGTTTAGACTGAGGTAGAGAGTATTTAAGGCTGTATTTAGCTCTTTAAAGCTTGGATATTGCTTTGGCTGATTGTTTAAATAGTGAGGGGAACTAACTATTTTTGCAAGTATGTTACTCCAACTATCAATTTCAGAAGGTATCAAAAAACAACCCTCCTGGTTTTTCAAGAGCTCTCGAATACCTCCTAGATCCGAACCAATGACTGATAACCCTGCGGCAAAGGCTTCTAAAACCGTTAGAGGCCCGGTTTCTAACCATGTGGAGGGAATCAAAGCCACATCGTACTGCTGCAGTTTTGGCAGCAGCTTTTCTTTCGGCAAATTCCCGTGGACTGTGAAGCGAGGGTCATGGACAATTCGACTCAGCATAGCTTGACCGTAGGCATTGTCCCAGTGGGGCCCATAAAATGATACTTTTATGGGCAAATGGATAGGAAGCTTCTGCACTGCATCAATAATGATGTGAATGCCTTTTACCTCTGCGCAACGTCCCCAGTAAACGCAACGAAGCGCTCCGTCTTCCATGGGTTTTCGCTGCTTCAGAGGTAGTGGTTCTGGCCCAGCAGTGCGAATCAGGTGAAGCTTCGATTCAGGCACCTCATTACGGCGCAAAACTTGTTGAGACCAGTTGCATAGTACGTGGAATGCATCTACATCATGGACAACTTTAGCCCAAGCCTGACGAAATGCTGCTGTCAACTGTTTTGCTGTCAGTACATGGCGCACTTTGCTGTTTCCTTCAGGAGATATATAAGGCCAGCGATAGGTAGCTATTAAGCGGGCTAGAAGTGCCGGCAGTCTCCCATTGATCACTCGACACTCAGTACATTTTTCATCACGAATAGCGCCATCACAAATTGTTTTACGGCGATATAGCAAACTTCCTTGTATACAAGTAAAGCCAGGAGCATGAACAGTCATAACAACTTTTGCGCCTGCTGATTTAGCTAATTTAATGTGAGCTAAACCACATTGATAAGAGAGGGAGTGTAAATGGACAATATCAGGCTTGAAGTGAGCTAAAAGATCGGCAAAGCCAGTTGCTTCTCTACAACAATGGGAAACGGTTTCGATTCGATTACCCTTGACAATTGGCGGCAAGGTAAAAACATTAATTCCTTTATGACAGTCTTCACCTAGGGGCTGGCTGTCATTATTTTGATGAGCTGCCCATAAAACCTCATGTCTGCATAATTGTTGCTGAGAAACTTGCTCAATGAAAAGTTCAGTACCGCCAGTAACATCGCGAGATAAATTGTTACTTAATTGAAGAATTTTCATTACTTTAAGCTTGGGCGCATTATGCCAGAACCAATCTGCCGCTTAGACACTAAAAGTTGTTAGACAAATAGGCTTTTCTAGCACTTTTGAGTTCGTACTTCCTTGCCCAAGGATCATAAACCAAAGCATCAAAATCATCGGCTTTTACTAAACCGAGGCTAAGAAGCAAGCGAGTTACCTGAATAACTAATTCATGGAATCTAGTCTGCGAAAGCCTGTGCAAAACCTTTTGTTGCCAATTCAGCTTAGGGGCAAATCCTAGCGAGCGTATTAACCTATATTCTTGTGCCCTAATAGCATCGTTTGATGTCAGTTGCTTGCCATGCCATCGCATTGACGAGAAAATTGCGGTGGTCAGCAAAGGCTTGCTCCTGCTGAGCAAAATGTTATGAAGAGCTGTATCAAATATGTTTTTCAACTCTTTTGGAACTTTTTGGGAAGCCTGGTTGAACTCCTCTAATTGCACGAAGGTCGCATCTTGAGGAAAGAAACCCTGGCCAAAAGCTAACAGATTTGGGCTTCTGATCCAGGGACAAGTACTTCTAACGCAGTACCCCTCTTTATTAATGTCAATTCTGCCGCCAGAGATCCACTTGTATGTTTGGCAAAAGCTTGCAATTTCAGCAAAATTAAAAAGGCTGTTTGGCATTAACACATCATCACTATTAAGCCAATTAAACCACTTTCCAGTACACATTTTTGAGCCCTTCAGAACTGCATCCCATGCTCCTTGATCCTTTTCGGAAATCCAGCCTGTTATGTGTTTGCTGTACTTTTTTATGATTTCTACCGAATTGTCGGTACTTCCGCCATCAATAATGAAATACTCAAGATTAGGATATCCTTGTGTAATAACTGATTGAATAGTCTCTTCAATAAATTCTCCTTGATTATAGCTAGGAGTTACAATGCTGATGCGTGGCCATGCTGAACCATTGGGCATATACGCTGACAATGATTGGCTAGCAATAGCCCAGGACCAGTCTGCTTTATCTGCCAATGACTTAGATAAACTTGCTGAAGTAAAAGCGGAATAATTTGCTTTCATTAAAATACGATTTGGTATAGACGGAGGGGAATCAGACCTCGTTGAACGTTATTGAAGGGTTGCTTAGGCAGATCTGGAATGAGTTAAAGTTATTTATTTAGCAACTGTTGGTACAGGCGCTGGTATCGCTGGGCCTGTAGTTCAAGAGAATACTCTTCTAAAGCAATACGCCGACAGTTTCTGCTTAACCGCTGGCGTTGAATATCGTCACTAAGAAGTTTAATGATGCCGCCGCAAAAATCGCTAGTGTCTTCAGGGCGGGCTAGATAGCCAGTGATGCTGGGGCGGACCAGATCGGACACACCACCAATGTCGAAAGATATTATAGGGGTGCCGCAGGCCATGCTCTCTTGCAGTACTAGGGGTAAGTTATCGGCGCGGGTAGGAAAGAGAAATAAGTCTGCGGCAGAATAGGCAACAGCCTTAAGTCGATCGCTACTGATGTAACCCAGATGTATTGCCGGTATATCGACTGCTGCTTCTAGCTGAGTAGTGCGTTTACCTAGGGTAAGCAATACACAGTCTTGCTTAAGCGCAGGAGGGAGGTGCTCGAGCGCCTGAATTAGCAAGTCACTCCCTTTGCGAGAATCTTTAAGGTTCTCAGCACTAAACATTAAAACTCTTTTCCCTAAAGGGATGCCTAATGTGGCACGACAGAGTTCGGAATCAAGGGGATGATAGGCATCGGTGTCAATACCATAGGGTATATGGTGAACTGGAAAACGACCTAGCATGCTGGCCTTAGCTTGGGATGTTAACCAACGACTAGGCGTAACTATCGTTAGGTCTGAGCGGTTATAAACCCAATCCTTTAGCTTCCATTCCCAACGGGTGCTGTCGCGGCGGATGGCGGGATAAGTTTCTGGATAAGGGCACTGACCACAGCCGATTTGCCATCGGCTGCAATCATAGCTGTAAGCACAGTGACCAGTAAAGCTCCACATATCATGGAGGGTCAAGACAGCTGTTTTTTTACGAATGAGGTAGGGTATGGATAAGTAACTGAAGAAACCACTGTGAATGATGTGAAAGTTAATAATATCAGCATCAATAAAAAATGGGTCTTTGTCTATATTAAAAGAACTGATACAGTGAACGTCGTTTAAACCTAGCTTATAAGTGAATTTTCGAATAGCTGATTCGTACCTTGGTTGCCTATCTATAGATTTTGTGTATGACAGATCGGTAGTTTTAATTCCGCTAAGACTCTTACAGTCTATGCCTAGATTCCTTAAACTTTCTAATAAACGGAAGTGAGCAATCGAGCCGCCGCCGCCTTCAGCATAGTCACTGAAATTTATTTGTAAAACTTTCATCAAATGCTTTTCTTAAAAAGCGATTACCTATTTACAAGTAGCGATATTCTTCAACAGTCCAGTAGGCCTTAGGATTGTCTTTTTGCATTCTATAGATCCTTTTACCTACGTATCCAACTTTTAGCTTCAAATATTTTCTTGCTTTAGGGATTTGATCTACTTTTAACTTAAGAAGTGTTTTCCTAACCTTATGAGGCTTCCAGCCTTTAATCTTTCTTAATTTATTTAATGAATCTACTGCTTCTTGTGAGTATAGATCCATATTACGACTCTTTTGAAAATGCTGTCGTCGAAATCCACCTAAAGGAGAAGCTATACCGTAGAGATCGGTATGTTGAAAAAAACGACACCAAAGATCGAAATCACTGGCAAGCTTGAGATCAGTACTTAGATAACTACCTGCTTGGTTCCAAAGCTCTCGATTCCAAAATGTCGACTCTTGTTGAATAAAAGCTTTGCCCCCAATAGGAGGTAAATAATATCCATCTAGAAATGCTTCTAGAGAGTAGCCATTAGTAACGCCGATATTAGAGCAAAAAGAGTGATAATCCCAGTAGGCAGGGCACAAAGTTGAAAGCCACTTTATTTGTGGTAGTTCAATCATCACACTAGCAATTGTTCTTAGTGCCCATGGACATAGCATATCGTCGCTGTTTAACCAGGTCATAATCTGACCAGAGGCGTGGGAAAAACCTTTATTTATGGCATCATATTGACCTTGGTCAGGTTCACTACACCAAAAGTAAAGATGCTCTTGGTAGCGCTCGATGATTTCTCGACTCCCATCATCAGAGCCGCCGTCAATAATAATGTACTGAAGATTGGGATAATCTTGGTTTAAAACACTTTTGATAGTCGCTTCGATAAAAGTAGCTTGATTGTAGGATGGAGTGACTACACTAATGAGTGGGAATTGCTCAACCATTTTCAGTAACTTTCTGTATCAAATTTTGATCAGATTAACAACTGATGATCGCGGTTCCACCGCCAATATCTGACTGGTTTACCTGGAGCACATTCATAAACACAAGGAGTTTGGAAAGAAACGGGCATTAACACTAGGGCAAGGTTTAGTAAACTAAAAGTCAGATTTTGTTGAGAAAGTTTTTTGTCTTAAGGGAATACTTAAACTTAAAATACAACTGGGAAGCAAGGCTCTTACTAAAACTTTCAAAATCAAAAAATATCGAACTTTAATTTTCCAGTTGAATTGAGTTATGTATAAAATCTGAAAAGCGCATACAAATTTCTTTAAATTAATGAAATCAAGAATTAAAGGCTGTAGGAGGGTACCCCATGCAAGTCTACCCCCAGGTGAAATATATATAAAATTCCACAGGGGATACAATTGCTTAATATCATTGAAGCTTAGTTCCCCAGCCTTACCTTGTGGAATTGACCAATAGTTAAGAAACGAGTTTCTATCCAGAGTACCCAATATAGCCCACCAAAGGCGTTCATAGCTTTTTTTTGGAAAGTATGAGCGATTACCGATGGTATCAACAACAGCGCCTAGTGCAATTTTGTAAGAGCAAATCAACTGACTTTCGCGATGCAATACACTTATTCTAGGGCCATCATCTAGACGACGTTTCAATAAGACTTCAGGCAAGTTTTCTACGCGGGAGTGGCAGCTTAATCTCCACCACAAGTCATAGTCTTCTGCCCGACGCATCTGCTCATTATAGCCACCTATGTGCATCAACAAATCTCGACGAGCCATTAAAGTAGAGTGATGCATAAAGTTATTGATTAAAAAAAGCATTTTTAAGCTTTCATGGTCTGTAGGAGGATGGGATTCACCTACTTTTTGTCCTTGAGAATCAATAATTTCAACAGCGGCTCCGATTGCTCCCACAGCAGGAGTATGTTCTAAGAAGGAAAACTGCTTTTCTAAGCGATTTTCAAAAGAAATATCGTCAGCGTCTTGGCGGGCAACGTACTTGCCTTGAGCTATTGCTAGCCCTATGTTTAAGGTTTTTTCTATACCAAAATTTGATTCATTCTTGTGAAGCTTGATACGAGAATCTAACGCAGCATAAGCGAGAAGAATATCGTATGTTGAGTCAGTAGAGCAATCATCAATAATAATAAATTCAAAACTGGAAAAGGTTTGAGAAAGAATACTTTCAACTGATTGTTCTAGGTATACTTTTCCATTATAAACAGGCATCAAAACACTAATTTCTGTCATTTATCTGGCCAAAAACAGCAAGCTCTATCTTTTTAATTTGACTTCCTCCAAAATTTTTTGATAAGCAATTATCCCTGCTTGAATTTGAGCACGAGCGGCATCCAGCAAAATTGGTCTAAGGGTTTCAGCTTCGTTCCAGAGATTCTTAGTGCAGTCAGTTAGTTTGTTTTCTAAATCGATTTCGTCAAGCATGAGAACCGAACAGCCCACACCAAACTGATCGGCTAAGCCAAAAAATTTATCAACATAATATTTTGATTTGGCTAGCCCAACAACTGGGATGCCCTGTGAGAGAGCAAATACCCCAGCATGGTAACTGCCAGTTATAACAACCCTGCAACGACCAACTTGCTCAATGATCTTAAGGGGTGTATCTAATTCAGCGCCTCCACCTAGATCTCTAGAATCCTGACCAACTAGTTTTTCAATTGTTGTGCTATCAGGATCTACTAAGCCATCATAAGCAGAATGATCTATCGGTATAGGGATGAGCGAAGCCTGGAATTTACTAGCTATATTTAGGAAAACTAGCCGTAAAGTTTGGACAATGCTTTCTCCCACTTCGGAGTAGGGTGCTACTCTAAGATTAATGCCAATACCACTACCTATGTGCTCTGTACGAGCTTTGTAGGCTAATTCAATAGCGTCATCTCCAGTGATTAAAATTGGTACATTAGGGATTCCTATGTAGTTAATAAGGGCTACGCTTGCGAGCTGTTCTCGGAGACAAATCAGGTCAGCTTGAGCAAGAGTTTTCTTAATTTGCCGCTGCAACTCTAAATCTTGAACAGGGCCTAGTCCTTGTCCAACTAGTATGGTTGGTATCCCTAGTTGATTAGCCAGGCTTAACATTGCTAACCTCGGCTGCGTTTCACATTTAAACTCGTCAGTAATATATCCTCCACCAGTTGCAATTACTATATCTGCCCTATACAAAGCATCCATCAAAAGCCGAACTTCTTCGAGAAGACCGGCTTTTTTTTTAAGCTTTAGGGATAAAATTCTCAAAAAAAGAGTCGGCTTGTGTCGACGGAGCAAATTTTCTAAAAATAAGCCTAGTTTGGAGAAATATCTAATGAGTGGTAACTGATAATACCGGGCTGCCAAAGGTGAGAACCAAGTCATACGAGCCTGAACTGATATAGGCTTTGTGCTTGGAAAAATTTCCGATAATTTTTCGGGATCTGATGTCAGAACTTGAATAGATGAGTGAGGGAAAAGGCGATCTAGGCGTGATAAAGCTACCGTTAGCATAGCTAGATCCCCCATATTAAGAAGGCGATAACCACTATTCTCAACTAAAATGCGCATTATCCCAGCTCTCTAAATCAGGGCACTAGTATTACCAACACATTAGGGCAAGAGAGCCAATCACTTTTTGACTATGTGTAACCTGCTTTTATGATAAAAGTCATATCCTGCCTTAATATTCTCAAAATACTCATCAACGGCTCTACGACATCCAGTCCAAACATAGTAATCATCGATTACTAAGGTGCCTCCGCTAACAAGATGTGGCTCTATACGTGACAAGCAAGTGTATACGGAATCATACCAGTCGCAATCAATATGGGCTAAAGAGACTGGGTGATCGATAAACAGTGATTTTTCATACAAACCAGTCACAAGATAGATGTGGTTTTGTTCCAAATCAAGCCCATAAGACAAAAAATTGTTAACCACTTTCCCATATAAATCTTCTTCATATCCATAGTATTTTGATTTCCCAATACCTTTCGAGTTGCCAGAGATAATTGTTTCATAACGCTCATGAACATCTTGTTCATCTTTTGCAGAAGGTTGGGGAATTATTCCAAATACATCAAAAATGAAGAATTTTTGACTTTTAGATTTAGAGCTGGCAATAATTATCGCAGAACCCCCTAATGCACAACCAGTCTCTACGATGACTCCATCGATTTTATTCTTTCGATTATTAATGATAACGCTAGCTAGATCTAGCAAAGCATCCCGATTCAAATAAGTTAGTTCCTGCTTAATTACACTATCAATAGTGGCCATGATAGGTTGGGAAGTTTTTCTTCCTTTAAGGAAATTTTTAATACTCGTAGACAGTAATTGATTTTTCACGGCATTACGTAGTGTTAGGTGTTACATACTCCAGGCTTGATGCCCCCCCATTCCCCATTGGTGAGGAATCATTATGCTGCCATGACTAGAAGAATATGCTGTCCTTCCTTGTATATGTCCCTGCTCAACATCAAAAATGTATGCAGATTCAATATGATCTTGCACCTCTCCATCGCTCATAAGAGCGACGTTGATTCGATAGCGGCCTGGGAGAAGCAATAATTCATCAATTTCACAAACCAAGTGGTCTCCTGCTACAGTATTGATTTCGTCCTTTGAACTGCGATTCGCACTGTTAAAACAGCTAATCGGATGGCCTTGCTGATCGTAAAAGGTGAAAACGCAGGTTAAGCCAAAAGCTGCATTATTAACAGTAAATATAAATTTAGCCGGTTGGCCAGCAACTAAGTTGCCAGTCGAGTCACCATTTATTCCAATAGCTTGTACTTGAACTAATCGTATTTTTCCCCTCCCTTTTCGATCCTTCCTACAGGATAAATTGGTTGTAACGTTTTTTTCCATTGCTTCTAAATAAGAGTTAGTTGCCGCCACCGCTGTGCCATTTTTGACGACTTTGCCTTGAGCCAATAGAATTCCTCTTCTACAAAGGGTTTGTAGGGTACCGAGATTATGACTGACAAACAAAACCGTCCTTCCCTCCTTCTCTGCCACATCCTCCATCTTCCCCAAACATTTCTTTTGAAACGCCGCATCTCCCACCGCCAGCACTTCATCCACAATCAAAATCTCTGGCTCTAGGTGCGCTGCTACCGCAAATGCTAGTCGCACATACATACCACTGCTGTATCGTTTAACCGGCGTATCCAAAAATTTTTCGACCTCTGCAAAAGCGACAATCTCGTCAAACTTGCGACGAATGTCTAGCTTGCTCATCCCTAGGATGGCCCCGTTGAGATAGATATTTTCTCGACCCGTTAGCTCCGGGTGGAACCCTGTGCCTACTTCTAGCAGGCTGGCTACTCGGCCTTTGATGCTAATACGCCCTTCTGTGGGTTCGGTAATACGACTCAGAATCTTTAGCAGGGTAGATTTGCCTGCGCCGTTGCGACCAATGATGCCAATGCGATCGCCCTGTTTTACCTCAAACGACACATCCTTCAAAGCCCAAAACTCTTCTAATTTAAGATTTTCGGCTTTAGCTTTGGGGTTGAAAAGCTGGGTTATACCTTTGGCTTGCTTAGCCAATACATCTCGCAGGGCGGTGTAGCGCTCTTGCTGCTGGTGGCCAATAATATATTTTTTACCCAGGTTTTCAACCCGGATGACGGTGTCAGACATTGGAGCTGCAGGTGGTAGATAGTAAGGCTATGGCGTTGGGAGCTAAATTACATCTGCAAGGGTACGCTCGGATAGTTGAACATATAAAGTGGCTTTAGGCTTTTGCTGGAAAGAAACTGTGGGGTATCTACCACAGAGACTATTAGCCAATGCGGCGAAAATCTTTGATGCCCTGGTACTGGGTTTGGCGGGCTTGGCGACGGGTGAATTCGCTAACGGTAGGGTTGCCGGTAGGGAGAATAACGCCGCTGGCTTGCATCCAGAGGGTTTCCGGGGCGGTTTCAACGGTGTACTGGTTGGCAGCGGTTTTGTGGACGTGGTACCAGCGAGTTGTTTGGCAATGGTCACACCAAAAGGCTTCAAGCCATTCGCCTGTTAGAGGAACAGTGCCGTAGCCAGCAATTACAGTGAGCGATCGCAGTCTGCTTAGGCCCCGTTGCTGTAAATGCTCGGCTTGGGTGGTGTAGAGGGGATATTTTTGGCTAACACTGTCAAGGTAAGTACCGTGTTCGGGGCAGTAGATGGCGCGCCGTTTAGACCGACTGCGGTTGCGACGAGATGAGGCCATAACGAGGAACCAACAACGAGTATTTAGAGTGCAAGTGCTCCCGAAGGTACGGGTAGGTGATCATTTCCAGACACACTTATCCTGTCTACGGTCTTAGGTCAGCGTGGCTAAGACTACGGGGGAGAGACTGAGATCCTGAGACCGTCGAAGTCCGCTCCATGTCAGAAAGGGTAGCGGAAGTATTCAATTAAGCAAGGCCTAGACCAGAACATTTAAGATTTCTAGCTAGCCTAAGCAAGGGTGAGCCTACAGCCGAGAGGCTGCGGCCTTAGTAGGAGGTGAGGCGTGGGCAGCAGGGGCAGGCATAGGGCCATAGAGACAGCTTTCAACCACTTCAACGTAGCGAAGGACGCCCTGTTCAGGGGTAAACTTTTGCTGCATGTAGCTGCGACCCCGATCGCCCATCTGCTTGACCAGGGCTGGGTCAGCCATCAGCGTGTGGATAAAGTCGGCCAAGCCCTTGCTATCGCCGTTGCTGAAGGCGCGGCCAAAACCGCCCTCGGCCAGCAGCGATCGCAGGTAGGAGTGAGTTTCACAGATAGCCGCTACCGGTCGGCCGGCAGCTAGGCTGCTATAGAGTTTGCTGGGAGCCACCAACCCTTCGACTCCGGGTACTAGACTGACCAGGCTCAGATCGCAGGCTGTGAGTGAGTAGGGCAAATCGCCCTTTGATTGATAGGGCAAAAACAGGCAGTTTGTCAACCCTGCCGCCTGGGCCCGATCTGCGCAGGGTTGTCGTTTGGCTCCGCCGCCCACAAACACAAACTTAACGGGCGCGTGGCGCAGAGCTTGGGCCGTCGCCATAACGGTATCCAAGTCGTGACAGCGGCCCATATTGCCGGAGTAGAGCACCGTGAATACTTGGGTTAGCCCGTGCTGATGGGCAAACCAGTTATCGGCTTTTGGGCGCGGATAGATGAGCCCAGGGTCGGCCCAGTTGTGTATGACCGATATTTTGTCGCTGATCTCGGGGCACTGATCGACAATGCGCTGCTTCATGGTGCGACTGAGCACCACGATCGCCTCGGCGTTGCGCCAGGTCAGGCAATTGAGCCAGTTCCACAGCCGCGCCAGACCGTGGGTTTTGGGAACAACTCGAAGCGCCACCGCCACCTCGGGGTAGAGATCGTAAACAACGCACAGGTAGGGCTGCTTAAACAAGCGGTGCAGCAGGTAGGCCAGCACGGGCAGGTAGGGAGGCTCGGTGGTGACAAGTACCAAATCACCCCGCCGAGCTGGGTGCAGCAGTTTCACCAGCGATCGCAGACAGTATAGAAGCCCGCCTACGGCTCGCCCACGAATGCGCTGGGGCCAAAGGCGGGAGGTACGCGTGCGCCGCACCATTACTCCATCAACTACTTCTCGCTGAGGGGCGAGGGAGCGATCGTAGGCATAGCCCGGCTGACCAGCAAACACCTGCACCTTCAAGCCCTGGCGACTCAACCCCTGGGCTAATTCCGCCATTAGTTGCCCAGTGGGCGCATAATCAGGGGGAAAAAATTGAGTCAAAATTGACAATTGTGGAGATACGCCCGGATCAAAATGCATTGATTTCATCAGCTTCATCAGCCTTTACTTGCATGCAAAAAAGCGGCACCAAACAGTTTCTTCCAGCCTCCGATTAAATCGTACTGAGCATTACAAGTTCTGCCTTAGGGGCAGCTTTTGCGCATCTGCCTATCGGTTGATATGAGAATAGTTCGAGCGAAAATTAGAACAAACCCCGCAAAAGCAAGCTATAGCTTTTCTAAGCAGAATAGCTATAGCAAAAGAGCAACTTTTCTAGCCAAACCTAGAAACTTACCTACCGCGATAAATCACGCAGGGCACGAGCAGAAGCTTCAATATTTCTTGACATAATTCTCTCCCGACTTAGAGAATACGCAGAAGGATACCGTACTTTATCAGACATTGGCGATAATTATATGGCATTTTATGAAAACTGGCCTGATAGAGCTAAACTGCTCTGAGTCGAGCCAGTGAGGGAAATATTTCTCAAAGAAAGTCTGTTTCAGAAATTACAAAACAGCGGCAAGAATTGTATCAACGAATTCAGTCTTGCCAGATTGATGCCGAACAATATTTGTTTACAAAAATCCGGGAACAATAACAACTTAAAAACGTAGACCTTAGCCACAATGCCGATGCAGCTAACTCAAAAGGTTAACACTAAAGTTGTCGCTCGAAGCTATGAAATACCCTAATAACTAAATGGTTAATACCCAAATATTTCAATGCCAGGGTGACCAGACAAACTAATAGACCTTAAAAGCAGGCTCAAACTATCAGCTTGCTTCTAGTAAGCCAAGGACGGTTTCAAAAAAAGCGTTTGAGGCCAGTAGGCCCCAAACGCTTTTTCAACATGAAATTCTCTAAAGTGGTTTAGTCGGCTGCTGCCTGGACATCAACAGCGGCCCTCAACTGCTGTAGCGATCGCCCCAAAACCACAAAGTCTTCAAACTGGGTCAAGGTTACTAGGGCCGCTGGATCGGTGTTGTCTAGAATGCGGTTGTAGGCCTGAATTGCCGATTCAAGCTGGGTGGCATTGACGACCGTGGCGACTGTTCCCTGGGGTTGAGCAGGCAGCAGGCCGCTGACGGCATTAAATAGAAATACCAGCTCAGCATAATCTATTCCGACCAGGGCCATTTCAGTAAACGTGGCCACCTGGCTAGGGGCCAAGCCAGCGGCAAAGGAGGCCGCCAAAAACCCTGCAGCGTTGGCGATTTGATCGAGAGTGCCCCGCAGAGGCATCACCATCGGCGTGCCGCCTACAGGCGTAAAGACAGCGGAGGTGGCCAGGGTAGTGGGCTGAGCGCCAGGGACGCCCGTAGGAGCAGCGATGCTCAATGTGCCCTGGCTGCTGATGAGTGAGACGCTTTCGCTACTGGCGATCGCAGCGACGGCAGCGGCCGCAATTTCATTCGCAGTCTGCTCAACGTCTTCACCTTCACTTATGGCCCCAACCGGGCTAAGACTGTTGAGGTTGATTCCGCCCGGATTGGTGAGAGCTGCAGCCAGCGCAGGATTAGTGCTTTGCAACCCCTGCAATACCTGGTTAGCAGAGGCATTGAGAGTTTGCTGTGCTCCGGCGGTCAGGGTTACTTCACCCGTAAAAGGGTCGACCGTAGCATTGGGTGAGGTCGATTCTAGATACTCTCCGCTACCCAAGCAGGACGGTGCATTCGAGTCTAGCTGCTCTTCATTACCTAGGCAGGGCGCGCCAATCGTTAAAATTGACGATCCTCCCACCGTCACGCCGCTGCCCTGGCCCGTTGGTACAGAGCCAGTGTGCCCTGGAACTGCGATCGCCAGGCTAGCGCCCACCAGAGCCAGCAGAAGCCAGAGTTGTCGCCGTAGTCGGCTCGCCAGTTGTTCCACGGTTGTTCTCCTAAATCGGGTGAGTTGTAGGGGTTGAGGTATAGCTGAAGATTGAGCGATAGGACTACCGCTAAAGCCGCCTAAAATCGGGGACCAAAATTAAAGCCGTAGCCAATGCTAAGCACTGCGACGGAACCGGCGCGGGTATTGTTGCCAATGTCCCCGTAGAGTAGATTAAGGGTCAGCGGTATGGTGGGCTCGGGCACAATGGAGGCACCAACGTTCAAGCCCGCCCCGCTCCAAGCGGTGTTAATTGAAAATTGAGGATGCACCTGAAGACCAACCCCAGCAATCACGCCGACACTGCTGTTTTCACCAGAAAAATAACCGCTTCCCGCGCCCAGGGTAGCTGTAATCGGCAAACGATTGCCCGGGTTCTCGGGCTGTAGCAAACGCGCTGCCGTTACAACGCCGTACACGCTAGTGCTAGTACCCGCTGCGTCAGATCCATAGGAAGCAAAGTTGTTTACCCCTACGGCTGCAGCAACTTGAGTGTCATCACTGCTGTAGATGTGGCGGTGCACTTTGGCATCAAAACTGCCATTTTCACCAAACCGACGAATACTCTGCAGGTTGTAGGCCAGTTCTACCCCTACGGCCCGCTGCGCATCGCCCAGCCCAAAGCCCATTGAGAAGCTGCCGTCGGCCTCGGCCCGCAGGCGATCGGCCCCGGAGAGCGAAGCGCTGAAGAATACATCTCCCCAGTCAGCCCCAAAAGCAGAGGGAATGCCCGCATTGGGCGAGGGCGGAAAGCTTTGAGCCGGGTTGGCTGCAGTGGTTAGCGGCTCAATGCGCAGATCGTTGCGCAGCTGGTCTGCCGCTGGGGTAGACGGTGTTGCCTGGGCAACAGTTACCGCTGACGGCTGCGCCGCTGGCCGAGGGACGACGGCCAATTCTGCTGAGGAGCCTGAGGGCACATCTACGGGTTCTGGCGACAGATTAACGGCTCGTCCCGAGGACATGACCGGCTGTGGAGTCGGCAACGCCAGGGCGACATTGGGAGTCTGCCCCGGTAACGGGGGGAGCTGAGGAGCATTGACAACCGGAGCTACTCTAGCCGCGATCGGCTTCTGTGGCTGAACCGACAGTCTACGGCGAGCCGATCGCGACGGTAGGGTGGGCAGCTGCGGCCCTCGGCTGAGCGTTTCGGGCCGAGACACCTGGCGCGGGGAAGCAGCAGGGGCAGCGGTAGAATCGGTAGCGGTGAGCGGCTCTTCAATACCGTAGGCCGATCGCAGGTCGTGCAGCAACGCCTGTACCGTTGCGGCCCGCGATTGCAGAGACGCTAAATTCGTTGGGCGATTAGGGGCAGCGAGCGCCGTATCAGGCCGCTGAATGGCCTGGGCCAGGGGCTTAGCAGCGGGCTTGGAGGCGATCGCAGCAAACGGCTCGGCGGCGGGAACAGAGGTCGCTGGGGATTCAGGCGCAGACGGCTCTAGGGGAGCAGCCGCAGCGGTGACGGCAGGACTAGCGATCGCCTCACTTTCAGCCTGAAGCGCACTCTGGTGTGCACTTTGGGAAATCTCACTCTGGGAAACAGCATCCGCTGGCTCAGGCGAATCGATCGCAGACAGCGGCACCGGGGCAGCATCGGTTGATTGCTCAGCCAGACCGTGGCCCGATATTTCTGAAGAGGGGGATGCAACAACCGACGCGGGTGTCGGCAAAGCCGCTGTGGCTTCTGGGACAGCGAGGTCGGCCTTGGTGCTGCGGTTTGAAACAGCAGTGTCTAGAACCGTCGGCTCGGGCTGGGCACTGGGCACTGGGGCGAGTTCTACCGCCGCTGCCAAAGATGAGTCACCCTCGGGAGTCCAGGTTGGCTGAGCCACACCCTGGTTTTCGGTTTGGGGTGCGGTCGTCTGGGCCGAAGGCTCAGGCACAACCACCGAATGCGGATCTTCGGCCAGAGTCACACCCAGGCTTGGGCTGAGAACCGCGACCGGCAGGCTGGTATTGGCCTCGGCTCCCTGAGGCAGCAGCCCCAAACCGGCCAGCCCCAGCAGCCCGCCAGTAATCAGGGGTTTCGATTTACGCTTCATTGTCTATGCTCCTCACATCCCGTCGTTGTTGCCGCACCCACCGCTGCTAAGCAGCCCCTAGCTAGACGTTTTCCTCCAGCCCAACCGCCACCTGGGGGCGGCCATAGTAGCCGTAGTAATAGTCGTAGCCACTCTGCCGACTCTGGGGTACACCATTAACCACTAGCCCCAGCAGCGGAGCCTGGGCAGTGTTGCCCAAGTCGGCCAGCACCCGCTGAATTTCCGATCGCTCCGATCGATGCAGCCGCACTACCAGCAGCAGCCCGTCAGCATGAGCCGCCGTAAGTTTAGCGTCGATCATGCCGGACAGAGGCGGTGTATCAAAAATGATTAGGTCGTAGTGGCGGCGAAACTGCTCAGTGAGCTGCTGCATCTTCCGAGACGACAACAGCCGACCGGGGGCAGGCGGGCGAGCCCCGGCGGTCAGCAGGTGCAGGTTGGGGTTGCCCGGCAGCTGCAGCACCAAGTCGTTGGGGTCATCAATGGCCTGGGTAATCAAGTCGCTCAGCCCCTGGCGATTGGGCTGGGCAAAGATCAGGTGCTGGCTGGGCTTGCGCAAATCGCCGTCAATTAGCAGCACTCGACGGCCCATATTGGCCGCCGCGATCGCCAGGTGAGCGCAGACGGTCGACTTTCCCTCCCCCGGCACCGAAGAGGTCAGCGCCACCACCTGCACCGGCACGTCAGAACTGAGCATGCGCAGGTTGGCCTCAAGGGAGTAAAACGCCTCGGCAAAGCTGAAGGAGGTGTAGAGCTTTTCGGGGCTCTGGCTCTGGGTCAGCACATCAGCCATAGTGGCGGCCAGATTGGGCTCGATCAGCAGCGGCTGCTTTTGCAGGGCTGGGGCGTTGGGTATCGTCGCCAGGTTGGGTAGTTGAGTTGTTTTAATCAGCTCGTCGGTGCTGTGAAAAGCCTGATCGATGCGATCGCGCAGCAGCGCCGCCACCCCGCCCAGCATCAACCCCACCACCGTGCTAAGCAGCAGGTTGCGGGGCAAGTTGGTTGTCTTGGTAATGCTCGACTCGCTGAGGGGAGAGATAATCTCCCAGGGAGACGCCTGCCGGGCCATCTGCAGCCGCATCTCCTGGCGACTGGCCAGCAGCTGGTTGAGGCTGCTTTCGGCCACCGTCAGCTCACGGTCAATTTGCTGAAACGATCGCGACAGATCGGCCAGCCGCTGAATTTCGGCCTGCAGCTGCCGCACCGTCTGACCAATCGCCTGATCCTGGGTTTGCAGCACCTGCATCTGGTTGGCGGTATCCACTAGCTGCTGCATCAACCCCTGGCTCACCGAGCCTTTGTAGCCCAGGGTATCGGCTTCCACAGCTTCCCCCACCAGCCGCTGGGCCTCGGTTTCGAGCAGGGGCAACAGCTGCTGCCGCTGGTCTTCCAGGGCTTCGATCATGGGCGTATCGGTTTGAAACCGGGCCGATTCGGCGGCAATGGTTTGCTCTAACTCGCGCAAATCTCCCAGCAGCGCTTGGTAGGTGGGCGACTCATTGAGGTTGGCCACCCGAATAGCCGTATCGGGGTCAAAGCCCACCTGGTCGCGCAGATTGTCGTACAGCGGCTCCAGGGCAGTTAGCTCTACCCGCAGCTGCTCTTGATCGGCCAGCATTTGGTTGAGGCGCTGGGTCACGCTTTCGCTGGTGGCGTTGACGTTGACGATGTCGTAGCGCTTCTGAAACTCACTCAGGTCGCTCTCAATGGCCTCAACCTCCTGCCATTTCTCCTGCAGCTGCTCGTCTAAAAACGTTAGCCCCCGGCGCAAGTCACCCTGACGGTCCTGCACGCTGTAGTCAACAAAGCCTTCAATCACCTGGTCGAGCACAAACGATACCACCGCCGGGTCGGCATCGTTGTAGGTGACGCGCAGCACCTTTGATTCCCCTTCCTGAACAATCGACAGGCGGCTGAGCAGCGCGTTGTAGGTAATGTTGGGGTAACGGCGCTGAATGTTGGCCAAGATAGGTTCGATCACCGCCGGGCCGCGCAGCACCCGAATTTGGCTGTCGTAGTCGAGCCCTGATGCCCCACCGCCCTGGGCCCCAACGACATTCTCCAGCGCTAGGGGGGTAACGTTAGTGACGGGCTCGACTAAAAGGTTAACGCTGCCGCTATAGGCCGGAGGACGGCTCAGATGCCAGAGGGTTAACCCACCAAAGGACAGGGCCGCAACCCCTAGAAAGACTCCGGCTCGACGCTTGAGCACCCCGATCAGCTGGCTGAAGTCAACGTCATCGCCCTTCTCCACTAAGGAGGGGGGTGGAGCCATCACAGGCACAAACTCGGGCCTGCCAGAGCCATGACCGTTGCCATGACCGTTGCCATGACCGTTAGTTTCGCGGGGTGTGGAGGAGGGAAAAGGCATAGGGTAAATCTGGGGAGTACTCCCAAGAAGTCATAAACTTATAACTCAAAACTCAAAATCCGACCTGATTGAGGTCTAGCTGAAAGAAGCCTTATCTAGTAGTGGTCCTGACTAAACAGCCGCTGTTAGCGGCAGGGGTGCGGGGGTTCAAACCTACCTAAAACCCTAAAAGTCGCAGAACAGTGGTTAGCGAGGTAAACGGTCGCAGCAAAAGGCCCAGGGTATCGCCAGTGGCGGCGGCGAAGTTGCGATCTACAATCACCACGTCGTTGGGGCGCAAAATGGGGTTGGTCGTGTCGTTGGCGGCGGCGGCCAGGTTGACCTCGACTGTGCGCTGGTCAACGCTGCCGTCAGGGTTAAGCCGCACCAGCTGCACCGTGGAGGTTTGGGCACGGCTGCTCTCAAACCCTCCGGCGGCTAAAATGGCCTGGTTTAACGTGGCGTTGGCGGGCAGGGTGACGCCACCGGGGCTGGCCACTTCGCCCACCACCTGCACCGGCATCTCGGCGGGTGAAAAATTCGCGCTCGAAACCGCTACTGACTCCTCGGGCGAAATAGCTACCGCCTTAGGAATGACAATCGTGTCGCCATCGCGCAGGCGAATATCCTGGCTAATATCGCCGGTGCGAATCAAGTCCCACAGACTGGTGGTGATTACGGCCTCGCCCTGTAGTTGCGATCGCCGCACCTGAATGTCTTTGATGTTGGCCTGCTGGGTAATGCCCCCCGCTTCCTGAATCACCTGGGTCAGGGTAGGCCACTGACGGCCAGCCGTGGAGCCGCCGCCGCCGCTGGTTTCGGCTTCGAGGTCGATGGTGTAGGTGCCGGGGCGGTTGACCTCGCCCGCCACCACTACCCGCACCGGACGGGCCGACAGCAGCGTCACGGTGAGCTGGGGCGGTCGCGTCAGCAGGGGGGCATAGCTGGCAGTTAGCGCCGCCTGGGCCTCGGCCAGGGTGAGACCCTGCACATCCACCGTACCAGCCATAGGGAGAGCCAGGGTGCCGTCAACCAGCACCTCGTGAACGCCATTTTCGGGGCCGCTAAACTCGGGGATATTAAAGATGTCGATACGGATGCGATCGCCCGGCCCCAGCACGTAGGCTTCGGGGAAGCGGGCTTCAGGCTCTGGGGCGAGAATGTTGGGCAGACGCGGCCTCGGGGCCGCTGTTTCGTTGTCGTTAGTCAGGGGGAGAGGTTGGCCTTGGGCAAGCCCATGGCTGTGCCCTAGCGTCAGCGTTAAAACCAGGGTTCCCAGGCTCCAACTGAGCAGACAGAGGCGGTTCATCATTGGCTTCCTTAGGCTGTCTGGGCAACCCCATGAACGTTACACACTAAATGTCACAACAGCACCGCGATAGCCGATCTTGATCACTTAGCTCGAGTTTAGCCTCCGTAGTTTGTAAAGGTTTACGTTTATAGGGGAAACGTGGCTAGGGGCAAGGGGTGGTGACCAGATACGGTGACAGAGACTAATACGGGTAATCGACGCATAGCTCTAGCGACTGTTCCTAAGGTTTTACCAAATCTAGCCACGATGGGCATGAAGATCAGATAAAGCAGCGCTACCCCCGCAGCTTTTCAGACCACACCCGCGTGGGCAACCCCCATACATAGATAAACCCTTCGGCGGCGCGGTGGTCAAACTGGTCGTCGGAGCTGTAGGTGGCTAGCGCTTCGCTGTACAGGGCCAGGTCAGACTGGCGACCCACCACTCGGCAGTTGCCCTTAAACAGCTTCACCCGCACGGTGCCCGTCACCCGCTCCTGGGTCTGCTGAATGAAGGCATCGAGCGCCAGCTTCAGCGGGCTGTACCAGAGGCCGTTGTACACTAGGCGGCTATAGGTTTCTTCGATGCCGCGCTTGTACTGGGTCACATCGGCGGTCAGGGTCAGGCTTTCCAGGTCGCGGTGGGCGTCGATTAGCACCAGCAGGGCGGGGGCCTCATAGATTTCGCGCGATTTGATGCCCACAAGGCGGTTTTCGATCATGTCGATGCGGCCCACGCCGTGGCGACCCGCGATCGCATTCAGCTGCGTAATCAGCTCTACCGGCCCCACCGCCTGACCGTTGAGGTGGGTGGGCAACCCCTTAGTAAAGCCAATCTCGACGTACTCGGGCTCGTTGGGGGTGTTTTCGATCGCCTCCGTCATCAAAAAGACTTCTTCCAGCGGCTCGGTCATGGGGTTTTCGAGCGGCCCGGCCTCAATGCTGCGGCCCAGCAGGTTGCGATCGATGGAATATGGGCTAGATTTTTTCACCGGAAACTCAAGGCCCGTTTTTTCGCCGTAAGCAATGGTTTCCTCGCGGCCCATGCCCCACTCGCGGGCGGGGGCGAGCACCTTGAGGTTGGGGTTGAGGGCGGCGATCGCCACGTCAAAGCGCACCTGGTCGTTGCCCTTGCCGGTGCAGCCGTGGGCCACGGCATCGGCCCCGTAGCGATCGGCGGCCTCGACCAGCGCCTTGGCAATCAGCGGGCGGGCCAGGGCGGTGGAGAGGGGATAGCGGTTTTCGTACAGGGCATTGGCCTGAATGGCGGGAAAAGCGTAGTCTTTAATAAATTCTTCGGTCAGGTCAGCCACCAGCGACTCTTTTACCCCGGCATTGAGCGCCTTGAGGCGAATCGGCTCTAGCTCGTCGCCCTGGCCCAGGTCAGCGGCGAGGGTAATCACCTCTTTTACACCCCACTCATTCATCAAGTAAGGAATACACACGGTGGTATCCACGCCACCGGAATAGGCTAGAACAACTTTCTCTGCGCGACCCATGGGCAACCTGCTTTCCGATAATGGGGGTAGTCAACCGTCGTCCCGGCAGGACGACCCGCCAAACTTACCACAGCTCAACTTCTGTATAGGTATAGTGAGGCTCTGGCAATCTGGCCATGGCTATCTTATATGGTGTTGCCCGCCCTGCACTACGGCGGTTTAGCAAGATCTGATGACATGCGGCGCAGGGTTATGACAACAGCGATCGTTCTACCAGCGAGCCCTCGCCATCCTCGAGCCAAAACTAGGGGCCGAGCACCCCTGGACGTTGCGCTGCCGAGAGAACCTGGCAACGTTAGATTAGGTACCGGGTGCCTATCAAACTGGCAAAACTAACTTGAGGTGTTGCCAAGGCACCCGGTACCTGGAGGGCGGGAAGTAGCTGAGCGTTTTTGACTCAATAGCTGGAGGTAAACAGCGATGAAAGCCTATGAATTTGCCGGAGAGGTGATGGCTGATGGGCAACTCAAACTGCCAGAGTCTGCCCTGGCGCAATTGGCTGGGCATCACGCCGTTAGAGTTATTGTGCTCGTGCAAGACACTCCCGAAGATGAGGAAAACGCCGAATGGCAGGCAATGGCGGCTGAACAGTTTTTGGCGGGCTACAGCGATGCCGATGCCATCTACGACACGCTGTAGCGATGACCACCTATGAGCCGGGGGATGTTGTTCTGCTGGCGTTTCCCTTTACTGACGGCATTCGTCAAAAACAACGCCCAGCCCTGGTTCTGCTAAATACTGGCGATCCAGATATTGTGTTGGCCAGAATTACCAGTCAACTCTACACAACAGCGTTTGATGTTGCTCTTTCAGATCAAGCTGAAGCGGGTTTGTTGCTGCCTTCAGTAGTGCGGCTGCACAAGCTTGCAACGTTAGAGAAAGGGACGGTTAGTCGCTATTTAGGACATCTTTCAGCCCAGGATTGGGCCAAAGTTAGGAGCGTTCTCAACGCGCTGTGGAGTCTAAGCCCATAGCCAGCTAGGGGTCGAGCACCCCTGACAGCGCGCTGCCGCGAGAACCTGGCAACGTTAGATTAGGTACCGGGTGCCTATCAGACTGGCAAAACTGACTTGAAGCATTGCAAAGCACCCGGTACCGGTCGAGAGCTAGCGCTGATCCTCTATGACCACTCTATGAGTATCGCGCCTCAGCAGGCTAAACACTTCGCCTTGCTCTGGGGTAATCAAAATTCCCGATCGCGGCACTATCACCAACTGGCTCCAGGTGGCCTGGTCGGCGTAGGTCAGCACATGCAGCAGGTTGATGGTGGCCCGTACCCCCTCGGGCGAGCCAATCACCAAATGGCGCAATCGCTCGCGCCCTGGCTGGGGGCTAGGGTTTGCAAGGCGCAGGGGATTCGCATCCCCGGTTTCTTCGAGAAACCGGGGATCTTGGCGGGTAAAACACAACATAGTTCAGGGATTCCTTTTAACGACGAGTAAGGAATCCCAAAAATTTGGCCGCCCTAAACTGGTGCAGTTCAGGACGGCCTGGGCAATAATAGCCCTAGCCTCCGAGACAGCTACTACCTGTTGAAGGGGTTAGCCGCTGGTTGGTGTTGGTAGCACCTTCCAGTGGCGTTTGACCAAATTTTTGGGAAGCTCAGACTGCACGCACACAGCCATAGCTCAGTAACGTACCCTATTCAACCCCCTAAATCAAGTCAAAATCGCTACAGAGCATGGAATGTCAGTTCAGTATTCACGGCTTCCTCGTTTCAATGCTCTGCATGGGAATGTTTGCCGGAGGCTCTGTCTCCTAAAGTAAGCGGCAAAGCTGCAAAACCAGGGTGCCCAGGCGGAGCGAGGGCACCAGGGGGAGGGGTGTATTCATTCGCGACACCTTTGATATGCAGCCGTGCAGCGCTGCGTTCAGCCGTTGCACCTTTAGTGCAGCGACGCGATCCTTTAGTGCGATTGCGCAACATTCGATTGTCAGACTGCAATGCTTTGATGCGATCGCGCAACATGCGATTGTCAGGCGACAACATCTTAAGTTGCGGCGCGACAATGCTGCTGCGATCGCGCAATTCTTTAAATTGTCAATACACAATGCTTCTGTCATAGAGCAACTTCGAATAGTAGCCCGCTGCACGCTTACCTGTTCAATACGCAATGCTTCTGTCATAGAGCAACTTCGAATAGTCACCCGCTGCACGCTTACTTATGCGGTGCACAATGCTGCTGTTATTGATGCAAACGCTTCGGACATACCCTGCATCACGTCTGTTATGTCAGAACTCGTTACAACCCGCTGCAACGTTCACCCAAGTCTGGGGGCATACGCAAGAGAGCGGGTGCACAGTAGTAGTTGATATACCCGCCGCTGCAATTTGCTGCCATGCTATGAGGGTTGTCGTCAACGCAGTTTTGCTATGGTTTCTGCGCCCTCCTCGTCCGGCACTCCCCAAGACCTATCTTCTCCCCATCGCGCCGCCATTCTCGCCGCCCTGGAGCGCCTAATTGACGTGATCGCCCAGTTGCGCCACCCCGAAACCGGGTGCCCGTGGGACTTAGCCCAAACCCCCACCAGCCTGATTCCCTACGTGATCGAAGAAGCCTATGAGGTGGTCGATGCCATTCAGGTGGGGGAGAAGGATGCGATCGCAGAAGAACTCGGCGACCTGCTGCTTCAGGTGGTGCTCCAGGCCCAGGTAGCCAGCGACAGCGGCGACTTCGACCTGGGCACCGTGGCCACCGGCATTGCCGACAAGCTGGTGCGCCGCCATCCCCATATTTTCGGCGATGCGACGGGCGAAACTCCCGAAGAAGTGAGCCAGAACTGGGATCGCATCAAGGCCGCAGAGAAGGGCATTCCCCACGAACCGCACAGGCTCACCCCCAAGCTAGTCAAGTACAGCCGCACCCTGCCGCCGCTGATGGCCGCCAGCAAAATCTCCGTCAAAGCCGCCAAGGCCGGGTTTGAGTGGGAGGATATCGACGGCGTGTGGGATAAGTTTCACGAAGAGCTGGACGAGTTTCGCGAAGCTTTGGCGAATGAACCCAAAGAAAATCAGCAGGCGGAGCTGGGCGACCTGTTGTTTACCCTGGTAAATTTGGCCCGCTGGTACGACCTCGACCCCTCCGAGGCGCTGCAAAGCACCAACCGTCGGTTTATCAAGCGCTTTGAGCTGGTAGAATCGGTAGCAGAGAAGCCCCTAGGCGAGTATGGCATTGAAGAGCTAGAGGCGCTGTGGCAAAAGGCGAAGGCGCAGCTGGCCAAGCCTCAGAACTAGAACATTAAGATTGAAGCTTAGGTGAGTGGTGGGCAGTGCCCACCCTACGGTAGGGTAGGCACTGCCCACCATTCAGCAACGCCAAAATAACCCCATCGCAGACCTATCGCGGCGCATCAGGCTTGTAGTAGTCGTTGGGGCTAGCGGACTGGCTGCCGCCGTCTTTGTTGATGCAGCCGGGCTTGTCAACGTAGCGACAGACGCGGGCGTAGAGTCGGGCACGGGTGCCCGGCGGGCCAGCGGAAAATAGGACGCGATCGCCCCCCACAATCCCCACCAAAATTTTGACGCCGCAGACGGGGCAGGTTTGGGGAGCAGGCATGGGTTTACCTCAGTTGACTTGTGAGGATTTTACCCTGTAGGCGTGGATGGGTAGCGTTCCCTGAGCGAAGTCGAAGGAGGCGCTCCCTGAGCGGAGTCGAAGGGAGTGAGTTGCTGAATTCAAAGGTTGGTGAGTGAGTTGCGCCAGGTTTTAACCAAAGACCGCAGCGGCGTGGGTAGCCAGGGGTCGTATTGAGGGTACACCGGCAAGCGGGGCCGGAGCTGCCAACCAGCGGGGGCGATCGCGTCTCTCAGCGATTCTGGCGTGGGGTGGTCGTAGTCAGGGTTGACTTCATCGATAGGGCTGAGGCCGCCCAGGTCGCGAGCACCCGCCTCTAGGCAAGCCAGCAGCCCAGCCGGGCTAACCAAATTTGGCGGAATTTGAATGGCAATCTCCGGCGGTAGGTGGTCTTTGGCCAGCTGCACGGCCCTGATCAAGGCAAGCTCACTCAGCGCCATACCGGGCTGTAGCTGGCGTTGACCGGGGCTATGGGGCTGCAAAATGACCTCTTGAATATGGCCGTAGTGGTGGTGAATGGTGGCGATCGCCCCCAGCGACTCTACCCAGTCGGCCTCTGTTTCCCCCAGCCCCAGCAGCAGCCCGGTAGTAAAAGGAATGCTCAGTTCGCCTGCCTGAATGAGCTGGTTTAGGCGCACCTCGGGGCGCTTGCTGGGGGCGTGACGGTGCACTGTCTCCAACAGCTTGGGCGTCACCTGCTCCACCATTAGCCCCATCGAGACGTTGACCTCGCGCAGCTGCGCCATCTCGGCTCGATTGAGGGGGCCAGCGTTGGTGTGAGGCAGCAGCCCAGCTTCTAAGGCTAGCTCGCAAATCTGCCGAATGTGGTGCAGCCAGTCGGCGCGGCGGGGGCTGCCAGGGGCGACTTCGCCGCTGAGCACCAGCACCTCACATACGCCTCTCTGACGCAGCAGGGGCAGCTGCTGCGCTAGGTCACTGAGGCTGAGCCAGGGCGATCGCCCCGGTTCAGCTCGAAAGTTGCAGTAGGTGCAGCGGTTAAAGCACTCGTAGGTGGGCACCAGGGTGTGGGCAAAGCTGTAGGTTACCAACCTGGGCGGCTGCACTATCGCCGAGCGCTGACTACTATCCTCTTCAACACCTGTTGCCTGCTCCATAGCCCTGCCGCTGCCCTCACCGCATGTCTAGATCAGCTTAGGCTACCGCTGCAGATGACCTCTACTGGAAAGCCAGCGGCCTTCCAGGCGGCGACCCCGCCGCGCACAATAGCCACCCGTGAAAAGCCGGCGGCCCGCAGCTGCTCGGCTACCGCAGCGGCCTCATCGTCGGTGTTGCTATAAATATAGAGGTCGCGGGTGACCTCAAAGCACTGGGCCGCTGTATCCAGCAGCGAGTCAACGGGAATGGAAATCGCACCCGTGATGTGGCTGTGGTTGAAGTCGTCGCGATCGCGCACGTCGATAATAGTCAGCGCTGGTTCCCCCCAGTCAAGCCGCTCTTTCAGATCGTATACACGCGACTTGGGCCGCAGGGGAGAAGGCTTGGGCAGGAGGCCAAAGAAGCGATTCATGGTGAGGAGGATCCTGAGGAAGGCGTTCCCCTGCAATGTAACAAACCTTAATAGGTCCGGCAAACTTTTGTAGCGGCGTATAGACAAAACTGCCCCTCAACTCGCTCAAATTGATTGAACAAATTCAATCAATTGCCTAAAAAAAAGCTCTGAACGCGATTTTTGCGATTTTTTTGCTGCTGCGATTTTTTAGCAAAGCAATCGAGCATTCTGCCCCACGCTTGATACTTAATCCGAATCGCATAACCCCGGTTGCAAACGAGTGGCCTGCGTAGGGGCAAATGGCGTTTGCCCAGCCCAGTCGGGGTAGCCAAGGCGGATTCAGTATGAGTTGGTTAGCACCGGCAGGGGATTGGTTCTAGTCGCGCCTCCGCCTTTACAACCTCCTCGATCCTTTGTACTGGTCTGGTCTTCTCGCAGTAGCATTGGGAGAGTTGTTCTTGGAGAATGGCCCCCATTCCTGTTGTCGACTCACCCCACACCGACCCCAGCCGCCCCATTCAACCGCTGCCTGGGGAAGTAGTCCACAGCATTGCTGCCGGAGAGGTAATTGACTCGCTGGCCGCAGCGGTGCGCGAACTGGTCGAAAACGCCCTCGATGCTGGGGCCACCCACATTACCGTAGCCCTCTGGCCTGAGCAGGGGCGGGTGCAGGTAGCCGACAACGGCATTGCGATGGGCCTAGACAATCTTCACCAGGCCGCTATTCCCCACAGCACTAGCAAAATTCGCACCCAGGCCGATCTGTGGCAGGTGCAGAGTCTAGGCTTTCGGGGCGAAGCTCTGCACAGCCTGGCCCAGGTGAGCCAGCTGGAGATTTGCAGTCGCCCCTCTGGCAATGAGTCGGGCTGGCGAGTCACCTATTCGGCTCAGGGGGAACCGCTGGCCACAACTCCGGTGGCGATGGCCCCCGGCAGCGTTGTTACCCTAACCAACCTGTTCGATCGCTGGCCCGCCCGTCGCCAACGTCTGCCCGCCATTCCGCGCCAGCTCACCCAGGTGCAGCGGGTGATTCATCACTGTGCTCTGGCCCACCCCACCATTACTTGGACGGCCCAGCTCAACGATCGCCCCTGGCTCGCCCTCACCCCCAGCCCCACCGCTCGGGGGCTGGTGCCGCAAATGGTGCGTGCAATCGCTGAAGTCGATCTGCATGAGGGCTGGCAGGCGGTTCCCTCAACTTCAGACATCGACCTGGCTACAGGAGTTTATGGCCTAATCGGCCTGCCCGATCGCTGCCATCGCCCCCGCCCCGACTGGGTCAAAGTGGCGGTGAACGGGCGACTGGTGACGGTGCCTGAGCTAGAGCAGGGCATTCTGCAAGCCTTTCGCCACACCCTGCCCCGCCACCGCTACCCGCTAGCCTTTGTCCACCTGACCGCCGCCCCCAGCGACATCGACTGGAACCGCCGCCCCGATAAGAGCACCCTCTACCTGCACCAGCTCGATCGCTGGGTGACCCTTTGCCAAAGCCACATTGAGGCTCTTTTAGGCCAGCAGGGGAGCAGTCTGCCCGACGCCAATCAGCAGCAGCGGGTGACGCAGTTGCTCAAGACAGCCGAACCGGGGGGTGCCTACGGCCCAGCGGACGACCTGTCGGCCAGCAGCCTGTCGGACACCCTACCCTACCGCGATCGCCCCGGCCGTCTGCGGGCGATCGCGCAAGTTCACGATCGCTACATTTTGGCCGAGCAAACCGACGGGCTGTGTCTAATCGAGCAGCACATCGCCCACGAGCGGGTGCTCTACGAACGGCTGCAAGATCGGTGGCGGCTGGTACCGCTGACAACGCCAGTGGTATTGGAAGGGCTAACGGAAAAACAGCTGGAGCAATTTCAAAGGCTGGAATTAGCGCCGGAGGAGTTTGGGCCAAATCGCTGGGCGATTCGGCAGGTGCCCGCACCCTTGGGCGATCGCGACGACCTACCCGACGCCCTGCTCGAACTCAGCCTGGGCGGCAACCTGGATACGGCTCAGGTGGCGATCGCCTGCCGCACCGCCATTCGCAACGGCACCCCGATGGATGTCTCTACGATGCAAACTCTGCTGGACGACTGGCAGCAGACCCGCCAGCCCCGCACCTGTCCTCACGGCAGACCCATTTGCCTGACGCTGAGCGAAACCAGTCTGGCCCGCTTCTTCCGGCGCAGCTGGGTGGTGGGCAAAAGCCACGGCATTTGAGGGAGACAGAAACCCGGTTTCTGCTGAGGGAGACAGAAACCCGGTTTCTGCTGGGCAAGCGCCAGGTGTCTGTAGCTGTAAGTAGAGAAACCGGGTTTCTTTAGAGAAACCCGGTTTCTTTGCGCCTATGCAGCAAAGTTGGCTGGATCTTGATCGCGGCGATGGCGGATCGGCAGCGGCTCGGGTTGGGCATCCCCCGCCAGAGCAGCGGTAGTCTCCAGAGCTTCGCGCAGGCGCTTGGCGGCGTAGATCGACATATCGCGGGGCACGTTGATGCGATCGCGCAGGTACCGCAACCCCAGATCTGATCCGGCAGGCGGCTCACACACGTCCCCCGTCATCAAATGCGTCAATGCGCAGCGCAGAGCCGGGTCGATCACCTCTTTAGCCGCCGGATTCACCTTCACAATGTTCTGCCAATGCTTCACTACGCGAGCTAGCGCCTCCACCCGCGCGGTCTCTGGCTCGGGGTAAGCCACATCGGGTAGACCAAACCAGGGACCGCGATCTACCTGGGCCTGGTTCTGGCGCGTCTGGGGCAAATCATTCTCGTAGCAGCCGCCCATCTGCGGCGGCAGGTCGTGCACGTGGGTGTGAAAATCGCTCTGGGTGCCGCGATAGGTAGGGCGGCTCTCTAGCCCATCAAACCAGGCTCCCAGGCGTGGATTCTCTTCGCGCAGCGAGTAGCCTTTGTAGTAATACAGGCTGGCATTCATGCGCTCCACGTAGGGCACAAACACAATGTCGGCGGTGCTAAACTCCGGCAAAAAGAATGGCCCAGGGGTGCTGGCCAGGGCCTGCTCTACCCGCTGCACCACACCCACAAACTGGTCGCCCGCCCGCTGGTCTGCCCCAGGCGATTCCGGAACGGATCGCTCCGCGAATCGCGCGGGCTGACACAGCCACATACACCAGGCCCGAAACAACAGCCGCTCTAGCTGGCGCAGGGGCACCACCTGCGGGTCTTTCATGCCCCAAACCAAAGGGCCAAAAGCATTTTCTAGCGCCAGCAAAATGTCGTCGCTCTCGGTAATCATCCGCCCGTCTAGCTCCAGGGCTGGCAGCATTCCCGAGGGCACCTTGCGCTTGTACCAGGCCTCCTTTTCGCCGTAGCAAAACATGGTGACCTTTTCGATTCGGTAGGGCACCTGCTTTTCTTCTAGCCACAGCCACACTTTTTGGCAGTAGGGACACCAGGCGTGGTTGTCGCGGTAGAGGGTTACCCGCACAGCGCTTTCGGGCTGGCCAAACAGCCGCAGTCGAGACTGGGCGTTGGTAGGGCCATTGACGTAGTCGATCGAGAAATCGGCCAGCTCTTCTAAGGCTGACCAGCTTAGGGGGGCAGAGGTCATAGGAGGGGAGGTTTAGGGTTCACGGTTTAAGGTTCAAGACAATTCCTTAAACCTCACACCCTGTACCTTAAACCCTTTCTAAGCCTTATTGTTCTCGATCGCCCAGCGCGCCAGTTCGGTGCGGTTGTTGAGGCCGGTCTTGCCCAGCATGTTGCTGACGTGGCTCTCAATGGTGCGCTGGCTAACCTGAAGCTCGTTGGCGATTTCGCGGTTGGCCATACCCCGAGCCACAAACTGCACCACCCGCAGCTCGGTTGGGGTCAGCTCCACGTCAAACGGCACCTGAATGGCCGGGCTGCCGCCACCTTTGATCTGCTGCTTGATCAACCGCGACGCCTGCTTCAGCGAAGACTCGACCTGAGCCACCAGTTCTTCTGGCTCAAAGGGTTTGACCATGTAGACATCGGCACCAGTGTTTAAACCCTTGACCCGGTCCTGGCTCTGCCCTTTGGCCGACAAAAATAGAATTGGAATCCACTCGGTAGCCGGGTTTTCGCGTACGTTGCGCACAAAGGCATGCCCATCCATTTCGGGCATCATGACATCACAGATGATCATGTCTGGAATAGTGTCTTCCAGCATGTCGAGCGCTTCTCGACCGTTGCCCGCTGTTTTAACTTCATAGCCTCGGAACTCCAGATAGTCCTTGACTAACAAAATCAAGTTGGGGTCGTCGTCAATTAACAGAAGCTGCTTCTGGTCACCGGGATTGGAATCCTTCATGCTCTGACAATCACTGCGATTAGTCTGCCGTTAAAACCTAAGTATGCCCCTGGAGCAAAGTATGCCCTCAATAGCTCCGTATAATCACACTGGTGAGGCAGCACCTACTCTTTTAAGCTGCGCCCTCCTGGGGTGAATCAAAGCCTTGCTCCTACTGCTGATGATACTTCAACAAACTCACATCAGTGTGGATGCTCTAGGACCAGCTCTGAGGCGATCGCACCCAGCCGCCCGGTTTAGCCCAAAAAGCACCCTTCAAATCTCCTCCTGCCGTCTTTCCACACAAACGGTCGCCCTGAAAATTAGGACGACCGCTTGCAACGCTAGCTCAACGGTTCTTGGGAGAATGAGGCCAGTCAATCACCACCCCAGAGCCTTGAGAAAGACCTGAGCCTGCCTAGCTGTAGAGAACTACATGGGCAGCAGCACCGAGTCAATAACGTGGATAACGCCATTGCTAGCTTCGATATCGGTAGCTACAACGTTCGCTTCGTTGATAGTGACCGCTTCCTCGCTCACCACCACCGTAATAGGAGCACCGGCCAGGGTATCGACTTCCCCAGAGGCCAGATCGGTCGAGAGCACTTCACCATCCAAGACGTGATAGCTCAAAATTTGGGCTAGCTGGTCGCGGTTCTCAGGCAGCAGCAGGGTGTCGAGAGTACCCTCGGGCAGTGCCTCAAACGCTTCATCAGTGGGGGCAAAGACGGTTACAGAGAGTTCCGGGTTGCTCAGGGCTTCGGTCAAGCCAGCCGCTTCAATTGCAGCGGTCAAAATTTCGAAGTTTTCGTCACCAGCCGCAATTTCTGCGATCGACTGCTCTGTAGCGGCCGTAGGCTGCTCGACCTCGGTCAGCTCCTCAGCACCAGGTTGGCCAACCTCAGTGGGCTCTTCAGCCGCAGCGGGCTCCTCAACTTGAGACATATGGGTATCGGAGACAGCCTGCTGAGGAAAGGCGGTGACAGCCAGGGGGGCAGCGCCAAACAGCAGTAGACCGAGTGCAATACGCAGAGTGTTCGGAGTCATGTGGAGTTACGTCCTAACAGGGTTTGAAACTAACTGGCAAAACAACTTTACATTGCTTAACCAGACCTGAAGAGTTGTAACACGGAGGAAAGAGGCGACTATCTATCCAAAGATAGAACCCATTCGTTCCCCAAATTGTCAAAAATGAATTTTTTACAGCCAAATAAATAGCAGGTAGGGTAAGTAAACCTGCAAGCCCAGCAGCCCAAAACCAGATTTAACACCCCCTGCCGCCCCCAGGCTGCAGTCAGCCTATTTCAAAATCAGCCCCGTAAAGAATGGTGAACGTGGCTGACATTACAGGGCATGAAATTATGGATGGCCATTGCGTTTAGGACATCGGCCGCCTTCAATGGCAAACGCTGGGACAGCACCATGGCGTATAGCCATTGCCTCAGAGGGTACATGGAATGTTCTAATCGTTCTGGCGATGGCTATAGTTTTTAGCTCTACTCGTTGCGCTGGGTAGCGTTCTGTTCGCGCCCCGGAACAGCTTCCATCGCCGCCAGCACCGCCTGCTGAGCGGCCAGAATGTCGCGTTCTTCGCCTCCCAGGTAGAGTCGACCGAAACTGCCCACTGAACTAATTTGCAGGATGTTGATCAGGGCGGCTTTTTCGGCTTCGTTGGCCGCTAGAGAGGCGTAGGCCGCAGGCTCCACCTCAAACACGTAGAGGGTTTGACCCGCAACGATCATATTGCCCCGGCGAGTGCGATTGATGAGCTGCACGTGGTGCGAGTCTAGGTTGCGAATAACTTGACTGGAGATGATGCGAGGCTTGAGCCGCTCGCGATAGGAAGATACCCCCAGAGCCGAAAGCATGGCCCCGCCTGCGGCATGCACTTCACCCTGGTTGCTAGCGTGAATTTCAAGCAGTCCGTAGAGGCGTTCCACAATTAGCGTGCCCGGGCGCACTACTGCCGCTTTGAGACCAATGTCGAGAATGCGGTTGATCTCAATGCCGGGGGAGATTTCTATCCAAAGGGATGCATCGCCCGGCAGCGGCAAAAACCCCAGCGATACAGTGCCCATGTAGGCCGCATGCTGGGGCTGAAGATTATCGATGTAAACATAGCTGCGAAGATCGACTCCCAAACCCGGTATCCCTCTTTCCTTCCCTGGTAGTATACCGGGCTGGGGAATAACTTGATGTTGCGGTCTAAGGCTACCCTGGAGCGGAGCGCACCAGCCTAAGCAGCGATAGGCTAGGGCTAAAACTTAGAGCCAAACCCAACTGATGTAGTGCCCATGGCATCGTAAACGGTGAGTCCAAGGGGCAGGTTAAGCTCTCCAGACTCGTCTACCAAGTCGTTGAGGAAGGGCATTTGCAGCGACTCGGCCAGTTCGCCAATGCCGCCGCCCTCCTGGGGGCCAACCCGCTGGCCCACTTCGCCAGCCAGGCGATCGAGGCTGTCTTGGCTGTGACTTTCAACCGCCAAAGCATCGGCCATAGTCATAGGAGTCGTTTGCAGGTCTTGGGGGGCGGCCATGGCCTGTATAGGCGCACCGCAAATACCTATAACGGCTGTCGCCGCGATCCAGTAGGAGTAGTTCATAGTTCGGGTGTGTGAGGGTGAATAATGGCCGACAACCAGGAACTCAAACCCTTGGCCCTGACAGAAAGGCGACGAGTTTTTTTAGGTATAACCCGTCAAGTTAGATCGTCAAAGCAAGCTTAATTTAGGGTTCATGAAGTTTCAGGTTCATGAAGCAGCGTATACAAAGTAACCTGCACGTAACGTGGCCTACATCGGCCCGTCGATGTAGGTTGCCCATCCCTCGGTAGAACTACCAGGGCAAGGCGACGAAAGTTTTGGTTACCTTCGATGGGTTGCCCATTCGGGCAGGGTACTGCTCCTCCGCCTCTAGACGGTGGTGGTTTCGCCGGTTTCAGCGGCAGCGGCAACAGCGACCATGACCTTAACTAGATCAGTTGCCATTTGCCCTGAGGAGATGGGTGAAGGCTGATTTGCGGCGACGCACTGGAGAAAGTGACGGCACATTTCGCCTAGGGGCTCAACCGAGGCGATCGCGATCGCTTCGGTCTGGGACCCCATGGGTACAAAGGGGAACGACTGGGTCTGAAATTGCCCTCGATGTAGGGTTAGCGGGCTCGCTTGAGGGCTTTCGTCGAGCACCAGGGTACCGCGATCGCCCACCAGCGCCAGTCGCCGCTGCTTGTCAGGGTTGGCCCAGCTAACATGAACCATGGCCTCTAGAGGATGGGGGCGATCGCCCCGGTCATAGATCAACCGCAGCCAGCCCGCATCACTCAACCCCGAGGTAAAGTTTTCCTGGGGCTGGGGCTGCAGCCACGCCTGGCCCCAGGCGGCAACGGCGGTGGGCTGCGCCCCTAGCCAGTGGTTGAGAATTGAAATATCGTGAATGGCCAAATCCCAAAAGGCATCGGCATCGGGACGCACAGGGCCGAGATTGGTGCGGGCCGCGTAGCCGTAGCGCAGCGTGCCCAGTTCTGGGCAGAGGTCCCGCCCGCGCTGCACCGCCGGGTGGAACAGGTAGGTGTGGTCAACCATCAGCTGTCGCCGCTGGGCTACCGCTAGCTGGCTCAGGGCGGCACTGGTTCCGTGCTCTAAGGTGAGGGGTTTTTCGCTCAGCACGTGCAGCCCTTGCTCTAGGGCGGCTTTAATCATAGGGTAGTGGGTGCTGGCGGGGGTAGCAATTACCGCTGCCTCCAGCCCCAGATGGGCGATGGCCTCAGTCCAGGTGTCGTAGCAGGCCACGCTGCCCGCCAAACTAAAGCGATCGCACAGGTCGTGCAGCCGCTGGCGATCGGGATCTACCAGGGCTACCACCCTGGCTTCGGGCAGCGCGAGAAAGTTGCGCAGCAGGTGGGTACCCCAGCGGCCCAGGCCAAAAATAGCCAGCTTGAGGGGAGCTAGACCGGGGGCAGATCGATCAGGGCGAACCAGAGGGTTGGTCATGGATAAGGGTTTGGCGAAGGCGATCGTAGGCGGCGGCGGCCGCCGCCTGCTCGGCCTGCTTTTTGGTGGGGCCGTAGCCAGTTCCCCAACAGGTTTCCCGAAACCAGACAGTTGATTGATACCGCTGGGGGTCGCCGTCTACGGGGCGCTGCTCGGCGGTGCGGTAAGTGGGCAGGGCTTTGCTGTGGGCCTGGGTAAGTTCTTGCAGGGCAACTTTGTAGTTTTGCCTGGCCGGGTCTTGGTGCACCGCGATCGCCCTTTGACGTAGCGAGTCGTCTAGCCAGGCTCGCACCAGCTTCAGATCGTGGGTTTCTAGATACAGCACGGCGACTACGGCTTCTAGGGCATCAGCCAGGTGAGTGGGGCCAGCGTTCATGCCGGGGCCAAGAAGCAGGTAGGGGGATAGCCCCAGATCCTGGGCCAGTTGAGCCAAGCTGCGATCGCTAACCAGCACCGACCGGAGCGCCGACAGTTCGCCCACCGAGGCGTTAGGAAAGCTCTCCTGCAGACATTCTGTCGCCGCTAAACGCAGTACCGCGTCCCCCAGCAGCTCAAGCTGTTCATAGTTGTGGCGAGCATCCGCCGACTTGTGGGTCAGCGCCTGGTTCAGATAAGTCAAATCAGGGCTGGCGGGCAATCCCAGCTTTTGCACACAGCGCTCAAGCTGCCGTTGCCGCGACAATGGTAGTTCAGTCACGACTCGTAGAGCGAGTAGAGGGGAAGGAGGTAGACATAAGCCGGGTTCTGTTCCCCCGTTACCGGGGGGGCGGTTATCTATCTGGGACGTTTGTTGCCAAACGCCTCTTGCGGCACTCAACGACGGGGCCGGAAAAAGACCAACCTTGCCCCTTGACCTTGCACCCGACCGGGGTTTACCGAGCCAGCACCTCTCGACGCTGCTGGTGCGCTCTTACCGCACCCTTGCACCCTTACCTGTGCCCTAAAGTCATTGACCTAGGGCCATCGGCGGTATGTTTCTGTGGCACTTTCCTCACGGTCGCCCGCACTGGGCGTTACCCAGCAAGTCTGGTCTTTCGGGAGCCCGGACTTTCCTCAGACTGGTAAACACCAGTCCGCAACCGCCTGCGCTACCTCCCTCTTATCTCTAGTTTAAACCCCAGGGTCAAGAAAGCTGCGGTTAGAGGAAGCGTGGCGAGCAACCTTTTGCTTCGCCCCATCAATCCTGCGCTTCTACTGGGCCGAAGCAAAGCAAGGGCGAATCCGCTATTCCCGATCAATCCTTGGTCTGCCGTCACGCCTGGTCCTCATCGCCTCAACGCTGTAACGCTAGAAAACACAAAGCCCCGGCGGAGCTAGCTCCGCCGGGGCTTGAGGGCGATCGCCCTAGAGATCGGTTTGATCGTCAATCAGCAGGTCATCGTCGTCTAGATCAGAGCCGTTGCCGAGGGCCGTCAGGTCACCGTTGCCCGCCGCACCACGCGTACCGCCATCATCCAAGGACATACCGCCGATCATCTCGTCGTCATTGAGCATGCTGAGGTTGCCCTCCAGATCGTAGCTGCGGGCGGTGAAGTCATCCAACACCACGTCCTGCAGCACCATGTCGTCGTCCAAAATAGCCGACTCATAGGCCGAGTCAAGCTCTGGAGACGGGGTTTCCTCGTAGGCGTTGTACCCGGTACCGGCCGGAATTAAGCGTCCGATAATGACGTTTTCCTTCAGGCCGCGCAGCCAGTCAGACTTGCCCTCGATCGCCGCCTCGGTCAGGACCCGAGTAGTCTCCTGGAAACTAGCCGCCGAGATAAAGCTGTCGGTATTCAGCGAGGCCTTAGTGATACCCAGCAGCACCGGGGTATATTCCGCCGGAGCACCGCCGGTAATGGCCATCGCTTCATTCACCTGCTCCACCTGGTAGATCTCGACCAGTTCACCCGGCAGCATTGTGGTATCACCACCGTCATCAATGCGGCACTTCGACGACATCTGCCGCACAATCACCTCGGTGTGCTTGTCAGAGATATCAATCCCCTGGGACTGATACACCGACTGCACTTCGTTCACCAAGAACGACTGCACCTTCTCTAACGCTCCCAAAGCGGCATCGTGAATACCCATACCCTGGCTGAGGTTGTACTTAAAGAACACCTCCAGAATCTGGTGCGGGTTAGCCGGGCCGTCGGTCAGGTGCTCAGCGGTGCTAACCCGCTGGCCATCGGACACCAGCACGTTTTGCCCAGGGCTAATCGGGTACTCCGTGACCACGCCGTCGTCTTCGATGATTTTGACCTCTACGGTTTCGTCATCGCTATAGACAACCTGGGCATTGCCAGGGCGCTCGGACAATACACAGGCTTCCTTCGGCTTGCGGGCCTCTAGCAGCTCTTCAATTCGGGGTAAACCCTGAATGATGTCGCCGGTCTTGGCCCGTTCAAACACCAGCAGCACCAGGTTGTCGCCCCGCTGTACCAGGTCGCCATCTTCAATGTGCAGAACCGCGCCGGTAGATACCCGGTAGGGGCGAGCCAGCCGTAGGGACACCTGACTACCCTCAATGGCGGTAACTTCTCCTGATTCTTCGTAGCTGACGCCCGGAGCCAACTCAGTATTGGCCACCACGAGGTCGCCCACCTTTACAGTAGGAGCTTGGCCCTGGAGATCTACTTTGACCCGGTCGGCCTCTCGAACCACCAGCACTCGGCGAATGGCTTCTTGTCCCTCGCGAATACCGCGCACTTCCCCCGATTCTTTACAGCGAATCTCAGTGCGGGCTACCACCGCTCCCGGCTCAATCTGCTGGCCGTCTTCCACCAGCAGGCGGGTCACGGTTTTACCCTGGGTTTGGTCAGCCACGACATCGCGACGAATCACCTGAGTTTCAAGCACCACCATCTGCAGGCGCATCAGGTCGGCATCTTGATCATCGGGCACCAGCTCAATGTCGGCGACCACGTGGGGTGACTCGTCTTCAATGTCGAGCACCAGCTGAGTGCGCAGTAGCTCAACCCCATCCACCGACTTCACCCGCTCCCCGTCTTTGAAGGGAATGCGCTGAACGGCGCGCAGTTTGATCGAACCAGCGGCATCGGCAGCACTGTCCTGGCTGGGCACAGCGGGCTCGCTAGGAACGACGTACTCCTCCACCGGGCGCAGCAGCAGAGCAGGGCCGTCGGGAGTTTCGACATACTCTACGTAGCGCAGCGCGTCAGCCACCAGGCCCGGCATGACCTCTTCGCCAGCGTTGACCAGGGTGCCATCGCGATCCATCACGTCCTCGGGCGCATCCACCATGTGAATTTCGCCGGGTTTGACCAGAATCTCGCGCAGAATGTCGTTCTTCTGAGTCACTTCGACCACGCCGCTGTTTTGACAGAAGATGTCTTTGACGACCTCAGTTCCCGCTTCCAGGTACTGACCGTCTTCTACCATCAACAGCGAGATGTCTTTATTGACCTCGTGGGCTTCCTCAGGAATCCACAGGAGGGTGCCACCCTGCACCACTTCGTAGCCCTGCTTACCTTTGCCCTTCTTGGCTACGTCGACGCCAGAGAATTTGACGATGCCGCCCGTTTGGGTGTGGAAGCGATCGTCTTCGAGTTCAGCGATCACCTGGCCGCTGGTGACCTTGGCCCCAGGGGTGGCAATTAGGGAGAAGCGCTGACCGTGGGCGGTCTCAATGAAGTAGTGCTCGCGGCCCTGGCCGTGCTCTTTGCGAACCTGAGCCTGGTCTAGCATCACCGAGGCGGTGATGATTTCGACCTCACGGGTGCCCTTCTCGTCGTCAGCTTCGGGCAGGCGCACCAGACCGCCTCGCTCAGTGGTGAGCTTGGTTTCAGCCAGGGTGTCGTCGGCGTTGACGTAGTCGCCGTTGCGCACCACGGGTTCAGCGCTGGGGGGCAGGTTATAGACGTCGCCGGCCAGCACCCAAAGCAGACCACCCCGCTGGGCTAGGCGAGTAGTGTTGCCCTGACGGTCGGTTTTTTCTTCCTGGACGAGGCCAGCAAATTTCACTTCCCCAGCCAGATCAGAGGTCACGTCCTTGGTAGCTTTCTCAGTCACCTTGCGGGTGCGTCCGGCGGAGGGCAGCTCGGCTAGCAGCTGCTCTTTTTGCACCGTCTCGCCATCGCTGACAAACAAAATCGTGCCCTGAGGCAGAGACTCGGTTTTGTTTTTACCCGTGCCTTCAATCACAATGTCGGCGTTTGCCTCCAGCATGAGGGCTTCTTCGCCGTAGCGGGTGCGGAAGGCGCGGGTCTTGAGGTTTTTGGGCAGCTTCACGGTGCCGTCTTTGGTGGCCCGAATCCGGGGTGCCACTTCACCTGTGAAGGTACCACCCGTGTGGAAGGTCCGCATGGTCATCTGAGTGCCGGGCTCGCCGATAGACTGGGCGGCAATGATGCCCACGGCTTCGCCCAAATCGACCATTTCTGAGTGAGCCAGGCTCCAGCCGTAGCAGAGGCGGCAGACAGAACGGGTCGCCTCACAGGTAAGGGGCGATCGCACCACTACCCCTTCAACCCCAGCCTCAGCCAGCATTTCGGCAGTTTCGGGAGAAACGGGGTGGTCTTTCTCCAGCAGCACCTCACCGCTTTGGGGATGCACGACATCTTCAGCCACCACCCGGCCCAGCAGGCGGTTTTCCAAAGGAATCAGCACCCGCTCACCGTCGGTCATACTGCGCAAGGGAATACCCCGCTCAGTGCCGCAGTCGTGCTCACGAATGATCACGTCCTGGGATACGTCGACGAGACGGCGGGTCAGGTAGCCCGAGTCCGCCGTCCGTAGGGCGGTATCCACCAGACCCTTACGGGCACCGTAGGAGGAAATCACGTACTCGGTAACGGTCAACCCCTCCCGGAAGTTGGTCTTGATAGGCAGGTCGATGATCTCCCCCTGGGGGTTAGCCATCAGACCCCGCATGCCCACCAGCTGGCGCACCTGGGAGATGTTCCCCCGAGCCCCAGAGAAGGCCATCATGTACACCGAGTTGAGCGGGTTATTTTCTTTGAAGTTTTTGACCACCTGGTCTTTCAGCTCTTCGCTGGTGTCGTTCCAGGTGTCGATTACCTTGGTCAGACGCTCCACTTCGGTAATTTCGCCGCGGGTGTAGCGCTCTTCGGTAACGCGAATGTCTTCTTCGGCAGCCGCTAGCATGCCCTTCTTCTCCTGCGGTACCTGGAGGTCTTCCACGCTAATGGAAACCCCGGCCCGGGTAGCGTACTTAAAGCCCAGCTCCTTAATGCGGTCGGCCATCTGAGAGGTACGCGCGGTGCCGTGCTGGGTGAACGACCAGGCGATCAGCTTCTTGAGCTGCTTTTTGTCAATAATACGGTTCCGAAAAATCAGAGACGATTGAGGTGCCCCTTGCTCAGCCATAGGTTTTGCCCTTTGTAATGTGCCTGTGATGTTCGTGCTGTGGTGGTGTGGTGGCCCCTAGCCCGCGATCGCGTCGAGCACCGCCTTGTTGTAGATAATGCGGCCCGGTGTGGTCTTAATGTACTGAGAGATCAAGCTGCCCTCGCTGTCTAGACGCACGCGGCGATCGGGGTAGATCTCCGTGATGGTGCCATCCTCAGACTCCATTCGCTCAGGAGCAGTCGACTTGGGCTGGTCAGATTCAACCTCCCCATCAAACCGCAGCCATACCTTGGCATGGAGATCAATCAGCCCCTGCTCAAACGCCATAATGGCGTCCTCCATGCTGGCGAAGTAGTGGCCTTCACCCTTGGTAGCGTCGGGGTTTTCCGCCGTCAGGTAGTAGCAGCCCAACACCATATCCTGAGAAGGCGTAATGATCGGCTGCCCCGTTGCGGGCGAGAGCACGTTGTTGGAGGCCAGCATCAGCAGACGAGCTTCCGACTGGGCCTCTAGCGATAGGGGCACGTGCACGGCCATCTGGTCACCGTCAAAGTCGGCGTTAAAGGCCGGGCACACCAGCGGGTGCAGCTGAATCGCGCGCCCTTCCACCAGAATCGGCTCAAAGGCTTGAATACCCAGGCGGTGCAGGGTCGGAGCCCGGTTTAGCATGACGGGGTGGCTTTCGATCACCTCCTCCAGCACGTCCCATACGCTGGGGTCGTTGTGCTGAATCAGCTTCTTAGCCGCCTTGATGTTGTTGACCAAACCCTGACGAATCAGCCGATGGATGACAAAGGGCTGAAATAGCTCGATCGCCATCTCCCGGGGCAGCCCGCACTGGTGAATTTGCAGCTTGGGGCCGACCACGATCACAGAACGGCCCGAGTAGTCTACCCGCTTGCCCAGGAGGTTTTGCCGGAAACGTCCCTGCTTACCCTCAATGATGTCAGAGAGGGATTTCAGCGGCCGATTGTTGGCCCCAACCACCGTGCGGCCCCGACGACCGTTGTCGATCAGGGCATCTACGGCCTCCTGCAGCATCCGCTTTTCGTTGCGGACAATGATTTCTGGAGCCAGAATCTCTTGCAGGCGAGCCAGTCGATTGTTGCGGTTGATTACCCGGCGGTAGAGGTCGTTGAGGTCAGAGGTCGCAAAGCGCCCCCCGTCGAGCTGCACCATCGGCCGCAGGTCGGGCGGAATCACCGGGATCACATCCAGCACCATCCACTCGGTCTTGGAGCCAGTGGCGATGAAGTTGTCAATCACCCGCAGGCGCTTGATCAGCTTGGCCCGCTTCTGGCCTTTGGAGTTGGCAATGTCCTCCCGCAGCTTTTCCGCCGTGGTCTCTAGCTCCAGGTCCTCCAGCAGGCGCTGTAGGGCTTCGGCCCCAATGCCAACCTCAACGCCAGACAACTCGGTTTCTTCGTCGTAGAGCTGGTCTTCGATCTCAATCCACTGGTCCTCAGTCAGCAGCTGCTTGTAGCTGAGGTTGTCAGCGTTGCCGGGGTCAAGCACCACGTAGGCATTGAAGTAGACGATCTGCTCTACATCGCGCAGGGGCATGTCGAGCAAAATAGCGATATAGCTGGGGATCCCCTTCAGGTACCACACGTGGGCCACCGGGGCGGCCAGCTTGATGTAGCCCATCCGGTGACGGCGCACCCGCGACTCGGTCACCTCCACGCCGCAGCGCTCGCACACAATACCCCGGTGGCGCACCCGCTTGTACTTACCACAGTGGCACTCCCAGTCTTTAGCGGGGCCAAAGATGCGCTCGCAGAATAGCCCGTCCATCTCAGGCTTAAGGGTGCGGTAGTTAATCGTTTCGGGCTTGGTCACTTCGCCCACGATTTGCCCGTTTGGCAGGGTGCGCTCTCCCCACTGGCGAATCCGTTCTGGGGAGGCGAGGCCGATTTTGACGTAGTCAAACCGTTGTTCTAACTTGGCCATGCTGGGTGTTTTCCTTGAAAGGGCGCTTGGTCTAGGGTATGGCGGGTAACGTCTGCCCCCCGGAATTGCCTAGGCACGATCCTTAGGGGCAGACAGGGGATGGGGGTTAGTCTTCCACTTCTTCTAGCTCTTCATCCCGAGCAATAGACTCATAGGTGGGTCGAGAGGGGGTGCGGCGGCTGTTGACATCAGCCATCAGGTCTACTTCGGTATCACGACTGGTGCCGTCCTCACGGGTTTCCACCTTGTGCACCGCAATGTCTAAACAGAGGGACTGCAGCTCTCGCATCAGCACCTTAAAGGACTCAGGGGTGCCAGGACGAGGAATCGACTTGCCCTTGACGATCGCATTGAGCGCCTCATTGCGCCCCTGCATGTCGTCAGACTTGACCGTCAGCAGTTCCTGAAGGGTGTAGGCCGCCCCAAAGGCTTCTAGGGCCCACACTTCCATCTCGCCAAATCGCTGGCCGCCCTGCTGAGCCTTGCCGCCCAGGGGCTGCTGGGTCACCAGAGAGTAGGGGCCGGTAGAACGGGCGTGGATCTTGTCGTCAACCAGGTGCACCAGCTTCAGCATGTAGGCCCGACCCACGGTAATGGCCTTGTCAAAGGCTTCGCCGGTACGACCGTCCCGCAGCACAATTTTGCCGGGGTCATCGGGGTTGAAGATCCAGTCTTTGCCGCTGGTTTCTCGGGCCTCCATCAGCTTGCCGTGGGTAGAGTTGCGAGAGGCCTCCTCCCCGTACATTTCATCGAAGGGAATCACCTTAAAGCGGCAATCCAGGTTGTCGGCGGCCCAGCCGAGCAGGCACTCAAACACTTGTCCCACATTCATACGGGAAGGCACCCCCAGCGGGTTGAGGGCAATGTCAATGGGAGTACCGTCGGGCAGGTAGGGCATGTCTTCGATGGGCAAAATGCGGGAAATAATGCCCTTGTTGCCGTGGCGACCGGCCATTTTGTCGCCCACCTGAATCTTGCGCTTTTGAGCCACATAGACCCGCACCACCATGTTGGCACCCGGGGGCAGCTCATCGCCCTGTTCCCGGGTAAACACCCGCACGTCGACCACCCGGCCTTTCTCACCGTTGGGTACCCGCAGGGAGTTGTCGCGCACGTCTCGGGCTTTTTCACCAAAGATGGCCCGCAGCAGCTTTTCTTCCGGCGGCTGATCCGACTCACCCTTGGGCGTGACCTTGCCGACTAGAATGTCTCCCGACTCAACCCAAGCCCCAATGCGGATAATGCCGGTTTCGTCAAGCTGGCGCAGGGCATCTTCCCCAACATTGGGGATTTCCCGAGTAATTTCCTCAGGGCCGAGCTTGGTCTGGCGTGCCTCAATCTCAAACTTCTCCACGTGAATGGAGGTGTAGACGTCGTCATACACCAGACGCTCGCTGAGCAGGATGGCGTCCTCGTAGTTGTAGCCTTCCCAGGGCATATAGGCGACCAGCACGTTCTGCCCCAGCGCCAGCTCGCCACCTTCGGTGGCCGAACCATCGGCCAGCACCTGACCAGACTGCACCTGCTCCCCAGGAAACACAATGGGGCGCTGGTTCAAACAGGTATCTTGGTTAGAGCGCTGGTACTTTTGCAGCTCGTACTCGTGAACGTTGCCCTCAGGGTCGCGCACCTTGATCATGTCGGCGTCGAGGTACACAATCTCGCCGTCGGTGCGGCTGATGATCACCATACCGGAGTCGCGGGCCGCCTGGGCCTCAAGGCCTGTACCTACCAGAGGGCGCTCGGGCTGCAGCAGAGGCACTGCCTGACGCTGCATGTTTGAACCCATCAGGGCGCGGTTGGCGTCGTCGTGCTCCAAAAAGGGAATCAGCGAGGTAGCCACCGAGATAATCTGCACAGGCGATACGGCCACGTAGTCCACCTCGGTAGAGTCAGTGGTGGTAAAGTCCTGGCGGTAGCGCACCGGAATGGTGTCGCCAATGATGTAGCCATTTTCGTCGGTGGCGATGTCCCCCGGGGCGACCCGCAGGTCGTCTTCTTCGTCAGCGGTCATGTAGATGGGTTCGACATCTTTAAAGACGCGACCATTCTCAGCCTTGAAAAAAGGCGTCTCAATAAAGCCAAACTCGTTGACTCGGGCGTGGGTAGCCAGAGAGCCGATCAGACCAGCGTTAGGGCCTTCTGGGGTTTCAATCGGGCAGATGCGCCCGTAGTGGGACGGGTGAATGTCGCGCACGGCAAAGCCCGCCCGCTCACGGGTCAGACCGCCGGGGCCGAGGGCGCTGATGCGGCGCTTGTGGGTCAACTCAGCCAGGGGGTTGGTCTGGTCCATAAACTGAGACAGCTGGCTGGAGCCGAAGAACTCCTTGATAGCCGCCACCAGCGGCTTGGGGTTCACCAGCGAGGCCGGGGTCAGCGAGTCGGAGTCGGAGACGGTCATGCGCTCGCGAATAATCCGCTCCAGGCGGTTGAGGCCCACCCGGACCTGGTTTTGCAGCAGCTCGCCGACGGAGCGCACCCGGCGGTTGCCCAAGTGGTCGATGTCGTCAATGGAGCCGATGTCGAACTCCAGGTTAATCAGGTAGTCGATCGCCGACAGAATATCGGTAGGGGTCAGCACCCGGGTGGCGTCGGGCACGTTGAGGCGCAGCTTGCGGTTGAGCTTGTAGCGGCCCACCCGACCCAAGTCGTAGCGCTTGGGGTCGGAGAAGCGGGAGTGCAGCAGTTGCTCACCACCGGCCACCGTGGGGGGTTCACCGGGGCGCAGCTTGCGGTACAGCTCCAGCAGGGCCTCTTCTTCGCTGAACTGCCCTTCTTTCTCGATGGTTTTTTGGAAGTAGTCGGGGTGGCGCAGGGAGTCGAAGATCTCGTTGTCGGTGAGGCCCAAGGCCTTCAGCAGCACCTGGGCCGACAGCTTGCGGGTTTTGTCGATGCGTACCCAGACCAGGTCGTTTTTGTCGGTCTCAAACTTGAGCCATGCCCCTCGGTTGGGGATCAGGTTGGCGTTGTAGGTGCGGCGGCCGTTTTTGTCGGTCTCAGCCTTGTAGTAAACCCCAGGGCTGCGCACGATCTGGTTGACGATCACCCGCTCGGCCCCGTTAATGATGAAGGTGCCGCGATCGGTCATCAGGGGCAGGTCGCCAATAAAGACTTCCTGCTCCTTGATTTCGCCGGTTTCCTTATTGATTAGCCGGGTAGGCACGTACATCTGCACGGCGTAGGTAGCATCCCGCCGTTTGGCTTCGTCAACGTCGTACTTGGGGCTTTTGAGCTTGTACTGCTTACCCAAAAAGTGCAGTTCGAGCTTGCCGGTGTAGTCAGTAATGGGAGAGAAGCTCTCTAGCTCTTCAATCAACCCTTCCTCCAGGAACCAGCGAAAGCTAGACCGCTGAATTTCTACCAGGTCGGGCAGAACAAAGTTGGGGGGAGCTTGGTAAACGGTGGTTTCAGTCATGGGTCTCCTAGTGCAGGTCAGCCAGGTGCAGATGGGTCAGGACGTAACGACGCATCTCGAACGGAGCGAGTGGGCAAATCGGGGCAGTAAAGTAGGATAGCCGTGTAAAGCTGGTCCGGCGTAAGGGGGAGAAACTGTTTAACAGCGATCGCCCCAGCGCCTTAAACCAACTGCCTAGCAGCCCGCCGGGGTAGTTACATAAGGTGAGTTGGAGTCAGCGGCAAGCAATTGGGATAGCTCGGGTAATTTAAACAAGGTCACAGCGTTACGGGTGGTAGTCTGAGCCAAGGCTTCAAATTCAACCTGGCGCAGCTCAGCCAGGCAAGCCGCCACATGATACACAAAGGCAGGCTGGTTGCGGCGTTCTTTACGCCGAGGTTCAGGGGTAAGAAAGGGACAGTCAGTTTCAACTAGCAATCGGTGGGCGGGCACCATCTGAGCCGAGGCCTTGACCTGGTGAGCGTTTTTGAAGGTAACGATGCCGCTAAAGCTGATATAGAACCCCAGATCTAGAAACTGCTGAGTCTCTGCTGGAGTACCCGCCCAGCAGTGCATGACGCCACCAACAGAGCCAACATGACGCTGAAACTCATCAATCAACTCAGCTGTTGCCTGGGCAGCATCTCGACAGTGGACGATAACCGGCAGATTTAAATTGTGAGCGATGGTCAGCTGCTGCCAAAAGGCCTCGCGCTGAACAGCTTCGTCATCTGCTTTAAAGAAATCGAGTCCGGTTTCACCAATGGCAACCACCCGATCGTCAGCAGCGGCCAGCTCAGCAATCTGGGTAGCCGTGGCGCTAGTCCATTTGTCCATGTCGAGGGGGTGTAGCCCTACCGACAGGTACAGCTCTGGAATGCGATCGGCGATCACCTGCATAGCCGCAAACTCTCCAGGCTCGACGCAGGAATGCACCAAAGCCAAAACCCCGGCCTGTCTCCAGGCCTGGGTTAGTTCGTCGAGATCCCCAGCAAACGTATCAAAGTTGAGGTGTACGTGGGTATCAACCAAAGGCATAAGCAAGTGCAGCGACGAGAAACGGCAGGCGGCCCAGCGTGTTTGGAACCCAGGGGAACCTAGGACGCAGCCCCTGCCGTCTCTTGAGCTTTGAGCACCCGAGCCAAACGAGACTTTTTACGGGCACCGGTATTGGGATGAAGCACACCGCGCTTTACAGCCTTATCAATTTTGCTATAGGCAGCAGCCATGGTAGCTTCAACCTGCTTTTGGGTATCGGCGCTAGGGGCAGCCCGATAGGCGTCAACAGCAGAGAGATAGTTTTTGGTCAGCGTTTTAACCGCCGATTTGTAGGATCGGTTGTGCAGCCGATTGCGCTCGGTAATTTCAATTCGTTTTAGTGCAGACTTGATGTTTGCCACAGTTCGCCCTAGCTTAACAAGATTAATTGACTGGATAAAGCATGTTAGCACCAATTGGTGCCAGTTGGTGTAATTGGAATGCTTTGGTTAGCTACCAAATTAGTCTGTAGATCGACTAGGATGTTATGAACGCTGGTGTTGACTGCCTTCCGGGACGTTTTACCGCCCTCAAGCAGCCAACCTAGCCAAACGCACCTTGCTGGCTTATCTGGATTCCTGGCTGTAATGCTGCGCATCACCCATCAGCTACCCGAGGCAAAAACAGAGCTGCAACGCATCTGTGCCCGCACCCACGACGACCAAGTCGTTCATAAGGAAGCCACAGTTCGAGAAATCTTGCACGCTGTTCGTCGCCAGGGAGACCAGGCCCTCATTCAGTATACTGCGGACTTTGACGGAGTTACCCTGGTCGCCGATGGGCTGCGCTTTTCGGGGGCCGAACTGGATGCGGCCTATCAGCAGGTGAGTAAGGGGCTGCTGGATGCCATTCGGCTGGCCTGCAAGAACGTAGAGACCTTTCACCGCCAGCGGGTACCCCAGAGTTGGGTAAGGTTTGAAGACAATGGCGTGGTCTTGGGCAAGCGCTACACCCCCGTCGATCGAGCCGGCATTTATGTGCCTGGAGGGCGGGCGTCTTACCCCAGCACCGTGATTATGAACGCGATTCCGGCTCGGGTGGCCGGGGTAAAGCAGGTGGTCATGGTCACTCCCCCCGGTCAGACGGGTACGGTGAACCCGGCGGTGCTGGTGGCCGCCCAGGAGGCGGGCATCACTGAGATTTATCGGGTTGGCGGTGCCCAGGCGATCGCAGCGCTGGCCTACGGCACTGAGACTGTCCCGGCGGTAGATATTATTACGGGTCCCGGCAATATCTACGTCACACTGGCAAAAAAACTGGTGTTTGGCACGGTGGGCATTGACTCGCTGGCAGGGCCGTCTGAGGTGCTGGTGATTGCCGACCATACGGCCAACCCCGCCCATGTGGCCGCCGACCTGCTGGCCCAGGCGGAGCACGACCCCATTGCTGCCGCCATTTTGATTACGACTAGTGAAGTACTGGCCGAGCGCGTGGCCGCTGAGGTTGACCGCCAGCTGGCGGGGCACCCGCGCCAAACCCTGACCGAAAAGGCGATCGCAAACTACGGTCTAGCCGTTGTCGTCGACAGCCTGGAGATGGCTGCTGAGCTGTCCAATGGGTTTGCCCCTGAGCACCTGCAGCTGGAAGTAGCCGAGCCCTGGGATCTGCTAGAGCACATTCGCCATGCCGGAGCGATCTTTTTAGGCCATTCCACCCCTGAGGCGGTGGGCGACTACTTGGCTGGCCCCAACCACACCCTGCCCACGTCGGGCGCGGCCCGCTATGCCTCTCCGCTTTCAACCGAAACCTTCATGAAGCATTCCAGCCTGATGCAGTACTCGCCTGAGGCCCTGCGGGGGGTAGCGGAGGCGATCGCGGTGCTGACGGAGACCGAGGGTTTGCCCTCCCACGGCGACTCGGTGCAGCGGCGGGTGCAGCCCGAAGCGGGCAGTGAGAGCTCTCCCAGCGCTTAGGCCAGGCTTTCCCAAATTGCTCTCCCCTGGACTGCTTCACAGCCAACAATTAGGAACGGCACGGATCACCTAGCCCCTGTGGCACAATTAACGGGTTAACGCTCCTGGGGTCTGGGTTAAGCTGCTATGACGAAGTTTGTGTTTGTAACCGGCGGCGTAGTGTCGAGCATCGGCAAGGGCATTGTCGCGGCCAGTTTGGGTCGATTGCTAAAATCGCGCGACTACTCTGTTTCTATTCTTAAACTTGACCCCTACATCAACGTCGACCCCGGCACCATGAGCCCCTTTCAGCACGGAGAGGTGTTTGTGACCGAAGATGGGGCTGAAACCGATCTTGACCTGGGCCACTACGAGCGGTTCACCGACACGGCCATGTCGCGGCTGAACAGCGTTACTACAGGCTCAATTTACCAGGCGGTGATCAACCGCGAGCGCCGGGGTGACTACCAGGGGGGCACGGTGCAGGTGATTCCCCACATTACCAACGAGATTAAGGAGCGCATTCACCGGGTTGCCCGCAACACCAACCCCGACGTGGTGATTACTGAGATTGGTGGCACCGTTGGCGACATTGAGTCGCTGCCTTTTCTGGAGGCGATTCGTCAGTTTCGAAAGGATGTGGGCCGCCAGGATGTGCTCTACATGCACGTCACCCTGGTGCCCTACATTGCCTCGGCGGGAGAGCTCAAAACTAAGCCCACTCAGCACTCGGTCAAAGAGCTGCGATCGATCGGCATTCAGCCCGACATTTTGGTGTGCCGCTGCGAGTGTCCGCTGCCCCAGCCGATGAAGGAAAAGATTGCCGAATTTTGCGACGTGCCCGCCGAGGCCGTGGTCACCTGCCAGGATGCCAGCAGCATCTATGAGGTGCCCCTCAAGCTGGAGCACGAAGGGCTGGCCCACCAGGCGTTGAAAAGCTTGGCGCTCGATCAGCGCCAGCCCCACCTGGGTCAGTGGGAAACCATTGTAGAGGGGCTTTACAGCTCTAGTCACCCGGTTGACATTGCCATTGTGGGCAAGTACGTCAGCCTCAACGATGCCTACCTGTCGGTGGTGGAGGCGCTGCGCCATGCGGCGATCGCCCATCGAGCCGCCCTGAACGTGCGCTGGATTAACTCTGAAGACATTGAAGTCAACGGCCCGGAGGCTCACCTGAGCGGCGTCAACGGCATTTTGGTGCCGGGTGGGTTTGGTTCGCGCGGCATCGGCGGTAAGGTGCAGGCGATCGAGTATGCCCGCACCCGAGGCATTCCCTTTTTGGGGCTGTGCCTGGGCATGCAGTGCTCGGTCGTCGAGTGGGCTCGCCACGTGGCCCAGCTCGACGGAGCCGACAGTTCAGAATTTACCCCCGAAACCCCCAACCCAGTTATCAGCCTGCTGCCTGAGCAACAGGATGTAGTCGATTTGGGCGGCACTATGCGGCTGGGGCTTTACCCCTGTCGGCTGGCTCCCGATACCCTGGCCAGTCGCCTCTACGGGGCGGAAGTTGTCTACGAACGCCACCGTCACCGCTACGAGTTCAACAACGCCTACCGCAACCTGTTTGTGGAGTCGGGCTATACCGTCAGTGGCACCTCTCCCGACGGTCGCCTGGTAGAAATTATTGAGCTACCTGGCCATCCCTTCTTTATTGCCAGCCAGTTTCACCCGGAGTTTCAGTCGCGGCCTAGCGCGCCCCACCCGCTGTTTTTAGGGCTGGTGAATGCGGCCCTGAGCGCCACCAAACCCCTGACGCCAGTGGCGGTAGAAGTCGGGGCCACTGCCGATGCTTAAGGGCGATGCTTAGGGGTTAGCCGCAGCACAGGGCTGGGCCAGTGGGGTACTCCAGGGCGGTCAGCTGGGTAGGTTTGGGGGTGACCTGCTCCTGGGGAGTCAGCCAGTAGGTGGTCATGCTGTCGCCATTTTTAAGACAAACCGGACCGCGAGGCTTGAGGGTAAAGTGGTCTTTGAGGTGAGCGTAGGCCAGCTCTGACACCTGAATTTTGCCAGCCTCGCCGGTCGTTTCCATAAAGCTGGCGATGTTGACAGTGTCGCCCCAGAGATCGTAGATAAATTTGCGAATGCCGATTACTCCAGCGACAACGCTGCCTGAGTTAATGCCGATGCGCAGCCGGAAGGGATGACCGTCGGGCCGCTGAAAGTCGCTGATGGTGGCCTGCATGTCTAAGGCCATTTGAGCGATCGCCTGGGCGTGGTCGGGGCGGGGGCAGGGCACGCCGGCGGCTACCATATAGGCGTCCCCGATGGTCTTGATTTTTTCTAGCTTGTAGATGGCGGCCAGCTCGTCGAAGCGAGAAAACATTCGATTGAGTAGATGCACCAGGTCGCAGGGGGCCAGCTGGGCCGCCACGGGGCTAAAGCCCACGATATCGGCAAACAAAATAGTGACGGCGTCAAACTGGTCGGCGATCGCCTGCTCCCGCTCTTTGAGGCGCTGGGCAATTTGGAAGGGCAGCACGTTAGTCAATAGCTCCTCAGAACGCTGGCGCTGGCGGCGAAGTTCGGCTTCAACCTGCTGACGTTCTTTAATTTCGGCCTGGAGCTGTTGGTTTTGGGCCTTTAGCTGCTGCTGCTGTCGCCGCAGGGCCAGCTGATGCTTAACCCGCAGCAGTACCTCGTAGGCCATGAAGGGCTTGACGATATAATCGGCTGCCCCAAGGCCAAACGCCTGCTCTTTTTCGGTTTCGGCGTCGCGGGCGGTCAGAAAAATAATCGGGATGCTCTGGGTGCTCTCGCTCACCTTAAGCTGACGGCAAACCTCAAAACCATCCATCGTAGGCATGGTGATATCGAGCAAGATCAGGTCTGGGGGAGCCAGCGCAATGGCGTTTAGGGCCAGGGCACCGCTAATGGCCTTACGGCAGCGGTAGCCCTCGGATTCCAGAATGGTAGACAGTACCCGCAGGTTGTCAGGTATATCGTCTACCAGGAGAATGTCTGCATCCTTAATATCTGCATCCTGATGGTGAGGGGGAACAGCGGTAGTCATAGGTTCGATCGGCTACAGGGAAAGCGTTGAGGAGGGAACAGCGGTGAGGTCGATGATGACATCGAGACGAAAATCGTTGACTAGACGATTTAACCGCTGCGCTAGGGGGTCTTGTTCGGGGGGAAGCTGGGCGATGAGCTGACGGACGCGGCGGTCGTCAGCGGCTTGAGCAGCCTGGTGAACCTGGCTGAGCCAGTCGGGGGTAAGCAAACTTAAGTCAGCCTCGGTGAGGGGGCGATGATCTTTAATCGAGCTTTGTCCGCTGTAATCGGGCTGGGCTGCTGTAGTCTCCTGGAGCCGGTGTTTGACCATCGAGCTATCTTCATCGAGCTGAGACCCACTGGTGTACTGATAGGCGAGGTTTAGGCTCCGGCCAATGTGCTCGAGCAGCACCCGACGCTGAAGGGGTTTTGGCAGCACGGCATCACAGCCCGCCGTAAGGCAGTCTGAGCGCTGCTCCTCAAAGACACTGGCGGTCACCGCAATAATCGTGGTGGTAGCACCCCCAGGCAGCTGGCGAACCCGACGCGCCACGGCATAGCCGTCGAGCACGGGCATGCGCATGTCAAGGCAGATCAGGTGAGGTTGCCACGCCTGCCACAGGGCAATAGCCTCTTCACCCTGGCTGGCTTCGCGCACCTCAAACCCAGCTCCCTCTAGCCAGTGGCGAATCAGCAGTCGACTCTCGGCCACATCGTCAGCGACTAGAATTCGGGGGGCGGGCTGGTGTGAGGCCAGGTGCACAATGTCGTAGTCAGGCTGCTCTAAGCCAGCGGCAACAACCCCCGAGGGCTGGTCTTTGACAATCGCGGCCATACCCACGGGCAAACTGACCGTGAAGGTCGAGCCCACCCCTGACTGGCTCGTCACGGTGATGTCGCCCCCCATCAGTTGAGCAAAGTTGTAGCTGAGCGACAGCCCCAACCCGGTGCCTTCAGCGGAACGCCGCCCCGACTGAGTTTGGTGAAAGGGCTGAAACAGGTGGGCAATTTCTTCTGAGTCAATGCCTACGCCAGTGTCTTGCACCTCGATGTTGAGCCGGTAGGGCTGAGCCGGATCGCTCAGGTTTGGATGCAGGCGCGATCGCACCACAACGCTGCCCTGGTGCGTAAATTTGATCGCGTTGCCAATCAGGTTAATTAAAATCTGCCGCAGTTTACTCTCGTCGGCCCATAGCTGGTGGGGCAACGGCGGCGGCACCACCGCTAGCTGAATTCCCTTGGCTTCAGCCTTGAGCTGCAGCAGGTCATCCACGGCCTGCAAGAGTTGGTGCAGGTCAAAGACCCCGTTGTTAAGGGTAATTTTGTTGGCCTCTATTTTGGCCAACGACAGCACGTTGTTGACCAACCCCAGCAGGTGGTTACCGCTGCGGTTGACAATGGCAATCAGGTCGCGGTGGGCCGCATCTAGACTGTCGTCGTCGTGCAAAATTTGGGTAAAGCCCAGAATGGCGTTGAGAGGAGTTCGCAGTTCGTGGCTCATGCTGGCCAAAAAGTCGCTCTTGGCCTGGCTTGCGGCATCGGCAGCGCGTTTAGCCACCGCTAGCGCCTGGGCCTGCTGCTGGGTCTGCCGCAGCAGGTCGGCCTGTTGTACGGCCGTACCCAGGTGAGTACCGACCTGAAGCACCATTTTGACTTCGTTGCGAGCCCAGGTGCGCGGATAGTGGTGGGCGTAGATGCCCAGCAGCCCCCAGAGCTGGCTGCCAGCAAAAATAGGCACAATGACGTAGGCACGCACCTGCCATCGCTCTAGAAACTCCAGGTAACAGGTATCAAACCCTTCGGTGTAGATATCGTTGACGCGGTGATAGGTGCGGTCTTGGCGGTAGGTTTCTGCCTGGGTTTCTTGCAGGTAAGTATCTTCGAGCAGCAGATAGCCATCGTCAAAACCGCCGCTTTGCAGTTGGCGAGCACCGCAGTCGTCCTGGTCAATGAGGCGATCGCTGACTGTTGCCGTCGCCAGCGTAGAAGGGGCCGTGGAGTCAGTGAGCGCTTCGGCTACTACAGTACCGCTCCAGTCAGGGTTGAAGCGGTAGATCCAGACGCGATCGCAGCTGAGAGCCTGCTGCAGTTCTTCAGTGGTGGCGGCAAAAATAGCCTCCAGATCCAGGGTTTGGCGCATGCGCTGCACAATTTGCATCACCGCTTTTTCACGGTTGGCCACGGCTCGTACCGCCACCTCGGCCTGCTTTTGCATCGTAATGTCGCTGCAGGTGCACACCACCCGTTCTACCTGCCCCGCCTCGTTCAGCTGGGGGTCAACATTTACCAGCAGCCAGCGCGGCGGGTCGGCCTCGGTAGCACTGACCCCCATGACCACATCCCCTAAAGGCGCTTTTTGGGCGATCGCCCGCTGCACCGGCAGATCTGCTAGTGCAAAAGGCGTGCCGTTCTCATTCTGAATGTAGCCAGCCTGACCAAACACCAGGGGGTGGCCCTCTCCTTCGGGCAGGTGCAGCAGCAGCTGAGCCGCTTGATTGCGAATTAAAATTTCGGCTTTGGCGTTGAGCAGCAGCGCCCCAACTCCCATCTCGCGAATTAGGGAACGAAAGCGCTGTTCGCTATTGGTCAGGGCCACCTCCTGCAAACGCTGCTGAGTGAGGCGTCGGTTAATGCGCAGGGCGATTAGGGTCAGCAGCAAAATTACGGCGGCTCCGAGCCCCACGGCTAAAGCTAGCCACTGAGCCTTGAAATTGGGTAGCGCTGCTACACTCGCAGTCAAATGATTGGTTAGATCAGCGGCTATATCATTGGGCTGAAACGCTGTGGCAGCCATAGCGGTATAGTGCAGGCCGCCAATGGCGATGCCTAAAGTTGGTACCGCTAACTTAGCAAACCAGGGCTGCCCCTGCCCAGGGCGCTGCGGCGGCCAGATGTTGAGCACTAGTGCTGCCGTCGAGGCGACTACGGCTATGACCACCGAGAGGGCAACTAGAGGCCAGTAGTAGCTCAGGTGAGCCGGTATTTCCATCGCCGCCATACCGGTGTAGTGCATCCAGGCGATCGCCAACCCCATAACCCAACCGCCAGCTACCACCCCAGGCCAGCCCAAGCTGGGCCGACTGACAATCGCCAGCGCCACGCTAGCCGCCAGCACCGCACTCACCAGCGATAGACCCGTCATTAGAATGTCGTAGCTCACCGGCACGGGCAGTTCCAGCGCCAGCATACCGATAAAGTGAGTGGCCCAAATGCCCATGCCCATGGCTAGCCCACCACCCAGCAGCCAGGGCCACTGGTAGCGCTCTATGCTCAAAATCTGCCGCCCCAAACTCAGGGTGGTAAAAGACGCCAACACTGCAACACCCAAGGACAGGCCAATTAAGCCAGCATTGTAGTGACCGACTACCGCGTAGGGCATTGTGATAGTTTCAACCAAAAACTTAAAAACTGGTTTGAGACGCAACCCTAGCTTTCCCGATAACGTGCCTCTCGCACCAGCAGTTAGTATCAGAGCGCACAATCTTTTTGAAGCTGCATTACTTCCATAAAAGTAGCTTTCAAAGTATTAGCCTAGCCAGATTAAAAGCCCCTAATTCAGAGGGGCTTCAACATCCTTTAGGGAGAGAATTACTCGCTAACTATTAATTCAACGTTCCGTTTAGATATCGGGATATCTCTTCAAGATAGATGCCCTGCTTGCGTCCTATTTTGCACCCATCTTGAGGAAAGCAAGTTTGAAACAGAATGTCTCCTGTCTTTAGGAGGATGTCAGCTAAACATGGCAGCTGTACGCAGCACTTTTACATGCGTTCTAGCACCTGAATGCCCAGCAGCGACAGGCCCAGCTTCAGCGTTTTAGCGGTGAGATCACAGAGCAACAGGCGGGACGTGCGCTGAGGGTCTGCCGCCTGTAACACCGGGCAGCGATCGTAGAACTGGTTGAACTTTTGGCTCAGCTCAAAGAGGTACTGGCAGAGACGGTTGGGGTAGAGTTCGCGGGCGACTTCCTCCACCACCTGATCGAGCTGGAGCAGGTGCCGGGCTAGAGCAAACTCGGTGTCATCTTCGAGGTGAATGCGGGCCTCGGCGGGCAGGTGGTCAAAGTCAATGTCGCCCTTGCGGCTGATGCCCTGCACCCGCACGTAGGCGTAGAGCATGTAGGGGGCAGTATTGCCCGCTAGGGCCAGCATTTTGTCGAAGCTAAAGATATAGTTGCTGGTGCGGTTTTGGCTCAGGTCGGCGTATTTTACCGCACCCAGGCCAACAGCTTCGGCGACGTTTTGAATGAAGGCCTCAGTTTCTTGCCGTTCCTCAGCCTGAATGCGATTTTCCAGGTCAGTGCGGGCGCGGCTGACTGCTTCGTCGAGCAAGTCCTTCAGGCGCACAGTGTCGCCAGAGCGGGTTTTGAACTTCTTGCCGTCTTCGCCCTGCACTACCCCAAAGGGCACGTGGGTAAGCTCGATATTGTCGGGAATCCAGCCGGCCTTGGCGGCCACCTGAAACACCTGGGCAAAGTGGTTGCCCTGCCCCGCGTCAACTACGTAGAGCACGCGATCGGCCCCGTCCTGCTGGGTGCGGTAGCGGATGGCGGCCAGGTCAGTGGTGGCGTAGTTGTAGCCGCCGTCGGTTTTTTGAATGATCAGCGGCAGCGGGTCACCGTCTTTGTTGGTAAAGCCGTCGACAAAGACGACCTTGGCCCCCTGGTCTTCAATCAGGAGCCCCTGGGTGTCTAAATCCTTGACGACATCGGCCAGCAGGGGGTTGTAGAAAGATTCACCACGTTCTTGAATCTTGATGTCGAGGCGATCGTAGAGTTTTTGAAATTCCCTGCGGGACTGTTCGCAAAGCGCTTTCCAAGCTTTGGTAGCCGTATCTTCGCCCGACTGCAAAGCGACAACGGCTTCACGAGAGCGGACTTTGAAACTGTCGTCTTCATCAAAGCGTTTTTTGGCCTGCTTGTAAAAGGCGACCAGATCGCCGATATCTACCGATGAAACCGCTTCTAGCGCCTCGGGACAGGCTTCTTTTAGATGAGTGATCAGCATGCCAAACTGGGTGCCCCAGTCGCCGACGTGATTGATGCGCAGTACGTCGTGGCCCATGAACTCCTGCACTCGAGCGATGGAGTCGCCGATGATGGTTGATCGCAGGTGGCCAACGTGCATTTCTTTAGCAATGTTGGGGCTAGAGAAATCGACAATCACCTTTTGGGGCTGCTCGGCAGGAGCCACCCCCAGGCGCGGATCGGCCTGCATAGCCTTGAGCTGATCTTCTAAGTACTGGGTTTTGAAGCGCAGGTTGATGAAGCCAGGGCCGGCAATTTCGGGTGGCTCGCAGAGGTTGCTAAGGTCGAGCTTTTCGACAATTTGGGTGGCAATGTCGCGGGGTTTCTGCTTGAGTGGCTTGGCTAGCGACATGGCCAAGTTGGCCTGGTAGTCGCCAAACTTGGGGTTAGTGGTGGGCACCAGCATAGGGTCGGTACCGGCTAGCTCTGGGCCAAAGGCAGCGACCAAAGCTTGCTCAAACCGAGTAGTGAGTTGTGCAAGTGTAGACTTCATGTATGTTTTCCCTAACCCCTGCCTGAGAAATCTGTTTACTGCTGCCGTAGGGTGGGCACGGCTCACCAACCCATCTACGCTACTACGGGAATTGACCTATGACGGACCCTCATCCACTCCTGACCGCTGCGGCGATCGCAGCCCTACCCGAAGCTGTCTTTGTTCACCCCCTTAATCCTAGGGCAATCCGCCACGGCAGGTCGCTGGGCGACGAAACTGGCTTGCACCACCTGGGCATTCACCTGGTGCGAGTCGAACCGGGCCACGACTCGACCCAGTATCACGTCCACCAGGCCGAGGAAGAATTTATCTATGTTCTCTCAGGGCGGGGACTGGCAGAAATTGGTACAGACACCTTTGAGATTGGCCCTGGCGACTTTATGGGCTTTGCCCCAGGAGGGCTGGCCCACAGCCTCAGCAACCCGTTTACCGAAGACCTGGTTTACCTGGTGGGTGGTATGCGATTAGATTTCGATATCTGTGACTACCCTAAGCTGAACACTCGCATGTACCGCCGGGTTGACCAGCGAGAATATGTGGATCTAGAAGACTAGGCGTTCTTACCCCCTACGACCCAGGCAAGGCACACTCTTTATCAGAACACTATGCCAGCCCGTCGGATGAGCGGAGCCTATGTCGGCTAAGCGGGGTCTCTGTCGGCCGAGCGGAGTCGAAGCCGACAGACTACATCGAGCGGAGAATTTGTGTAGATGAGCAGCGATTCTCGCAGCCCGCAAAAACCAGCGCGAATCGAGGAACCCCCTCAGAAGCGCGAGTACCATCGCTTTCTCGGGGTTGATTTAGGTTGGCAAAGTGGCCCCACGGGCCTATGTTGCCTGGATATGGCGGGCGATCGCCTGCAGCTAGTTGCCATCGATCGCCTGCAAACGGTAGCCGAGATTCTGGCCTGGATATCTCAATGGGCCGAGGGTGCTGATAATGCCGTGGTGGCGGTAGACGCCCCAACCCTCATCCCCAACGAAACCGGCATGCGCTTGCCCGATCGCCTGGCCCACAAGTACTTTGGTCGCTACGACGCGGGCTGCTACCCCGCCAACCGGGGTCGCCCCTTTGCCGAAAAACTGATCGCCTTTGGTCTGGCCCTAGAATCCCTCGGCTTTCAGCACCAGCCCCGCAGTGATCCTCAGCCGCAAGGACGGTTTCAGCTGGAGGTCTTCCCCCACCCGGCAACGGTTCATCTGTTTGGACTGACCAAAATTCTTAAGTACAAGAAGGGCACTCTGGCCCAGCGTCGTCCTGAACTGGAAAAGCTGCGGCAGTACCAACTGGCGGTGCTGCCCACCCTGGAACCCGCTCTCAGTTTGGAGGACTCTGACTTGCCTGAGATTCCGCTTACAGGGGCGGCGATGAAAGCGGTAGAAGACCAGCTTGATGCCCTCACCTGCGCCTACACGGCAGCCCACTGGTGGACCTGGGGTTTGGAGCGAAACTGGGTGCTGGGCGATCGCGGTGAGGGCTACATCGTGGTGCCTGCACCAATTCCTCCTAAGCTGCAACCCGCTACACTAAAGCAAGGCCTAACCTGAATTCGCCTAACCCTGCCCATGCCATCGCCTTTAAATATTGACGACTTTCTGCAAGGCTCTGGCCCTATTCTTGACGTGCGCAGCCTAGGCGAATACGAGCAGGGGCATATTCCTGGGGCCGTGAGCTTTCCTCTATTCACTGATGATGAGCGCGCCCAGGTGGGCACCTGCTACAAACAGGTGGGGCGCGAGGCCGCCGTAGAGCTAGGCTTTGACATTGCTGGCCCCAAGTGCGGCGAGTTTATACGTGCGGCTAAGGCTTTGGCCCCCGATCGCCACATTCGGGTGCATTGCTGGCGGGGAGGCATGCGCAGCGGCGGCATGGGCTGGATTTTGGAACTGGCCGGGTTTACGGTACACACCCTGATCGGGGGATACAAGGCTCACCGCCGCTGGGTGCGGGATACCCTAGCTAGCCCCAAGAAAATTGTGATTCTGGGCGGCATGACCGGCAGTGGTAAAACCCTGATTTTGCAAGAGCTGGCTGCGCTGGGGGAGCCAGTGTTAGACCTTGAGGCTCTGGCCAACCACCGGGGCAGTAGCTTTGGGGCATTGTTGCTGCCGCCGCAGCCCTCAACGGAGCACTACGAGAACCTGCTGGCGGAGCAGTGGGCAAAATTACCCTCGCATCGCCCCATCTGGCTGGAGGCCGAGAGCCGCCGGGTGGGCACCTGCCGCATTCCTAACGAGCTGTTTGCACAGATGGAGGCGGCCCCGGCGGTGGAGGTGGTGCGATCGCTCGACGAGCGCCTTGACCTGCTGGTGGAGATCTATGGCGAGGCGGCTGAGGCAGATCTCGTTGAGGCCACCGAGCGAATTCGTAAACGCCTGGGGGGCGATCGCACCCAAGCTGCCATACAGCACATTCAATCGGGCAACCTGCGCGCCGCCTGCGCCATCATTCTCGACTACTACGATCGCGCCTATCGCCACGATCTAAAGCGGCGCGGCAACGTTATTCCTCAGGTAAATATCGCTGGCCTGTCGCCCCAGGACAGTGCCCAGATCCTCATCGACAAACGTTCTCACCTGTGCTCAGACGCCGAGGCTGCGATCGCAGCAGGGTGAGACCCAAAAAAGAGCCGCCGAGACCAGGTTTCGGCGGCTCTAGTTATCTATGGCAAATTTACCTAGGAGTTGGGCTGAGTGGTGACATTGGTAGCGCCATCGACACCCATGGCAACTTTTTTCGCTTGCTCCAGCACGCTTTCGGCGTCGGGGTTGTACTTCAGCACCACGGTGGACCCAGTTTGAGCCACCCAAAGGCCCACGCTGTCCGAGATGTTGGCCTGGTCGAGGGCCAAAGCTACGCGCTTGGCCAAGCCGCTCTCGTCGAACTGGCCATCAATACCCACCTTAGCGGCGTCAATTTTGGCGGTGGTGGCTGCCTGCTTCACATTAATTCTGGGGGTGGCCTTAGCTTTTTCTTCTTCTTTTTTACCGAATAGCTTGCCTAGAAAACCCATGACGTATCTCCTAATGAATAAAACCAATTTTTGGGGTGCAGACTGGCTCTGGCAAAGCTTTCCATGCTCTACCAAAAACCGAAGCCGCACCTCGCTGGAAGGTACCAAGAAACTGTAAAGAATCTATAAGGGAACTACAAGGACCATCGGATACACTTGCGAGCTCGATCTAGAGAGATATTTTCCTAAGCCGTGGGGCAGGGGCTTTGGGCTAAGATAGAACACTGGTAACGCATTCGCCCTCTTTCTACGCTAAACAGGTTTCATCGTTTTTGCCTATAGGTCTGCCATGAGCAAGGGTACGCTGTTCGACAAAGTTTGGGATTTACATACCGTTGGCACGCTGCCATCGGGGCAGACTCAGCTTTTTATTGGGCTGCACCTGGTGCACGAAGTCACCAGCCCCCAAGCCTTTGCCATGGTGCGCGAGCGTCAGCTAACGGTGATGTACCCCCAGCGCACCGTCGCCACCGTCGACCACATCGTACCGACCGAAAGCCAGGCCCGCCCCTTCGCTGACCCCCTGGCCGAGGCCATGATGCAGGCCCTAGAGCAAAACTGCAAAGAGCACGGTATTCGCTTCTACAACATCGGCTCGGGCAGCCAGGGCATTGTCCACGTGATTGCCCCCGAACAGGGGCTGACCCAGCCGGGTATGACGATCGCCTGCGGCGATAGCCACACCTCTACCCACGGCGCATTTGGGGCGATCGCGTTTGGCATTGGCACCAGCCAGGTGCGCGACGTACTGGCCTCTCAAACCCTGGCCCTGGGCAAGCTCAAGGTGCGCCGCATTGAGGTCAACGGTGAACTGCCCCCTGGGGTCTACGCCAAGGACGTTGTATTACACATCATTCGCACCCTGGGAGTCAAAGGCGGCGTGGGCTACGCCTACGAGTTTGCTGGCACCGCCATTGAGGCGATGTCGATGGAGGAGCGCATGACCCTCTGCAATATGGCGATCGAGGGCGGGGCGCGCTGCGGCTACGTCAACCCCGACCAGATCACCTATGACTATCTCAAGGGTCGCGACTTTGCACCCCAGGGCGCTGCCTGGGATGAGGCTGTCACCTGGTGGCAAACCCTGCGCAGCGACGCCGACGCCGAGTATGACGACGTGGTAGTGTTCAGCGCCGCCGACATTGGCCCCACCGTCACCTGGGGCATTACTCCCGGCCAGGGCATTGCCATTCACGAAACCCTGCCCCTGCCCGAAAGCCTACCCGACGAAGAGCAGGTGCTGGCCCAAGACGCCTTTGCCTACATGGATCTCAGCCCTGGCCAAAGCCTAAAGGGCACCGCCGTTGACGTATGCTTTATTGGCAGCTGCACCAACGGACGAATCAGCGACCTGCGCGAGGCGGCCAAGGTCGTCCAGGGCCACACCGTGGCCGCAGGGGTAAAAGCCTTTGTGGTGCCCGGCTCTGAACGGGTGAAGCAGCAGGCTGAGGCCGAAGGGTTAGACCAGGTGTTTACCGCCGCAGGCTTTGAGTGGCGAGAGGCGGGGTGCTCAATGTGCCTGGCCATGAACCCTGACAAGCTCCAGGGGCGGCAGATCAGCGCCTCCTCGTCAAACCGCAACTTTAAAGGACGCCAGGGGTCGGCCTCGGGTCGCACCCTGCTGATGAGCCCGGCAATGGTGGCAGCAGCGGCTCTGGCAGGCCAGGTGACCGACGTACGCGACTACCTGCCACATTCCTAAACCTTTTTTCCTTGATTCTGAAAAGCTCCGGCAAATGTGTTGTAGACAGCTAAACCCACCGCGACTGGTGCGGCAGATCACAAACGTTAACGAACTATTTGCCTGGGCTTAACCTAGCTTGAGGAGTTTCTTAATTTAAGCCGTTGAAGATGGGGGCGGGGACCCTGCTACCACCGAGCCAGAATTCATCCAACTTGGATGACCTGAGTGCCGACCATGCCGCGATCGCCCCGTAGGTCAGTCCTGGAGCGGTTCAATTGATCGTTGCGCTTTCTGTGGGTTAGCAGTTTACCCCGGCGAACTCTAGGTATCTCAGTGTCTGTAACCGCAACTTCCGCTGCCCGCGATGCTGCTATTGACCCTCGCAGTCATCAGACCTTCATTCAGCTCCTAGAGCAGCTATATCGAGAACGAGCCCTGGTACCTTACCCCGCAGGACGGCCCATGCCGCTCCGGGTCGACGAAATCTTGATCATCTGTCGGGGAATTGTTCAACTGTTCACCATTCAGCAAGACGGTAGCGAGACCCTGCTGGGGCTGGCCGGGCCGTCTATGCCCGTGGGGCTGCCCCTAACCTCCGTTGACCCCTACTGGGCCACCGCCCTGACCGATGTCGACGTGCTCTCGCTGCCCATGGCCGAAATTGAAGGGTCCTCGGTGTTAATGGCGGGCATGTTTCGCAATATTACTCTGCGGATGCAGCAGGCTGAGGCCTGGCTGGCCCTCTCGGGTAAGCGCCTGGTAGCCGATCGCCTCAAGCACTTTTTGCTCATGCTGGCCCAAGACTTTGGCCATGTTGAGCCCAGCGGTATTCGCATTCCTATGCGGCTGACCCACCACCAGCTGGCTACCGCCATTGGCACCACCCGCGTTACCGTCACCCGCCTGCTCAAAGACTTTAAAACCGAGGGCTGGCTAACTATCGATCAGCGCCACATGGTGCTTCAGCTCGATCCTCGTTTTCCGGCCAACCAGCTCATAAACCCAATGGCTCAGCGCTAAGTAGAGAGCCGGTTTAAGCCATGTTCTAACGCTTAGCCAGCGATGGCTCCGGCAAATTTACGGGTATCGTCGGCTTAGGTATCGTCGACTCAATGATGCGGTGCTGGAGCTGGTGAAGAAACTTTACCACCGTTTCCCCAGTAGACCAGCTCAGCAGCGGCTTGGCAAACTTATCAAACGGGTTGAGATCCACGAGCCAGGGTCCTACGTTCACCCCGAGCGGTTCGAGGTGTTTGCCCCCTAGCTCTGTGTGGATCAGCTTTTTCGTTTGCAGATGTCGGTAAAGCCAGCCGACATCGCTGGCGGCGGGACAAGGATCGGTTATGCTTCCAGCCACGGTGTCGCGGCTAAAAGAAACCATGGCCGTCAGGTTGAATAGGCGGCTGCGATCGATTAGGTCGAGGGTTTGCTGGCGGGTAGGCTGCACTCCCAAACCCAACTTATTGAGCAGGTGAGCCACGGTTTTGAGCGGCACTGCGCTAGTGGTGTCGCTGATGTCGGGAGCCAAAAGCAGCGTGGGCTGGTTCCAGATAACGGGGGCGGTGGCCAGGCGATCGCGCAACCAGTGGGCATTCTCAACGCCAATCACCTCATCTAAGGTGGTATCTAACGGGTTGAGCTCAACGCCACAGAGCAGTTCTAGCAGGGCAATGTATTTACAGCCCAGGCTGTGGCCCAGCCAGGCGTAGCGATCGCTCTGCTGGTAAACTTCCGCTTCGTAACCGGCTTGAGCCGCTAGCTCTGGCAGATACGCCTGTAGCCGCCGCTGCTCTTCTAATAGGCTCAGGGCAATACCCCAGTGGCGAAAGCTAAACCGAAAGGGCATGGCCACCACGGTGTAGCCAGCGTTGTAGATTTCATGCAGCAGGTGGCGATAGCTGAGGGTTGGGAAGGAGCCAAAAAATGCTCCACCAATGAACTGAACCACTCCCTGGGGCTGAGGATGCAGCGCCACCCAGCTAAAGGAAACCGGCTGAAAGGTAAAGGGTTTCATTGATACTTCGTGTTATGGCGATCTAAATAACGTCCAACAGCCGTGAGTTATACCAAGTCCGGTTCAAAAACCCGGCTCGAAACAGGTACCCTGCAGGGGCAAACGGTCGTTTGCCCTTGATCAATCGGGGGTAGGCAACCAGGGTTTGGCCTTAGGGCTGTCCACGGCTATTGGAATCAGCATGAGGCAACGAGCAAAGCGGAGACGTGAGGCTAGCTGGCAGACCAGCACCCGAGCGGGGATAAACATTCTCTCGGGCGCTGGGATGAACCAAGCACCTACCGGTTGACCGGTTCCATGCGGATAGGAATTTCCAGCTTGGACAGCAGGTCGCTAACGGTGTTCAGGTTTTCGGCGCTGGGATCAACCTGGGCCAGAGTTTCGGCCAAAACCTCCGCCCGAGCCGTGGGGCTCAGCAGCGATAGATCAATCATGGGGGGGTTAATCACGTCGAGGGGCGGGCGATCGTTAACTACCTCAGACACGATGACCGGATCGATGGGGAAGAAACCGCGATCGGGCTCTACCTCGTTAAGTCCCTTGCCGCTGGCGAGTTCTAGCGGATAGTTGATCTGGTCAAAGTCACCGCCGCGAGCTGCCAGGTCGTTGGGCAAGAAGGTGCCGCGCACTTCGGGATTGAGCAGTACTTTAACCGGGCTATTGCTCTGGGGCCGCAGGAAAATTCCCTGGCGCAGGGCGGGCAGGCGCAGGCGCACAAATCCACGAATCTCAACGTCGGGATTAGCCTCATTTAGCAGACCAGGCCGAGTCAGATCGGGCAGCAGCTGCACTGAAGCCGTCTGCTTAGCAGGCAGCCTAAACCGGGTGGTAAACACCGGGGTCACAGGGCTGGGCATGACCGGGCTCAGCGCTAGCGTGGTGTTTTCACCAGCGATGTCAAAAGCTACAAAAGCATTGCCAGCCAGGTTGCGATCGGGGTCAACCGGGTTGGGACGGCTGACATGAAACTCAAGCTGATAGGTAAAATCGCGGTCTTCCAAATTAGCAATTGTTAGAAAATATCCCTGGACCACGCGGCGGGCCACGGCGGGGTCTGCCGGGGGCGGGGCAATGCGCTTAACCAGCAGCTCAAAAGTACTAATTTCCATAGCTTGATTTCACCAAAAAATACGGCTTGTCCCAGGCAGCTGGGCACTTGGCAGAAGCGCGTGCCCTTGACCTTTGGGATTAAGCCCATTCTGGAAGCTATGCCCCAGGGTCGCCGTCACCCGGCCGGGTACTTTTAGCTGAGGCCAAAGCCGCCAGGGCGATCGCAGCGGGATAGATGCGGTGTTCCTGCACCTGAATACGAGCCTGAAGGGCCGTCGGCGTATCGGTTGGCTCCACCGGCACCGCCGCCTGCATAATCACCGGGCCACTGTCTACCGCTAGCTCGACCTGGTGCACCGTACAGCCCGCCACCTTGACCCCCGCCGCCAGCGCCTGCTCTACGGCCCGCAGCCCCGGAAAACTGGGCAGCAGACTGGGATGAATATTAAGCACCCGATGCGCAAAGGCGTCAATCAAGACCGTCGTTACGCAGCGCATCCAACCCGCCATAATTACCCAGTCCACGCCGTGGGCCTGGAGTGTTTGCACAATGTCGTAGTCGAGGGCTTCGCGGCTGGGGTAGTGGCGATGGTTGAGCAATACCGCCGGTAGCCCCAGGCGGGCGGCTCGCTCAGCCACTCTCGCCCCAGGATTGTTGTACAAAACGACGCAAATTTGAGCGTGCAGGTCGCCGCGCTCGATGGCATGGGCGATCGCCTCCAAATTGCTGCCGTTGCCCGAGGCCATTACCCCCAACTGTAGCGGTTGTTCAAACCGGGGCCACACCACCGGCAGCGGTGGCGAAACAAGAACAGGGGCAGTCTCCAGCATAGGGTCAGAAAATTAGTGAAATTGGGAACTATCATATGACAACACGAAACGCCTCTATCTAAGGGGGAAAGGAGTGCGCTGGGTGAAGCGGGGCATGCGGCTAGGACTCATCTTTTTCTGCGGACTGGCGATCGCGGCAGCGCTCTCGTGGGGGCACAGCGGCCGGGCCGCCGCCTATTTCCCTCCGGTTATACCCCCCACCCCCACCCTCCACGCCCAAGCCAACGGGGCCGAAGCCGCCACCGAAGCCACGACCACACCCCCTACAGGCAGCCTTAAACCCTTCAATGAGGCAGTCAGTGGGCTAACGGTATCGACAGGGCTGTTTACGGTCTACCACGACCTGCAGCGCAATCGAGCGCTGCTAGGGCTCAAACCCAATCAGCTCAACCAAAATCTGCTGTTTATGGCCAACCTGGAGTCGGGGCTGGGGGAGCTGGGGCTGTTTCGGGGCTGGCCCGTCAACGATTTAATGATTCAGTTTCGCCAGATTCCCGACAACCGCATCCAGGTGGCGGTGCCCAACGTGTACTTCCGTAACCCGCAGCCCCAAGCCCAGCGGCTACTGCGAGAATCCTTTGGCGACTCGGTGCTCACGACCCTGCCCATTCAGGCCATCCACGACGAAACTGGAGAAATTCTGCTCGACCTGAAAGATTTTTTAATTAACCGCGACCCGGTCAACCTCTCGGCCCAGTTTCCCTGGGCCTTGGGCAGCTATGCGGTCAACACCGAGGCATCGTACCTGGGGCCAGTCAAAGCCTTTCCTGAAAATGTAGAACTCGAAGCGGTCATGGGGTTCTCGGGCGGAGGCAGCTCGACGTCGCCCTTTTCCTTTGGGCTCAGCAGCCTGCCCGACAACCGGGGGTTTAACCTGCGGGTGCGCTACAGCCTGTCAGCCATTCCTAACCACCCCACCTTTCATGGCCGTCAGGCCGATGAGCGGGTGGGCTACTTCGTCACCGCCTACCGATCGCCCGGCCGACCCGGCCTCTCAGATCCCTTTGTACGCTACATTCACCGCTGGCACTTAGAAAAGCAAGACCCAACTGCCGCCCTCTCACCGCCCAAAGAACCGCTGGTATTCTGGATTGAAAACACGACCCCTGTGGAGTACCGAGCTGCCATTGCCGACGGCGTGAAATGGTGGAATGCCGCCTTTGAGCGAGCCGGATTCGCCCAGGCGATCGACGTGCGCCAAATGCCCGACAACGCCGATTGGGACCCGGCCGACGTGCGCTACAACGTCATTCGCTGGTCAGACTCGCTGTACCCCTGGGCCAGCGGGTTAGGACCAGCTCGGGTCAACCCACTGACTGGCGAAATTTTAGATGCCGATATCATTCTCGATGCCAGCGTCGTGCGTGACCTGATGCTGGAGTACGACACCCTGGTGACGGGAGCCGCCGCCACGTCAGGCCCCAGTGCAGGCGGACTCAGTCCCTGTGGCCATCCCCTGGGCGATCGCTTGATGGCACGCCTGTCTTCGAGCACCAACCGAGCCCAGTCCAATTCGTCCCAGCAGGTCAATGCGCCTCAGCGGGTTGACGCAACAGACTACTGTTCAGGTCTACGAGGCCTGCAGACCACGGCCTTTGGGTCACTGGCCATTGCTACCCTAGCGCCGCCCTTCTCCAGCCGCGAGGTCAAAGAGACCTACATTCAACAGTATCTGCGAGTGCTCACCGCCCACGAAGTTGGCCATGTGCTGGGTCTAAGGCACAACTTTTTGGGCAGCACGCTGCTGTCTCCTTCAGCGTTAAATGATCCAGGCATGACCCAGTCTCAGGGCATGACCAGCTCGATTATGGATTACTTACCGCCCAATCTGGCTTCCCCAGGTCAACCCCAGGGTGACTACTTCCCCACCCAGTTAGGTCCTTACGATCTGTGGGCCATTGAGTACGGCTACCATCCAGTCAGCAACCCGGTTACCGCCCAGCGCGAACTTCAGCCCATCGCCGATCGCGCTGGGGCCACCGGGCTAGCCTACGCCCCCGACGAAGATGTCTTTACCATGCTCGACCCCAAGGCCAGCGCCTGGGATATGAGCGACGACCCCCTAAGCTATGCCGAGGGCCAAATGGCGATCGCAAAAACAATCTGGGACCGCCTAGATTGGTATTCGGTCAACCCTGGCGAGGGTTACGGCCAGCTGCGCCAGCGGGTAAACCTGGTCTTTTTTCACTACGACATGCAGGCCGCGATCATCGCCAACTACATCGGCGGACAGCGCTTTACCCGCACCGACCCCTGGAGTTCTGGCGGGCAGGCCCCCTTTGCACCCATAGCGGCAGCGGAGCAGCGGCGCGCCCTAGCTGTGCTCAACCAGCGGGTGTTTGCCCCCGACGCCCTGACGCTATCGCCGGAGTTAATTAACCGCCTGGCTCCCGATCGCTGGATGGACTGGGGCCAAGACCCCTTCGTAGACCGCATCGACTACCCCATTTACGATCGCCTTTTGTCTACCCAGGCCTTTACGGTCAGCAATTTGCTCGACGGCTATCGCCTGCTGCGTCTGCGCGACAGCGAGTTCAAGCAGCAGGGCGGCGAGGCCTTTACCCTGGCAGAGCTGTTCGACACCCTGGGGCAGTCCATCTGGGCTGAGGTGCTCAACCCGCCCGCCCAGGCCACAGCTATCTCCAGCCTGCGTCAGGGGCTCCAGCGGCACCACCTAAATACCCTGACCAGCCTGGTGTTGCGCAATCACGGCTCGGGCGAAGGGGTCACCGATCTGCTGGGGTTTGTAGCCCAGGAAGCTACCTTCGGTGCGCCCGAAGAAGCCCGTGTGCTGGCCCGCTACCAGCTCAGGCAGCTCCAGGAAGCGATCGCCCGCCACCTCAACCGCCACGGACAGCGGCTCGACATCGCCACCGTGGCCTATCTAGAAGATGCCCGCGATCGCATTGTAAAGGTGCTCGATGCCCCCCTACGTGGTCAGTAGCCCTAGCCAGAGAATCTATAAAGATTCGATGATTTTCCCTAAAACGCAGCCAAATACCCCGTCCCCCAAAGTGGTATTGTGGATCGGGCCAATATAGCATTGGCTCCTTATAGATCCCAGTTAGGCCATAATTGCCTTTCAACCGTCAGGCTAACATCTGGCAGAGCCTAGCCTGCCTGGTATTACGCTAAGCCCTTCACGTCAACGAAAGCCGTTGCCAGGGTTGCCGTCTACTGCTTCAGGATTGTCGTTACCTGGGCACACTAAATTCACTACTATTTTGGTCGTTCCGCGGGTTCTCCATGCTGAGTGCGTTAGTCGCTTTTACCCTTTCCCCTCTGTTTGCTCAACTCCCCCCTGGCGAGGTCACCCCTACCCCCGAAACCAAAACGGTAGTTATTCCCCGCGATGGTACCTACGCCGAGGTCATCCGCTATCAGGAAGTACGACCTCTCCCCGGCGGCCTAGATGAAATTCCTGTATTTAACAGCAACAGCCCCGAAGTCGTGCAGCAGAACGGCATTCTGCTCTCCACCTTCCCCAAAGACGGCATGGCCTCGCCCGATGCCCACCTCGACTACGCCTTTAACGGGCGTTTCGACATCTTCGCCCACCATATTGCTCGGGGCGTAAACCCTGACGATCGCCGCACCCTGTTTATGGGTGTAGTGGTTTACAACCCCGGCACCGAACCCGTCGACATCACCATTCACCAGGGGGTGAGCTACCTCAGCCAGGAGGCCCCGTTCATCAACCTACCCGACGCGCGCCTGAGCAGCAACGGCAATGTCTACGCTGGCCCCGGCAGTCGCACCACCACCGACATTCTGCGCGGCGCTAACCAGTCTCACTGGCCCGATCGCATCACGGTGCCGCCGGGTCACGTACAGCTGCTGATGAATACTCCCATCCCCCTGCGCCAGCTCACGGTGCCCGTCAACGGCAGCTATCCCCAGGGCAGCGCGATTCCCAAACCACCGATTCGCCCGGTTACCCTCACCGCAGCCGATGCCCAGATCAATCCGGAAACCGGCGAAAACGGGCTAACTGGCCCCCTCCGCCCGATTGCGCCGCGTCCCATTCCAAGCAATGGTCGTACGGCCATGATGTACCTCTCCAGCAGCGGTCCGGTGCATGTCGCTAGCCTATCTCGCTACGCCGACCTGCTGCCCAACGGCAACGAGCGCGTACCCACCCTACAGGACTGGCTCCAGGTGCTCAAGCAGGGCAACCTGGCTGGCCCTCGAGACATCCCCCCCTCCGACCCAGAGACCTACCGCTTTGGGCGGTTTTACTACGGTCGAGTGGCTGGAGTCGCCAAGGGGGCCAACTGGAAGGCCACCGTCACCGACTCTCCTGATACCGATGTGCTGACGATTCCGGCACCGGGCAACGCCTTCTCCTACGTGATTAGCTCCGTAGACCGCAACACCTTTGGCACTGGGCAGATCCAGAGCGCACCCATGGTGGCCCGCTACCCAGACACGGCCTACCGCGCCCACGGCAACTACGGCGTGCGCTACAGCCTCAAGCTCCCCTTCTACAACAATCGAGGCTCCGAGCAAACCATTACCCTCAAGTTCCAAACCCCCATGCGCGACGAGGATCTCGTCCAGGGGCTCAGGTTTCGGCGGCCGCCCGAAGATCGCGTTTTCTTCCGGGGCACTGTGCGCCTAAAGTTCAAAAACCAGATGGGTCTAGAGCGCACCCACTACGTTCACCTGGTGCAGCGCCGAGGCCAGGAAGCCGAGGCGCTGCTGAGGCTCAACATTCCCGCCGAGGCCCGTCAAGATCTTGAAATAGATCTGGTCTATCCCCCCGATGCCACCCCGCCGCAGGTCATTACCGTACTCAACGGCGGTATCCCCGAGGTATTTGAGGCTGAAACCATCGAAACCCCACCCTCACCAGCGCTCAGCCGCGATCTTCTGCGTCAGCTTTGATGGCTCTCGGCTGGACATCCCGATCAAAAAACACCTCAAGAGGGCTAGGGACCTATTCTCTCCTAGCTGGGGCGTAGAATTTGGCACACCGACGTCAATCAAGCGCATTCCACAGCTGATCGGGCAGGGTGCGGGGCTTCCGCGACACCAGGTTGGGCTTAAACAGGGCCGGGTCTGAGGCCTCATCAACGGTTAAGAACCCCGCTGTGAGCAAGTTGTCCAGCGTGGCCTGCACGGCAGCAGGCTCCGTCTGGGTATGGGCCAGGATATCGGCTAGGGAGGCACCCCGCTGACGCACCAGCCAGTTCACCAGAGTGCGCTCTGGATCGGGTAGCCCCAGCAGGTCGGTCATGGTTCTGGGTCCGGTACCATGGGGCTGCTGCTGCCGGGGAGCGGGGGTTTCCCCGTGGGCGGGGTAAGTCATGGGGCTACTCCGCAGCGGTGAGTTGACGGGCTACGTTGTGCACCTCCTGGCTAAAGGCGTGATCGGGATGGTGCAGCCAAAAAATACCGCCGCTGGCGAGCTGCAGCATTTCATCGTTTTCATAAAACAGGCCGCCGACGGGCACACCGTACTGGGTCTGCACTTTATCAATCAAAGTTTCGCGGGGGTAAATGTCGGGGGCTTTGTTGACTAGCAGGGTAATGTCGGGCACATCGAGCTTTTGGGCTACTTCGAGGGTGACGGCGGTACCTAAAAAATCCTGGCGGTCGGGGCGCAGAATAATCACCATGCGATCAGAAATCGCGATCGAAAGCAGGGTTTCTTCGTTCAGACCAGGGTGAGTATCAATAAACAGGTAGTCGAGGTTGAGCTGGTTGATCAGGTCGTGAAAGCCATCGTTGAGCAGGCCCACGTCGTAGCCTTCCCGCAGAATTTTGGCGATCTCGCCAGCCTTGAGGCTAGAGGGTACCAAATACACTGTGCCGCTAATATCCGCGGGAGCACCGCTAGCGGTAACCACGTGGGCAGTGACGTCGTAAGCGGCATCTTTAGCGCTGCATTTGTCCCACAGGTAGTCATTGAGGGAGTGGGTAAAGTCTTCTTCATCCAGCCCAAATAGCACATGAATACCGGGGGATTGAATATCGGTATCCACAATGGCGACCCGCTTACCCTGGCTGGCCACGGCCGTGGCAATATTGGCCGTTAGATTCGATTTGCCGGTACCGCCGCGAAAGGAGTGAATCGAAATAACTTGCGTCATGGGAATCTCACCTCTGCCAGATAAACAATGAGTTCTATTTGGGTGCCCGTCTTGGGCCGGTAGAACTGGGTTTAGTATGGGAACAATAGCCGCGAAACTAACGCGCTGCGTGAAATTTACTTATGGAAAAACTCACCTATGCCCCAGGCGATGTGATCTATCGGGAAGGGGACGAAAGCCAGCAGGTTTATTTAGTTAAATCGGGCCGCATTGACCTGGTAGATACCTATCCAGAAACCGGTCAGGTAGTGGCAAAATCCTTGGGGGCGGGGCGAGTTTTTGGCGAAGTAGAGCTGATCGATCGCCGTCCCCGATCTTCGACGGCCCAGGCCAAAGAGGAAGCCAAAATTGTGGTTTTCTCCCACGATGAAATCATGGATATGTTGTTTGAGAACCCTGAGAAGAGCTTGATTTTGGCCCGCGATGTGTTTGACCGACTGCGTCAGCTTTACAGCGCTGACAGTCTGGATGGCGAACTCACCAAGCTGCGCGAAGAGATGCATGAAACCATTAAATCAGCGGTAATTAGCCACGAATCGCGAGTGGTCAAAAGTCACAACGGTATGGCGGCGATCGCTATTCCGGTTGTGCTTCTAGTTGCAATTGTGATTGGTATACAGGTGTATCTGCACTAGCGTCAACTACAGATTCATTAATTTTATTGGTTCCTATAACCAAGGGCTGCGAAATCAAATTATTCCGCAGCCCTTTCATCGTTTAAATAAACTATAGCAGCCAGAAAATCAGCTTAAAAAGAAGTGGTTTTTAGTATTTCCAGGCCAGATAGATAACCAAAGCAAAGGCAATTAGAGTAGCGATACCAATGTAGACCATTTTAAACTCGTGGCCTTCGATGGCATGCTCCAGCTCTTTGTTGAGATCTTGGCGAAACTGTTTTAATTTGTCGCCAGCCTGAGGATCGTTCAGCGGTTGATAGGCACGTTTTACCATTGTCTTCGCTCTCAGATATGCCCAGTCAGCGTACCCAGTAGACCTCTAAAAATCACTGCATATAGCCTGGTAGCCATTACTTTCTCAAGGGAATCTTAGGGACAACTTTTGATGAAGACTGTTCAGTCTGCTCATAGCCCTACCCAGATTCTGGAAGCATGACCCTTAAAGCCATTGCCGCCAAAACCAATACCTACAGTTTGGCCGCCGCCGCGCTGCTGCTGCTGGTTAGCGGCTGGGGAGTTTACGCTGTGCGATCGCACCTTACCCGACCGGCCCCGGCTCCCGTAGCGACAGCCCCGGCCCCAGTCCCTACCGTCGCAGCCCTGGGACGCATCGAGCCCACCTCGTCGGTGATTAAGCTATCGGTGGCCAATGCTCAGGACAGCCGGGTGAACCAGCTGCTGGTGCAGGAAGGCGATCGGGTTGAGGCCAACCAGGTGATTGCAACGCTGCAGGGCATTGAAAAGCTTCAGGCAGAGGTGGCTGAGGCCGAGCAAAATGTGGCCCTGCAGCGAGCTAAGGTAAGCCAAACCGAAACCGCCGCCGCTACCCCCAGCCAGCGAACGGCCCAGCAAGCCACCATTCGCCAGCTCGAAGCGGAGCTGCAGGCTACCGAGCAGCAAAACCAGGCCGCGATCGCTGGGGCTACCGCCACCCTGCGCCAGGCTCAGGCCGACTACGATCGCTACCGCCAGCTCTACGGTCGGGGGGCCGTCAGCGCGACCGAGCTAGACAGCCGCCAAAAAACCCTAGACACCGCCCGCGCCAGTTTGCGAGATGCTGAAGCCCAGCTTGCGGGCACCCGCCAAACCCTGAGCGCTCAAATTCAGTCGGCCACGGCTAGCCTGGTTCAGCTAGCCGAAATTCGCCCGGTCGATGTCACGGTTGCCCAGGCTGAGGTGGCCTACGCCCAAAGCCAGGTCGAGCGAGCCAGGGCAGATCTGGAAGATTTTTATGTGCGCGTGCCGGTGGCCGGTCAAATTTTGCGCGTCAACACCCGCGTTGGCGAACGGGTTAACCCCGACCAGGGCATTGTGGATCTGGGTCAGACCGAGCAGATGGTGGTAATCGCCGAAGTTTACGAGACCGATGTACCCAAGCTAGCGGTAGGTCAGCGAGCCGAAATTACCAGCGAGAACGGCGGCTTTACCAACACCTTGAACGGTGAGGTGGAATCTATTGGGCTACAGATTCGCAAGACCGACGTGCTGAACTCTGACCCAGCAACCGACAGCAACGCCCGTGTGGTGGAAGTCAAAATTCGGCTCAATCCGGCTGACAGTCAACAGGTGGCCGGGCTGACCTATATGCAGGTGCGGGTCAAAATTCGGGTCGATTAGCGGGCGGGCTCTACGGTTGCCTTTCTACCTATCGCCCTTCTGTCTGCCAAAGAGGGGCTTTAGGCGACTTCTGAAAAAAGTATCCCTACTGGTGGGCAGTGCCCACCCTTGTATCTTAAAAAGTGTGGCAGACCGTCCCACCCTAGGTTAAGCAAACCGCGTGTAGCTTGGGTCGCCGCACCTTTAAGGATAAAACTCGAAAAATCGCCAGGAGCCTGTGACTCCGTA
>NZ_JADEWR010000012.1 GCF_015207525.1 Nodosilinea sp. LEGE 06152
GGGTAGGCTGAGCCGAGGTCGGCTGACGGGGGGCGGTGCGGGCTGCGGCAGCGGTGCGATCGCTGCTGGTGCTGCGGTATAGATAAACCAGATTCAGCTCGCTGAGAGCACCAATCACCTCAGAGAGGGCATCTAGCTGGTCAAACTGCTCTGCGGCCAGCCCGTTGACCGCCTGGCGATAGGCCGCATCCAGGTGGGGCGCTTTCAGCAAATCTTGAGCGGCCGTTGAGGTCACGGCCGGGGCGGTTCCCGCGCGGCGCAGGGTCTGGCCTTTGAGCTTGAGAATCAACCCGTGCTCGGTGCTAGATTTTTCCTGGCTCAGCGTTTCGTAGGCGGGGTTGACCAGCTTGGAGAGAACCTCACTCGCCTGCTGAGCCTCGGCGGCAGAAGCTCCCGACAGGCTGTCGGGGTGTAGCTTGCGAGCAATGGCTAAGTAACGTTTGCGCACGGCTTTAGCATCGGCGCTAATGGGCACCCCCAGCACCGCGTGATGGTCGTCAAAGTCAGCTTGAAACAGCCCTTGATCTGGTTTCATGGTCACCTACCGGAGGGACGGCTTGGGAAATATACGCTTACGGGTGAAATACTTTTCACTCTACCCAGCCAACCTAAGTTTAACCAGCCCCGGCGGTTTTTATTGGCAGAGGTCTGGCTAAACTGCGGAGCGGGAGGACGCAGCCTAGGTCAGCGGCGGCAGCACCAGGGGTTTAATTTGCCCCAGGGTATGACTCATAGCCTGATGAAGGTGGCCGTTGGTGGCCAGCAGTCGCCCGGCCATAACATCCATCGGGCTACCGTCGTAGGCGGTCACTTTGCCGCCAGCTTCTCGAACCAGAACAATCCCTGCCGCAATATCCCACGGGGCCAGCCCCCGCTCCCAATAGCCATCGAGCCGCCCACAGGCCACATAGGCTAAGTCAATGGCTGCAGCCCCGCCACGGCGCACGCCCTGGCTCAGATGGGTGAAGTGGCAAAATTCGGCGTAGTTGTTGTCTGGGGTCTCGCGGCGATCGTAGGCAAACCCTGTGACCAGAAGGCTTTGGTCTAGGCGGTCAGTCGTTGAGACGTGAATGGGGCGGCGGTTAAGGGTAGCCCCCAGCCCCGTTGCCGCCCGAAACAAGTCGCGATGGACAGGGTCGTAGATCACGCCCAGCACTGGCTCTCCCTCGGCTAGCAGGCCGATGGAAACTGCGCAAAAAGGGTATTGGTGGGTGTAGTTGGTGGTGCCATCCAGGGGGTCGATCGCCCACAGCAGACTGGCCTCGCGGCCTCTGATTACCCCAGATTCTTCGGCTAAAATGCCGTGATCGGCAGGCAGGTGCCGCTCCAGTACCGCCATTACGGCCGCCTCGGCCCCTCGATCGGCCTCGGTAACCAGGTCGCCCGATCGCCCCTTCTCATCAATGCTGGTCAGGTTGCCCCAGTGGTGCTGGAGCACGGCTCCGGCGGCCAGGGCAGCTTCGGTGGCGCTGTCGAGCCAGCGCTGCAAGTCAGACTCAGAGGGCAGGGGCATGAGGAGATGAATGGAAAAGATTTAGCAAGCGTGAGGGGCGATCGCTCAGACGACTAATCGTCCTCAAGAGGCAAGCCCATGCGCACTTTGCCTTTGCCAAAATAGCGGCCAAACTGCAGTTCGTACACTTCGTCTTCGTCCTGGGTTTCGGCCTGAATGGCGCTGCGAGGATAGCTGACGCACAGTAGGGCATAGCCCTGGCGGCGCAGGTCGGGCGAAAGCCCCATGGCTTCGGGTTGGTCGACTTCGCCTTCGAGCAGTCGCACGGCGCAGGTGGTGCAGGCCCCGTTGCGGCAGGCAAAGGGCAGTTCTACTCCCTGACTTTCGGCCGACTGGAGAATGTAGCGGTCTTCGGGCACCTCTACGGTATAGATACGCCCGGTCTGGCGATGGTGAACGGTGACGGTGTGGGTGCGAACCATAACCAGTGCAACCCCGTGGGCCACAACCGAGGCTACCCCCGCAACCGGCCACAGTAGCCTGGGGTCGCGGTGGCGGACAAAGCTGGTCAAGAAGGGTGAGGTTGCCATGGATGGCGGTGAGTGGATGGCTGGGGGACGATTGGGCTGTGGAGGGGAAACTCGCCTTTTGATCCTACCCGTTGAGCGGGGGGAGAAGGGTATATTGACTGCAAGAGCGATTATCCTAACGCCTAGGCTTTGCCATTGCCGGGCATCTTTTTTGGGAGTCTGCCGCTGGGGTTTATGGTACAAATTGACTCAAATTCGCCGCCTCTACCAGCCACCGACACAGCCCAGCCGCTAATTCGCCCGGCCCGGCTGCAGGATGTGGAGCGGCTCACCGATGTGCTCACCACTAGCTTTTACGACTGCTCGGGCTGGCGGTACTGGGTGTACCCCTTCATTCGGCTTGGCATTCAAGAAGACCTGAAGCAGCGGCTCAAGGCTCAGTCTCCCCGGTATGCCTGTCTGATGGCGATGTCATCGGCTGGAGCTACCCCTGCAGACGGTCCAGCGATCGCAGGCACGGTAGAAGCGTCACTGCGCCAGCCCTGGCCCTGGCAGGGCGATCGCCACATCTATATTTCAAACCTGGCGGTGGGGCAGAGCTTTCGGCGTCAGGGCATAGCTAGCGCGCTGCTGCAATCGTGTGAACAACTGGCGCAGCAGTGGCGCATCTATGATCTGCGCCTCCACGTTATGGAAGACAACCTAGCGGCTCAGGCGCTCTACCGCAAAGCCGGATTCGGGGTGTTTCAAACTGAAGATACTCCGGCCTCCTGGATTGGGCTACAGGCCCGTCGGCTGCTGCTGCGCAAGACCATAACGCCTCCTGCCCCGTGGCCTTAAGTGGCCCAACCGGATCACTTCACACAAACCTTAAACTTTTGGGATAGAAATTTATCCCTCCTTCAGCGTAGCTAAATACTTCTACGGGGGCCAGCCAGCCGTTTACCCTAGAATAAATACCTGAGGCGCTATAGCTCTTGGGTAGCTCATAGGCCGAAGAAAGACCGAGGAAATGGGCACAGATCGTGGCTGGTCGAGCCGTTGTCGCTATGATGTGGCGGGGATGATCTCTAATTTTGAGCAGAATAGTTCAGGCCCAGGCCCCGGAAACTCCCTACGTTCTCCCGGCTTGTTTGCTGGCACACCTCAGCCCGCTCGCCCCCCAATCGTGAACCCAGTGAGCGGTCTTTCCAATCCATTTTTTGAATCTAATCTGCTGCTGTCAGAAGACGATGACATCTTGGCCAGAATTCGAGGTGGTGAACTGTGGGTTGTCAACAGCCGCCGCCGCAACGGGCTGATTATCCACAAGGAGTTTTACACCGAGTTTGCCGGCCCTGGTGCCGCCGTTGGTGGGGGGCTCGATGCTGACTGTCGAGCGGTGATACCCCTCGGTAGCCTGTCGCTGATTTCGCCTGAGTCAGCCGAAGCCCAGCAAAAAGCCCTCAAAATTCGCCTGCAGTGGGTGCGGCTCACCCAAAACTTCACCGATAAGCCTGTGCCCCTCGATCGCGCCCAGCTCATCCTAGAGCAGTTTAAGAGCTACTTTGACCAAAGCATTGTTGACAAAGTGCCTGACGAAGCCTTTGCTCTGCTGGTGGGGGTGCTGCCCTACACGGTGCGGCGAGCTAGGGCGCTGGTGTAGCTTCGACTACGCTCGGCTACCGGGGATCTCCTCTGGGCTCAGCTACCGGGCGGCTCCTCTGCGTTCAGCTACCGGGCGACTTCTGCCTAAACCTGCTGTAGGTGAGCCAGGGTGCGCTGATTTTCTTCTGGTGTGCCGATGGTGATCCTCAAGCCTCCGCCTGTGTGGCGTACCAGGGTTCCCTGCACCCGCAGGCGGTTGAACCAGCGTTCTAGTTCGGTCTTCAAGGGCTGCTCAGGCTGAGCTGGGGGTCGCCCGTAGAGAAAATTGGCGTCACTGGGCCACAGGCGCAAGGGGGTATTTTGGGCGATCGCGCTGGCTAGCTCTCGGCGCTGCTGCTGAATTTCAGTCACTACCGCCAGCAATTCCTGGCGGTGAGCCAGGGCGAGCTGGGCGGCCGCCTGGGTCAGGCTGGGTAGGTTGTAGGGCAGGCGCACTTTTTCGAGCGCCTGGGCGAGGGCTGGATTGGCCACGGCATACCCTACCCGATACGCGGCTAGGCGAAAGGCCTTTGAGAACGTTCGCATAACTACCCAGTTGGGGCGGGTCAGAACGTTGGCTACCGTGGTCTGCTGGCTAAACTCAAAGTAAGCTTCGTCCACTACCACTAAGATGTCTGACGGCAGAGCCTCTAGCCAGGCGACCTCGGCGGCTGTGAGGGCGTTGCCGGTAGGTGAGTTGGGGTGCACCATAAACACCACCCGCACAGGAGGGGTCTGGGGATGGCCAATCGCCTGCTGCGCTGCTGACAGATCGACCTCAAAGGTGTCTTCACTGCGGCCTACCGTGATCACCGGAATGCCCAGGGTGCGGGCCAGAATGCCATACATCGAAAAGGTGGGGTCGGCCACCAGCACCGAGCCTGCGCCGCCTAGGCAGGTAGCAATCAGCAGCGATCGAATTAGCTCATCGGAGCCGTTGCCAACGGAGATATGGTCGGCGCTGAAGCTTGCTCCGGCTGCGGTTTCGGTAACGTACTGGGCGATCGCCTCTTTCAGCGCCCCATGCCCACCATCGGGGTAGCGATTGGCGGCAATATCGTTGTGCAGCTGCCAGGCCAGCTTTTCCTTCAGCGCCTTGGGCAGGTCGTAGGGGCACTCGTTGGTATCGAGAATATCCAGAGCAGCAGGGGATGGATCGTCGGCTGACTCAACATGAGGGGTATAGGCCGCCAGTTGAACTACCGCCGATCGCAGAAAGGGCAAAGACATGGAGAATGCAAGTGCAGTAACCCCACCATTATTGCAGAGCCCGTAGGGCGGTCAGGGGGCTGGGCATTAGCGGTATACTTTTGCCAGCTTGACTTCCCCCAGTATTGTTTAATCTGGCGCTTTTGATCTGGGGGAGTACACTGAGAGGGTAAGTACTTAACCCCTAACCGCTGCAAAATCAAGGCCAGAACCGCGGACCACCATGCTAGACGCACTAATCGTATTCTCATTCATCCTGGCCGGGGCGGGCATTGGGTTCTACAGCATTGACCTGCTGCCCGAGCCCATTTTGCAGCAGGTAACAAATATTGAGGCCCTGGGCACAGTAACCGCTGTATTTGGCGGGCTAATTGGCACTGGGCTGGGTCTGGTTATGCAGACCAGCTACCGTCGTCTGGAGCGCCAGATCAAAGAGCTGCCGCCCGATCGCATTCTTACTCGCGCCGTGGGCCTGGTGCTGGGTCTGCTGATCGCCAACCTGATGCTGGCTCCGTTGTTTTTGCTGCCGATTCCGGCTGAGTTTGGCTTTATCAAACCAATGACGGCGGTGCTGGGCAGCGTGCTGTTTGCGGTGTCGGGCATGAATTTGGCCGATACCCACGGGCGATCGCTGCTGCGCCTGATCAGCCCCAGCACTTTAGAGTCTACGCTGGTGGCCGAGGGCACCCTCAAGCCCAGCAAAACCAAGGTGCTCGACACCAGCTGCATTATCGATGGCCGTATTGAAGGCCTGCTGGGCACGGGCTTTTTAGAAGGGCAGCTGCTGGTGCCGCAGTTTGTGCTGCAAGAGCTACAGCAGGTTGCCGACGCCAGCAACGACCAAAAGCGCGATCGCGGCCGCCGTGGCCTCGACGTGCTCAACCGCATTCGTGAAACCTACCCCAACCGACTGCTGATCAACTCCGTCGACTACGACGACATCCCCACCGTCGACGCCAAGCTGGTGAAGCTTGCCCAGGAGCTCAACGCCATGCTGCTCACCAACGACTACAACCTCAACAAAGTTGCCAGCTTTCAAGACGTTGAGGTGCTCAATATCAATGATCTGGCCCAGGCCATTCGCCCGGCCTACCTGCCCGGCGACGACATCGACCTGAAGATTCTCAAGGAGGGCAAAGAACCCTCCCAAGGCGTCGGCTACCTCAACGACGGCACCATGGTAGTGGTTGAAGAAGGCCGCGACTACATTGGCGAAGAACTAGAGGTCGTCGTCACCGGGTCGCTGCAAACCTCCGCCGGACGCATGATCTTTGCCCGCCCCAAAACATCTATGGTGGCTTCCTAAGGGGGCGTAAGTGGGATTGAGTCTGGCTAGCGGCTCTTTTCTGCGCAGGCAAATTTGATAGGTTAGGAGCATGCCCACTATGAATATAGAACAGGTCGTAGCTGAGAAATTCAAGGTTCTAGGGCCTAACCAGCAGCAGGATGTTTTAGCGTTTATTGAACTGCTGCAGAGTCAGGTTATTGCTCTACCAACCTCGGGCGAACTGCGACAAGCAGATGCCATTATTGCTCGTGGTATCGCTCGTGCTCAAGGTATTGTCCCCCAAACTCCAGAGTTGATTTGGCAACGTTTCGACGCTATTCGTCAGCGCCTTGCCAACCATAGTGCTTCTCAATAGGGAAGGAGAAGCGAGAGTGCTTCTCAATAGGGAAGGAGAAGCGAGAGTGCTTCTCAATAGGGAAGGAGAAGCGAGAGTGCTTCTCAATAGGGAAGGAGAAGCGAGGCGAGATCAGTGCTTAAAGTTATTATCGATACCTCGGTTTTTGTCGCAGGTATTCTCAGCCGCAGCTTTGAATCAAGCTCCTTTCAGCTTCTAGAAATTTGGAAAAAAGGAGGATTCACGCTTGTTATCTCCCCTCAGCTACTCAGAGAATTAGTCGTGGTACTGTTGCGTCGAGGTGTTTCGGAAACTGATCTAGAGGACTTTATTGAAATAATTAGTCTGGTTGCGCTTCACATTCCAGGCGCTTACGAAACAGCTATGCTTGACGATGTTGATCCAGACGATAATAAATTTCTTGCCGCTGCCTATGAGGCAAAAGCAGACTTTCTAATTTCTCTTGACCGTGATCTGCTCAACCTTAAGTTTTTCTACGGTACCCAAATTGTTACTCCAGCCGCTTTCCTAGACTTTCTGGCTAATGGACGGCCTTAGAGAGGCTCAATGTAGCTAGAAACCGACATTGTGCAAAAAAAACATAGCCCAACGATGGGGTACGATCAGCATCGGCTTTTACTAACGCTGCCATGACTGCCCGCATTGAGCTGACCGACGCTGCCCCACACCAAACCATGACTTTGGAGTTTCCGAGTGATGGGGTGGCGCTGACGGGCCGAGTGCGGGTGCCGGGGGATAAATCAATCTCGCACCGATCGCTGATGTTGGGCGCGATCGCCAGTGGCGAAACCCGAATTCAGGGCCTGCTGCTGGGTGAAGACCCGCGCAGTACCGCCGCCTGTTTTCAGGCTATGGGGGTCACCATGTCCTCCTTAGAAGACGAGTGGGTAACCGTGCAGGGGGTTGGCCTGGGCAACCTGCAAGAACCCGTAGACGTGCTCAACGCGGGCAATTCGGGCACCACCCTGCGGCTGATGCTGGGTCTGTTGGCATCGCACCCCGATCGCTACTTTGCGGTCACTGGCGACGGCTCGCTACGATCGCGCCCTATGGATCGCGTGATTAAGCCTCTGGCCCAAATGGGTGCCGAGATTTGGGGCAGGCAGAACAATCGTCTTGCCCCCCTAGCGGTGCGGGGACAGTCGCTCAAACCCATTCACTACCACTCTCCCGTCGCCTCCGCCCAGGTAAAATCCTGCATTCTCCTAGCGGGGCTGATGACCGAGGGCAGCACCACCGTCACCGAACCCAGTCTGTCGCGCGACCACAGCGAGCGCATGCTGCGGGCTTTCGGGGCCGATATTTCGGTAGACCCTGATACCTGCAGCGTCACGGTACATGGCCCCGCCACCCTCACCGGGCAGACCGTCGTAGTACCTGGCGACATCAGCTCGGCGGCCTTTTGGCTGGTAGCCGGGGCCATTACCCCCGGTGCTGACCTGGTAGTTGAGAACGTGGGCATCAACCCCACCCGCACCGGCATTCTCGATGCTTTACAGGCCATGGAGGCCGATATCACCCTTGAAAATCTGCGCGAGGTGACTGGGGAACCCGTGGCCGACCTGCGGGTGCGCCACAGCCGCCTCAAGGCTGCCAGCTTTAGCGGTGACCTGATTCCCCGCATGATTGATGAAATTCCGGTGTTGGCGGTGGCGGCCCTGTTTGCCGAGGGCACCACGACCATCGCCGATGCGGCAGAACTGCGGGTCAAGGAGTGCGATCGCATCGCGGTTATGGCCAGTCAGCTCACCCAAATGGGTGCCCGCATCGAAGAACACCCCGACGGGTTCACAATTCATGGCGGCACCCCCCTCACCGGAACCATCGTAGATAGCTACAATGATCATCGGGTTGCCATGAGCCTGGCGATCGCCGCCCTGCGCACCAAGGGCACCCTTCAGATTCAGCGGGCCGAAGCGGCAGCGGTTTCCTATCCTGGTTTTGGGGCTACCCTGGCGCAGCTCTGCGGTTTGGGCTAATTCATCCCCAAACCATGACTTAAGCCATGACCTTGGGCACACTCTAACCAAGCCTAGAGGCTCAGCCCCCGAGAACCAGCCCCGGCGGCTAGCTCAGAGGTTCGACGTTTAATAAGTTGTGTGGCAACCGTTGAAAAACTTTGTCAATAGCCTCACCACCTATATGGCTCTCAGCCCTGATATGGTGGCCCGCCAGCGGGTCAATCAGTGGTTGCGATCGCGCCCCTGCCTCACTTGTACCGAGTGGTACATATACCACTGGACGCCGCCAGCGGTGCCCCGCCCCTTGCCCGAGCCCTTAATCAACTTTGTCTATCAGCAGCTGCACGCTTACTCAGGCCTGGAAATTGGCTGCATTGCGCCCAGCGATCACCTGGTCGACGACCTGGCTTTTCCAGCCGTGTGCTGGTTTGACTGGAGCATCACCCTCTGCGAAGATTTTTACGACACCTTTGGCCTCGACATCAGTGAATACTTTGACGAAACCCAGTTTTTCACCTGCGCCGACTTGGTTAACTTTTTGAACCAGCAGCTAGAGCAGCGAGAGGCAGAGCCGGGGTGAGGGAATGAGGAAGTGCAAAATTCAAAATTGAGAGTTCAAAATTTCGAACTCCTTGCCTTGCCTACCCCCCTCCCTTCCTCACTTCATCCATCACCCGGTAAAGTGAGAAGGTAGCCATTGACGTGCCTCAGCGAGCGCAAGGAAGCCCCCATGAGCCTGAAAGATCGCATTAGCGATGACATCAAAACCGCGATGAAGGCCAAAGATAAAGTGCGCCTAGAGACGGTTCGCAGCATTAAAAAAGTTATTCTCGAAAAAGAATCTGCGGTGCGCCCCAGTGGGCAAGACGAACTCACCCCTGAGCAGGAGCTAGAGGTGCTAACCCAGCTGGCCAAGCAGCGCAAAGACTCTGTCGAGCAGTATCAGAAAGCGGGCCGCGACGATTTGGCCGCCCAAGAAGCTCAAGAGCTAGAAATTATTTCAGAATACCTGCCTCAGCAGCTCAGCGATGCCGAGGTGGAGGCCGTCATTGACGACCTGATCGCCAAGACCGGGGCCGCCTCTCCTAAAGATATGGGTAAGGTGATGGGGCCTGCCATGCAGCAGCTCAAGGGGCGCGCCGACGGCGGTAAGGTGCAGGCATTGGTCAAGGCCAAACTGGGCGGCTAGGGCTCTACCGCCTGAAGCTGGTGGCGCAGTTGGGATAGCCGGGCTGCGTCGGAGATCAGGTGTTCGCTGTAGCTGCGCTGCCACACCAGCTGGCCGACCTGGTTGAGCCGCAAATTAATGCGCTTAGCCGCCGCTGCTTTAAAGCTGGCAATAAACGACGACAGCAGCCAGGGTTTTTGGCTGCCCAGGCTTTCCGTTAAGCCTCCGGCTAGGCCGCTCGTTAAGGTGATAGGCATGTGCAAAAAAACAATGCTTTGTAGCTGGTTGGGGGTAATGCGCCAGGCGTCGATGGCAATGCCCTTGCGGTTGGCGGCAGAGCGTACCCATTCGTCGGCTACAATCAGGCCGCAGGCGTTTAGACACAGGCTGCCCTGCTCATACTCCCCCAGCAAAGGCTGCGCTTGAAACGTTGAGAGCCCAACTAAATAGGCTCTAGGGGCGGCGGAGTGGGTCAATGTGTCTGCCCTTGAAGCGACTAGGACATGGGCTGGACTGTGTAGGCTCATGAGCACTTAACCGTGAATGCACCAGTAACCTCTAGTTTGCCCAGCCGCTTCGGGCCAGCATCAGCCTCTGGAGGCGAATGTGGTTAAGGCCACTGTGCTACAGGCCCTGGGCCAGGGCCGTGATCAGCCGCTCTAGATAGCTGTTGACCAGCTGGGCGGCCTCGGTGGGCAGGGTGCTGGTAATCTCAGCTTGCAGAGCGCGGTAGGCTGCGATCGCAGAGTCTTGTTTATGCAGGGCGCGGGTAATATTCTGCATCCACAGCACGTACTCCTCTACGAAGCCGTCGGGGCTGTCGACCAATATGGCCTTGGCAACGCATTCTAGGGTGTAAAGCATGTCGCGCTGGCACTTCGCCCCATGCATTCGCACCGCCTCGGGGTGGGTGAGTACCAGTCGCCGCAGGGCATTGAGCACCAGGGTATTGCCCTCGGCGTTTAGCCGTAGGTAGGTCTGAGAGCGAGAGTCGAAGGAGGTGACGAACTGGGCTAGGGAACGCAGCTCTAAATCGTTCAGGTAGCGACCGTCAGATTGTTGGATGGCGTCTAGGAGGGGGTGTCTCATGGCGCTGGAGATGGTTTGGCATGGGGCAAATATTATCCCCTAAGGGGCTCAAGGTGCTGCAAGGGGCAACAGAACGTAAGAGCTGCCCCCTAGTCCTACTGCACCCTACTGCATTAGTTGTCTTTCTCCGGTGGAGCGGGGCGGTTGATGATGTCGTCAATAACGTTGTCAACCGCTGCTGTCAGGCTATAGGGAATTGGGTTGCTGGCCCTAGATACCACCACCACTTCGTAATAGCCCGACTGGGGCAGTTCGCCAGCCCAGGTGTTTTGCTCGGCATCGGCGAGAATGTGGGGCAGTGTTTCGGTAGGCACCGGTACGTAGACCGACAGGCGGGTGCTGTCGGGCGGAGCCTGAAGGTTGAGGCGCAGCAGTTGTTCGGCACTGAGGTTGAGAATGTAGACCTGGCCCTGCCCTGGGTTGAGGTTGCCCTGCTGTTGCTGGCTAAAGGCTCCCTGCTCGAAGGTGATTTCAGTCAGGTTTGTGCCGCTTTCTAGGGCGTTGACCTGGTCTTGGGCCAGCGCAAACCAAATTTGGTCGACGGGCGTTTCGACAAAGCCTTCGCTGACCCGGCCTGGAAACAGCTGGTTGAAGCGGGCATCGGCGAGGTCGTAGAGGGCTTTGCTGCTGACGAAGAGAGCGTTGACCTGGCTTTTCCAGCGATCGCTGTCGGTGGGGTTATAGCGGCCTAGCCTGTTGCGGGCATCGGTGCTGAGGTTGGCCTCTAGTAGGTCAAGATGCTGGGCGGCGATCGCATCCCACTCAGCCCGCAGCGGCTCATCGGCGGGTTGATCGGTGAGCTGGGTGCCCTGGCGGTTGGGGTTTTGCTCGAAGAAGAACTGGTCGGTGAGACTGGTGAGATAGCTCCAGTCGACGCTGAGGGCGGCGGCGCGATCGCGCAGGGCCTGCTTGCGATCGCGCTCGGCCTCGCTGAGGTTGGGGTTGCTGGCGTCGCTACCGTCGGGCGAAACCACCCCAGAGCTATCGCCAGCAAACTGACTCAGCGGGTCGAGCCACCACCACAGGCCCCCCGCAACACCGACCGTTAGCAGCAGCCCTGCCAGGGCAGGCCAGCACCCCGACGAAGTTTTTTGCACCGGCACCGCTCGCGGCGGTGGAGCTACCGTCGCCGTGGGGTCGTAGGCCATCGGCGGCAGGTAGAGGCGAGCGGGGGCTACCGCTACTGTGGGTTCTGGCGGTGGCGGTGGCACGGCGGGTTGCATTCGCACCGGCATGGGTTGCGCCCAGGCTGTTGAAAGCGGGTCGGGGTGGGCTAAATTGAGCGCCGCTAGGGCCTGACCCGCCGAGGGGTAGCGGTCTTCGGGATTGTGGGCTATCAGGCGGGTTATCACCTGGCGCAGGGTATCGGATAGCTCAATTTGCTCGGGCCAGCTCCAGCGATCGCGGCGATCGTCGTACAGCTCTTCGGGGTCTTTGCCGGTTAGCAGTACCAGAGCCGTTACCCCCAGCGCGTAGAGATCGGTGGCGGGGCTAACCTGACCCGACTGCAGCTGTTCTTCGGGGGCATAGCCTACCGTGCCCAACCGGGTCACGGTGCCATCGGCGGCCTGGTAGGGCTGGGCCACCCCCAGCTGGTGGCGCACGTTGACAACCAATTGCTTGACGCCGCCAAAGTCGATCAGCACCGGGCGACCATCGGCGTTGCGCTGAATTAAGTTGTCGGGCGAAATATCGCGGTGCACAATGCCGATGCTGTGCAGATATTGCAGCAGCGGCAGGGTTTGCATCAAAAACTGCACTACTTCGGCTTCGCTAAAGCGACCGTCGTAAGCTCGGCGGCGATCGAGCAGTTCTCGGTAGGTAGGGCCTTCGACGTAGTCTTGCACCAAAAACAGCCGCCCCTCATCCCGCAGCAGCTCACGAAACCGGGGCACCTGGGGGTGGTTGATTTGGTAGAGAATGTTGGCTTCACGCTCAAACAGGGTTTGGGCTTTGTCAAGCGCCAGTTTGCCGGGCACCTGGGGGTTAAACTCTTTCAGTATGCAGAGTTCTTGAAATCGATGGCTGTCTTCGGCTAAATAGGTATCGCCAAAACTGCCCCGGCTGAGCTGCCGCAGCACTCGGTAGCGCTTGCCCAGTAGCCGTTCTCCCTGTCCTGTTTCAGCCATAGCCGCGTACTGCCAAACTCTTTATGTAGTGTTGCGCACGATGCATCTGTCACAGATTACCGCAAACCTGCGCTATTTCTGTGGATGGCTGCTGAGGACGGCGGTGACTGATACTGATCGTCCATGCCGCTAGCGCGGCACCCCCAACGATCAATACAGTTGTAGCCGTTCCCTGGGTGAAGTTGATGGGACAGCTATTTTCAACAAGACCTTGGTTGCCCGCCATTAGCTAGGCAAACGACCGTTTGCCCCTACGAGACATGCGTTTTGATCTTGAGTTCTTGAACTCGGACCCGGTGTGAGTTAACTCAAGCTGCTGCCGAAATAGGCTGCGATGGCCCAAGGCCGGTCTTTGACCATCGCTCGCCCGCGGCAGCTATTTGACTAAGCTGCACCCTGGAGCCAGGTTTGACGCAGCTGGGCGATCGCCACTTCTTTGTGCTTGGCCTCCACCTCGATCCAGGGAGCCTGGCGGTAGCTGGCGGGCATGGTGGTAATCAGGTCGCTGTGGCGGGGGTCGTGCAGGGCCTCGCGCCCGTTAGAGATATGCACCAGCTGCCAGGTGGGCTCAGGCCAGGTGGTGCGGACCGCCGCCAGCATTTGCCCCACGTTGGGGTGGTCGTAGCTGTCGAGCCGTTCGTGAATTAGGTGGTGGTGGGCGTCAAACACCAGGGGCACGTGAGCGGCCTGGCAAATATCGAGCAGGCTGGCGGTGCTGTAGGTGTGCTCGTCGTTCTCTAGGGTGAGGCGCGATCGAATTGGGGTGGGCAGCTCGCCAATTACCTGGATCAGCCGCTCGGCGCGATCGCCCTTGCCGCCGTGAATATTCATCGCCGCCCAGGACGACTGGGGCAGGCCCATCAGGTCAAACCAGCGGGCCTGGGCGCTCAGAATAGTGATGCTATTTTCAATCACCGTTGGGTTATCAGAGTTGAGCACCACAAACTGATCGGGGTGCAGCACCAGCCGAAGGCCAGCGGCCTGAGCGCGATCGCCCACCTGCCTGAGCGCGTCGCTATGTTCTGTCAAAATGCGATCGCCCAAGGGCGTATCTGAAAACGGAAAAACGTTTGAGATTAGGCGATACAGCCGAATCTGATGCTCCTGGCAAAAGGTGATAGCCGAGTTGAGGCGCTTTAGGTTTTCGCCGTAGAGCGATTGCAGCGCCTCGGTCTGTGCCGCCTCATCCAGCTGCAGCAGCCGCTTGCGGGTCATGGTCTTGAAGCGCACTTCCGGTGAGGTGGTAATGCAGACCAGCCCCAGCTGGGGAGCATTGGTGGTCGATTGAGGTTTAGCGAGCGTTTGGGAAATCATGGGTAGGGGCGCAGGGCCTGCGCCCTTGGCAAATAGCTACATTTTTGGGAAATTACCAGGTCGAGAGTTTCTTTGAAATGGCGATGAACGAGGCTGGTGGGCGGTGTCCACCCTACACTGCTTAAGCTGCTGCACGGGGCGAACACCGTCTGCCTCTACAGAAGTCCGAAATGAGGGCATCAGGTCCAGTACAAAATTTCGGCCTGGGGAAAGCGCTGGGCGATCGCCGCCTCAAAGAAGCTCCGCAGCTCTTTCATCGTGTCTTTGTCGTAGACGTACTTGATGCCGCCAAACTTGTTGCGCTTGGTGATGCGGTTGGCCTCGTCCAAATCCAGCTTGCTGTTGGGGTACCACTCCTGCAGTACTTCCTTAGAGCCAGGGGTAAAGCGGTGCGAGATCAGCTCAAAGGTGAGGTCGCAGTCGAAGTCGAGGGCAGCGGCGGCATCGTCTAGGAGCTGGGTGTACTCTTCGCGCCAGTTCTCCAGCGGCATAATGGGCGCTACCACAAACCCCACCGGGTAGCCGCCACCGCCTCGCTCGACCGGCAGCGCCAGTTTGCGAATTGCCTGCAAGCGCTCGGCTACCGAGGCGGTGCCGCCTTCCAAAAAGCGCGAGACAGGCGCGGCGTTAATGCTAAAGCGGCAGCGGGTGTGGCCGTGGTGGGGCAGGTTCAGCAGGCCATCTACATTGTCAAACTTTGACACCCACCGCAGGTGACCGCGATCGCGGGTGCCAAAGTAGCGAATGCACTCGGCCAGGCTGCCAGTAAGGTGCTCAATGCCCAGGGGGTCGGTGTAGCAGCTCACTTCGTAGGTGGTGGGCTGGTCGGGCTTCTCGTACTGCGCCAGGTTGTCGAGAATCTGCGGCAGGTTGGCGTAGACGCGAATCACGGGCGGCCCCTGCAAACTGCCGGCCAGGTAGCAGTACTGGCAGTGGGCCGGGCACCCCTGGGCCAGGTGAAACTGCCAGTCGGCCGAGGGCGGAATGGGGGTGAGCTTGAACTGGCTGGCAGGGGCCGTGACCACCGCCAGGGTACGCTTTGAGATGGCGTAGGTTTCGCGCTCGGTTTCGCCGCGCAGGCCGGTAATGCGGTTTTGCTTCAGGTACTCAACGGGCAGATTCAGCGCCTGCACCCGCTGGAGAATCTGCTGGCCCCAGGGTTCTTCGAGAGCGGCGGGGGTAAACAACACCTGCTCTGGCATCCATCGCCGGGTGCGGTAGGCGGTGGCAACAGGGGCCGGTTGAGTTGTAGGAATAGTGGGGGCGTTTGCGATCGCAGGACTAGACAAAGTCAAAGAGTAGAATTCAGCAACTATGTCTACTATGACAAGTCAATTCAGCCGAGAAATCCTCTAGTAGGCGTGGATTGCCCCACTATTTAGGGCGTATCTCCGCTGATAAAACCGACCCTGAAGAAGCATTGCCCCCGTGAGCGCCAACGATGGGGGGCGCAGACCGGCAGGGTCTGTGCAACCAGCATCACCATCGGGAATGCTAAGGACGAACCTGATTGAACAACGAAACAACCAGGGGCAGCCATAAACTTTTTCTAACCACTGGAGAAACAATGCCTAAACGCAGATTGCCGCGTGGGGGTGGTACTCAAGTTGCCTTGAGTCCAGAGCTAGCCGTTGCTACGATTGCTCTATTTTCAGCGTTTGCCGATGGCGACGTGTCTAGCGATGCGGAGGCTTACGCCCTGGGCGAAATGGTCAGCTGCATTGATCTATATTCTGAATACACCGTCGAAGACTTTGCGGCCCTAGGAGCCGAAATCGGTGGTCTTATCAACGAAGCTGGGGTCGAGGCCGTCGTTGCTCAAGCTGTTGAAACCGTTCGAGATGAAGGCGTAGAAGAGGCCGCCTTTATTGTTGCCCTCGTCGTGCTGGTGGCAGACGGTGAAGTGCCCGAGGAAGAACAAGAGTTTGTCGACGATTTACGCCAAGCGCTCAGAATCTCCGTTGAGCGAGCCGACGAAATTGTGAGTGAACTCTTTTCTGAAGAAGAGTATGAGGAAGAGGAAGAAGCCGAGGAAGACGAGGACGAGAGCGAAGAAGAGTAAGCAATCTAGGCGTTAGGAGCATCAAACCTGGTGCCCCTAACGCCACTGAAAGAAGAGCTTTTTTGTAGCCCCAAAACAGGGCAGTAAAGCCTCTTTAAATGTAAAAACCAAAACCCTTGGCTAGCCAAAAAACAGGGCGGGCCAAGGGTTTTGGTTGTGTAATCAATTTAGACTAAACTCTAGAATCCCTGGCGGGAGACGAACTTTTCGATGTCGGCCTGGGTTTGGTGCAGCAGGTTATTGCGGCTGTCTCCAGTATTGCTGAGGGAGGGCACCAGGTTACGGGCCTGGAGCGCCATGTGCAGTTGCAAATGGGCGACATACTCGGAGAAGTCTTCGCGGGTTTCGGTCAGGGCTGGAGCAATCTTTTCTGACAGGGCCACGGGTCAAACCTCGTTAGTATTAAACACTACGCAACGATATTGAAGTTAACACAGGCCCTGTACTCCTTTCGGACTATGCAAAGAAGCTTAACGGTGCGTAACATCTGACACAAAACCAGGCAGGGTGCGGGGGGTGCTCAGGTGCTCTGGCCAGTTCGCCGCCGCCCAATTCTGTCTGCTACGATCGCCTCCAACGGCCTTTCTCCCTGCAAGGTTTAGTCTCTACAGTCTTGAACCGGCCCCTGCCATGACTGCACTGCAGCCCATTCACTCTCCGCCAGAGTCAGCGACTCTCTACGACAGCGACTATTTCCGTTGGCTAGCCGAAACCGCTGAGCGCTTCCGCTGTGGGCAGTTCGACCAAATCGATGTACTCAACCTAGCCGAAGAACTAGACGACATGGGGCGCAGTGAAAAGCGGGCCGTAGAGAGCAGCCTGGAGGTGCTGCTGCGCCATTTGCTGAAGTATCAGTACCAGGGCGTTGGTTTAACCGACCCGGAGGGTCATCGCCGCTCCAACAGCTGGCGGCTTGCGATTTTGGAACATAGAGATTTCATCGCCAAAGCCTTTCGCGACAGCCCCAGCCTGCGCCCCTACTTCATCAGCATCTACGCCGACTGCTACGCCACAGCTCGTAAAAAGGCGGCGGTGGAAACAGGGTTGCCCCTAGAGACCTTTCCAAAGCAGGTGCCATTTACTTCAGAATTGGTGCTTGACCCCGACTTTTTGCCCGACGATAGTGATGGGTGATCGTTGCCCAGTCATTTCTTCTGAAACCTTCAATGTCTGGTTCTGCCCCCTCTGCTGACAGTCAGCCCCCCATCCCCGAGCGGTTGGCCAAGCACACCGTGCGCTACGCCGACCACCACTCGGTCAACTGGAACGATCTGACGCCGATGATGCGCCACTACGTGGAGATGAAGGAGCAGTACCCCCACGCCCTGGTGCTGTACCGGGTGGGCGACTTTTTTGAGACCTTTTTTCAGGATGCGATCGCGATTGCTCGTGAGCTAGAAATCGTGCTGACCAGCAAAGACGCGGGCAAGAGCATTGGCCGGGTGCCCCTGGCGGGCATACCCCACCACGCCCTCGATCGCTACTGCACCCTGCTGGTGGAACGGGGCTATGCGATCGCCATCTGTGACCAGGTCGAAGACCCCGCCGTGGCTCAGGGGCTGGTCAAGCGCGAAGTCACCCGCGTCATTACCCCCGGTACTGTGATCGAGGAGGGCATGCTGAGCGCCAGCCAGAACAACTTTTTGGCCTCGGTAGTGATCGCTGGGCACCACTGGGGGCTGGCCCACGCCGATGTTTCCACCGGAGAATTTCTCACCACCCAGGGCGAAGACCTCGACCAGCTTTGCCAAGAACTGCTGCGGCTTCAGCCCGCCGAGGTGCTGTTCCCGGTGGATGCGCCAAATTTGGGGGCAATGCTGCGTCCAGGGGAGCAGTCCGACCAGCTGCCCGACTGCCTGCCGCGCCAGTTTTGCTACACCCTCAGGCCTCAAGGCCCCTATAGCCAGAGCGAGGCGCGACAGCGATTGCTGCAGCGGTTTCGGCTCAGGTCGCTAGAAGGGCTGGGCTGCGACCATTTGCCCCTGGCGGTGCGGGCGGCGGGCGGCCTGCTGCACTACGTCGAAGAGACTCAGAAAACCGTGCAGGCCCCGCTCCAACCCCTCTGCACCTACACCCTGGCCGCCTACCTAGTCATCGACCACCAGACACGCCGCAATCTAGAAATCACCCAGACGGCGCGCGACGGCACCTACAGCGGTTCGCTGCTGTGGGCACTCGATCGCACGGTCACGGCCATGGGCGGGCGCACTCTGCGCCGCTGGCTGCTGCAGCCGCTGCTGGATGTCAAAGGCATCCAGTCGCGCCAGGCCACCATTACCGAGCTGTTGCAGGACGGCAACCTGCGCCAGATGCTGCAACATAAGCTCAAGCAGATCTACGACCTGGAGCGGCTGGCGGGTCGGGCGGGTTCCGGCACGGCTAATGCTAGAGATCTTGTCGCCCTGGCCGATTCTTTTCTGCGTCTGCCCGATTTGGCGGCGCTGACGGAAAAAGCCGAATCGCCCTATTTGCAAGCGTTACAGTACGTGCCGCCGGAGCTGGAGCAATTGGGGCAAACGCTGCGATCGCACTTAGTTGAAACTCCGCCCCTCTACCTCACTGAGGGGCACCTGATCCGCGACGGCGTGAACGCCCAGCTCGATGACCTGCGCCAGCAGGCGGTGGATGACCAAAGGTGGATCGCCGAATTGGAACCCGCCGAGCGCCAGCGCACCGGCATTTCCACCCTCAAAGTGGGCTTTAACAAGGCCTTTGGCTACTACATCAGCATCTCCCGCGCTCGGGCCGACCAGGCCCCCGACGACTACATTCGCAAGCAAACCCTGACCAACGAGGAGCGCTACATCACCCCCGAACTCAAGGAGCGCGAGGCGCGGGTCTTCAATATCGAGTCAGAAATTAACGCCCTGGAGTACGAGATCTTTAACCAGTTGCGTGAACAGGTGGGCGAACAGGTGGAACTGATCCGCAAAGTCGCTGCTGCCGTTGCCGCCGCCGATGTGCTCAGCGGTCTAGCGGAGGTAGCGATCTTTCAGGGCTACTGCTGCCCCGAGATAGAGGAGTCAAGGGCGATCGCCGTCACCGAGGGCCGCCACCCGGTGGTCGAGCAGCTGCTTCCGGCTGGGTTCTTTGTGCCCAACTCCAACTACATGGGCACGATTCCCCAGGACAGAAACGCCCTCACGGCTCAAGACCTGATTATTCTCACCGGCCCCAACGCCAGCGGCAAGAGCTGCTACCTGCGCCAGGTGGGGCTGATTCAGCTGATGGCGCAGATGGGGAGTTTCGTTCCGGCGAAGGCGGCAAGGCTGGGGGTGTGCGATCGCATCTTTACCCGTGTTGGGGCGGTGGATGATCTGGCCAGCGGCCAATCGACCTTTATGGTGGAGATGAACGAGACGGCAAATATTTTGAACCACGCCACGCCCAGGTCGCTCGTCCTGCTCGACGAAATTGGCCGGGGCACTGCCACCTTCGACGGTCTCTCCATTGCCTGGGCCGTGGCCGAGCACCTGGCCGTAGAGCTTCAGGCCCGCACCATTTTCGCCACCCACTACCACGAGTTAAACGAGCTAGCGGCGCTGGTGCCTAATGTGGCTAACTACCAGGTGACGGTCAAAGAAATGCCCGACCAGATTATCTTTCTCCACCAGGTGCAGCCCGGCGGGGCCGACAAATCCTACGGCATCGAAGCGGGGCGGCTGGCGGGGCTGCCCCCCTCAGTAATTCAGCGCGCCCGCGACGTGATGCGCGAAATCGAGCGCAACAGCACGATCGCCGTGGGATTGCGGGGAGAGGTGCCGCAATCCTCCAGACCCCGCCGCCGGGTAAAGGATGGAGTAGGTACCTACGATCCGTCCGAACAGCTTGACTTGTTTGGTGAATAGCCTCGGTTCGTCGTCTGGGCTTCCTGATTGATGACAAGCTCTAAAGCTCAAGCGCGTTTGCTGGCTGCCGCAACTGCCACAGTGGCCTGCCGCCCTCAGCAGGTTCAGCGATTGCGGCAAGAGCTGGTGGCCTACCCCATCGGCCCGGCTAAGATTACCTTGGCTAAGGCGTTGATGACGGCCTCGGGTGGCTCCTGCTTGAGGTCGCTGTACCACTGCTCGGTGGCCTCGGGCACGTAGCCGTAGATGGTGCTAGTGCGCTTGCGGGCTTTCAGTATGAGGTCGGCCGTGCGCTCTTTGCGAGCGTCTTCGTAGCGTTTGAGGGCATCGGCCACGCCAATGGTGGTGGTGGTCAGATAGCGGGTCAGCACTTCAGCGTCTTCGATCGCCTGGCAGCCTCCCTGGCCTAGTGTAGGGGTGGTGGCGTGGCCCGAGTCGCCCAGCAGCGCAACCCGCCCCTTCACCAGCCGTTCGAGGGGGTCAATGTCGCCAATTTCCAGACGGTTAGTTTGCTCGGGGTCAATGGCCTGAATCAGCTTTTGCACTTTATCGGGCCAGCCCTGAAAGATTTTGGCTAGCTCATCCTGGCGGTCAGGGGGGGCAACCTGGGTGCCTTCTGCCATTGGCGCACCAAAGAAAAAGTAAAAGCGATCGCCCCCCACGGGCATCATGGAAGCGCGCTTGCTGTCGCCCACGTAGAGCACCCACAGGTCTTTTTCACACAGCTCGGGGTCGGCTTTGACCAGGCCATTCCAGTTGACGTAGCGGGCATAGCGACGCTCAACGCCGTGCCCCACCACATCGGCCCGCACGGCGGAGTGAATGCCGTCGGCCCCAATCACCAGGTCGCCGCTGATGCGATCGCCATTTTCAAAGATGGCAGTGGCGCTGTGCTCGTCCTGCTCCACGCCAACGCAGTTCATGCCCAGGTGGACGCACTCAGAACCACAGGCGTCGAACAGCATGGACTGTAAATCAGTGCGTGACACCGGGTAAGGACGCTGGCCCACCCGCTCAAACAGGGGCCGCAGGTCGACGTAGCTCAGCGACTCGTCGGTGTGGCTGCGGTACTCCATAGCGTTCATTTCGCCGCCAATGGCTGCCAGCTTTTCGCCCAGCCCCAGGTGGTTGAGCACCTTAACCCCGTTTGACCACAGCGAAATACCTGCCCCAGCCGGGCGCAACTCCTGGGCGCGATCGTAGATGTCGACCTGGTAACCCGCTCGCTGCATGGCGATGCCTGTGGTCAAGCCGCCAATTCCGGCTCCGATAATCACCACCTTCAGGTTGTACATGGGTCGCTCCTAACTGCTGTGATGGCTGGGGCACGTCCCCGAGGGCTGTTCCAATAGAGTCGGGCTAGCTCAGGGACTGGTCGCTAATACTTTTACTATAAAGAAGAAACTGTATACAGTGCACAGCTAAGCTATCCGGGTTTAGCCGCTTTGGCTAAAGACGTCAACGTTTAAAGTCAGCTGAGGAGTATTTCTACTCAATCTTCAAAAGTCTGTTCAATCGTTTACCAAGTCATTACTTCTAAAGCCTAGAAATGGCTGGATTTTTGGGGTGGTCAAAGAAGAGGTAACTGTCCAGATTTGGAAGACCATCATGTGGCATCGTTTCTCTGTAGTGCTTGCTGTTGTTACTGTCGGTGGTATAAGCGGCGTCGGCGGGTTTAACCCACTTAGTCAGCCTATTTCTACCCTTTTTACCCCAGCTGTTGAGGCCTCTGAAATGAGCGAAGATACCGTTGCTAAAACCTACGTGCAACGCAACCGCCGAGGTACGGGCCGCCGGGGCAGGCTCGGTTAAGGTTCACTGCTTTGGGCAGCCCGGAGCTTTTCGAGCTGGTACTGAGCGTCGTCAAAGCAGCCCAAGCGGCTGACATCGATGCAGGCAGTGGCGACGGTTTCTAAATCAGCGATCGCGCTTTCAATATCCCCCAGCTCCGCATGGAGCAAACCCCGGTCGTAGTAGGCAAAGGGATGGTTGGGATTGAGCTCAATTGTTTGGTTGAAGTCGCCCATTGCTCCGGCAAAATCGCCTAGGTCTTGCCGCGTTAGCCCGCGATTGTAGTAAGGCTCTGGGTTGCTCGAATTGATTTGAATTGCAATCGTAAAATCTTGAATTGCCCCCTGAAAATCGTTTAAACGTCGCCTGACTAACCCTCTATTTTCGTAGGCCAGGCTGTTGTTGGGGCGCAGATTGACGGCTTCGGTGCAGTCTTTGAGGGCCGCGGCATTGTCGTCTAAATTAGAGAGCGACAGGCAGCGGTTGAGGTAGGCAACGGCCTTACTCTCGGCGTCACTGGCTAGGTTGATGGCAGACGTGTAGTCTTGCACAGCCCCGGCCTCGTCGCCCAGTTCGGCCCGAGCGGTGCCCCGGTTGACATAGGCATCGGTGTAGGCCTCCTGGCGCTGTAAAGCTTCGCCGTAGTCGGCGATCGCCCCCTGCAAATCGCCCAGCTGAAAGCGCAGGTTGCCCCGCTGGTAGTAGGCCAAAGCCCGATCGGGGTTGGCCTCAATGGCGTCCGTCAAATCTTGTAGAGCCTGCTCTGCCTGGCCATTTTCCCACAGCAGGGTAGAGCGCTGGGCTAGGGCATCGCTGTTGTTGGGCCTCAGCTCTAGCACCTGATTGAGGTAGTTGAGTGAGTCGTTGCTTTGGCCCATTTGTTTGGCGGTTTTGGCCTGCTGCAACAGGGTGTTTACGGTCATGGTTTGAGGAATACGCAGCCACACCACGCCCCCCACGACCAGCAGCGCTAGGGCGGCACCGGCCCCCAGCCAGAGCGTTGGTTTATGGGCAGGGGTGGGCAGCCATCGCCGCCGGCCGTTGGTCGGGGGGGAAACGGGCGACCGCGGCTGCTCAGGTTCCATGGCACCGTTCTCCTGGGGTAGAGGGCGGGCGGCTGGGGCCGCCGCTGGGTTCACAACAGTCTCTGCAGCTGGCAGAGCGACCAAAATATCCTTAGCCTGATGAAACTGTGCCTCAGGCTGGGGCGAAACCATGCGCAGCAAAATCTCTTTGAGCTCGTTGCTCAACAGCGAGCACTCGTCGAGCTGGAGTTTGACCTGGGCTAAAAAATCGTCCTGGCTCAGGCGCGGAATAGCCTCGTTGGAGAGCCCGGTGGCCATTTGTACAGCAATCATCCCGAGGGCAAAGTGGTCGGCGGCAAAGCGCGTGTACTGCCGGTGCTTAGCCTGGGGCACATAGGCTGACTCGGCGCTAGGAACACCGGAGGTGCTGTTGGTAGGTGGGGCAGGCTCGGGGGTGCCTGTATCCTGAATCAGGCCAAAATCGACCAGAATCAAGTGGCCGCGATCGCGGTGGCGAATCAGGTTGTTGGGGTGCAGGTTTTGGTGAGCAATGCCGTGGCGCTGAATAATGTCTAAAATGCTCAGGCTTTCCTTCAAAAAGCTCTGTACCTCGGCCTCGGTCCTGGGTTTTTGCTCGGCTAGTTCTGTCAGTAAAGAATGGCCAGGAACATAGTCGCGCACCCAGTAAAAATCTTGCCCTTCCTGAACGGTGGAGAGGTTTTTAGCGATCGCATCGTGTTCGCCCATGCGCTTGAGCAAACTGACTCGCTTAGCCAGCAAATCGTTCAAAAACTTGAGGGTAATAGTGTTGTGAGCGGGCAGCTGCAAATGCTTGACAATGCATTTGTTCTTAGCCGAGCTACCATGATCGGTCATCAGGTAGGTCTTGGTGTAAGCCTTAGTACTGACAACTCGAATGAACTGAAATCGTCCATCGATCAGTCGTTTCACAACCATTAGATTTGCCGAGGTAAATGCACCGGGTGGGGTAATGAAAACAACCCTCAACCCAAGGTAAACGTTAAACTGCTGCGGTTAACTTGTTTACTCAGGGCGTTGGACACAGCGGCCACGAGCCCCGTAGGGCCGCAAAATCCGCCGTGGCTCCCTGCAGTTGTAGCGTCGATATCAGGAACTCAGGAGCAGTGAACCCTGGACCATTTGGATGAAACCCAAAGACCAGACCGTTAAGATAAGGATGACGACCCATCAGCAGCAATACTACTATGTACTGTGTAATTTATGACGGTAACTGTAACCTTTGCGTCAGTCTCGTGCGGTTGTTAGAATCGCTCGACCGGGGCGTACAGTTTCAGTACGTGCCCATGCAAGATGAGCCCACCTTGGCCCGCTACAATATCACCGCCGCCGACTGCGAGGCCGGCATGATTTTGCTCGACCTGCAGGCTCCCGATTGCCGCTGGCAGGGTAGTGCTGCCGCCGAAGAAATTGGCCGTCTGCTGCCCCTAGGAGATGTTTTTGTGCAGGCCTACCGTGCTCTGCCGGGGGCCAAGCAGGCGGGGGATCAGGTCTATGCCTTTGTGCGCGACAACCGCTACGAGCTGTTTGGCAAGCGCCCCCACCGCTACGACTCAGGCTACCCCCTCTGCAGCGATCAGCGCTGTGAGCCAGCGGCCGAAAGCCCTCTGTAAGCGCCGTTGATTCCCCCATTCTCAGCTCGTTGACGAGGCGCGGCCTAGACCAAAGGGCTGCTGCTGAGAAGGAAGGTCTGATACTAAATCCGAGTCACATAACCCCGATTTAAAACCGATACCTTGTAGGGAGCATTGCACTGCAATGCCCCTACAAACCGGGGGTATACAGATAGGATTTGCTCTATAAATAGCCGTCCCTTCGACTTCGCTCAGGGACCGGCTATGGCTATTTTTATCGTTGGGGGTGCCGCGCTAGCGGCATGGACGATTGGTATAAGTCAATCCGCAGGCGGCTACTGTGGCGCAATAGCGTGTATCTACAGATGCAGGAGCGACCCGCCCCTAAGTACTTTAGGGAAATAGGCAGCATTCCCCCCTCACCTTGGCCTGCTGCCGACTCTTTCGCTCACTGAGAGGATTCCTGCTATGTCACTGCGATCGCAACTTGCCTTGGCTACCCTGAGCGTTCTTGCCACTGCCGCCCTCGCCGCCACCGCCGCAGACGCGCGTCCTGGTCAGGGGCGAGGGCAGCGTCCTCAGCCCAGTCAACCCGTGGTGCAGGAAGTAATGCCCCAGGCTGAGTCTTCCATGACCGTAGAAGCAACCGAGGTCACTGTAGAAACCGCTGAAACCGTCTATCAAGGCAGTCTTCCTCTGCCCAGTACTGTGGCCCAAGACCCTACAGAAAACCCTCAAAACCTGCCTCCCGGCCTTCAGCGCCGGGTCGACGATGGGCGGGGCCTGCCCCCCGGTCTACAGCGCCAGGTTGACAGTGGCCGGGGCCTCCCCGCCGGGCTAAATCGGTAGCTACTCGGTAATTACCAAAGCTTCAACTCCAGGGACCGGGTTTTCTGTAAAGTGCCACCGCGCTGGTGGACTAGTCCAGAAACCCGGTCTCTTTTGCATGAACCCTCTCCTCTACTCAGGATTCACGCGCACGCGGGCAAATTTGAGACCGCTAACCCCCTGCAGAGGTTCTACGGTTCCCTGTTCTACGTGACCATCGACAATGCCTTCGCGGTGCAGGTAGCGCAGGTAGCGCTCGTACTCATGCCACTCTTCGCTGGTGGAGTAGACCACGGTTAGCATGCCGGGCTGGGTAATGCGATCGCCCATTTCGGCATCGCAGGCTTTATCGATGCGCTTTTTGACAATTTCGTAGCGGGTGTCGCGGGTGCCCCGCACGTCAAACAGGCGCTCGGTTGTTTCGTCGTGAACGATATCCACTGTGTAGCCCTGCACCAGCACCAGGTGGGTGATCGTCATGTCGGTGTCGTAGGCGGCTTTGAGGGCAAACCCCTTGCGGGCGCAGTCGCACACGGCCCGCAACTGCTCGTAGCGCAGCGACTTGAGCTGAAACTCGGTGAAGGTCGGATCAATGGCCTGACCCGCGTAAATCATGTGGTCAATGCCGTCGGTGGCCTCCAGGTCGCAGTAGTGAGCGGTAATGGCCTGCATCGACTGCTGCCACTGGTTCCAGGTCTCGCGCAGCAGCCCGTTGATGTGGCCAATGGTTTCGTCGTACACGGCGCGGGCGGTATATACGCAGCCGTGGTTGGCATCAATGGCGGCCTTGTACTGAGCGATCGCGGCTTCGGCCTCAGCGCTGTGCTGGGCAAAGTAGGTAAAATGCACCTCCACTTCCGCCTGCAGGTAGCGCAGCAGCGTTACCTCCGAGTCAACCGTGACTCCTACTTCCAGGGTGGCAATGTGGTCGGCCAGATCCAGCGCCAGCTGCCCTACCAGGGCGTTGTTGACCGAGCGGCCAGCGGCTTCGACCACCGCCAGGGCCAGTTGAAACTGGGCTACCAAGTCTTTTTGAATGGCCCGATTGCGTTCGTCCGACGAACCGCGAATATCAGAGATGCCATACAGCGGATAGACGCCCTCAAATACGATCGGGGCCGGGGGCAGACCCAGGCTAAGGCGCTCGGCCTCCTGTTCAAACCGCCAGCGCACCGAGGGGTGAATGTTGGTAAATCGGTCTTGCACGCTGTGGCGCATGGCTGCCGTCAACGCCGGAATTAGCGTCATGGCGCGGCTGCAATCGGCTTGGTCAAAGGCGTAGGGCTTGGGGCTGGTAATGCCTACCAGGCCCACCATCTGAGCGGTGCTGTCACCCAGTTGGGCCGTGCGCATGACCAAGGGAATAAGCAGAAGCGACCTGGCCCCCTGCTTGAGCATATCCACCTCGCAGGGAGTGGTGCAGTCGAGGCTGAGGTCGGGCACGTTGACTACCTCCCGGCGCTCGGTGGCACGCAAAAATGCTGAGCCCTGCAGGTCTTCTATGGGGTAGGTAGCGATCTGCCACTCGGGTTGGTCAAGCCGAGTGAACAACTGCGCCTGACTGTTTTCGGCGCTGAGCAAAAAGCTATCGGTGGCGCTAAACAGCTGCTTCATCAGCGCGTTGGCCTGCTCAAAACGGCGTGTGCCCAACACTGACTCGTGGCCCACTAGCAGCTGAATCAGGGCTTTCGATGTCTCACGCTCGGTGACATCGACGCCCTCAATCAAAATTTGCCCGCTGACGGTGTAGTTTTCTGGTTTGAGGGCCGCCAGTAGCTGCTTAAAGGCGGGCTCCTTGCTCAGCAGTTGGGTGGCAATTTGCTCATGGCTGGGAGGCTCAGCCCAGCAGGCGGCCAGACTGGCTTCTAGCTCAGGGCTGATGGCTGTAATAGACAGACCTTGCTCAGCGGTGCGCAGGCGCAGCTCAACCTGCCGCATCTGGCCCGTTTCGGAGTCGGGCAGGGCCACGACCAGAGGCTCGTGGAGCAGCCGCTGGGAGACTAAACCACGCTGTCCATAGGCATGCTGCAGCAGGGCGCTCAAAAAGTGCCGCCGAAACCGCTCCCGCAGCGCCTTTTGATGGCTCAGCGCCAGACGGTCAAAAAAGCTGAGGTCGAGGTGGCCTCCCTCGGTACGAATGCCCGTCAGACGGCAAAAGTAGCGGTTGGCGAACAACACCGGGTGGGGCTGGGGTGGGGTGCCTACTTTGGTGGCTACATCGACGACCGCCATGACTAGATGACTGTAGTGCTGAATCAGCTCTAGCCAGGGCAAGATTGGCGGAGCAACGGGTTGAGCAATGTCTAGATCAGGGGTCTCACCCTCCTGGCAGCATTCACTGCGATCGTCCAAAGTATAGGATAGATCGAGCAAGAGGCCTTCCTTAGGGTCAGCTACCCGGTTGGTGTCGATGCAGCGAGACAGTTCGTTAGCCATAGTTGCTCTTGGTGTGCCCTTCACTAAAGTCTTACAAAGCAACCTAGTCGAATTCCGCAGCAGCCCTACCATCTTTGCGAAACCCCAGGGATTTGCAGAGATCCGGTAAAAGATATCTCTACAGCGAAACTTCAATCTACTACCCGCACAGCCTAACCTACGGCGGATGTTGATTTTTTAATACCTATGGTACCCAACTGCAGTGGGTTATACCTGACAGTGCTGGTTGCGCTCCTGGTTAGGGCCTTCACCCCTTAGAATGGAACTTGCGCCCCAGGATTATTCTCCCCGTTAAACCATGTTTGAAGCCCTGTCCGACCGTCTTGAATCTGCCTGGAAAAGCCTGCGTGGCCAGGACAAAATCAGCGAGTCTAACATCGATAGTGCCCTGCGCGAGGTGCGCCGCGCCCTGCTAGAGGCCGATGTCAACCTCCAGGTGATCAAAGACTTTATCGCCCAGGTCAAAGAAAACGCCCTGGGCATTGAGGTGGTTAAGGGCGTCAGCCCCGACCAGCAGTTCATTAAAGTGGTAAACGACGAGCTGGTGCGCCTGATGGGCGACACCAACGCTCCCCTAGCCAACTCGCCCACCAAGCCCACCGTGGTGCTGATGGCGGGCCTGCAGGGTACGGGTAAAACCACCGCCACCGCTAAGCTGGCCCTGCACCTGCGCAAAGAAAATCGCAGCACCCTGCTGGTGGCTACCGACGTTTACCGCCCCGCCGCGATCGATCAGCTAGTCACCCTCGGCAAGCAGATCGACGTGCCCGTATTTGAGCTGGGCACCGATGCCAACCCCGTTGACATCGCCCGTCAGGGGGTCGAAAGAGCCAAAGCCGACGGGGTCGATACCGTAATTGTGGACACGGCGGGTCGTCTGCAGATCGACCCCAAGATGATGGCTGAACTGGCTGACATCAAGACCGCCATCGACCCCGACGAGGTGCTGCTGGTAGTCGATGCCATGACCGGCCAGGAAGCGGCGAACCTGACCCGCACCTTCCACGACGAGATTGGCATCACCGGGGCCATTCTCACCAAAATGGATGGCGATGCGCGGGGCGGGGCAGCCCTCTCAGTGCGGCAGATTTCGGGCCAGCCGATCAAGTTTATTGGCGTGGGTGAAAAGGTAGAGGCCCTGCAGCCCTTCTACCCCGATCGCATGGCCTCCCGCATCCTCGGCATGGGCGACGTGCTTACCCTGGTCGAAAAAGCCCAGGAAGCGGTTGACATTGCTGATGCCGAAAAGCTGACGCAGAAAATTCTGGAAGCCGAGTTTGACTTCGACGATTTTCTCAAGCAAATGCGCTTTATGAAGAGCATGGGCTCGCTGGGCGGCATCATGAAGCTGATCCCAGGTATGGGCAAGCAGATTACGGGCGACATGCTGGAGCAGGGCGAGGCCCAGCTCAAACGCTGCGAAGCCATGATCAACTCCATGACCACCCAGGAGCGCAAGCAGCCCAACCTGCTCTCCAGTTCCCCCAGCCGCCGCCGCCGCATCGCCGCTGGCTCGGGCCATCAAGAAAAGGACGTGGGCAAGCTAGTTAGCGACTTCACCAAGATGCGCACGATGATGCAGCAGATGGGGCGCGGCGGTGGCCTGCCGGGGATGGGTGGCGGTATGCCAGGCATGGGCGGCGGCTTTCCGGGCATGGGTGGCGGTATGCCGGGGTTACCGGGCATGGGCGGCGGGGCTCAGCCCGGCTTTCGTGCCCCCAGCAACAAAAAGCAGAAAAGCCAGAAGAAAAAGAAGGGCTTTGGCCAGCTTTAACTCTGTCAGGCTTTGGTGATTGGGAAGTGGCTAGCTGGGATGGCTAGCCCACAGGACTTTTTCTAGGGGCTTCCAAGACTCGAATGACTACCCATTTTGGGGATGGGCCTCTGCCTGTCTGCCAGTGTTGCGGTCATCGGTGCGTTGTAGCTCAAAGGCCTAGGCCTACGGCTGTTGGGTTTTGCTAACGCGCCACTCAACTTGCAAGACCCCTAGCGATCGCCGGACCGCTGCCACAGATTCAGCTCCGGCACATCTACGCTGGGTGGCAGGCTCAGCAGCCAGTCGATGGCGGAGTTGATGACCGTGATCGGAATGGGCGTCTGCGGGCCGAACCGACCTTCCTCAATGTCGAGCAAGACTTCCTCGGTGGCTATGTTGCCGGGGTTGATGACGGTGAAGCCAATGTTTTGGCGACCCAGTGCCAGCCGCAGGGCCTGCACCGCGCCCCGCAGGCCAAACTTAGCGGCGGTGTTGGCCACCTCCGTAGAGGCACAGTTGTCTAGCCCAGAGAGGGCACCGATGTAGATTGCCTTGGGGTTGGCGGCCTGGGAGAGGTTAGCGGCAAGCGATCGCGTAATCTCGATCGGGGCGATGGTGTTGATGCTGATCACCCAGCGGGTCTCGGCATCGGAGCTGGCCAAAAAGTCGTAGGCGTTAGTGAATGCCCCTGCTTCCCATACGCCGCCCATGAATAGCAGGGCATCGATAGGGGTGTCGCCGAGGGCAGCGGCGATCGCCCCTATACCCTCGGGTTTAGAAACATCGGCCTGTACCCAGTGACCGGCGACGGCGGGGCTTCTAGAGACTGACCACACCCGATGACCCTGGTGGTCAAAATGCTGGGCAACTGCCGCACCAATGCCTCGGCTAGCGCCGACAACGACAACCGTTTTTGGTTCGTGGCTCATGGTTCCCCTAGTAAATAGTTTCGTACTCACTATTGTCGGCGGTGTGGAGATGCCAGTACTGCTCGGCGATCGCATCGCTGCTGTACTTGGGGTCGTCGCCATTCACCGTGCCGCAGATGGTGACGGTACCCACCTTAATGGGCGAATCTTTTAGTGCTGCATGGAGGGTATTGGCCAGTACGCGAATGCCGGCTTTACCCAAAGAAAGGGAGACAAAGTTGGGGTCGGGGTAGAGGGCGAACCCGCCGCCTGTGAACAGCAGCGTCCCCTTTTGCTCGGTCTGCATAGCGGGAAGGACGGCCTGAACGCAGGCGATCGCCCCGGCGACATTGGCGCGAAAGTCACTCACCAGGGTTTCTGCCTCGGTTTGCAGCACGCTTTCCATACGAGGCACGGCGGCATTGTAGACCAGTACCGCTGGCGTACCCAGCTGGGTTTGAATGGCCTCAAGTGCTGTTTTTAGGGCTGCCCCGTCGCCAGCATCTGCTAGAAAATAGTGGGAGGTGATGTTTTCTGATTGCAGGGTTGATTGATAGCTTTTGAGCTTTTCTGCGTTACGGGCGACCATCGCGATCGCAAATCCTGCGCTGGCAAATTTGCGGGCGATCGCCATGCCATTTCCTTCTCCCATGCCCACGATTACACACAGTTCTGCCATGGTTATTCCTTCTTTTTGAGCTAAAGACTACTGATTGGGATAGAGCCACCAGGCCAACAGCTTAGTTAGCCTGGGCATAACGACGTAGGTCATTAAAGCGGTGGTAACAAACACTAAAATAAGCAGTTGTACCAGGGGTGGAAACATGCCTAACCAAGTCGTTGGCAGCAAGGCCAAGACTCGATTGATAGCAAAAATGGCGATTCCCGTAACTGCCACCATTTTGTAGCGAACCGGAGGCTTGAGACCCGGTTTTCCGGGAAGCGTAAACCAGGTTTCTAATCCGGTGATAATCAAAAACGTGCCTTCATCTACGGTGAGATCTTTGGCTTGGTTTAGATAGTTTTGCCGAGCGGTAGAATTTTCCCAGCGCTTTAAATGCTCCAGGCGATCGAACTTAAAGATAACGCGGTATTCTGACGGATTTTGATCACTAGGGCGAAAGACAGAGGAGCCCAGATAGCCTTCAAAAGTGCTGGCGGTGCCGATAATTTGCTCTAGTAGCGCTTCAAACTGCCGCTCTTTTCCTGACCTAATGCTCTGCAATACATCCACTGTTACGGGAGGGTCGTGTTGCATTGCCCTAGCCTGCACTGAGCAGCGGTGCGCCTTCAACCCCAACCTCTAGCCGCACAATTTGAGCCGGTTCAACCCCTTCCGGCGGCGGATAGGACATGCCGCCGTTGTTGACCACATAGAGCCCTGTGCCGTAAAACGCTACGGCGGTGCAGCCAGTGACGCCCTGGTCGGCTTGAGCAATGATGGTGGTATTGCGATCGCGATCGATGCGCACCACGCTGTTGTAGACATGGGTAGTGCCGTAGAGGTTGCCGTGGATATCGAAGGCGAAATCATCGAGGTTGGTGTTTTTCACAAATACCTCCGGGGTCTGCGGCATCTGATCGACATCGAGTAAAATACGCACTAGCAGCTTTTGCTGAGTGTTAGAAACGTAGAGATAGTCGCCAAGTCGCTTTAAGCCGTTAGCGCCTGGGAACGGATTGGTGTTGTCATCGCGGGCCAGCAGCGGATGCTCTAGCCAAACATTGGAGGTTTGAGTTTTGAGATCAAAGGACCAAATTGCGCCTCGATAGGAGTCGGCTATTAGGTACTGATCGGCTGTAAGCGGCGTAATACCATTGAGAAACATGGCCTCCGGTAGCGTATGCAGAAACTGCACCTCGCCACTCGCTAAAATCGCCACAAAGGGAACGTTTTCTGCATTCCAGCCGTTGACTAGGAAGCTGTCGTCTCCAACCATAGCAATGCCGGTGACTTTGCCATCGAGCTTGGTATATAGCCCCACTTTTTGCTCGCGATCGAGCGTGATAATTTCTCCAGCTTCATGGCTGGTGACAAAGATTTCGCCCGTGGGCGCGATCGCCAGGTTTTCTAGAAACGTATGGACCGGAAAAGTGGCGATAGTTTGAGCTTGAGCTAGCTGAACTGTCGCATCAGTATAGAGGTCTGGCAAGGTCATAGGAATATTGCATAGGGAGAAAAAAGAATGAAGCCTGGCATCTCAAACGCCATGGGTGATTTTGAGCCAAACTCAGAAAATAAGCATGTATCCTGGCCAACAAAATTGAGGCATTCTTGATGTAGACAGTCTTGTTTGCAAGCGCAGCGGGATAGAACCCCAAATGAACGGCTGCCTAGGTGAGAATTAGGGGTGTCAACACTGGAGCCATCAGCATTTCGAACTCCAGGTTTGTAGCGCTGACAACATTTTCAATGATTTTGCCGTTGGCAAGCCGCATAACGTGGGATTCATGAAAAGTAATCACGCGATCGCTCTTTGGAATACCGAAATAGTCTTTAATGTGTTTTTGAAATGACTTAAAGCGCACAACAACGCGATCGCCTGCGGCAAAACTATCTTGAATCTCTAGAGGTTTGACATCAGGAAAGGCGTCATAGAAGCTAGAAAAAACTTGTTTGTATTCCTCAATACCTTCGATGGGGCCAGTGGGTTTGAGACCAGTGATAATCTGGACATTTTCGGCTAGCAGTTCTGCGGCTAAGCTCATGTCGCCTTTGCCTAAAAACTGCTCAACGTATCGACGGGCGATCGCTAAATTTTGGCTTTCCAAGTCAGTCATGATTTACTTCTCTAACTTGCTTAAGCCTTACCATAACGGCAGCGCTAAGATAAATCAAATTGATAGTAAACATACAAGCTATTACTGTGAATGATAGATCTGAGCGCTATTGACCTCAACCTGCTCGTTGCCTTTGAAGCACTGTATGCCGAGCAGAGCGTAACGGCGGCGGCCCAACGCATTCACGTGGGGCAGCCTGCTATGAGTGCAGCCCTGGGCCGACTGCGATCGCTCTTTGCCGACGATCTGTTTGTGCGAGTGGGTCGAGAAATGAAGCCTACCGCTAAAGCCGAGGCGATCGCCCCTCAGGTGACTGCTGCACTAAATGCCATTCGTGCTGCCCTGGCTAAGCCGCGATCGTTCGATCCGGCCGCTTCACAAACGGTGTTTACCCTGGCCACATCCGACTATTTCGCCAGCCTAATTTTGCCGAAGCTGCTGGTACTTCTGAAAGAGCAGGCTCCGTCCGTTGATCTGCGTTTAATTACTGTAGAAAAAGAGTCGTTCGTAGAACTGTTAGAGCAAGATGTGATTGACTTAGCCCTGGGCACGTTTGCTAACTTACCCTCCCACATTTTGGTAGAAAATCTGCTGTTTGAGCGGTTCCTTGGCGTCTGTCAATTGGGCCATCCTGCGCTTAAACTCAACCAGCTGAGTCTGCAAGACTTTGTGAGCTTTCCCCACGCCCTATTTACGCTGCGGCGAGATGACGTGGGTATTGTTGATCAAAAATTAGCTGAGCAAGGGCTGCAGCGGCGCATTGCGCTGACGGTGCCCTACTGGTTTGCACTACCGACGGCGATCGCAGCCTCTGACCTGCTAGCGGCTATTCCCTCATGTTTAGAGCAGCACTTTGTTAAGTACTACCCTGTGCAGTGTTTTGAGCTGCCCCTGGCGCTGCCCTCCTGGAGCATTGCCATGGCCTGGAGCAAGCTCAAAGACCGTGACCCAGCCAACGTTTGGCTACGAAAAATCATCCAGACCATTAGTCAAGATCTGGAGATGTAGGGGCCCGTGAACTGACAAATCTGAACAAGTGAGAGTTCTATGAATTGCTGAGTTAGGAAGGACTGGGGCGCAGCTATAGCCATAATCAGAATAGTACGAACCACCAGCCACGGTCATCGTTGTCCCTATCACCACCACAGGCAGACGCTACTCAGCCCGCGTGGCCTGTCAGTTTCAAGGCAACGCTGGGCAGAACGTGCTCGACCGGATTCGCCCTGTGGACAAAGCTGCCTAGTCAAGCGCCTGGGGCAAATCAGCCCCGACGAGCAAAGCCGGGTACTAGAAACCCTGGCTGAACGGTTTGCCGAGTAATTTTGCCCGTGCCAGCAGACCTAGAGACTCAAGGCGCACAACGAAAACGCACTTAACCTTGCGACCACGCCCTCTGTTATTGTCGATGGTGCAACGTTTGAAGCTGATCAATTGTCCGGATTTTGGGCATAGGGATATGTCTTGAGTAACAGCACGGGCCCAAAGCATCACGCCCACAAGCCAAAGCCAGTAGAATAGCCGACAGCCAATAGCCCTTCCCCCTATGACTTCTCCGCTCAAACACAAACTAAAACACCGGATTCTGCTGTTTTGGGCCGCGCTGCTAGCGGTGGTGATGCTAGGTGGACCTGCAATCGCATTTCCGCCTTCGGTGGTGCCCTGGGAGGCAGAGCCGGGGCAGCTTGCGCCAATTCCCCAGAGCTTCCAGAAAATCCGGGGGGTGTGGCTGACTACCAACGACATGAATATGCTGCGGGACTCCTCTCAGGTGCAGAGCGCTATGGCCGAGTTGTCCCAGCTCAACTTCAATACGGTCTACCCAGTAGTTTGGAATTCGGGCTATGCCCTCTACCCCAGCGTGATTGCCCAGCGAGCCGGGATACCCTACATTCACCGAGGCGCTGCGGGGCAGGACATTCTGGCGGACGTGATTAACCAGGCTCACCGCCAGGGATTGTTGGCCATCCCGTGGTTTGAGTTTGGCTTTATGACCCCGCCGTCATCCGAGTTGGCTACGGCTCACCCAGACTGGCTGACCCAGCGCCAGGACGGCAGCCAGACCTCGGGCAGTGCGGCGGGGGAAGTGGTGTGGCTCAACCCGTTTAAGCCAGAGGTGCAGCAGTTCATCAACAGTCTGGTGGCCGAAATTGCTACCCGCTACGACATCGACGGCATTCAGTTCGATGACCACACGGCCCTGCCCAGCGACTTTGGCTATGACCCCTACACCGTGGCGCTATACCAGCAAGAAACCAAACAGCCGGTGCCGAGTAACCCTCGCGATCCGGCCTGGATGCGCTGGCGGGCAGACAAGATCACAGACTTTGTGGCCCAGCTCAACCAGACGGTGAAACAGCATCGTCCCCAGGCCATCTTTTCTGTATCGCCTAATCCCTATGACACGGCCTACAACTCGTTTTTGCAGGATTGGGTAGGCTGGATCAACCGTGGCCTGGTGGACGAGCTGCTGGTACAGGTCTACCGCTGGGACATAAACAGCTTTACGGATCAAATTTTGCGGCCCGAAATTCAAACGGCCCAAACTCAAATCCCGGTGGGCATTGGCATCATGACTGGGTTACGCCATCGCCCCATGCCGATGTCGATGATTCAATCCCAGGTGATGCGATCGACGGCTCAGGGGTTAGGGGTGGCCTTTTTCTATTACGAAAGCCTCTGGTACGATGCGCCGGAGCCTGTGGCAGAGCGCCAGGCTCGCTTCCGGGATTTGTTTAGCGTTCCAGCGTCCCGGTTTAGCCTACGTCGCCAAGCTTAAGTGCGCTACCCTGCCACGCTTAGGCTGGCAGTGAGTTAAGCAAAGATTCTGCAAGATATTCATCAGGCTCGATGAACGCCGCCTGCGATCGCTCCCGACAGTGTCACCTTCTTACGAAAAATTTGGGGATACGATGAGTGACCCAATGTTTTATGGATGCGATCGGCTACCTTTTAACGGTCAAACCTGACCGCTGACCAAAGGTTCGCGATCGCCTCATCGACCTAGCACCGTTAAAACGATAACGGTCACGGTAGCAGCAGCAATCAGGCTAAAGGCCAGTTGCACAACCCACTGGGTTGTCTTCTGGTGGTTGTCGAACTTCTGGTTAAATTCGTTATTTTTTTGGTTGGCCTGCTCAACCTTCTGGCGCAGCTCCCGCACTTCTTCGAGAATCTGCTGCGCCTGGGTGGGGTTAGCGTTGAGGTCGTCGGTGGCTTGGGCCATAGCTGCAAGGTGTTTTCTACTATGTTACTCAACCTCATAGCCAGAGCATTGCGGCTTGAACTATCGCTTGCTGTGGCATGTGGGCGAATAGTCGCCTAGTACCGCAGCCATTTAGTGAGCACGCGCATGGGTCTGCCGGTATTGGGGTCAATTTGGGGTTTGCTCCAGGCACGGGCTTCGGCAAAGCCGAGGCGATGGAGGATTTTGATCACTAGGTCGATGCCTGTGGCGGAGCCGATGACGGTGATGTGGATGGGTTCGCGGCTGGGCTGGGGGGCAGGGCTGCCAGGAGGGGCGCTGTAGATTTCGCTGTTGGGGATGAATTCTTCTGACATAGGTGCAGGGTGATGAGTACGACGATGTGAACAAGTTTGCTCACATCTGAAACTATACACGATGTAGACAAGTGTGTTCACATTTACGCTCTCATCGTCCCCTGACATGATTGGGGCATGGGAAAGGCAGGGCGAGTGTTAAAACAGGTCTTGGAGACCTACGGCATCAGTCAGAACAAGCTGGCGGTCACAATGGGGATTGAGCGCACGGTGGTTTACCGCTGGACCCATGAGCGTACTGACCCTGGTGGCGACACAATTACGTTGATTACCGTAGCGTTGAACCAGCTAAACTCTAAAGCAGCCCAGACGTTTGTGGATTTATATTTGGGTGAAATTATTCAAGGCGATGAAAATGCTTGATGAATAGGAAGGTCTAGGGAGCATTATTGAGAGTACCAAGATAAGGATTAATTTCAGTATGTATCCCTATGTATCTCATTGTTAACAAGATCCAAAATTTACCTCGCCAGGCCAAGGAGGAAGTTATAGACCTGGTTTCGGCCCCGGCTAAAAACTAACAGTACGACTCAGCCTATCAACTAAGGTATTCTTGAGCTAACTTACTACGTGAGTATCATGGCACTTATATAAGCCTCAACCTGCAGAAAGAAACCGTAAATAGCTGAGCAAGTGATGTAGCTAATTAATGTCAATAAGTGGTTAAAGCGACTGTTAGATTGGTATGAAGCTGATATTACAAGCATGTACAGTTCAGTTCATTGGTAGCATTATTCAACTTGCCCACTTCTAGCTCAGTCAATTATGGATAAGCTAAAGTACACAGTAGTCTTCATTTTGAGTCTTGCGTTACTTATCATGGGAGGACTTAGGGGTGTTGCCCAACCTGTGATGCCTGAGACAATCAAACTTGGAATGCGAACTACAGTCCCTCCTATCGCTGCAAAAAGGAGTGAAGGCGGCTCCTGGGTTTGGAGTGGGTTTTGCTACGCGTTTGGGCAGCAGTTGGAGAGAGAGTTACAGCAAGGTAATCCTAATATTAGAGTTGAGTATCGTGAAATTGTTAATGACTACAAAGGAACTAAGTATCCTAGATGGGGCTCGTTGCTAACGGACGAACCTTCGGACAGGCTTGATATGCAGTGTGGACCCAATTCAAGGCAGAACATAGATGGGAACTTGGTTATCTTTTCTGACAATAGTTTTTATGAAACGGGTATTAAACTATTGATGAAAAGGGAAATAGCTGATCAATATTTGCCTGATCGTAATAGAACCACTCTTTTAGAAGCTATAAAGCAAGAGATAAAGCAGAGGATCGATATAGGTGCTATTGTTGAAACAACCACATTGGATAGGCTCCAGTCCCAGGCTTCAGAACCTACAGATATAACACCAGAGAGGCTGTTTTAGAAGCTCTCGAAAACGAAGAAATACAAGCATTTGCTAGTGACGCTATAATTCTTAAAGTTCTTTTGGAAGATGGCGTTGAAGGTGGAAGACCCTTTAAAGATAGAGACTATATTCTATACCCAGAAGGTGAAGGATATATCTTGGCAGATAGTGAGAGATATGCAATCGCAATTTCTAACGCAGGAGAAAATACTCAGTATGCAGCACAGTTGTTGAGCATTACTAATCAAGTCTTAGACCAGCCTAAGTTTCAAGAAGAGGAAAGAAATAAGCTGCGGACTTACGAACTGACGAATTCTGGCGTTATTTCGCCATCTCCACCAAGAGAATGGTTGAAATATTTGCTCTCAGTCATTCCAATGTTGGTTGGAATAGGTGTAGTCTTTTTGCGTAGGAATATGAAGCCTAAGGCTCATGTTAAGACTTCTACTGATTCTAAAGCTAGGCAGATTGTCAATATCACGAATCTAACAATCAATAACATCGGTTTGAGTCAGGACTTAGATGAGGCTGCACCACAAATCCTTAAGCTAATTGATCAGCTCAAGGTTAATGGTGTGGATGAAAGGCAAGCCCAGTTAGAAGTGGCAGAGAAATTGGCCGAATCAGCGCAAGAGAGCAGCAATATGCGCGACAAATTATTGAAGTGGGGACGATCCTTAGCTGACGCTACTATAAGCGATGTCGCTAAAGAAGTTATTAGGCTTGCGATTCGATCCGCTGGTATCCCCTTACCCTGATTGTATTATCTATATTGAGACTGAAGGCCATTCCAATTGCCTGACTGTGAATGGAGCTAATGAGAGCTAAAGTTTTTGCAGGATGAGGGGACTAGCTCTGTCAGAGCGCGTAAACAATCGACTCCCCCAAGCTATCCATTAGTGACGCTAAAAGTGGCTGATAGCGCTCGCTATCAAAAGTAAGTACTTTAGGAAGGGCGATCATCTGTCATCCTGCACCTTCCACGGACTAAAATCCCTAGAAGTTTGTTCCTTTGCTGTGGATCTAATAATTGAGAAATTTAAGCGAGACAAGCTTTAGAACGCATGCGCGGACGTCGCTTTTTATTGCTTTAAAGATCTAAATACGTATTCTCAATCATTTCCTTAAGTTGCTTTGCTGCCTTCTTTGAAAACTGAATTGTTTGGCTTATCCTCCCAGCTTGTTGTCGTTCTTCTGAGCCGTATGTATCGATTTGAATGTATTTTTCACCAGATTCACTAATCACAAATGCACAGCATTCAACTGGTTTATGAATACTTTGACGATCTTTCCTAAGTAACTCAATGTTTTCAACAAGAGCCATTGCTATTAACTGTTTCTCTAAAACATTGCCTTTGTGTTCATTAGGGCCTCTAACAATCAGGCTAAGTTTCCTTAAATAAGTGGGAAACTCAGCCTGATTTAGAGGCAACCTTACACTTTCGCTTCTTCCTTGACCAGCTTCTCCCAGCCGAGGTCTTTGAGGTTGTTGTTGCGGCGGAGGGGGCGCGTCACCAACTCCAGAATGTCGCGGGTGTTGCTGAAGCCGTGGATTTGGGCGAAGGTAAACTCCACCGACCACTTGGTGCTAATGCCGCGCGCTTCTAGCGGGTTGGCGTGGGCCATGCCCGTAATCACCAGGTCGGGGTGCAGCTCTTGAATGCGCTGAATCTGGTTGTAGTTGTCGGGCTTTTCGGTAATTTTGGGCAGCGGTTGGCCCATTTCGTTGCAGGTTTTCTCTAGCAGGGCTAGCTCGGCGGCCTGGTAGCGCTTATCCATGTAAGGAATGCCAATTTCTTGCACCGTCATGCCGCAGCGGGTGAGGAAGCGGGCTAGGGAGATCTCCAACAGGTTGTCGCCCATGAAGTAGACCGACTTACCGCGAATGATTTCCAGGTAGTCTTCTACCGATTCCCAGATTTTGGCTTCGCGCTCATCCATGCCCTGGGGCTCAATGTTGAACACCGAGCAGATTTTCTCAATCCAGGCGCGGGTGCCGTCGGGGCCAATGGGGAAGGGTGCGCCGATGAGTTTGCACTTGCGGCGGCGCATCAGCGTGGTGGCCGTGCGCGAGAGAAAGGGGTTAATGCCCGCGACGTAGTAGCCTTCGTCGACGGTGGGCAGGTCGGTGTAGAGCTTGGTGGGCAGCCAGCCATCGACTTTAATGCCCTGCTTCTTTAGCTCTAGGGTCATTTGGGTGACGATGGGGTCAGGCACCGAGCCAAACAGCACCAGGGGCGGGTGGTCGTGGTAGGGGGTGTCTTCTGCAACGGGATCTGTAACTTCTTCTGCTTTTTTGCGTCCCAGGCCCAGCAGCTTTTGAATGCCGCCCTGGCCTTCTTTGGGTTCGGCTTTAGGCGCGGCGGGCTGCTTGGCAGCGGCCTCTGCTTCGGTGGGGCAGCGCTGGGCCATAGCGGCTAGTACGGTGTCTTCGCCCTGGGTAAAGGCGTAGTCGAGGCCGTTGGCGCGGGCCACCACGATAGGAATACCGATTTCGGCTTCGAGGCGGGGAGCTAGCCCTTCGAGATCCATTTTGATGATCTCGGTGGTGCAGGTACCAATCCAGACGATCACCGAGGGGTTGCGATCGCGCTTAATGCCCTCACACAGCCGCTTTAGCTCCTCGTAATCGTTGAGCTGAGCCGAGATATCGCCTTCTTCTAGCTCGGCCATAGCGTAGCGGGGTTCAGCAAAAATCATCACCCCCATGGCGTTTTGCAAAAAGTAGCCGCAGGTCTTGGTACCAATCACCAAGAAAAAGCTGTCTTCAATTTTTTGGTATAGCCACGCTACACAGCTGATGGGGCAAAAGGTGTGGTAGTTGCCGGTGTCGCAGTCAAATTCAAGGGCGGAAGCGTTGGGTTGAGCTTGGGCCAGGGTCATCGTCGGGGTATCTCCCTAGTGAAGGACTTATGGCCTGGGTCTATCATCCTCCCTGCCGCCTGAGCCTGAGCAGGCTTCGTCGTCGTAGGCGGGGGAGAGCGGTGGCGGGGCATCAATTGTGACGGAGGTAACTGTCTCAGAGGGCGAGAGAGAAACTTCGGCTTGAGCGCTACCGGGCAACATCTTGTGGGCCTGCTCTAGCGCCTCTAGCTCCTTCACCGGGCTGATATCCAAACCCAGGGCAGAAATAATGCGATCGGGGTTGCTGCTTAAATCCACCACCAGGGGGAGCAGGTTGGTCAGGTCGGGTTCTAGGGTGGCTAGTGCCCCCAAAATAAAGCCCGACGAGGGCCGCCTGTGCCCGTTACTGGTTACCCATATGCCCAATTTGTCGATCCACTCGCGGTTGTCGCGGTAGTAGGTCAACCACTTGATTTTGAGCGATCGCCGCAGTTGTTTGCTGTTCACAGATGCCTCGGGCGGAGTTCGCCAACCTCATGTTCAGAGATTGATTAAATCAGAAAACCGCAATCGTACGGGTCTGTTAACAGGTCTACATATCTGGGGAATCAGGCAAAAGCGGTTGATCGTCCTGGGCCTCAATGGTCTGAGTGTGGTCGGGGTTATCCAATACCATCTCAGGGTCAAAGTTGAGCCCCAGTACTTCTACTAATGCATCCTCGTCAGGGTTGAGCTTGTAGAAAGGCACCATCAGGTTCGACAGTTTGGGTTCCAGGGCATTCACCACCCCCAACACTAAAAAGGAGGAAGGACGACGACCGCCATCGGGGGTTCGCACCGAGGTCTGCTGCATCTGCAGCGTCAACCAAGCTCGGTTAGATTGCACGTAGTCTAACCACTTTTGGCGAATGACCTGGGTAAAGTTCTCAAAAAAGGCCATAATCCTGACTCTTTGCTAAATCGCCTATAGGTAGCGGCTGGGTTTGCACCGCCGCGTACCGATGATAATGCAGTGCTTCAGGATTAGAACTCAATCGAGGGGGATTTTTGCAGCATGGGGTTAAGTCGGGTGGGCGATGCCCACCATTCGCCTAAACCATCATCAGATCTAGCTCCTCCTTCTCTTGTTTGGGTGCGCCCTCAGGCGGGTTGAGGTAGAAGTCTGACAGCAGGCTAAACAGCTCGCGATCGGCGGCATCTTCGGGCACGACACCCTCGGGGCGGGCCAAAATCTGGTCGGCAATGTTGAGGTAGTACTGGCACACCGGCTCTAGCGCGGGGTCGGTTTCAGCCATTTCAAACACCGTCTTGCCCTTCACCCGCGAGATGCGAATGTCTTCGATTAGGGGCAAAATTTCCAGCACGGGCATGGGCACATGCTCAATGTACTTGTCGATCAGGTCGCGCTTCGAGGTGCGGTTGCCGATCAGCCCCGCCAGGCGCAGGGGGTGGGTACGGGCCTTCTCGCGCACCGAGGCAGCGATGCGGTTGGCGGCAAACAGGGCGTCAAAACCGTTGTCGGTGACAATCAGGCAGTAGTCAGAGTAGTTCAGCGGGGCCGCAAAACCGCCGCAGACCACGTCTCCCAGCACATCGAAGAGAATCACGTCGTACTCGTCGAAGGCGTTGAGTTCTTTGAGCAGCTTGACGGTTTCACCCACCACATAGCCACCGCAGCCCGCGCCCGCAGGAGGGCCACCCGCCTCTACGCAGCTAACGCCACCGTAGCCCTTGTAGATCACATCTTCAGCCCATACGTCTTCGTAGTGGAAGTTCTTTTCTTGCAGGGTGTCGATGATGGTGGGAATGAGAAACCCGGTCAGGGTAAAGGTGCTGTCGTGCTTGGGGTCGCAGCCAATCTGCAATACTTTGCGGCCCCGCTTGGCTAGGGCCACCGAAATATTACAGCTGGTGGTGGACTTACCAATGCCCCCTTTCCCATACACAGAAAGCTTGAGAGTCTGGTGAACCATAGGGGAGAATACTCATCTAGGGCGAATAAAGCCAAACCCAGTCCAGGGGAAGTCTTTTGGATAGAAACGCTACCTGCCGGACTTGGCCGCTGGACCTGGATTGACTGTTAAACAAACAGGGTCTACGCAGTTACCTACGCGCCCAAGGTGTTTCGGCTGTTTGGATTATGGCGATATCGCCCAGGCCTTGTGAAGGGGAGCCGAGAATGAGTACCCTCGCAAACCTTGCTAGAAAGGAATTGGGTAGAGCTTTTGCTTACGGAATCGCTAAAATCAGCTACCAGTTTTAATTGGGCTAGTTTTGAAGATTTTAGGATTCTGATTTCCTTAATTGAGAACAATAGCAAATAAAAGAATCTTAAATCTTGTAGGGGAGTGTGCCTTCCGAAGCGCAGGTCTGCAGGTAGCTTCGATCGCTAGGAGGGCGCTAAGCGGTGGCTAAAGCAAAGGGATTACCCTCTAAAACTCGCGTTGGGGTCCAAGAGAATCGCGCAGGAGGGAAGACAGGCTGCCCAATTTGCGGCTGCCGCAAAACCCCAGAGGAGTTTTCTATACATTCGTAAACTTTCTCTCGATGCAACGCAATGTAACGAGTCGGGCATGGAGAGAACAAAAACTTCGGTGGGCGTTGTCCGGTCTGCGGGGGAGAGCGCCGTCTTTTGCTAAAGCCGATCTGGTCTGGTTGGCTAAGCCTCTGACCTAATTCCAAATCCGATTTGGTAAGCCCTTATTTATAATCAGGCCCGTAGGGGCATAGCATGCTACGCCACTACAAGCTGGGGGTATTCATTCGAGATTTGGTAGAACTCACCAGGTCGCTGGGTTTGCCTGAAAAGAACCAGGCACCGAGGGCTTTTACCTGGCTATAGGGGCACTGAACTGGAGACGTACTGTGCTGAACTCACCCGCGACCCAGCTGCGGCTACGGTGTTCAGGTTAATAGTGTTATCTCAGTCAATGCTCTCGCAGCAGACTGAGTCGATCGCGGAATTCTGGGCGCTGCTTGCCCAAAGCTGCGTTTTCCTCGGTTAGGTTGGGCAAGTCAAGCTGGCTTCAAACGTGCGATCGCAGCAGCTGAGCTTGAGACTAAGTTCAGGCGTAGACGTCGTTAGCGCAGGGATTGCTGCTAGATTTGGCCCCGTTAGCGGCTGAGTTGGCGTGAGGCAGAGACATGGGCTGAGGATAGCCGAGTTTCTGCTCTTCTAAGTTGTCTTCAGGGACTCAACGCTTGAGCGTTTTGGCCGCTCAACTCCCGCTACTTACCCAGGAGGATGGCGGCTAGGTCGCCAAAGCGCTCGAAGTCGATTTGCGATGCGATCGCCATAACCCGCCGACCATCGACCTGCAGGGTGGTAGCTTCGATAGTGCGCAGTACGTCTAAGATAGTCAGCTCGCCGCTGGCGGCGGTGTCTAAGACGGCGTTGCGCAGGAGTTCCCAGCCGGGGCTATCGTTGTCTGAGAAGGTCAAGGTGGTAGCCAGCAGCCGCCAGATAAACTGCCCAGCGAAGGTGTTTGAACCGTCTCGCAGGCTATCAGCATCGACTAGAACATTTTGGGTGAGCACCTGACGCGCCTGGTCCTCCTCAATGCGGAGAATATTGAGCAGCAGTTGCAAATCGCGGCTGGGGATGCCGGTGCGAGCAAAAGACTCCAGATCGCTGACGGCGATCGGGGGGGCTTCTAGCGCCCCGTAGGTGATCTGAATATTGTCGGCGGCGGTAGCCTGAGGCGCTGCTACGGCCAACCCGGCGAGAGATGCACCGACGAGGGCCAGTGTAGCTGTACCTTGCCCTAGGCGGTGCAGCAGCGCTGACGACGATGAAAATAGCTGATCTGCAACCTGTAAGAATTGGTGCATAGTGCTCTGCTCACTCCTACTCCAAGATAATTAGAGACGACTCTCTCACCCCAAAAGTTTCTATCGCGATGACCTCCTTCCCACCCACCATTGGTCTCATTCCTGCTGCCGGGCAGGGTACGCGCATTTCGCCACTGCCGATGAGCAAAGAATTGTTTCCGGTTGGTTTTCGTATGGTAGCGGGCAAGGTGGGGCCGCGACCGAAGGTAGTGTGCCACTATTTGCTCGAAAAGATGCAGCGGGCAGGGGCAACGCAGGCGTTTTTTATTCTGCGGTCTGGTAAGTGGGATATTCCTAACTTTTTGGGGGACGGGGCCGATGTGGGAATGCACCTGAGTTATTTAACGGTGCACGTGCCCTTTGGGGTGCCCTTTAGCCTCAACCAGGCTTACCCGTTTTTGCGAGGAGCGACGGTAGTGCTGGGGTTCCCAGACATTTTGTTTGAGCCAGACCATGCCTACCAGGTGCTGCTAGAGCGGTTGCACGGGGGTAATGCCGATGTCGTGCTGGGCCTGTTTCCTACCCAGCAGCCTGAAAAGGCTGGAGTGGTTGATTTTGATGGGGCTGGGGTAGTGCGGGGCATCTACGAAAAATCGAGCTTTACCCACCTGCCCTATATGTGGGCGATCGCTGCTTGGCGGCCCACATTTTCAGACTTTTTGCATGGGTTTGTGCGCGATCGCACCCAAGCCCTGATCGGTAACCAAATTCCTCAGCACCTCACGACCCTGCCGCCCTACGTTGAAACGCCCATTGGCGATGTTATGCAGGCGGCAATAGAGGTTGGTCTGCGGGTCGAGGCCGAGCCTTTTGCCCAGGGCAGCTATCTTGACATTGGCACGCCAGAAAACTTGGCTAGTGCCATTCAGCAGTATCCATTCTCAGACGTTTGAACCTACATGGCTGAATGATCCAGCAGCCTAATTCACCCTGAAAGGGCTAATCGTCGAGATGGATGTCGTCAGCGCCAAAGTCGGTGCCAAAAACAGAGCCAGACACCGTGTGCTCTAGCTCCATGCGCTGCTCCATCTGGCGCAGAAAGTAGCCCGTCATCATGGCGGAGGCCAGCAGCCCGGCCAGATTTTCGCGATCGGTGGTGACCTGAACGTTGAAGCCTTCGCTAGGCAGCACGCCCACTAGACCTTGTACATTGTGAGCAATGATTTGCTTGATTTCGCCGCTTACTGACTGAGCCACCCGAGACAACACCTCCGGTGACTGGTGCTGGAGATATTTGAGCAACTCATTGACTTGGTCGCTATTGGTGGACATGCCAATGAATTCAGCGTCTTCAGGGTTAAATACCATGGAATCTCAGAGACCTCTGGTCACAACGTAGGCGACGGCGGGTACCAAATGCGGGGCGATTGGATTCGATGAATCCGCTGTGATCAAGGCAACCCCAGTCCTGCCTTTACCTACTTACTCTTCCCGATAATAGCGTAACGAATCATGAAATATTACGTCGACTAGATGGCTTGGGCTGGCTCTGCTGGGCCAAAAGCCAGGCCTAGAGGCTATCAGAGGCACAATTATGCCTAAATATTCTCTTTACAATATCTTGACAGAATAGGTCATTGCCCTAGGCTAAGCAACTTAGTCGACCTCTGGTACTTCGGGTTGCTCAGGCTCCCCTTCGTCATCATCTTCAGCGGCATCGGCGACCTGGGGAGGGGTTGCCCCCTTAACCCGCAGCTCGGGCAGCTGATCGATCTCAAAATGCTGATAAAACTTGTCGGTGACCTGCACCAACGACGATCGCCCCTCGGCCTGGCGTCGCTTGCGCACAAAACCCTGGGCCACCAGCTCTGGCACGTGCTGATAAACGCCGGAGCCGCGTAGCTCGACCAGGTCGGTCTGACTGATGGGGCCTTTGAGGGCGATCGCCGCCAGGGTGCGCAGTGCGCCGACCCCTAGATCAATGGGAATTAATAGATCCACTAAGAACCGGTAGCGTTCTTTGAGCTGAAGGCAGTAGCCGTCAACGGTTTCGACAATTTCGAGGGCACCGTCGCGGTGGGCGTATTCGTCCATCAGCTCGATCAGCCCCTCCTCAATGTCTTCGCGATCGCAGCGGGCTAGTTCGGCCAGTTTGCCAATGTCGAGGGGCTGCCCTTTGAGGTACAGAATGGCTTCGATGGTGGTGGCGAGACCAGGCATAGATCGTCAGTACCGGGAGACCATTCTCAAGCCTAGCGTTGATTGCTGTAAACGGTTGATTTTGGCTAAGGAAGAGAGTTTTGTGTAGGGGCAAACGGCGTTTGCTCGGCAAGATGGGGCTAATCGTGCCAGGGTTGGGGCAGCGCACAATTTGGGGCAAGAGCCAGATCGGCTGCTGGGACCAATTCGCTGGCCCCAGACCCCCGTCGAGAAGGACGTTCCGTCGTCCTTCACCTCACGGAAAGGATTGGCTGATCATCGGTTTAAACCTATGTTTTGCAAATAGGCTAGTGGGCAGCTGAGAATTCTTGAGTGGACAGGCTGCGTAGCTGCGTAGGGTGCATTCGCGCAGCAATGCACCGCAGATCAATCCAAATTATGTCCGGTTAGCTCTACAAAGATGTCTTCGAGGTTGGAGGGGCGGGTCATCATGCCGGTTTTGTCGGGCTGCTGGTCGAGGTGGGCGTTGGCAGCTTCCAGGGTGGGGAAGAACCGATAATCCCAGCGATCGCCGCGCTGAGTCATCAAAATGCCTTCGCCGTGGCGCTGGCGAAATTGCGCCAGGGTACCCAGCTCAATCAGCTTGCCCTGGTCGAGAATGCCGATGCGATCGCACAGGTACTCCACTTCTTCCATGTAGTGAGTGGTGAGCAGCATGGTCATGCCCTGCCGATTGAGATCGCGGATGATTTCCCACAGTCGGCGGCGGGTTTGGGGGTCGAGGCCCACGGTGGGCTCATCGAGAAAAAGGATTTTGGGGTTGTGCAGCAGGGCGCGGGCAATTTGCAGCCGCCGCTTCATGCCGCCAGAAAGGGTTTTGACCTTGTCGTCGCGGCGATCGGCCAGCTCGACGTACCCCAGCCAGTTGACGATGGCTTGGCGGCGCTGAGCAGCAGGGATATGGTGCATACGTCCGTGTAGCTCCATATTTTCCCACACGGTGAGGTCGCCATCGACGCTGGTCTGCTGAAGCACTACGCCAATCTGACGGCGAACGTCAAGTTGCTGACGGACGACATCGTAGCCGGATACAACTACATGACCATCACTGGGTCGGGTGAGGGTAGTTGCCATCCGAATAGTCGTCGATTTGCCCGCTCCATTGGGGCCAAGGAGACCAAACACTTCCCCGTTACCAATCGTGAGTGAGAGGTCGTTGACAACATCGACCCCGTTATAAACTTTGTGGACATTTCGCAGGCAAACCGCAGCAGGCATAGCGACTGGTCAGGCTCCAACCGTAGGCGTTACAGCGATCGAGGTGAGGCGAACCGCCTTTGCCCTAAACCATCTGTAACATAATGTGAATAGTCTTACCCTAGCACTCAACTACCCCGGTCATGCAGTTGCTTAGGCGGTGGGTTGTCGAAGGTGCAGCTACGGGGGGTTAGCCTAATCCAAAATCGCCAATAATTCGGCAAGCTCACTACAAATCCAAAATCTAAAATCCCAAGTTGCCCATGCGCGCCCACATTGACCACGACATTCTCTACCTGCACCAGGAGGATGTGCCCGCCTACAAAAAGTCGGGATCAATGGTGCGCAACAGCTATTTTTGGGCGCTTAGGTCGATCGCCGACCGGGCGGGGTTTAACCACGACTGGGAGTTTGCCGATGTGGTGTGGCCAGCGGTGGGGCGCATGCTGGTGTCGTTTATGGAATCGGGGTATTTGGGTTACCGGGAGACGGTGCTGGAGTTTACCGACGATGTGGCGATTCCGGATGCGCTGCGCCCTGCCAGCACTTGGATTGCTGCCGATGAATACGATGAGGAGGCGTAGGGGCGCGGGGCTTGCGCCCGATGCAAATTACACCGTAGTGCAAGTTCAACCGTAGGGTGGGCACTGCCCACCAGTTCAACCGTAGGATGGGCACTGCTCACCAGCCTCGATTGGGGTAAATGGCGCAGCATAGCCACTGCACTTTGATTTCAGCTCATATCAACTGCTGCAGACGACGATTACGGGACTAAAGCCAAACCTACCGCTGGGGGCGTTTCGATTGCCCCCAGACCCCGTCGACCAGGGCCGTGCCGCCGCCCTGGACCCAACGGAAAGGACTGATCTCTCGTCGGTTTAAACCTCTATTCTGCCAATCAGCCTGTAGGCAACACTCAACCCTGCGGTTCTCAACCCCCAGCTTTTTCCCGGCCTCCTATCCCCCCACTCCCTCACCTTCCTCATCCACCCATCCACACCCTTTCTCCCTACGGGAGACGCTAATGCGAATAACTCCACTCAGGGACCATCATCCATCTACCCATCCACCCGCCYACCCATCYACCCGCCTACTCCAACGACTCCCGATACCGGGCCAAAAGCGGCTGCAAAAAGTCGTAGCCATCGACGCCGATGACGGCGAGGAACTGGCGGCGGTGGTCGGCGAGAATGCTTTCGAAAGTTTCGGGGCCAAGCTGGCCGTAGAGAATGCTGAGCAGAGCGGCGGGCTGTCGCCATTCGGGGGAGTCGATCTGGTGTAGTAGGTACATGCCCAGGCAGCCAGTGAGCACGGCCTGTTCGAGGTTGCCGTCGCCCTGGTGAGCGGCGGCCATATTGGCGAAGTTAGAGGCCATCAGGAAGCGATCGCCGATCGCCTGGGCCACCTGAAGCCCCTGCTGAAGGGAGGCGATCGCATCGCGGTACTGGCCAAGCTTGAGCTGGGCAATGCCGAGGCTGTTAGCGCAGAGAGCCTGGCTGGGGCGATCGCCCACCTGCTCTGAGAGGGCCAGCCCCTGTTCGAGGTAGCTGAGGACAGTCTCGTACTGTTCGGCTTCGAGCAGCTGTGACTGGCCCTGGGCGACCTGGCTGTAACCGAGGTTAGCCAGGGCGTTGGCCTGGCCAATGCGATCGCCGCTTTGGCGAGCCAAAATCAGCGCCCGCTGGCTGTGGCCCTGGGCGGTTTCAAAGTCTTGCTGGGCGACGCAGGTGCGGCTGAGGTGGTTGAGGCTGGCAATCTCGCAGGGCACATCTTTGGCTTCGCGGGCCACCTCTAGGGCCTGCTGGTGAAAGCGCTGGGCCTGGCTGTAGTTGCCCAGCGCCCGCTGCGAGTAGCCTAGCAGCGTGAGAATGCGGGCTTTGACGGCGGTATTGGCGACTTCTTGGAGGGGCTGGTCGAGGTAGTCGAGCAGGGCGCGCAGGGGTTCCCCGGAGAGGGCGGTGAACAGGCCACCGTAGAGGGGAAAGTAGCTCTGGTTGGCAAACTGGCGCAGCCCCTGCAGGGCCAGCTGAAACGATCCCCTGGCTAACGGGCGCTGGCCCTGTTCGCCCAGGCGGCTAGAAATTTGGCCCCAGACCACGGCGAAGGTGAGAAAGGTGGCGATGGAGAGGCGCTTGCCCGCTTGGGGGTCGTAGGGCTGGCGATCAAACCAGTTCACCAGGGCCAGCTGTAACCGCTGCAAGACTACGCCCCAAGCTACCCAGTCGGCCACTCTTAGGGGCACTGTGACACCAGCAGTGGTCACGGTTTGGTGCAGGGCCAGGTCTTCAAACAAGCGCTTGAGGGCGGGCTGACTAACGATGCGGCCCCAGTGCTGCCAGGGGCTGGGGCGATCGCCCGGCTGACTAAAGCCAATCTGCTGTCCCTGGGCGTAAATCCAGCCGACCACATCGCCTTCGAGCTGCTGCCAGGCGGTAATGCCCTGCTCTAGGCCCTCGGCCAGGGTGGATAGGGCCGGTGCGGCCTCGGTGGCTGGGGTCGCCTCCGAAGGGGCCGGAGCCTGCTTCAGCGCCCGCGCCAGCTGCACCAGTTGTTCTCGCGATAGGGGGTGGTCGCGGTTGGGGTCGAGGGCCGCCACCAGCTGAGAGAGGCGTTCTGCCGGGGGGGCATTCAAAATTTCTGTCTCTACTCCGGTAATGACCGCTGTAGCCTGGTTGTCGGCCTGCCAGCGTTGCCATTCGCCCTGGATTGTGCGCAGGGCACGGTGCTTACGCACGGCTTTAGCGTGCTTAAATTCATCGTCACTGGGGGCTAGGTCCGGCTCCAGGGCAGCCAGAGTAGCTTCTAAAGCCCGCTCAAACAACTCACCACTGCCGGGCTCTACCCCGGCCTGCAGCATACGGTAGACCTGCTGCTTCGACTGAATTTTGCCCTTGAGGGTAGCGGCAACAATGTCATCAATGAGCGTTTGGTATGGTTGAGCCATAGGTCGCCATGCCGTTCAGAGGGTGCAAGGAAAGCAGAGAAAAGGTGCCGTTGCCCAAGTGTGCCATAGATTTTTCAGAGATTCAGCTCCAATTGGGCTGGGCTGAGGGCGCTAAACCTCGGCCAAACCGCTGGGGTGAGGTAGTCTGAGAGGCAGGCGGCAATCCCTAGATTTGTCCTGAGATTTACAGGTGGAGTATGGGCGAGGTTGCCTGGAGTACCATCCACGCCGGGGTGCATCGACGGCTGAAAGTGCGCCCGCTGCTGCCTCAGGAAACAGCGGTTTTGGTGGCGGTCTCGGGGGGGCAAGATTCGATCTGTCTGCTCAAGCTGCTGGTCGATTTGCAGCCCAAGTGGGGCTGGTCGCTGCGGGTGGTGCACTGCGATCACCAGTGGCGGGCCGATTCTGCCGCCAACGCTGAGTTTGTGCAGCAGCTGTGTCAAGACTGGGGTATTCCCTGCCGTGTCGTAACGGCTGAGATCCAGACTTCTAGCGAAGCCGCCGCTCGCCAGTGGCGCTACCAGGTCTTTGAGGAGATAGCGATTCAAGAGCATTGCCGCCAGGTCGTGACGGGCCACACGGCCAGCGATCGCGCCGAAACCCTGCTCTACAACCTGCTGAGGGGCAGCGGCACCGATGGTCTGCAGGCCCTGGCCTGGCATCGCCCCCTAACGCCCAATAGCCCTGTATCTGTAGTGCGCCCCCTGCTGGAGCTAACCCGCCAGCAAACCGGGGAATTTTGCCGCCAGTTTGATCTCCCCGTTTGGCAAGATTCCACCAACCAGGACACCCGCTACGCCCGCAACCGCATTCGCCTAGAGCTGCTGCCCTACCTGCGATCGCACTTTAACCCAGGGGCAGAAACGACCCTAGCCCACACCGCTGAGATTCTCGCCGCTGAGGTCGATTTGCTCGAAACGATGGCGGCAGAGCTATACAACGTGGCGGTTTTGCCACCCACAGAAGCCGAAGTCTGGAAAATTCAGCGATCGCCCCTCAGAGCCGCCCCGCTAGCGCTCCAGCGGCGCGTGCTGCGGCGCGTGCTGCAGCAGGTCACGGTAGCTCAGGTGAGCTTCGAGCATGTTGAAAACCTGGTGCCCCTGCTGAGTGCCCCCAACGGCAGCCAGAGTGCTCCGTTCCCTGGTGGGGCGATCGCGGTGGTTGAAGGCGATTGGGTGGTCGTGAGAGGGTACCAATAGGTGGATGGCGAATGGCACGGGGTTTTAGAATAACGACATTGCACTGAATTTCATCTGGCTATGCCTCTTCCCCCCGCTGTGCGCTACCGTCTGGTACGCCTTAAGGCTATCAGTCGCCCCCTCCGTCGTCCTGTGGTGTGGGGCACTTTGGCAGCGCTGGGGTTGGGGGCGGTGGTAGTGCCCCAGTACCTCGGCCATCCCGAGTGGCGCAGCCGATACGATGCTGGGGTTGACAGTCCGGCGGTCAACTCTGGCACCGACCTCAGCGCTCTAACCAATGAAGACCTGGCCGATCTGGCCGAAATTGACAACCTGGCCCTGCTGCTTAACGACCTGCAGCCAACCACGTCTACGGCATTGTTAGAAGCGCCCGCTGCTGACGCAGACCGTTTGGCCCTTCCCCAGGCCGCACCAGCCGAAGGCACCGCCAGCCCCTTCACTCAATACCTGGAGCGCAGCCGCTTTCGCTTTAGCCCTGCTCCCAGCGGTGCGACAGGTGAAGGGGAATCTGACATTGCCATTGAAAACCGTCCGTCAACCCTTGCCCCCGGCCAACGCCAGCCCTCTAGAGCCGCGTCCACCGAGGCGCTGCCCCCTAGCCCGCTACAGCAGGCGCTTAGCGAAAGGCGATCGCAATCGGCACAATCTACCCGTGCGGAACCCGCCGCAGAAACCGGAGCAGCAGCGGCCAGTTCTACCGAAGCACTCACCAGCGGCTTGACACCACCACCCTGGATGGTAGAAGGCAGTCTGCCTGGGGTCGACCAGCGCTTTATTCGCACCACGCCACAGATGTCGCCGCCGCCCGGTACTACCGGCTACACACAACCGCCGGGGTTGTCGCCCAGCCCAGCGGTACCGGCACCCGAGCCAGGGGCGATCGCGCCAGCTCGGCTAAATTTAGATTTTGGCTCTCCGGCGATGGCACCAGCGGGAAATGGGCCGGGGCGATCGCAGCCCGGCCCGCTCAACAATAGCGTCAGCACACCGCTGCCCCAACCCACCCCGCCGCCCTTCTCCGCTCCCAGACCGCCCGGCGTTTATAGCGGCAACGGCTACATCAACACCTTCTCCGACCCCACTGGGCCGCCCGCCAACTAGGGGCTGTCATCAATGGTCATTTGACTCGGGGTAGGGGTCGCTCAGCTGCTCGGTCTCTGGGCAATCCTCTGAAACATTGATCTCGACATCGCCACGGGGTACAGCCGCCAGGCGCTTGGTGACAGCGCCAATGCTCTCGATGCGCACCATCTCTTCCCACGAGCAAATTTCGTCGTCTTCTTCAGTTTCGTAGCGAAAGGTGACCAGATCGCCCTCGATATCTAAAATTTTCGCCCGCTCAATCCAACGCTGTTGATCCCGTAGAAAAATCCACACATCTTGACCATCACAACAGAGTTGATAGATCTTGCGGTGTAGCATAATCGCGGCTCCTTCACAGGTAACATCAACGCTCATGTCGCTTCACTAGCGGAGGGGAGCGCTCACCCAGCTGAAACGGGGGTGTCTTGTATCACAGGCTTTGCCTAGCCCTGTGGTTGTGCCCTCGCTCTGGCTAAACTACGCGTCAGCAGTTTGGGTAGATGGCCAGCAGCTACCGATCGCAGCTAACCCTGGTTCTGTACCTTAACATTCCCCGAGGCATTCATTCTTCTCATATCAGTGAAGCGGAAATTGTAGTGTAACAAGCCTTACGTTCGCTTGCCCACAGGGGGCTGAGGGCGAGCGCTATAGTGAGAAATTAGCCCTGTTCTCGGTCTTGTCCCTATGCTGCTGCACCTTTGCACCTGGCCCGAAGTTGAGGCCTACCTGACTCAGTCGTCGGGCATTATTTTGCCGATTGGCTCTACAGAACAGCACGGCCCCACCGGCCTGATTGGCACTGACGCCATCTGCGCCGAGGTGGTGGCTAAGGGTGTAGGCGAGGCCGCCAACGCCCTGGTTGGCCCCACCATCAACGTTGGTATGGCGCTGCACCACACCGCCTTTCCCGGCTCCATGACCCTGCGCCCCAGCACCCTCATCGCCGTCATTTTTGACTACCTCACGCCCCTGGTGCGCCACGGCTTTACTCGGTTCTTTTTCGTCAATGGCCACGGCGGCAATATCGCCACCCTGAAGGCCGCCTTTGCCGAAGCCTACACTTCCCTCGCCCACGACCAAATTCCCAATGCCGAGCGGGTGCGCTGCACGACGGCCAACTGGTTTATGGCTAGGTCGGTGTATACCCTGGCGAAGGAACTCTACGGCGATCAGGAGGGCTCCCACGCCACCCCCAGCGAAGTAGCGCTGACGCAGTACGCCTACCCCGATTTCATCAAGCACGCACCGCTAGAGCCGCAGGTTGCCCCCCGAGGGCACGCCATCTATAGCCCCACCGACTTTCGCCAGCATTACCCCGACGGCCGGATGGGGTCGAACCCGGCGCTGGCTACCCCGGAGCACGGCCAGCAGCTCTATGAGGCGGCGGTGAAAGACCTGACTAGCGACTATCTAGCCTTCTTGGCGGCGGAGTAAACGTCTATATACGTTCTCAACGTCGGCCAGCGTCAGTGGTAATCAGGCATACGGCAGAGACCGATCGCTGCTGCTCTAGCACTGGCCGTTGAAACTTATAGATCTGGTAGCTGCCAGTGGGGGTTAACCAAGCTGGTCATCACGTGGTCTTGCCACTGGCCGTTGATGAATAGGTAGTCGCGAGCAATGCCCTCGATTTGAAAGCCCAAGCGTTTGAGCACGTTGGCGCTGCGGTGGTTGTGGGGCAGATAGTTGGCCATAATGCGGTGCAGGTTTAGCTCACCAAAGGCGTAGGTGATTAGCCGCTGGCCTGCTTCGGTCATGTAGCCCTGGCCCTGGTACTGGGCCGAGAGGCTGTACCCGAGGGTGGCTCCGTAGAGCGCGCCCCGCACGATGGTGTTGAGGTTGATGGTGCCAATCAATGGTTTGGGCTCCGCTTGCAGAAACATCAGCAGCTTGACCGCAAAGCCATTGCGAAAGTCACTCTCGCGAGAGGCCAGCACAGGTTGCCAAAATTCGTGGGTGTAGAAGTTGGCCGGGCGCTGTGGCTCGAAGGGTTCTAAATAAGCGCGGTTGAGCTGGTAGTACTCCAAAATCGCCGGAATATCGTTTGGCGTGCCCAGGCGTAGCAGCAGGCGCTCAGTCTTTAGCTCTGGCCGTCTTGTGATCATCGCTGCCCATAGTAGTGGCCCACCCAGGTTTGAATTGAGCAAAGCAGATCATCCTGTGGTGAGAAAGGCATTGCTATGGTGCCATGGGAGAGAGTGGATGGGTAGGTGGGTGGATAGGTGATGGTCCCTGAGCGAAGTCGGTCGCACTAGCGTCTCCCGTAGGGAGAAAGGGGGTGGACGGGTGATGGTCCCTGAGCGGAGTCGTTTGTCCTATGGACAGGCTTCACCAACGCGCTAGCGTCTCCCGTCGGGAGAAAGGGAGTGGACGGGTGGTTTCGGGATAGTATAGGGTCTGCAAAATCGAGGACTAGAGAGCTATGGCGCGCCTGGCACTGTTGAGCGTATCCGATAAAACCGGGCTGGTGGAGTTGGCCAAAACCCTGGTCGAAGAGTTTGGCTTTGACCTAATCAGCAGCGGTGGTACGGCAAAGGCGATCGCGGCGGCCAATCTCCCCGTCACCAAAGTATCTGACTACACCGGCTCGCCCGAAATTCTCGGCGGGCGGGTGAAGACGCTGCATCCCAAAATCCACGGCGGCATTTTAGCGCGGCAAGATCTGGCAGAAGATCAAAAAGATTTGGCCGATAACGACATTCGCCCGCTGGATTTGGTGGTGGTAAACCTCTACCCCTTTGAGCAGACGATTGCAAAAGACGGCGTGACGATGGCCGACGCGATCGAAAATATTGACATCGGCGGGCCAACGCTGCTGCGGGCGGCGGCGAAGAACCACGCCTACCTGACGGTGCTGTGCAGCGCTGAGCAGTATGGGCCTTATCTGGAGGCGCTGCGGGCTAGCGATGGTCAGGTGCCGCTGGAGTTTAGGCAGGAGTGTGCGCGGGCGGCATTTTGGCATACGGCCAGCTACGATCAGGCGATCGCCACCTACCTGACCGAAGCCACCAGCGAAGCCGATGCCCTGCCCCAGCAGTGGGCGCTAACGGGTCGCCAGCAGGCCACCCTGCGCTATGGCGAAAACCCGCACCAGACGGCGGCGTGGTACAGAACCGGATCAACCCCCACCGGCTGGGCCGGAGCCGAGCAGTTGCAGGGCAAAGAGTTGAGCTACAACAACCTGGTCGATCTAGAGGCGGCGCGGCGGATTATTGCAGAATTTCCCGCTGACCGTCCGGCGGCGGCGGTGCTCAAGCACACTAACCCCTGCGGCGTGGCGATGGGCGACACGCTTGCCACCGCCTACCGCCGCGCCTACGATGCCGACGATGTCTCAGCCTTTGGCGGCATTGTGGTGCTCAACCGCGCTATTGATGCCGACACCGCTCAGCAGCTGACGGGTACGTTTTTAGAATGTATCGTTGCGCCGGGGTGTGACGAGGCAGCGCTGGACATTCTGGCCAAAAAGCAGAACCTGCGGGTGCTGGTGTTGGAGGACCTGCTGACGGGGCCAAAGCAGGGGGTGACTGCGATCGCGGGCGGATTCCTGCTGCAAGCCCCCGATACCTACCGCGATAACCCCGCTACCTGGCAGATCGTCACCAAGGCGCAGCCCAGCGAGGCCGAGCTAGCCGAAATGCTGTTTGCCTGGCGCGTGGTCAAGCATGTGAAATCGAATGCGATCGTAGTGACTCACCAGCAGCAAACTCTCGGCATTGGTGCTGGGCAAATGAATCGGGTGGGCTCGGTCAGCATTGCTCTGACCCAGGCGGGCGCAAAAGCCCAGGGTGCGGTGCTGGCCAGCGACGGCTTCTTCCCCTTCGACGATTCTGTGCGCACCGCCGCCGCTGCGGGCATTCGCGCCGTGGTGCAGCCCGGTGGCAGTCGCCGCGATGAGGACTCGATCAAAGCCGCCAACGAGCTGGGCCTGATTATGGCGATGACCGGCGTGCGGCATTTCTTGCATTAGGAGATCCTCAAGCGGTGCATCGCTCTGCGGATGCACCCTACCTACTACCTATTGCTCAATCCACCTTGGCTAACCCCAGTCGGGCTGGGCAAACACCGTTTGCTCCTACGCAAGCCGCCTGTTGGGAATCAGGGATTTACGTAGTACCCATCCACCCGCCTACTCATCCACCCGCCTACTTGCCTACCTACCCACGCACCTACTCCCGACTTGTCTCGACCTCAGCGACTCCCTCTGGCACCGGGTCGTAGCCGCCGGGGTGAAAGGGGTGACAGCGCGTGATCCGTCGCGCCGCGAGCCAGCCGCCCTTCACCGGCCCAAACCGCTCGATCGCGGTCAGCGCGTACTGCGAGCAGGTGGGGTTGAACCGGCAGGTGGGCGGAAACAGCGGCGAAATTAGCCGTCGATAGCCATGAATGAGCAGAAGAAGAAGTCGCTTCATAGCTCTATTCTATCGAGTGACTTTTTCGACGGAGACTTGGGGCTTCGGCTCCGCGCTACCGAGTAGCTTTTTCGACGGAGACTTGGGGCTTCGGCTCCGCGCTATCGAGTAGCTTTCTCGACGGAGACCTATGGCTTTGACTTCACGCTATCGAGTAGTTTTCTTGACGGAGACCTATGGCTTCGACTCCGCTCAGCCAGCGGTTGGTGGCTGAGCGGAGTCGAAGCCAAATTCTTTAGTCGAAGCCAAACTCTTTAATAGTCCAGCATCAGGGTGTTGTAGGTGTCGGGCGCAGCTTGAGTCGTGCGTTCTGGCAGGTACACGTTGGCGGTGGGGGCAAAGTTCATTCCCTGCGGTCTAGCGGCAGGTTGAGCAGGCTGGCGCAGCACGGTCGACTTGGCGTCTAGCTCGTCGATGGCCTGGTTGATCTCGGTCAGGCGATCGCACAGCTGCTGGCGGCGCTCGTCGATGTACTCTAGCTCCTGCTGAAGGCGCGTTTTCTCGACGGTGAGCTTGTACATGTCAAGATATTGAGCTGCTGCGGTCTGTGGCCGTGGCATGGTGCTCACTTTAGGAAAAATTCTGCGGGGGGCGCGTTTGCTGGTCATAACAGTCTCCGGGGCGGACCTAGACTTTATAGGGTTAGATTGCCCGCTGGGCCGCGCAAATTCCCACCGGCTGACAAGTTGTAGCAATTGGTTATGCCTCAGCTAGGGCGCGGGCTACCGCGTAAGCCACATCTACTGCAATGTTGTCGCCTTCCTGGTTGGTGGCAGCCGCAATGGTGGTGGGGCAACCCGCCAGCGACGAGAAGTGAAAAGCCGCGATCGAATAACCTGGCCCACCTCCGCTGTGCCCTACCACCTGGCCGTGGGGGGAGTCAGTATCCATAAACAGTCCTAAACCGCAGCCCACGTTTTGTAGGGGTGGATGCGACCCCAAGCTATAAACCGGCTGCGCCATTTGCTCCACCAGCGACGAGTCGAGGATCTGCCCTGCAAATAGCGCATCTATCATAGCGGCCAGCTCTGCGGCGGTAGACACGACCACGCCGTGGGACACCCAACCAGGATGGTAGCGCTGGGCCATATTGACACGTTCATTGCCGCCCAAGGCGCGGGTGTAGCCGGGAGTCAGGTTGACGACATCTGCTAAGGAGGTGGCGACAAAGGTTTGCTTTAGCCCGAGAGGGGTAAAGAACAGCGCGTCTAAAATGTCCTGAAGCGATCGCCCCGTGATTTGCTCTAGCAGCGTTTTTAGCGCCAGATAGCCAATGTTGGAGTACGACCAGCCCGTCCCTGGGTCAAACAGCAGTTCGCGAGTGCGGGCCACATTCAGATAGTCTTGAAACGACCAGGGAAAACCAGGGGAAGCTTTCACGGCTTCGTGATAGTCCGCTACCCCGCCGTAGTCGGGCAGGCCGCTGGTGTGGCTCAAGATCTGGCGCAGGGTAATAGGTGTATCAACCGGAAAATCTGGCCAGTACTGCTGAATTGGGCTCTCCAAATCAAGCCGTCCGGTATTTGCCTGGTGCAGTACCGCCGCTGCAATTAAGGTTTTGGTGACGCTGTAGATGTAGAAGGGCGCATCGACAGGCAGCGGAACGGTGCGCTGTAAATCGCGATCGCCAATGCTGGTTTCGAGGGCAAGCTGCCCATCAATGTAGGCCGCGATCGCCGCTCCCGGCAGCACAGCGTCACGCAGTATTTGGCCAACCGCTGCCCTTAACTGTCCTAAGACGTCCTTCACATTTCTGGAAAAATAGACGGTGAGAACATCTTTAACAAGGCGTTGTAGTGAGGGTCGTAGTATTGAACATTGGTTGACCCCACGCAGGCCGATAGCTCCTGGTCGAGCAGGTTCACCATCAGCCGCACCAAGCCCCAGTTTACCTTTAGCGTGGGGTACAGCATGACGCAAAGCGGGAAGAGTTCCTGGGCGATCGCAGAGATATTATTCTCCAGCATGCAGGTCCACAAATAGATCTGAAACATCTCCACATCGCGGGTGCTGGAGGTGCGTACAGTGTCGTTGCTTAGTGGCCCAGTATAGCTGGTGTAATCAGGGCAAAGTTTGATCACCTGATTCACAATGCTCTTAGCAATGCGGCTGGTGGCCGGCAACGCCAGCCGCACGGTTTCTAGACGAGGATGGTGGTAATCGTATTTAGCGGCGGCAGTGTAGGCCCGGTGTAGGGGCATATACAGCAGATCGTCAACCACTTTAAAGTAGCTTTGCAGCGCTTGTCGCTCGGTTTCTGAGGCCTGTGCCGACAGCATTTGACCACAGTAGTGAAACTGCATGCTGACAAACCCAATCACTCTAGGGTCAACCGCCGTGTGCTTTTGGCGAATAGCCCCCAACTGCTTTGAAGCGGCTACCGAAAAACGCTGAGGCGTAACCCCCTTAGCGTAGGCGGCCAGCGCTTCTTCATAGACCAGATGCACATCTTTAGAAATGGCCCAGGGATCAACTAAATCAGGGTTGATTTGGTGACGCCTGATTTCGTGGGACAACAGTAGTTCTGTTTTGTTCCAGGCTCGGGCGCTAACCGAGCGCAAAATATCGATCAGTTTTTGGGCTACATCCAGTCTGGTTTGGGACTGGTCTAAACTCAGCAGCACCTGATCTTGACGGTGCAGATCCTTGATGTATTTCTTGGCCCAAACTTCTGAAAGCGAGAGAACTTCGGTTTTGTCTGGAGTGCTAACTTTTTCTAGAAGCCCCACTTGCGGGGTGGCCGGTATCGAGAAATTGGACACCATAGGAACACACAACGACGCTAAAGAGTGCTAGAACAACTGTTTAAAACCAGTTTAAAAGCCATAGTAAGCCCAGCGCGGTGAGCTAACTTGATAGAACTCCGAAAAAGCGTGCGTTAAATTCACTAAACTTCACTTTTCGCAACGATCCGAAAAGACAAGCAAGACTTTGTTGGAATGAGAGAAAAATTATCTGCTGGGGCAAGGGTAGCCTAATTAGCCCAGTATCGATGCTCAAGACGTCCTCAACCTATGCCTCTGTCGTTCTTGGCTCTAGCCCGCTTAGCTTGGGGGTTTAAACCTGAGCTAGAGCCGCCCGCAGGCTACTTCACAGAACCGTTATTCTGAATAAAGGCGTTGCGGCAGGAGTAAACCATGGGCCTCTTTGAAGACCTGAGCCGATTTCTCGAAACCCGGCTCGACGAATTTCTCAAGGCTAACCCTCACCTAGAGCTGTGGGGCCTAGAGGATCAGCTGCGAGGCCAGGAGCAAGATGCGATTCGCCTACTAGGCGATCTCAAGCGCCGCGAAAAGCAGCTCGAAGACAGCATTCTCGCCACGGCTCAAGATATTCAGCGCTGGCACGGCCGTATTCAGCACGCCCAGACGGCTAACCGCCCCGACCTAGTAAAAGCGGCCCAAGAGCGTGAGGCCACGCTGCTGCGCCAGGGCAACCAGTACTGGGGCCAGCTCAAGGGGGTGAAAGACCAGATCGAGCAAACCCGCACCCTGCAAAAAGAAATTCACGATCGCCGTCGCGAACTCAAAGCCAAAATTGCCGAAACCCAGGCCCAGCGCACCGCCCAGCGCACCAGCTGGGACACCGGCTGGGCCAAGACCACCTTTGACGGGTTTGGCCGCGACCCGATGGATCCGCTTGAGGAGTCGTTTCAGCGGTGGGAGACGGAGCAGGAGCTGGAGGAGATGAAGCGGGGTATGGGGAGGTAGGGGAGTGGGGAAGTGCAAAATTCAAAATCTTGAACTTTGCACTCTGAATTTTGCACTTTGAATTTATCTATCTTCAGCCTGCGACAAGTCGCTCCATGTCTACACCCCGCATTTTCCCCTACGGGAAGCCGCTTCGCGTCTACATCCCCTCATCCTTCTTCCCCTGTGGTTTCTTAATTTCAAAGGAAATCGAATCTGTGCTGCGGCTGCCCTTGGGCGGCGGGGCGGAAGCGGCAACMGGTGTACTGGGTGGCGGCGGGGCCGTTGGCAGAGGCGGAGACTCAGCTTTTTCAGCGCTTGCGCCCAGGCTGGGCCAGTGGCGGTAGTTGGAGGCGATCGCAAGGCCAATGCCGCCTGCAACTGTCAGCGGCAGCGATAGTTCAGTGCTGCCCACCCAGGGCAACTGCCCCAGCCACTGGGCGGCCTCCGCCCCAAAGAACAGAATTAGAAAGCAAACTAGCCAAAGCTTCATAGCAGCGAAACAGGTTCTTCAGGGGGGCTGGGGCCAGTTCTTGGGATTGACCTACGGCGCTGGCTGAGCGATCGCTTGGAAACAGCTCACTTCAACCACTTCAAGACTATGTGGAGCTGTTCTGGCGATCGCGGCGACAGCTATAGATTATTAAAGGCTCAGCTATTGGACTATCTATATAGATCCTAAGGCAGATTAATTATGGCTTAAGGGCTGAGTTTTGCTGCGATCAATCAATTGTTGCCAGAATTGGACATCTTTCTTAAGAAAAAGGCGTCCCTGACCGTTCGATCGCCAAAATAGCCTTACGGCAAGCCTTTTGAGGCAATCAGGTGCTGCTCTGGCTGGCTCTAGGGGGGGATATTTGACGGGCGATCGCGCTTCTCACACCCCAACTTTGCTACTACGCCGACTTTTCCTTGGGAAACGGTATGTCAGAATGTAAGCGGTTTTTTGCCAACTCACTCAAGCTCTTGGAGTAGGCAGTCAAGATGGATTCTGTAGACACGCTTTATCAATACGCCTGGCTGATACCAGTGCTGCCGCTGATTGGGGCAACCATTGTCGGTGTGGGGTTAATCTCCTACGGCGAGGCCACCAGTAAGCTCAGACAACCTTCAGCGGCGCTCATTGTCTCCCTGACCGGGGCGGCAATGGTGTTGTCATTTTTAATTTTTTGGAGCCAGTGGCAGGGGCATGCCCCCTACCAGGCCATGTTTGAGTGGGCCTCGGCGGGTGATTTTAGTATTCAGATGGGCTATACCATCGATCACCTGGTGGCGCTGATGCTGGTGGTGGTCACCACTGTAGCCTTCCTGGTGATGATCTACACCGATGGCTATATGGCCCACGATCCGGGCTACGTGCGGTTCTACGCCTACCTCAGCCTGTTTAGCTCCTCGATGCTGGGTCTGGTGATTAGCCCCAACCTGCTCCAGGTTTATGTGTTTTGGGAGCTGGTGGGCATGTGCTCGTACCTGCTAATCGGCTTCTGGTACAACCGCAAACCCGCCGCTGATGCCTGCCAAAAGGCGTTTGTCACCAACCGGGTCGGCGACTTTGGCCTGCTGCTCGGCATTTTAGGCCTGTTTTGGGCCACCGGCAGCTTTGACTTTGGCGTCATGGGCGATCGCCTCACCGAGATGGTGAATGTGGGCAGCCTGCCCGCCAGCATTGCCGCTGTGTTCGCCATTCTGGTGTTTATGGGTCCGGTGGCCAAGTCGGCCCAGTTTCCGCTCCACGTGTGGCTGCCTGACGCCATGGAAGGCCCTACCCCCATCTCGGCGCTGATTCACGCGGCGACGATGGTGGCGGCGGGGGTGTTCCTGGTGGCGCGCATGTACCCCGTTTTCGAGCACATCCCTGCGGTGATGACGGTGATTGCCTACACCGGGGCGTTTACCGCCTTTATGGGAGCGACCATCGCCATTACCCAAAACGACATCAAGAAAGGGTTGGCCTTTTCGACTATGTCGCAGCTGGGCTACATGGTGATGGCTATGGGTGTAGGGGCCTACAGCGCCGGTCTGTTTCACCTGATGACCCACGCCTACTTCAAGGCCATGCTCTTTTTGGGTTCTGGCTCTGTGATCCACGGTATGGAGGCGGTGGTGGGCCACGACCCGGCCCTGGCGCAGGATATGCGCCTGATGGGCGGCCTGCGCAAGTACATGCCCGTTACAGCCATCACCTTTTTGATTGGCACCCTGGCCATTTCGGGCATTCCACCCTTTGCGGGCTTCTGGTCGAAGGATGAAATTCTGGGGGCCACCTTTGCCGTCAACCCTGCCCTTTGGGCCGTGGGCTGGCTGACGGCGGGTATTACCGCCTTCTACATGTTCCGCATGTACTTCTCGACCTTCGAGGGCAGCTTTCGAGGCAACGACGAAGGCATTCGCCGCGACCTGAAGCGGGCGCAGCTTCAGAAGATGGGCGCATCCCTCGGCCCTGGGGCCATGAACCCCCAGGAACTTACCCTGGACGCAGACCACGACGATCACGGCGAGCATGGGCACCACGCCCACGAACCCCACGAGTCGCCCCTTTCGATGACCTTTCCGCTGCTGGCGCTGGCGGTGCCCTCAGTGCTGATTGGTCTGGTGGGTACGCCCTTTGCCAACTACTTCGAGGCCTTCATTCATCCCCCTGGGGAAGTTGTAGAAGCCCTGGAGTCGGCAGAGGCCTTTGACTGGAACGAGTTTGTGCTGATGGCGGGTAGCTCGGTTGCGATCGCTGTAGTCGGCATTATCATCTCGCTGCTGATGTACCGCACCAAGGCTATTGACCCGAAGGCGATCGCGGCCAAGATCCCCTTCCTGTACAACCTGTCGCTGAACAAGTGGTACATCGACGACATTTACGAGGTTGTCTTTGTGCAGGGCAGCCGCAAGCTGGCTAAGCAGGTGCTCGAAATCGACATCCGAATTGTCGATGGCCTGGTGAACCTGGCGGGCCTGGTTACCCTGGTCACGGGCGAAGGTCTGAAATACCTAGAGAATGGCCGCGCCCAGTTCTACGCGCTGATCGTATTTGGCGCGGTGCTGGGGCTGGTGCTGCTGTCGGGAGTGACGTAAGGGTGTGAGGGTGGATGGGTTGTGATGCCGTACTGCCTAATGCTTTGAGCTTCACCTACCCCCTTGCCCATCCACCCCCTACCCATCTACTCCTTTAGCTTTTCTTCCTTGTGTATAAAAACTCATTTAATTTTCTCTCAACCTTAGAGTCATAGCCAAGCCCCACTTTTGCCCCTTCTGATACCGCGACGAGAAGCTCTATGGACCTCGCGACTTTTCCCTGGTTGACTACCGTTACGCTGCTGCCGCTGGTGGCCTGCGCGGCGATTCCGTTTTTGCCCGACGACAACGGCAAGACGGTGCGCTGGTACGCCCTCTCGGTAGGCCTGATCGACTTCGTGTTGATTGTGACCGCTTTTTACCTCAACTACGATTTTGGTCAACCCGGCCTACAGCTGGTCGAGAGCTACACCTGGGTACCTCAGCTCGACCTCAAGTGGTCGCTGGGAGTCGACGGTCTCTCGATGCCCCTGGTGCTGCTGACCGGCTTTATCACCACCCTGGCCACCCTGGCGGCCTGGCCGGTAACGCTCAAGCCTAAGTTCTTCTACTTCCTGCTGCTGGCCATGTACAGCGGCCAAATCGGCGTGTTTGCCGTGCAGGATATGCTGCTGTTCTTCCTGTTTTGGGAGCTGGAGCTAATTCCGGTCTATCTGCTGCTGTCGATTTGGGGTGGCAAAAAGCGGCTTTACGCAGCGACCAAGTTCATTCTTTACACAGCCGGTGGGTCGCTGTTTATTCTGGTGGCGGCGCTGGCGATGGCCTTCTACGGCGACACCATTACCTTCGACATGCGGGCGCTGGCGGAGAAGGTCTATCCCCTGCGGCTGCAGCTTTTCCTTTACGCTGCCTTTCTAATTGCCTACGCGGTCAAGCTACCGATTATTCCGCTGCACACCTGGCTGCCCGATGCCCACGGCGAGGCAACGGCCCCGGTGCACATGCTGCTGGCCGGCATTCTACTCAAGATGGGGGGCTACGCCCTGATTCGCATGAACTTGGGTATGCTGCCCGATGCCCACACCTACTTTGCCCCCGTTCTGGTGATTTTGGGCTGCGTGAATATCATCTATGCGGCGCTGACCTCGTTTGCTCAGCGCAACCTGAAGCGCAAGATTGCCTATTCGTCGATTTCGCACATGGGCTTTGTGCTCATCGGGATCGCCTCGTTTACTAACCTGGGCCTGAGCGGCGCGGTGCTGCAAATGGTCTCCCACGGGTTGATTGGGGCCAGCCTGTTCTTCTTGGTGGGGGCTACCTACGATCGCACCCACACCCTGATCTTGGATGAGATGGGCGGCGTGGGCAAAAAGATGCCCAAGATCTTTGCTATGTTCACCACCTGCTCGCTGGCGTCGCTGGCGCTGCCGGGCATGAGCGGCTTTGTGGCAGAGCTAATGGTGTTTGTGGGCTTTGCCACCAGCGATGCCTACAGCTTCACCTTCCGGCTGATTGCCGTCATCTTTATGGCGATCGGGGTAATTCTCACGCCGATCTACCTGCTGTCGATGCTGCGGGAAATCTTCTACGGCCCCGAAAACAAGGAGCTGGTCGAGCACGAGGTGCTGGCCGATGCCGAACCGCGTGAGGTGTTTATCATCGCCTGCCTGCTGGTGCCGATTATCGGCTTTGGTTTTTACCCCAAAATGCTGACCCAAATCTACGACGCCACCACGCAGAAGCTCACGGCGCGCTTAAGTCAGGTATTTGTCAGCAGCGCTGGTACTGAAAGTGCTGTGCCGCTCGCCGCGCTGCCGGTGCTCAAGGCACCCTCGGTGAGCCAGTAGACCCTCCGCCTCAGTACAGCCCCTCCAATCACGACAATCCCTCCTGCTGAATCCAGCGGGAGGGATTGTTGTATAGGCTAAGCGGGTGAGGTTATAGCCATCGCTCCAGAAGCTCTGGCATGTCCTAACCGTCCTGACGATGGCTATATGCCAGTTCGCCGCCCGAGTTTTCGCCAATGGCGGTTACTGATGTCCTAAGCGAACTGGCCAACGCTATATATGGCTACAGTGTTGGCTTTATTAAGACTCCTACAGGGTTGGTAGTGTTCAGGTATTGGGCTGTTCGGCTACCGATATAGGTTTTCGGCTATAGCGATGGCTATCCCAGGCCAGTGCAGTAGGTATGGCTCAACGACGGTTGAGGGGATAACCCATGCGTTTGTGGACAGGGGCTACTTGTCGGGGGGAAGCATGGCGGGCTGACCTACGTTGGGTTCAACGGTGACGTTGGTAGGCCCAGGCGCTACGATTGTGACCGTGGATGGGCCGCCCGTAGCCCCCTCGTAGGAAATGGCGCTGCCGTTGGCAATGCCCTGGGACAGACCTGCGTTGTTGAACTCTAGCTTGGTATTAGACGCAAAGGCTTCGGTGTAAACGCCACCGTTGTTGCTGATGGCAGAGCTAAAGGTGTAGGTATCGCTTAGCGCCGTAGACAGCGTCAGGCTGCTAACCGCGCCGTTAGGAGCCAGAGTAAAGCCAACCGAGGTCGAAATTTGAGAGGGTATCTCTTGCGCCTGGATAGGGTTGGCAAAACCAGCGATCGCAAGGGTTGCAAGTACACTCAAAACTTTGATTTGAGACATTGAAAAAGCTCCTGCTGAGAACTAATAGACAAGGCGGCGTCGCAAAAGATCGACGCATCACCAAACAATTGAATAGATAAAAACCGAAACTGATGGATAGGCCCTGAGCCTATATCCAAGTTTTTGAGTTGCTAGTAGCTGCACTTCCACAGACTAACTTAAGGGCTGTAGGGCAATTTTTTCGTAAAGGAACCAAAAAACATCGGTGAGTTCCGCAAAGATTACCTTTTTGCCATGAAGATAGTGTGAACCGTTAGAATCTTGCGGATTTTTATTTTTTTGGTTTGAAAGACTAAGCGATAGGCCAATTGAATCATTGTTGAAACAACAAAGTTTGGCGTTAAAAAGCATGGTCGTGATTGAATCTTATCTATTGTTGTTCGACAGATTTCTTTTAGTCTTTCTTGTGGGTTCTTGTAGGTTTTAGCGGCAGTATTGCTGTTGTCCTATTGTCAAGATTGATGAGGAGTTTTGGCTCCTGTAGCCAATCTGGCCACAAACCAAGGTTTTTCCTGTTGGCAAAACCTCACGTCTAGCTTTGGGTCTGGTTTAAAGCGATCGCATAAATATAATTTCTTCTAAATGAAAAAGAGTTTGATTACCTCAGGTTTGGTCCCTAAACCAGTTGGGTTTACCTCCACTCCCCTGCTATTAGCACTAGAGGCAGGAGTCTATGCCGTGGGCCTGTCAACGCCAGCCTGGGGCAATGTCGTTGCCCTGCCTGTGGAGAGAAAAGTACCTATTCAAGACCCCCTCGACCAGACGCTGCCTGCGCCTGCCCCTGAAGCAGCGGTAGTGTCATCTACCGCTGCCATGCCCCCAGAACAGACGACCACGGTGGTATTTTCTCGAAGCGCGTCTAGATCCGCCGCTGACAGCAGCGCATTGGTGCTGACGGAGAGCGGGGGGCAAAGCCATGGGCAAACCCAATCGACGGTTGAGCGGGCAGATGCTGCGCAGGTAGGGGGCGAGGCTAGCCCTGAACGTTCCGCCAATCAGGCCGTCTTGGCGTCGGCGATCGCCCCAACCTGCTCCTCGGCAGACTGTGCTGAGGCCCCAATCGCCGCCCCAGAGGTAGATCGCTTGACTGAGGTGAGCACCCAGGCCAGCGATTTGGCCCAGCCCCAACCAGAGCTGGTTGCACAGCCCCGATTCTCGCGATCGCCGTCGATAGGTAGCCGCCCTGATGCTCCGGCCGCCCCCGTGGCCACGCCTGAGAATCAGCGCCAGGGAACCCCTCCTACGGCGATCGCGCCGGATGCGCTTAGCCCGGTGGTGACCAGCATTCCGGTCGATGGCGAGCTAATTGAGGCCGAGCAGACGGGCCGAGCGGCGATCGGGGTACAGCTGGGAAACGATCGCAGCACTAACCTCGGCTTCTCGGGCCGGGTTGTCTTCGATCGCACCCTGGAGAGTAGCACCACGGTGGGCAACGTATCGGTTCTGCGCCAGTCTCAACGCCTGCTGCGGGGCCAAACCGTGCTGCGCCAGCGGCAGCTCAGTATTTCTCGCCAAGATCCGGTTACGGTGCTGGGCCAGCAGATTCAAACCACACTGCTGGCTGACTGCCTAGACGGCAGCGGCGCGGTGTGTACCTTTACCCCCGGCCTGGTCACCGATCGCGATCGCATTGACCCCGACACCCTACAGCCAACCCAGATTGATCAGACCAGCAACGTTGGCGATGTGGTTAGTCCGGCCTCTTTGGCGGCCATTCAAGCGCCTGGGTTTCAGGGCGGGGCCGAAGGGCAGGCCCTGGGGCTCGATCTGTACTTTCCCAACACCACCACCCTGGCGGGCAACAGTCGCGCCGCCGCAGGCACAGCCCAGCGCTACGAGCAGTTCGATACTGTACCTGCGATCGCCTACTCTGAGATATTTCAAACGGTGGTCGCCAACGCCAACCAGGCCGCCCTGGCGAGAACCATTCGCGGCCCCGCCGTGGTTTTAGATGCCGATCAGCCCGTCATCAACCTGGCCCTGGCGGCGATCGCCCTGCTGCTGCCCGAGGTGCAGCCCTTCGTACCCGACAGCGACGCGCCTAGCAACCCTAACCTCAACCAGGGGCTCTTTTTTGCTGCCAACAATACCCGCATTCCAGCCAACAGCCTGACGCTGTACCAGGCGGGCGTGGGGCACTCGGCCACGCCCGCAGAAACCAGCCAAAACGCCCCCTGGGCAAACTTCAACGCCGTCTGGCTAGGGCTATCGCCCGTCACCGAGCGGAGCTACCAGGCCAGCCGTCGCTTTGCCAACGTTGGCCCGCCTAGAACCCTCTTCTCGGCTGGCGGTGAGGGCGGTAGCCTCAATGCGCCGCAGGTGCTCTCGGTGGTCAACGGCGAAACCTTTGCCAGCAGCAGCCTGAGCAATGCTTATACCCAAAACTATTTCACCCTGTTTGCCCAAGAGGGCGATCGCCTCGATCGCTTTGTGCAGAGCGATCGCATCAGTTACCACCCCCACCTCAGCTTGACGGGCAACGTCACGGGCGAGTCAAGCATTTTTCGCTACTACGCGGGCACCCTGGCCGGCCCCACCCTGCAGGCCTACGGCGGAGCCAATGTGCAGGGGCAAACCACCGACGGCTTTGCCTACCAGGCCGGGCTAATTGGCTACATCAACCCCAGCTACGATCGCTACAGCAACCTCTCAGCGGGCGTGAGCCAGCGCTTGCCCCTGGGCGATCGCCAAAACCTGACCCTGGGCACTGGCTTTAACTGGGCGCTCGACCAAAACACGACTCTGCAAGACATCGAGCAGCAGGGTCAGGGCAGCGACGTAACCCTCCAGGCCCGTCTGGAGCTGGGCGATTTTACCCTGGGCGCTACCCAGGTGGTTGGTGACCTGCTGCCTAACTCCCAGGCCAGCCGCACCGTCCTCGACGCGGCCTTTAACCTCGGTCCCGACCTGAGGCTGGCCGGATTTTGGACTCCGTTTAACAACGCCGCCAGCGCTCCCCAGTACGGTCTGGCGGCGGATATTGCCCTGCAAATGGGTAGCCTCAGCCCACACCTGGTGGTGTCCTGGCAAAACACCCTCTACCGCTACGGCGCAGATCTGTTGGGCAATGCCCTATCTACCCGCAGCAACACGGTTGAGGTGCAGCTCAAGCTTGACTGGTAATGGGTTTACCACCGTTCTGGGCGAGCCCTATACCTGTCTAGGCATCACAGACAATCTCGCTAAACCGTTTTTTAGTACCGCATCACCCAGGGTCGTTGTTGGCTCACCTAGTTAGTCAGGAACTGTTGACTGTCGCTGGAGAATTTTTAAGAATTTTTCGCTGAAATAACCTTAGGCTCCGAGGTTGGGAATACAAACAGATAGGCAATAGGGTTTAGAGGTGCGTCTACACTATGGCTGAGGTAGATGATCTAAGGCGGTTGGTGCAGCAGCTACAGGCTGAGAATGCTGATTTGCAAAATCAGGTAGCGACCCTGCGCCAGGCGAGTCACCATCAGATCCAGATGCCACTGCAAAGGGGTGAGAATGGCTCATCGCATCAACCGCAGCCCCTTGCCGCCAAGTTGCCCACAGCAACCGACCCGTTTCAGGCTCAGTTTGAAGCGTTTGTAGCCCATGCGCCGAGTTTGTTCTGGATTACCGATGCCCAGGGCAAGATGACCTATGCCAATTCGGCCTGGCTAGCGGTGGTAAACCTGAGTGAGCAGGAAGCCATCGGTCAATCGATCGAGACCCTGTTTCCTGACGCTTTGGCCCAGGCCTATCTCCAAAACAACCGGTGGGTGCTTGACCACCAGGCGGTTTTAGAAACCATAGAACAGGCTCCATTGCCCGATGGCACCACTCATACCTATCTGGTGCGCAAGTTTCCGGTGCGCTCTTCGGGAGTGGCGATCGCCTCGGTAGGTGGCATCGCCATAGATATCACCGAGCTAAAACAAACTGAGGCGGCCCTGCGGGACAGCGAGGCTCGCTGGCAGTTTGCCATCGAAGGCGCAGGCGATGGCCTGTGGGACTGGAACGCCCAAACCAATGAGGTGTTTTTCTCTCACCAGTGGAAGGCCATGCTGGGCTATGAAGACCACGAAATTGGCACCAGCCTGGATGAGTGGGACAGCCGCGTTCACCCTGGCGATAAAACCGAATGCTACGCCGATTTGCAGCGACACTTTAGCGGCGAGACCGCAATCTACCAAAACGAGCACCGGATGCGCTGTAAAGACGGTAGCTATAAGTGGATTCTCGATCGCGGCAAGGTGGTTCAGTGGGATGAACACGGCAAACCCCTGCGGGTGATTGGCACCCACAAAGACATCAGCGATCGCAAGCAGACCGAAATCCGTCAGCAGCAGATGCAGATCATTCTGCGCCAGAGCGAGGTGACCAACCGGGCCATTCTCAACGCTATACCTGACTTGCTGCTGCGGGTGGGGCGCGATGGCACCTGCCTGAGCTTTTTGCCCCCCGTCGATGCAGCAGCAGGCACCTTTTTGCCGGTTTACAATCATCTGTCAGAGGTCTTGCCCCCCGATTTACTCCATCACCAGCTCCAGCGCATTGAGTGTGCTATGGAAACTGGCGAGCTTCAGGTTTGGGAGCACCAGATCGAAAAGCACGGTCAACTCTGCCACGAAGAAGTTCGTCTGGCTCCCTGTGGCGACCAGGAGTGTCTGGTGATTGTGCGCGATGTGAGCGATCGCAAACATCGCGAAGCCGAACACATGCAGGCTGTACTGGAGCTGCAAAATACTAAAGACCAGCTCGATCTGGTGCTCCAGGCCTCCTCCGAAGGCTACTGGGACTGGAACTTGGAGACAGGTGACATCTACTTTTCGTCTCAGTGGAAAGCGATGCTGGGCTACGCCGACCACGAGCTTGAAAACAGCCTTGCCATGTGGGAATCCGTCATTTTTGCCGAAGATAGAGACGCTGCCCTACGCCTCATTGATGATTACAACAGCGGCAGGGTGAGGGAATTCTCAATTACGCAGCGACTTCACCACAAGAATGGTTCTACTGTCCACGTCCTCTGCCGAGCTATTCACCAAAAAAATGTCGTTGGGAAGGTGATACGTATGGTGGGCAGTCACCTGAACATCACGGCTATGGTGACTGTTCAGGCTGCTCTAGAAACTTCAAAAATGCAGCTCGCCAGCGTACTAAATAGCTCCCTAGACGGCATCATGGCCTTTAGATCAGTGCGGGATAAAACAGGTGCGATTGTAGATTTTGAGTGGCTGCTCAGTAACCCCTCGGCCTGCACCACAGTGGGGCGCACCGCAGATTATTTAATAGGTAAGCGCCTGCTAGATGAAATGCCTGGAAACAAAACCGACGGGCTGTTTGACCTCTATATGCAAGTGGTTGAAACCGGAGAAGCCGTGCAGCGTCAGTTTCACTACAGCCACGACGGCATCGACACCTGGTTTGAAAATATTGCCGTCAAACTGGGGGATGGCTTTGCGGTAACGTTTAGCAATATCACGCCTCTAAAGCAATCTGAGCAAGCGCTACAGCAGGTCAACGAACAGCTAGAAAGTCGCCTGAATGAGCTAAAGCAGCGCAATGAAGACATGCGGCTTTTGGGAAAAATGAGCGATTTTCTCCAGACCTGTCTGTCGGTAGAGGCGGCTCACCAGGCTCTGGCGGCCCTGGTAGCACCGTTGTTTCCGGGCAGCAGTGGCGGAATTTTTATATTCAGCGATGCCCGTTACCGAGTTGAACGAGTTGCCGTGTGGGGCACAGCGCCATCTTCCACGGCAGAGTTCATTCCTTTAGACTGTTGCGCTCTGGGCGAGCGGAACCTGCACCAGGTTGACCTCGGCTGTTTGGGCCTGCAATGCAGCCATGCCGAAAGCAGCCAGGCGATCGCGACCCTGTGCCTGCCCCTGCTGGCTCAAAACGAACCGCTGGGCCTGTTTTACCTCAGCGCCCCCCACATTTCTGAGTCGGTGCGGTATTTGGCCCACACTGTGGCCGAGCAGCTATCGCTGGCGCTGGCCAACCTGCACCTGCGCGAAACCTTAAAGCAGCAGAGCATTCGCGATCCGCTGACCAGGTTGTTCAATCGGCGCTACCTGGAAGAATCCCTGGCGCAAGCCATCCAGGAGGCACAGCGACACCACCACCCGATTGGGGTGATTATGCTCGATATTGACCACTTCAAGTGGTTTAACGACACCTATGGCCACGCGGCAGGCGATCGCGTGCTGCAAGCGGTGGGGCAGCTTTTGCTCGACAGCGTCCGTGGCTCAGACATAGCCTGTCGCTACGGCGGTGAAGAAATGCTTCTGGTGCTGCCCAGGTCGTCCCTTGAGGTAACAGTGGTGCGAGCTGAGGAAATTCGCCAGGCAATTAGCCAACTTCAGATGAGCTACGAGGGGCTCGCTCTGGGGGCGCTAACCACATCCCTGGGCGTCGCCAGCTACCCCGTCCACGGCCTTACCGAGGGAGAGGTCATTCGGGCTGCGGATGCCGCCCTCTACCAGGCCAAAGCTCAGGGCCGCAACCGGGTCGTCGCGGCAACGGTGCCTGCGGCAAAAGTGGCCCCTAGCTCCGGTGCATCCTGAGCTAGAGATATATCCTGACAGTAGGGGAAGGCAAGGTAGATAGTAGGTATCAGGTACTACCTCCCCCCAGCTCGGTAGTGGGTTTTTACAAGAATTATTTAGGGCTTATATGGTACAGGCAACAGTGAAGCGATTGGCATCGGGTTCGTTGGCTCTAGGGGCTCTAATGGCAAGCATTGCGGCGATCGCTCCGCCCAGTAGCCTCAACCCAGGTCTACCCCCAGCCCTGGCTCAGTCGACGGTCGACGAGGCCACCACCATTCGAGTGTACGAGCAGGCTAGCCCGGCTGTGGTAGCCATCAACACCCGCACTGGTGGCGGCAGCGGCAGCATTATTGATGCCAGCGGCCTGATTCTCACCAATGCCCACGTGGTAGGCCGCGATCGCGTCGTTACCGTGCGCCTGTCCGATGGACGCACCTTCGAGGGCGACGTGGTGGGCTACGGCCAAGATCGTCTCGACTTGGCGGCGGTGCGGCTGCGGGGCAACCCCACTGGGCTGCCCACCGTGCCCATTGCGCCGCTCAACTCAGTGCGGGTGGGCCAGAGCGCCTTTGCTATTGGCAGCCCCTTTGGGCTTCAGGGCACCCTCACGGTGGGCATCATCAGCCGCATCGATACCGAGCGCAACGTGATTCAAACCGATGCAGCCATCAACCCCGGTAACTCGGGCGGGCCACTGCTGAACAGCAGCGGCCAGCTAATCGGCGTCAACACCTCAATCTTTACCACCGGCAACAGCGGCGGCAACGTGGGCATTGGCTTTGCCATTCCAACCGATGTGGTGCAGACATTTTTGGCTTCGGTGCGATCGGGTACGGCCACGGCTACGGCTCCCACTAGCCGCACCAACCGCGAGCCCGCCGCGATCGCAGCAGGCGCGGTGGTGCAGGGCCGGCTCGATGACAGCAGCAACGTGCTGCCCGACGGCAGCTTCTATAACCCCTACCGCTTTGAGGGGCAGGCGGGGCAAACCATCACCATCGACATGAGCAGCCAGGATGTAGACTCTTATCTGATTTTGCTGGCCCCCGATCGCGACGACTTTTCCATTCAGGACGACGACAGCGGCGGTAGCCTCAACGCCCGCATTTCCACGCAGTTGCCCTACACCGGGTCATACCTGATTTTGGCCAACACAGTCTCCCAGGGGGAAGCGGGCAGTTACCAGCTGCGTCTGAGCCAGGGCGGCGGTAATGGACAGGCCCCCGCTCGACCCAGCGGTGTGGGCCTCAGGCAGCAGGGGGCTCTAGGACCGGGCGATCGCACCCTGCAGGATGGCTCCTATTACCAAGAATTCACCTTCCAGGGTCGGGCCGGGCAAACGGTGCTGATTCGCCTCGAAAGCCCCGACTTTGACACCTACCTGATTGTGGTAGACGACGCCCGCAACCGCCTGGGCGAAAACGACGACGCCAGCCCCGACACCACCAACTCGCAGCTTGCCGTTCAACTGCCTCGTAACGGCACCTATAGCGTGCTGGTAAACAGCTTTCAGCCGGGCGAGCGCGGGCGCTACCTGCTGACCGTTGAGTAATATCGCATCCCAGTTGGGTGCATTCGACCGCTAGGGGCATTGCACTGTGCAATGCCCCTACAGAATCCGCAGTTTGAATCAGGGTTGCTCAGTGCAGATTTCGTTCGGATAAAAGGCTCAAAACAAGACGTTTACAATCGCTGCGGCTGTGGTTTAGTCTCTCGCTCCAGCGCGGCAGAGTACGATCGCCAGCCGCCATAGGCCGAGATCTCCCGCTGGCCTTCGCACAGCACGGGTTCGCCCAGCACCCCCAGCACCGTTTCGCCCGTGGCCAGGGTTACTTTGCCAATGCTCAGCCCTGGTGGCTCCTGCAGCAGCACCTGCACCAGCCCCGCTGGGGGCACCTGCCACACCTCCAGGGCTACGGCGACCCCGCCATCGCTCACTCGCACCATAGCAGGGTGAATGTCGTCGATCGACCACAGGCGGTAGTCGGGGGTGGTCGCCGTCTCGTAGAGAAACTCAGCCCCTACCGCCAGCAGGTTGATGTTCAGCGCCAGCCCCCGCATCAGGGTGCCGTTGACCGCTAGCTTGATTTTCTCCGCCATGGCGGCGCACTCCCCTAGGTGATAACCTGCCCGAGAACTTATCCGAAAACCAAGTTTCTGAGGCCACAGTTCAAAGGTTACAGGGCGTTGTCGGATAGGTTCTAATGTAGCCCAGGCCGATTCTTTAGATTCGGCTGGAAAGGGTAATGCCGTCGCGATAGCATAGGGGTAAGACGTGAATTTTTGTAACACCCTTGGCCTCTGCCCTACAGCCCCTTATCGATCCAGCGGTGCCCTGCGGTTGGCACGCCCTTCGCCCGCGTTGGCAGGCCGGACAGCCCACCGTGCAAAAAGGGCTGCCCCACGATCAGCTAGCCCCCGCCTGGCAAATACTGCTGCTGGGGGATGGCTCGCCCACCCGCCATCTACAGCTGCTAACGCGCGATCGCACCGAAGTTGACGTGATCGATATGTCGCTGGTGGGTATGGATCTCGACGGTGCCCCCGATATTATTCGGGTGGTGCCTGGCCCCCGGCTGCGTCGTCAGGTATGGCTGCGCACCGCCTCAGGTCAGCGCCTCGCCTACGCCTCCTCCTGGTGGGAGGCCAGCCATGTCGATGAGTACCTGCAAAATAAGTCGCTGCCGATTTGGGCCAGCCTGGCCCGCCTGCGCACCGAGCTGTACCGCGATATTCAGGGCATCTACTACGGCGATTCTGAGGCACTAGAAGAGGCCTTTGGCCTACCTGGGCCGTTTTGGGGCCGCCACTACCTGTTTTGGCACCGGGGCAAACCCCTGACGCTGATTTACGAAGTCTTTTCGCCCTACTTAACCCGCTACCTGGGGCCAATGCAGAGTGGGCCGACGGTGGGTGAGTAGGTGTATAAGTGAGTGGATGGGTAGGTGAGGGAGATGAGGGGGTAGGGTGCATAACGCTAAAGCGAGGCTCCGCCAGCGCGCTAGCAATGCACCACATAGGACTTACTCGTAAAGTCAGTCGTGTCAGCAATGCACCTCAAGAAAATTTGTTAGGCCCAATCCTCGCCGCCGTTGGAGGAGGGCGGCAGGTAATTCGGCATCCCCGGTTCAAAATAGGCGTCTCGGCTGGTGCGGGCGGGCTCGACCCAAACCTGGGTGCGCAGGGGGCCGTAGCGCTGGCGCAGCAGGGCGTCGATCTGTTCGCCGATCGCCTCGGCCGATTCTACAAGCTCAGGGTGCAGCACCAGGTGAATTTCAATCCACACCTGGCGGCCCACCATGCCCCGCGATCGAATGCGGGTGCAGCGAGTAACGCCTTCTACCTGGGTGGCAATGTGGGCGATCGCCTCGGGGGCGATCGCGGTCGGGCGCAGCAGCATAGGCAACTGGTCGTTGAGCACCCGCCACAGGCTGCGGCCCACCAGGGGTAGCAGCACCAGGGCAAAGGCCGGGTCGAGCCAGCGCTGGTTCTGCCAGATCGCCAGCAGCACCCCCACCATCACAATGCTCAGCCAGGCGTCAGCTAAAAAGTGCCGTGAATTCAGCTTGAGGGCCTGACTGCTGAGGCCGCGAGCCTGGTAGCTGGCGTAAATACCCAGGGCCACGTTGAGAATGACCATCGCCGCCGTAAACCGCAGCACCTGAGAGTCAATCGCCACCGGAAACGGGTTCTCGGCCCCTGTCAGGGCGCTAACTATTTGCCCTAGAGCAATAAACAGCAGGCTAACCCCGGTAAACCCTAAGAAGGCGCAGAGCATGAGGGTGCCCGCCACTTCGGCCCGTCCGTGGCCCCACACCTCGCGGCCCATCTGCCGCTGGGGCGATGTCACCGCCACCAGGCTGAGCACGGTGCTAAAGCCATCGACCAGGGTGTGCAACGACTCGGCCAGCAGAGTCAGCGACTGGTTGGCCCATCCTCCAATGGCCTGCACGGCCAGCAGCAGCAGGGTAGCCCACAGGGTTGTCAGCAGCAGGCGATAGCTAATGCGGCGTTGATACTCGCCCTCGTTCATGGGCAGTCAGGGTTCCACTGGGCTCAAGGTCTGGGCTCAATGGTACTGCACGGGGTGATTCTGCAGGCAGTTACAGCAAACGTAGCTGCTGAGCCGTTTCTTCGAGGGCGAGGCTATCGAGATCGTCGAGGGATAGATCGACGTCTTCGAAGGGTAGCTCGGCGTCGCCCTCGTCGGCCATCAGAGCGGCAGCGGCGGTCAGCATGCCCTCGGCAATATCGCCGAGGTCGTCGCGGTTGGCTAGGTAGGCACTCAGGGCGGTTAGGGGGTCGAGGGTGCTGTCGGTGCCCAGCTCAGGCAGGCGGCTGCGGCTGGTTTGAGCCTTGATCTCGGGCTGAAGGCTGTAGGTGTGGGCGGCGGCCAGGGTGGTTTCGAGGGCGGTTTGGTCGATCTGGTCGACCTGGTCAGTGCGCAGGGTGTAGAGGCAGCGCACCACGGCATCGGCAATGTCGGCCCTGGCAATGGCCTGCTCTAGGCGAGGCTGGGGGGTGTCGGTGTTGGTGAGGTCAACCTCAATGGTTTTGAAGGGTCGCACCGGCAGGGGGCAAAAGTCGGCCTGGGCCTGGCCTCTCGCCACCTGCACCAGCAGGTAGCCCTTGGCCTCGGTCTCTTCGCTAAAATCGACCCGCTCGATGCTGCCGGGGTAAATCATCAGGGGGTGCTCGCAGAGCACCTGGTAACGGTGGACATGCCCCAGGGCAACGTAGTCAAAGCAGGGCCGGGCCAGCATGGCCATGGGAATGGTGAACCCGCGCCCGGTGGCCAAAAACCGCTCGGCTCCATAGCTGGCGGTGTCGACCATGGCGTGGGCCAACAGAATGGCAGGAATCTCGGGGTCGAGGCGGCGAATTTCGCCCTCCAGGGCTACCCGCAGGCGATCGAGCAGCAGCTCATTCACCTGGGTCATCGACAGACCCTCGGTTTCGGGCCGGGTGAGCAGGGTCGATTTGGTCAGCCAGGGCAGGGTAACCACCTGTACTGGGCCGCTGACCGTGTCGATGCGGTGGGTTTCGAGGCGATCGCCCACCACCACATCCGGCACGCCCAGCGTTCTATAGATAGACAGGCTGGCACCCCCCAATCCCTGGGCGTGTTGGTCGTGGTTGCCCACCAGCAGCACGGCAGGAATGCCCGCCGCCGACAGCCGACAAAACTGACTAGCCAGGGCCTGCTGCACCAGGGGCGGCGGCGTGGCATCCGGGAAGGCATCGCCGCCAAACAGCACCAGATCGACCGACTCGGCCAGGGCGCGATCGATGCAGCGGGTGAGGGCGGCAATGAAGTCTTCTAAGCGGGTGTTGAGGCCGGTTTCGGGGTTGAGGCGACCGTGGGCAAACCCGCTGCCCATGTGGATGTCGGACAGGTGGAGAAGGGTGATCATGGGGCTATGATAGCGGCTAGAAAGGGCTCACGGTTCAAGGTTCAGGGTTTCAGGTTTGAGAATGGCCTCAACTCTAAACCTCATACCTTGTTCTACAGTCCTTAAACCCTGAACCCTATACCCTGAACCCTCTAGCCGCCCAAGATAAATAGGCCCAGCATGGTGGCGCTGTTCCAGGCGCTGTGCAGCACCATGGGCGAGAGCAGGTTGCGCGATCGCTGGTACACAAACCCCAGTATGGCCCCCAGCACGGTCAGCGGCAGCACCTCTGACAAACTCAGGTGGGCGGCGGCAAAAATAAAGGCGCTCAGGGCGATCGCCCAGCCTGCCGACAGGTAGCGGGTTAGCGAGGGCAGCAAAAAGCCGCGAAATAGCGCTTCTTCAAACAGGGGAGCCGCGATCGCCGCCGTCACGAAGAACACCAGCAGAGCCACCCCGTCCTGCTCTTCCAGCACCGTTTGCAGCAGCGGGTTGCTGCCCCCCTGCCCCTGCCAAATCTTTTGGTTGAGCAGGGCGACGCCAAACATCAGCGGCAGGGCCACAAAATAGCCGCCCAGACCCCACAGCAGCCCCGACCTTGAAGCCTTGATGCGAAACATATCTTTGGGAATTGGTTTGTAGGAGCGAATCGACCACCACAGCACCCCCAACGACCCCGCCGCCATCAGCAGGTAATACACCAGCGAAAAAATGGCCTTGCCCCGACTGCTGAGCCCCGCTCCGCCCAGACCCAGGCCCCCCAGCACCAGGGGCAGCAAAATTTGCCCCACAAAGAAAAATCCGGCAATTAAAACCTGCCAGATGGTTTCAGCCGTCCAGGGCACCTCCCAGCCGCGCCCGGCGTTGTGTTGCAGCACCGACTGGCTGCCCCGCAGCACCCGCTGAGCCCCCAGCCAAATCAGTAGCCCCAGGCCAATCACGGCCCCCAAAGCCGGTACCGTGCTCAGCAGCACCAGCTTGACCAGTTGGTTCTCAGCGGTCGCCTGCTCCTGGGCCTGAAGCTGAGCAAGACGATCAGGGCCGCCCTCAGTCTGCGCCTGAATCTCGTAGACCTTTTCGAGGGCGCGGTACTCGAACCAGCCGTCTAGCGACTCTTGCAGCCAGGCATCATCCCCCGGGGCGGCCTGGTCGTCTTGCCACAGCCGAATTAGCGTGTCGGCGGTGCGCAGGGCTGAGGCCGTCGCGGTTTCGCTGTCGCGCACCTGCTGCCAGCGGGCGATCGCGGCCTCGGGCTTACCCTGGTAAGCTTCCATCAAGCCTAGGCGAACATCCAGCCGATTTATCAGCAGCTCTTGCTGGGTGAGCGCGGTTTGCAGCCGCCGAGTTAGGGGCTTGCCCGCATTGGCTTCGTCGGCTAAGGAATTGCTAGATGGCGCAGCGGCTTCGGCCTTGAGCGATCGCCCTTCGGCCAGCCCTTCAGCGGCCTGCTGGCGCACCTCTTCGTACTGTTTTTGGGCGGTGGCAACGGGGTCTTTGCCCACCAGCCCCTCCCGCAGCCTGGGCCACTGGTCGGTGGGCAATCCCTCCCCCTGCCAGGTGCTGCCCTCCAGCAGCAGGTCAGTTTGATACAGCTGCAGGCGACTGGCTACCTGGGGCTCTTTCCAACTGCTCAGCAGCGATTGCACCACTACCAGCCCCACCAGGGCTGTCAAAATAATTAAAATCAGGCGTTTGATAGACAGCCAGGGTCGGGTCGATTCGGGTTCAGGGGTCATGGGCAGGTGATTAAAGGTCAGCAGCGAAAAACACTTCCTCCCATTATTCCACTGGGTTTACCGGAGGGTGAACGGCGGGCGATCGCCCTGGCTAGGAATGGGCAGGCTTGGGCAGGGCGTATTTGGCTAAGGCCAGCCCAGTTAGCAACACCCCGGCCATAATCAGCGCCGTCCACCGCACCGCAGGAATATCGCTCTGGCGCACCGCGATCGCCACAAAGGCCCACACAAACACCAGCGTAAACGCCACATCACGGCGCGTATAGATCATCGCTGCACCGATCAGCGCAGCCACCACAATCATCGCCACCGTCCAGGTCACCGACGAAATCCCCCAGCCGTTCCAGGCCGAAACGTAGAGGGCAGAGGCAACGTTGACAATCGTGGCGACCGAGATCCAGCCCAGGTAAAGGCTAAAGGGAATGTGAGCCATCCAGCGCCGCTGCCGGGACACACGCTCGCGGCCAATATTCAGCGTCGTATAAATGCCGATTAGCGCCAGCAGCAGCGCCAGCATGGCCAAAATTGACCAGCCAAACTGCTGTAGGGTAAACAGCAAAATCCAGATGGTCTGTACAACACAGGCCGCGATCAGCAGCCCGTTGACCCGCTGAATGAAGGGCTCTCGCCGCCGTTCGGGGTGAAACTGATAGATTGCGTAAGCAAACAGGCCCAGGTAGATAATGCCCCAAATCGCAAAGGCATAGCTGGCGGGGGTAATCAGCACCTCGCTCAAGAGCGTGTTGGAAATTTCGCCCACACTCCGTCCCCCAGGGGGAAAGCGGTTGAAGAGGGTATTGAAGACTACGGCAGCCACAACGGCGATCGCGGTGGCGATCGCCAAACCAGTGCCAGAGTTAGCGCGTTGGGGAGAATCCATAGGCCTGCGGTAGGTAGCGTCGCTCTATCCTCCCCTGAGTGGGGCTTTAGCGCCACTACCCCCGGTCAGAGTCTAACTACCGGAGGCAAAGGTAGAGACGCTGCTGAACACAGGTATGAATCAGGGAATCAACGTCTCTCCTAGGGGCAAAAGGCCGTTTGCCCTTACTCGTCCTCAAGCAGGTCGTCGGCCTCGTCATCTGGCTCTTCGACGATGACTGGCGCACCGTTGATTGAGAGCTTTTCGCGCACCTGAGCTTCAACTTTGGTGGCAAAGGCGGCATCTTCGATCAGACGCTGCACAGTGTTGTCGCGACCCTGGCCAATGTTGTCGCCCTCGTAGCTGTACCAAGCCCCCTTGCGGGTAATGACCTCGGTTTGCTCAGCCAAGTCGACCAGACAGCCCATGGTCGAAATGCCCTGGCCAAAGAGAATATCGAACTCGGCAATGCGAAAGGGCGGGGCCACTTTGTTTTTGGCCACCTTGACCTTGGCCCGAATGCCGTACTCTTCGGTGCCCTTTTTGAGGGTTTGAATGCGGCGAATATCGAGCCGCACCGAGGCGTAGAACTTGAGGGCGTTACCGCCGGTCGTGACCTCCGGGTTGCCGTAGGAAATACCGATTTTTTGCCGCAGCTGGTTCAAGAAAATGACCGTACACTGCGACTTGCCGATGCTGCCGGTAATTTTTCGCAGCGCCTGGCTCATCAGGCGGGCCTGCAGACCCACGTGGGCATCGCCCATTTCGCCTTCGATTTCAGCGCGAGGTACTAGGGCCGCCACCGAGTCAACCACCACCACGTCAACAGCCGCCGATCGCACCAGCTGGTCGACCACCTCCAAACCCATTTCGCCCGTATCGGGCTGCGACACCAGCAGCTCGTCGATATTGACCCCCAGGGCCTTGGCGTAGACCGGATCGAGGGCGTGTTCGGCATCTACAAAGGCGGCAACCCCGCCTGCCCGCTGCACCTCGGCCAGCGCGTGGAGGGCAACGGTGGTTTTGCCCGAGCTTTCGGGGCCGTAGATCTCAATCACGCGGCCCTTGGGTAGACCGCCCCCCAGGGCGAGGTCGAGGGTGAGGGCTCCGGTGGGGATAGTTTCGACCGTCATGCGGCTGGCTTCGCCCAGGCGCATGATCGAGCCTTTGCCAAAGTTGCGCTCAATCTGGCTGAGCACCATGGTGAGAGCTTTTTGCTTTTCGGTAACGTCGTTATTTTTAGATGCCATAGCTGCCTGGGGATAAAACGGACTTGCGATCGTGGGCGAATTGGTAGCGGGGCGGGCGAATGCAGAGGATGGGTTTGGCCTGGGGCCGTGGTTCAAACGATGCCCCTAGTAAACCCCACTTCGGCTGAGAAGTGTAGTCGTCCTGGGGCTAAAAGGTCTACTCAGGTCTGTCTACTTAAGGGAGGTAGGCCTGACGTGTTGAAGCGGTGAAAAGGCGTTGTTGACTGGGCGTTGTCTTTGCTTGATTAGTATAGTACTCTTGAACCAAATTAGGTAGTCCTAGAGGCGCAAACCAGCAAACGCGTTTGGCGAGGTTGGGGTGCGGCCTACTGTAAATGCGGAGCCAGGTCAGATTGACCAGAGACCGAATAGCACCGATGAGCTTCAGATGGCGTTAACCCTATCAGGCACGGATTGAGTCACAGGCTAAAGGGGCCAATACCGATGGATACAGGTCGTTTAATTCATGTTTCGGTATTCCCTGGCTGGGTGGCTGGGGTAACGTACCACCAGGGGTTGGGGTACCGCTGCTGGGTGATTAACCCCGAACTGGCCGTGCTCAACGACGGCGAAGTCTACCCCAGCAGCGAAGCGGCGATCGCCGCTGGTCGTCTGTTCATTCACCACTCTACCGGGGCAGAGCCGGATCGCGGCAATAGGGGATAATTGGCGGGTATTTTGGTGCGCCTTACCCGGCAGCGTTAACCCAATGGAATACGTTCTTGCCCAAGTGGGGGTTGTCGTTTTTGCGATGTCTGGCGTGCTTTCTGCGGCCCGTCAGCGCCTCGATATTTTTAGCATTGTGGTTGTGGGACTGCTCACCGCTGTTGGCGGCGGCACCCTGCGGGACGTGATTTTAGATGTGCCCGTATTTTGGCTGGTAGATTTAACGACCTTTTGGGTGGCAATAGCGGCCTCGTTCATCACGTTTATTGGTATCCGCTTCATTCTCAAGCTGCCGCCTCGCCTGCTGTCGTATTTGGATGCCATGGGCGTAGCCCTGTTTGCGGTACAGGCAATCGATAAAACCCTGGTCTTTGGCTACCCTGCTGCTGTCGCAGTCGTAATGGGGCTGATCACCAGCATTGCTGGTGGCATTATTCGCGATGTGGTGACCAATCGCCCGACGCTGCTGCTGTCGCGGGAGTTGTACGCAACGCCGATCATGCTGGGGAGCATTCTCTATGTGGTGCTGCTACAGGAGATGGCGTCGCCGCTGTGTCGGCTGATGGCCATGGGAGTAATTTTTGGCATGCGGGCGATCGCCATTCGCTGGCAGCTGTTTTTGCCCCTGCGACTGACCCTCAAAATCGATCTCAGCGAGGACAACCCTTAGTTTTCAATGCTGGCATTTTGCAAAACTTTAGCTAATCAGTTTAGCTGATCAGTATTGTTAGCTGTTAGCTTAGAACCTAGTCACCTAGGAATGTTCGACAGATATTCTCAGCCCTGAGAATTGGGGATCATGAGGGTGTGCTGGGCTAGCGAGTGGTTCTGACGGCTTTCGGCAGGCGGCAATTTGTCAGGCTCAGCTTCTTTAGATAGTGTTAATTTCATCGCCGCTGCGATCGCCTAGATCGCTGCGGGCCTGTATGTTTGAAACATCGTCATATGGGCTTGGGGTGCATCGCGATCTATGAACAAGAAACGGTTGTCCTGCATTTTTTCAGCGTTTGTCCTGGCTCCCGCAACGCTATTGCTGAGTAGTTCAGTGGTTGGTCAGGAGACTGGGGTCAAAATTGTTAATCAAACCCCAAAGCCGCTGGTTGGACTGTACGCAGTACCTTCTGGTCAGACTAATTTTGGCCCCAATCGGTTGGGGAGAGAGGCGGTTGAGCCCAGGGGCTCCCTGCTATTTCAGCGATCGCCAGGCAACTGCGACTACGACTTTTTAAGCGTGTTTAGCGATGGCGAATCTGTCGCTGATTACAGCGTCAATGTCTGCGCGATCGACGGCGGTACCTACACCCTGTTTTCACCTGAGAGCGAGGGCGGCAAACTGGTGGTGTTTAACGGCACCACCAGTGCCCTTCAAGAAATTCTGATCGAGGGCGCTAGCCTGAATCAGCAAACCCCTGCCGCCGAGCAAAGCCCAGCGGAGGAGGGGCAAGAACCCGATCCTGAGGCCGAGCAAAATTCTGACAGCGGCGATGCACAGGCGGCCCTGTGTGAACAATTTAGCTCACCGACCGTGCGCGAGGTTTGCTACGAAGCCCTGTACGAACTGGCGCAAATGGATGGTGAGGTTGACCTTGAACCATCGGATAATGGCAGCCTGAGCGAAGGCAGGAGCACCCGCGTTGAATCGTCGAGAAACTGTACCGATGGCACCTGTGACGAGCGATTTCTCAGGGAAGTGGGCCTGCTGGGTAGCTATGCCGTTCGGCCCCAAACAGAAGCCTGGATTTTGACGGATACAGCCGATTTGAGCTGTGCCACCATTCAGCGGTATGACATCACCGCGACCTTTGCCAATGGCCAGCAGGAGAAGAAGCTGGGCGTCAATCTGTGCGATCGCGACAAGATTACATTTGGCCAGCCCCAGCGGGGTGAACCCCGCCGCCTTACCATTGTCAATGCCACTGACCAAAGCACCACAGACAAAAATTTGGTGCTTCAAGAAATTTACATTACCCCGCCCCAAAGCACCTCCTGGGGCTATAACCTGCTGGAGTCTCGCGCCATTGCCCCCGGCAGCGCCGATCAGGTTGCCTTTGTGGACACCACTGACCAGTGCATCCACGATGTGCGCGCCGTGTTTATCAACCCGAACCGGGTGGAGCACCTGGAACCCGTTCTGTGGCCCGGCACTAATCTCTGTGATCTCGACAACAATACGCTGGTGTATGGCCTCGAAAATCAGGCCAGCGGCGGCGCTGATCGACCTGCGATCGCGGCCCCAGCCCAGGTCTTGGGCGCTGTCAAACAGCTGTCGCGGAGCAAGTCAGAGGTGTGCCTATCGTCGGCCAATAGTCGAGTGTGTCAACCCGCGCGCCGTCGCAGTGACCCGCCTCGACGGCCCTGGTGGCGAACCTGGCGACGGCCAGCTTGATGCTATTCGACAGCTGGAAATAGGGGTTCTGGAACGCTCAGAAGTTCACTCATCAATGATTTTTCGTGGATACTGAGGGTATAGAGGTCGAGCCGATTGAGGGGCGGAGCAGAGGTAGGCGAAGCCAGTGTCACTGATTGTGTAGCAACTTCGGTACTGCCGCATTCGCGATCGCTAAACTGCCGCCGCGATCGCAGCAGGTCAAGTCGGCGAGCCTTATCTTTGGCCCCCGTCGCCAAATAGTCATCAATGGCAAAATCAATCAAAAAAATGATGGCGATATAGCATCTCGGCTTGCCCAGATCTAGGGCCAGATTTTCTTTCAGCCTTTTTTGGTGATCGGCAGGCAGGTTGCCCACAAATCTATCGATCAAATACGTTCGTTCCTGGTAAGAAAATGTTTCTAAAAGCTGAGCGAGTTCGGCCAACTCTGGGCTAAAACTGAGTTCTTCAGACACTTGATCAACGGCACGGCTCAGCAGTCTTTCCTCATCCTGAGACAGGTGAGGAGCAATCTGAAATGTTCTGAGGTCGTGTACCCATCGAGAACGCTGTAGGGCTAGCTCTAAAAGATGTTGGGTGTCTTCTGGCCGCTGAGTGGCCAGGGTGAGCGACTCTTCCCAATGGGCTATTTGAAAATGAGTGAGCGCCTGTCTGAGGTGGGTTTGAGTTTTGCGAATCGATCGCTTTTGCTCTTCCGTTAGGCTATTGGTAGAAGGGGCAGAGCGAATGCTTTGAAAGTCTATTTTAGCTAGCTCCAGTAATCCATAGTGAGTCTGCTGATCGATGACGACATCGACCACTTCTACAGGGTTGCCAGCCTTGTCAAAACCCAAATTAAATTGAGAGGCTAGCTCCAGAAAGAATTCAACTTCGCGAACTTTTTGATTGTCCATGGGTGCTGTCCAGCCGCTTTCCTTGAGAGTAGTAAGCAGCACCAATCGAGCCATTCCTAACGCGGAAGCTGGATCTGACAGGGCTAGACCTTGTTCGTAGTAGGTGGCAGCCTCGTCTAGGCGACCCATTTTTTCGGCAACCTGGCCTAGCGCAGAGTAGGCCTCTTTTTTGTTGGGGGCAAAGTCTAAAACTGTTTGAAAGGTGCGAAATGCTGAGATATTATCGCCGCGATCGCGTTCTCCCTGGCCCCAGACGTAGTACAGGTTGCCGAGTCGGTACAGGTTTGAGTAACCCAAGAACGACACGGTTAGCAAACTGGCCGACAGCAAACAGGTTGCCTCAGCATGGTGATGGCTAGGAATATTGACGCTTCGCAGGGCATTTTGCACCACCCGCTGCCCTTTTTCAGTAAAGGCTCCGCCAGCGACGACGGCTAAGCCTGCCCCTTGAATAAAACTGCTAAATAGCCCTAATACATCAAAACCCTGAATTGAAAAGGCTTTGGCGGTGCTGGTCGCAAAGCTGGTCGCGGTAACTAAAAAGACCACGGTAAGGCCATTCCAAACCCAGTCAAAACGATCTTGTTCATGCTGTTTGGCAGCTTTAGGAACAGGGGCTAAAAACCACCACCAGGCTTGAGCACTGGGGTTAATACTCTGGCGAGAATTCTCTAAATCGCCGTGGGCTACAATCAGATCGGTTTTTCTTTTAAGCCGCTGATCGAGCTTGATTAACCGAGCATAAACTCCCGTGGGCAGAGGGCTGGCGGCAGATTGTTCACTGTCTTGACGAACTTTTTCTACTGCATCTCTCGCCAGCAGGGCATCCATCACCAGCTGATGTGATACCTCGGTGGTTGCCTCGTCAGTAGCCATACCTTCTAGCAGGGTGATGGCAGACTCGTAAGCATCAATCAGCGGGTCTAACGACGGCAGAGGGCGAGGCAGAGGAGAGTTCATTGCAGATAAGCTACTTTGCACCCTAAAGAGTATCTTATCTGGCTAATTAGCGAAGTTGAGCGTTTGACGGAGCTAGGAAGTGTTTACCGATCGCATGCCTTCCACAAACGCCCTAATGCTCTGCTCGCCGCGCTGGGCGTTGCCGGTAGTGAGAAAGTCGAGGATAGCCCCCTGAAATAGATGAAACAGCGATCGCGCTACCGCTTCATCCCCCGTCAGCGCCGTCAGTGACTCAACCCACTGCTGGGTTTCGCGCTCCAGGAATCGCTGAGTTTCGGTATCGCCCTGCATCGCCCGCAGGTTGAGATCCATTGTTAGCTTCAGCCAGCCCTGCATCTCTGGGGTGGTAAAGTGCTGCCACATCGCCAGCAGAGATTCGGCAACGGTGTCGGCATCGGCTACGGCTGTGTTTTGCAGCGACTGTAGCTGTTCGCGCAGACGCACCTCTAACCGGGCGAGCACCTGGCGCTCTAGCTCTTGCTTTGAGCCAAAGTGGTAGACCAGCATGCGCCCGCTGGTGCCGATGCGCTTGGCGATCGCGTTAATGCTAGCGTCCAGCGCGCCTGCCTCAATGGCCACCTCCAGGCACTTTTCTACCAGCTCTGCTTTCTTTTGGGGTTCGGTGGGACGACTCATGATTGACAGTTAACGTAATAGCTATTACATTAATCATTAATGTAATAGCTATTACGTTAACATCGTTCTTGCAGGTAATCCTATGAACACAAAAGATCGCTTGAGCCTCGTGTTAGTTGGGTTTGGCATTTGGGCGGCAGCTACTGCGGCCTATCGGCAGGTGGGCTCCGTTTTCTTTGAACGCTCGATTGTGGAGTACTGGCTGAACGTTGCGAGCACTGGTGGGCTATACACGCTGGTCTTTGTCGGGCTGATGCGGTGGCGGCGCGTTGAGGCCAAAGACTGGTTGCAAGGGGCGGTCTGCATCGCACTACCTGGAATGATCGGCGAAATCCCCGTTCTGGCGGGCTTTGCCGGGTTGATGAGCAATATGCAGCCCGAAACCGCTGGCCGCTACGCAGCATTCCTATTTTCTGGGTACTCGATTTTATTGAGCTTTGCCTGGTTCACGGCAACTAGAGAAGTGCGAGCGACTGGGTCTCAGCGACTGCTCTAGCTCGACCTACGAAAGCCGTAATTTTTGATTTTGACGCTGCCCTAAGGGCGATCGCCGCGATCGCCCTTAGGGCAAACCTTCTGCACTTTCGGAGAGTGCCACCACCATTCCAAAGCCCCCATCCTGCCGCTCGACTTCCTGGCTACACTGAGTACCCCCACCGCCCTAGGCCATACAAAACACCGCTCTGGCCCCCCTGGTCGAACACACTACCAGCAGCTTGGCACCTCTCAGAAGCGGAGCTGCGCACTATCCAAGACTTTGTCGATTGTTTGATCTGGAAGCACTATGGCGAGGCTGGGCAGTCCCTAGTCAAGCGATCCGCCGAAGCGCGGGCGATCGATCGCATCCCAGCCCTCGACGACCCTACCCAATGGGTGACGGTAATTGAAGAGGGCGAAGAGGTGGATGAAGACGCGCTCAACCCATGGCTGGAAGCCCGTGGCTACCAAGATTAGGTACAGGATTCAGCTGCATCAGGGAGTGACGTAGCTGGATTTTCTCGATCTGCCTGCGCTGCTTCGAGATGATTTGCCTCGCTATCAACAGGTTCTTGCCCTGGACCCTCATAAAACTCGCAGAGTGCCCAGTCATCATGGCTTAAAGGGAGAACTAGCGGGTTACCGGGTGTTAGGGATTACCTGGAATGGAATAGCCTGTCGCCTGGTCTATCGCATCTATGACACTCCAGCCCCCAAGCGCTTACTGGTGCTGGGTTTTGCCGAGCACGACCCAGCCTACGAGAGAGCGATCGCGCGTAAACCGTAGGGCTGGCAATGCACCCTAGCTTGAATCCTCCTGGATGCTGGGGTTAGATCGAGCGATCCGTGGGCCATAATGGGGCCAGATTTGGCAGATTTTCATTCATGGCTGACCTCCCCCATCGCACCAACTCCCTGGCCTGGCAGGTTCGTCAGGGGTGGCAAAACCTGGGGGAGTGGTTGGAGTACCAGTTTGCGCAAGTCGATATCGATGCGCCCCCGCTACCTCGCTGGCCCTGGCTCGAGCCCCTGGCTCGAGGTTTGTTTTGGGTAATGGTCGCGGCCCTGGCCCTTTGGATTGGCTGGTTGGTCTACCGGGGCTTTACCGCCTATCTGAACCAGCGCCAGCCCAGAGGAACAGGTGTAACGCCAAAAACCGCCGCCTCAGAAGCCGCCCTCAAGCAGGCAACTTATTGGTGGCGGGAGGCTCAGCGGCTGGCCCAGCAGGGTGACTATGCTGCCGCCTGCACAGCCCTCTATATGGCGGGTTTGGCCCGGCTTAACGATACCGAAACCGTGCTCTACCGCGCCAGCCGTACCGATGGTGAGTATCTTACCTGCATCCCTGCCCCCCCCAGCCGCCCCTACGAGCTGCTGATTCGCACCCACGAGCGCATTGTCTACGGTAAGGCCCTGGCGACCGAAGAAACCTACCAGCGCTGCCGCCGCGCTTACCAGGAGATCGCCCAGCCGTGATGCGATCGCTGCCCTTCAAACGTCGCCCCCTACTCTTAGGCCTGCTGGGACTGGCTCTGCTGCTGGGGCTGCTGGTTTTGGGCAGACCCACCGCCAGCCCGCTCGAAAGCGGCTCGACCTGGCACCGTGGTCCAGCGGGCTACAGCGCCTGGTACGAATCGCTGGAGCAGCAGGGTATTGCCGTGCAGCGGTGGCAGCGCCCGGTGAAAGACTTGCTCGAACAGCTGGGTGGGGCAGAAGACGCAACCGTTACCCTGGTGCAAAACCCTGCGGCTGGCCCAGAGACTCTGGTAGCGGTGCTGCCTCAGGTTACTGACGAGTCGGAGCTGCCCGCTCTATTGCCCTGGTTGCCTGACTGGGTCGAGGCGGGCCACCAGCTGGTAATCCTGGGCGTCAAAGCCCCAGCGACGGCCGCCCCCTTTTCCCAAACCCTATCTAGCGAAGCTGGCCCGGTGCAGATCGATACCCGCCGCCGCTACACCGCAGGCCCAAGGCTGGGCACTGAGCTCGACGACGAGTATGGCGCAGTGGTTTGGCAGCAGGCGATCGCTTCAGGGCCAGTGACGATCGCCGCAACGCCCTTCCTGGGGGCCAATGCCTACCTCGATCAGCCCGGCAATTTTGCGCTGCTGACGGCGCTCGTGGCGGGGAGTGGCCAGCGGGTGTGGATTGACGAATACCTGCACGGCTACCGGGACGAGGAGGCGATCGCGGCGGAAGTCGGCGGCGATAGCTGGCTCGACTACCTGTCCCGCACGCCCCTGCTCATTCTCGCGGCCCAAATTTTGGCTGTTACCCTGGTGGTGCTGCTGGCCTTTAACCATCGGCTGGGGCGGCGGCGATCGCTGCCAACCCCCAGGATAGACAACAGCTGGGCTTACATTCAGGCGCTAGCCGGGGTGCTGCACAAGGCCGGCAGCTACGACTTTGTGGTGCAAACCATTAGCCAGACTGAGCGCATTCAGCTGCAAAAAAACCTGGGCTTGGGCGACCTGCCGCTGCCTCTAGAGCAGCTGCAACTGGCCTGGAATGAGCAGCCTGGCCGACCTGAGGTCGATCTGGCGGCGATTCTAAATCCTGCCGTGGCCAAGAACGAAAGCCAGCTGCGCGACTGGCTCAAGCGGGTACAATCCCTTCATTACCCCAGAACTGCCCCAGAGACACCCCCAGGAGACCCCCACCGGCCATGAGTGAGCGCCCCAGTAATCAACAGAGTGACCTACAGGCGGCGATCGCCCGCATTGGCCAAACCCTTAGCGGCGTAGTTGTGGGCCAAGAACCCCTCGTGCAGGAGCTTTTGGTCGCCCTGCTGGCGGGGGGGCACGTCATTCTCGAAGGGGTGCCCGGTACCGGCAAAACCCTGCTGGTGCGCGCCCTGTCGCGACTCATTCAGGCCGACTTTGGCCGCATTCAGCTCACCCCCGATATTCTGCCGTCGGACATTTCGGGCACCAACGTCTTTGACCTCACCAGCCGCACCTTTACCCTCAAAAAAGGCCCGGTGTTCACCCAGGTTCTCTTGGCGGATGAAATCAACCGCACCCCACCTAAAACCCAGTCAGCCCTGCTCGAAGCCATGGAAGAGCAGCAGGTGACGCTCGACGGCACCAGCCACCCTTTGCCTGACCTATTTTGGGTGGTGGCCACCCAGAACCCGCTCGAGTTTGAGGGCACCTACCCCCTGCCCGAGGCCCAGCTCGATCGCTTTTTGTTCAAGCTGGTGGTGGGCTACCCCGCAGCAGCAGCCGAAAAACAAATGCTGCTCAATGCCCAGGCGGGGTTTGAGGCCAAACGCCTGGATGTCAGTCAGCTCAAGCCCGTGGTTGCCGCCAACCATATTCTTGCCGCCCGCCGGGCTGTTAAAGGCCTAGCCGTGCAAGAACCCATTCTCGACTACCTGCTGGCCCTGGCCCACAAAACTCGTCAGCACTCCGATCTAGACCTGGGCACCTCCCCGCGCGCGACGGTGCAGTGGCTGGCGGCCAGCAAGGCCCACGCCTGGATTAACGGACAAGAGTTTGTCACTCCCGACAACGTCAAGGCCGTGGCCATGCCCCTGCTGCGCCACCGGCTTATGTTAGGAGCTGAGGCGCAGCTGGACGGGCTGACCTGCGATCGCGTCATTACCGGCGTGCTCGACAGCGTGGCGGTACCTCGCTAATGGCGATTATCCCCACCGGGCGCACCTACGGACTGCTGCTGGGGGGCGGGCTTGTTGTCACCCTGCTTACCAACTTTTTCGACCATCCCAACCGGCTCACCGTAGCCCTCCTGGCCCTGCTGTTGTTTGACGGTGCAGTGCTGGCGGTCATGTTTTGGGATGGCTTGCGAGTCAAGAGCCGCCGCGCCACGATCAAGCGAGACCCACTGCACCGCCTATCCATTGGGCGCGACAACCCAATCTCGCTGCATGGAGAATCCTCCACCCCCGTGCGCCTGCGCCTGTTCGACAACTATCCCACCACCTTTGACGGCACTCCCATGCCCCTGGCGATTGCCCTCAGCGGCAAGGAACCCGAAACCATTACCTTTACCGTTAACCCCAAGCAGCGGGGCGAATATCCCTGGGGCGATCTGCAAATTCAGCAGCGCAGTCCCCTAGGGCTGGCCTGGGCCGATTGGGCCATACCCGCCGCCGAAACCGTTGCTGTGTACCCCGATCTGATTGGCCTGAATCAACTTTCTGTCAAACTGGCCCTGCAAGCTACCGGCACCCTCAAGCAAAAGCGGCGCATGGGCGTGGGCACCGAGTTTGCCGAGCTGCGCGAGTACGGCACCGGCGACGACCCCCGCTTTATCGACTGGAAGGCCACCGCCCGCCTCAGCCAGCCCCTGGTGCGAGTGTTGGAACCGGAGCGCGAGCAAACCCTATTGATTCTTCTCGATCGCGGTCGGCTGATGACCGCCCAAGTGCAGGGGCTAAATCGCTTCGACTGGGGCATGAATGCGGCCCTGGCCCTGGCGCTGGCGGGGGTAAGCCGGGGCGATCGCGTTGGCCTAGGCCTGTTCGATCGCACTTTGCACACCTGGATACCCCCCAAAGGCGGGCGGGCCAACTTNCWGYMKMTKATNRARCRYCTSACNSCYRYCGASSMMGYSMNNGAAGAATCCGACTACCTGGCCGCCGCCACCCACGCCGCCCAGCAGCAGCACCGCCGCTCGCTGGTGGTGATCATTACCGACATTGTGGATGAAACCGCCAGCGCTGAACTGCTCTCGGCCCTGGCCCGCCTGCGTCCCCGCCACCTGCCCTTCTGCATCACGCTGCGGGATCCGGCGATCGATCGCCAGGCCCATGCCCCTACCACCCAGGTCGATACCGCCTACCAGCGAGCCGTGGCGCTAGATTTGCTCAGCCAGCGCGAGGCCGCCTTCGCCCGGCTTAAAAAGCGCGGCGTGCTGGTGCTCGATGCCCCCGCCCATCAAATCTCAGACCCGCTGGTCGAGAGCTACCTCCGCATCAAGAGCCAGGGCAGATTGTAGGGCGTCTATGGACAATGACTTACCATCAGAAGAGTAGCTGTAGTCAGCTTGATTCAGGCATTTTGCAACTGCTCAGAGAAGTTCTATGATTGCCCAGCCCCAGGTCTCCCGCACCTACTCCCCTGAGGAATACCTCGACCTAGAGGTAGCCTCTGAGATCCGCTATGAATACATTGCTGGAGATATCGTGCCCATGACTGGCGGTACGCCGAACCACAATCGCATTATCCGCAATCTCTGCACAGCGCTAACAATCGGTTTGCAAGGCCGAGATTTGGAGGTATTTGTGGCCGATCAACGCCTCTGGATTCCCCAGGCCCAAATTTATACCTATCCAGATGTGATGGCGATCGCAGGAGAGTTGACCTACCAAACGGGCCGCCGCGATACCCTCACCAACCCCACGTTAATCATCGAGGTGTTGTCAGCATCAACCCGCAACTATGACCGGGGCGACAAGTTTGCCGCCTATCGCACCATTGCCACATTCCAGGAATATGCCCTAGTCGATCAGTACTCTGCCCATGTGGAACACTATGTAAAAACCGGCTCAAAACAGTGGATGCTGCAGGAATACGACGGGCTAGATACCGTCCTTAACCTCGTATCTCTAGGGCTTGAAATCTCTCTACGCGATATCTACAACAAGGTTCAGTTTGAGCCCGCCGCGCAAGGGGAAGAAGCCCAGATTTAAAGCATGGTGAGTAAAAGCATGGTGAGTAGCGCCCGGCCTCAAAACCGGGCGAGAATTGGAAAAGTTAGGGCTGCTCTATTTCGGTTACCACACCGGTTTCTAAGGGGCGATTGCTGCTTTGAATTGAGCAGTTAGCTGGTGAGCTTTGGCTCTGCAGCACCCGCGTGGTTTGCTCACCGTTGATGTTGACGTAGCTTGTTGCCCCAGCTCCGGTCTCCATGCGGGCGGGGGTGTCCAGCCAGGTCAGGTTGTCGAGGCGATCGTGCACCCGCAGCTTCAGGTCGCCGTTTTGGCGATACACGCGGGCTATGGTGCGGTTGGTGCCGTTGCAGACCATAACGGTAGTGACCGGAGCCTCAACCCCAGGCCCTGGCTGGTCTAAAACGGTGACATAGGGGGAATAGACCCAGCCCTCAATGGGGCCAGTGACAATGTACAGCCAGAGACCCTGGGTTTGAATAATTTTGGCCTGCGTTCCCTGGGGTATGGTGCCGCGCACGGCGAAGTTTGTGCCCGGTCCCGATCGCACGTTGAGGAGATCGATACTTACCTCTGCGACCTGGGCAAAGACGGCTGACATCGACAGGCCAATCGCAGTACCGGCAGCAAAGACAGCAAGGGCAAGGGATTTGAGTTTCATAGCTGGTTAAGACTCACAAAAATAAACCACGCCGTAGCTATGGGCTACGGCCTGGCTGAAGCGTTGGTTAAATGTTTACCAGCACTAACCTAGAGGATTAATCTAAGGAACTGATAAAGCTGGGGCTATGGCTAACCTGGAGAAATGGCGAGAATCGCAGTGGTTGCGGGAAACTTTTGGCTGCGATCGCCCAGCGGTTGCCCTAAACCTGTCGAAAGGCTTCTAAGTGAGCGTTTTCTCAGGCTGCAGCTGAATTTGGACCGATAGCGAGTCGCACTTCACACAACTCAAATACAAAGTCGTTGGCGATCTGGTCATACACGCACACGCCCTGCCGCTGACGGCTGACAATACCCGCCTGGGCCAGTATCTTGAGATGCTTAGACGCATTGGCCTGACTCAGCCCCGTAGCCTCAGTGATTTCGGTCGCGTTTTTTGCCCCGTCTTGAGGCGCACACAATTTGCAGTTCAAGCTGCGCCCTGCCACCTACCCCTTCACCCCGCTCCCCGTTTCGGTGGGCACAATGTAGCGCTGCAGCAGAATGAATACCGCGATCGCAGGCAGCACCGACAAAATCGACCCCGCCGCAATCAGCCGCCAGTCCAGTGAAAAGCTGCCCGCCAGCCGGGCTACTCCCAGGGGCAGGGTGTAGCGCTCGGGGCGATCGAGCAAAATCAGCGGCCACAAAAACTCGCCCCAGGTGCCAATAAACACAAAAATCCCCAGCGTGACCAGGGCCGGGCGGGTGGCGGGCAGCATCACGTTCCACCAGATGCCCAGGTCAGAGCAGCCATCCATGCGGGCGGCCTCTTCTAGCTCCTTAGGCACCCCCTGAAAGGCCTGGCGCATGAGAAAAATGCCAAAGGCCGAGGCCAGGTAGGGCAGCACCAGCCCCAGGTAGGTGTTCCGCAGGCCCAAATTCACCGCCAGAATGTACAGCGGTATCATCACCACCTGAAATGGAATCATGATCGTCGCCACGATCAGCGCCAGCAGGGTGTCGCGGCCCAAAAACGACAGCCGCGCCAGGGGATAGGCCGCCAGCGAACACAGCAGCAGGTTGGCCGCCACCGTGATCACCGCCACAATGGTGCTGTTGAGAAAGTACTGGCCAAAGGGGTTGGTCTGCCACACCTGGCGGTAGTTAGCCAGGGTGGGCTGCTGGGGCAATAGCTGGGGCGGAGTCGCCAGCAGGTTTTCTGTTGCCCCTTTGAAAGAAGTGCTGAGCAGCCAAAGGAGAGGAAATACCATCACCAGGGCGATCGCCAGCAGCAGCGCGTAGATCCCCAGGTTGCGCCAGTGAGGCCACTTCCTAAGGTTCTGAAAGAATGCCGGTTGCTTAGAATCTTGCATCACCAGTCCCTCCAGGGAGGAAGGACTAGATCTCCGGGTTCTTCAAGAACCCGGAGATCTGAGAATCGAGCAACCTCTCTTGCGGCCATCGTCTTACCCCAGCGGCAGCTCTTGCAGCAGCCAGAACCCGGCGAAGGATTCGCTCTCAGGGCTGGCCTGAACGCCAATGAAGTGCACCTGGTTGGCCTTGGCCTTAACGGCTTCAAAGGCCTGGGCCTCGGAGAGTAGTTTAGGGTTGGGTAAGCCGGCCAAAATCCAGCTGTCGGCGGCCCCAGTTTCGAGCACGATCGCAGGGTTTTTGCCCGCCTCGATGCGCCAGTAGGCCAGCTCCAGGCCCGACATCCAGGCGGCTAGAGCCGTGGCGCGGGGGGAGAAAATCAGCAGGCCCGGAATGGGGGTATCGGGGGCCAGCTCAGCCAGCGCCAGGGGAAAGGTTTCGCCAAAGCCAATGTCCCACTCGGGCAGGTCGGCAAAGGCGGCGGCCTCCAGGCTGACAAAGGCCCACTTCTGGCCCAGCAGGGCATCGGGTAGCGGCTGGGGGCTGGGGGGCGGGGCGGCCACCGAAGGCGAGGGGGCGGTGGTGTAGCCCTCCATCTGGGGGTACACGGTTTGGTTGCGATCGCGCAGCCACCCCTGCAGCGCCAGCGTGCGGCGGCTGGGCCGGGCCGGAAGGCCGGCGTCTTCGCAGGCTCGCAAAATCATGTTTTGCATCTGGTAGCGAAAAAAGCGAATGCGGCTGGGGGGCGCAATGCCCTGGCCGGTAGCCTCGGCGATCGCCTCCTCAATTGCCCCCTTGAGCGTAATTGAGTTAACCTCGCTGCTGGGCAAAAACTTGCTGTAGCGAAAGGTTTCGGCACTGTCGGTCTGGCTGTCGACTAAGCCCTCGCAGAGCAGCACCTCCCACAGCTTTTTCTGGTTCTCATCCAGCACGGGCCGGGAGTAAAAGTCGAGTTCCCACACGGTGCCCATAGGGGTTAGGCCTCACTGTCGCCGAGCATGCGGCTGATGTCGCTCAGGCGGTTTTCGGCGTCTTCAAACACGGCCTCAGATTCTTTGAGCAGCTCACCGGGATACTTTTCGAGCACCTTGGTCGAGAGAGAAATGCGGTTGCGATCGGGATCGAGACCGACGACCACCGCTTTAATCGGCTGACCCACCTTCAGCACCGCAGGTAGCGACTCAACGTAGTTTTTGCTGATTTGCTTAATGTGCAGCAGCCCGCTGATGCCGTCGAACTCCACAAAAGCCCCAAAGGGTTTGAGGCTGGCCACGGTGCCCTCAATCAGCTGACCCAGCTCCAGGGTGCTCATCACCTGGCTGCGGGCGGCAATGCGAGCCGACATCACCAGTTTGTTAGCGCCGGGGTTGACTTCTAAAAAGCCTACGGTGAGGCGCTGGCCCACGGCATCTTCTAGATTTTCGTAGGTGCGGCCCAGGTGCGATCGCGGCACAAACCCCCGCAGCCCCTCCACATCGACCGTCACCCCGCCCTTGTTGTAGCCGGTCACCTTGACTTCTAGCACCGCGCCCTCTTCGGCCTGCTGGGCCAGCTTATCCCACAGCCGCTTGAGCTGCAGCTTGCGAATCGACAGCAGCACCTGGCCGTCGGCATCCTGGTCACGGATTACCTGAAATGAGTATTCAGTACCGGGTTCGAGCACGCCTTCAAAGGAGCTGATGGCCCGCACCGCTGCTTCTCGAATGGGCAAAAAGGCCGCTGACTTGCCGCCAATATCTACCGTGGCCCCATCGGGGGCAAAGGAAATGACGGTACCCCGCACGGTGCTGCCCACCTGAAAGTCGTAGTCGTGGGCTTCAAGGGCTTTGGCAAAATCTTCGGCGGAAAAAGTCAAGGCTGAGGCTCCTGGACAATAGACAAAATTTAACTAGCTTTCTACTATACAACGCCAGCCTAGGGTACCGTTGGCCTCAGACCACAGCCGGGCAAGGCCGAGACCCTTTACAATAAAAACTCAAAAGGATGTAGCCCCCCACAACCGATGGCCGACGAGCAATTTACCCTGTTTAATGCCGGTGAAAGCGCTCCACCTGGAGCCACGACAACCCCCAGCGGCACCGATTTTGACGCCATTCCCACCAGTGCGTCGGTGCCCATTCCCCCCGGCATCTATCCCGACCTGGAGACCTTGGGCACGCACTGTCGGGGCTGTCTGCGCTGCGACCTGGCCGAAACGCGTACCCATGTGGTGGTTAGCCGGGGCAGCTCTACCGCTCCGGTGTTAATTATTGGGGAAGGCCCAGGCCAGCAGGAGGATGAGCAGGGAGTGCCCTTTGTGGGCAAGTCGGGCCAGCTTTTAGAAAAAATTCTGGCCTCGGTGCGGTTTGACACCGATAAGGATGTTTACATTTGCAACATCGTCAAATGTCGACCGCCCGAAAATCGCGTACCCACCACGGCAGAAATCGCCGCCTGCAAGGGCTATCTGCTGGAGCAAATTCGCATGGTTGATCCCAAAATTATTCTGCTAACTGGTGCCACGGCGGTAAAAGGTTTGCTGGGCATCAAGTCGGGCATCAGCAAAATTCGCGGTGAATGGATGGAGTGGGAGGGCCGTTTGTGTATGCCGATCTTTCACCCCGCCTACCTGCTGCGCAACCCGTCGCGCGACAAGGGCAGCCCCAAATGGCTAATGTGGCAAGACATTCAGGCAGTGCGGGCCAAGGTCGACGAGCTAACGAGTGGTTGAGGGCCGCCGGCTGCAGGTATCTGATCGAGGGCATCCGGCAGGTGGGGGTACGGCTTTCAATACCCAGGGGCTAGGGAAATCTTTGACAGAATAAATGGGTGGTCAACTGGGTTTAAGGTCAAGGGTTTGAGGTACGGCTCTAAATGCCATAACCTCAGGGCAAACCCCAGATCGCTTGCCTGCCGCCTGCCCGATCGCGCCCCGCAAATAGCAAGGAGACTTTAATGGATACCAACAACCTTTTACGCCAGCTGCTGATGATTGGGGTGGGCACTACTTCCCTGGTGGCTGAGCGGGTTAAGCAGGTGAGCGAGGAGTGGGTGCGCGAGGGCAAGTTCAACCCCGAGCAGGCGCGGACGCTCATGGATGAGGTGATGGCCCAGCTCAACGAGGGCAACGGAGCGCTCGAAGATCAGTTTCAGCGGCTGTTTCGCAATACCCTGCAAGACCTGGGCGTGCCCCGCCAGGCCGAAATGGATGAGCTGCGCGGTCGCCTCGATCGCCTGGAGCGGCAGGTGCGCGACCTGGAAAATCGCGCTTGGAAGTAGCTAGTTGCGCGCTGGGTGATCGGCTTTAGGTTGGCTGGCTTGTATTGCGGCAATCCTCTTTAGAACGGCCATTGGCGGTACCGTTGAGCTTATGAGATAGTTCGATCGCTAGGCCAGATTTTCTTAGCGAGCGAAAGGGCATGCCCGTTGATCCATTAGACCTGTTTGCCAAAAAGCCTGCGATCGCCCATCATTCCATCCCCATCGACTCTGGGCTAATGGTGCACTATCGCCACGACCTGCCGGGCGAGCTACATGCGCCCCAGGGGCTGAGCCATCATATGCTGACGTTCTTTTTGTCAAAAAATGAGCGACAGGTTACCCAGGTTGACGAGGGTGGCGAGTATGACGGCGTGATGGAACCGGGCGATTTTTACCTCTGCCCGGCGGGGCAGTCTGCCTTTACGCGCTGGCAGTCGGTCGACAAAACGTTACACATCGTCTTGGAACCTGACTTTCTCGATCGGGTGGCCTTTAGTGTTGACGGTGTGAACTCTGGAAACGTTGAGCTGCTGCCCGTGGTCAAGACCCGCGATCGCAAGCTTGAGAGTTTGGTGCAGCTATTTCTTACCGAAACTGAGCAGAGTGGCTTTGGTGACATCTATGGCGACAAACTCTACCTAGAGTCCTTGAGCTCTCTTGTGGGTGTTCACCTGCTGCGCCATTACTGCAACATTGCCTCAGCGATTCGCCCCTACACCGCTGGCTTAGCGCCCTATCAAGTGAAGCGGGTGCTGGAGTACATTCAGGCCCACCTGAGTCAGGAGCTCAGCCTGGATGCGATGGCGGCTCAGGTAGGGCTTAGCCGCAGCCACTTTGCCCATCAGTTTAAGCAGGCGATGGGGGTTGCGCCCCACCAGTACGTCAGCCAGCAGCGGGTAGAAAAGGCCCAGCGGTTGCTGCGATCGCGGCAAATCCCGATCACCGATATTGCTCTAGAGTGTGGATTTGCGAACCAGAGCCACCTAACGAAGGTATTCAAAAAGCACACGGGCACGACCCCCAAAGCCTACCGCCAGCAGCTGTAATCCTAAATATGTTTGGCTACCCCCGATTGGTAGGGACATTGCACTGCAATGCCTCTACGGGAAACCTATTTTGAATCAGGGCTTCTCATGTCGGATTTCGTACAATAGCTAATCTGAATTCAACAACACCGATTCAAACAGGCAACCCCGTAGGGGCAAACGGCGTTTGCCCCTACGGGGAGGAGCCAAACAGGATTCAGAACCAACCAGGCAACCTCTCACATTGGCCGCAAGAATTGACAAGCGACCAGAGGTTTGGGAAAGATTTCCACCAACCACCAGCGGTAGTCTAGCGCTGTTCACTTCGCCAGTGCGAGTTATCTCATGGTTTTACCCCGCGCCGAGGCGATCGCTCCCTCGGCCCCGGTTCCGACCGGCTCTTTCTCCGACGTGTTGCTCACCGCCCTGGCCCCTATCTCCTGGGGCACGACCTACGCGGTGGCGACTGAGTTTTTACCCCCCGGTCATCCGCTGCTGGTGGCCTCGCTGCGATCGCTGCCCATCGGCGTTTTGCTAATTGTTGGCCTGCGAAAGCTGCCCAGAGGCATTTGGTGGTGGCGCATGCTGGTGCTGGGTGGCCTCAACATTGGTGTATTTCAGGCGCTGCTGTTTGTGGCAGCCTACCGACTGCCGGGGGGTGTGGCTGCCACCGCAGGGGCCATTCAGCCCCTGCTGGTGGTGCTGTTTTCGTGGCTGCTCTTAAGCGACAGGCCGGGGCGGCGATCGATCTTTGCCGCGATCGCAGGCTTTGCTGGTGTGGGTCTGCTGGTGCTTGGCCCCGACGCTCGGCTAGATGCGGTGGGGCTGGTGGCGGCGATCGCTGGAGCCTTCGCCATGGGACTGGGCACGGTGTTGACCAAGCGCTGGCAGCCGCCCGTCTCGCTGATTGTGTTTACCGCCTGGCAACTCGCGATCGGCGGCCTCATGCTGCTACCCGTGGCCCTCATTGTCGAAGGCCCAATCACTGAAATGTCTAGAACTAACCTCTGGGGCTTTATCTACCTGGGGGTAATCGGCACGGCCTTGGCCTATGCCCTCTGGTTTCGCGGCATTCAACGGCTTAAAACTTCATCTGTCGCTGCCCTTGGGTTGATGAGCCCAGTGGTGGCGACCCTGATTGGCTACTTTTTTCTGCAGCAAACCTTAACCCCTGTGCAGCTGTTAGGTGTGGTCGTGGTGCTGGTCAGCGTTCTGCTGGGGCAACAGGCTCGTCCCTTGCACTAGTGTTTTCCTGTTCTCAAACACCGCATTGATGTCCTTAATCATGGGGTTCAAACGGCTTGTGCGTTTACGTCCTTAGCTGATTAAATCTATCCGCAGAATAATACTAATGTGGCGGTGAATTAAATACAGTGTTAGCGACCTATTAGGGGCAACTGCAACCAGATGGCTCAGATTTGGCTTTGGATTGGCGTAGTTTCTATGGCCTTAGGCGCTGTTTTCTTTGGCTTCGGTGCCCACAGCGCTAAAACTGAAGGCTGGAAAAAGCTCTACACGCTCAGCTTTTTTATCTGTTTAATTGCCAGTGCTTTGTACCTGGCTATGGCGCTAGGCCAAGGCCAAACCGTAGTCAACGATCGCCCCACCGTTTGGGTGCGCTACGTTACCTGGTCGCTGTCTACGCCGCTGCTGCTGCTAATTTTTGCCTTCTTGGGCCACACTAGCCTGACGCTGACCAGCAGTTTACTGGGCACAAATGCGTTCATGATTGCGACGGGGTTGGCGGCAGCGCTTTCCCCCAACCCGATTAACTATATTTGGTACGTCGTTAGCTGTGCGGCCTATTTGGCAGCGGTCTATCTACTGGTGGTGCCCTTCAGGCGCGAGGCCGAGCACAACCGCCCCCGCACCCAAAAGGCATTTGGTCGCCTTGTCGCTATTCACCTGATTCTGTGGACGGCCTATCCAATTGTTTGGATTTTGGCTCCTACGGGCATTGACGCGATTGGCCAAGGTTCTGAAACGATGTTTTACACCATTTTAGATATAGCGTCTAAAGTTGGCTTTGGTTTTCTCTCGCTCAATACCTACAGCAAGGTCGAGCAAATTGGTGCTACCGCAAACGACTTAAAACCAACCGCGGCGCTGCGATAAATGACGAATCTGAGAATCAAGACCTCGCTCTATTAAGCCGTTAACCATTTAATAATGGGTTAATAGCTATGGCGCTACCATAGCGCCGCAAGTGGGGTCATTTCTTGTACTTAGAGGCGTGACTTGCCAGACCACGAAATGTTACCAGCTGTAGGTAAACACTCTCGTCGGTGCAACACTAAGGAGAGACCACAGGCTTCCCGCTGATAAACGGGGGATGCCGATCCCTGGAGATTGTTTATGACTGGTGCTGTACTCTCCCCCATCGACTGGCCTGCCTTAGAAGATGGGCTACCGCCGCTGTCGGGTCGCGAGGCGGATGTAGCCGCCGTGATGGCCAGCGACGAGCCAGTATTTTTGCCGCGCACCAATCTGTCGCTGGCCGATATTTCGGCAGGCTTTGCGATCGCTCTACACATGCACCAGCCCACCATTCCGGCTGGGGCCACAGGGGAGCTGATCAACCACCTCCAGTACATGTTTGAGCACCCCTACGACGGCGACAACCACAACGCGGGTACCTTCGCCTACTGCTACGCCCGCCTGGGTGACTTTATTCCGGAGCTGGTGAACCAGGGCTGCAATCCCCGCGTCATGCTCGATTACTCGGGCACCCTGCTGTGGGGCCTGCAGCAGATGGACCGCCAGGATATTTTGGCCAAGCTGCGCCGTCTGGCCTGCGACCCTACCTACCAGCCCTATGTCGAGTGGTTGGGCACCTGCTGGGGTCACGCAGTGGTGCCCTCGACCCCCGTGCCCGATCTCAGGCTGCACATCCGGGCCTGGCAGCACCACTTTGCTGCCCTATTTGGGGCTGAGGCCCTGGCCCGGGTGCGGGGCTTTTCGCCGCCGGAGATGCACCTGCCCAACCATCCCGACGTGCTCTACGCCTTCGTCAAAACCCTCAAAGACTGCGGCTATCGCTGGATGCTGGTGCAGGAGCACACGGTAGAAAGTCTGGAAGGACACGGCCTTTCGCAGCCCCACTTGCCTCACCGCCTGGTGGCTCGCAACTCTCACGGCGAGGTCGAAGAGATCGTGGTGCTGATCAAAACCCAGGGGTCTGACACCAAGCTGGTGGGTCAAATGCAGCCCTACTGGGAAGCCAAAACTTTGGGAAAAGTGGCTCTAGGCAACGCCACCGTGCCGCAGCTGGTCAGCCAGATCAGCGACGGCGAAAACGGCGGCGTGATGATGAACGAGTTCCCCAGCGCCTTCATGCGATCGTGGTACGAAATGCGCGACAACGGCGGCGGTCGTCGGGGCGTAGTGGGCTTTAACGGTACCGAATACCTGGAGCTGCTGGCGGCGGCGGGGTGCAGCCCGGAGACCTTCCCGACCTGTCAGGCGGTGGGGCAGGCCCGACTGTGGCAGGCCGTGGGCGACGCGACCGGAACCGAGGCGGTGACAAACGCGATTGCCGCTATCCACGCCGAAGACCAGGGCTTTTCGATGGAGGGTGGCTCCTGGACGGGCGATCGCAGCTGGGTGCAGGGCTACGACAACGTGCTCGACCCCATGCAGCGCCTGTCTGCCCAGTTTCACCAAACCATGCAGCGCCAGAGCGAGCAGGGCGATACGCTGGAGCGGCAGTATCGCTACCGCAACGCCCTGATTCACAACCTGCTGCTGCAAACCAGCTGCTTTCGCTACTGGGGCCAGGGCACCTGGACGGGCTACGCCGAAGAACTCTACCGCCGTGGCCAGGCCATTCTCTCTCACGATTTTTCCTAGGGCACTTGAGTCAGCACCGATGACCCAGCTTGGTTAATTAACCCCCAATGGATAGGGCAAACAACCGTTTGCCCCTACGAAATGCCTGTTTTGACGCAGTTTTTTGAATTTGGATTCAGAATCAGCTCCAAAAACAAGCAACCACCAATTTTTGTAGGGGCGCAGCATGCTGCGCCCCTACCGGGTTCCTGACTATAAATCGGGGTTTACCAATCGGATGTTGTATGAGGTCGTCAGCGCAGATTAGTCGTAGTAGCGCTGATCGAGCCAGGTGCGCACGTCTTGCTCAGAGTAGAACGAGCGGGTGCGGTTGGTGACCGGGTCGTGGGCAAACCAGCGCGGTTGACCGTTGCGGGTGCGCTGCCAAATGCGCAGTTCGTTTTGGCCGGTAAAGAATCTCATGGTTCGATCTCCTAACTGTTTGAGGGCCTGCCCTAAGTCGTGAAGGGGGCTGTGAGTGGGGCTGTTGTCAATACGAGTGCCTAGGGCGGGTTGCACCAGGGCCTCTAGGCGCTGACGCTGCTGCTGCAGGTCACGGTTGGGTCTGCGGGTAGTGTCCATGGTTTTGCCTCCCTAGAATTAAAATGGGGCTCCAGAATTGGAGCAGACGACGCTCAGGCAGCAGGCTCTGTGACCCGCCAGGGGTCATACTGAGCTGTAAAGGTTACAGTGCTAAGGCTAGAAGCTAGGGGTTGAACCCGAGCTGGGAGCGCAGTGGTAACTGGGCTGCCGTCGTCGATATACCTAATCTATGCGGGTGGCCAGAATGTAACAAAGCATGACGTGAATAGGTTCTATGCAAAAAATCGATAGGCTGGTTTAGCGCCAGCCCTTAGCCTTAGAGTCAGCGTTTAGGGGTTTCAACCAGCCATGAACCTCAACAAAGTCAAGCTTTCCCAGCTGCGTGCCCTGGTTGCGATCGCAGACTGCGGCAACTTCAGCGAAGCCGCCCTGCAGCTCGATATCACCCAGTCAACCGTCAGCCACGCCATTTCTACCCTAGAAGACGAGCTGGGCATTACCCTCCTGCAGCGTGGTCGCCACGGGGCGCGGCTGACCCCGGTGGGCGATCGCATTACCGCCCACGCCCGCGCCATGCTGGGCCTGCTCGACACCATTGCCAGCGAGGCCAACCAGGCTCGCGGAGTGCAGGGCGGCACCCTGCGGATTGCCTCGTTTCGCAGTGTGGCTACCCACGTGCTGCCGGGGGCGATCGCGCGGCTGCACCGGAGGTACCCTGCGATCGCCATTAGCGTCCACGAAATGGATGAGCTGCACCAGCTCAAGCAGGCGCTGGTCAAAGGCGAAGTTGACATTTGCGTCGCCGAAACCATCGATGGCGACGATGTGGAAACCCTGCCGATTTTTGACGACGACTACGTGGCCCTGCTGCCCCCTGGCTATCGCTCGATCACCGGCACCCTGAGCGTCGATGAAATGCGCAAAATGCCCATCATCGGCTCTAGCCACAGCAGCTGCGGCCTGCGCATTCGCACTGTGCTAGGTGCCCAGGAGCATCCGTTAGAGATTGCCTACTGCATTCGCCACGACTCATCCATGGTGGCGATGGTGCAGCAGGGGTTGGGCCTCGCCATTCTGCCCCGTCTGGCGGCTCAGCCCGTGCCGCCCGAGGTGCAGATCTGCCCCCTGCCGTTTCCGATCTCCCGTCCGATCGGGGCCACCATTCTCAAAGATGCCCTGCACACCCCAGCCCTCTACGCCTTTTTAGACGCCCTGCGGGAGGTGGGCGAGTTTAGCTGCGCCAAAGCCGTCTAAAATTGCAGGGCGTTTGATCCAGGGTTACACCTATGCGCCACCTTTATTTTCTTGTCCCTGGCACTGGCAAGCGCTTCCACTGCGGCGGACTGTTTGCCGAACTCAAAACCCTGAAGCTGGCCCAGCAGGTCTGCTCTGCCGAGGTGGTCACCTACGACCAGCGCGAGGCAGATACCCTTTTTTTAGATGACCTGCTCCAGCAGCCGAACCTAAGCGACAGCATTTTTGTGGTCAGCTGGGGTTTTCATGTGCCCCGACTGGTAAAGCGGCTGCGGGGCTATCCCGTGGTCTACCACGCCCACAGCAGCGGCTACGGGTTTAACCTGCCGGGCGATATTCCGATCATTACCGTCAGCCGCAACTCGATGGGCTACTGGGGGCAAAAGCGGCCCAACGGGCTGATTTTTCACCTGCCAAACCACATTTCGCCCGAGTTTACCAATCGGCAGCAGCTTAGAGACATCGACGTGCTGGTGCAGACGCGTAAGTCGTCGAGCTACCTGCTCAACCAGCTTGTCCCGACTCTAGAACCCCACTGCAATCTGGTCAAGCTGGAGGGCTTTGTCGATGATCTATCGATTTTGTTCAACCGCAGCAAAATTTTTCTCTACGACTCGGCGGAATACTGGGCGCTGAGCCGCGTGAGCGAAGGGTTTGGCCTGCCGCCCATGGAGGCAATGGCCTGCGGCTGTCAGGTATTTACCAGCGTCAACGGGGCGCTGGCCGACTATTTAGATCCGGGGTTTAACTGCTACAAAATTGGGGTGTATTCAGCGGGGTACGACTGCGATCGCATTCTCGCCGCCCTGCAAACCGCCAACCCCCTAGCGATGACCCCAGAGGAGCTAATCCCCTACCGCGCCGATGCCCTGCTGCCCCGGCTGCGGGTGATCTTGGCTGAAATCAACCACTTCTTCGACTACCGGGCCAAGCACAGCACCGACATTCCCAATCTCACCAAGCCTCGCCTGACTCGTCTTTGGCTGCAGCGTACGGCCGCTAAAGTGCGCAAAAAGCTCAAAGGCCGTTGATCCCCACCTTGGGTGGGTAGGTTGGCAAAGGCACAATCACGCGAGACAATATAAGAACTGTAATATTTTGAACCCTAGGCTGTGAACAACGCTCCTGTACGCACGGTATCTGACGCCAAGCGCGACTTTTATACCCACCACACCCGCCCTATCAACTCCATCTACCGGCGCGTGGTAGACGAGCTGATGGTAGAAATGCATCTGCTCTCGGTCAACGTAGACTTTGCCTACGACCCGATCTACGCCCTGGGCATCGTTACCACCTTCGATCGCTTCATGGTTGGCTACGAGCCCGAAAACGACAAAGGCTCCATCTTTAACGCCCTCTGCCGCTCCATCAACAGTACCCCCGAGCACTATCGCGGCGACGCCGAAGCACTCAAAGCCTCGGTCGGCGGTATGTCTCTAGACGACTTGAAGGGGCAGTTTGAAAACTTATCTGAGGGCGGCGATGGCCTGCGTGGCACTCTAGCGGCCGTGGCCAACAAAGAAAAATTTAAGTACAGCCGCCCCTTTGGCGTTGGGCTTTACACCTTAGTTGAAACCGCCGCCGCTGAGGATGCCCTTAAAGAAAAAGACACCGTTGAGGCTCTGTTCAAAGATCTGGCCAGCAAGCTCAATATCTCTACCGACAAGCTGCAAAAAGATGTCGAACTCTACCGCAGCAACCTGGAAAAATTTGCCCAGGCGCAAGAAGTGATGAAAGACATGCTGGCTGCCGATCGCAAAAAACGCGAAGAGCGCCAGAAAGCCGCCGAAGCCGCCGCTGAAGCCATCAGTGAGTCGGTCGTCACTGCCCCTAAAGCCGCTGAATCGGGTGAAGCAGCGGAATAGCTGTCGCCATACTGTGCTCAACACGGCGCGGCTGCCTGAGGAATTTGGGTCAGTGTGGTGTCTGGCTCTGGCGGCGATCGATCGCCTTGAGCTGGTGGTACAGCATTTCAATTTTGGGTACTGCCGCCCCGGCGGCTTGCGCGGCCCGCATGGGGTTGCCGTAGATAGCTTCTACCTCCAGGGGTCGCCCTTCGTCAAAGTCAATCTTCATGCTGGTGCGGTAGGGGGCCATGTGCTCGGTGTGGGCCAGCATATGCGCTACTAGCTCTCCGGGCAGCTGCCGATCCTGACCGGGAGAAAGCGATTCTCCATCCCGCCGCGCCGCCGCCAGCACTTCGACCATCAGCTGCTCAGCCAATTGGCGAATATTCGGGTCAGCCATCATAGCCGTAGTAGTGGCATTCATCACCACCGAGAGGCCGTTAAACGGAATATTCCACACCAGTTTGCGCCAGCGGGCCAGGCGCAGGTCGTTTACCAGCTCTACGGCTACCTGCCCCGCTCGAAAATCTTGCTCAATGGCTTCGAGCTGCGGCGAAACTCCGGCGGGCTGACGATCGCGGCCATACTGCCCCAGCAGCACGCTGCCGTAGTCAATGTGGCGAATGGTGCCGGGGCCGACTTTGTTAGCGCAGATAATGCACAACCCACCAAAAATAGCGCGATCGGCTCCAGCCGCACCCATCCATGCGGCCAGTTCATCTTCAATGCCAAAGCCGTTTTGCAACGTCAAAATCGCTGTTTTTGGCCCCAAAATGGGCGCCAACAGCTCAGGTAACAGCCCGTTTTGGGTTGTTTTGAGGGCAATAATGGCCACATCAATGGGAGGCATGGTGGCAGCGCTGTGGTGGGCCTGCACCTGGGGAAGCGCAAAATCACCGGCCACTGATTCGATTACCAAGCCGTGCTGTGCCACATGGTCGTAGTCGCTGCGCAGCAGGAAATACACCTCGGCTCCGCCTCGTTGCAGACAAGCGCCGTAGTAGCCCCCAACGGCCCCAGTGCCAACAATGGCGTAACGCCGCGTCATCGGGCCGTCATAACTCGAAAGCTGTCTAACGAACTAGGCTGAACCACCAAAACAGGCCGACAAATCATTGATACTTGAGTTTAACCTGCGCGCCCTAGAACGTGTCATCAGTTCTGGCTAAAGTCCTGATGTCATTAGCATTGCCACGTCCGGCCCAAACGGTGGGCTAGGGGCTGTACCCTCTGATTTTTAGACCACCAGCGGCTATCGATAACAGGCCTTGGCATCTTACTGCTTCATGCTGATTTCTTCAGCGTCGTATACGAGCAGGGACTGGGGTTGGATAGGCGGTTTTCGTTTGACGTACAGGTACCGATGGTGCATCTAGCGCTGCCTCTAGCAACGCCGTCTCCAGCAGACCGTCGGGAAAAGTCAGCTCCATTGGCTGGGGCAAAAAGTCGAGGGGTTTCATCTCTACCAGCGGAGTTGAGAACATTGGTACAGCCAAAGAACAAGGTGCCCAGCGGCTCTCTACGGGCACTCCAAGCTGGCTACATTGCCCTCCCCGACGGCCCTCTGGGGAATAAAAACGGCAGCGGCTACAAGATGACACCCGGCACTGCACTGATTTCATAGTGGCTTCCTAAAGCTGCACATAACCCCTACATTTTCACTCTTGAAAAAATGGGGATCATCTGCCCTAAGGCTCAAACACCTGAGTATTAAAAGGCTTCAGCCGCCAAAAAATAATAGCGGCATTCACGATTTCTTTATATTTGCTTTAATCCCATTCACAATTTTAGATGTGACTCGGTCTAAAAACTTTAATGATCGTAAACTTGTCAGGGATCAGCTCAAACAAGGGTAGTATCCCTCTTGACTGATGAAGAATTTATTGATCTTTTGGGGCTTCTTCTCGACAAGATATGGCTGCTGATAGCTTTATAAGTAGTATATTGCTTCCGGAGTGATCGTTTTAAACCACATCCTTCTTTAGTTATAGCTTGAGTCGATGGATCGATTGACTGAAACCAGGAATACTGAGAATAGGGCTTGAGGCTCAGGACTTACATCTACGCTACAGAGCCGCACGCTGTGGCATAATCCTGCCCTATGGGTCAACCGTCTAAGCTGCTATTAAAACTGAGTCATCGGCTGTTCACTGAGGAGCGCGATCGCGATGCCTTTGTCGAGGCGTTAACCAATCCTCAGCCCTTTCCCTCGGCCATTGTGTGGGTGCAACCGCGCCCGGAGCCGCTTCCCTTTGCGATCGCCCCTGCTCTGGCCTGGCAGCCTGCCTGGGTCGATCGCCTCACCCCCGATCAGCGCCCCGGCCAGCACCTGCTCCACCAGTCTGGAGCTTACTATTGTCTGGACATGGCGTCGGTGTTCTCTGCTGCTGTTTTTAGCGCCATCCCTACACCTGTTGAAGCCGTGCTCGATCTCTGCGCTGCCCCTGGTGGCAAAAGCCTGCTGGCGCGGCAGGCTCTCAGCCCCAACCATCTCTGGTGCAACGAGGTGATTCGCAAGCGGGTCAAGATTTTAATCTCTAACCTCAAGCGCTGCGGGGCTACAGAAGCTCTGGTATTTAACCTTGATCCCCAGATTTTTGCAGAACAGCTTCGCCATGCTGCCTCGGTAGTCGTTGTCGACGCCCCCTGCAGCGGGCAGTCGCTGCTGGCCAAAGGCGACGACGCCCTGGGCTGTTTTCACCCCGTCAACATCAAGAAAAATGCCAGCCGCCAAAAGCGCATTCTGGCCCACGCGGCTCAAACTGTGGCTGCCGGGGGCTACTTGGCCTACATGACCTGCACCTTTTCGCCTGAAGAAAACGAGCAGGTAGCCGCCTGGCTGATGAAAAAATTTCCTCAATTTGAAGCGGTGGAGGTGCCAGCCCTGAGAGATCATGCTTCACCTTTGACCTCCTTTCCCTGCTATCGCCTTTGGCCCCAGTCGAGTTTGGGTGCCGGAGGCTTTACGGTTCTACTGCGCAACCGGGACGAGAGCGTTGCCCCCCTTAACCTCGATTTCCTCACAACTCACGGCATGAAGATCTATGGTGCAGAGGCATCGCCCTAATGAGTCTTTCAACTAACCCAGTGCCCTGGGTGCAGCGCTTTTGGCCAGAGCCTAGGGCCGCTATGCTAAAGACTGTACCTATGAGCGATCGCTGGCGACCATGGCCAATCCTTCTACCCGTCCTCAACCCTCTACGCTGGATGCCATTGTTCGCCTGCTGCGCTGGGATAAGCCCACTGGACGGCTAATTCTAATGATCCCGGCCCTGTGGTCGGTGGTGCTAGCGGCCCAGGGACGACCTCCGCTGCCCCTGGTGGGCGTCATCGTGCTGGGTACCTTGGCCACCAGCGCCGCTGGCTGCGTCGTCAACGACCTGTGGGATCGCAACATTGATCCCCACGTGGCCCGCACCCGCACGCGCCCTCTGGCCGCCCGCGATCTCTCCGTGCAGGTCGGCATTGGGGTGCTGCTGGTGTCGCTGCTCTGCGCCTACGGGCTTTCGCTCTACCTCAACGCGCTAAGCTTTTGGCTGTGTGTGCTGGCGGTGCCGTTTATTCTGTTCTATCCCTTGGCCAAGCGGGTGTTTCCCGTGCCTCAGCTGGTGCTGTCGCTGGCCTGGGGGTTTGCGGTGCTGATCCCCTGGGCCGCCGTGGCTAACAATTTGGATCTGCCCGTATGGATTTTGTGGCTAGCCGTCGTGCTGTGGACCCTGGGCTTTGATACGGTCTACGCCATCCCCGATCGCGACGACGACAGCCGCCTCGGCATTAACTCGTCAGCCCTTTTCTTTGGCGACTATGCCCCCCAGTTCATCAGCTTTTGCTTCTTGGGCACATGGCTGCTCTTGATTTGGCTGGGCCTGCTGCTTTTTCTGGCCTTTCCCTACTGGTTAGGGTTAGGTGCCGCGCTGCTGGTTTGGTCGCGCCAGTCGTACCTGCTCAACCGCTACAAACCTCCCCTTCAGCTCTACGGGCAAATCTTCAGGCAAAACGTCCAGCTAGGCTTTGTGCTCCTCATCGGCATGATTTTAGGTCTCCTGGTGTAGCCCTCTCTCTCGCACCCTCAATTCCTTGCCCTCCCCTACCCCTCCCCTCTCATTCCACTCACCCACCTACCCATCCACCCGCCTACCCGCCTACCCATCCACCCACCTCATCCCCCCTCCCCCGCAAAGCTACAATAGGAGGCAATGCAATTCCCCGTTGGAGCGGTTTATGACCACTGCGGCCCCCGCCAGAACCAAGTACGAAGCCATCATCGGTCTTGAAACTCACTGTCAGCTGTGCACCGAAACCAAGATTTTCTCCCCGGCCTCTACAGCCTTTGGCGCAGACCCTAATACCTACATCGACCCGATTGTGGTGGGTATGCCGGGGGTGCTGCCGGTGCTCAACCAGCGGGTGCTGGAGTATGCCGTCAAGGCGGGGCTCGCCCTCAACTGCCAAATTGCTCCCTACTCTAAGTTCGATCGCAAGCAGTACTTTTACCCTGACCTGCCCAAAAACTACCAAATCTCTCAGTACGACCTGCCCATCGCCGAGCACGGCTGGCTAGAGATTGAGCTGATCGACAAGAAAACCAAAGAGGCCACCCGCAAGCGCATCGGCATTACCCGCCTGCACATGGAGGAAGACGCTGGCAAGCTGGTGCATGCGGGCAGCGATCGCCTGGCCGGATCCACCTATTCCCTGGTGGATTACAACCGAGCCGGGGTGCCCCTGATCGAAATTGTCTCCGAACCCGACATTCGCACTGGCCAAGAGGCCGCTGAGTACGCTCAAGAGCTGCGCCGCATTGTGCGCTACCTGGGCATTAGCGACGGCAATATGCAGGAGGGCTCCCTGCGCTGTGATGTCAATATCTCCGTGCGCCCGGTGGGCCAGGAGGAATTTGGCACCAAGGTGGAGATTAAAAACATGAACTCCTTCAGCGCCATTCAAAAGGCGATCGAGTACGAAATTGATCGCCAGATTAAGGCCAACGAGTCGGGCGAAAGAATCGTTCAAGAGACACGCCTTTGGGATGAGAGCAGCCAGCGCACCAAGAGCATGCGCTCTAAGGAAGGCTCCAGCGACTATCGCTACTTCCCAGAACCTGACCTGCCTCCTATTGTGGTGTCGGTTGAGCAGAAAGAAGGCTGGCTAGCCGAACTGCCTGAACTGCCAGCTCAAAAGCGCACCCGCTACGAGACCGAGTTTGGCCTCTCGCCCTACGATGCCCGCGTGCTCAGTGACGAGCGCGCCATTACCGAATACTTTGAGGCCACCGTAGCCGCCGGGGCCGACCCCAAACTCACCTCTAACTGGATCACCCAGGATATTGCCGCCTACCTCAACAACGAGAAACTCTCCATTGATGCCCTGCCCTTAACGCCTGCCGGGCTGGCTGAGCTGGTGCAGCTGATTGAGGCCGGCACCATCAGCAACAAAATCGGCAAAGATCTGCTCCCGGAGCTGCTGACCCAGGGCGGTTCACCCAAGGCTCTCGTAGAAGCACGGGGGTTGAGCCAAATCTCTGATCCCGCTCAAATTGAAGCCATGATCGACGAAGTACTGGCTGCTCATCCAGAGGAGCTAGAGGCCTATCGCGGCGGCAAGAAAAAGCTCCAAGGGTTCTTTGTGGGCCAGCTCATGAAGCGCAGTGGCGGTCGGGTAGATCCAAAACTGAGCAATCAGCTTCTTAGCCAAAAGCTGAATGCATGATGCCTGCTAGAACGATTGACGAAAATCAATAAGGGGTCTCACCCCCCATGTAATTTTTGGGCTATTATGGTATCAGATGCACCCTGATGGTAGGGAGAGCTATTTTGGGCTCTCCTTTTTTTTGTCTTTTTTTGGCTCCACGCTTTGCTTGAGATGTCTCAGGGTATCGCTAGGTGAGGGGTTGCCAAGTTTAAGTGTCTTTAGCAATGGAACCCTTGTGAGAATCCTTGTGTGCCTGTTGGCGTTGCGTAAGGCGCTTTTAGGTGTCTGCTCGTGTCCCTGGGGAGCAGGCTACTAAGTAATATTGACCTGCAGTTGAGTCTCTAATGGCTCATTGGGGTCAACCCGCAGTGTGCTTAAGCCGCTGCCCGAAGCCGCTGTCGCAGAGCCATTGCCCCAAACGATCTGACGACTGCCAGCGGGCAAAAGCCCTGCCTCGGTTCCCGCCGATGTGAGCCAGATTGTTGCTTGTTGGGGCAGCGGCGTAGCGTTCTGAGCTGGGGCTAGTTCTACCCCAGCCAGGGCGTACATCACCTGATTGCGCTCTCGCAGCAGGTTATTTTGCCCGGCTAAGGCAGGCAGCCACAGGACAGCGGTGAAGCCTTGCTGAAGGGCGTAGGTATAGAGCGAAGCGGCGGCGACTACTGCCTGCTCAAAACTGGTTTCATCCCAGCGGGCGGTTGTGTCGAGGGCAATAACGACTTCGCGGCTAGCGGTCATGGTTTCGAGTTCACGCACTCGCAGTTCGCCGTAGCGGGCGCTAGTCCGCCAGTGAATGAGTCGAGTCGGGTCGCCCCAGCGGTAGGGGCGCAGCGATCGCGTTACCCCCTGGGTATCGGCTTGGGCTAGCGGGTTGTAGCGCCAGTGCTGGCCGTTGCGGAGGCCAACGGTATCGATCAGGGGGCAGCGCTTGAGAGGCAACACCTGAGGGTAGATCACTGCCGTTGCGGGCGCTTCCATCGAACGTCGGCACCAGAACAGCCCCAGGGGTGCTGCCGTTCGCAGATCGGTCCTGGGCCACTGATGTATGCCCCGACGCTGGGTGGAAATCTGATAGCGCCAGGTGTAAGTCTGACCAGGGAGAAGGTTGCCGATCGCTGTAACCTGGACTGCCCCCAGCCTTGTGGGCAGGGGATCGATAACTTGAAAGAGCCCCTTCGCCGAGCGCTGTGGATTGCGAACCTGCAGCTCGATCGCCAGGGGAACGTCGGCGGTGACGGGCTGAATGGGCGATCGCGTCACCACCAACCCATTCAAGTTGCGAGGCGGCAGCAGGGCCGCTATCACCAGTAGCGCCAGCATTACTCCGCTAATCACGTAGAGCCAGCCCGCTAGAGTGTTTGTCGCCGCCGCAAAAAAGAACAGCGCCAGCCCCAGCAGCACCCAGCCCACGTAGGCGGGGTTAACCCAGCGATGTTCTAACCAGTTGGTGAAGCGTGCCGCAAATTTCATTCAGTTGCCTTACCCTAACTAGCAGAGCATACCCAAACACTGCGGTATCAGGAATCAGTTCACAGAGGTTGAGCGTGAGCGCATGGAAACGCTGAGTCCACTGCTGCCGCTAATCGGCTCGTTAGTCGGGGTGCTGCTGACCGGCGCAATTGGGGTGGCAACGTATTCATGGCAGGAGAGGGCCAAACGACAAACGGAACTCACCGAGCGCAGACAGAGGCTCTACGAAGACCTGAACGGAGCCCTATTTGGCTTGATTTTGGCTAAAACCAGCCAGGATCGGCGCAGAATTTTAGCCGATATTGAGAAAGGTTGGCTGTTTGCGTCAGACGACGTTTTAGCAGCTCTTTTTGACTATATGGATATCTACGATCGCCACTGGGTCGATGCCAAAGGCGACATTCAAAGCCTTATTCAAGCCGATGAAACAGCCCGCCGCCAGATCGAAATGGCTATGGCCGACATTTTCTTAGCCATGCGCCGCGACCTGCGCTCCACCCAAATTTCAGAGAGTTTGGCCAAAGACTACATGCACTTTTACCAGTGCGGCATGCTGGCCGGCGACCCCATCGAGATCACCAGTCCCGACTAGACCTATCGGCTCTCGCAAAAATAGGGCGACTGGAGCCCAGCCACCCTATCAGCTCAGAACTCTGCTGGTTAGCGCTTGACTAGCTTCTTAGAGAGCTTGCGCAGACGAATCGACTCCGGAGTAATTTCCACCAGCTCATCGGGGCCAATGTACTCTAGGGCCCGCTCCAGGCTCATATCGACAGGGCTCTGTAGCTGCACCAGCTCGTCGCCGCTAGCGGCCCGGTGGTTGGTCAGCTGCTTGGTCTTGCAGATATTGAGTTCGAGATCCTGGTTGCGGTTGTGCTCGCCCACGATCATGCCCTTGTAGACCTTAGTACCGGGGGTAATGAAGAACACGCCGCGATCCTCAGCATTTTTGAGGGCGTAGAAGGTAGCCACCCCTTCCTCAAAGGCAATCAGCACCCCGTTGCGGCGAGCCTCAATATCGCCACCCAGGGGGCGATAGTCTAAGAAGCTGTGGTTCATGATGCCTTCCCCTCGGGTCAGGCGCATGAACTCACCGCGAAAGCCGACCAGTCCACGGGCCGGAATCACAAACTCCAGGGTGGCGCGACCATCGCCCATAATGCGCATGTCTTGCAGCTCGCCCCGGCGCTGGCCAATGCGCTCCATAGAACCGCCTACGCCCTCTTCGGGTACATCGAGCACCAGCAGCTCATAGGGTTCGCAGGGCTGACCGCTGACCTCGCGATAAATGACCTGAGGTTGGGAGACCTGAAACTCGTAGCCCTCTCGGCGCATGGTTTCAATCAAAATTCCCAGGTGCAGCTCGCCCCGGCCCGACACCGAGAAGCGATCGGGGGAATCGGTGGGTTCGACCCGCAGCGCTACGTTGGTCTCAAGCTCGCGCATGAGGCGATCGCGCAGCTGCCGCGAGGTGACAAAGCTGCCTTCCTGCCCCGCAAAGGGTGAATCGTTGACCACAAAGGTCATTTGCAGGGTCGGCTCATCTACCTTAATCAGCGGCAGTGCTTGGGGGTTGGTGGGGCAGGTGATGGTTTCGCCAATGTTGGCATCGGCAAAGCCTGCCACCGCCACAATGTTGCCCGCCGAAGCCGACTCAATCTCAATGCGGCGCAGGCCCTCAAAGCCCAGCAGCTTAGAGATCTTTGACTTCACCATGCTACCGTCTTCTTTTACCAGGGCGGCTTGCTGCCCCGCATTGATGGTGCCGTTGTGAATTTTGCCAATCACAATGCGGCCTAGGTACTCGGAGTAGTCGAGGGTAGTGACCTGAATTTGCAACGGCTTTTCAGGATCGCCCACCGGGGGCGGTACGTGGTCAAGAATGGACTCGAACATCGGCTTCATGTCGATGCCTTCGTCTTCGAGCTTGGTTTTGGCGTAGCCTGCTAGGCCCGAGGCAAACAGGTAGGGGAAGTCGCACTGATCGTCGTCAGCCCCAAGCTCAATGAAGAGATCGAGCACCTTGTCCACGGCCCCGTGGGGCTCGGCTTGGGGGCGATCGATCTTGTTAACCACCACAATCGGACGCAGGCCCTTCTCCAGTGCCTTCTTAAGTACAAAGCGAGTCTGGGGCATGGGGCCTTCGTTGGCATCCACGATTAATATACAGCCGTCAACCATGCCCAGCACCCGCTCCACCTCACCACCAAAGTCGGCGTGACCAGGGGTGTCGATGATATTGATCAGGGTCTCGCCGTAGCGGACGGCGGTATTTTTCGACAAAATGGTGATGCCACGCTCTCGCTCTAGGTCATTGGAGTCCATGACGCAGTCAGGTACATCTTCCCCTTCGCGAAAAATGCCGGACTGCTTTAGCAGGGCGTCTACCAGAGTGGTTTTGCCGTGGTCAACGTGAGCAATGATTGCAACGTTGCGAATGGGAAGCGTCATAACTGTGTAAAACCTAGGCGACAGTAAGCGGGCGACGAAACTACCCCCGAGCGCCAAACGTTAGGAAGCTCAAGACAAGTTCCGAATATGCAAAAAGACTTAACAATTGTAGCTCACCAAACAGACCGCTGACGAAAGTGGCGTTGCTAATTTGGATCATAAAAAATGACGCAGAAAAGGACGCCCGTCAACGGACGTCCTTTTTTACCTAAGTGCTTTAATCACTCGGATTGATGCGCCTAACGGAGCGGCTTTAGCTAGGCGCTGATAGCCTACATAGTCATGCCAGCAGCCTGTACTCGCTCCACCTGCTTCTTCTTGAGCACCAGCATGATCTGGGTCAGCATGACGGCGGCCAAGAAGGCAACTAGACCCTTGATGCGGTTGGGGCTCTGCAGCACGATCTCGGTGTCCATTTGACCAAAGCCGCCCACGTTGGGGTTGCTGGTCAGGGGCTTACCGGCTTCTACCACGTCTCCTGCGGCAACCAGCAGTTCTGGGCCAGCCGGAATGGTTTCGGTGACTTCGTTGCCGTCCTCAGACTGAATAGTGATGAGGTAGCCACCCGCCGCCTGGGGTTCAACATCGGTTACAGTGCCGCTCGCGGTGGCGTTGTAGGCAGTGTTGTTGCTGGCCTGACCAGTTGGGTAAACCTGTCCGCGCCCACGGTTGCCGCCGACGTGGATCTGGTATTTACCAAAGGAAACCGACTTGTTTTGGTTGGGGTCGGGAGACAGCACGGGGAAAATGATTTCCTGGTACTGCTCGCCCGGCAGAGGGCCAACCAGCACGATGTTTTCCTGGGTGTCGCTGTAGGGCATGAAGTAGGTGCTGCCGACTTCTTCCTTCAGCTCTTCGGAAATGCGATCGGGGGGCGCAATCTTGAAGCCTTCGGGCAGCACCACTACCGCGCCTACGTTCAGGCCGCCACGGCTGCCGTCGCCTAGCACCTGCTGAGTACCCAGATCGTAGGGAATTTCGACCTTGAGCTTAAAAACGGAGTCGGGCAGTACGGCCTGGGGCACCTCTACCTTGGTGGGCTTGGCGGCCAGGTGGCAGTTGGCACATACAATGCGCCCGGTTGCTTCGCGAGGGACAGCGTAGTTTTCTTGGGCCCAGAAGGGGTAAGCCTCGGCAGTTTGAGGAACCGCTAGCCAGCCTGCCAACACGGTCAGAAAGGCAACGCAGGTGATGGCAAAGGGGCGCAAGCCGTTGATAAATGACGTCAATCTATTCATGCGTTCAGAACTTATGTCAACTGGAGTATGTCGTCGCAGGTTGCCAAAATTTAGGCCAAGCCTGGGGAAAACCCTAGGCCCACCAGGGAGATTCACCGGTGCGGAAGTCAGTTTCGGTCCAATTGGTCAAAGAGACTTTGTCATCTTCGGTGACATCAGCATGGGCCAGAGCCAGAGATAGGGGAGCCGGGCCGCGCACCACTTTGCCAGTGGCGTCGTACTGGGAGCCGTGGCAGGGGCACATGAACTTGTTCTCGCTGGCGTTCCAGGGCACCACGCAGCCCAGGTGGGTGCAAATGGAGCTAATGCCGTAGCTCTCGAGGGAGCCGCTTTCCTCAATCACCAGGTAGGTGGGGTCGCCCTTGAGCCCCTGCACCAGAACGCGATCGCCGGGGTTGTGAGCAGCTACAAACTCGCTGGCAATGACATCGTTGCCCAACTCGTTTTTCGCGGTTACCCCGCCCCCGCCGGTGCCGCTAGAAGGGGGAATAAAGTACTTGATAACGGGATAGAGCATGCCCCCGACGGCCCCGGTCGCGGCCCCCAGAGTCAGCAAATTCATAAATTGACGTCGCCCCAAATCAGGGACATCGGAGGTTCCAGAAACTTGAGTCATAATCCAGACTGGTATACCTGTTTCAAATGAATAACAGCTATCAACGGCGGTAGCTGAGCCTAGATTAGCAGTAGGCCTGTCGCCTTTACCGCAATTAGGCAAACCCTTAACGGGGCACCAATTGGAGCAGTCCCGATGTCGCTGACCACGCCTTTAGCTTTACCAATCGTATTATTGCACCTTGCTGTTCTCAGAAAATCCTTGCTAGAGGTAAAAGGAGTGAGTCGATCGCAGGTTTTTTTGCTTTAGTTACCAGAAAACCCAGCTAACTAGGGCTATCCAGGGACCAAAACGGCAACGAAACCAGATCTAACGCAGGAACGCCTTTATCTGCTTGATTACCGAAAAATTTGGCGAATTTTGGCAGGTGTGGCAGGGGTTCAACCGGGGCTGACCACCAGGGCGTATCGTAAAGAAATGTATCGAGTGTGGCGATGGTAGGGCTAGGGCAATGACAGGGGCAGACTTGCAGACCCTTTTGATCGAAAAGTGGGGCTATTCTTTTGATATTCAGTTTCGGCGCACCCAGGGCAAAATTTTTCTCCAGGTAATGTGGCGTTACCTGGAGCAGGCGTCGTTTCCGCTGAGCGAGGAGGAGTACTTGGCTCACCTGAGTCAGGTGATGCTGTACCTGCATGAGTGGGGCCAGGTAGATTACGTGCAGCAGTGGATTGCCCAGACCCGCGATCGCCCCCGTTTGGGCAAGGCTGTTAGCATTCCCCTGCCCCTGGGTGAGCGGGCGCTAGAGTGGTTGACCGACGAGTTTTAGGGTGTGTCATCGGGTCTGGCCGCAGTCCTTAGCCCATCAGCATTGCCATGCCCGACACAAAAAACAGGCTAGCCTTAGCGCTCGTACAGCTCGATGGGCAGATGGTCGGGATCTTGAAAGAAAACAAAGCGTTTGCCGGTCAGCTCATCCAAGCGAACAGCCTCGGTGACAACCTGATGACTGTGGAGATGCTGCAGGGCTACCTCTAGATCGTCTACCACTAGGGCCAGGTGCCTGAGCCCTCGCGCCTCTGGTTGTGAAGGACGCAGCGGTGGGTCAGGAAAGGAAAATAGCTCAATCTGGGCGTGATCCCCCAGGCGCAGGTCGAGCTTATAGGACTGCCGCTCAGACCGATAGGTTTCTCGGATCACCTCAAACCCCAGCACCTGGGTATAAAACTGCTTCGATCGCGGGTAGTTGCCGCAGATAATCGCTATGTGATGGATACCTTGAAAAAACGACATAGTTAAACTATCCAAATAGCTTTATTAGGCAATATCTGGAGTTGAGTGACAGCTACCCGCTGGCGTGGGAACGCTAGGGTTAGGTGTAGCGCAGCTGCCCCAGCGATCGCAGCATTTTAAGGATAATTGCTCAAAAGCTTTTTAGGTTGAAATGCTAGGATTTCCTAGGTGAACATGCTCAGAGGGCCTGATGTGATCCGTTCTGCCACTTTGCCGATGCAAACTCCGTCGTTACCCCACTTCGGAGAGAACAACCGCCTCAAACTATTTTCGGGCTCAGCCAACGTTGACTTGGCGCGCGAAGTGGCTCGTTATCTAGGGCTAGATCTTGGCCCTATGGTGCGCAAGCGCTTTGCCGATGGCGAACTCTATATTCAAATTCAGGAGTCGATTCGCGGTTGCGATGTCTATCTCATTCAGCCCACCTGCCAACCGGTGAACGATCACCTGATGGAGCTGTTGATTATGATCGATGCCTGCAGGCGCGCCTCGGCTCGGCAGATTACCGCCGTAATTCCCTACTATGGCTATGCTAGAGCCGATCGCAAGACCGCCGGGCGTGAGTCAATCACCGCCAAGCTGGTGGCCAACCTGATGACGAAAGCTGGTGCCAGTCGGGTGCTGGCCATTGATCTGCACTCGGCGCAAATCCAGGGCTACTTTGACATTCCCTGTGATCATGTCTACGGCACCCCGGTGCTAATTGACTATATCGCCAGCAAAAATCTAGAAGACTTAGTCGTGGTTTCTCCCGACGTAGGCGGTGTGGCCCGCGCTCGTGCCTTTGCCAAAAAGCTCAACGACGCGCCTTTAGCAATTATTGACAAGCGTCGTCAGGCCCACAACGTCGCTGAGGTGATGAATGTGGTGGGCGATGTGCGCGGCAAAACCGCTGTGCTGGTTGACGACATGATCGACACCGCTGGCACCATCTGTGAAGGAGCACGTCTGCTCAAGCAGGAGGGCGCTCGCCAGGTTTATGCCTGCGCCACCCACCCAGTCTTCTCGCCGCCGGCGGTAGAGCGCCTGTCGGCAGGTCTGTTTGAGGAAGTGATTGTCACCAACACGATTCCGATGACCGCCGCCCGTCAGTTTGATCAGCTAACCGTGCTGTCGATGGCTAACCTGCTGGGTGAAGCCATCTGGCGCATCCATGAGGAAAGCTCGGTCAGCAGCATGTTTCGTTAACAGGCTGAGCGCAGAACACTTGGGTTCTGCGCTCAGCCTGTCCTAGATGGAGGGTGTTAGGCGTCTTCGTCGACGAACTCAGGCCGCCCGCTACCCGGAATTGGCCAGTCGGGGTTTTCGCCGCCGATGTAGCAGGTTTCAACCACTACATATTCACGACTGAACTGCTCCAAGGTGTTGATCAACACATCGAGGGCCAGGGCATCGCTGGTGCCCAGGTCGAACCAGCAGCGGGCCCAGAGCCCCTGATATTCGACCTCGCCCATGTTGTGCATGACCGAGAGCATGCTGTTGCCCAGCTGATTCTCGTCGTAGGGCAGGTAGCTGATATCCAGTCCGGTGTCCTGCACCTGAAGGTTTTCGGCGTTAAACCCGCCCAGCTTGCCCAAAAAGAACCACGACGAAAAGACTTCGTCGATGTACTGCTGCTCCATGTTTGAGGGCACGGTCTCAAACTTTAGCCAGATCCAAAGGTTAAAGAAGTCGCACTCGCGAAATTCAACCTGCATAACAAAGCCCTACGCTGCACTCTCAGCATAGGGCTTACTCGCACGAACTCGCGCTACCTTGCGATCGCTATCGTTCGTTGATTTGCGCTCGCTCGGCGCACACCTCGCCAGCTACGCCCTCAGCCTGGCAGGCCTCAAAGGCAATTTGCCGCGCTGTCGCCGTCGGCAGTTGGTCGGCATAGGCCAGGGCCGAGCGGTAAAACGGCAGGCTGGCCGCATACTGCTGCTGCAAAAATAGAATTTGAGCCTTCAAATAGAGCAAGTCGGGGTTTTCGGGGGCAGCGGCCAGGGCCTTATCGACTTCTGCCAAGGCCTCGCCGTAGCGCCCCATGTCGCGCATGCCAATGGCGATACCCCGGTGGGTCAGGTAGGCAGGATGGCCGTTCTGCAGACGGGCGATCGCCTGGTCTGGGTTGGCAAAAGGCAAATTAACTGCCAGCAGCAAATCCATGAAGCCCTTCAGCAGGCTGAGTTCGGGGTCGTTGGGGTCGATCTTCTCGGCGGCATCTAGTTCGCTAAAGACCCGCTGCAGCAGGCGCAGAGCGGTGGGGGTGCCGCGGGCAATGCCCTGGGTTTGCAAAGCGTGGGCTCCTTCCATAAAAATGCCGACGGCGGTATAGAGGTGGCCCCGAAGGGGATCGGTCGCCTTTAGGGCGGTGGCGGTTTGCTGGGTGAGACGAGCCTGATCGGCTAGCTCATTGAGGTCTTTGTTGAGGTAGCCCAGAGCTGCCGCAATGGCGTAGTTCATGGGTTCGTCGGGTTCTGCGGCGATCGCCTGCCCCACCAAAGATTCAGCGGCTGTGTAGTTGCCCTCGTAAAATAGCGCGTTAAAAACAGCTTCGGTCTTGTCGCCAATCTCGTGGGGATCAGTGGTGCGAAATGGATCTCCGGCTTGTACCGCTGTGGGCGCTAGAGCCAAAAAAGCGACGGTAAGAGTTCCGGCTGACAGTGCTTTAAAGCGCGACCCCAGGCGAAGTGAGGCAAGGCGAGCGTGAAGAACCATAGTAAGTTTGTCCGTTACGACCTAAACATGAGGAAGAAAACAGTATGCCCCGCAGGGAGAAATGTGTGTTGAATAGGTGATGGCGTACCTGATGGCCTAATTGTGGCGAATTCTAAGGGCGTTTGCGGTAGTAATGTTACAGAAGCTACACTGGCCTAGTTTTCAGTGAACATGGCCTCAGCCACTACCAAGGGCAACTCCGTAGGGCACACTGGAAAGAGGATTGCATCGTATCTGCGGTGCTCGCTTAGCTTAGCTGTATCGCTTACTGTTTTACTGTCGGGTAGAATGCTCTATCTTCGCCAGCTTACCTATCATCCGCCAGCCAGCCCAAGGGCTATTCTGAGAGATATTTCTTTAGAGCTGGCCCCCCAGCAGCTAGGGCTAATCTACGGACCCAGCGGGTCGGGCAAGAGCACGCTGCTGGAGATTATGGCGGGCTTTGCCCAGCCCACGGTGGGGGCGATTCAGTGGCGGCAGCAAGATTTGGACCCCGAAGCCCTGCGGCAGCTAGCGGGGCTGGTGTTTCAGTTTCCGGAGCGCCACTTTTGCGGGCATACGCTGCTCGAAGAACTGCGCCTGGGGCACCCAGAACTGGCTCGTAACGAGATTGAGCAGGCGCTACAGGCCGTAGGTCTAGAGCAGCTTTCCCTCAAAACCTCGCCCCAAGACTTAAGCGGTGGCCAGCAGCGGCGATTGGCCCTGGCGGTACAGCTGATTCGCAAACCCTACCTGCTGCTGCTCGATGAACCCACGGCGGGCCTAGACTGGTCGATGCGGCGGCAAATTATTGGGTTGCTCAAGCAGCTCAAGCAGCACTGGACGCTGCTGGTGGTCTCGCACGATGCCGAGGAACTGGCTGAGCTGGCCGATCGCTGCTGGCAGCTTGACCACGGCAATCTTACCCCGGTGCCCCAGACCTCTCTTTCTTCGGCCGCAGGCTAGGGCAACGCTATGGATCGGCTACCCTTCAATGGCGATCGCTGGCAGAGTAGCCTGCAGTGGCAGCCTACTGACCCACAGCAGCAGCGTTTTCAGCAGCTCTACGAGGCTATTTTGGCCGCCAACCAGCAGGTCAACCTGACCCGCATCACCACCCCTGAGGATTTTTGGGAAAAGCACCTGTGGGACTCACTCCAGGGCGTGGCTCCCTGGCTGAGCGATCCCCAGGCCAGTGCCACAGGGCTTAAGGTGGTTGACATCGGCACGGGCGGTGGGTTTCCGGGGCTGCCGGTAGCGCTGGTGTTCCCCCACTGGGCGATCGCCCTGATGGATGCCACCCGCAAAAAACTTACCGCCCTAGAGTCTGTCTGCGAGAGCCTGGGGATCGCCAACGTCAGCTTTTTACCCCAGCGGGCCGAGCAGGTGGCCCACCAGCCCACCCACCGAGAAGCCTACGACCTGGCCCTGCTGCGAGCCGTTGGCCCGGTCAACACCTGTGCCGAGTACGCGCTGCCGCTGCTCAAGCCAGAGGGCCAGGCTATCCTCTACCGAGGCCAGTGGTCGTCAGAAGAAGAGGCTGGACTGAAGGCCATTCTGCCGCGCTTGGGCGGCAAACTGCGGTCGGTGCGATCGCAGACCACGCCCCTCACCCAGGGCGTTCGTCATAACGTCGTGCTCACTAAAGTTGAGCGCACACCTGACAAATTTCCGCGTCTACCAGGGATTCCGGCGAAGACGCCGCTGGTGTAGGGGTAGATGAGTGGGAGAGTAGGAGTGTGGATGGGTGGGTGGGTAAAAAAAGGTTTTGCCTGATATTCGGTACAATTGCCCCTCCTGCCTGCCATCCCGAGAGGAGTCCGATTAGCAACGCCAACCAAATAACCTCTTCACCCCCTTACCCATCCACCCATCTACTCATCCACCCCCTCACCTTCTCCGTTCCTGCAGCTTGCGGTACACGTCTTTGATATCGACCCCGTGGTGGGCCAGGGCTACCAGGGTATGATACATCAAATCGGCGGCTTCTCCGGCGATCGCGTCAGCATCGTCGTCTTTGCAGGCCATCACCACTTCGGCGGCTTCTTCGCCAATTTTTTTGAGAATTTTGTTGTCGCCTCCGGCCAGCAGCTTGCAGGTGTAGGAGTCGGGGTTGGGGTGGTCGCGGCGATCGCAGATTACCTCAAACACCTGAGAAAGGGTGTCGGCGGGAGGCGCAGCTCTGTGGTCATCGACTTGGTGAAAGCAGCTGCGCTCGCCGGTGTGGCAGGCAATGTTGCCCAACTGTTCTACCGTAACCAGTAGGGCATCGCTGTCGCAGTCGTAGCGAATGGCCTTGACTTGCTGAATATGACCGGAAGTTGCCCCCTTGTGCCAAAACTCCTGGCGCGATCGGCTCCAGAACCAAGTTTCGCCGCTATCTAGAGTGCGCTGAAGCGATTCGGCGTTCATCCAGGCCATCATCAGCACGGTGCCGTCGAGGTGGTCTTGCACAATGGCAGGCACCAGCCCCTGGTCGTTGTAGCGAATGCGATCGACGGGCACAGCGGTAGCAAAGGGCGAAGACGATGAGGTGACCATGGTATCGGGCGGCAAAACATCCTTACCCACTCTAGTCTTTCTTGGCCTGTGCCCTGCGCCCATGCTGCAAAAACGGCTAGCCACTACGCCTCAACTCAGAAATTACTTGGGGACTACTCTCATAAACGCCCAACCTGATGAAAAACAAGGATTAGGCCAAGTTTGCTCCAACTTTTCCGCCAACAAAAGTTAACATAGTAGTTAACAAACCTTCAGCTAAGTCCAGTCTGGCTATCTGCCCCACACAGGGCGCTTTGCCCGCAGGCTTGGCTCATTCGACCCTACTATCTACAGACGCAGGAGAGCTTCATGACTGGATTTATTCGCGGGCTGTTTGGCGGCAAGGCTAAGAACCCTGGGGAAGCAGACCGCCCGGTGCGACAAAAGCCCGCGCCTCAGCAGCCCACCATCAAGCAGGTTGGCGGGGCTTATTTCTTGAGCGAGGACGATGCTAAGAGCTATGGCAACATAGAGTACATGCGATCGTCTAAGACCGTACGGCGCACCTACGCCAAAAAGCGGGGCGAGACCGGAGAGAAAGAGAGCATTCGGCAGATTTCTGCGCTAGAGGCCAAAAGGCTGCAAGAGCAGGGCTTATCTGTGGAAAAGTTGTCCCCTTCTGAAGTGTCTGTTCAACCCGTCGTCAAGAAAGATGCCAGTGCCGAGCGCCGCAAGGTCGATACCAACCTCGACATGTTCCGCAAGATGGCGAAGGATATCAAGAAGTAGTCGACGCCATTTCCTGGGCGTAAGCCCTGCCAATGAATAACAAAGGACGCAGCCTAGCTGCGTCCTTTTTATTGGTGAAAGCTGGTGAAAGCCTAAGGATAAATTTTTCTCTCAAAGATGAATTAGTCAGATGGCGCAGAAGTAGACAACCTGGCCCCATTTTTCGTTACCTTTGGTAAAGATTCGTTTACTTCCCGTCCGTTGAAGTCTGCCTTTGGAGCCGCCCATGCTGCGTTTAGAGCACATCAGCAAGATTTACCCCACCGGGGAGGTTCTCAAGGACGTGAACTGGGAGGTGAAGCCGGGCGATCGCATCGGTCTCGTCGGCGTCAACGGCGCGGGTAAATCGACCCAGCTCAAAATCATCACCGGCAAAATTGAACCCACCACGGGCACCATCATTCGCCCCGCCGACCTCAAGATTGCCTACCTGTCGCAGGAGTTTGAGGTTGACCCCAGCCACACCGTGCGCGACGAATTTTGGACGGTATTTAAAGAGGCTAACGAGGTGCAGTCAAAGCTGCACCATATTCCCACGCTGATGGAGACCGCCGATCCCGATGAACTCGATCGCCTGATCCACGAGCTAGACAAACTCCAGCGGCGCTTTGATGCCCTAGGCGGCTACGGCCTAGAGGCACAGATTGAGAAGATTTTGCCTGAGATGGGGTTTGAGGCTGTCGACGGCGATCGCTACGTCAGCGAGTTTAGCGGCGGTTGGCAGATGCGCATGGGCCTGGGCAAAATTTTGCTGCAGGCCCCCGACGTGCTGCTGCTCGACGAGCCCACCAACCACCTCGACCTCGACACCATTGAGTGGCTGGAGGGCTACCTCAAGAAGCTCACCACCCCCATGGTGATCGTCTCCCACGACCGCGAGTTTCTCGATCGCCTCTGCACCCAGATCGTCGAAACCGAGCGCGGTGTCTCTACAACCTATCTGGGCAACTACACCGCCTACCTGACCCAAAAAGAAGAAGCCCTGGCCGCCCAGCTCAGCACCTTTGAGCGCCAGCAAAAAGAACTGGCCAAGCAGCAGGCCTTTGTCGATCGATTTCGGGCCAGCGCCACCCGCAGCACCCAAGCCAAAAGCCGCGAGAAACAGCTCGATAAGGTAGAACGCATTGAGGCCCCCACCGGCAGCGTGCGCACCCTACACTTCCGCTTTCCCCCCGCCCCCCGCAGCGGCCGTGAGGTGGTTACGGTTAACGATCTCACCCATAGCTACGACGACAAGATCTTGTTTTTGGGGGCCAACCTGCTGATTGAGCGGGGCGATCGCATTGCCTTTCTGGGCCACAACGGCTCAGGCAAATCAACCCTGCTGCGCCTGATCGCCGGGCTCGAAACCCCCACCGACGGCCAGGTCGAAGTGGGCAACCACAACGTGATCCCCAGCTATTTTGAGCAGAACCAGGCCGAAGCCCTCGACCTAGAGAAAACCGTGATCGCCACCATCCATGACGAAGTGCCCGACTGGACCAACGAAGAGGTGCGCACTTTGCTGGGGCGATTCCTCTTTACGGGAGATATGGCCTTCAAGCAGGTCAAGGCCCTCAGCGGCGGCGAAAAAGCCCGCCTGGCCCTGGCTAAAATGCTGCTGCGCCCCGCCAACCTGATGATGCTCGACGAGCCCACCAACCACCTCGACATCCCCGCCAAGGAGATGCTGGAAGAGGCCCTGCAGCACTACGACGGCACCGTGCTGCTGGTCTCCCACGATCGCTACTTTATCTCCCGAGTGGCCACCAAAATAGTAGAAATCCGCGATGGCGAACTGCGGCTGTACCGGGGTGACTACCATTACTACCTTGACAAGGTGGCTGAAGAAGCCGAAGCTAAAAAGCAAGCCGCTCTAGCCGCCGAAAAACAGGCCAAGGCTGAAGCCAAACGCAAACAGCAGCAGGCCAAACGCAAAACTGGCGCTACAAAATGACGCCTTTGTAGAGTAATATGCCTTTTATAAAAAAACTTTCTTAAGTTCGTTCCCCATTCAACCGTAGAGTTGATGGCTGAGTTTAGATTGTGAGAGTCAGGCTCTCAGGTGAGGCTAATCCCTCACTGGTAAGGTTTTAAACTATTCCTCCAGCGCGGTTTTTGATCTGCGCAATCTTTCTATTTGCCATTCCAACTCTGCCCTGGCTCAGAATCGGGGCTAATTTTCTGGATGGTATGATTGCTGAGACGTTAGTCCAAATCCCAAGGATTTTTACCCATGAGTCAAGCGTCAATCCCGCCGATGGTGTTAGTTATTCTCGACGGTTGGGGATATCGGGAAAGTACTGACGGCAATGCTGTCGCTGCCGCAAAGACTCCGGTAATGGATAGCCTGTGGGCCGCCTATCCCCACACGTTAATTCGCACGTCGGGTAAGGATGTGGGGCTACCCGACGGTCAAATGGGCAACTCTGAAGTGGGCCATCTAAACATTGGAGCCGGGCGCATTGTGCCCCAAGAATTAGTGCGAATTTCAGATGCGGTAGAAGATGGCACTCTGCAGGAAAATGAGGCCTTTTTAGAAGTTTGTCAGTCGGTACGCTACCGCAGCAGCAAGCTCCATTTAATTGGCCTTTGCTCTGAAGGTGGGGTGCATTCTCATCTGTCTCATCTGTTTGGGCTATTGGAGATGGCCAAAGCCCAAGATATTGAAGATGTTTGTATTCACGTCATCACCGATGGCCGCGATACTAAGCCCACCGAGGGCAAAATAGCGGTGCAAAAAATTCAGGACTATGTCGATCAACTGGGGTTGGGTCGCCTGGTGACCCTCAGCGGGCGTTACTACGCCATGGACCGCGACAACCGCTGGGATCGCGTTGAAAAGGCCTATCGAGTCATCACTGACCCCGGTGAAGGCACTGGTCAAACCGCCATAGAAGCGCTGCTGGCCTCCTATGATCAAGATGTTAACGACGAGTTTGTAGAGCCGGTGCGGCTGGCCCCTGGCGCGATCGCCCCCGAGGATGGCGTGATCTTTTTCAACTTTCGCCCCGATCGCGCTCGCCAGCTGACTCAGGCTTTGGTAGACCCCAACTTTAAGGGCTTTGAGCGCGAGGTGATTGCTCCCCTAAGCTTTGTCACCATGACCCAGTACGACCCCGAGATGCCGGTCAAGGTGGCGTTTCAGCCCCAAAACCTGAGCAACATTTTGGGGGAAGTGGTAGCCAACCACGGTCTCAAGCAGTTTCGCACCGCTGAAACCGAAAAGTATGCCCACGTCACCTACTTCTTTAATGGTGGTTTAGAGGAACCCCTGCAGGGGGAGGACCGCGAACTGGTGTCTAGCCCTATGGTGGCTACCTACGACAAAGCTCCAGCGATGTCGGCAGAAGCTGTGACTAATACCGCCCTAGCTGCTATTAAAAAAGGGATTTACTCCTTGGTGGTGATCAACTATGCCAATCCCGACATGGTCGGTCACACCGGCAAGATGGAGTCTACGATCACGGCTCTCCAGGCCGTTGACCACGAGCTGGGCCGCTTAATTGATGGTATTGGTCAGGCTGGAGGCACCGCCATCATCATTGCCGACCACGGCAACGCCGAGCTGATGTGGGACGAAAACCACAAGCCCTGGACGGCCCACACCACTAACCCAGTGCCGTTTATTTTAGTGGAAGGGGAGCGGCTCAAGGTGCCCGCCTACGGTGGCGATGTCAACCTCAGGGAAGACGGGCGACTGTCTGACATTGCCCCTACCATTCTGCAAATTCTGGGATTGCCCCAGCCCCAAGAAATGACCGGGCGATCGATGTTTCTCGCCGCCGATGTGGAAATTCGCAACAACCGTACGCCGGTAAAGCTCTCTCGCTAGGCTTTTGGCTGCCCTGGCGGCGGCTACCCCACGCGTGCCCTAGCCCTTAGGGTATAGTGGAGACTGGGCTAGAGTTTGTGCTGACCCAGCTCAGCGATCGCCCGCTGGTTTTCTATACCACCGCCCACCCCGTTTTTTTGAGCAGGTTAGTCTGAGAACGCGATGCTAGTTACCACAATTTTGAAGGTTATTTGGATGGTTTCTGCCGTTGGTCTAACGGCTTTGGTTTTGCTGCACAGCCCCAAGGGCGATGGCCTGGGGGGCTTAGGAGGTCAGGCCCAGCTGTTTACCAGCACCAAAAGCGCTGAAACGACCCTCAACCGCGTAACTTGGACGCTGACCGTGCTCTTTATGGGACTGACTGTGGTGCTGAGCGCTGGCTGGCTTGACGTAGCGGCAGCTTCTGCGGCCCTTTAGTCGATCCCTTGGGTTCTGAGGTGGTGCTAAGGATTTTATGAAATCTGTATTGCGTCGATAGTCACCTCACCTGATGGTAGACAGCCGAGAAGGCTATCCAACGGGCCGAAATTCTTGAGCTTCTGCTTAAACAAAGCCCCTGGTTGCATGAACCAGGGGCTTTGTTGTAGAGCCAATGCTGATGTTCGCCCTACCAATCGCCAGACATGACCGCTAAAACCTGACCGGTGGTTGTGACGATATTGAGGGGCAATCCCTGGCTGCTTTCTCGACGGGGAAACTGCACCAGCTGAAGCCCGGTATCGGTGGGTTCGACGGTAGCGAGGTATTGGTCATCCTGCCATACCAGGCCCACTAGGCGATGGTGCAGCAGCCACATTTCCGCTAGTTCACCCTGGTTAATCTGCTCGGGTTGGTCGCCGCTGTAGCAGTCCCAGATGTCGTCTATGGCCGTCCAAACCCCAGACAGGTAGAGGGGATCGGTGCGGGCGCTGAGACCGTAGGTGGTGAACGAAAAAATGTCGTGGCTCCACCAGGTTTTGGCCAGCTCCGCCAGGGGATCGCTCTGGATTGCCGCACCATAGGTGGGCATGGCCTCCAGCTGTTTGATTTGAGCTAGGTCTGAGGGACGCTGCCAGTCGGGTAGGTTGACGCAGATATTTGCCGCAATGGGTTCGCCTGCCTGGGTCTGGAGCGTTGAATCTGAGGGCGACTCGGCCTGAGCCAGGTAACTGGCCAGGGCAGACTCGGCTGCAGCCGAGCTGACAAGGCCCGCTCGCATCGGGCTGGCGCTAGAGGAACTGGCTAGGGTGGGCTGGTGAGACGCCAAAAGGAGCCCCACAGAGCCAGCGCCAAGGGTAAGTAGCAGGGTCGTGGCAAACAGGTGATCCATGAAAGAAGACGAAGGGCGTAAACACTGGGAAGAGCAGGCGAGGGGCGATCGCCAGAGGCATAGCTTAAATCAAGCGCGATCGCTGGGGGTTAGCCAACCATCGGCTTGACCTATTAGCAATTACCAGTCAGAAGGTAGAGCGTTGGCGAACTGTGGGGGGAAGTTCGCGATCGATCGGCTACCGGGCGGCAGATTGAGCGCCTAATTTTGGTGCGGGCACCAGCGCCGCTAACCTTGTTCTGGCAAGACTTTAGCCTATTACTAAGATAGCGGTTGAGGACATTTCTGAACGGAAAAACACCCACTTCTTTGGGATCACCGCAACTGTCCTAAGGGCTAACTAGGCGTGCGGCTCGCCATCGGAGGGCGGTGCTTCGGCAGCTCGCGGTACGGCGGGCAGCGAATCAGCACTGTACACCGGCTTGACCGGCACCAGCTCTAGCTGGTGGGGCCGATCAGATGCAGGCTGCACCCCCTGACGACGGCGGTTGGAAATGGCTTCTTCGGTGGTTTCTTCGGCTACGACTTCGTAGAGTAGGGCCTGCTTGTTGCCGCTGCCCTTGCGCAAAATGCGCCCTAGCCGCTGCACGTACTCTCGAATTGAACCGCTGCCCGAGAGCAAAATCGCTACCCTGGCTTCGGGCACATCGACCCCTTCGTTGAGCACGTGGCTAACCACCAGAGTGGGGTACTCGCCACTGCGGAACCCCTGGAGCACCGCGTGGCGCTCTTTGACCGGCGTTTGATGGGTAATGGCGGGGATCAAAAACGTCTCAGAGATTTGGTAGACCGTAGCGTTGTCATTGGTAAAGACAATGGTGCGATCGGGGTAGTGCTGGGCCAGCAGATCGGCCAGCACCCGCAGTTTACCCTCGGTGCCCAGGGCGATCGCCCGCGCTTCTCGGTGAGCCAGCATGGCCCGTCGCCCCCCGGCCGACTGAGCACTGGCCCGCACAAACCGCTGCCACCCCTGAGCCGAGCTGAGCCAAATGTTAGCCTCCTGCAAAAAACGGTTGCGCTGGGCGATCAGCTGGTTGTAGCGCGATCGCTCCTGGGCCGAGAGCTTGACCTTAATTGGCACAATCTGAAACGGTGCCAGCGCATTCCCCGACAGATCCGCCGCCGACTTTTGGTAAACCACTGGCCCCAGCAGGTGGGTGAGATCGTCGTGGCGACCATCGGCGCGATCGGGGGTAGCGGTGAGCCCTAGCCGGTAGGGCGCGATTGAGTATTCGGCAATCACCCGGTTGAAGTCGCTGGGTAGGTGATGGCACTCGTCGCAGATCAGCAGGGCGTACTGGTTGCCCAGGCTCTCGGCATGGATGGCCGCGCTGTCGTAGGTGGCGACCAAAATAGGGGTGCGATCCTTCGAGCCACCGCCCAACAGCCCCACCTCTACATCGGGGAAGGCCGCCTCTAAATGGGCGTACCACTGGTGCATTAAATCCAGCGTCGGCACGGTGATCAGTGTGGGCCGAGGCGTGGCCTGCATCGCCATTTGGGCCAGGAAGGTTTTGCCGCTAGCGGTGGGCAGCACCACTACACCGCGCCAGCGCCGGTCGATCCAGGCCTGTAGGGCTTCGGTTTGGTGGGGGTAAGGGTCTAGGCTTAGCCGGGGATCAAGCTCTAGTGGCTGAAAGGTGTGGGCCTGGTCGTTGAAGGGCACTTGCTCGGCCCGCAGAGTTTCGACCAGTGCGCGGTACTGCTGGGCCGGAATGCGAAATTTTTCAATGCGATCGTCCCAGTGGGCAAAGTCAACCCAGCATTTGCCTCGCGGGGGCGGGTGGAGGATGAGCGTGCCGCGATCGTAGGTTAGCGTTGGCGTGCGCCCCATAGTGGTCAATAGTTACTGGGGGTATTGTAGCGAGCGGCTAACTCGAAAGATTCCAGAAGGCTAAAATTAGGCGTTAGCGGTTAGCGAGGGCCGTCGCCATGACTGTCGCCTTACCTCAACGGTTGACCCTGGAGCAGTTTCTAACACTGCCTTATATCGAAGAGTCACCGGCCTGGGAATTTGTGCAGGGAGAGGTCAGCCAAAAACCGATGCCCGGTGGAAAGCACAGTCGAATTCAGTCGCTGTTGGTAGGCGTTATCAATGGCGCTGACCGTTGAGCAAGTTTTTGGCTGGCTTCAGATCAGCCGTAGTTGAGGAAATTTGGGAGCGATGGTCAAAGACCGGCCCTTGAGGGCGATCGCCGCTTCAGCCTGCCTCATGATCTCATTTCTTCTGGTACCGAGGCAGGGTGGTACTGAAGGCAGTCGAGCCGACTGGCGGGCATGGTGAGGTAGAGCACGTCGCCATCGGTCAGGGTGACGTTGAGCAGGTCGTAGCCGTGCAGCGTGCGGCGTTGGCTTTCAATGTAGAGCGGCACGAGCTGGGCAGTTTGGGCTACGGTCTGGATGGGCTGGTTGTAGAACGGATGGTGAGGGGTGATTAGCGTGGCGATCGCCACCCACAGCAGATCCCCAGACATGCCGTTGCCGAGAATGCGCCCCCCCAGAGCGGCGGCGGCAAAGGTGGGGGCTGCCAAATCCATCGGGCTGAGCACCTGGTCAAACTCGAAGACCTGCTGCACCTGCTGGGCAAACTCGGCGTCATAAATGCGCACCACCGCGGGCACCTGCGGGCTGATACTGCGGGCCGTGAGGGCAATTTCTAGGTTTACGGTGTCATCGCTGGTGACCACCAGCAGCGCCTGGGCCAAGGCCAGGTTTACGGTTTCGAGGGTAGAAGCTAGGTTAGCATCGGCAAGCATGACCGGAATTTTGAGCGCCTTGACCGCAGGCAAAAAGCGATTGTTGACATCCTGCTCAATGACCGCGACCTTGTGCCCGGTGCTGTGCAGATGGATGGCCGTGCGATAGCCCACGCCCCCCAGTCCGCAGACAATGTAGTGGTGCTGCCGAGGCATGCGGGCCACACTCCACAGACTCTGGAAGTGGGATCCTAAAATAAAATCGTTGAGCAGGGCGTAGCAAATGCCAATCACCCCCGCTCCTACCAGCATCATCACGGCGGTAAACACTTTGATCGCGGAAGAGGCGTTTTCAGCCACCTGTTCTTGGCCGCCAGCCCCGGTGATCATGCCCACCGAGAAGTAGAGGGCATCGACCCAGCTGGTGTTGAGGTTGTGCCAGAGGTAGGTAAAGGTGGCCAGGCCGATGGTAATCAGCAGCGCCAAAATCACCAGTAGGGTAGCGCGGGCGCGGCGGCGACCGTGGTCGAGGGTGACCAGCAGCCGCTGCCAAAATTGAGCCACGTGGCGAGACTTGAGCATGGGCTGCTGAGGCTGGGTGGCAATGACCAGGCGATCGCCCACCTGCAAGACCTCGCCCGTTACCACCGCCGTCACCAGATCGATCGGTCGGCGGGCCGAATGGTAGTAAATCAACAGCTGCGATCGGTTGTCCCACAGGGCTTTGATCGGCTTGCCGTACCAGGGGTGGGCGGCATCGATCACCTCTTCGTACATGGGCCAGGTCAGCTCAAACAGGCGCAGCTGCCCGATCGCGCGGTTGCCCCGCGCCGCAAAGGCAAACAGCGGTGCCGCCAGCGCCGCCGAGCTGAGGCTGACGTGGTGGGGCAGGGTGTGGTCGAGGCGCTCGCCTAGGCTGATGTTAAACAGCCGATTAATAATGCGAATGTTGGGGTTGAGAATGCGTGCCTGGGTCAGAATGGCCAGGTTAAGGGCGTCGTCGGAGGTAGCCAGCACCAGGGTTTGGGCCTGGTAAATGCCAGCCTGGATCAGCGTAGCGGGCGATCGCAGCTCCCCCACGACCACATCACCGCCCACCTCGGGCATGGGGTGATAGCTGATGCCTACCACCCTCGCCCCCTGCTGCCGCAGCAGGCTAAAAATGCGCAACCCTGTGCGGCCCAGGCCACAGACAATAATTTGGGGCTGCTGGGGCGAGGGCAGTTCCCGAGGCGTTAAGGATGTTACGGCCATAGCCAGCCACCACAGATACTATGCTCTGTTGTCGAGGCTGTGGCCTGGAAACGCTGTAGCCTAAGGCACGTTGTCGTAAAAGTTTGAGCGGTAAGGAAATGAATTCAAAGTTCAAAATGCAAAATTTGAATTTTGCATTTTGAACTTCCCACCTTTCTCACTCACTCCCCCGGCGGATCCCCAATTTCCTCACTCTTACCGCGTACCGGGGGGAGCTTTTCAACCAGACCCATTTCAAAGGCGGTGTCGGGTAGATCGCCCGCGATGTACTTACCGGGCTCAAACATACGACCGGGGGTGAAGCACATCTGCCGCAGCTCCACGATTTCGGTATTCAAGAACATATCGCGCGATAAACGTCGTTCTAAGCCCATGGCGGTCTCCTATTCGTCTAGCTGCCAGAGTTCACGGTTGTAGTTTTCATCGAGAATGCGTTTGGGTCGCAAGATTAGGATGACTTTGCCCAAGATAGGAGTTTCAATCGGGCTGGGCGACCAGATCAGGGTGAGCTGATCGTTCTCGACGGTGAGAAAGTAGCCGTCGTCGTCCCAGATGCGATCGCCGCGATCGACCACCACTAGCACTGACTCATCGGCGGCATCGGCAGGGTAGTTGGGTAGCGATCGCGCCTGGGCCAGCAGGCCCACCGGGTCTTCGGCCCGAAAAATAACCTGCCAGCCGGGCACCGCAATCCAGGCGCTGGCACCGTTGGCGCTGACCATGCTGAAGGGTTCTTCGGGCACCACCACTGGCACGGCCTTGAGGTCATCTACCGTCAAAGGCATTTGCCCCACCACGGGGATCACGCGCGGCAGCTCGCTTTCGGTTTCGAGCCGGTAGAGAGGCAGCCGGGGGGCGGGGCGATCTTTAACTACGGTAAAGTCGGTCAGCAGCTTTTCGATGTGCTGGCGGGCGGTGGGGCTTTCGGCGAAGCGTAGCCCCTGGGCAATCAGCCGAGAGCGGTCCTGCAGGTCGTCTTTTTGGCGGGCCAGCTTCCAGAAGTGATAGGCGATCGCATCCCCCGGCTCATCCCCAAAGCCCGGTGGTTTTTCCTTACGGTAGGAATATTCTTTAACGGGCTTCACCAGATCGCGCACCTCGTCAGAGTCGAGCCCATGCTGTACCGCAAAATCGGCCATACTGGCGCGATCGCTTTGGGAGAGCACCCGCAGTTCGTAGAGCGAATCGCTGCCCTGCCGGATGAAGTGAGCCTGGGTAGCTTCGCTTACCCCTGCCTTGATCGCCGACTGGTAGACCTGCTCGGCCACCACAATCTGGTTTTGCTGAATGGGCTCAAACCCCGTTTCTTCAAAAATTTGCTGCGGGTTAAAGCCCGCCTTCTGCAGCGCCTGGCAGCCCTGGGCCCAGTCAACCCAGGTGCCCTCTTTGCGCCGCAGCGACTGCAGTATGTCCTGCACGGCAGCGGCATCGGGGGGAGAAGAAGAACCAGGGAAAACCATTGCGATCGCCACGTCAACACTACATTCTCCCTGACTCTATCGCGGATGACCGCCCTTCACCGCTACCCTGAGACAAAACTTGGGTCGAAACCTGTGGCGAAATTGGGGGTTGACGATGGTACCCCCCTTAGGTCACTATTGTTGATGCGCTCAACGCAAGGGTTGACGCACTCGGGGCTATAGCTCAGCTGGTAGAGCACTTGCATGGCATGCAAGGGGTCAGCGGTTCGAACCCGCTTAGCTCCATACAACGTCTATACGTAGAGAAAAGGGATCGGTGGACATGCCGCCGATCCCTCAATGGCTGGTTTATAACGGTTGGTCTACAGGAGGTCTAGGGCCTAGAAGGTGTAGCCCAGACCAACGGAACCATTGACCTTGGTGTTGTTATAGAACGACACGTTGACAGCACCATTGGCGACGATGCGATCGGTGATGCGGTAGTCAACCCCACCGGTCAGCATGGGGCCAACGGAGGTCGAGCCTTCGGTAGAAACCGACAGGCCGCCGCCTAGGTAGGGCAGCAGACGACCGTTGTCGGTGACGGCGTTGAAGTCGTAGGTCACGGGCAGCAGAAAGACGGTCTCACCACTGTCGCTGAAGTCGAGGTCGCTGATGACGCCGGGGCGTACCGAAACGTTGTCGGCGACAGTTACCTTGCTGTTGATCGAGAGGCCAACGTCGTCGCCGATGCCGACGCCTGCGCCGACGTAGTTGTAGTCGGTGCTAGCGTCTTGGGCGTTAGCGGCCATAGGCAGAGCGGCCAGAGAAGCGGCGGTGATACCCAGTGCGATCGCGGTGATAGAACGGATTTTCATGGTCATTCTCCAATGCAAACTGTGTGTTGTTGACTGTGTTGTGGAACGGCCCATCCAAGCGGCCAACGCGATGTAAGAGTCAATCCATTCGGTCAGGATGGGGATGGCGGTGAAGCAGTTGTCTTCGCTTTCGCCATGACACTGTTGTAGCGCTGGGGCCTAGGCACCCTTGAGCGGGGCCATGACACTTTGTGTAGTGGGTGGTACGGGCTAAACAGTTGCAAAAACGCTACAAGTTTCTCAAGCGTTTACCCAGCAAGGGTTTGCGGGTTCAAAGCAGGAGGTAAGACTGCGATCGCCGCCGTTTCAGAAGTTGGCAACAGGGCGGTTTTGAACAGGCAGCACCCTCAACTGGCACATTCAACTGGCATAGGTTTGGGTTCAGGCTGCTGCCTGCTGTTTGGGCGACTGGGCGATGAGGCGAATAGGAAGTTGGGCGAATAGAGTAACCGGTATCGAAACTACGCGCCAGGTCTGATGGTCGCGCCCTTCGCCCTCAGCTCGCTCGCCGTTAGCAAGCGCAAACAAAACGGTTGGATCGTGGCCCGTTAGTGGTCTGCGCGGGTGAGGGGCTTAACGGTGTTGCTCTTACCCAGTAACTTGATAAGACGGCAGTAAACTTCAGGTTTGCTTCCAATTTGCGCCTATTTGTCGCTGCATGAAGGGCTCATAAAGTGGGAATAATCACATCAGACAGCGCTATGTTGTCAAATCTTTAAGAAACGGTACTTGGCTGTGCACTTAAACCAAATTCAAGTCTAGACGTAACGTGTTATCGGCAGGCAAACCCCAGATCTCGCTCTAGGCTTGGTACTGTAGGTCGCAAACTGCGATCGCAAACCTGAGTAAGTTCACGGTTTTGCCTCAGCAATAGCTCTACTACAGCTCCAAAAAGCAAGATCGCTCACCGCTAGCTCTCTAGCTAAAACCCTTCAATTCTAACCATTACGTGTATTTATCGGCCTGCCCGTCTCACGCTTGTTGATAGAGCCTGGGCCACGGTCCTTACTCTTTTGCCTTCCTCATCCCAAAGCTGAATGTTATGCGGCGATTTTTTCCATCCTGGGTCAACATCAGCTTGGGGATACGTTTAGGAATTGCCTTCAGCAGTATTACGCTTTTCTTCTCCCTTGTTTTGGGCGCGGTAACCGGCGGTATCGCACAAAAACAAATAGAACACGACATGGGCCAACGCCTGGCGCTGGTGGCCAATCAACTAATTAACGAGGTAGATCGCAGCCTGTTTGAGCGCTACCGCGAGATTCAAATCATTGCCGAATTTGAGCTAGTGCACAGGTTTGCCCAAGCCCGCACTAACCACCGACCTTTGCTAGAAAGCCTTCAAAATACGTACTCTGCCTATACCTGGATTGGCTTTGCCGACCAGCAAGGCGTGGTTCAGGTCAGCACCCGGGGGTTGCTCGAAGGGGTGAGCGTAGCCGAGCGAGACTGGTTTGTGCAAGCACAAGACCAACCCTTTGTGGGCGATGTGCACGAGGCGCTGCTGCTGAGTAAGGTTCTGCCCCGCAGAGCCGATCAGCCCCCGCTGCGACTGCTAGACATAGCGGCCCCTGTTTACAGTGACCAGGGCGATCGCCTGGGTGTCCTGGGTGCTCACATCACCTGGGACTGGGTAGAAGACATGGCGGCTTCGCTGCTCGATCGCTCTACCACCGGCAGCCGCGAAATCTTTATTGTGGATGCCTTAGGGCAAGTGCTGCTGGGGCCGGGGGCTTGGCAGGGTCAGCACTTAGACCTAGGCAGCCTGCGCCAGGCCCAAACCCAGGCGCAGGGCTACACGATTGAGCGCTGGCCCGATGGTCAGCGCTACCTGGTTGGCTTTGTCAGCAGCCAGGGGTACAACAGCTACCCCGGTTTGGGCTGGACCATCTTAGTCAGCGAGCCCGTTGCCACTGCCTTTCGCCCTGCCCAAGCCCTATTTTGGAAAATTTTGCTGGGTGGCCTGGGCCTGGGGAGCGGGTTTGTCGCCATTGGCTGGATTGCGGCCCAGCGAATTACCAAGCCGTTGCTGCAAATCTCAGCGGCCGCCGACCAAATTCGGGAGGGCAACCGTAGCGTAGTGCTGCCCTCGCCCAAAGGTCATAACGAGGTGACCAGGCTAACAGAGGCGTTTTCGCAGCTCATGGCCAACCTGTTTGCTCAGGAGACCCAGCTGCGCCAAAGCAACGCCGAGCTGTAGTGTCAGCTAGAGGAGCGACGGCGCATAGGGCAGTCGCTGCGGCGCAGTGAAGAACAGCTGCGCCAAATTGTAGACGGGATTGAAGACTCGCTGCTGCTGCGAGAAATTAGCACCGGTGAGCTGATTTACTCCAACCATCGCTTTGCCGAGCTCTACCAAGATGTGGTGGCCAACAACCAGCTGCCAGGGGCCTGGTTGCAGTACGTTCACCCCGACGATCGCAGTTGGGTGGCCGACAAATTTGAGGCGGAGCTGCAGGGCAAAGCCTTTTTTAATGATGAATATCGCTTCGTAGGGGCCGATGGTCACACCCGCTGGATCTGGAACCGCTCGTTTCCGATTCGCGATGAGCGTGGAGACATCTATCGCTACGTTGTCATTGAGCGAGATATTACTGAGTTTAAGCAGGCTACGGCTGCCCTACAGCAGCTTATGGCGGGTACGGCTGCTGTGATTGGGGAGGCATTTTTTCAGCAGCTGGTCGGGCATCTGGCCTCTGCCCTAGATGCCGACTGTGTCTACGTGGCCGAACGCAATGCTGAGGCGATGCATACTCTGGCGATCTGGTGCGAGGGGGAGCTACAGCCCAACATGACCATTGCCGCTACGGAGATGCCCTGTGCGCTGGCGCTTGAGCGGGGTGTTCACCGCTGTTCCGACCGGGTGGCCCAGTCATTTCCCTGCAATCCCTTCCTGCAGCGGCTGGGGCTAGAGGGCTACGTCGGGGTGACGATGACGAATGGTGAGGGCCACGTGCTGGGGCTGCTCTGCGTGATGAGTAAGCGGCCCCTGCGCGATCGCATTGACTACATCACAATCCTGCAAATTTTTGCCAACCGGGCCGCCGCCGAGCTAGAGCGCCAGCGGGCTGAATTGGCGCTCCAGAAGAGTGAGTCTCGCTTTCGGCTGCTGGCCGAGAATGTCAAAGATCTGGTCTGTCTGCACGACCTAACCGGCCGGTTTCTCTACCTCAGTCCGTCTTGCCAGGCGCTGCTGGGCTTTGACCCGGAGGAGCTAGTTGGCAGTAACCCCTACCGCCAGTGCCACCCAGAGGATCGACCTCTGATTCGGCCTCAGTTTCAGCAGGCGGTTGAGCATCCGTCCTCCGGCCCGATTACCTACCGGGCGCGGCGCAAAGGGGGAGGCTATGTCTGGCTCGAAAGTTTGGTCAAAGTCGTTTATGAGGAGGGGGTGGCCACCTACCTGCAAGTCAGCTCCAGGGATATCACCGACCAAATGCGGGTGCAGCAGCAGCTCGAGTACGATGCCACCCACGACGGTCTCACCGGGCTGCCCAACCGCAGCCTGCTCTTAGAGCGCCTCAACCTGGCTATCAAGCGGGTGCAGCGGGATGATGAGGTCAGCTTTGCGGTGCTGCTCATTGACCTCGATCGCTTTAAGGTAATCAACGACAGCCTGGGCCATGAGGCGGGCGATCGCCTGCTCAAGCTAATTACCCACCGACTGGGGACGGCGATACGCGGCATTGACCTGGCGGCGCGGCTGGGCGGCGACGAGTTTGTGCTGCTGCTGGAAGATACCGAGGGCCTGGCCTCAGCGGTGCGGGTAGCCGAGCGCATTTTGGCAAATTTTCAGACGGCGTTTGCTCTGGGGGCTGAAGCGGTGGTGGTGGGGGCTAGCATTGGCATTGTGCTGGGCGATCGCAGCTACAGCGACGGCATGGATATTCTGCGTGACGCCGAGATCGCCATGTATTCGGCCAAGCAAAACCACCAGTTGGGCTACGTCGTTTTCAATCAGGCTATGCACCAGCAAGCCTTTCAGCGCCTAACGCTAGAAAACGCCCTGCGCGTCGCTCTAGAACAGCAGGAGTTGGCCCTGCGCTACCAGCCCATTGTCGATCTGGCCACCGGTCGCCTGGTGGGGTTTGAGGCCCTGGTGCGCTGGCTACACCCCGAGAAAGGCATGATCTCTCCGGCCGATTTCATCCCCATCGCTGAGGATACAGGGCTGGTGGTGCCCCTGGGGGCGTGGGTGCTCAGAACCGCCTGTCAGCAGTTGGCTGACTGGCAGCGTCGCTTTTCCGACGCGGCGGCCCTCAAAATGAGCGTCAACCTATCGGTTCAACAGCTTCAAGAGGCCAACCTGGTGACCCAGGTTCAGCAAGTCCTTGCCGATACGGGGTTAGCGGGGCACTGCCTGGCACTCGAAATTACCGAGAGCATGTTCATGGCCGACATCGAAGCCATCAACGGTCGGCTGCAGCAGCTCAACGCCCTAGATGTGCAGATCAGCATTGACGACTTTGGCACCGGCTTTTCGTCCCTCAGCTACCTGCATCGCCTGTCGGTCAACAACCTCAAGATCGATCGCTCCTTTGTTAGCAACTTGTTTGAGAGCCAGCGCAATCTCAACGTCGCCAGAACCATTGTCAACCTGTCTCAGCACCTGGGGCTAACCACCATTGCTGAGGGCATCGAAACGCCAGAACAACTGCAGCAGCTGCAGGCGCTAGGCTGCCAGCTGGGCCAGGGATACCTGTTTAATGCCCCGGTGACTCAGGCGGTGGCAGAAAGCCTGTTGGCTGAGCTAGCCGTGATTCAAGTGGCCGAAGCCTAGAACTTGCCGTGCTTGTAGGTTAGGTGAAACGAAGTGGAACCCAACGGTAGTCAGCCTGGTTGGGTGGCGCGATAGCGGAACCCAACCTTGTATATAAGCGGTACTACAGACTACCGACCCCTAAGGCCTGCCCTGGCTGTTGATGGCGGCGTTGATCTGGGTAAAAATTTCCTCAAACAGCTGAGGTGGTGCGCCGCCCGGAATCAGCAGGTCATTCATGATGAAGGAGGGCGTACCCTGTAGCTGGAGCTGTTCGGCTAAAGCCAGATCTTGCTGAATTGCGGCTTCGGCCTCGGCACTGGCGCGATCGCGGTTAAACTGCTCCAGATCTAGCCCCATAGCGGTGGCCAGCTCAACGTAGAGATCTTCGCCCAGGCGGTTTTGGTTCACAAACAGGCCGTCGTGGTAGAGCCAAAACTGACCCTGCTGCTGTGCCGCCCAGGCTGCCTTAGCCGAGGGCATCGCCTCGGGGTGAATCTGGGTGAGCGGAAAATGCTTGTAAACGTAAAGAATGTCGTCTTCGTGGTTGCCCACAAACTCCTTCATATGGCCCGCCGCCACCGTACAGTAGGGGCACTGAAAATCAGAAAACTTAAACAGCACAATGGGCGCGTTGGGGTTGCCCCTGGTGGCCGAAGACCCAATCAGGCTGGCCCGATCCTTCGACATAATGACGTCGGTGACGATGGCCTGGTGGGCCTCAGGGCTGTCGGGGGGGCTGGCCTGGTTGCGCCGGGGCAGCAGCAGCAGTAGCGGAATCAGCATGCCGACCACCAGGGCACCGACAATACCCCACATCAGCAGCTTGGAGTTACGCATCCGCGTCAAAAGGTTGTCCATGGCTATGTTCCCTGTTAGCGCCACCCCCATCATGCCGTTCTGGGGGGCACCTGGCCACCGCTGAGCGCCACTAACAGCGGCGACGGTTCGCCAGCGGGGATGGTGGACTCGGGAGGGGCACCGCCTGGCTGTGCCAAAAAATATCCCGCAGGCGGCGTCTTGCCCGCGAAGCCCGCTGGCGCAGAGCGGCTTCTGTGGCGGCGGCGTGCCCTTCGGCAATCAGCCACTGACTGATTTGGCTCCACGACCAGTCGCGCACGGTGCGCAGGTAGAGCAGGCAGGTGGCTTCGGGGTCTTCCTGATTGAGCAGCTGCAGCGCCTGATAGAGCAGGTCAAGCTCTTCGATCACAATCTGCTGCTGCATCAGGTTCAGGCGCGGGTCGGGCAGGGCCGCCTCCATCACCTGGGGGTCGGTGGCGCTAGCCCGGTGCTTGCGCTTGCGTTCGTAGATGACGTTAAAAGCGGTTGCCTTTAGCCAGGCGTAGGGATTGTGAATTATCTCCCCCGCCTGGAGCTTTTTTTTGCCCCGCAGATAGGCTTCGTGAAGAATTTCGTAGACTTCGTATTGGGTGTTGAGGTGATACTGGTTGAGGGTTCTCTGAATCGCGCTTAGGATGGGGTAGGCGTGGGGGTTGTCTTTGCCGAGAATGTCACTCAGCGCCTGATCGAAAACGTCTTGGGCTGGAGCATCGGCCGGCAAGCGGAACTCATTAAAACCACTAGTATCGTCGGATTGGCTCATATTCCCTTTGGCGTTAGGTGAGGCATCACTCACTTAACAAGTGATATGGGCTGCTCCAGTGTGACAACTCAAATTGCGGAAACTGTCGCCAAAAAAGATCTTAAGAAACGTAACACTTCTCTGTCACAACCCCAAACTCCAGGTCACTAATACACTAGTGCGGCGATCGCCAGGCCTGTTTGCTAAGCCGGCTTGGCTGGCTGGCGCTGGGGGCATCCCAACGGGTTTGACTCGGCTGGGGGCTCGGTTGGTCTGTGCTTTGAACTGGTTAGATGACTGGTTTGATTCAAGAGACACGGGTTCGAGTGACGACCTGCTTTCCCTACAAAGGCACGCGAGGAGTAATGAACACAGAACGCGCAACGGCACTCTCAAAGACACCCCTAGACGATCCGCTCACGGTGGCAGATTCCGGTCCACCGGGTTCTCCGCTGGCGGCTTTGCTGCAGGCCGAGGAAGAGTTTCCCTGCGACGGGCTGGGACAGGCGTTGCGACAGCACCGTTCTACCCTAATCGACTACTGCACCCTGGCGCTGCAGCCTACCCTCTCCACCGACGATGAAACCCGTTTGGGCCAAATTTTGGCCCAGGCGGTAGACGACCCCCTGCTCAGCTTTTGGCTCGACGAGGCCGACGGCTGGGTGGGCGAGCAACTCCAGCTGCTACCTGAGGACTTGTTTAAGCAGCAGCAGGGCAAGCTGCGGCGAATTATTGGTCAAACCTGGGTCGATACGCTCTGGCACGATTTACAGCACCGAACGAAGGCGCTTCAGGCTTACCTGAAGCGGGTAGGCGTTTACAGTGGGGCCATCGACGGCATTCTGGGACCCAGAACCCAGCACGCGATAGAATCCCTCAAGATGGAATCTTTCACAACAGAATCCCTCAAGGCGGTATACCCCGACGATTTGCCGCTGGGCTACCTCTAGGCCAGGGCGGTTGGCAGCAACAGGAGCAGTATGAATCAGTTAGCGGTGGAGCCAGGCAGCCTGCGGCAGACCCTGATGGGGCTAGTGTTGGCTGTGGTCACGGTCTTGACTCTCACCCTGGGCGACGGGGCGATCGCTGCCACCGCCCCAGCCGCCTCCCTCACCATTCACCTGGGTACCGCTGACGGCGAGCTGCGCTTTGAGCCCGACCAAATGCAGTTTGTCGTCGGCCAGCGCTACAAACTGGTGCTCGACAACCCCAGCTCTGAGAAGCACTACTTTACCGCTAAAGACTTTGCCGACGGCATCTGGACGCAGAAGGTGCAGGCCGCTGGGGTAGAGGTCAAAGGCGCAATCCACGAGCTAGAGCTGAAGCCGGGGGCGATCGCCGAGTGGGTGTTTGTACCCCAGCGCCCCGGTCTATATGAGCTGCACTGCGCGATCGCAGGCCACGCCGCCGCCGGTATGGTGGGTCAGCTCGAAATTGTCGCCTCCGGCTCTTAACAACGCTCGACCCGACCGCTCAACTCCAGGCAGCGTTTCGGGGTGGACTTCAGATCTGGGTTGGGCAGCGGTGCAGCCCTGGGGGTCGTGTTTTAATAAAGGCAGGCCTTGGGCGGTGGTTGACAACCCCCGCCGCCAATAATCAGGGATATCGCATCGCTACTGTGTGGCCCCTCACCCCTGCCTGGAGATGACCTTTCAAAGCCCCTCTGGCGCTCCTTTGATCAATGCTTCCGCCCGCCGCGTCACCCTTCAAGCGGCGCTCAACCAGGTGGTATCCAAGGAGGCGCACCGCAACGAGCTACTGCTGGCTTATGTGCGGGCCGGGGTGCTGTTTATTTCGCTGCTGCTGGATGTGGCGGTGTTTTTGTTTCCCCAGGTGCTGCTGGGCAAAGACTACGTGCCCCCCACAGTGGTCATCATCAGCGTCTGTGCCAACCTCTTTGCCCTGGGGCTGGTGGTCATTCTGCGCCAGGGCCTCTCCATGGAAGCCCTGCAGCGCTGGCAGGTGATTATTCCTGTTTTTGACAACCTGCTGCTGTGGGCATTTATTACCAACATTTGGCGGGTAATGGGGGCGACCCAGCCGCTGATTGTGACCAACGTGGTGGCCTTTTGTAGTCTGGTAGCCGTATCGGGGGGGCTGCGGCTGAGCCGTCGCGCCGCCTTGCTCACCTCGCTATTGGCCCTGGTTAACTTTGGCTATGCGGCGGTGCTGTTCCGGCTCAATCTGGCGCTGGCGCTGTTTGCCGGTATTACTGTTTTTGGCACTGGCTTTTTGGGCATGCGGATAGCGGTCATCGTGCGCCGTCACGTCAAAAATGAGTCGGGGCGGGTGTTAATGGCCCAGTTTTTGCCCAAAGCTGTGGTAGAGGCCGCCTTTGAGTCACCCCTAGATTTGCTACAGCAGCCCCAGAAATGCAGTGTGACGGTAGTGGTAACCGACCTGCGCGAGTTTACCCACTTCGCTGAAGCCCTAGAACCCCAGGCGGCGCTCGATTTTCTCAATCGCTACCAGGGGGTGCTGGCTACCATCGTCGAACGCCACGGTGGCTGGGTCGACAAGTTTATGGGTGACGGCATGCTGGCGGTGTTTGGTGCCCCCGATCCATTGGAGAACCATGCCCGCAGCGCTCTCACCGCCGCCACGGCTATGGTGCGGGAGGTGAAGCAAATCTCACCGCTGGCGATGGGGGTAGGGGTCCATTCTGGCCCGGTAGTGGCTGGCTGTTTGGGGACTGTCGGGCGGCTGGAGTTTACGGTAATTGGCGATACGGTCAACGTGGCGGCCCGGTTGGAGGCGCTAACTAAAACCCTGGGCCATGCTCTATTGGTGAGCGAAACGACTCAGCAGCAGGCGGGCTCGTTTCCGTTGCAGTCGGTGGGGCGGCATGCCCTCCGCGGTCGAGCCCAGGCCCTAGAGCTATTTACGATATAATGGTACAAGTGTGCTATGTTGTAGGGCTAAAGCTATTCCTTCAGATAGAGGTTAGTGGTCGGCTGCTGTGGCATTTCTAAGGTTAGGTTATTGCTTTCTTAAACCTTTTACTCCCTCTGTACCACTAGGTCTCGGTATTCGGAGTTCTCGGTACTATAGCGACAGAGCACCGCACCGATAGTTTGATCAAATAATGCCTCCGGATCCTTCCCATGAACCCTATGCCATTCTGGCTGTAGACGACTCTTCAGACAACTTGTTTCTGATCGAGTCTATTTTGGATGACCCTGAGTATCACATCACCTGTGTAGAGAGTGGTCAGGCGGCTCTAGAGGTAGTGAGACAGACGCCACCCGACGTGATTTTGCTCGATGTCATGATGCCGGGGCTCGACGGCTACGCGGTCACCCAGCGCATTCGCGACAATTCTAGCCTGCCCTACATTCCTATTTTGCTGATTACGGCCCACGACCAGTCGAGCCTGGTGCAGGGGCTAGACGCCGGAGCCGACGATTTTATCCGCAAGCCGGTGGATGTTAATGAGCTGCGGGCGCGGGTGCGATCGCTGCTTCGCCTCAAGCGCAGCATAGATGCCCAGGCCACCATGATTCGCCAGCGCGACGACTTTGTGGCTCGCCTCACCCACGATCTGCGCACGCCGCTGGTTGCCGCCAACCGCATGCTAAAGCTGTGCGAGGGCGACGCCTTTGGCCCCATGCCCGAGGACGGCAAGCATGCGATCGCCACCGTGGTTGACAGCAACCGCCACCTGCTCAGCATGGTGAACACACTGCTGGAGGTGTACCGCCACGAGGCAGGGCACAAAGCGCTAACGCTGTCGCCGGTTGACCTATTTAAGCTCACCGAAACGGTGGTCATGGAGCTGGCCCCAATGGCGGCCGAAAAAGGGCTGACCTGCCTGCTCTGTCGCTCCGACCGGATCGATGCTGTGCCGTCCATCGCCCACGACAGCGATCTGCGATCGCCCGGTGCTGCCTCTGGGGTGACATCTGGGGCGACATCCTTAGACAGTGCCGTAGGGACTGCGACGCTAGAAAACGACGCCTTTGTGGTGTTGGGCGACCACTTAGAACTGCGCCGAGTGATTACCAACCTGATTGGCAACGCGATTAAATTTACCGACTCCGGCGGCGTGACCACCACCATTGGCACCACGTCAACCCCCCCCGCTGGGGTAGACCTGTCTGATTCTGTTGGTGCGGCCTGGGTGTGGGTCAGCGTCACCGATACCGGCATTGGCGTGCCTGAGGCCGAGCAGCAGGCGGTGTTTGAGTGGTTTCGCCAGGGCAACCAGGCCCGCTCGGGTCACGGCCTGGGCCTGCACCTGTCGCAGCGAATTGCTCGGCTCCACGGCGGCACCATTACCCTCGCTTCTGAGGTTGACCACGGCAGCTGCTTTACCCTGTATCTGCCAAAGCAGGCGGAGAATTGAGCCCTGGGGGTAACTCCAGGGAGCAGCCTCGAGATGGCAGGTACAGGGTCAGGCCTAGAAGGTAGGCCCACTACGCGCTCAGTCCAGGTTTAGTAGGATGGGGAAGACCCCGTCATTGCAGAGCAACACTATGCGCATTGGGCTGCCCAAGGAAATCAAAGATCAGGAGTTTCGCGTTGGCTTGACCCCGGCGGCGGTGCAGAGCCTGGCTCAGCAGGGGCATCAGGTGGTGGTGCAGGCGGGGGCCGGGGCTGGGTCTGGCTTTAGCGATGACGACTATCAGCAGGCGGGGGCCAAGCTAGTCGCCGATGCCGATGCCGCTTGGGCACAGGAGATGGTGGTTAAGGTCAAAGAGCCTCAGCCCTCAGAGTACGGGTTCTTTCGCCCCCATCTAATCTTGTTTACCTACCTGCACCTGGCGGCAGAGCGATCGCTGACCGAGGCGCTGATGCAGAGCGGTATCGAGGCGATCGCCTACGAAACCGTGGTTGCCCCCGACGGCAGACTGCCCCTGCTCACGCCCATGAGCATTATTGCCGGTCGCCTCTCGGTACAGTTTGGGGCTCGCTACCTGGAGCGTCAGCAGGGCGGGCGGGGCGTGCTGCTCGGCGGTATTCCCGGCGTTGCCCCCGGTACCGTGGTGATTTTAGGCGGCGGCGTGGTGGGCACCGAAGCCGCCAAAATGGCCGTCGGATTGGGGGCCAGGGTGCAGATTATCGACCTTAACGTCGAGCGACTGGCCTATCTCGAAACGCTGTTTGGCTCCCGCGTGGAGCTGCTCTACAGCAGTTCTGCCCAAATTGCCGCCAGCGTTCCCCAAGCCGATCTGCTGATTGGGGCGGTGCTGGTACCCGGCCGCAAAGCCCCCACCCTAGTTTCTAAAGAGCTGGTGGCGGCCATGCGCCCCGGCTCCGTAATCATTGACGTTGCTGTGGATCAGGGTGGCTGTATCGAAACCCTGCGCCCCACCTCCCACAGCCAGCCCACCTACCTTGAGCAGGGGGTTGTACACTTTGGGGTGCCCAACATGCCCGGTGCCGTGCCCTGGACGGCTACCCAGGCGCTTAACAACGCCACGCTGCCCTACGTGCTCAAGCTGGCGCGCCAGGGGATGGATGCTCTGGCTACCGACAGCGGTTTGGGCGGTGGGCTCAACGTATCGGCGGGGAAACTCATTCACCCGGCTGTGCGCGATGTCTTCCCGGATCTAGCGGCCCGGTCTGCTGAGATGGCTGCCCTTTAGAGATCACCTGTATGAACACCGTTGATGTGATTCGAGAACTCTATAGGGCCTTTCGCGATCGCGACTACGACGCCTTTCTCAGCATCACCACGCCGGATCTGGAGTGGATTCAAAACGAGGGCTTCCCAGGAGGAGCAACGTACCGAGGTGCCGCTGAGGTCATTGAGGGCGTCTTCAAAGCCAACAGCAACAGCTGGGCAGGCTTTGCCTACCAGATCGAAGAATTTTTGGAGGCTGGCGATTTTATCATCGTGGTGGGCAGATATACCGGGAAAAACACTGTTTCCGGAAAACCCCTAAATGCAGCGGCAGCCCATATCTACGATCTGCGCGATGGCAAAGTCTGCCGCTTTCGCATGTTCGCTGATACCAAGACCATTTGGGACTCGATGACCTAATTTGGAGTCTGAGGCCGCACGTAGGCTCAGTTCACTACCGCGCTGCCGTGGGCGCGAGGATCATCATTGACTGCACTCTGCCTAGAGACAGCATCGCCCTCGATCGCCGATAGACGGCCAAAGTTTTGCTGGTGGGGCAGCGGGGCCTGGGCAATCAGGGCGTCGAGATTTTCGCTGAGAATTTGTCGGGGCTGCTCACCGATAGCCACCGCGATCGGACTGCCGTCAGCCCCCGAGTAGACGAAGTGGGGAATGCCCTCGACCCGATAGGTCAGCATTTCGGGCAGCCACTTGTTGTTGTCGATGTTGAGCATGACAAAATTGACGCGATCGCCGTAGCTTTCGCGCAGTTCGGCCATGTCTGCGGCCATCGCCTGGCAGCTGGTGCACCAGTTGGCGTAGAACTCTAGCAGCGTCGGTTTGCCGTTGGTCTGGGCCTCCTCAAAGGGCACGGCGCTGGCCGCTAGCTCGCTGAGTGAAGGCACCGCCGACTGGGTGCGAATGCCCAAAAACATAGCAGCGGCCAGCACCACGGCCGCCACAGCCACCACCAAGTTGCGGGCACGGCTGGGAGCAACATCTGACGTTACGGGCAGGTTGTCTGACATAGGACGAGAATTGAATGTTTCTAAACTGGAATTCGGGGCTCAAATTGGGCTTCAAAACGGCATGGGTAACCAAACTCTCCGGTTAGGATAGGAATAGCCCACTGGTTTTAGTGTAGAAGAATCGCGGTGTTGAGTCGGCTATGAAAAAAAGAGTCAAGCTGATCTTCCCCAAGCGATCGGTGCACATGCCGATTACTTACCGACTGGCCAAAGACTTCAACATCGCCGCCAATATCATTCGGGCCCAGGTGGCCCCCAACCAGGTGGGCACCCTGGTAGTCGAGCTGTCGGGCGATATCGATCAGCTCAACGACGCCGTTGACTGGCTCGAGGTGCAGGGCATTGAGGTGTCTGGGGCCAGCGGTGAAATTGTGGTCGACGAAGACCTCTGCGTGCACTGCGGTTTGTGTACGGGGGTGTGTCCAACCAGGGCCCTCACCCTCGATAGTGAAACCTACCGACTCACGTTCTCGCGATCGCGCTGTATTGTCTGCGAGCAGTGCGTGCCCACCTGCCCCGTGCAGGCTATTTCCACCAATCTGTAGCGCGGCTGAGGCGCGATCGCTATGCACCAAGACCGCTCACTTCGCACGCTGATCAGGGTTCACTGGCTCTCCTGGGCGCTGATGGTCTTGGCCCACGTCACCTACGGCGGTTTTTTACACGATCGAAACGCTGGCCCAACGGCCTGGCTCGTCAGCGTGGTACTGGCAATCTGTGGCGCGGGGGCAATTACCCTGTTTTGGCCGCTGATTCGCCGCGTCATTCTGCTGGGGTTTCAGTCAGATATGGGCTACTTCGTCATGGCCCTGAGTGTGGCCTCCCTGGCGGTGGTGGCGGTGACGCAGTTCCAGCTCTTTGCCTATTTTTCCATGATGGTGGCCGTATCGCTGCTGGCCCGAGTCGACAACCTCATTTTGGGTGTCAAAGACACCGCTGCTTTTTTCCTGCTGGCGGGGCTGGCTCTGCTAGGGCTGGCCCTGAGCTGGCTGCCCCAGCTGTTGTGGGTGGGCAACTAGAGCCAAACCCGCTGAAATTGGTCCAGTCCTATTGCCGCCCTCTAGAATCGCAATGATGTGCTCCGTTGCCCTGCCCCCGTCCCTGTGTAGGATGGTTAACAGGTCTTGTCTTTGTATACAGCGCTAAAGCAAGAGAGCTAAGCCAGGGCTTGGTGCACAGACTGATTTAGGGCTAAGACCGTTTTATTTACGCTAGTTAAGGGGTTTACGCATGACGGCTGCCAGTACGCAATCGATTCCGGCCTTTTGTGAGGGCATTCAACACTTTGGGGACTTGCCCCCCGAGTTTGCCGCCTATGGTCAAGCGGCGGCGATCGCGCCAGAGCAGACCGCCATTACCTCCCCCAGCGACCCCGCCGCTGTCTACCAAACCCTGCTGGCCGCCGATGCCCTGCGCTATCTCACCCTGCAGGTGACCGCCAGCAAAGAGTCGGGCCACCCCGGCGGGTTTGCCAGTATTGCCGATGCGATCGCCTCGCTCGTTATGCTGGGCCACAAAAACATCGTCACCGAAGTCGGTCACCACGCCCCCGGCTTCTACAGCAACGTGTTCCTAGACCGCTCCCTCGAAGCTATGGGCATTGAGACCGTGCAGCAGCTGTGCGATCGCTTTCGCGAGACCCACGGCCTGCTGGGCCACCTGTCGGGGCAAATCCCTGGCCTGCTGGCCCCCGCTGGTCCCCTGGGGCAGGGCCAGCACTTCGCCATGGCCGGGGCCAAGCTGCACCCCGGCGTGCTGTTTCCCGTCACCATTGGCGATGGCGGCCTGGGCGAACCCTACATCATGAGCAGCTTTGGCCACTTCAACACCGCCTACCCCAACGTCACCAACTTCCTGCCCATCCTGGTTTGGAATGGCTTCTCCCAGGAGCACCACAGCATGGTGTCGACCAAATCAAACCAGGCCATGATCGACTACTGGCGCGGCAACGGCTTCCAGGAGATTGTGCTGGTCGATGCCAAAGACTACGACGACAACCACCAGCCCGGCGACTACGTCGATAGCACCGCCTTTTCGTTTCCCCAGCGGTTTGCCTTCACCCAGGCGGTGCTAGAGGCCACCGACAAAGCCGCCAAGCTGGCCCTGGGCGGCACCCTCACCGTGCTCATCGTGAAGCAGCTCAAGGGCGCGGGGGTTCACAAGCGGGGGGCCCAGTCCCACAACCTCTACCCTGGCGACTCGCTGCAGCGCGACTACATTATCAGTGCCCTGACCAGCCGCGCCCTGCACCCCGACGCCTGGCACCTGGTGCGCACTAACTACGAGCGCTCTGCGGGTGGTCCTGGAGCCAAAACAGCGGTTACAGAATCAGTCTTACCCCTAGCCGACCTAGGCACCCTGCCCCTCAACGAGTTTCCGGTTGGGGGCGATAAGCAGGTCGCCACCACCGCTATGGGCGCTCTGGTGGGCTACGTGGGCCAAAAAGACGCCCAGTTTGTGGTGACCAACGCTGACGGCAATGCCGCCTCTGGCATCAACAACATCAACCAGGCGCTCAAAATTATTCACCCCACCGCTGACGACACCTACTTTCAGCAGCCCCACGGTCAAGTCTACGAGCCCCTCAGCGAAGACGCCTGCGCTGGTTTAGCGGCTGCCCAGGCTCTCTTCGGTGGCCGCACCCTGTGGTGCTCCTACGAATCGTTTGCCGTCAACGGTCTACCCATTTGGCAAACCGTCACTCAGGCGATGGCCGAACTGCGCCGCTCCACCCCATCGACCATCACCCTGTTTACCGCTGGTGCCCTCGAGCAAGGCCGCAACGGCTGGACCCACCAACGCCCCGAAATCGAAAACTACTTTGCCGGCATGATGCGCAACGGCAATGTGTATCCCCTGTTTCCCACCGACGCTAACAGCATTCAGGTCTGCTACGACTGGGCGCTGGGCACCCGCAACAAAGGGGTTACCATTACCGCCAGCAAGTCGCCCCTGCCGGTACGCACCACGTTTGAGCAAACTCGTCAGGCTCTGGCGGAGGGGGCCATTGAGCTTGCCACCTGGCCCGGTGACAAAACCGTGGTGTTTGCTGTCGTCGGTGATATGACCCTGCTGCCGGTGTTTGAAGCCGCTGAGCAGCTCGCCGCCAGCGGCATCGGCAGCCGCATTGTGTCGGTTGTTAACCCTCGTCAGCTCTACCGCCCTACCGATGTCGCCTGGGATTTCTGTGCCGAGCCCGACGATGCATTTCTGTCCGATGCCGGGTTTGCGCGCCTGTTTGGTGGTGACGCGCTAATTGGGGTAACGGGTGGTTCTAGTGCCGTGCTAGAACCCATCATGTTGCGCAGCACCACCCCCCGCGACACCTTTGCCTGGAAGCGGGGCGAAACCACCGCCAGTGCCGGGCAAATTATGGCACTCAACGGGCTAACGGCCGCCAATTTTGTCGCCAGGGCTAAGGTGCTGCTGTCCTAAGCCGCTGTCCTAAGCCAATCAGAAAGCGGGGAGGTGTACACCTCCCCGCTTTCTGATTGATGTATCTGAAGTAATGCCCCAAAGCAATGTCTGACCGCTGACAAAAAACTTCGGGTAAAACCTGGCCCTAAGGAGTTGCTTCAGCTTCCTGAGCGCGAATGTAGTTCAAAACCTCTGTGGAAGGAAACAGCCGCACCTGCTCTAGCTGGGCATCGAGGGCGGGGTCGCTGTTGCTGGTCATGGTGGCCAGCAGCCACTCCAGGGAGAGCACCTGAATTACGACATTGTCGGCGGCCTCAGCATTGGTCTCTTCATAGCGATCGAGCAGGGTCTGCAAATCGTTGCGGGAAAAGAACATGGGCAGCGAGGCTTCACCATCTTGATTGATGGTGAGATAGGGACCATCGGCACCCTGGCGGGCGATAAAGAGTGGCACCCCCTGAAAGTCAGATTGAAGCTGGGTTGCCGTCTCTAGCTCACCACCGATGGGCAGATACAGCAGGGGAACCTCTGCCTCATCGCTGAGTACGGTTTCCTGGTAGAGCGTGCCCAGGTCAACCAAAGCCACTTCGGCACTGGGGTCTTCTTCCTGAGCGCGGGCTAAAAATTCCTCCGCGGCTGCCCCGTCGATAAACACCACGGGCACTTTCACTTCTTGGTCATTGACCTCAGCGGCGGCCGTCAGGGGTTGGCCGTCAGAGTTCAAAATGATAAAGACCGGCACCTGCTCTAGCTTATCGACAATGGCCTCCTCACCTAGGGCAACGGCGGGCAGGGGCATCACCAGGCCACCCCCTAGTAGGCTGCCGCTAACCAGGGCGGTAATTAGGGGGAGAGGCCGCAAAAGAGAGGAAAATAGCTGCTGCATAGGAATTTTGTCGTAGTTAACGATAACGGGGGTCGGGCGAATGACCGTCAATATTACTGCTGAATTACTGACTATAGATACTACAGACTAAAGGCTGTTTGCATAGCGCTCTGTGCCAGTCGTGTTAACCGCCCAGCCAAAGCCCTTACATTTAAAATCGGGATGACAGGATTTGAACCTGCGACATCCTGCTCCCAAAGCAGGCGCGCTACCAAGCTGCGCTACATCCCGTAGTTCACGCCACCAGTATAGCCTGCTTTTTTGCCCAACCGTCACTGTCGGCTGCCCTTCTCCTTGTCTTTACCCTGTTTGTTACGATGGGCCTATGGCTATTTCCGCTTACCGCTTAGATCAACTGCCCGGCCTGAGTCCTACTCAGGCCCATAACATGGCACAGCTGGGCCTGACCAGCACCGACCAACTCCGTCGCTACGGAGCCTCTGCGGCGCGTCGCCAAAACCTGGCTCAAAAAATGCAGGTGCCGCTGCGCTACGTCACGAAATGGGTGATTTTAGCCGATTTAGCCCAGGTGCCAGGGGTGGGCTGCCAGTTCAATGGGCTGCTGCTGCATGCCGGTATTATGTCTGTGGCGCAGCTAGCAGAATGTACAGCTCAGGGCCTCTACACACGGCTGCGGCGACTGCATGTGGCTACCCTGCAGCGCAACGACCTTTGCCCTAGTGCTGACCAGGTCAACCTGTGGATTCAGCAGGCTAAGGCTATTGTGAGAGAGGCCTGAGTGCTGGGGCTAGTCTGGATACCAAAACATGCCTTTGATCCCTTCGGGATCGGGCATAAAGCCGAGCCCTTTGTAAAACTCGACGACCTGAGGGTCGGCAAACAGCGTTACATTGCTGATGTCTTCGCTGCGCAATTTTTTGATTAGCTGGCGCATGAGCTCTTTGCCCAGGCCGCGCCCCTGAAAATCAGGGTGCACTACGACATCCCAAATGGTGGCGTTGAAGGCGTGGTCGGAGGTGGCGCGGGAAAAGCCTACCAGACGACGGCGTGAGCCCCGCTGCTCCCACATGGTAACGACGAGATAGCTGTGCTGGATCGCTTTTTTGACCTTGCGGATAGGACGCCGGGCCCAGCCTACGGCATTGCACAGCTCTTCAAGCTCGTAAAGGTCGAGGTCGCGATCGGTGCTAAATACAATAGTTGACCCTTCCCCTTGCTCAGGTAGGGCCTCTAAGACGGTGCTCGCCGACCTTGTCTCCCCAGACGAAGTGTCGTCAGATCCGACAAAAAGACTTTTCCAAAAACCCATGCAGGCCCTTTCTGATAGTGAAATGGGACAGCGTTCGTTGGCACCAGCTTAAGCCTCTAAACAACGCCGCACAATAGCTATAGCTAAGGCTAAACTTAGGGCTGAACACCGTTTCTCATAGTATATCTCCATAAAAACCCGATGCCTCTGGCAAGATCGAGATTTATGCTGACTGGCCTGGGAAAGTGTACCTCTGCTCACGCTAAGGCGCGATCGCCCCAAGGGCTGATGGGGTAGGGGTAGGCCCTAGAAACCCCTGAGGGCAAAGCCAGGACTGCCAGCAACCGAGCGTTTTCTCTGTCGACAACGGCTGCTAAAAGCGTTAGGACGGGGGTATGTTATTGCTTGGCTAGGGTTTCCTGATGCGGCAGATGCTAACGTTACCTCCATGGAGTTCCGTCCTTCCGACCATGGCCGCTGGCTTAAACCCCTCTACGGTTGAGCTATTAAAGCGCTTCAACCGCGCCTTTCCGCAATTTTACGAGCAGTTTGTCAGCAGTGAGATTCAGCTGCAAAATCTGCGTTTGGCCTATCAGCTCTACAAGCAGCGCAAGGCTGTTCTCGATATCAAGCCTGAGGGCAGCAAGAGTGCGCTGCACTTTGTGTACCGCAACCAGTCATTTTTGCTCAGCGATATCTTTGGCGTGCTGGCCGCCTACGGCCTGACGATTCACAACCTCAGTCTCTACGGCCAAATTTACCCGCCCATGCTGGTGTTTATCAAGCTGGTGGTGTCGCGGGGGGGGCAGGCGCTAACTCCTAAAACGACTGAAAATGTCTGTCGGGCAATTCAGGAAACCCTGGCGGGGCATTTTGAAGTCGAAGAGATGCTAACTGTAGAATTTAACCTGGATGCGGGCCTGGAGCGGGTAGAAACCGAGTTTTACGTAGATCCGGTCTTCCATTTGCCAGCCCTGCTGATTGAGGCCGATAACCAACCGGGCCTTTTTTACAAGGTTATGTACGCCATTTGGCAGGAAGACTTGCTGGTGGTTAACGCCAACCTGCTGGTGTGGCGGGGGCGTACCCGCCTGATTCTGTATCTGCTTGGCCCCAACGAGAGTCTAATTCCTGACTACTTAGGCCAGAAAATTGCTGAGGGCATGCGCTACCGCCTTATGAGCTAGGGTACGATGGTTAAAGACCGGCCTAAGAGGCCCATGGCTACCACCACAGTCTTTGGCGTACCCCACTATTATCAACTCACTGCGGCCAGGGAAGCCCCACCCCTGGTCTTCATTCATGGCTGGTTGCTGAGCCATCGATACTGGCAACCCGTCATTGATCGGCTAGCGCCTGCCCACACCTGTTTGGCCTACGACCTGCGCGGGTTTGGCGAGTCACGCTACGGGCTCGACCAGTACAGGCCTGGGGTACCCGCCGAGGCCGCCGCTTTGGGAGCTTCGACATCGCCCTACGGGCTGGGGGCCTATGCTCGCGATTTGGCAGCGCTGCTGGAGCAGCTCAATCTTGGGCCGGTGTGGCTGGTGGGCCATTCGCTGGGGGGCAGCATTGCCCTCTGGATGGCCTACTGCTATCCGCAGCAGGTGCAGGGGGTGGTCTGCCTCAATGCTGGCGGCGGTATTTACCTGGAGCGCGAGTTTCAGCAGTTTCGCCAGGCGGGGCAGTACATTGTCGGCTGGCGGCGTTCCTGGTTGCGCTACACGCTGCTGCCGCTGCTGCTGACCCGGATGATGGTGCATCGGCCTTTGGACTACGGCTGGGGCCGCGATCGCTGCCTTGATATGCTGCAGGCTGATGCCGCTGCGGCTCTGGGTACCCTGCTAGAGTCAACCACCGAGGCCGAGGTTCACCTACTACCCAGGCTTGTCGCGGCTCTGCAGTCGCCAGTGTATTTTGTGGCTGGTCGTCAAGACCAGGTGATGAATTTGCGCTACGTGCAGCACCTGGCAGGCTATCTGCCGGTCAGGCCGGGACACAGCCCAGTGATTGAAATCGAGGATTGTGGCCACCTGGCGATGGTAGAACAGCCTCAGGTCGTGGCCAAGGTGCTGCAAGATCTGCTGCACGCCGCTTCGGTACTGTCCCTGGCCTAAGCTCTAACCCCAGCCGGAACCCGATCGCGTTTTCCAAGCTTGCAATGCCTGAGCTGAAGGGGTAGCTCAGCCTGTAATGCTGTGGAGCAAGAGGACCGTTGGGCTGCGATTGAGCCTACCTGGAGCGAGCCACTAACACCTAGGAATACTCTAAAACTTAACCACAAAACAAAAGAGATGCCGACGACTGGCCGTGTTTCGTCTCGGCATCTCTTCTGGTTCGCTCCTCACACAATTGAATTATATGATCAGGGGAAGGAAATGTCACCCCTAAAAACCACTTTGAATGAACAGTATTTCTTATGAGAGACGGGTTCCGATTGGGGCTAGGGCTACACTGGTCTGAACATAGCGCGTGGCTAAGGCCTTCGCATCCGCTTTGGCAATTATCGAAGCCAATTATTATTAGGTTTAAGGATCCAAAAATGTCTTTGGCTCCTTAGAAGCGCTCCGAGAAAATACGGGATCTCTGTATTAGTATTGGATGGTTTACGTAGCCTTCACGATGACAAAAGTCTGAAGACCTAGTAAGCAGGTTTTCTTGAGTCGCTGGGGGTGTCTAATTTGAGGCTGAACCTCCAGCCTCAAGGATGAGTCGATTACGGCTGCAGGTTCGTCTTTGACTGGACGAGGGGTATGTCTACCTGGTCTGCACGGCTGATTTGGTTTATGATGCTGCGATTCTGTGCGATCGCGCCTTCCCCCTAGCGTTTACCCCATGGTCATGGTCTGTACCGTCTAACCCAGCTATTGCTATGCAATCATCCCAACGCCCCGATCATGCCCGACCGTTCTTGACCTGGCAACGCATAACCGACTGGGCCCATGCCCACTACCGCGCCAGAACCTTTAATAAGGACGAGCGGATTCCCACTCGGTCTGGGCTGTTATACCTGGTAGAACGCGGTGCTGTGCGCCTGGTCGGTACTGCCCAGGGGGCCGCTCCCGATTTGGCCAGTCCCGATCTCGACGATGCTGCCGATGAGGAGGGGGCTACTTCCCTGGCTCTGGGGTTGAGCGAAGAAGCCTTTTTGGGATTTGTAGGGGCAGGGCAGCCCTTCGAGATTGTGGCTCAGTCGCCCTTCCTGCTGCAAAGCTTTGCCCACGTCGATCAAACTACGGTGCTCTGGCTCTACTGGAGTGATCTCGACAACTGGCCTCACTTTCGGCGCGAGGTGCTCGATGCCTTTCGCTACCAGCACCAGCGCAAGTTGCTGTGGCTCAGCACCCTAGGCCAGCGCCGCACCATCGATCGCCTGCTGGGGTTTTTAACCCTATTAATTGAAGAATTTGGCGAGCCTTGCGAGTCGGGCTACTACCTGCCCTGGTCGCTCACCCACGCTCAGATTGGCAGCGCCATCGGGTCTACTCGGGTCACCGTAACGCGCCTGATGGGCAAACTCCGCCAGCGCAAACTCATTCATATCTACAAAGATGGGCTGATCGCCATTCCCAGCGATCAAAGCGTGGCCCGTGAGGCTTTGGGCTAGGGGTTGGGGTATAACGGCTCTGGAGGCAGAGAAGTAGACTTTGCCCCGTTCTTTTCGGCCCCATTCTTGTCAGCGCCAATGGGTTTAAAGTTAAGGGGCAGGTTGGTAAACTGCGGCAAAATTTCGGCGGTGAAGGCGGCGGCGGCTTTAGAGCGGTAGCGGTTGGGGTTAAAAATGACCGAGAGGGTGCGGTTGACCACCACCGAATCAATTTTAGCCCGGTGCAGTACACCCATCTGCAGCTCTTTTTCGATCGCAGAGTTAGACACAAAGGCTACCCCCAGCCCCGACTGCACCGCCGTTTTGATCGCCTCAATGGAGTTCAGCTCCATCTCAATTTTGAGGCGACGGGTTTCGATACCGCAGCGGGTGAGCACCTGGTCAATCACTTTGCGAATGGTCGACTGTGAGTCTAAGGCAATGAAATGAAGCTTGTAGAGGTCTTCGCGCTGAATCACGGCCTGGCTGGCCAGCGGATGAAACATTGGCATAATCAGTGCGAGTTCATCCTCGGCGTAGGGCACTCTCTCTAAAGAGTCCTGTAGTTCGGGAGGAAGCTCACCACCAATAATGGCCAGGTCAACCTGACCATTGGCTACGCTCCAGGCCGTGCGCCGAGTGGAGTGTACATGTAGCTGCACCGCTACGTCAGCGTACTTTTGCCGAAATAGGCCAATCATGCGGGGCAGAAGGTAGGTGCCCGTGGTCTGACTAGCGCCAATAATTAGGGTGCCACCCTGCAGGTTTTGGAGGTCTTCGATGGCCCGGCAGGTCTCCTGGCACAAGCTGAGAATGCGATCGCCGTAGCTCAGCAGCAAATGCCCCGCTTCGGTGAGCTGCGCCCGTCGCCCGCCCCGGTCAAACAGCGGTACATCCAGCTGGCGCTCCAGGTTTTGCACCTGCAGGCTAACCGCTGGCTGAGAGACATACAAACTGTCTGCCGCTCGTTTGAAACTGCCCTCCGCTGCAATGGCCTTGAGAATGCGCAGTTGGTCGAGGGTAAAAGGAAGGTCAGACATGGGCATTAACCCTAACGTACGATAATCCTGGGATGCCAACAAACCATGATAGTAATGCAGGCCAGCCCCTGGCTGTCATCGCAACTGATGTCGCCGTAACAACCCTAGATAGACTCATGGCCTCAAGCCTAGTGTCGAATTAAGTCTGCCATCCCTAGATTACTTGGTTCAGGACATTCGACAACAAAAATTAGAGCGAGACCCAAAGGATTTATGAAACGTCAGGTGATCCAGAATGTCCTAAACTTACCCGGCATCTCTGGGATGGCGCTCATTGATGGGCGTAATCGCCCCTTCTTTTTTGGGCCAGACATCAGCCTCAACTCCCACCAGCAAGATGCTCTCGCCCAGGGTATTCAGCAGGTGGTCGACACGACTCCCGCCAATTTCGATACTTTTTCGTTTCGGTTTGCCAATCAGCTCACCCATATCTACAAGCTTGATCAGGGGCTGATTCTGCTGGTGCTGGTCACCGACCAAATGCCCCTTACCGACTACCGCACCGCTATTGGTCAGCTCAAGGCCACCCTGATCGAAGCTCCCCACAACGCCGTGCCTACCTTTCGGCTGCTGGCCGGCTGCGTTACCCTGGGCAGTGGCAGTGCTGCCCCCGCCGCGTCCCCCGCTGGAGGGGCTCAGCCTGAGGCAGCAGCCTCCAAACAGGGTACCCTAGCTCCAGGCTATCAGGAGGTGATAGCGGCCCTCAATCACCTCAGCGATGGTGCTACCCAGTACTTGGGCAAAACCATCGTCATCAACACCTGGAAGCAGTCTCGCCCGGCTCATCCTTGGCTAGAGCAGTTTGACGTTCAGCGCGATGGTCACTTTACCGCTGCCACTGCTGTAACAGAGAGCCAAATACCGCTGACAGCGGAACAGCGCCAGTGGGTTAAAGACTGGGTTGCGGCCTTTATGGGGCGCGGTGGCAGAACCATCCGCAACTTCCAGGCCCTGGCGAGCAGTCGGCTGACTCCCCAAGAACAGGCCCTTTTGCTCGTTCCGTCTCCCCAGGACTGCCAGACCTAGGGTGAATCAGTGGTTCCAAGATCGTTCCACCGCAGTCTGCTCCAGGCGTTTTGTCTATTCCCTTACCCCCGTTCTACCCCATGGCTAAAACCGTTCGCTTAGAGCCCATTGCCCAAGAAACGTCGGTTGAGACTAACGGCAACCTGCTGTCGGTCTTGCTTAACAAAGATCTAGATGTTTTGAAAGAGTGCGGTGGTCGGGGCATGTGCGCTACCTGTCACATCTATGTGCAGTCGGGTATGGAGGCGTTGACCCCAATCAATCGTCGCGAGCAGCGGACGTTGGAAGTGATTACCTCCTGCAAGCCCAACTCGCGGCTGGCCTGCCAGGCTCGGGTGGTCTCCAATGGGGTGGTGGTAGAACTGCCGCCGGGTATGTACGTTAACTCGCTGCAAGACATTGAGGCACTGATTGGTCGCCGGGCTGAGCAAGACCTGCTGCACCCAATTACAGGCGAGGTGCTGGTTGAGCAGGGCAAGCTGATTACGCGATCGGTGATTAGTCAGCTCGAGAAAACGGCTAGCTTTAAAGTGGGTGAGTTCTTTAGCCAGAGCAAAGATCTATAGGCCATGAGTAGATGGCCGAACCCCCTAGAACATCTGTTATGGTAGGGCAATGCCGTAGTTGAGTTTTATACCAACCCCCTATGGACTCTGCCCTTCCCCTGAGTGCTCGCCACGAGCAGGTGCTACAGGCAACGATTCGTCACTACATTGCCACAGCAGAGCCGGTAGGGTCGCGGGCCTTAGCCCAGGAGTACGACCTGAAGGTGAGCCCAGCGACGGTGCGCAACACCATGGGCCTGCTGGAAAAATATGGCCTCCTTTACCAGCCTCACACGTCGGCGGGGCGGGTGCCTTCAGATTTTGGCTATCGGCTTTACGTCGATCGGTTGATGTCGCCCTCGACGCGGGTGGGGCGGCGGGTGGATGCAGCCCTGTCGGAGGAGCTGGACTGGGTGGGGCGCAGCCTGGAGTCGTTGCTGCGATCGGCTACCCAAATTTTGGCTCAAATCAGCGGCTATTTGGCTCTGATTACGGTGCCCCAGTCTAGCAGCGCGATTATTCGCCACATACAGCTCGTGGCGGTAGATGGGGAGCAGGTGCTCATGGTGGTGCTGCTCGACTCGCTGGCGACCCAGTCGGTGGTGGTGCAGCTACCGGCGGTGCTGGGGGGCTCAGCTCAGGCGTCGGAGGAACTGGGCCGCCGCCATTTAGAGATTTTGTCAAATTTTTTGACTCACCATCTGCGGGGACGGCCTCTAGCTGATGTAGCGACTCTAAACTGGGGCGATCTCGATGCCGAATTCCAGCATTACGGAGCGCTACTCTGTCAGGCGCTGGGCGATCTGGGGCAGCGATCGCGGGCTCCAGAGACACCTCAGCTCGTGATTAGCGGCCTGTCGGAAGTGCTGCGCCAGCCCGAGTTTTCCGACGCCCAGCGGATTCAGTCGATTGTGCGGCTGCTGGAAGAGGACCAGTCGCAGCTGTGGCCCCTATTTTTTGATACCCCACCGGTGGCCAGCCAAAGGCTGAACGGTGTGGATGTGAAGGTTTGGATTGGGGCTGAAAATCCGCTAGAGCCGATGCAGGGCTGTGCGCTAGTGGTGTCGAATTACACCCGCTGCGACGCCTCTGTGGGCAGTGTAGGGGTCTTGGGGCCAACCCGCATGGTCTACGAAAACGCTGTTGCCGTGGTCAAGGCGGCAGCCGATTACCTATCGGCTGCCCTCAGCGCCTAAGGGGTATCCCCAATATGGCTCCAGTTGGGTAGGGAATGCCGTGATTATCACTGAACTGCTGGCAATCTTATCGATCGCAGCGGCAACGGGGCTACGACTGGCGCTGCCCCTGCTGCTGATTGGGTTGATGTCTGGCCCGCAGCTCTGGTCCAACGTGCCGCTGCTGTCGCGCCTGCCTCCGGCCCTGGTGCTGGGGGTGCTGGCTACCTGGTCTATGGCTGAGCTAATGCTGTCGAAGGATCGCTATAGTCAGCGATTTTTTCAGATTCTGGAGCTGTTTCTGAGTCCTGGGGTGGGTGCTCTGGCCGGTCTGGCTGTCGCCCGCACCTTTGGCCTAGACGGCTGGATTAACCCGCTGATCGGCTTGATTAGCGCTCTGCTGGCCCTGGTCATTCAGCTGTTGCAGGTGGGCTGGTTTTATCGCCCCCGCCGCCCGCCGCTGTGGCTTTTCTTTATAGTCGATGGGCTTTGTATTGCGCTGGCGGTGCTGGCTTTTGATGCTCCTAACCAGGGCGGCATCATTGCGCTGCTGCTGCTGTGGCTCGTGATTCGGACGTCATACTTGTGGCAGCACTGGCCGCGACGCTCAAAGCCGAAGCCGTAAGTCTGTTAGACATAACGGCCTGAGGTATAACGGGCTGAGATGCAAAGCCTAGAGAATGCCCACGAAATGCAGGGGGCCATGACCGCTGACTAGCTCTAGCAGCAGGGCGAGGAAGCCTACCATGGCCAGACGACCGTTCCACACTTCGGCGACGGGGGTTAGGCCCCAGGCTGATCGATCCTGAGGATAGATCTTGATCTTTTTATCAGGGTGCACCACATCAGAGAAGAGCTGACGGGGAGCGGCCAGGGCTTCGGTGACCATATCGGCCATATCGGTAATAAAGCGGGGGTGGGTGTTGAGGGCCGGTACCCGGTGGAAGCCTGGAATCCCGGCTTCGTGAGCAATCTCCCGGTACTCCATGTCAATTTCTTGTAGGGTCTCAATGTGCTCAGAGACAAAGCTGATCGGCACTACGACCAGGTCTTTAACGCCCTGCTGGGCTAGCTGCTCGATCGCATCTTCGGTGTAGGGCTGTAGCCATTCCACTGGCCCAACCCTGCTTTGATAGGCCAGAGTGTGGGGGTTAGGGCGATCGAGCGCCTGCATGATCAGCTCGGTGCAGTGCTCAATTTCGCGCTGGTAAGGGTCGCCTACCTCTTCGACGTAGCTCACGGGGACGCCGTGGGCGCTAAAGAAAATGTGGGCTTGGTCGGGGTTTTCGAGTTGGTTCAATTCCTGAGTGATTAGGTCGGCCATGGCGGCGGTGTAGCCGGGGCGATCGTACCAGGAGGGTACGGCGGTGTAGACAATGCGCTGCAGGGCCGGATCTTCAAGCCAGAGCCGCTCTAGCAGGCGGAAGCTGGAGCCACTGGTGCTAATCGAAAACTGAGGATAGAGGGGCAGCACCACCAGCTGTTCGATGCCGTCGCGCTTGATCTGGGCAACGGCCTCTTCGGTGAAGGGGTACCAGTAGCGCATACCGATGTAGATATTGGCCTCGGTACCCTTTTCGGCGAGCACCTGTTTGAGAGCTTCGGCCTGTTCTTCAGTAATGCGGCGCAGGGGGGAGCCACCCCCAATCTGCTGATAATTTTCTTGAGACTGCTTGGCGCGCGAGCTAGAAATTAACCAGGCCAGGGGGCGCTGTAACCACGGGAAGGGTAGGCGAATAATTTCTGGATCGGAAAATAGGTTAAACAAAAAGGGACGAACATCGTCGAGTTGTTCTGGCCCCCCTAGATTTAGCAATAAGACCCCGACACGACCCATAGCACTGTTGTGGTTCTAAAGTAGGTACTCATATCTGACAATATTCTACAAGCTGGATGAACGGTTTCCGACCCCGATGGCTGTCTCTGCCTCTCTCGATCGCGCGATCGCAGCGCTAAATACCCGTTTCAAGGCGGCTCGTCTGGGGCTGCAGGTGGAGTGCCGGGGCGATCGCCTCAGCCTGAGGGGCACCCTACCGCCCCGCCCCGACAGCACCAAGACCCGCCCCCACCAGCAGCGCATTCCCCTCAAGCTGCCCGCCACCGCTGCCGGGCTGAAGCAGATTGAACGCGAGGCCAAAGTTATTGCCGCCCAGCTGATCGAACGGCGGTTTAGCTGGGCTGATTACCTGTCTCAGGCCGAGGCCCTCCAGCCCGAAGGTGTGCCCCTGGTCGAGCGGGTGGCCCAGTTTGAGGCCGATGTGCTGGCCCAGGCCGGCCCCGGTGCTGCCGCCCTGGCCTCGCGCAAAACCACCTGGGAAAAGGCCTATGCCCCCTACCTCAAAAAACTACTGGTCCAGGTCGAGCAGCAGCCTCGACAGGCCTTAGACGCCGCGATCGTTGCTACTCTCGAAGCACTACCGCCCCACTCGCGCAGCCGCCAAGTCGCCTGTACGGCCTTAAAAGCCTTTGCCGACTTTCAAGGGGTGGCGCTGCCTGAGGATATTGATAAGCTGGGCGGCCAGTACGGCAGCAGCAAGGCCCAGCGACGGCTGCTGCCCTCCGACGAGGTGATTGTTGAGTGGTGCGATCGCATTCCTAACCCGGCCTGGCGCTACGTGTATGGCGTAATGGCCACCTACGGCCTGCGCAACCACGAAGTGTTTTTCTGCGACTACCAGGCACTGCACCGGGGCGACCTTGAGGGCCGTATTACCGTGCTCGAAACCACCAAAACGGGCCTCCACGATGTCTGGCCCTTTTACCCCGAATGGGTCGATCGCTTTGGGCTGCGCCAGGGCCAGCTGCCGCCCATCAATACCGACCTGACCACCACAACGCTCCAGCGGGTGGGCCAGCAGGTGGCGATTCAGTTTAAGCGCTACGGGGTGCCTTTTTCGCCCTACGACCTGCGCCACGCCTGGGCAGTACGCACTATTCATTTTGGTCTGCCCGATACAGTCGCGGCCCGCATGATGGGCCACTCGGTGGCGATTCACAACCGCACCTACCACCGCTGGATTACCCACCGTGACCAACGCCAGGCGGTGCAGACAGCTCTACAGAATCACCCCTGGCAGGCCCCCACCTAGCATTTCTGGCTACAAATGCAAGCCGCTTTGGGTGGAGAAGATTGAATCTTAACGATATGCTAAGAAACATCACAAGGTGGTTTGCCCCTGGAACCCGGCCCAGGGAGGCAGGCGGTTTGGTTCTGCCCAAAAATTTGAGCCACTCTAAACCCCCGACGCCATCTACACCATAGGGATGTGCCTCATCATGAAAATTTTGCTTGTTGAGGATGACCTGGCCACCCGAGATCTGCTGGTGTTTCACTTGACGGCGGCCCGCTACACCGTCGAACAGGCGGCCGATGGCATTACCGCCCAGGAACTAGCGGCGCTGTGGAACTACGACCTAATTTTGCTCGATGTCAAAATTCCCCGTTTAGACGGCATTGGTCTATGTCGCCAACTGCGGCAGCAGGGGGTAACGACGCCCATTTTGATGCTCACGGCGCAGGCCGGGGATGAGGACATTGTTACCGGGTTAGATGCTGGTGCTGATGACTACGTGACCAAGCCCTTTGAGGTGTCGCAGGTGCTGGCGCGCATTCGCGCTCTGCTGCGGCGGGGGGCACGGGCAGTGATGATTCCATCGCTGGTGTGGGGGCAGCTGTGCCTTGACCCTACCCTGGCCCAGGTGACCTACGACGGTCAGGTGGTACCCCTCACCCCCAAAGAGTACAGTCTGCTAGAGCTGTTTTTGCGCCATCCCCAGCGGGTGTTTAGCCGTAGCACCATTCTCGACCACCTGTGGACCATTGACGACTCGCCCACCGAGGGGGCGGTGACCAATTTGGTAAAAGACCTGCGCAACCGCCTCAAGCGCAGCGGCGTGGTTGAGAACGTAATTCAGACGGTGTATGGCCTAGGCTATCGCCTGCGCGACTTACCCCCTACGCTGGTGGCGGCAGCCCCACCGGCCGGAGACAACAACGCCAGGGGGCTGAACGGGGCCAATGCATCTGACGGAGCCTCTGCGTCTGCTCAGCTGGAACAGGCGCAGGGGACATCGGTGGCGGTAGCGGCCCGGAGGGCTGCGGAACCCCAGGCGTTAGAGGCGATCGCGGCTCGGTTTCAGGCCTCGCTGCAGGCGCGGCTGGCGCTGGTGGAAGCGGCGGTGCGATCGCTGCAGGCCGGCAACTTACCCCCCCAGCAGCGGGTTATTGCTCAAGACGAGGCCCACCGCCTGGCCGGTGGGCTAGGCACCTTTGGCTACGAGGATGGCTCGACCCATGCTCGCCAGATTGAGCACCTGTTGAGCGATCGCAATCCGCTCCCGCAGCAGATTGACCAGCTCTCGCGATCGCTGCTGGCCCTGAAGCAAACCCTGGCCCTGCCTCCTAAGCCCCCCGAGCGATCGTCTGATCTAGCAGCAAATGGCACAGCTAATAGTCCCCCAGCGGCTCGCCGTCGGGGGGTAGCGCTGTCGGTGGAGCCCGAGCTGCTCAACCGGCTGCAGGCCGATGCCGCCGATTGGGGCTGGTACCTCGATCGCGCCACTAGCCTGGCCGAACTCATGCAGGTGTTGGCCCAGGGCGAGGCCGAGGCGGTGGTTATCTCCCTCGACCAGGGGGCGACCCTGGCCGAAAAGCTGGCTCCCCTGCGGGAGGTGAAGCATCGCTACCCCCGGCTGCCGGTGCTGGTGTTAACCTGCCACGAAAGCCTGGAGGAGCGCGTTCAGGTGGCACGACTACAGGGCGATCGCTACCTAGTGGCCCCAGCCTCCCCGCGTCAGGTGTTCGACAGTCTCGATCAGCTCCTGCCCGATGTCCAAACCCCCGAATCGCGGGTGATGGTTGTCGACAACGATTCGGTAACCTGCGCGGTCATCACCGAACTCCTTACTCCCTGGGGGTTGCAGGTCACCGAGCTAGACGACCCCAGCCAGTTTTGGGAAGTGCTGCGGCAAACCCAGCCCGACCTGCTGCTGCTGGCCTTAGACATGCCCACCTTTAGCGGCAACGACCTGTGCCAGGTGGTGCGCCAAGACTCGCGCTTTGGCAACCTGCCGATTTTGATGGTGGCAGCCCATCCCGATACGGTTAGCGTGCATCAGGTATTTGAGGCGGGGGGCGATGACCTAATCGGTAAACCGATTGTGGGGCCAGAGCTGGTAACGCGGGTGCTGAGCCGAATTGAGCGATCGCGCCTGCGCCAGCAGATTGAGCAAATGCGTCACCGCCAGGCCCTCTACTGGGATCAGCAAAACACCACCGATCCCCTCACACAGGTGGCCAACAGTCCCCATTTCGACGCCTTTTTGCAGCAGCAGTGGGATCGCCACTGCCAGGACCAGGCCCCTATTTCACTTATTTTGTGCAGTCCCGACCACCTGCGCACCTACTATCAAATCTACGGTCAGCAGGCTGGAGATGTCGCGCTGCGGCGCATTGCCCGCACGCTGTATCGCACTGTCAACCCCAATATTGATCTAGTAGCCCGCTGTGGCGACGAGGAGTTTGCGGTGGTGCTGCCCAACACCAACCTGGATGGGGCGCTGCGGGTCGTTTCGCGCATGCAGCAGGCGGTGAGCGACCTTAAAATTCCCTGCCCTGCCGCCACCGCCCAGCACGTTAGCCTCAGCCTGGGCATTGGCGGCACCACCCCCACCGCTGCCCTGTCGAGCGACCACCTGCTCAAAACCGCCGATCAGGCTTTGCAAGATGCCAAGCTGCGGGGCGGCAACACGTTCTGCCTGTATCCCATGTGTTAAACAGGGCTCATCTCGTCTCATCTAACTAATCTGAGCTGATGCTGTCGCTACGGCGTTGAACTGAACTGGACTCGACATGAAGTTCTCCCTGCGGAATTTGCTGATTGTTCCCTTCCTGCTGCAGATCGTTGGCGTCACTGGGGTGGTGGGCTACCTGTCGTACCGCAGCGGTCAGCGGGCGGTGCAGACAATGGCCAGCCAGCTCATGGCTGAAACCAGCCAGCGGGTTGAAGAAAGCCTCTCGGGCTACCTCAAAACCCCTCAGCTCATTACAACGGTGAATGCCCATCTGGTGCAGCAAGGACAGTTTGACAGCACCAACTTAGCAGCTCTAGAAAGTCACTTTGTTCAACAACTCCAGCTATTCGCTGGGCTTGAGGGTCTGGCCATCGCCAACCAGGCCGGCGCTTTTCTGAATGTTGCCCGCCTAGACAATGGGGACTTGATCCTGCGCCGCCGCAACATCACCATCAGCGATGGAGCCCTCTACCGCTATCGCATTGAGCGCGACGGGCGAAGTCTAACAGCTCTAGACCCACCCAGGTTTAACTACGACCCCCAGCGCGATCCCCCTGGCGATCCCTGGTATAGCGCTGCTCAACAGGCTCCCGCCGGGCTATGGCGTCTGGTGGTGTCTCTCAGTCGGGGGGCTGAACAGCCGCAGCTGGTGATGGTGCGGTTTATGCCAGTTTTTGATAGCGCGGGGCAGACGGTGGCAGTGGTTAGCACTGGCGTGTCGCTGACAGAACTCGGCAATTTTATGCACAACAGAGCGTCTGGGTTGAGGGGGCAGCTGTTTTTGGTGGAACCCAATGGAGACCTGGTCGCCACCTCTACTGGCGAGGTGCCCTTCAACGTGCGGGCTAAGGCCGAGCACGCTCAAAACGTCGCTGTGCAGCCCCGCCGCCTGTCCGTTACCCAGAGCACCAACAGTTTGACCCGCGCCGTCGCCCAAAACCTGGTGGAGCGGCACCAGGCCCTACACCAGATTCAAACTCCCGCTTTTTCAGAACTGCGGCTGGATGGCCAACGATATTTTGTCAAAGCAACTCCCCTGGGTGGGGAACTGAACTGGATTTTGGTGACCGTCATTCCCACCTCAGAGTTTATGGTCGATATCTATGCCAACATCGCCCGTACGGGGCTGCTGTGCGCCCTGGCCCTGATGGGGTCGATTGGGCTTGGTCTATGGACAGCGGAGTACATTACCCAGCCGATCTTGTCGCTGCAGCGGGCTACCCAGGCGTTTACCAACGGCATGGCGATAGTGCCCCCCACCCAGCCCAGTCGCATTCAGGAGGTAGAGGCGCTGCGCCAGGGGTTCGACCACATGGTGGGGCGGCTGGTGGGGTCGTTTCAAAACCTCAAAGATCGTGAAAACACCCTGGCCACCTTTCTCAACGGTGTGCCTGTAGCGCTCAGCGTCCACGACCAGACGGGGCAAATGCTGTTTCTCAACGCTAAGGGTAAAGAACTTTTGGTCAACGGCATTACCCTGGCCAACGCTGAGCAGCTGGCTGAAACCTATCGCCTCTATCGGGCCGGCAGCGAAGATCTCTATCCCACAGCCGAATTGCCGGTGGTGCGAGGGCTGCGCGGAGAAACCGTCGATATTGACGACATTGAGGTCGATACTGGCGAGCGGCGAATTCCGTTAGAGGTGCACACGATTCCGGTGTTCAATAGCCAGGGGCAGGTGATCTATTCCATCAACACCTTTCAAGACATTACCGAACGACAACAGGCAGAGCAGCTGCGGGCTAACTACCAGCGCGAGCTAGAGCAGCAGGTGGCTGAGCAAACCGCCTCGCTGTACGCCAGTGAAATTACCAAGCAGGCGCTGATCAATGCCATTCCTGACCTGCTGATGCGGCTGGGGCGCGACGGCCTGCCGCGCGAAATCTACAACCTGGAAGCCGTGCACTGGATTGGCGACACCACTCAGCTCTACAGAGCCACTATGTATGAAAACCTGCCGGAGCCGATCGCTCGAGAGCGTAAGCACTGTGTAGAACAGGCTTTGGCTACCGGCACGATTCAGCGCCAGGAGTACGAGTTTCTGAATCAGGGCCAGGTCTTCTGCGAAGAAGCGCGAATCATTCCGGTGACGGAGGATGAGGTGCTAGTGGTGGTGCGCGATATTAGCGATCGCCACCAGATTGACCGGCTCAAGGATGAATTTATCTCTATTGTCAGCCACGAGCTGCGGACGCCCCTGACGGCTATTCGCGGTGCTCTGGGTATTTTGGAGACGGGGGTACTGCACAATCGGCCCGAGAAGGCCCAGCAGATGCTGCATATGGCCCTCAACAACACCGAACGGCTAATTCGATTGGTCAACGACATTCTCGACCTGGAGCGACTCACCTCGGGCCGCATAGACCTCAAGCTAGAGCCCTACCCCATGGCCGACCTGATGACTTTGGCGGTAAATGGGGTAGAGGCGATCGCCCTAGAGGCCCGCGTAGAGCTTCAGGTAATGCCCATAGACGACACCGTGATGGCGGCCCCAGATGCCGTTGTGCAGACGCTCACCAACCTGCTAAGCAACGCGATTAAATTCTCTGAGCCGGGGAGTAAAATTTGGCTGATGGCAGAGGCTGTGGCCCATCCAGGCCCCAAAAACGAGGAAACCATGCCCGAACCCCGATCGCAGGTCTGGCCTAACTCCTGGCTGCGCGTAGCTGTGCAAGATCAGGGCCGGGGTATCCCAGCCGATCGGCTGGAGAGTATCTTTGAGCGCTTTCAGCAGGTGGATGTGTCAGACTCKCGCCAGCGGGGCGGSACGGGGCTGGGGCTGGCGATCTGCAGGCAGATTGTAGAGCAGCACGGCGGAAAAATTTGGGCGGAGAGCCAGCTCGGTCAGGGGAGCACCTTTTACTTCACGCTGCCGCTGAAGGGGTTATGAGCAAGCGTATTTTAGTCATTGACGACGAGCTGGATATTCGGGAAGTGGTTTGCCTGTCGCTCGAGGAGTTCGGCGGCTGGCAAACCGACAGTGCAGGATCGGGTTTAGCTGGTGTGGAAAAGGCGATCGCCTTTTCCTGGGACGCCATTTTGCTAGATGTGTCGATGCCGGATATAGACGGCTTTGCCGTGTACAACGAGCTTCAGGCCAGACCCAAGACCCAAGCCATACCGGTCATTTTGCTGACCGCCAAAGTCTTGCCCAGCGATCGCGAGCGGTTTGCGACCCTGGGTGTAGCCGGGGTAATTGCCAAACCCTTTAACCCCGTTACAGTGTGGCAGCAGGTGGCCCAGATTTTAGGCTGGGCCACCTGAGCAAATAAGAATAGACTGCTGAGCAGCAGCAGTTGAATTGGCGCACAGCTGCGCGCCCGCCCTCAGCAAGAGCAAACAACCGTTTGCCCCTACGCGGGGGTAATCATGAGGACCAGGGCCTTTTTGTCGAGGGCCTGAACTTTACCGGCGTCGCCGATATCCTTCACGATTCTGTCGAGCAGCTCTCCAGCGCGATCGCGGTGCTGGTGCTCACGCCCGCGCAGGCGCACCAAAAACTTAACCGAGTCTCCCTTTGACAGCCACTCGACCGAGCGCCGAATGCGGAGCTGGTAGTCAGACTCACCCACGTTGGGGCGCAGCTTGACCTCTTTCAAAGACGGCTTAGAGCTTTGCTTCTGCCGCTTACTCTGCTGGTACTGAAGCTTACCGTAGTCCAAAATTTTGGCCACAGGGGCATCTTTGCCGTTAGAAACCACCACTAGGTCAAGCCCTGCATCCTCGGCCAGCGTAAGCGCCTCGCGAGTATCGATGAGACCCCGATTTTGGTTCTCCTGATCGATTAGGAACACCTGTGGTGAGCGAATTTGCCGGTTTACCAGTTGCGTCTTAGAAATAAGTCTTTCCTCTCAAAATTCGACAGGTGGCCGGGGCGATGGCCAGGGCAGAGATACCCCAGGGTTGCTTTGGCCAAGCAACCATACACCCAGCAAGGGTATTATCCATCAAGATATCCATAGAATAGCTTAGCTTTTGGGCCAGAGCTGTGTCTAAATATCCGGTCTTAACAAAATGGTAAATGCCTTATCAAGCCTGGGTTTGATCCCACCGCTCCGGGAGTTAGCCGGGGCATCTAGCCAACGATAGAACGCAACATTTTTGGAGGAGGCCCCATGGCCACATATTTTGCCACTGTGGCCCGTGGGCTAGAGGCCTTAGCCGCCACCGAACTCAACAACTTGGGTGCTCAGCGGGTCGAACCAGGGTTTTGCGGGGTGACCTTTGAGGGCGATCGCGCCCTGCTGTATCGGGTCAATCTTTGGTCGCGGCTGGCGTTTCGAATCCTGGTCAAGCTGGGCGAATGCCCCTGCCGCGATGCTGAAGACCTCTACCAGGGCATTCAGAGCATTGACTGGCGGCCCTACCTAACTCCTGACCTCACCTTTGCCGTCGATGCCACTGGCAAAAATCGCAGCCTCAACCACACCCACTTCACCGCCCTGCAGGTGAAAAACGCGGTGGTAGACCAGCAGCGGCAGCACTGGGGCGATCGCTCGACCATCGACACCCACCACCCCGAGGTGCGGCTTAACCTTCACATTCAAGACGACATGGCTACGGTTAGCCTCGACAGCTCGGGCAGCAGCCTGCATCGGCGTGGCTATCGCCCTGCCGTGGGGGCCGCCCCGCTCAAAGAATCGCTGGCCGCCGCCCTGGTAACGCTGACCGACTGGTCTGGCGATGTGCCCCTGCTTGACCCCCTCTGCGGGTCGGGCACGCTGCCGCTCGAGGCCAGCTTGATGGCTTTAAACGTTGCCCCTGGTCTATTTCGAGAAGAATTTGGCTTTCACACCTGGCCTGATTTTGATGGCGATCTGTGGGATAACCTGTACCAGGAAGCGGAGGCGAGCCGCAAGCTGGAGTTAGGGACCTGGGTGGGAGGGTGCGATCGCGATCCTGCCACTATTCACCAGGCCCGCCTCAATGCCCAGCGCTGCGACCTGGCCGAGCAAATCAACTTCTGGGTCGAAGATTTGGCCGATTTAGAGGCTCCCGCCGACAGCGGCTACCTGCTGTGCAACCCCCCCTATGGCGAGCGGCTGGGGGCAGACGAAGATCTAGGAGCCTTTTATAAATTGTTGGGGAACGTGCTGAAGCAGCGCTTCAAGGGCTGGACGGCCTTTGTGCTCAGTGGCAACAAAGAACTGTCCCGCCATATTGGGCTAAAGTCGGCCCAGCGGGTAGCCGTTTACAACGGGTCGCTGCCCTGCCAGTGGCTCAAGTATGAGCTGTATTAAGGGCTTCATCCAGGCTGTGGCCAAGCTTGTCGGCAATGCCGGCCACCCAGGCTTCGTCCTGGCGGGTGTAGCTGCGGGGGGCATTGGCGGCCAGGATCAGCGCACCATCCTTGCCCATGGGCTGACAGATCACGCCCTGGGTATTTTCGGGCAGGTAGTCAAACTCAACTCGACCCGGATAGATGCTGAGCTTGACCAAATACACGGCTTTGCCGGTTTCTAGCACCCGCTGCAAAATAGGGCCGGGGATGACCTCGGCTTTGGGAGACAAAATGCCCCGTCGCAGCAGGGTCTTACCCTGGTGGTAAACCACGACAGAACGGGTGACGGTGTTGGTTAGCAGCAGGTGAGAGGCCCAGGCCAGCTCGGTCTTCATCCCATCGGGGAGAGCATCGTCTAGCTCAAAGCCCTCGTCACCGACCAAAACGACGGATTCTGGAGCGATGGGCTGCACCCGCTGCCACAGTAGACCCGTCAAAATTAGCAGGGCGCTTAAAATTACGCCCATGACATCCGATCGCGCCTGGGATTCGGTCAGGGCGGGGGTCAGCACGCGGTTGAGCAGCAGCAGAGTACCACCCAGGCCTCCAGCTACCAGCGGCAACAGCCGCAGCACGCGGTTTGGGTCAGTTTGTGCCATTGTTTTCGACCTACACCCCTGGCTCACTTCTTCCTTCAGTTTACGGGAGTCGTGACCACCAGCGGGATACACGGGCTGGGGGGAGCAGCTACCCCTAGCCCTATTGCTGGTATTGCTTAGCTGTTGCAGCCACAGCCGGTATGGCCGCAGCCCGTCGATCCTTCAGGGTGGCCATTGGCACAGGCATCGCTGCAAAAATACTGGCCGTCTTTTTCTAGGGCCTCGCTGGTATCGACAATGCACAGGCACGAGTCGCAGGCGCATTTCATTTGGGTAACAGTGGTCATGGCGGGTTTCCTTGTGGGCTAGGTGAACTAAACTGATGCTCAAACACTTGAACACCTATTCATAGAAAAAACTATAACCTATGAACAGGTGTTCATGAATTTTCAGGCACCGATTGTTTGCCGTAGCGTTTGGAACTTGGCCTGGCGCTATGGCTATGGTTGAAAAAACGTCATGGCTGGCGATCGCCCCCCCGTTGATAAACCTGCCTGTGGTCACCCTAGCCCGCTACCAGGGGAAGAAATTTTGAGTGTGGAGAAGGCTCAGCGGATGGCCGCATTTTTTGGCGTGCTGAGCGATCCCAACCGCTGGCGCATTCTTTCGGCCCTAGCTTTGGGCGAACGGCGGGTGGGGGAGCTAGCGGCGGCGGTTGGCATGAGCGAGTCGGCCGTGTCGCATCAGCTGCGCATTTTGCGGGCGACGCGCCTGGTCAGCTACCGCAAGCGGGGGCGCAATGTTTTCTACTGCCTCAAGGATGACCACGTGTTTAGCCTCTACCGCGAAGCGTCGGCCCACCTCGATGAGCCAGCGGACGACTAGGCGCAGCAGCCAAAGCAGTAAACTAAAGTATTGCCGGATTGTTCCACGCCATGACTGTTTTTTCTCTGCCTCAAGACACCGCCCAGCCGCTGCTGGCGATCGCCCAAGCCAGCCGTCAGGCGGCCCAAACCCTGGCCAGCCTCTCGGCTGACGACAGAAATCGAGCCATTGAAGCAGTAGCCGCCGCGCTAGAAAGCCGCGCCAGCGATATTGTGATGGCGAACCGGGCCGACTGTGAGACGGCAGAGGCCAACAACCTGGCCAAGCCCCTCTACGGACGGCTAAAGCTCGACCGGGTGAAGCTGGCTGGGGCGATCGCCGGAGTGCGCGATGTGGCTCGCCTGAGCGACCCCATTGGTACTGTGCAACTGCACCGCGAGCTAGACGAGGGCCTGGTGCTCAAGCGGCTGACGGTGCCCCTTGGGGTGCTGGGGGTGATTTTTGAGTCGCGCCCCGATGCCGTTATGCAAATTTCGGCCCTGGCGATTAAATCGGGCAATGCGGTGATTCTCAAGGGGGGCAAAGAGGCGATCGGCTCGTGCATTGCGCTGGTGCAGGCGATTCAGCAGGGGCTAGAGCAGGCTGGGGTCGACCGGGCGGCGATACAGCTGCTGACGACTCGCGAAGAAACCCGCGCCCTGCTAGACCTGGATGACTACGTCGATCTGATTATCCCGCGCGGTTCCAACGCCTTTGTCCGGTTTGTGCAGGAGAACACCCGCATTCCGGTGCTGGGCCACGCCGATGGCATCTGCCATTTATATGTCGATCGCGAGGCCGATCTGGAGCAGGCGATCGCGATCGCCATCGACGCCAAAACCGCCTACCCCTCGGCCTGCAATGCGATCGAAACCCTGCTTATCCATCAAGATATTGCCGCTGAGGCCCTGCCACCGCTGATGACCGCTCTGCGAGAGGCCCAGGTTGAGCTGAGGGGCGACGAGCTGGCCCGCGAAATTGTGTCGTACCTGGTTCCTACCACTGAAGAAGACTGGAGTACGGAGTATAGCGACCTGGTGCTGTCGGTCAAGGTAGTGGAGTCGGTGGAGGCCGCGATCGCCCACATCAACACCTACGGGTCGCGCCATACCGAGGCGATCATCACCCGTAACCCCGCCACCGCCGCCTACTTTATGGATCGCGTCGATGCTGCCGGGGTCTACCACAACTGCTCAACCCGCTTCGCCGATGGGTTTCGCTACGGCTTTGGGGCCGAGGTCGGTATCAGTACCCAAAAAATGCCGCCCCGTGGCCCTGTGGGGCTAGAGGGGTTAGTCACCTACAAGTATCAGCTGGTGGGCAATGGCCACATTTCGACCACCTACAGCGGCAGCGAGGCCAAGCCTTTTACCCATCGAGATTTGCCCTAACTACCCAGCGCTTCGTCGAGAACCTGCCGGGCTTCCTCGGCCTGGGCGCGGGCTTCTTTAAAGCGCAAATTGCTCTGGGCAAACGACTTGAGCACTTTAAAGCCGTCTTTCAGCTCGGTGAGCTGGTCTTCGGTCATCGGGTCATCGGTAAACAGCAGATCGACTAGCTGCCGCACCTGTAGCGCTTCGTCGCGGCTGCTCTGAACCTTAACTTTGAGGGTAGCCAGCTGGTTGAGCACCTGAATGGCATCTACGACAGAGTCTTCCTGCTGCTGCACGGCGGCTGAGGTGGCGGTAGCTTGAATTTCGACGAGCTGCTCGGCGCTAAAGCCATCCGCTAGGGCTGTGGGGAGGGTTCCCTCATCGAGCAGAGCCATGAGCTGATCGAGCGCCTTCTCCCGAGCCTTGCGAGAATCCTTGCCGGATACCGTGAGAACCACGTCTGGACTTTGGGCCAGGGTGTATTGAACCATTGTGCTAGGCCGTATGTACTATTCTCTAGTATACGCCATCTGGGCAGCCTGGCTATGCCCTTTTAGTCGCTAGTTTAGCCGCTGGGTCTGGTTGGGTTACTCTCGCATGCCGCCCTGCACCACGGCCCGCAGCCGCTCGTGCAGTTCTGACTCGTCGCGCCGGGGCACAAAAGTTTGAATGACCTCGATCTGCTGCCAACGCGACGGCCCATCGGGTGCAATGGGGCGAAAATCAGGAACTGTGCAGTCCGGTTCATCGGCTATGGCGCTGCTGCTCCCGTGTGCTGCGTGGACGACCGCAGGCTCGTTTGTAGAGGACGGCTCTTCGTCACCCGCAGACTCTTCTACAGCGGCAGACTCTTCTACGCCCTTTAGCGCCCCCGGTTCGTCAGAGGCGCTAGGCATATCCTGGGCGGCTGCGGCTATATCTTGGCTAGGCGAGGCTGTCTGATCGGCGGCAATGTGCTCGGGGTCTGTCTGCTCGGAAGGTAAAGTGAATAGCTCTGGTGCTGGGCTGGGCGATGCTGACTGCGGTGCGGTTTCGACGGCCACCGGAGCCACGGCCCGACGAAGCGTAGATGGCTCTGGCCCGTCACCGTAGCCGGTGGGGTAAAGCAACGTCTGACCCAAAATAATTGACTCGAACTCGCGGTTGAAGTGGCGAATGGGCTGCCCCCGTCGCTGCCAGAGCTTGAGAATTTGGTCGATAGAAATGAGTTTATAGCGGCCCTGATAGAGGGCTTCAGTAATGGCGTGGCTGACCCATACGGGGCCAAACTCGGCTAGCCAATTGGCCACTATGGCCTTGGTTGGGTAAGGCTCGGCCTCAAAGCTGTAGCTGGTGAGCAGCTGATGAACAGCCTCGATATCGGCAGTATGGCTGAATTGAGTCATAGTGGATGCCTATGCGTTAACCCACATTGGCCACGGTGTTAAAACGGATTGAAAAGGACGTTTCTTTAGCTTAATCATAAGCTAGGGCAGTGGCCAGCATCGTAAGGTTTATTACCGTTAACGGGCCACTACTGCACTATTACATCACTGGGAGTGCCGGGGGCGGCATCGAAGGGGGCGGTGCGCCCAACCCAGTCGAAGGCACTAATGCGAAACCCTAAAAAGCCGGTTTCCTGGTTAGGGCTGTAGGTAAACAGCAGGCCGTAGGCGCGGCGACGATACTCAAAGATCAGGTTGGTGTCGATAATGCGCCCGTTTTCCAGGTTGATGGCTGTTTGAAAACCCGCCAAAAAGGGGCCATAAATCTGCTGAATAATACCCCCTGACAGCACGGTTTGGTCAACCTGGCGATCGAAGAGGAAGGGAGAGTTGGCACCGCCGAGGATGTTGCGGCTAAAGCCAATATTGAATTGAGTGTAGTCGAAGGTGTTGCGCTGGAGCCGACCAAGCTGTCCTCCTAGGGAGATTCTCCCCTCGAGTGATTCTCGCAGATCGTCGCTGCTGTAGTAAGTGGCAACTCCGCGCAGCCCCAGCCCCAGCACCAGGTTGGGCACTATGGGGCGAGGCGAATAGCGCAGCCCTTCGGTTTGGGTCGCCGGTAGGGGTTGCCCCTGCCACAGCAGAAAGCCGCGGCTGAGATCGGCCGAGCCCTGAAAGCGGAATAGGCTGGCCAACCCAATGGTTTCGCCTGGGCTGAGCAGATCGGGCCGATCGCTGTTGGCGGTGACGTACTGCCCCGAGACCTGATAGTTGAGGTTGATGCCGGTGTTGCCCAGGGCAATGTTGGGCGACTCTAGCAGCAGCCCCAGGCTGCTTTGCACATCTTGAAAGCCTAGAGAACCGTTGAAGAGGCGATCGCGGTAGCTGTACTCAAGGTTGAGCCGGTGTGTGCCCACCAGCCGCTGAGTGCGAAAGCTGGCCCGCAGGCGATCGCTCAGGTTGGCGAAATCGAACCCGGCCAGGCTGAGGTTGCCCCTGACGGTAGTGCGCGGTCCTAGAGCGCCGCTGATGCTGGCGGCCAAACCGAAGTTGGCGGGGTCAGCAATGTTGTAGTTGGAGCTGCCCAGCCAGCGAGAGACCAGAAATTGAGGGGCGATTGTAATGTTAAGCGGACCCACGCCGCCAATGGGTACGGGGGCCTCAACAAAGAACCCATCGCGATCGCGGCCGTCAATGCCAACGCCAGCGGGGAAGGGATTCAAGGCATCACCCGGCAGTTGTCCCTGGGTGAGCACAAAGCGATTTCTAAACAGAGGAACGCTCAGCCCTTGATTAAACACCAGGCGCGGATTCTCAAAAACTAGCTCCTCCTGAATTTCGTTGATGGGGGTTAGTCTTGCGGTGTTGGCCCTAAACTCCAAATCGGGTGGCGAAAAGGGATCGTTTGTGAGTCGAATTCCTTCGGCATACCAACCGTCGGCATCAAAGGAAGCCCGATCGGCCTCAAACCGCAGCCGTTCGACGTTGCCCTGCTCGCCCCCCAGCAGCGCTTGGGTGTCGCCTGTGGCCAGCGCAATGCCGCCTGGGCTTGTGGCTTGAGAGATAGACGGCTGGTTTTGAAGGCGATAGTCGAGGGGCAGCCCAGCGATGGGGCTAGGGGGCAGAGTTGAAAAATCGTCGTCTAGGGTGGATAGCTCCAGCTCGCCACGGCTTTCGGTAATGGTACCTGCCCCCTGCAGCAGGTTGTAGGTCGCTGTTTCGCCCTCAATAATTTGATTGTTGCGGTTAAAAAATACGTTGCCCTCGGCCCGCAGGTAGCGGTTGGTCAAGTTGGCCCACAGGCGATCGGCGGCCAGTTGACCAGTGCCAAACTGCACCAGTACGTCGCCACTGGCGGTGACAATCTGCCGTATTGGCTCAAAAACCTGTTGGTCAGCCCGCAAAAAAATGGAGTTGGCGGCTTCTGGTTGTGCGTCTGGCGGTGCATCCGGCTGCGCCTCTGGTGGTGCACTTGGGGAAGCATTGGGGTTTGCTTCTGACTCTGGCTCTGGCTCTGGAGCAATGGGCGACTCACCAGACCCGTCGGGCGGAGCCTCTGGTTGGGGAGATCCTAAAGTCTCTGAATCTGGTGGCTCTGGGTTCAGTGGCTCTGTTGTGCCAGGAGCATTAGGGCTAGGTGAGATTTGAGCCAGGGGGCGCAGCAGGTCAGCCTGGCTCAGGTAGGTAGGGCCAGGGGTAACGGTCGTAGCGGCTGCGATCGCCGATAAAGACTGACTTTCACCCCCCGCTGATCCAGGCTCTGCAGGCTGATGCGCATGAATAGTTGCCTCCGCCAGCACAACTTCAGCCAGCTGCAGGGGCGGAGGCACAGAGGGCAAAATCAGCGGCAGAGGCATGGGCTGGCATTACCAAAGCAAAAACAAAGCCCGACGCGCGGGCTCAACTAGGCCGTGGTTAACCGCTTAATGCCAGTGTGAACTGAGACCAGCGTGAACCGTACACCTATGCATGTCTGGCGGCAGCGTCGTGAACTACCGCCAGACTAAAGACCAACTTCAAGGTCTTAAGTTCCGCAGGGGTTGGAGGCGACTGACTGAGCTTAGGCTGTTGACTTAAGCATGGTTGGCCCGCGCAATCAACCCACGTTTGCGGGTGTAACCTTAGGGCGTGTCGTTAAATGTGGCCAAAAGCCGGATATATCCAGCCTTGTCACGCCCGACCCCAAGCACAGGCTAGGGGCTGTAAACCTTGATTTTGGACGTTTAGCAGCTAATTGATGACAGCCCCTAGTCCATGTCTTGCCGACCGGGGTTGCGGGAGGGGTCGCCGCTCAAAAAGCCAAACACAAACAGGGCCACAAAAAAGGTGACCACGAGGTAAACCACAATCTTGAGGGTCAGCATGAGTTAGGTCTCCAAACCGCTAGCAGAGTAGGCCCCAGACCTGCCCTAAACAGCATCAGCCTTCCATCGGTAGAAACGGCTTCGGTGCAGGACTAAGCTTGCACTATCATATCGCCAAACGTTCGCCTCCTATCCAAAGGCCCTGATCATTACCACTGCTTCTGTACCCAGTCCCACAGGCCGCGCAGCCAAGTTTCAAGCACGTAGAGCACCCAATCTAGGCCACGCAGCACAGCTACCAGCGGCGCATCGATGTAGTCGACCTGGGTGACCTGGGCCTCTATCGCGCTAGTAGGAACAAGCTGGCGCTGGTTGGCAGGGTGTGCGTCTAGGGCAGGTGAATGCTCCGCTGAAACGGTAACGCTCCCCGTAGCGGTTGCAGTCTGTAATGCAGTCTGCGCCCCCTGTACCCCAGCGATACCCAATGGGGATGACAGATGCTCTACGACCGCCCGCGGGGAAGCTACGGTCAGGGCCACGGTCTCGATTTCTGAATTGACGGGCGCTGGATGAGCGGGGAAGTGTTTAAGCGTTGGTGCGTTGTCAACCTGAGGTGAGCTGTAACTTGGTACGCCCCTACGCAAGCTAGCCCTAGGATCGAATTTTACGGCCGGGGTTGTGGAACGGGTGTTGGCAGCCATCGGGGGGCGTTGGGCGATCGCCTGAGTCTGGCTGGCTTCACCAAATAGGCTGGTAGCGGCTGCCAGCSGGCTCGTTTGCAGCCACCGCAAGGCCACCGGCAGCCAGCGCAGGGGAGGCAGGGCAGCGGGGTTGGATTTGGGGAGGGGCAACCAGGGCTGCTGAAGCGTATGGTCTAGGGCGTGGCGACGGTGCAGGCGGCTATACTCCGCCAGCATGAGTACCATCGCCTGCTGCAACCGCTGCTGCTGGTCGTGGGTTAGCCCGGCAAAAATGTCGTTATCGACGGTGACCAGTACGACCTGCCGAGTTGTCAAGTCTGAGGCAATGCCGCGAATAGGGGCCTGAAACGGAACCAGGTGCCACTGACCAGGGGTAAGCACGGCTCCGGCCCGCGACTGCCGCAACCACTGACCATGTCGGTTGACCAAGCTCAGCCCCATCGGTGGTCTTTCTGGAGCCTGCACGACCGGGGGCTGAATAATAGATAACAGGGCGCGAATAGGCGTGTCGGCCTCTACCAGTTCTGGAAGACGAGTGCCGTTGAGCTTGGTCAACAGAGGCTGCCAGGGACGGGCGGCTCGCAGCTGCCGGTAACCCATTCTCAGCCCTTGCACCGCGACATAGAGGGGGTAAACCGCCACCTGTAGCCCCCAAGCCGCCACCATGCGCCCCTGCCGCAGCCAGTGCCCAGCACCGCGAGCCACCTGTCGATAGCCCGCCACTAGGCGAGCCACGGTCTGGCTTTGGAACGGGCGAGACGAAGTGGCCATAACTCTGCCTACACTTCTGCCTAAACTGGGGAGACTGCTTTTGATCATACCGGAGCCATGCCCCCCGCTACCGTTTGCCCCACCCCGCCGCCGCCGATTTTAGATATTCTCGATCGCCTGCGTGCCTTGAGCCAGAAAGACGTGCGAGCGACCTGGCACCGCTGCTCGGCTCCGTCAGAAGCGCCGTCTATTCCCCCAACCGATCGCTGGCAAACCTGGCCCCTGGCTGCTCTCGACGATCGCGGCTACATCGTCTGGCCCAGGGGCAACGTGCCCCTCTGGCTGCACCAGCGCTTTACCTGGCCTACCGACCTCAATGGCTATCCCCTAGAGGGGCTAACGGCTCGGCTGGCGCTGCGGTGGTGGGCCCACCAGGCCGATATCTTTGTCAATGGCGAGCTAGTTCAATCGGGGGATATTTTCGACTGCTGGACGCGCATTGTGCTGACAGAGGCTGTAGTGCCGGGAGGAGTGGTGGATGTCTCCCTCAGGCTGCTAAGCCCCGGCCACGACGAGGGGGCGCTGGTGCAGGCGGAGCTGGTGTTTGAGCAACTCACGGGAGACTGTCCCGAACCGGGGTTTGTGGCCGACGAACTGGCGGTGCTGGCCACAAACCTGGCCCAGTTTGAGCCCGAAAAGCTGGATCGCGTGATGGGGGCGTTGCGTGGGATTGACTGGAACGCGGTAGATGGTTCTGGGACGGATTCTGACGCTGAGACGATACGCGATCGCCGGGCAAAACGCGAACGCTTTCACCAGTCCCTGCTCAGCCTGCGAGACTCGCTTAAATCCTTTTCCCCCTGGCTAAAGCAGCGCACGGTGCACTGTCTGGGCCACGCCCATCTCGATTTAGCCTGGCTGTGGCCCGTAGCCGACACCTGGCAAGCCGCCGAAAACACCTTTCGCTCGGTGCTGGCGCTACAGCGCGATTTTCCTGAACTCACCTTTAGCCACTCGTCGCCAGCGCTCTTTGCCTGGCTAGAGGACCATTGCCCCGACCTATTTGCCACCATTCAGCAGCAGGTGAAGACAGGGCGCTGGGCGATTGATGCCGGGCTGTGGGTGGAGCCCGACTTAAATTTGCCGGGGGGAGAGGCGATCGCCCGCCAGATTCTCTACGGCCAGCGGTACTGTGCCGAGAAATTTGGGGAAATAAGCGCGATCGCCTGGCTGCCCGACACCTTTGGCTTTTGCTGGCAGCTGCCCCAGCTCCTCACCCAGGGCGGCATTCGCTACTTTGCCACCCAAAAGCTGCGCTGGAACGACACCAACCCCTTCCCCCACGACCTGTTTACCTGGCAGGGGCCAGACGGCAGCGAGATTACAGGCGTTACCCTCCCCCCCATCGGCACCGACATCGACCCCGTGGCCATGGCCCAATACGCCTGCCAGTGGGAAGCCAATACAGGCTGCACCGATGCCCTTTGGCTGCCCGGTGTCGGCGACCACGGCGGTGGCCCCACCCGCGACATGCTGCTCAAAGCAAGGCGCTGGGCCAACTCCCCCTTCTTCCCCACCCTCACCTTCGGCCACGCCACCCCCCTATTCGACGCCCTCACCGATAAAGATGCAAACCCTCCCAAAGCCGCCATCAGTCTCTCCCCATCCCCCCATCCACCCTCCCACCCATCCACCCTCCCACCCATCCACCCTCCCACCCTCCTACCCATCTGGCGCGACGAACTCTACCTCGAACTCCACCGGGGCTGCTACACCACCCACGGCGACCAAAAGCAGTACAACCGCCGCTGCGAAGACATTCTGTTTCAGGCCGAGCTATTTGCCGCGATCGCCGCTATCTACGACCTCCAGCCCTACCCTCGGGCCGAGCTAGAAGCGGCCTGGAAGCGAGTGCTGTTCAATCAGTTCCACGACATTTTGCCGGGATCGTCGATTCCTGAGGTGTTCGAGCAGGCCAACGGCGAGTGGCAGCTGGCGTTGGAGACGGGCGATCGCATTTTGCAAACCTCCCTCACGGCCCTGGCTCAGCGTTGCCCAATCCCTGCGCCGCCGCACCCTCACGCTGTGCCCGTAGTGCTCTTTAATTCGCTCAACTGGGAACGCAGTGAAGTGGTGGCGATCGCCCTGCCCACAGCTCAGCCCCAAGCCCACTGGCAAGCCCAGGATGCTGAAGGCCGGACGCTCCTAACCCAGCGAGAGCAGACTGAAGCGCCATCGCTGCTAGTCTATGTTCCAGGTATTCCTTCGGTGGGCTATCGGCTGATCTGGCTTCTGCCTGCGGAGGCTCCGCTGCCCACCGCTCTGCCCAATGATTGGGCGCTGGAGAACGAACACCTGCGGGCAAGAATTGACCCATCCACTGGAGCTATTGCCAGCCTGGTTCACAAGCTCACGGGTACCGAAACATTCCACGGCTGTGGAAACCAGCTCCAGGCATTCAAAGACCAGGGCCAGTACTGGGATGCCTGGAACATCGCCCCCGACTACCAGGACCATCCCCTGGCCAATTTTCAGCTTCAGCGCATTCACTGGGTTGAGTACGGCCCAGTGCGGCAAACCCTGCGCGTCGTCCAAACCTTCAACCAGTCCACCATCACCCAAGACTACCGTTTAGAGGTGGGGTCGCCCGTGCTGGCGGTGCACACCCAGGTCGATTGGCAAGAGACCCAAGTGGTGTTTAAGGTCGCCTTTCCACTAACGGTGTCCGCCGCTGAGGCCACCTACGAAATCCCCTTTGGGGCGATCGCCCGTGCCACCACCCCCGTCACCCCCCAAGACGCTGCCAAGTGGGAGGTGCCCGCCCTGCGCTGGGCCGATCTGAGCGACGGCGATCGCGGCGTAAGCATTCTCACTGACTACAAGCACGGGTTTGATGCCACCCCCAACCAACTGCGGCTAACGCTGCTGAAAGCGCCTATCTGGCCCGATCCGGGCTGCGATCGCGGCCTCCAAACCTTCGGCTACGCCATCTATCCCCACGCCCAAGGCTGGCAGCAGGCTAAAACCGTCCAGGTGGCCCGCCGCTTTAACCTCCCGATTCAGGCCTGCCTGGATTGCCCGACAGCGTCATCAACCACCAGCCCCACCTCCGCCAGCTGGCTCAACTTCGACGACGCCAGCCTGGTGCTATCGGCCTTTAAGCAGGCAGAAGACCGGGCAGATCAGTACATTCTGCGTGCCTACGAAAGCACCGGCACCAGCAGCCCCCTCACCCTGGGCGGCACCCTGCCCGTTGATATCCTTAGCTCAGTCGATCTACTAGAGCAACCGAAGGGAACGACGCCACCCGCGATCGCTGCCCCCTGGCAAGTGATCAGCCTTGCCCTCGCACCTGTCCTCTAGACCACTGACCGCCACACTCAATCCAAAATCCCCAATAGGTCGACAAGCTCACTACAAGTCCAAAATCCAAAATCGCCTCATCTCCCCAGCCAGTCGCCGAGCCAGGTTTGAATCTGTTCCCAAACGGCACCGGGGCCGATGCCAAACAAAAAGTACAGCGCCAGCAGCAAAAAGGCGACCAGCAGCACCGTTTGAACCGTGTTTTTGACTAGCTTAAACAGCCAGCCAAACACCACCACGACTACGACAATGGCCCCCAGTACAATCAGCAGATCCACGGCGCTTACCCCAGCGAAACAACGGTGGTCTGGGTCAGACTCTGGCTGACGCTCAGCACTTCGGCCCTGGCCCACTGGTCGGCAGCGAGAATATCGGCCAGTACGGGTTGAGCGATGTTGTGGGAACGGTGGCGATCGCAGACCCCCTCAATCACTTTGGGAATCTCCAAAAAGTGAATTTTTTCGTCTAAGAACAGCGCTACGGCTTGCTCGTTGGCAGCATTGAGCACTGCTGTCATGGTGCCCCCGGCTCGGCCAGCGGCGTAGGCCAGATCCATACAGGGGTACTTGGCATGGTCGGGCTCACGGAAGGTGAGGTCGCCCGCTTTGACCAGATCCAGCGGCTCCCAGTCGGTGTAGATGCGATCGGGCCAGGAGAGGGCGTAGAGCAGGGGCAAACGCATGTCGGGCCAGCCCAGTTGGGCCAACACCGAGGTATCTTGCAGCTCAATCAGCGAGTGAATAATGCTCTGGGGATGAATGACGATATCGATACCGTCGTAGTCCATACCGAACAGGTAGTGGGCCTCGATCACCTCTAGCCCCTTGTTCATCAGCGTGGCCGAGTCAACGGTAATTTTGCGGCCCATCGACCAGTTGGGATGCTTGAGGGCATCGGCCACCGTCACCTGGGCGAGCTTTTCGGTGGGCCAGTCGCGAAAGGCTCCACCCGACGCGGTCAGCAAAATGCGCCGCAGCCCACCCTCGGGCACCCCCTGCAAACACTGAAAAATCGCAGAGTGCTCGGAGTCGGCGGGCAGCAGCTTAACGCCGTGCTTCTCGACTAGGGGCAGCACGGCGGGGCCGCCAGCAATCAACGTTTCTTTGTTGGCCAGGGCAATATCTTTGCCCGCCTCGATCGCCGCTAGAGTTGGCAGCAGCCCGGCACAGCCCACAATGCCCGTCACCACGGCCTCGGCATCACCGTAGCGGGCCACTTCCACCACCCCATCATCCCCGGCCAAGAGCTGGGGCATGGGGTCTAGCCCGGCCAGAGCCGCTCGCAGGTCGCCCAGCTTCTCGGCGTTGCAGATGGCCACCACCTCGGGCTTAAACTGGCGCACCTGCTGGGCTAACAGGTCAACGTTGTTCCCTGCGGCAATGCCCACCAGGCGAAACTGGTCGGGGTGGTGCTCCAAAATATCTAGGGTTTGGGTGCCAATAGACCCGGTTGAACCAAGCAGGGTGATGGCTTTCACGGCAGTCCTCAAGGGTGAGTGATCGTTATCTTTAAGAATCTCACGGTACGGCCCCTGACCCAAGGTTTAGTCTTAACCTATTACGCCAATCCCTTCCTCTGGTTCTCGACGTCAACCCCACGGGGATCATCCCAAAATAATTAACAAGATTTGATGACTGGATTGCTATTGATAGCTGCGAAAATAAAATAGTTGTTAAGATTACTGAGAATCTCTCGCACACACGAGCCTACCTACGAACCCTGATGGATCCTGTAGAACCGGTTTCAGTTGAAGTCGTGCAGCAAGTGGCCGAGTATTTTAGCGTGTTAAGCGAGCCCATGCGGCTGCGAATTCTCAACCTGCTGCGGGAAGGCGAAAAATGTGTGCAAGAGCTGGTAGAAGCTACCCAAACCAGCCAGGCTAACGTCTCTAAGCATTTAAAGGTGATGCTGCAGGCAGGTATTTTAAGTCGCCGCACCGAGGGCACCTCCGCCTACTACAGCGTCACCGATGAGCTGATTTTTGACCTGTGCGGCATGGTCTGCGATCGCCTGGCCTGCCGCATTGAGGCCCAGGCCCAGCATTTTCGCAACTTCAGCCTCGCCTCCCGGAGCTGATGGATCGCTGGTAGTTGAGGTGGTTTCCCTTCGACTTCGCTTAGGGAGCGAGGACTGCTTTGGGGTGATGTCCCTTCGACTTCGCTTAGGGAGCGTGGGCTGCTTTGGGGTGATGTCCCTTCGACTGCGCTCAGGGAACGGGGGCTGCTTTGGGGTGATGTCCCTTCGACTGCGCTCAGGGAGCGAGGGCTGCGTTGGGGTGGTGTCCCTTCGATTTGGCTCAGGGAACGGGGGCTGTCTTGAGATCACCGTGTCCTTGGAGAGAAGGCGCGCCTATGGCGTAGGGCCTTCGGCAACCTGGCTTTTGCCAAAATAGGCTTCTAGCACCTGTAACACCATAGGTGCAGCCACCTTGCCGCCGCCGCCGCCGGAGTGTTCGGCAAAGGCCACAACGACTACCTCCGGGTTTTCCATGGGGGCATAGGCCCCAAACCAGGCGTGCGACAGCCCTGGCGGTGCTTCAGCGGTGCCACTCTTACCCGCAAGGGGAGGCAGGTGGGGCACGTTGAGGCTCTGGCCTGTGCCACCCGTGATCACCCGCCGCAGCCCCTGGTGCAAAATGTCAACGGTAGCGTCGCTCAGCTCCAGAGATTCTTTCCAGTTGCGGTGCTCTTCGTTATCTTTGAGCAGGTGGGGCGTGACTTTGTAGCCGTTGTTGGCTGCAACCGCAAACATATTAGCCACCTGCAGCGGCGTCGCCTGCATAAACCCCTGGCCAATGGACATGTTAATTGAGTCGCCAATCACCCAAGGGGTGTCAAAGGCTTCCTGCTTCCAGGCGTCGTCGGGTACTAGACCAGCGCTTTCTTCAGCCCCTAGCTCAATGCCAGTCTTGCGGCCAAAGCCGAACCGGCGGGTCATTTCGATTAGGGTAGGGCCGCCTATGCGCATAGCCACCTGGTAAAAGAAGGTGTCGCTACTCCAGGCCATCGCGCCGGGAAAGCTCAGGGGGCCGAAGCCTGCCCGGTTCCAGTCGCCAAACTGAATGCCCCCCACTTGAATGTAGGGGTAGGTGGGCAGTACTGTGCCCGGATCGTACTTACCCGACTCTATGGCCGCTGCCGTTGTCACAATTTTGAAGGTGCTGGCGGGCGGAAACGCCTGCAGCGATCGGTTGAGGAACGGGTGGTCGGCCCCCTGCAGCTGCTGCCACTGGGCCTCAGTAATACGGGTGGTAAAAATGTTGGGGTCGTAGGTGGGCCAGCTGGCCATCGCCAAAATAGCGCCGTTGCGCGGATCCATGGCGACGATCGCGCCCTCGCGGGTGCCCAGCGCTGCCTCGGCGGCTCGCTGTAGCTCCAGGTCGATGGTGAGCTGAATGTCTTGGCCAGCGGTGGCGGGCTTCTCGCCCAAAATACTGATGATGCGACCGGCACTGTCAACCTCGACCTGTTGACCACCCCAGGTGCCGTGGAGGGTGCTCTCAAAAGCCGCCTCGGCCCCCATTTGGCCGACCACATCGCCCAGGCGGTATCCTTTATCGCGACGCGCCTTCAGCTGCTCGTCGGTCAGTTCGCCCGTGTAGCCAATCACGTGGGCGGCGAGATCGCCGTTGGGGTAGTTGCGCACGGCCTCGGCCTCTAGCCGCACCCCCGGCAGCTCATTGGTGTATTCGGCTAGGGCTGTGGCCTGGGCGGGGCTAATGCCCCGGGCGATAGTAATCGATTCGATCGACTCGTAACCGGCCTGCTCTAGCCGCTTTTGAATCTCGTCGGGGGGAACGTTGAGCACCTTGGATAGGCGATTGATCACCATGGGCCACTGGTCGCGGGGCAGGGCAATCGGCCAGATTGATATGGTGTGTGACAGGCGACTACCGGCCAAAATTTCGCCGTTGCGATCGAAAATAGTGCCCCGAGCCGGGCGCTTGGGCACCAGGCGAATGCGGTTGGTATCGGCCAGCTGACGGTTGCGATCGCCGTTGACTACCTGGAGCTGAAACAGCCGCAGCCCAAAGGCCCCCAGCAGCAGCACCGAGATTAGCGCCAGCAAAAATACCGCCTGAAAGCTGCGCCCTACGGTGCGTCCTCGCAGCGTATCGGGCACCTGGGGTAAGTTTTGGAGTAGAGCCATAGATCAACCCAATCCAGGTTTAGGTGAAGTTTTGCTGATGAGAAAGCCCCAGATTCCGAGCCGGACTGTGTGCAGCCCCTTCGGCAAATTTGGCCAGTTCCTATCTTAATCGACCCAGGAGATCTATGCAGGGAAAGATAGTCCTGTCGGTGGTGGCAGCGGTCTCGGCTTTTGTTTGGTGCGCAACGGATTATCTGCGAGTCGTTTGAATCGTTTACTCCCTGGCCGATTGGCAATAACGTCATTCGCTACCAGGAGATTTAGTAGCCGCTGTACAGCGCTCCTGTGACGAGCACTTCGGTATCGGGCGGAGTCTGGGGATAAGCGGCGGCGATCGACCTTTGTTTTGGCAAACTGGCCTCTGACCAGCGCAGCTGTAGGGCGATCTGCGCTTCCGGCTGGGGCTGGACCGACACCTCAGGCGCGAGCCGATTGGTCTGAGGCAGGGCAGCCTGGGGCTCGGGCACAGGGGCCGTCGTAGAGTCGGGGGGCAGGACCGGCAGCGGGGCGGGGGGAACCACGGGTGGCGGGCTGGAAATAGGCGCAGGCAGGGGGGCTGGGGCCACTAGCGCTGGCGGTGGAGTCGCTGGGGCAGTCTCGATCGCCGCAGGCACCGGGGGGGCCACCTCAGCCGGAGCAGAATTTTCGCCGGGAACGGTTTCAATCCGGTCAGGCAGAGACGGCCGCGGCAGGCTCAGTTCGGCAGGACTGGGGGCCGGAGCTATAGGCAGAGCCTCTGCCGCTGGCACCACTGCATCTGCGGAGGCATCGGCGCTGGGGGGATCGCTCTCGGGGGTAGGCTCTACCGGAGCCGCGATCGCGGCCCTGCGAGCCGCAGCCTCCTGAATGGCACGCAGGCGGGCGCGCTCGGCGGCGGCAATCTCCCATTGCCACCCCGCGATCGCGGCCTTGGCCTCGTCGTAGAGGGCGCGACCTGGTCTGATGCTGCTGGCTTCGGCAATGGCCTGGGAGAGGCTACCCTGAGCGGCCAGCGATCGCGCCCGGTTGAGCATGGGGCGATCTTCCATCACCTGCAGCTCACTGGTCCAGATGTAGACCCAGCTCTGGGCCTCGCCACGCAGGACGCGGGGCAGGGCAATGGCGTTGGCGGTTTGAATCGCCGCCTGCAGGCCCTCGAAGGTTTTAGCCCTGGCTAGCTCGTGGGCCTTCACCAGGTAAGGCCGGTCTTCTAAGCGCTCAACCTCTTGCCGCCAGTGGGCCACCAGGGTTTGGGCCTGTACTCGCCGGGGGTGGCCCATCGGCACCTTAGCCGCCTGATCGATCGCCACCTTGATTGCGTCGGTGTCGCGCACCTGCCCGATGGCCTGGGCGGTTTGCAGCCGGGCCAGCCCACTCAGGTGGGTGCGCCAGGTGGCCACACTCGACTGGGCCTGGGCATAGTAGGGGCTGTCGGTGGGCAGTCGATTAGCCAACAGCATGGCGCGATAGAGTGTCACCAGCTGATCCGGGGCAGTGCGCCAGGTGGTCAGGCTCCGCTGGGCCATCTGACGCGCCTGGCTAATCCAGATCAGCTCCTGGGCCACCTTGGCACGACTGGGGTTGAGGGCAGCACTGCGGCCCAGGGCGATCGCCGCATCCAACTCAGAGGCATACCACTTGTCTTGGCCCAGCTTGAGCAGCAGATCGCTCCAGCGGTCTAGGTAGGGCTGAGCCTGCTGCCGGGCGTAGGTGCCCTCGTCAATTTTGCTGGCGGTGCGCAGGGCCGACCCCAGGCGATCGCTGCCCCCCGGCCCGGCGGTAGCCACGGCTTCGGTCAGCAGCTCCTGGGCCTGGCGCTCCTGACGAATCTGGCGCGACAGCGCCGCCACCTGGTCTACTCGCCAGTGGGAATTGTTGAGCTCGGCTAAAGCCAGCACCTGCTTAGAGGCGGTAGCCCAGTCCTGCTTTTGGAGCGCTGCCTGGGCGGTAGCCATAATGGCCTCGCCCTGATCCCACTCGGTTTGCCAGGTTTGCATAGTCTCCTGGGCTGTGGCAAACACCGGGCTATCAGCCGGAATATGGCTGACCAAAGACTGCGCTTCGGCCATGCTGCCGTTGCTGCGCAGCTCCTGCTCAGCGGCTTTTAACGCCACCCATGACCACTGCTCAATTAGGGGCTGCACTTCATAGTGGAGCGGGTGCTCCGCTGTCCAGCCGCCTACGAGGTCGAGGGCGGCCAGCACGTCGGTCAATTCGCCCGAGCTAGCAGCGGTCTGGGCGCAGAACAGCTGAGCGCGATCGGTAGTAACGGTGGCCGTATTCTCGCAGTTGGTGGTGGGCGGTAGGTTAATCAGCCAGAGAAAGGCTCCAAAGGCTGCCGCACTGGCCGCACCGCAGCTCAGCAGGGAAATCAGCAGCAGCCGCCACGACTGATTACTCTTCTGGGCAACAGGGGGAATGACCTGAGGCAGGGCTAAGGCCGACTCAGACCCGTCGATTATCAGGCTAAAATCCCTGGCGACTCCCTGTGCGCCTCCGGCAACTCCGGCCGGCTGGGGCTCTTCTCGCTGGGGTCCAGACTGCCGTTGTTGGCTCAGCATCTTCTCGCAAACTCCCGCGCAACCACCTACTCTAACTCTACCTAGAATCTACGGAAGACGGAAAGCACTCATTATGATTTCTTAGCGAGAATAGGAAATTTCGTGCGGCTATGTCTGCAAATCCTGAGATTCGTGGTTCTAGTCAACCAAACTCCACCAGCCCAGCCCGGGGCCAATAAACCGCAGGGTAATCCAGAAGGCAATCACCAGGATGATTGCGCTCCAGGTGCCTCGAGTGGTCCACTTCACAAATTGCTGAGACTGATCTTTAGTAATGGGCAGCCAGGGCAGAATGGGCTCTGCCTGACCATACTTTTCGCCTAGCTGCTCTTTGCGTCGTTTTGATTCGCCCATGGGTCTACGTCGCTACGTTCCGTACTACTCCATTCTCAATCATAGAACGGGATGTGGGCAGAGAAAGGCGGTGAAAAGTCGGCAGTCCAGTCTTCCTTAAAACCTCAATTGTTCAAATCCTCTAACGCCCTGCACCCCAGTCCGAGGGCAGCGATCGCGTGCAGGCGGCTGGGCTCAGGGCCTCTAGAATTTGTACGCCGTAGCTGCGGTAGTGGATGCGGGTGTCAAGCAGTGCCACGGTGCCCTGGTGCTGCCGCGAGGGGGCGATCGCGCGCTGCAGCTCCGTCACCGCTGTGGGAAACAGATACAGCCGAAACCAGTCTTGCCGCCGCCGCTTGTGAAAAGCCACCCGACCCGCCACCAGGGGGTTTTCTAGGGAAGGCAGGGGCAGCGTGGCGACAATCAGCAGGTCCGGGGGCGGCAGCAGGGCCTGGTGCTGTCGCCAAAATGCCCAACCGCTGACCAAAATGCCGTTGCGGTCGACAGCCGTCTGCTCGACCTGCACCCGTGAGCCAAACTCGCCGGCCAGCGTCGCCGCCAGCTGACCCTTAAGGGGCAGATCATCGAGCAAAATCACCGTAAAGCCGGGCCGACTGGCGAAGCTTTCGGCAGCCGTTTCGGCGCGCGCATCTATTTCAACATCGCGGCTCAGCAGACGGCGAATTTCTTGGTGCAGCACCCCCTGAAACTGAGGCGTGTTAGGCAGCGGCAGGTGGGTAGGCAGGTAGAGCTGAATGGCGTCGTTTTGGCGGTTGGGGGTGAACTGGAGGCAGGTCAGTTCGCTCAGCCCCAGGCGCTGGCGAAAATGGTCGGCTCCCGGGTCGGGGTCTAGGGCCGCGCCAATCAGCACCACCGGTTGTCGAGACCACACCGGAGCCAGGGCCGGGGCCAGATCGACCGGAGCGCAGTGTAGCGACATTTGACCGCGATCGCGATCGACGGCAAACCACAACAGGTGGTCGGGCGGGTTGAACTGCTGCCAGAACCGGGCCCACTGGGGCGGCATGGGTCCCTCCGCCTGGGGCGTACGGCTGGCGGTCAGAACCTGGTGCAGCCGCTGGAGCTGTTGGCAGTCTTGCTCGTCTAGTAGATAGCGCCGGTAGGGGTTGGCCGGGCGTTGAAAGGCCGTGTGGGTCAAGGCCACATGGGTATCTTGAATCAGCCCCTGGTGGTTGGGGTAGGCCAGGGCCAGGTGATTCCAGTCGAGCGGGCTGAGATTGGCGGTGAGCTGCTCCTGCACCCACTGCTCAAGGTTGTCGGCGTCGTCAATTAGGGTGGGAATGCCCTCGGGAAACTGGCTCTGGTGGTTGAGGCGATCGCTCAACCAGACTTCAGGGGTGGTAATCAGCAGGCCGTTAAAGTCGCCGCTGGGCCAACTCGCCCCCCGGTGCACCGGCTTGTGCAGCCGCAGCTTTTCTTGCAGGCGGGGCAGGTCGACCATCAACAACCGCTGAGCGGTCGGTTCAGGGGCTACCACAACGGCTGGGCCGGGCCACATCATCAGCGCAATCAGGTAGCTGAGGCGGTACTCCCCCTGGTAGGCCGACAGGCCACCCACCTGCAGCAGCGCACTCCGCCCCAGCCGCAGCGCCCGCGCCACGAGCCGCGCCAGCGTCAGGTGGTGGGGCCAGCTTGGCTCTCCCCATTCCCGCAGCAGGGCGCGCAGTTGTTGGTGTACTTGGGCCTCTATCAAGGTAATGGCATCCAAAGGGTGACGAGGGAGCGATCGAGAGAATCAGCTGGCATGGTTGACGATGGCGTTGCCCTGAGGGTGCCGTCGAACCAGGCCAACCGCTCAATAGCAACTATTAGGTGTCCATTGTCGCATAGAAGATTCGTCGAGGCTGCTGGATACCCCCCCACCGATATGCTGGTAATAACCACTGTGGGCAAACAGCTAAAAACCTATGGAACGAATCGCCATTATTGGCCTGGGCTTGATTGGGGGCTCGCTAGGGTTAGATCTGACCCGGCAGGGCTACCCAGTTGTAGGTATTGCCCGCCGAGCAGAAACGGCCAAAGCGGCTCTAGCTATGGGAGCCGCGACCGAAGCGGGTACCGATCTGGCCCTGGTTGCAGGGGCCGAGGTGGTGTTTATCTGCACGCCCATCGACACGGTTTTAGCGACCGCTAAGGCGATCGCGCCCTACCTATCAGCGGGGGCCGTAGTGACCGATGTGGCCTCGGTGAAAGGGGAACTGGTACCGGCGATCGAGGCACTATGGCCCAACTTTGTAGGTGGGCACCCGATGGCGGGCAAGGCCGAGGCAGGGCTGGCGGTGGCAGAAATCGGGTTGTTTCAGGGTCGCCCCTACGTGCTTACGCCTACTGAGGCAACGAATCCAGCGGCTCTGGAAAGGGTGGGGGCGATCGCCACCTCCCTCGGGGCCAACCTCTGCCAGTGCCACCCCGACCAGCACGATCGCGCCGTCGCCTGGATCTCGCACCTGCCCGTGATGGTCAGCAGCAGCCTCATCCTCGCCTGCCAGCAGGAAGCTGATCCAGATATTCTCTCGCTAGCCCAAACCCTGGCTAGCTCAGGTTTTCAAGACACCAGCCGCGTTGGCGGCGGCGTCCCTGACCTGGGTACTTTGATGGCCCGCCACAACCGCACAGCGTTGCTGGATGCCCTAACCCAGTACCAGCACCAGCTAGAGCAGATCAAAGCGCTGATTGCCGCCGAAGACTGGGACGCTGTACACAACACCCTGACCCAGTCCCAAGCCGCCCGTCCTGCCTACCTGGCCTAGCCAGAACGGGGTTTCGTCCTAGGGCTAAGGATCATGCCACGGGATTACTTAGGCGGGTACATGGGTTCTTTGTCGATCACCACCGGCTCCTGATACAGCAGCGCTGTAAAGGTCACCGTCGAGCCCAGCCCCTCGCCCATGCTGATGAACTGCACCACACCGCCCATTGCCTCTACCAGGCGCTGGGAGATAGCCAAGCCCAGGCCGGTGCCGCCGTACTGGCGGGTGCGATCGCCATCTACCTGACTAAAGCTTTGGAACAGCCGATCTTGCTTCTCCAGCGATACCCCGATGCCCGTATCGGCCACGCTGATCTTGACCAGACCGGGCCAGATCTTGCCCTGGCGTTCTACCTTTTGCGGCTTCACCTCAGCGCTGATGGTAACGCCCCCCTCATGGGTGAACTTGATCGCATTGCCGACCAGGTTAATGAACACCTGAAACAACCGCTGATAATTGCCGTTAACTCTAATGTCGTCGCGGGTGGCAGGCAGCAAAATCTCAAATGAAAGGCCTTTTTGATCGGCCTGATGACGAATGAAGTTCTCCACATCAGTCAGCAGTTCCTTCAGGCTTACAGGCCCCATTTCGATCTGCATTTTGCCCGCTTCGATCTTGGCGATGTCGAGCACATCGTTGATCAGCTGCAGCAGGTGAATAGCTGACTTGTGGGCCTCTTCAATAAATTCTTCTTGCTCGGCGGGGTCGTCGGCCATGCCGTCGAGCACCAGCTTGAGAAAGCCGATCATGCCGTTGAGAGGGGTGCGCAGCTCGTGGGAGGTGTTGGCCAAAAACTCGCTCTTGAGGCGCGAGGCTTCCTCGGCCTGGCGGCGGGCTTCTTCGGCCTGGCGGCGGGCTTCTTGAAACTCGCGCTGCTTTTCCATCAGGCTGGCGTTGGCCTGCTGGAGCTTGATGGCCAGGGCGTGACTTTCGCTAAATAGGGTGGCGTGGGCGATCGCAGTGCCCACCTGATCGGCCAGGTCGGTCAGCAGGTTAAGCTCGACCTCTGACCAGGGGCGATCGGGGCGATCGTGGAGCACGATAAAGCCGTTGATGGTGTTTTGGTAGCGGGTCGCCACAGCAACTACCGATGGATCGGCGGGCTGCCGGGGGGGCACCACCGCCCTCGACGCCTGGGCCGCCGCGCTGAGGCAAGGGGTTTCGGCCAGCAGCCACACCTGCCCCTGCCAGAACAACAAATCCTCCGATCGCACGTATTCAGCAGCTACCGCCGCAGCCTCGGGGGCCATATTGGGAGCCGCATGGCAGCTAAACACCAGGCAGCGATCGACGTCAAACAGGTCGCCGAGACCTTCTACCGTTTGCTGACGAATGATCTCTAAATCGAGCGTCCAGCGGACATTGCGGGTAATTTGGTTGAGCCGGGGCGAGTAGGTCTGCAGCTGGGTGCATTGTGCAGATATCACCTCTGCAGCCATAGCCGGGGCAACTCGCATCCAGGGGCTTTCGGCTAGGCCGTGCAAGTCGGCCAGGTAGCCCGTAGCCGCAATGCGAAATAAGCTGCCATCTGGTCCCAGCAGGGGCTGCAGCAGCCACCGCACATCAATACTGTTAGAACCCAACGGGCAGCGACCGGGCAGCTGAACGATGTCGTGACGGGTGGCCAGAGTATCGAGGGCCTGCTCCAGGGCCTGGGCATTGGCAAATGAGACAATTTCGCTCAGCGATCGCCCTACCCAGTTGGCCGTTAGCGCCACTGGCAATGCCTTAGCCCCCACCGTTTGAACCGACTCGACGATGCCGCTGGGACTCAGCACCATGATCCAAACGGAGAGCGAATCCGTTGGGCTATCCGTAGCCAAAGCAGAAATGGAACGTGGCGATCGCATAGGGGTACGGGGCCAGAACGTTCCCATGTTAACCAACCGACCATACCGATGGCTCTAGTTGAGATGGAATTGGAAAGGTTTGGGGTGTCAGGTGCAGGGTGCAGGGTTTCAGGGGCGGCCCGATGCCTTGCACCCTGCACTCCATTCCCCTAGTCGTTCCACTCTCCCTTGGGCGGCACCGTCGGGTTGCGGGGCAGATGGCGCACCAGGTCGTCTTCGTAGCGGCGATCGCCCCGCAGCCACTGGCGTAGGGCAACATCAATAACCTTGCTGGGGTCAGAGCTGAGGTGGGTTACCTGGTCGAGCAGGTCTTTGTCGATCTGCACGGAGAGATCGACTTTTTCCGCCGACCGCTCGCCGGAATGGGAGGCAGAGTTTTGCATAGTAGGTCGCCTGAACTGCCAGGTAGGTAATTGTGTATTCTCTTTAGTCTAAGCCCTAGGGTGAAAGGTCTAGGGCGCTCAACCTCAAACCCCTTGGCGGTTAGGTCTCAGGTTCTTGACATAACAAGTTTATTCCTATCGCCTTAGCCCATCCTCCCACCGCGCTCAGCACGCTTTTAGGGGACTGCTGCAAAAAACCTTCATGCCGCAAATATTCCGTCTTACCTACTCTTCATGGCTCAGCTCTAACTCCCTTGCGAGCATTCACCCAGGCAAGGGCTTACAATATTAAAGTCTGTAAACCGCTATTGCTGGTAAGCCTTCGTATGACCGAGGTTCCCGTCTCTCAGATTCGCAATTTTTCGATTATTGCCCACATCGACCACGGCAAATCGACCCTAGCCGATCGGCTGTTGCAGCGCACCGGTACGGTTAGCGATCGCGAAATGAAGGCTCAGTTCCTCGACAATATGGATCTGGAACGGGAGCGGGGCATTACCATCAAGCTCCAGGCCGCCCGCATGAACTACCGGGCCCAGGACGGCAAAGACTACGTGCTGAATTTGATCGACACCCCAGGGCACGTTGACTTTTCCTACGAAGTATCGCGATCGCTGATCGCCTGCGAAGGGGCGCTGCTAGTCGTCGATGCCTCCCAGGGGGTCGAGGCCCAAACCCTGGCCAACGTTTATCTGGCCCTGGAAAACAACCTCGAAATCATTCCCGTTCTCAACAAAATTGACCTGCCAGGGGCCGAACCCGATCGCATTAAGCAGGAAATTGAAGACATTATTGGCCTCGACTGCAGCGGGGCCATTCCCGCCTCCGCCAAACAAGGGGTGGGCATTGACGAAATTTTAGAATCTATCGTCTACCTGGTGCCGCCCCCCGCCGACACCGTCGATCAACCCCTGCGGGCGCTGATTTTCGATAGCTACTACGACAGCTACCGGGGCGTAATCGTCTACTTCCGCGTCATGGATGGCACCATTCGCCGCAAAGACAAAGTGCGGCTGATGGCCTCGGGCAAAGAGTACGAAATTGATGAATTGGGCGTGTTGGCCCCCACCCAAGTGCAGGTCGAAGAACTCCACGCTGGGGAAGTAGGCTACTTTGCCGCCTCCATTAAAGCTGTGGAAGATGCTCGGGTGGGCGACACGATTACCCTGGTGCAAAACCCCGCCAAAGAGGCCCTACCCGGCTACGCCGAAGCTAAACCCATGGTTTTTTGCGGCCTCTTCCCCACCGTCTCAGACCAGTTTGAAGAACTGCGCGAAGCCCTCGAAAAACTGCGTCTCAGCGATGCGGCCCTGCAGTACGAGCCCGAAACCTCCAGCGCCATGGGGTTTGGCTTTCGCTGCGGCTTTTTGGGCCTGCTGCACATGGAAATTGTGCAGGAACGCCTGGAGCGCGAGTACAACCTCGACCTGATTACCACCGCTCCCTCGGTAATCTATCGGGTTACCACCATTCAAGGTGAGGTGCTCGAAATCGATAACCCCAGCACCCTGCCCGACCCCCAATCCCGCGAAAAGATCGAAGAGCCCTACGTGCAGCTCGACATGATCACCCCCGAAGAGTACGTCGGGGCCTTGATGGAACTGTGCCAGAACCGGCGCGGCGAGTTTAAAGACATGAAGTACCTGGCCCAGGGCCGCACCACCCTAATCTACGAAGTGCCCCTGGCCGAGGTGGTCACCGACTTTTTTGACCAGATGAAGTCGCGCAGCAAGGGCTACGCCAGCATGGAGTACCACCTGATTGGCTACCGCGAAAACCACTTGTCGCGTCTCGACGTGCTGATCAACGGTGACCCAGTCGATTCGCTGGCCTCCATTGTGCACCGCGACAAGGCCTACTACGTGGGCAAAGCCCTGGTCGAAAAGCTCAAGGAACTGATTCCCCGCCACCAGTTCAAGATTCCGATTCAGGCCGCGATCGGTAGCCGTATTATCGCCAGCGAGAGCATTCCGGCCCTGCGCAAAGACGTGCTGGCCAAGTGCTACGGCGGCGATATTTCGCGTAAGAAAAAGCTGCTGCAAAAGCAGGCCAAGGGTAAAAAGCGCCTGAAGGCGATCGGCACGGTAGACGTGCCCCAGGAAGCCTTTATGGCCGTCTTGAAACTAACTTGATGCTTTCTACCCAGAAACTGGGTTTCCGGCGGCGTTTTTGCTATTCACCAGGATTTAACGTTCAGAAACCCGGTTTCTCTCGCACTGGCCACTGCTACTCCACCAGCACGTAGCGGGTGAGCCGCGCATGATTTCGTTGATGCGCCCGGTGGGCTGGGGTTTGCTCCACCTCTTTGTCAGCTATGCCCGTGGCGACGCCCACGTCTCTAGCAACTTAGGCCTCCCTAACCAGGTCTCTGCTCTTCCCTAATTATCCTGCCGGTCTTAGGGAATCCTTAGACATAAGAGCCATAGGCTGAGCTAGCTAAGGAGCATGGGGCGATGAAATTTAGTCTGGTGATTACCACCTACAACCGGCTGGAGCTGCTGAAGCGGGCGATCGCCTGCGGCCTCAACCAGACCGTACCCTGCGAAGTCGTTGTCGCTGACGATGCCTCCACCGATGGTACTGAGGAGTATGTGCGCAGTTTAGGCGATCGCGTCGTTTACCACCGCAATGCCCAGAACCTCAACCACGCCGCCATTAAATTACGGTATGGCTGTCGCCAGTTAGTAGGGTGGGCAGTGCCCACCATTGAAATTAAGCTGCCGTAGTTAATCCAAGTTTCCTTGAAAACAGTAAATTCCAGAAAGTTGTATTGGGGCGATCGCCTGTTCTTTCCACTGGTGGGCACTGCCCACCCTTGTATCTTAAAAAGTGTGGCAGACCGTCCCACCCTAGGTTAAGCAAACCGCGTGTAGCTTGGGTCGCCGCACCTTTAAGGATAAAACTCGAAAAATCGCCAGGAGCCTGTGACTCCGTA